>NZ_JBITGU010000006.1:0-750871 GCF_044457355.1 Nonomuraea sp. NPDC050556 | reverse complement strand
CGGTTACATTCCGAACCCGGAAGTTAAGCTTTCCAGCGCCGATGGTACTGCACTCGGGAGGGTGTGGGAGAGTAGGTCGCCGCCGCGCAATCTTTACGACGTCAGGGTCTCCACCTTCCGGGGTTGGAGGCCCTGACGTGTTTCTTTGGGCTGCCCCGGCTGGGGCGGCCCTTTTTGCGTTCTGCCATCCCTCAGGGCGTCGGCTTACGGGCGGTGAAGCGCTCGATGATGCCGAGCTTGAACCGCTCATGCTTCTCGACGGTGAACCCCATCGACCGAACAACCGGCAGGGGACGCCGACGATAGTGCTCCCCAGCCATCGGCACAGTGAATGCATCCATCAGAGCCTGCAACACCCGTATGCCCCAGGAAGACGACGCGACATGGTCAGCGAGCAGCAGCAGACCGCCTGGACGCAGAACCCTGGCCATCTCCGACAGAGCCAGCCGTTCATCAGGAATGCCGCACAGGGCAAAGGTACAAACGACAGTATCGAAGCGTCCGTAGGGATAGGGGAGCTTACGTGCGTCACCCTGCTGCAGATCGACGTCCATCCCCAGGTCCGTGACCCGGCGTTGCGCGACCGCTAGCATGGCGGGGCTCCACTCCACCCCGCTGAGCCGTACCTCGGCAGGATAGTGAGCGAGATTGAGCCCGGTGCCGACGGCGACCTCCAACACCTCCCCGACCGCCTGGCCGCAGAGCCATGGGCGGGTGTCCGCGAAGAACCGCCGCTCGGCGAAGGCCATCTTGCGGTCGTAGGAGTCGGCCTGCCGATCCCAGAACCGCCGCAACCGAGCTTCTCGTGACGAGATCTCCAACATCAGGCCCTCCCTTGGCTTCTTGGCGAAGGCGTGTCACCCAAGCGACCTCCGCGCTTCGGGCGCGCTCTGCCCCCCATACAACCCGCTCACCCACTGCTATGCGCGCTTACCCAGAGAGCAGCCCACTCGCGGGCCCCACGCACGGCCCCCTCAGAGCGGGCCCCACAGTGTGCGCCCTCCGCCTGTGGGCGCTCCGCCCGTGTGCGCCTCGCACGGCCGTCTCACCACACGCGAGATAGCCCCGCGCCCTGTAGCGCCACACGTATCTTCGCGTCCTGTGGCGCTCGCGTGGTTCATCCATGCGCGCGAGGAGGCCCTCGGCCCCATAGTCCGCGTGCGCCGACTCGCGTGCGCCCACTCGCGTGCGTTCACCCGGGCGAGCTCACCAGCGCGGGTGGTCAGCGTGAGCGGTCGGCGTAGGTGCCAGCGTGGGTGGCCAGCGTGGGTGGCCAATGCGGGTGGCCACGGCGGGATGTGGGTTATGTGTGGGGCAGGGGTGGGGTCGGATCGCGTGTAGGTCAGATGTGGAGTTGGCCGGAGGTTATGGTCACGGCGCGGCCGGCGAGGTCTACGCGGTCGCCTCGCAGGGTGGTGTGGACCACGCCGCCCCTCGGGGACAGCTGCGCGCCCACCAAGCTCGTACGGCCCAGCCGAGCCGACCAGAACGGCGACAGGGCGCAATGGGCGGAGCCCGTCACCGGGTCCTCGACAACACCAACCCGCGGTGCGAAGAAGCGGGAGACGAAATCTGTGGAAGTGCCCAATGCCGTCACGATGACGCCCCGCGCATCCACCGCCTCCAACGCCGCGATATCCGGCGTCAAAGACCGTACGACCTCCTCGGACTCCACCTCCACCACCAGGTCCAACTGGCTGCGGGACACAGAGACCGGCGTCACACCGAGCGCCTTTTCCAGGCCGGAAGGAACTGTGGCAGGCGTCACTTCTTTGGCCGGGAAATCCATCGTGATCATCCCGTCAGGGGTCTGATTCACGGTGAGGATTCCGCTCGCGGTCGAGAATTCGATCGCCCCCGCAGCCGCCCCCGTCGAATAGAGGACATGCGCAGTCGCCAGAGTGGCATGACCGCAAAGCGTGACCTCCACCTTGGGCGTGAACCACCGCAACGTATCTACCAGCAAGAACGCCGTCTCCGAGAGGTTCATCTCGGCCGCCACGGACTGCATCCACTCCGCTGGCGCGGCGGACTCCAGGAGACACACGGCCGCGGGATTACCCTTGAATGCAGAGTCGGTGAAGGCGTCGACGGTGAACAGGTGCATGTCCTGATGCTATAGGCGGCTCGGATATCCAGTCGAAACCAGGGTGCTAGCCGTACAAAATGGAATAAGTGCTGGGCGTGTCGCATGGCGAACGCGGAATCGTCGGTTACCGTCCAATGTGTAGGGACGTGCCGATTACGGTGAGTTCCTGAGGAAAGGACAAGCCGATGGGGGCAGTGCGCAAGGTGGCAAGCTACCTTGGCCTGGGGACGGTCGACCATTACGACGATGGCTACGACGACGAGCAGTACGCCGAAGAGGAGTACATGCCAGCGTCGGAGCGTGCGGCGAAGCGCTGGCGCGCTCCGGCCGAATCGTCGCGCATTGTGATGGTCCAGCCGCTGAAGTACAACGACGCGCCGATGATCGGCCAGCACTTCCGTGAGGGCCAGACGGTCATCATGGACGTCACGGGCATGCCGATGCCTGAGGCGACGCGGATGGTCGACTTCGCAGCGGGTCTCGCCTACGGGTGCGAGGGCCGGATCGAGCGCATCGCGGACCGGGTGTTCCTGCTCGCTCCGTCGCACGTGGAGATCGAGAACACCTGAGATCCTCGGGCCGCGCCGGGGGGCGCGCGCCGGGATCCAGGTGGTCTCCCCACACGACCGTAGATACTTGGCGCCTCAGGGGTTGAGGGCCTCAAAGAGCTGGGCGCTTCTAGGGCGTAGGGGCCTCAAAATGCTGAGCGCCTGAAAAGCTCTCAAAGATGCTGAGCACCTCAGGGGCTGAAGGCCTCGAAAGCGTGCACGCCCTACGGGGCCGAGGGTCCATTAGGGACCGATGGGCGTGAGGTGTGGTAGCCGCCTCGCTAGGCGGCGCGGGGGCCGCGGCGCAGGATTCTGGTGAGCTCGGTGGAGTCTTCCGCCGCCTGCTTGGCACGGGTGTCCGCTTCGCGGGCGTAAGCGTGCAATGCCCATACGGCACCGTCCGCCAGCTCCTTCAACTCCCCGAGCTGCGAAGCCACATAACGCGCGTCCGATGCGTCCGCCTTCCGGCGCCTCCACCAGAGCGCCCCGCCGACGCCCAGCAACACCACGGCCAGTACGGCGAGCCACCCGACAGCCAGCGCCCCGGCGAGACACCCCAACCCGCCCAGAAGCAGCGAATAAGCCGCCCAAGGCGCGGAACGCCCAGGCACGTCCTCCGTGGTGATCGTGCGTTCTGCCGCCGCCAGCGAAGCCTCGTCGGGCCCGTCAGGACGCAGCTCGATCCGGTACCCCAGCATCGGCAGCACGACCGAGTCAGGCGGCGTGAGCTGCGTGTCCGCCGCGAGCGCGTCGGCGACACCCTTGAGGATCGGCGCCGCCACATGCAGGGCGATCGCCGCGAGGTAGGGGTCGGCGCCAGGACGCAGGTCGTCGAGCAGGTGCCCGATGAGCGAACCCATCGGCCCGGCAGGGCCGCCGAGCCCGACCAGCGAGCGGAGGATGGCCAGCGGCTCGTCCTCGGCCCAGCTGGCGGCCGGGCTGCCCGCCCGGTTGGTCAGCGGCGTCGAGGAGTCCTGGTCCGCCTGGCGAGCCGAGGTGATCTCCGCGCACCGGGCGCGCAGCCGCGCGAGCTTGGCGGCCGCCTGCGCCGGCCTGGCCAGCTCGGGGATCTCGGCGAGCTCGGGGAAGTCCACCAGCGACGGCGGCACGACGACCGACGGCTCGCCGGGCGCGAGCGCCTGCACCCACTGCTTGGTGTCGGCTTTGTCCTGTACGGCGAGCGCATCCAGCTTGCGCAGCACGAAGATCTTCCCGGCTGGGCCGTACGCCCCCCTGGCGGCGGCGAGCCACAGCGCCCGCTGGCCGTGCGAGACGGGGCGGTCGAGGGACAGCTCGCCGAACGCGGTGCCCAGCCACGAGGCGTGGATGCGCCCGCCGTGCCCGGCGACGGCGAGCGAGAGGCAGAGGAACAGCGCGGTGTTCTGCTGGTCGCGGGACGCGGCGCGCGACAGCGGCTCCAGCGGGTCGTCACCCGCGAGCACGGCCACCAGAGCTTGTACGGCGGGCGGCAACCAGTATCCGGGCGCGTCGGGGAAACCCGGCGGTGACGGAGGTGCCGATCCGTTCGCCGCAAGGTGCGCGAGCAGCGCTTCGGCATAACGGTGCAGCTCGGTCGCCGCTTGGGGGTTCGCGGTCAGGTCCGTGTTCAAGGACAGATACTCCCCAATATCGGCCTCACTTCATGACCGCGTAAAGCCTAGCCGGGGGGCGCGCCAACCACGGGGAGGCGCGCCCACCACACTACATACGGTCGGGTACGGGGACGCCGAGCAGGCCGAGGCCCGTCTCGAGCACGCGCAGCGTCAGTGCGCACAGCGCCAGCCGCGAGTCGCGCACCTCGGGAGCCACGCCGTCCTTGAGCACCGGGCACTCCTCGTAGAACGTGCTGAAGAGGCTGGCGGTCTCGAAGAGGTAGGCGCAGAGCCTGTGCGGCTCGGACAGCGCGGCCACCTGGTCGACGATCGCGCCGAAGCCCAGCAGTTGCAGGGCCAGCGCCCGCTCGGCAGGCTCGCCGAGCGTGATCGGCGCCGTGGCGTCCGAGGGTGCGGAGCCCGCTTTGCGGAAGATCGATCGGATCCGCGCGGTGGCGTACTGCATGTACGGGCCGGTGTTGCCGGTGAACGACACCATGCGCTCGAGGTCGAAGACGTACTCGCTGTCGTGGCTGATCGACAGGTCGGCGTACTTCACCGCGCCCATGCCCACGGCGTGCGCGATCTCCTGCTTCGCCGCCTCGTCGTAGCCACGCTCGTCGATGGCCGACGACGCCCGCTCGACCGCCTCGTCGAGCAGGTCGGACAGCTTGACCGACTCGCCCGACCTGGTCTTGAACCGCTTGCCGTCCTTGCCGAGCACCATGCCGATCTGGACGTGCTCCGCGCTGACCGTGTCAGGCAGCCAGCCCACCATCCGGGCCGCCGCGAAGATCATGCGGAAGTGCAGCGCCTGGTCGGCGCCGACCACGTAGAGGATGCGGTCGGCCTTGACGTCGTCGACCCGGTAGCGGACGGCCGCCATGTCCGTGGTGGCGTAGCCGTACCCGCCGTCGCTCTTCCTGATGATGAGCGGCAGCGGCTTGTCGTCGGAGCCGGTGAAGCCGGGCGGGAAGACGCACAGCGCGCCGTCGCTGATGACGGCGGCGCCCGAGGCCTCCAGGTCGCCGCACGTCTTGTCGAGCATCGCGTTGTACATGCTCTCGCCCGCGATGTCGTCGTGGGTGAGCGTCACGCCGAGCTGGCCGTAGATCCGGTCGAAGTAGCGGATCGTGGCGTCCATGAAGACCTGCCAGAGCCGCAGCGTCTCCGGGTCGCCCGACTGCAGGGTGGTCACCCGGCGCCGCGAGCGCACCTTGAAGTCCTCGTCGGCCTCGAACTTGGCGCGGGCTGCCTGGTAGTACTCGGTGCCCTGGCCGGCTTCGAGCTGCGCGACGGCGGCCGCCTCGCCGATGTCGAGGAGGTGCTCGATGAGCATGCCGAACGGCGTGCCCCAGTCGCCGAGGTGGTTCTGCCTGATGACCTCGTTGCCCAGGTGCTCGTGGGTGCGCGCCAGCGAGTCGCCGACCACGGTCGAGCGCAGGTGGCCGACGTGCATCTCCTTGGCGGCGTTGGGCGCCGAGTAGTCGATGACCACCCGCTGCGGCGGGCTGGTGTGCGCGACGCCGGAGCGCGGGTCGGCCCGCATGGCGTCGGTCTCGGTGGCGAGCCACGAGTCGTCGAGGGTGATGTTGAGGAAACCGGGACCACTGACCTCGACGGTGCCGGGGAAGTCGGAGAGCTGTCCGGCGATCTCCAGAGCGACCTCCCGCGGCCCCCTTCGCAGTCGCTTGCCCAGGCTCATCGCGACGTTCGCCTGGAAGTCGGCGAACTGGGAGGGCCTGATCAGCGGATCTGCGTCGGCGTACTCGGAGCCGAACGCGTTGGCCAGCGCTTGCTGGACGCGCTCGGTGAGCACTGTCTGCGGGTCGGTCATGTTCTAAGGGTACGGGAGAACCGCACGGCGATGCTGATGGCCACCGCGGCCACGACGGAGATCCCGATCGCGGTGAGGTCGTTGCCGACGTCACCCGCCTCCAGCGCGAAGAACGTCCTGACGAACGGCACGGCGAACGCCAGCGCGAACAGCCCGGCCATGGCCGCGACCAGGGCGACGCGGAGCATGGTCAGCGGCTTGGCGATGAGCACGAGCACCCACCAGGTGGTCAGGAACAGCGCGATGACCGCCGAGGTCCTGTCCGCGTTGAGCGAGGAGCCACCGCCCGCGGCCCAGAAGGTGAGGAACACGGCAGCGGCGACGATCAACCCAGCTGGTACGGCGAAGCGCAGCACGCGCGGCACGAACCCGGGTTTCGAACGTTCCATCGTCGGCGCCAGCGCCAGGAAGAACGCGGGGATGCCGATGGTCAGCGCGTTGACCAGCGTCGAGTGCCGGGGCGCGAACGGGAACATCAGGCCGAGCACCCCCACGAGGATCGACAGCGCGATGGCGTAGAAGGTCTTGGTGAGGAACAGGTTGGAGACCCGCTCGATGTTGGCGAGGACCCGCCGCCCCTCGCCGACGACGTGCGGCAGCGTGGCGAACCTGTTGTCGAGCAGCACCACCTGCGCGACCGCCTTGGTCGCCGGGCTGCCCGCGCCCATCGCGATGCCGAGGTCGGCGTCCTTGAGCGCGAGCACGTCGTTGACGCCGTCGCCGGTCATCGCCACGGTGTGCCCGCGCGACTGCAGCGCGGCGACGAACTGCCGCTTCTGCTGCGGGGTGACCCGGCCGAACACGGTGTTGGCGTCGAGGATCTCGGCCAGCTTCTCCTTGTCGTCCGGCAGCGTGCGCGCGTCGACGGCGCGGTCGCCGCCGGGGATGTCCAGCGAGGTGGCGATCGCGGAGACGGCCTCGGGGTTGTCGCCCGAGATGACCTTGACGATGACGCCCTGCTTGGCGAAGTAGCGCAGGGTGTCCTTGGCGTCGGGGCGGATGCGCTGCTTGAGGGTGACGAGCGCGACGGCCGCGCCACTTCCTTCCAGGGCCTCCGTACGGCACAGCACCAGCACCCGGGCGCCGGTGGCCGCGAGCTTGGCCGCCTGGCCGTACCCCGGGGTGCCCGGTTCGAGGAGGATGTCGGGCGCGCCGAGGATCCACACGCCGTTGTCGCCGAAGTCGGCGCCGCTCCACTTACGCGCTGAGGAGAACGGGACGCTTTCCACGGCCTTCCACGGAGAGGTGGGGTAGCGCACCTGGATGGCGGCCGCTGTCGCGTTGGGCCTGGGGTCGACGTTGGCCAGGGCGGCCAGGGCGTCGTCGACGGGCTCGTCGTAGCGGAGGGGGAGCACCTCGTCCAGGTCCATGCCGCCCGCTGTGAGCGTGCCCGTCTTGTCCACGCAGAGCACGTTGACCCTCGCCAGGCCCTCGATCGCGGGCAGCTCCTGGACGAGGCACTTGCGCCGGCCGAGCCGTACGACACCGACGGCGAAGGCGATGCTCGTCATCAGCACCAGACCCTCGGGGATCATGGTGACGATGCCCGCCACGGCCCCGGTGATCGCGGTGCCGAAGTCGGAGTCGTTGCGCACCTGGCTGTAGATGAGCAGCGCGCCGACCGGGATGGTCAGCCAGGTGACGTACTTGATGAACGTCGTGATGCCGTCGCGCAGCTCGGAGTGGGCGAGGGTGAACTTGCTCGCCTCCTCGGCCAGCTTGACCGCGTAGGCGTCGGTGCCGACCTGGGTCGCGGTGAACGCCCCGGAGCCCGCGACGGCGAAGCTGCCGGAGAGCACCTGGTCGCCCGGGTGCTTGTGCACCGGGTCCTCCTCGCCGGTGAGCAGCGACTCGTCGACCTCGAGGCCCTCGCTCGCCACGACCTCGCCGTCGACCAGCAGCCGGTCGCCTGGCCCCAGCAGGACCAGGTCGCCCAGGACGATCTGGTGCGGCTCGATCTGCTGCTCGGCGCCGTCCCTGCGCACCCGTACGGGCGCCTCGTTGATCACGGCGAGCTGGTCGAGCGTGTGCTTGGCGCGCAGCTCCTGGATGATGCCGATCGCCGCGTTGGCCACGATGACGAGGCCGAACAGCCCGTCCTGCCACTCGCCGAAGATCATGATCAGCGCCCACAGGATGGCGATGACCAGGTTGAACAGGGTGAACACGTTCGCCCTGACGATCGCCCCGAGCGACCGGCTCGACCTGCGCGGAACGTCGTTCTTCCTGGCCACGGCCACTTGAGCGGAAGTGAGCCCGTCCACACAACCCCCCGATGTAGTGGATCTCACTCACCATAGCCGGTGGGGTCGGTGCGTCCTTTCCGCTATGCGCGTCACGATGGATTTGCCGGAAAGATCGGCGGCGAGCTGGCACGCCGCGCTGATCGCGGGCGCCTTGGACGACCCGTGCGCGATGACCACGGTCCCGTTCAGACCCAGCAGTACGGCGCCGCCGTGCGCTTCGGCGTCGAGGCGGTGGTAGAGCTCGCGCATCCTCTTCTTCTGCAGGAAGGCCCCCATCTTGGCCACCCTGCTGTCCTCGATCGACTCCCTGAGCTCGGTGAACGCGTAGCGGACGGCGCCCTCCATCGTCTTGAGCGCCACGTTCCCGGTGAAGCCGTCGGTCACGATCACGTCGGCTGCGCCGGTCAGCAGGTCCTGGCCCTCGACGTTGCCGATGAAGTGCACCCCTTGCGTGGTACGCAGCAGCTCGTGCGCGCGTTTGACGAGCTTGGTGCCCTTCTCCTCCTCGCTGCCGATGGTCAGCAGGCCGACGCGCGGCCGCTCCATGCCGTAGGCGACCTGCGCGTAGGCGGTGCCGAGCTGGGCGAACTGCACCAGCATCTCGGGCTTCACCTCGGCGTTCGCCCCGGCGTCCAGGAGGAGGGTGGGGGTGGGCCTGGTGGGGAGGGCGACGGCGATCGCCGGTCTGAGCACGCCCTGCTGGGCCTTGAGCCTGAGCTTGCCTGTGGCGACGATCCCCGCCGTAGAACCGGCGGACACGACCGATCCCGCGTCGCCCCGCCGTACGAGATGGCAGGCGATCGCGATGCTGGAGCGGGGCCTGCGCAGGCTGGCGAGGGCGCCCTCGTCCATCGCCAGGGACTCCTCGGCCCGGACGATGGGGATCTCCTTGGTCGCGTCGTGGTCGACCAGCGCCTCGTAGAGGACGCGCGGCGAGCCGACGAGCACGACGGACAGGCCGCGCTCCCTGACCGCGTGGACGGCTCCCGCCACGATCTCGTGGGGTGCGTGGTCGCCGCCCATGGCGTCCAGCGCGATCGGCTCGGACATGTCCGCATCGTAGGTGATCGGGTGAACGGACCCTTACGCCAGGTTCCAGTCGCTGACCCCGCGGGTCACGATGAGCTTGGCGAACATGGACTTGCCGGTGATCCGGATCAGCGGGCCGTCGCCGCCCGAGCCGCCGGAGACGTTGCGCTTGCCGAACATCGAGCTGCCCTCGTCGATCACGTGGGCGTTGTCGGGCACCCGCACGATCATCTTGCTGAACTTGGCGTCGGCCTCGATGGTGATCTCCCGGCCGGGCAGCACGGCGTCGGACAGGTCGATGATCAGGGCGCCGAAGGTCGCGTCCAGCCTGGTGTGCCTGGAGGCGACCCAGCGGCCCTTCCTGATCACCTTGCTGAACGTCGAGGAGATCGTCTGCTGCTCGATGACCGCGGGCGCCGAGCCGGCGGCGACGTCGGGCAGGTCACGGGTCACGGGGACGAGCTCGCCCACGGTCTTCGCGGTGTAGGCGGCTTCGAGGCGGTCGGCGTGTTCGAGGCTGGTCAGGCGTCCGGTAGCGAGCGCCTCTCCGAGCACCGCTGCCACGCGGTCGCGGTCGGCGTCTGATGCGCGCAGGGCGGGGTCATCGGTCACAAATCGCATCGTAGCTCCTCTCGCGATATGTCGCGAGTGGTCCGGGAGATGACCGAACCTCACCAGAAACTTGGGCACCAACGGAACCAGAAGTGGCTTGGGCCGCGTCCGGGTATAAGAACCCTAGACGCGCAACAGGGTCGAGAGGTTTACATCCGGACGAGAAAAAAAGATGGGAAAGGCCTAGTGATCTTGAACCAAGCGGGAACACGACGCTTTCGGGCTTATACGTCCAAGCACCTCGACGAGCTTCTGCAGCGTGCGGGGCTCGGAGCTGAGGAGCGTCTGCGGGTTCGGGCCGTCGCAACCGTCCTGCCCTTCAGGACCAACGCCTACGTCGTAGAGGAACTCATCGATTGGTCGGCAGCGCCCGACGACCCCATATATCGCCTCGTCTTCCCCCAGGAGGACATGCTGCCCGCTGCCGACGTCGCTCGGCTGGCCGATCTGCTCAAGGCAGAGGCGCCGAACGCGGAGGTACAGGCGGAGGCGAACAAGGTGCGGATGCAGCTCAACCCGCACCCCGCAGGTCAGATGGAACTCAACGTCCCGCGCATCGGCCGTGAGCCGGTGCCTGGCATGCAGCACAAATATTCGGAGACCGTGCTGTTCTTCCCCAAGCAGGGGCAGACGTGCCACGCCTACTGCACCTACTGCTTCAGGTGGGCGCAGTTCGTGGGCGACGCCGATCTCAAGTTCGCCTCGGACGACGTCGACCAGCTCGTCGCCTACCTGGGCGAGCACCCCGAGGTCACCAGCGTGCTGCTGACCGGCGGCGACCCCATGATCATGGGTGAGTCCGTGCTCAAGCGCTACATCGAGCCGCTGCTGGAGGTCGAGCAGCTCGAATCGATCAGGATCGGCACCAAGTCACTGGCCTACTGGCCGCAGCGGTTCACCACCGACCAGGACGCGGACGACACGCTCCGCCTGTTCGAGCAGGTCAAGGCGGCAGGCAAGAACCTCGCCTTCATGGCCCACTTCTCGCACCCGCGGGAACTGGAGTCGCCGCTCGTCGAGTCCGCCGTCGAGCGCATCCTCGGCACCGGGGCCACCATCAGGACCCAGGCGCCGCTCATCAGGTCCATCAACGACGACCCGGCGCTCTGGTCCGGGATGTGGCGGCGTCAGCACGCCATGGGGATGATCCCCTACTACATGTTCATCGAGCGGGACACGGGGCCGCAGGACTACTTCGCCGTGCCGCTCGCTCGCGCCTACGAGGTGTTCAGGGAGGCTTACGCCTCCGTCTCCGGGCTCTGCCGTACGGTCAGGGGCCCTTCCATGTCCGCGACGCCGGGAAAGGTATGCGTCGACGGGGTCACCGAGATAGCCGGGCAGAAGGTCTTCGTGCTCCACCTGATCCAGGCGCGTGACGCCTCTCTGGTGGGCAGGCCGTTCTTCGCCCAGTACGACCCGCGCGCGGCCTGGCTCACCGATCTGCGGCCGGCGTTCGCCGATCGCTTCCCGTTCGAGACCCAGGCGCGAGAGGCCCTGCTGTCGGCCTGAGCGGTCAAGCGCATATCCAGCAAGCGGAAAATCTGAGCCCCCGCACCGAGGCATTTGTTTCCTCGGGCCTTGTTTTCGAGGCGTGCGGGGGCTCCTCCGCGCCATGGGAGACGTCAGCGGAATATCCGAAATAGCCTCCACTCTTCGCGCCCCTATTTCCGGACTTTTCGGCTGGACTGCCGGGGGCCTCCCGGGCGCTAACCGGGAGCTCCAGGCCCGTGTCCGTCGCGACTTTGCGTACCAGCGGCGTGCTTCGAAGGGTGATACAAATGCGTCAGTAGCTCGGCCGGACGGTGCGCTGCGTGTGGTGCCCATTGCGCGCTAGCCGGCTTCGGGGGTTATTGATTCGCCGTTCTTACTTATTCGAAAGTGCGAGTCGATTACGAGCCGGGAAGGCAATCATGAATCGTGTTATCAAGGCGGCTGTGGCCGTCGCTACATTCGGGCTTGCGGCAGCGCTCTCCGCGCCCGCAATGGCGCAGGACGCCCGTCCCGCAGGGGACGACCCCATCAGCAGCCTGCTGGGCGGCCTGCTCGGCGGCATGGGCGGCGGTAGCCCGCTCGACAGCGTCACCGGGCTCCTCGGCGGGGGTGGTAGCCCGCTCGACAGCGTTACCGGCCTGCTCGGCGGCGTCGGCGGCGGCGCCAACCCGCTCAGCAGCCTCACCGGCGGCGCGGGCGACCCGCTGTCCGCGGTCACCGGCCTCACCGGCGGCCTCGGCGGCGTCACGGGCGCCCTGCCCGGGATGTCCGCGTCGGTCAAGCGCGTCGTGCCCATGTCCAGCCCGGTACCGGAGCTCGACGTGCTGCGCACCGTCGACGCGACCCTGCTCAACGGCCAGGACCTGGCCATGAACACGCCCGTCGACGGCGTGCTCAAGAGCGTCAACGACCTGGTCGAGGGGCTCCTCGGCAGCACCTCGGTGGACAGCCTGACCGGTGGCGGCATGCCGCAGACCGGCACCGTCTCCACGCTCGTGGACAGCCTGTCCACGACGGCGGACACCGTCGCGGGCACGGTCAAGAACACCACGGCGGGCCTGACCGGCCTCGCCGAGCAGCAGAACGCCGTCGCCGGCCTCACCGCCGCGATCCAGCGCGCCGTCCCGCAGTCGGGTGCGGGCGAGCTCGCCCCGCTGGTCGGGCAGCTGGCGCCGGTCGAGACCGCGCCCGTGGTCGCCTCGCTGCCCGGCGTGGCCGACGCGGCCTCGGTGGACGAGATCTCGCCGCTGGTCGAGTCCGCCACCACCACGGTGGAGAGCAACGGCACCAAGGCGACGGACGCCGTCAAGGGGACGCTGAACTCGGTCGCGCAGACCGCGGCCGCTGTGACGGAGCTCGCCGGCCGGTAACTGACGCCTGGCGGGGTGACTTGCCGGGCTTGGTCTCCTGGTGTCGGATGCCTGGGGTGGCTGGTCGCCGTGTCTTGGTTGTTTGTCGTGTGGACGCATGCGACGTGATATCACCACGAAACGTGGGTTATGTCCTTGTGGGGTCCCGGTCGCGCTGCAGAGCGACAGGGGCGCCGCGAGCCCGCCGCCACTGCAGGGCGGCGTTCCACTCATCGTTCCTGCCGCTGGACCGCGCATTGGGGTCCAGCGGCGGTGTCATTTCTGCTTGACCGGAATTGCTTGTGTGTTAGGACCGTTTTTCTGGTACGGCTGTCGCCGGGGGATCCGCTCCTCGCCGACGTGTGTTGGGGTTTTGAGCTTCACGCCATTCGGGCGCTCGTGGCTGGGCGCCGTTACAGCGGTGTGGGGAGCGGGTCGGTGGTCTGACGTGGATCCCTCCGCCACGTCACGCCACCCGCTTGCTTCCCTACCTGCGGGGCGCTCTCGCGCTCGCCGGGCTGCGCTCGCCGCGTTGTGCGCGCTCTTGTGCTCGCGGTCCGTGCTCGCGGTTCTGTGCGCCGTCCCGCGCTCGCGGTCCTCTGTTCGCGGTTTCGCGCTCGTGGGTCCTGGTGCTCGCCTTTTGTGCTCGCCGTTCTGGGGCGCCGGATTCGCCGTCGCCCCCTCCCGCCGCTGCGGCGCCCTGGGGGTGGCGCGCCTGCGAGGTCTCCTCGGGTGCGCGCAAGGTCGCCGGGAGTGCCCCGCGAGGCTTCCATGAGTGCGCCGCGAGGTCTCCGTGAGTGTCCGCGAGGTTTCCTTGGGTCCCGGGGAGGGTCTCTTTGGAAGCCCAGGAGTCTCTGAGGGCAGGATGCGCTGGGGTCGCTGAGGGGTGCCGCCCCGCCGCGCCCCGCTAGGGCGGTGCGTTGTCCAGGAGGTCTCACGGGTGCTCTGGGCGTCTCCCGTGAAGTTCTCTTGGGTGGGGGTGCCCCCCGCGGGCAGCCGGTCGGAGTGGGGAAGCCGGGGCTTGGCGGGGGGCGGAGAGGCCGGAAGCGGGCTCTCGGGTGGTGCTAGGGAAGGCGGATACCGGTGCGGCGGGCTATCTGGGCCTGCAGTCTGGCCATCTGCCAATGGAGCTCGATGAGTTGTTCTGCGAGCTTGGCCTTGGGAACCTCGGACGGGTCCTCGATGGCCAGGTGGTCAATCGCGGTCGAAAGCTCTCGCATCGCGTGCCCCCACTCCATCACGTTCCTCAGATCGAATTTTCGTTCGAATCATATCGGAACCCAGACCACGCTGTCAGTCATTTGCCCCCTGCGTCGCTCAGATTTCGTACACGGGTGCGAGGAACCCTCTGGCCAGCGTGTTCGCCGTGATCGTGAAGCCCACGACGGCCGCCGACGTGTCCGGCGTGAGGCCGAGCCCGGCGACCCCCAAGGCGTGTACGGCGAACAGGTAGCGGTGCGGGAATCCGGGCGGTGGGGCGGCTCCGCCGTACCCGACGGCGCCGAAGTCGTTGCGGCTCTGGACGCCGAACTTGGCGTCAGCCGTACCGAAGCCCGTGGGCAGTTCCGTGACGTCGGCTGGGATGTCGAACAGGAGCCAGTGCCAGAACCCGCTGCCGGTGGGCGCGTCTGGGTCGTAGCAGGTGACCGCGTAGCTGAGGGTGCCGGAGGGGGCGCCGGACCAGCGCAGGTGCGGGGAGAGGTTGCCGCCTGTCATGCCCCAGTCGTTGAACACGTGGGCCTCGGGGAGGCGTTCGCCGTCGCGTACGTCGTCGCTGGAGACGGTCAGGGCGGGGACCTGGGGGAGGAACTCGTACGGAATCGGTGGCCGGGCGGACACGATTCACCTCCGATGGGGTGGGAGCGCGTTGATGTGTGCCTCCATCTTTACCGCACCCGCCCTCCGCAGAACGCCGGGTACGGCCCAGCAACACCCGCGGGCCGTTCGACCGCATGGCGAAGGGAAAGGCGCCCGGCCCCGGAGCCCAGAGGCTTAAGGCCTTACGAAGCGGCGCGGGACTGGGGCGCGCCTGCGGTCTTCTGACCACAGGCGCGGGGACGGCAGGGGTGGCGCGGGATGGCCCATGAGCGGCGCGGGGCTGGGGCCAGGCCGCGGTCTCCTGATCACAGGCGCGGGGAGGGGCAGGGGTGGCGCGAGCGCGGGAGGTCCATGAGCCGCGGCACCCTAGCGGGCGCATCAAGAGCCACGAGCCCCAGTGGGTGGGCCGCGAGCCGCGCGGCCCATCGGGCCGGGCCAGTGGGTGGGCCGTGGGTCTCGCTGCCCGTCGGGTGGGTCAGCCCTTGTTGTAGGCGGCGATGACTTCCTTCGGGTCGCCGTCCATCTTGATCTTGCCCTTGTGCAGCCAGATGACCCGGTTGCACGTCTCCTCGATGACCTTGAGGTCGTGCGCCACCAGAAACACCGTCCCCGCGGACTCGCGGATCTTCCTGATCCGCGCCTCGCTCTTCTTGCGGAACTCCCGGTCCCCAGTAGCCAGCGCCTCGTCGATCAGCAGCACGTCGTGCGTCTTGGCAGACGAGATCGCGAAACGCAGGCGAGCACCCATGCCCGACGAGTACGTCGACATCGGCAGCTGCACGAACTCGTCGATGCCGGAGAAGTCCACGATCTCCTGGTACTTCTCGCGCACCTCGGCCGGCGTCATCCCCATCGCGTAACACCCGAGGACGATGTTCCGCTCCCCGGTCAGCTCGCGCATCAGCGCCGCGTTGACGCCCAGCAACGACGGCTGTCCGTCGGTGTAGACGGCGCCCTCGTGCGGCGGCAGCAGCCCGGCGATCGCGCGCAGCAGCGTGGACTTGCCCGACCCGTTGCGCCCCACGATGCCGATGGCGTCGCCGTGGTAGGCCACGAGGGTCACGCCCTTGACGGCGTGGACTTCTTTCATCTGCGGCCGGCCCTGGCGCTTCAGCATGCGCGTGAGGGCGTTGACCGCGTTGCCCTTCTCGTGGGCCTCGGCCGCGCCGTACACGCGGTAGACGATGTGCAGGTCGTCGACGATGACAGTCGGCGTTCCCGTCGGAACATCCGTGGGCTTCCTGCCCACGGGATCCGGGTTGGGATGCACCCTGACGTCCTTGCTGGGGGCGCCGGGCTCCTCGGCCTTCACCTGCGATAGCTCCTCAGTCAACTCAGCCACGCCCGTACCTCTCCTCGGCACGCCAGAAGTACCAGAAGCCGAAGAGAAGCGCGAACACCGCCCAGAATACGCAGCTTCCCCAGATGAGATGACGCGGCCAGGCGCCCTTCATCAGGATGTCCCTGGCGAACTCGATGAAGGAAGCCGCGGGGTTGAGGTACATCAGGTTGGCGACCCACTGGGGCAGCCCGGCGCCGGTGCCCGGGATCAGGTTCCCCGCGGAGTCGGTGGCGCCGACGATCTTGTCCTGGATGGAGAAGAAGACGCCGGAGGCGTAGAGCCAGGTGCGCATGATGAAGGGCAGCAGCTGGTTCATGTCACGCATGGACGAGCCGACCCTGGCCATGACCAGGCTGGCGCCGACGTTGAACATCGTCTGCAGGGCCAGCATGATCGGCAGGAGCAGCCAGTGCCACGTCGGGAACTCGCCGGTGATGATGAGCAGCACGGCCAGCACGCCCATGGAGATGGCCAGCTGCTGGAGCTCCTGGATCGTGTACGCCAGGGGCAGCGAGGCGCGGGGGAAGTGCAGCGCCCTGATGAGTGACAGGTTGCCGGAGATCGACTTCGCGCCCGCGGTGACCGACCGCTGCGTGTAGGTGAAGATGAACATCCCGGTCAGCAGGAACGCCGGGTAGTTCTGGATGTGCTTGCTGCCGCCGAGCACGAGGCCGAACATCACCCAGTAGATCGCGGCGTTCAGCAGCGGAGTCAGGACCTGCCAGAGTTGGCCCAGCGCCGAGTTGCTGTACTTCGAGACGTTGCGCGAGGTCGCGTACGTCATGATGAAGTGTCGTCGCTGCCACAGCTGGCGTAGGTATGCGGTGAACCTCGGCCGTGCGATGGCACGGCGAAGCCCGTGACGCTGTGCGAGCTTGGCCAGAGACTCTCCGTTCTGGCCGCCCGCCTGGGCGTCCGCGACGGCGGATTCCGGCTGGCTCATGGCAAGGACTCTATTGGATCCAGGTGGATGGGATGCCTGACGCGGCGGGACGCCGCGGACACTTGGACGTGATCAAGCCGGGGACGGGTTCCAAGCCCCCGACAAGACTCGGTCAACCGTAGCCCAGCCAGCGTGGTTCTGTCGGCAGCGGCGTCAGCATCCGACACGTCAAGGTATTTTTCCCCAACTGTGTGTGCACCCTTTTACCCAGTTTTGGCTGGTGTTTGGCTTTCCGTAAACCAGGGGGAATTGGGTGTGACGCCCGGCGTGCACACGTGTGACCGAACTGCAATGTGCCAGAGACACCGAGGCGCCAAGTAGTGAGGGATAGTCGCGATCGACTGGCAGGGCGGAGGCTGGTTTGACCATGTCAGCCAAACCCGGGGCTTTAAGGAAAGCCCCGTCAGGCTGCTAAGGACATCGCAGCTCAGCGCTTACGCCCACCTGTAGAGGGAGGAAATTCCAACGATGCGTGTTACTAAGGGCGCACAGATCGTCGCCGGTACCGCGCTGCTTGCCCTCGCGGTTGCCGCGTGTGGTGGCGGTGCCTCTACCGGCGGCACTTCAGGGACCGGCGCTGCTGAAACGCCTGTCCGTATGGAGCTCGGTGAGCCGCAGGAGCTGCTGGTCCCGACGAACACCACGGAATCCGAGGGTTCCGAGGTGCTCGCGGCGGTGTTCGAGCCGCTGGTGAACTACGACGAGAACAAGAAGGCAGTGGAGGCAGCCGCTGACTCCATCACCACGGAGAACAACACTGTCTGGACGGTGAAGCTCAAGTCCGGCTACACCTGGCACAACGGTGAGCCGGTTAAGGCCGAGGACTACGTTCGCGCATGGAACTACGCGGCGAACCAGGACAACGCCCAGAGCTCCAGTGCCTTCTTCTCCCGCATCGACGGTTACATGGACGTGCACCCTGGCGAGGGCAAGACGCCCACCGCCAAGGAGATGAAGGGCCTCAAGGTCGTTGACGACACCACCTTCACGGTGACGCTGGCCGCGCCCTTCTCGCAGTTCAAGACGATGCTTGGCTACACGGCCTTCTACCCGCTGCCCAAGGCGGCCTTCGGCCCCGACGGCAAGGTGACGGACGCCTACGGCTCGCAGCCCATCGGCCAGGGCCTGTTCAAGGTCGACAAGCCGTACAAGAAGGGCACCGACCAGACGATCGACCTCTCCGTGTACGACAAGTACCCGGGCAAGAAGCCGAGCAACTGGAAGAAGCTGCAGTTCAAGCTCTACAACAGCTCCGACACGGCCTTCGCCGACCTGATGGCGGACAACCTCGACATCCACGACTCGCTCGGCCCGGCCGCGATCGCCCAGGCCAAGAGCACGCTGGGTGACCGCTACCAGGACAAGCCGGACGCTGGTGTGGGTTACATCGGCACGCCGCTGAAGTACAACCCCGACTACACCGTCGACGTGCGCAAGGCCATCTCGATGGCCATCGACAGGAAGACGATCGCCGAGACCGTCTTCTCCGGCACCCGCGCGCCGGCCGACGACTTCATCAACCCGGCGATCGAGGGCTACCGCCAGGGCGCCTGCAAGGCCTGCAGCTACGACCCGAACGGCGCCAAGGCGCTGTACGAGAAGGCCAAGGGTCCGAAGACGCTCGAGCTCGGCTACAACGCCGACGGCCCGCACAAGGAGTGGATCGAGGCTGTCGCCAACAACCTCGAGACGAACCTCGGTGTCAAGGTCGCGGTCAAGCCGTTCGAGAAGTTCCAGGCCATCCTGGACGAGCTCGACGCCAAGAAGTACACGGGCCTGTTCCGTATGGGCTGGGCCATCGACTACCCGTCCCCCGAGAACTACCTGACGCCGATCTTCGGCACGGGCGCTATCGGCACGGGCTCCAACTACGGCGGATACTCCAACCCGAAGTTCGACGACCTCGTCGCCAAGGGCGACCAGGCGCCGAGCCCGGAGGAGAGCATCAAGAACTACCAGTCGGCGGACGACATCCTCCTTGAGGAGCTTCCGTACATCCCGGTCTACTTCTACCGGAACAACTCCGGCTACTCCACCAAGGTCAAGAACGTCAAGATCAACCTGCTCAACCAGATCGAGTGGGCGGACGTGGAGAAGTCCTGACGTAGTTCCTGGGGGTGGACGGCCGGCCGTCCACCCCCGATAGGCCCGCCGCAGGCAGCAGGCCGACCCGGCTCTGCCTAAGGCATGTACCGGAGGCTTGAATGGGCCGTTATGTCATAAGACGCCTTTTGCAGGCGATACCTGTCCTGCTGGGCGCCACCGTTCTCATCTTCTGCATCGTCTTCGCGCTGCCTGGCGACCCCATCGCATCGCTGATGGGCGAGAAGCGTCAGGACCCCGCCGTCGCCGAGGTGCTGCGCGAGCAGTACCACCTCAACGATCCGCTGCTGCTGCAGTACTGGTACTACATCAGCGGCGTCCTCCTCAGAGGCGACTTCGGCACCACGTTCTCCAGGGTGCCCGTCTCGGAGATCATGGCGGGCAAGTTCCAGGTCACCCTTAATCTCGCCGTGACCGCGCTGGTCATGGAAGCAGTCATCGGCGTCGGCCTGGGTCTGTGGGCGGCTCTTCGCCGCGGCAAGGCCTCAGACACCATGATCCTCGCCTCGACCCTGCTGCTGATCTCCGTCCCCACGCTGGTGACCGGGTTCGTGCTGCAGCTGATCCTCGGCGTGAAGCTCAAGGTCTGGACCGGAGTGGAGATCTTCCCGGTCGCGGGCAACTCGGACTGGCGCGGCTACCTCCTGCCCGGCTTCGTCCTGGCGGGCACGTCGATCGCCTATCTCACCCGGCTGACCAGAACGAGCCTGGTGGAGACGCTGAGATCCGACTTCATCCGTACGGCGACCGCCAAGGGGCTGTCCAGACGCAGGGTGGTCGGCAGGCACGGACTGCGCAACGCGTTGATCCCCCTGGTCACCTTCCTGGGTGCGGACCTCGGCAACCTCATGGGTGGAGCCGTCATCACCGAGTCGATCTTCAACCTGCCAGGGATCGGCAATCAGTTGTTCCAGTCGGTTTACTTGCGAGAACAGCCTATTGTCGTGGGAATCACCACGATTCTGGTGCTGATATACCTTCTGGCCAACCTTGTCGTGGACCTGTTGTACGCAGTGCTCGACCCGAGGATCCGTTATGAGTGACATCCGGCCGGTAGGCCCCACGCATCCGGAAACCGCGGAGGCGACCACCATGCCGCCCGTCACCCAGGACGGCACGCCGCTGCCCGTGGCCAAGGAGGGCAAGCCGGCGAGCCTCTGGTCCGACGCCTGGTACGACCTCAGGCGCAGGCCGATGTTCATCCTGTCCGCCGTCCTCATCGCGATCCTGCTGGTGATGGCGGTCTGGCCGTCGCTGTTCACCTCGATCAACCCGTTCAACGCCAGGACCTGCGAGCTGGTCACGGCCAGGCAGGCGCCCAGCGCCGGGCACCTGTTCGGCCGCGACAACCTGGGCTGCGACGTCTTCGCCAGGACGATCTACGGCGCGCGCAACTCGATCGTGATCGGCTTCGCCGCCACGATCGCGACGGCGCTCATCGGCGGTCTCCTGGGTCTGATGGCCGCCTACTTCGCCGGTCTGGCCGACACCGTCGCCTCGCGCGTCACCGAGGTCTTCTTCGCGATCCCCCCGATCCTGGGCGCCCTGCTGATCATGGCGACGTTCCGGTCGGCCGAGTCGAGGATCTGGCTGGTCGTGCTGGCGCTGGCCGTACTGGCCTGGCCGATGACCTTCCGCATCATGCGGGCCGCGGTGATCACGGCCAAGAACCAGGACTTCGTGGTCGCGGCCAGAGCTCTGGGCGCTGGTCACACCCGGATCATGTTCCGGCACCTCCTGCCGAACGCGCTCGCTCCGGTCATCGTGGTCGCCACGATCAACCTGGGCGTGTTCATCGCGGCGGAGGCCGCCCTGTCCTTCCTCGGCGTCGGTGTCACCAGGCCGGACATCTCGTGGGGCCTGATGATCTCGGACGCGCGCCAGCGCTTCCTCGAGGCTCCACTCCCGCTGGTCTTCCCGGCGGTGTTCCTGAGCATCACGGTGCTCGCGTTCATCATGCTCGGCGACGCGGTGCGCGACGCGCTCGATCCGAAGCTGCGGTAGGGGGAAATCGTGGGAAAGACAGCACCCGACCTGTTGCCGGCCGAGGGAGGGCTCGGCAACGAACCGCTGCTCGAGATCGACGACCTGCACGTGGAGTTCAACACGCGCGCGGGAGTCGTGCGGGCGGTCAACGGCGTGAGCTACTCGCTGGAGGCAGGGGAGACGCTCGCCGTACTCGGTGAGTCAGGCTCGGGGAAGTCCGTGACCGCTCAGGCGATCATGGGCATCCTCGACATGCCGCCGGCCCGCATCCCATCGGGCACGATCAAGTTCAGGGGCACCGACCTGCTGCGGCTCTCCGAGGAGGCCCGCACCCAGGTCAGGGGCCAGCGCATCGCGATGGTCTTCCAGGACGCGCTCTCGGCGCTCAACCCGGTCTTCACCGTCGGGTGGCAGATCGGCGAGATGTTCCGCGTCCACCGCGGGATGAACAGGCGCGACGCGCAGAAGAAGGCGATCGAGCTGATGGACCGGGTGCGCATCCCGGCGGCCAAGCAGCGGGTCAACGACTACCCCCATCAGTTCTCCGGCGGTATGCGCCAGCGCATCATGATCGCCATGTCCATCGCCCTCGACCCCGAGGTGCTCATCGCCGACGAACCGACGACGGCGCTGGACGTGACGGTGCAGGCGCAGATCATGGAGCTCCTCGCCGAGCTCCAGCGCGAGAGCAACATGGGCCTGATCCTGATCACGCACGACCTCGGCGTGGTCGCCGACGTCGCCGACAAGATCGCGGTGATGTACGGCGGGCGCATCGTGGAGAACGCGCCCGTCTTCGACATCTACCGGGCGCCCGCGCATCCGTACACGAAGGGCCTGCTCGAGTCGATCCCCAGGGTCGACCAGAAGGGCCAGGAGCTGTACGCGATCAAGGGAATGCCGCCCAACCTGCTCGACATGCCGTCAGGCTGCGCGTTCCATCCGAGGTGTCCCTACCGGCAGGACAACTGCGTGACCGATCCGCCGCCGCTCTACATGATCAGCGGCGAGCGCAACAGCGCCTGCCACTACTGGAGGGAGGTCCTCGATGGCACCGACGGGTGAGAAGATCCTCGAGGTACGCGACCTGGTCAAGCACTTCCCGCTGACCCAGGGCATCGTCCTCAAGCGCCAGGTCGGCGCCATCAAGGCGGTCGACGGCCTCTCCTTCGACCTGCACAGGGGAGAGACGCTCGGCGTCGTGGGCGAGTCCGGCTGTGGCAAGTCCACGCTGGCCAAGCTGTTGATGGCGCTGGAACGGCCGACGGCGGGCTCCGTCATGATCAACGGCAAGGACATGGCACGCGCGCGCGGCGGCGACCTCAAGCGCATGCGGCGCAACATCCAGATGGTCATGCAGGACCCGTACACGTCGCTGAACCCCCGCATGACGGTCGGCGACATCATCGGCGAGCCGTACGACATCCACACCGAGGTCGCGCCCAAGGGTGACCGGCGGCGCAAGGTGCAGGACCTGCTCGAGGTCGTCGGGCTCAACCCCGACCACATCAACCGCTACCCGCACCAGTTCTCCGGCGGCCAGCGCCAGCGCATCGGCATCGCGCGGGGGCTGGCGCTCCAGCCGGAGATCATCGTCTGCGACGAGCCGGTCTCCGCGCTCGACGTGTCGATCCAGGCGCAGGTCATCAACCTGCTGGAGCGGCTGCAGAACGAGTTCAACCTGGCGTACATCTTCATCGCGCACGACCTGTCCGTGGTGCGGCACATCTCGGACCGGGTCGCGGTGATGTACCTGGGCAAGATCGTGGAGCTCGGCAAGGACACCGAGATCTACGACAGGCCGGCGCATCCGTACACCCAGGCGCTGCTGTCGGCGGTTCCCGTCCCCAACCCTGAGGACAGGGAGCTGCGCGAGCGGATCATCCTGCAGGGCGACCCGCCGTCGCCGGCCAACCCGCCCTCGGGCTGCCGCTTCCGCACCCGCTGCTGGAAGGCTCAGGAGATCTGCGCGGAGGAGGAGCCGCTCCTGCAGATCAGGCCGGGCACGAGTCACGAGAGCGCGTGCCACTTCGCCGAGTCGCACGACGTGGTCCACGTCGGCTAGGCATGGACGAGCCCTCCACGGTCAGACCGTGGAGGGCTCGAACGTGTTCGTGTTGCTTCGTGGTTACGGAGCCACAGCGGCCGTGACCGGGGCGACGGCGTCGGTCACCGGAGCGGTGACAGCGCCGAGGCCGGGAACGGCGCCGGTGACGGAGCTGAGGCCGGGAACGGCGCCGGTGAGGCCGCCCAGACCGCCGGTGAGGCCGTCCAGCGGGCTACCGCCGCCGGCGCCGCCCAGCAGGCCGGTGACGCTGTCCAGCGGGCTGCCACCGCCACCGCCACCGAGGAGGCCGCCGATCAGCGGCAGACCCTTGAGCGGCTCGCACACGACGGACAGCGCCTCTGCGCCGGGGACACCCGGGATGCAGGCGGGCTTGGCGTCGGCCGAGGCGGCACCAGCGAAGGCGGTGAGCGCGGCACCGGCGACGACTGCGCCGACGAGAATACGACGGATCATTGGTATTTCCCCCCGAAGGAACACCGGGCGGAGCGGATCAACTGTGAATACGTTCCGCAACCGGCTAGCTACTAGCTGTAGTCGCCAGTATCCATACCCCGGTGCCAACCGTCCAACACCACTCACTTCGTGGCGAGGATGGCCGAGCCATGACCAAACAGACCTTGGTTGACAGCAAGCCCAACTTGGGCGTGTTCGACTTGACGTTCGCCTGCCGTACCCCGCAGTTGCCAGGTCAGTTCGCACACCTGGGCGATGGCCTGAGCGGGGATCGCTTCGCCGAAAGACGCGAGCCCGCCTGAGGGATTGACGGGTGTGCGCCCGCCCAGAGAGGTGTCCCCGGAGCGCAGCAGCTTGTCCGCCTCTCCTGGCGCGCAAAGGCCGATGTCCTCGATCCAGTCAAGCTCCAGCGCGGTCGACAGGTCGTACACCTCGGCGAAGGACACTTCGCGCGGTCCGATGCCCGCCTCCTCGTAGGCGGCGTGCGCGATCGCGGCCCGGAAAGGACGCTGCGGAGCCGGTACGGCTGCCGCCGAATCGGTCGCGAAGTTGGGCAGTTCCAGGGTCGTGTTGGGGAACGTCGGCGTGACCGTCGAGACGGCCGCGATGCGCACCGCGTCGCGCAGGCCCAGGCGCCTGGCGTAGGTCTCCGAGACGAGCACGAGGGCGGCGCCGCCGTCGGAGGTGGCGCAGATGTCCATGAGGTGCAGCGGGTCGGCGACCATGGGTGAGGCGAGCACCTCCTCGACGGTCACGGTCCTGCGGTAGCGGGCGTTGGGGTTGAGCGACCCGGCGAGCGCGTTCTTCACCTTGACGGCGGCGAAGTCCTCGGGCGTCGTGCCGTGCAGCGCCATCCGCCGACGAGCATAAAGTGCGAAATATCCGGGATTTGTGGCGCCGAGCAGCCGGAACCGCAGCCAGTCCGGGTCGTCGTGCCGGTCGCCGCCCACCGGCTTGAAGAAGCCCTTCGGGGTCGAGTCCGCGCCCACCACCAGGGCCACGTCGCACATCCCGGCCAGGATCCTGGTCCTGGCGATGTCGAGCGCCTGCGCCCCGGACGCGCACGCCGCGTAGCAGGAGGCGATCCGCGCGCCCGACCACCCCATCGCCTGCGCGAACGTCGATCCCGCGACGAAGCCCGGATAGCCGTTCCTGATCGTGTCCGCGCCCACCACGAAGTCCACGTCGGTCCAGGCGATCCCGGCGTCGCGCAGCGCCGCCCTCGCGGCGGCCACGCCGTACTCCACGAAAGGTCTGCCCCACTTGCCCCACGGGTGCATGCCCACCCCGGCCACCAGCGCGCTGGTCATGAGGCCGCACCCCACATCCACACCAGCGGGCCGTCGGCGAGCGGGCCGTGCGTGAGCTCCAGCTCCATGCCGACCTCGAGCTGCTCGACGGTCAGCCCGGCCACCTGGCCGAGCACGATGATGCCCTCGTCGGCCAGTTCCACCGCGGCCAGCGTCACCGGCGTGTACGGCTGCGCCGCCACGAACGGTTCTGGCGGGGCGTAGCAGGCGTTGGTGTAGGACCAGACCGTCCCTCTGCGCGAGAGCCTGGTCTCCTCCATCGCCTCGCCCTCGCAGTGCGGGTTGCGGCAGAAGCCCTGCTGGGGCGGGAAGTAGACGGTACGGCATGCCGTACATCTGGTGCCGACCAGATGGGTGACGCCGCCTTCGACGGTGAACCACGGGGGGACCATAGGACGCAGTATCACACAAGCGCTTGCTAGGTTACAGTCTTCCGCTGCCTGAGGTGCAGCACCACGACCCTGACCCCCATCGCCCCGGCGAGCAGCACCAGCGACAGCACCACGAAGATCCGCGAGGACGGCTCGCCGGGCGGCGGGCCGCCGCCGAAGTAGGCGCTGGGCCGCGCGTTGGCCTTGAGCGGGGTGGGGCGCGCCAGCTTGGCCGCCTCCTTGAGCGCGAGCCACGCGTTGACCACGCCGTGCCCGTAGGAGCGGTTGTGCCCGCCGTACGGCCTGGCCCTGGTGCCGCGCTCGATGGACCTGCGCACCTGCAGCGGCGTCAGGTCCGGGTGCTTGGACATGATGAGCGCGGCGATGCCGGTCACCATGGCGGCGGCCGAGCTGGTGCCGTCGCCGATCACGTAGGAGTCCGGGCCGTCCGCGCTGATGATCCCGGTGCCCGGGGCGACGACGGACAGGTATTCCTGGCGGTTGGAGAACCTGGCCACCTTCAACGACCGGTCGACCGCGCCCACGGCGATCACTCCGGGGTAGGCGGCGGGGAAGTTCTTCCTGTTGGTGGTGTCGCCGTCGTTGCCGGAGGAGGCCACCAGGACCGCGCCGCGCTCCAGCGCGTACTGCACCGCCTCCTCCTCGTCCGCCGAGCCCTCCCACGAGCCGCTGCCGCCGCCCAGGGACATGCTGACGATGTCCGCGCCGTGGTCGACCGCGTAGCGGATGCCCCTGGCCAGCGCGTCGCGCCCGGCTGTGCTCTGCTTGCCGCGCTGGGGGTCGTCGTTCTCCAGCGTCACCCTGATCGAGAGCACCATGGCCGCGGGGGCGACGCCGAGGACGCCGCGCCCGTCGCCGTGTCCGTGGCCCGCGATGAGGCTGGCCATGGCGGTGCCGTGGTGCCCCCAGAGCTTGCGTGGGCGGGTGGAGCCGGTCAAGTCGGGGCCCTGGGTGACCACGCCGCGCAGGTCGGGGTGGCGGTCGTCGACGCCGGTGTCGAGGACGGCGACGAGCACCCCCTCGCCCCTGCTCGTGCGCCAGGCCTCGGGGAGGCGGAGCTGCTGGAGCTGCCACTGCCTGTCGCGCGCGGTGTCGTCGGCTGGGGCCGAGGTGATCAGGAGTACGGCGAGCAGCCCGGCCAGGGCGCCGGTCATCGGATGAGCTCCTTGTTGAGCGCCGCTGCCAGCTGCTTGGCCACGCCGCTGAGCCTGGGCTCCGCCTTGCCGCCGGGGCGGTATATGCGGCCGTCCGAGTAGCCGGCGGCGGTGAGCACGACGTAGCGCTCGCCTGAGGCCTCCACGGCGCCGGTGATGTACTGGCGCTCGCCGAACATCTCGGCTGCGCCTGGGAAGGCGACCGGTCTGACGGTCGGCGGGCGGTCGGTGCCCCAGGGGCCGGTGAACCGCTCCGCGCTTCCGGAGAGTACGGCGATGCCGGCTGTGGCGACGAAGGTCTGGGTGCTGTCGGAGTAGGTGGCGCGGAGGGCGGTGACGCAGTTGGCCATGGCGCGGGCTACGGGGGGTTGGAAGGCGTCACGGCAGGACGTCTCTGGCGCGATGCCGGCCAGGACGTAGGTGACGTGCGCTCCGGACGGGCTCTTGCCTGGGAGCGTACTGGGAAAGATCTTGGAGGCGGGCCAGGCGTGCCAGCGTTCGGGGATGGCGGGCTCGGACTGGGGCCAGATGAGTGCTGAGATCAGTGCGACGGACAGAAGGATCACGTCGGCCTCGGGGGAAGGGGGGAGGGGACGCTGGTGCTGCCGTGCATTCTGGCACGCGGTCTACCGCCCAGTCCGACGGTTCAGTAAACAGACCGATACGCGGGGTAACACCCCATCCGTCCCCCTCGTCACCCCACCCACCCCCTCCTTAACCATCCCCATCACCCACCACTCCCTCGCCATCCACCCCCGCCCGCCCGCCCTCCGCCCGCCCACCCGCCCGCCCCCGGTCCTGCTGTGGCGAGCGACCTCTGGCAGTGGCCGCCCGCGCGTGGTGCTCTCTTGAGGAGCTTCCAACAGAACGAGCCCCCAGAACCCTCAGGAGAGGAGGCCCTTCTCTCCTCGTGCGGGGAGAGGTCTCTGCAGGAGGCCGTCAATCGGATCTTGGCGATCTTGACGAGGGTTTAGCTGTGGTTGGTTCGGCGTTCGTGGGTCGCGTGCGAGCCTGCGGTCGCGGATCGGCCGGCCGACGGCTCGCTCGACCACTCTGCGGTGGGGTCAGCATCCGGAAACCCTGGATGTCCTGGCTGCGTTCAGCGATCTGCACGGCTGGCCGGGCGAGGATCTTCCGGCCGTCTGGCCGGCCCTGGAGGCAGGCGTCGCCCGTGTCCGAGCTACGCCTCCGTGACGCCGAGCTCGGCCAGCGCCAACCTGTCTTCGTCGAGATCCCGGAGCTTCGTGTCCGGCACGAACAGCGTGGTCACGAAGATCACGACGGCGAAGGCGGCGACGGTGACGAAGACCGGGGTCATCGCCGAGACGTATGCCGACGGGCTCGCCGCGTCGATGGCGTCCAAAGAGGACAGCCGCAGGGTCAGCAGCACCCCGAACAGCGAGCCGCCGACTGCCCCACCGAGCGTCCGGAAGAACGTGCTCGACACCGTGACCACGCCGAGGTCGTCGTCGGTCGCGGCGTTCTGCGTGCCGAGGATGAACATCTGCTGCATCAGCCCGGCGCCGACACCCACGACGAGCGCGAAGACGCGGACCATCCAGATGGAGCTGTCCGGGGTGAGCGTGGTGAGGAGCGCGCCGCCGGTCGCCAGCAGCGGTGCACCGAGCAGGATGAAGATCCGGAAGCGGCCCAGCCTGCTCGCCATCATCCCGGTGAGCACGGAGGTGCCGACCATGCCGAGGGTGAGCGGGAGCATGCTCAGGCCGGCCTCTGTCGGGCTGATGTGCTGGGCGAGCTGGACAAAGACCGTCAGGTAGATCAGCAGTCCGGAGAAGACCATCCCGAGCAGCAGGCTGCCCAGGTTGAGGATGGAGAAGGTGCGTTCGTGGAAGAGCCTGATCGGCAGGATCGGTTCGGTGGCCCGCCGCTCCCACAGGACGAACGCCGCGACCAGCGCAAGTCCGCCGAGTCCGGGCAGCAGGACCTGCCAAGAGGCCCACGGGTAGGACTGGCCGCCCCATTGCGCGGCCAGCAGTACCCCGCTGACACCGGCAACCATCAGCAAGGCGCCGATCGCGTCGAGCTTGGGCCGCTCGCGCCGGAACGAGGGTGGCAGCAGTACGGCGTTGACGATGATCGCGAGCACGCCGATCGGGATGTTGAGTGCGAAGACGGCGTGCCAGTCGAAGGCGATTCCGAACACGGAGCCTCCGCCTGCGAAGACACCGCCGACGACCGGCCCGAGCAGGCTGGATGATGCGAACACGGCGCCGAAGCCGCCTTGGTACTTGCCGCGCTCGCGCGGGCTGACAAGGTCGGCGAGCACGGCGAAGGTCACGCTGACCAGCGCGCCACTGCCGACGCCTTGAACACCGCGGGCGAGGATCAATATCGGCATGTTGGCCGACAGTGCCGCGATGAGCGAGCCGAGGACGAACAGGCTCATGGCGGCGATGTAGGTGAGTTTGCGGCCGTAGAGGTCGGAGATCTTCCCGGCGAGCGGCATGACCGCTGTCGACGTCAGGAGGTAGGCGGTGACCAGCCAGCCGGTCTGGCCCGCTGCGGTGGAGGCGGCGCCGTCCAGGTCGCGCACGATCGACAGGGCGAGCGTGGTCACGACCATCTGGTCGATGGCCGAGACGAACATGCCAATCAGCAGCGCTAAGAAGATCACGATCAGGCGTCCCCTGCTCACCCGGCGGGTGAGGGGTGGCGCGGCGGTGGTCGACATCACATCTCCTTACTGATCGTCCGGTAAGTAGCTGCGATGGTAGCCTACTAATCGATCGGTAAGTCAAGCGCGGAGGTTTGCGATGGAAACGCGGGAGCGGATCCTGGATGTCGCCGTCGACCTGTTCGCCGAGGTGGGCTACGACAAGGCAAGCATCCGAGAGCTCGCGAGCCGGCTCGGTTTCACCACAGCGGCGCTCTACTACCACTTCCAGAACAAGCAGGAGATCCTCACCGCGGTCGCCGAGAGCGTGTGCCAGGAGGTGGAGGCCCTCGCCGCCGAGGCTGATGCCACGCCCGCGACCGCTCAGCGCAGCGTGGATCTCCTGGCCAGCTACTTCGGGATCGTGACGGCTCGACCGCGGATCATGACCGTCCTGGAGAGCAGCATTGCCACCCTGCGCACCCTGGAGGTCGGCAAGCGCACAGCCACCGCCATGGCGAGGTTGTCCGAGCTGCTGGCCGTCGACGACCGGCCGGAATCCCGCCTGCGCGCCGAAGCCGCGCTTGGAATTCTCACCACCCTGCACCGCCGGGTATCCGGTTCGGTCGAGGACCTCCGCCCG
This sequence comes from Nonomuraea sp. NPDC050556, assembly GCF_044457355.1. Taxonomy (NCBI): domain Bacteria; kingdom Bacillati; phylum Actinomycetota; class Actinomycetes; order Streptosporangiales; family Streptosporangiaceae; genus Nonomuraea; species Nonomuraea sp. NPDC050556. The sequence continues at coordinate 721,252 of NZ_JBITGU010000006.1, read as the reverse complement.
CATCTGCTCGCGGCGGCCTACGGCGCGCTGGTATATCCGGCCGACGAGTAGGGAGTCAGGGGGCGGGGGAGAGGCGGACGCGGGCGCCTGGGGGGAGGCCGAGGCGTTGGGCGGCGTCCCCGCAGTTCACGGCTATCGCGATCAAGTCGGCCGAGTCGGCGAAAGCCACCAGCTCCCCAGGAGCCACCGCGGAGAAGGATTCGCGGAAAGGCATCGAGAGTTGCCGTCGTCCCAGCCACACGGCCAGTGTGTCGCCCACCCTGACGCCCAATGCGGTCAGGTCGCCGGAGGAGATTGAGAGTTGGGTGTTGCCGTATCTGTCTACGGAGACGACCTCGCCCTCCACCAAGCCCTCGCGGAGGACCGATGTCGGTGCCGGTAGGGAGACCAGGCGGGTCAGGGGGATCTCCTGGCCCAGGTCCGCCGCCTTGTGTCCGGTGCACAACCGGGCCGCCACCGGGGCGTACATGTCGCGCCCGTGGAACGTCGGTGACACCGGCCGCAGGAACAGCTCCTCGTTGGTGATCTCATAAGCCGCCCGCGCACCGCCGCTGGCGTGGATCGCCCACGACAGCAGCCCGTTGTCCGGCCCGATGAACACGTGCGGCCCCGCCTCCACCGCCACAGCCCGCCGCCCCCCGCCCGCGCCCGGGTCCACAGCGCCGATATGCACCCCTGGAGGCAGGTACGGAATGGTCTGCGCGAGAATGGCCGCGCCCCGCCGTACATCCCCCGAGGGGACCACGTGGCAGACGTCGATGACCCGCGTCTGGGGAGCGATCCTGGCGATCACACCGTGACATGCCGCCACGTATCCGTCTTCGAGCCCGTAGTCCGTGAGAAGCGTGATGACTGAGGTCACACTTGGTGACTGTACGTCTCCGCAACCGCCGTGAACACCCGCACATTGCACATTACGATGGGCCACGGGCCGCGTGCCCACGACGTGATCGTCGTGGGTCCGACCGAGGAGGAGACCATGGACACTGCACCGATCAGCGGTGACAGTGCTGCCCAGGAACCGACCCGCCAGCCCCTCTCCGCACGTGATCTCGAGCTCCTCGCCTTCGAGCGCCAGTGGTGGCGCTACGCGGGCGCCAAGGAGCACGCCATCAAGGAGGCCTTCGGGTTCTCCGCCACCCGCTACTACCAACTGCTCGGCGAACTCATCGACAGGCAGGAAGCTCTGGAGCACGACCCGATGCTGGTGAAGCGGCTGCGCAGGCTGCGCTCCACCCGCCAGCGCGAGCGCGCAGCCAGACGTTTCGGAATGCGTCCCTGAAAGTCGGGGTACGGCTGCCGCGTGATGAACATCCCCGGAATCCCATCCATCGTGAACGATCCGGCGGGGGCCGTGATCGGACTCGACTTCGACGGCACCCTGTCGCCGATCGTGCCCGACCCCGCCTCCGCCAAGATCCACCCCGCGGCCCCAGGCGTCCTGGCCGAGCTCGGCAGGAGCGTCGGCGCCGTGGTCATCGTCACGGGCAGACCCGCCGCCCAGGCCATCGAGCTCGGGGACGGCCTGGCCGACGTGCCCGGCCTGGTCGTGCTCGGCCACTACGGCTTCGAGCGCTGGGAGAACGGCAGGATCAGCGCCCCGCCGCCACCGGCAGGAGTGCCGAGGGCTGCGGCAGAACTGCCGCTGCTGCTCGGCTCGCTCGGCCTCACCGACGTGGCCGTCGAGGACAAGGGGCGGGCCGTGGCCGTCCACACCAGGCGCAGCGCCGACCCGGACGGAGCGCTGGAGCTGCTGCGCGAGCCGCTGGAGAAGCTGGCGGCCAAGCACGGGCTGACCACCGAGCCCGGCCGCATGGTCATCGAGCTGCGCCCGCCCGGCATGGACAAGGGGCAGGCGCTGTCGATGTTCCTGGCCGAGCGGGCGGCGCGTTCCGTCATGTTCGTCGGCGACGACCTGGGCGACCTGCCCGCCTTCGCGGCCGTGCGCGCGTCCGGGCTGCCAGGCGTGACGGTGTGCAGCGGCTCGGCCGAGGTGACCGCGCTGGCCGGCCAGGCCGATCTCGTGGTGGACGGGCCCGACGGGGTGGTCGAGCTGCTTCAGGAATTGCGCAAACGAATTGCAACCGCGACGCACTAGCTTCGCGCCCATGAGGAAGATCGCCATTGCGGCCTTAGCCGCCACATCCATGCTGGCCTTAGCTCCGTCGGCGGCGAACGCGTCGATGGGGGAGCGCACGCTGGCGTTCCGCGGCCTGACGCTCCACCTGCCGGACTCCTGGACGATCTACAAGGTGCACGGCGGCCTCCACGTGGTCACCGGTAGGTGCGCCAAGCCCAAGGGCGGGTTCTTCACCCCCGACTGCCGCGGCTTCTGGGTGCTCGGGCCCGGGGCGATCAAGTACGGCTCCGAGGGCTTCGGGCCGTACAAGCCGGACAGGGGCTACTACCCGGCGTCCGACGTCGAGCCCTGTCCGGTCAACGGCAAATACTGGCGCACCGGTGCTGCGGGCAAGACGGTCAAGGGCTACCGCCAGGTCGGCGACGGGCACAAGGCCGTCTACCGCGCCTGGCCGAACAAGTGCGGCGACCAGAGCGGCAAGGACACGAACGTCCGCTTCACCCAGCGCGAGTGGTACCTGCCCAAGTCGAAGATCCTCATCGTCGACGACTGGAACACCCAGGGCCTTCCCTTCATCCTCGAGAACGGCGAGTGGACCGCATGATCACGACTCTCACGCTCACGGCTGCCCTCCTGCTCACGGGAGCGCAGGTGGACACCGGGACCAAGGAGGTCACCTTCCGCGGGATGACGCTCCAGATCCCCTCGTCGTGGAAGCTCAAGAAGAGTGACGGAGGCGACGCGATCCACGTGCTCACCGGCGGCTGCCCCGCCCGAGCCATGGAGTGCAGGGGATTCTGGCTCCTCGGCCCCCGGGGCATCAAATACGCCAGCGAGGGCGGCCCGTACGAACTCGAGGAGCCCTACCACCCCAGCACCGGCGTGACGGAGTGCACGCTGGACAAGCACTACTGGTCGGAGCCGCAGCCGCAGAAGCCGAGCGTGTCCGGGGTGCGGCCGATGGGCGCCGGGCACAAGGCGACCTACCGCCAGTGGCAGATCGACTGCCACACCCCCAAGGGCAAGCCGACCAAGGTCGGCTACCCGCAGAAGATCTGGCACCTGCCCAAGTCGAAGATCCTCGTCGTCGACGAGTTCAGCACGCCCGGCCTCGACAGGATCTTCAAGAACGCCGTCTGGAAGTGAGCACGCCGCCGATGGCCAGCCCCACCAGGACGGGCACGAGCAGGAACGCCTGGTGGGTGCCGAAGCCGTCGGCGAGCGCGCCGAGCAGGAACGGTCCCGCGCCCATCGCCACCCCGGCCCAGATGGGCGCGGCGGCCGCCGCCCTCTCGCCGCCGTGGGCGATCATCCCGGCCAGCGCGAGCGGGAAGTGCAGCGAGACGCCCAGCCCGCTGATCGCCAGCCCGGCATAGGACAGCAGCGGCTCGGTGCTCACCCAGAACAGGAACCACCCTCCGCCGGACACCAGGAGCGCTCCCACGAGCAGCGTGACCGGGTTGAACCGCAGCGCGAGCGGCGTCCCAGCGAACCTGCCCGCCGCGATCCCGGCGATGAAAGCGGTCAGCCCGGTCGCCGCCGTGGCCGCGTCGAGCCCGGTGCGCAGGGAGAACAGCGAGGCGCCCCAGAGGTTGAAGCAGAACTCCGTGGCCACGCAGCACAGCAGCACGACCCCGGCCAGGTGGAAGCGCCACCCGACCCGCGTCGGCGCGGCGGCGGGCGCGTCGTGGTCCTCCTCTGCCGCCGGGATCCACACCTTCCCCATGAGTACGGCGAGCAGCAGGCTGCCCACCGGGGTGACCAGCAGCGCGGCCCGCCATCCGAGCCCGGCCTGCGCTGCCGCGCTGAGCCCGAAGGTGACGGCGATGCCCGCGGTCACGGCGAACGCGTTCGCCTCGTTGATCGCCGCGGGGCCAGCCTGGCCGTGATGGTCGCTGAGGGCGGCCATCGCGGTGTAGAGCATGACGGAGCCGAACAGCCCGGCTATGCCGTACCCGGCAAGGGTGAGGGGCAGCGCCGAGCTGAGCAGGACCATCGCCAGGCCGGCGTTGACGCCGGCCAGGCCGATCCAGGTGGTGGCGCGCGAGCCGTACCTGCGGACGCAGGCGCCGAGCGAGGCGCCGGCCAGGATCGTGCCCGCTGCCATGGCGGTGCCGTGCAGCCCCGCGACCGTGTTGGAGGTGTGCTGCTCCAGCCGGAGCAGGGGGAGCGCGGCGCTGAGGCCGTAGATGTAGGTGGCGAAGGTGGCGAGTTGGAGGTAGATCAGCCAGGTCGGCCGGTCTCTGGTGAGCGTGATCGGCCCCGCGACGGTCGTCACCAGGCGGCCCCTGTCATGAAAGGTGAAATTTCCCCTCAAATCCTAGTTCAGGGCGTTCAGCTGGGCCGACAGCCATTTCTGTGGCGGCAGCGCCGTCGCTGCGGCCTTGAGCCGGAGGGCTCTGGCCGCCCGCTCCTCCTCCGGCATGACCAGCGCCCTGTGCAGCGCGTCCGCCGTCTCGCAGACGTCGTAGGGGTTGACCACGAGCGCGTCGGCGCCCAGCTCGGCCGCCGCCCCCGCCTCGCGGGACAGGACCAGCGCGCAGGACGGCGACAGGATCGGGCCCTCCTTGGCGACCAGGTTCATGCCGTCGCGGATCGGGTTGACGAGCAGCACGTCGGCCATGCGGTAGGCGGCCAGCGAGCGGGGGTAGTCGTCGTTGACGTTGAGTATGAGCGGGTCCCAGTCCTCGGTGGCGTACTCGTCCTCGATCTCCTTGGCGCAGCGCTGCACGGCCGCGGTGTACTCGCGGTACTCGGGCAGGTCGTGCCTGCTGGGGTAGGCGAAGGCCAGGTGGACCACGCGGCCGTGCCATTCGGGATGGTCGGCCAGGAACTCCCGGTAGGCGGCCAGGCCGCGCACGATGTTCTTGGACAGCTCGGTGCGGTCGATGCGGACGATCAGCTTGCGGTCGCCGACCTGGTCCCTGAGCGCGGTCATGTGCGACTCCACGTCGGGCTCGCAGGCGCGGCGCCAGAGGGCGTCGCCGTCCACGCCCAGGGGGTGCACGCCGATGCGGGTGCTGCGCCCCTCATGAGTCACGATATTTCCGGAGACGTGGGCGTTGAGCAGCGCCGCGCAACAGTCCACGAACGCCCGCGCCCACCGGGCCGTCAGGAACCCGGCGTGGTCGGCGCCCAGGATGCCTTCGAGGACCTCCCGGCCGACGTCGTCGGGCAGCAGCGAGAAATACTCGGGCGGCGCCCACGGCGTGTGGCTGAAGTGCGCGATGCGCAGGTCGGGCCGCTCGGCGCGGAGCATCGCCGGGGTGAGCGTCAGGTGGTAGTCCTGCACCATCACCCGCGCCCCGTGCCCCGCCTCCTCGGCCAGCGCCAGGGCGAAGGCGCCGTTGTAGTCGCGGTACGACTCCCACTCCCGCTTGAACCGCGTGCCGAAGTGCGGCGCGTTGGGGATGTCGTAGAGCAGGTGGTTGACGAACCAGAGCGTGGAGTTGGCCACCGCGTTGTAGGCCCGGTGGAAGGTGGCCGGCGGGATGTCGAGCATCCGCAGCGCACCCGTGTCGTAGCCCGAGCCGTCGAGCCGCCCGCCGGGCGCCTGCCGTACGGCGGAGCGGTCGCCGTCGGACAGGGCGGCACAGACCCACAGGACGCCCTCGTCCTTGGCCACGCCCGACAACCCGGAGACCAGGCCGCCACCGCCGCGTTTCATGGTCAGCACGCCGTCGTCGGAGACGGTGAAAGAGACGGGTCCCCTGTTGGAGGCCACCAGGACGCTGTGCATCTTTACTCCGCGGCTTTGTGGATGGTTAACCAAACATGACCCCCGACCATAGGATCCCGCTATGGCGCTAGATGAGCTAACCGAGGAACTTGCCGTCGCGGCCGCCGGTGGTGACCACCGCGCGCTGGGCGAGCTGCTGCGGCGGATCGAGCCGGACGTGATGCGGCACTGCAGCCGGATCCTGCCCTACACCCAGGATGCCGAGGAGGCGTGCCAGGACACCCTGCTCGCCGTGGCGCGCAACATCGGGCGCTTCGAGGGCAGGGCGCGCTTCAGCACCTGGCTGCACATCGTCACGGCCAACTGCGCGCGCACGACCTACCGGTCGCTGAAGCGGCGGGCGGCCGAGCAGACCTCCGAGGACCTGCCGATGCAGAAGCCGGACGTGCGCCGGGTGAGCGTGATCGCCGGTTCGCGGCTCGACCTGCTCGACGCGATGGAGTCGCTGGAGGCGGAGAAGCCCGACCTGGCCCAGGCGCTGGTGTTGCGCGACATCGTGCAACTCGACTACAACGAGGTGGCCGAGCAGCTCGGCATCCCGCTCGGCACCGCGAAGTCGCGCATCCACCAGGCGCGCAAGTACGTCCAGGCGGCGCTGGGCGAGGATTATCGGTGAGACCGTTCGTCTCACCCGGTGAGACGGCTGTGCCCTGTACGGAGAGTCCAGGGTAGAGTCGCGTCTACAACTGAATATGTGCGGACTTGCTCCGCACTGCTCATCCAGAGGGGTGGAGGGAACGGCCCTGCGAAGCCCCGGCAACCTCCCGGACTGATCTCGTGACGTGACGAGGCCGACCGGGACGAGGTGCCAATTCCGGTCTGTGGCCAGGGTGGTCGCAGACGAAGATGAGGGAAGGCCTCGCTTCATGTCGCTTGACTTCGGTCCTGCTGTAGCCCTCTCCTGCCGCGAGTGCGGCACCCGCTACGACCTCGGCCCCAGCTTCGCCTGCCTGGAGTGTTTCGGGCCACTCGAGGTGGCCTACGACTTCGGTACGGTGACCCGCTCGCAGATCGAGTCGGGCCCCGCCAACATCTGGCGTTACCGCTCGCTCCTCCCCGTTCCCGTCGACGTCGCGTCGAAGCGGAACATGAACCCCGGCTGGACGAAGCTCGTCAAGGCCGACAACCTGGGCAAGGAGCTCGGCTTCAAGTCCCTGCACGTCAAGGACGACTCGGGCAACCCCACCCACTCCTTCAAGGACCGCGTGGTCGCGATCGCCGTCGAGGCGGCGCGCAACTTCGGCTTCCACACCCTATCCTGCTCCTCCACCGGCAACCTGGCCGGCGCGGTCACCGCCGCCGCCGCCCGCGCCGGGCTCGACGCCTGCGTGTTCATCCCCGCCGACCTGGAGCAGGCGAAGATCGCGATGGCCCGGGTGTTCGGCGGCACGCTCGTCGGCATCGACGGCACCTACGACGAGGTCAACCGCTTCTGCTCGGAGCTGATCGGCGACCCGCTGGGTGACAAGTGGGGCTTCGTCAACGTCAACCTGCGCCCTTACTACGCGGAGGGATCCAAGACGCTGGCCTACGAGATCGCCGAGCAGCTCGGCTGGCGCCTGCCCGAGCAGATCATCGTCCCCGTGGCCTCAGGGTCGCAGCTGACGAAGATCGACAAGGGGTTCAAGGAGCTGATCGCGCTCGGGCTGGTCGAGGACGCGCCTTACAAGATCTTCGCGGCGCAGGCCCTGGGCTGCTCGCCGGTGTCGGCCGCCTACAAGGCGGGACACGACGTCGTCCAGCCGGTCAAGCCGGACACCATCGCCAAGTCGCTGGCGATCGGCAATCCCGCTGACGGGCCCTACGTGCTCGACATCGCCCGTCGTACCGGTGGGGCCGTGGAGGACGTCACCGACCCCGAGATCGTCGACGCGATCAGGCTGCTGGCCTCCACGGAGGGCATCTTCGCCGAGACGGCCGGCGGGGTCACCGTCGGAGTGCTGAAGAAGCTCGCCGAGACGGGCCAGATCGATCCCTCGCTGGAGACCGTGGTGCTCAACACCGGTGACGGCCTCAAGACGCTCGACGCCGTGGCCTCGACGGCCCGGCCCAGCGCAGTGATCAAGCCCTCGCTCGACGCGTTCCGCGCGGCTCTCTGACAACAACGAAAGGCGAGTTAACCATGAGTGTTTCTGTGCGGATTCCCACCATTCTGCGGACCTACACCGGCAGCAAGGCCGAGGTCGGCGGAGAGGGCGCGACGCTTCGCGACGTGCTTCAGAAGCTCGATGCCGACTATCCGGGGATCGGGGCGCGAATTCTGGATGAATCGGGCAAGATTCGCCGTTTTGTCAACGTTTATGTTGGTGAAGAGGATGTCCGTTTCGCGGAGGGTCTCGACACTGTCACTCCCGAAGGCGCACAGATCTCCATCATTCCGGCGGTGGCGGGCGGCTGAAGCCCCGCATCCCAGGCGCCCCCGGGCTTCCCGGTGGGCGCCTTACTTTTATATTCAACAAAAAATTGACTCTGTTGCCCTACGGCATGACGAAGGTATGGTCGAGGGCGGTTGTTCTGGCGTGATTTACCCATATGTCAGGGCGACCACGGATCTCGCGGGTGGAATGGGTGGGGTCCGGAGCCCAGTAAGAGGAGTCGGAAAGTGGCGCAGGGCACCGTCAAGTGGTTCAACGCGGACAAGGGCTATGGCTTCATCGCGGTAGACGGTGGTAAAGATGTGTTCGTCCATTACTCAGCGATCATGATGGATGGCTATCGGTCTCTCGAACAGGGCCAGCGGGTCGAGTTCGAGATCACCCAAGGACAGAAGGGGCCTCAGGCCGAGGCTGTCCGGGCGGTCTGAATCATGTAACGGGTATGCACCGGCAGCTCACGCGGCAACGCAGTCCGTGGGGATCTGCCACATCACCTTCGTCGACTCGAAAACGCCAGGGCCCTTCACGGGGCCCTGGCGTCCTCGTGCCTGAAGGTCTACTGGTAGGTGCCCGTCACCGGCGGGACGGCGCTGAACGGGCAACTCTTCTTCGGCTCGACCCCCGCGCAGGCGGCCATGCAGGGGTTGGAGTAGGTCTTGCCGTCGGTGCCGACGACGGGGTTGTACTCCTTGGTGCAGATGCACGGCTCTGATGCGTACGCAGGAGCGGTGAGCACGAAGAGGGCCAGCGCGAAACCGCCGAGTAGTCGTTTCATAGGGACATAGTGTAATCAAAAGGTCACCGTACGTATGAAGCGACGACCGGCTTCGGCTTGCACTCGACCAGGTAGAGTGCTAAACAGTTCGTTGGCACTCTCTGTCCGAGAGTGCCAGCACAATTGGATCGAGACGCTGGGACCTGCCGCACGGAGATGCAGGTCCAAGTGCACGACCTACATCGAGCAGGCCGTGCACAAATGCCGTCGCGGGCAACGTCTCGGTTCAACTTAAGCCACCCTGCATCTGGGAGGTCTAGCCTTATGGCAGCCAAGATGATCGCGTTTGACGAGGAAGCCCGGCGCGGTCTCGAGCGCGGTATGAACCAGCTCGCCGACGCCGTCAAGGTGACCCTCGGCCCCAAGGGCCGAAACGTCGTGCTGGAGAAGAAGTGGGGCGCCCCCACGATCACCAACGATGGTGTTTCCATCGCCAAGGAGATCGAGCTCGAGGACCCGTGGGAGAAGATCGGCGCCGAGCTGGTCAAGGAAGTCGCCAAGAAGACGGACGACGTCGCGGGTGACGGCACCACCACCGCCACCGTGCTCGCCCAGGCGCTGGTCCGCGAGGGCCTGCGCAACGTGGCAGCCGGCGCCAACCCGATGGCTCTGAAGAAGGGCATCGAGGCTGCCGTCGAGCGCGTCAGCGAGGAGCTCTCCAAGCTTGCCAAGGACGTGGAGACCAAGGCGCAGATCGCGTCGACCGCCTCCATTTCCGCCGGTGACACGCAGATCGGCGAGATGATCGCCGAGGCGATGGACAAGGTCGGCAAGGAAGGTGTCATCACCGTCGAGGAGAGCAACACCTTCGGCCTCGAGCTTGAGCTCACCGAGGGCATGCGCTTCGACAAGGGCCTGATCTCGATGTACTTCGTCACGGACTCCGACCGCATGGAGGCCGTTCTCGAAGACCCGTACATCCTGATCGTCAACAGCAAGGTCTCCGCCAACAAGGACCTGCTGCCGCTGCTCGACAAGGTCGTGCAGTCCGGCAAGCCGCTGCTGATCATCGCTGAGGACGTCGAGGGCGAGGCTCTCGCCACCCTGGTCGTCAACAAGATCCGCGGTCTGTTCCGCTCCGTCGCCGTCAAGGCGCCGGGCTTCGGCGACCGTCGCAAGGCCATGCTGGCCGACATCGCGATCCTGACCGGTGGTCAGGTCATCGCCGAGGAGGTCGGGCTCAAGCTGGAGACCGCCACCCTCGACCTGCTGGGCCGCGCCCGCAAGGTGGTCGTCACCAAGGACGAGACGACGATCGTCGACGGCGCCGGTGACGCCGACTCCATCTCCGGCCGGGTCAACGAGATCCGCGCCGAGATCGAGCGCACCGACTCCGACTACGACCGTGAGAAGCTCCAGGAGCGCCTCGCCAAGCTCGCCGGCGGCGTCGCCGTCATCAAGGCGGGCGCGGCCACCGAGGTCGAGCTCAAGGAGCGCAAGCACCGCATCGAGGACGCCGTTCGCAACGCGAAGGCGGCCGTCGAGGAGGGCATCGTCCCCGGCGGCGGCGTGGCGCTGCTGCAGGCCGGCACCAAGGCGTTCGACAAGCTCGAGCTCCTGGGTGACGAGGCCACCGGTGCGGCGATCGTGAAGAAGGCTCTCGAGGAGCCGCTGAAGCAGATCGCGATCAACGCCGGCCTCGAGGGCGGCGTCGTGGTGGAGAAGGTTCGCAACCTGACCCCAGGTGAGGGCCTCAACGCCGCCACGGGCGAGTACGTCAACATGTTCGAGGCCGGAATTCTCGACCCCGCCAAGGTGACGCGCTCCGCGCTGCAGAACGCCGCTTCCATCGCGGCGCTGTTCCTCACGACCGAGGCTGTCATCGCCGAGAAGCCGGAGAAGAACTCCCCGGCCCCGGGCGGCATGCCCGGCGGCGGCGACATGGACTTCTAAGTCCCGCCTGAACGAAGAAGAGGCGGCTCCCGGATCTTCCGGGGGCCGCCTCTCTCTGTTTCCATCCCTCCGTAAACCTTGGCCCTAGCCACCGCGCCCGTCCGGCGCCGCGGGCTAGCGTCCTCGGCGTGTCTCGACTACGGGTACGGCGGGCCGGGGTCCTCGCGTCGACGGTCCTGCTGCTGGCGGGAAGCGCCTCCTACGCGGAGGCCGGGCCCCTGCCGCCGGCGACCACGCAGGCCACGATCGAGGGGCTCCCGCGTGACTCCGCGCCCTTCGCCGTGACCACGGGCACGCTCATGCACCCGGACGCTCCCGTCCGGGTGCATACCGGCCCAGACGGGCCGGCCGTGGCCGTACTGCCGGACACCCAGCTCGGCAACCCGACCTGGGTCCCCGTGGTGGCCGAGTCGCCCGGGTGGATCCGCGTCCTGCTGCCGTCCAGGCCCAACCGGTCCACCGGATGGGTACGCAGGAGCGAGACGGGCCTGCGGTTCTCCCGCACCACCCACCTGATCACCGTGGACAGGAGCGAGCGGCGGCTCACCCTGCACAGGGACGGCAGGGTCGTGCGGCGCTGGCGGGTGGCCGTCGGCGCGCCGGGGACCCGCACCCCGGTCGGGCGCACGTTCGTCCTGGCCTCGCTGGACGCGAGAGGCCGGCTGGTCCTGCCGACGGGGACGCATTCCGAGAGCCTGGACACCTACGGCGGCGGCCCAGGCACGGTCGCGCTGCACGGATGGCCCAGGCGCTCGGCGTTCGGCAGGGCGGTCAGTCACGGATGCGTGCGGGTGCCGTCCTCGGCGCTGCGCGCACTGGCGAAGGTGCCGCTCGGCACCCTCGTGCTCATCACGTACTAGTTTCTGGGGGAAATGCAATGCGGATGAAGACTCTGATGGTGACCGCCATGACGACGGGCATGGCGTTGGGCATCTGGACTCCGGCGAGCGCGGCGAACGACCCGGCCAGCGCGTTCGGCCTGGCGGCCAGCGGGCCGGTGGCGATCCCGGCGCTGCCGTCCGTCACCTCGGCTGACGGCGGCACCTCGCGGCTGAACCTCGTGACCCACTCGACGGAGAAGCTGGTCAAGGCCAGCGTGCTCAAGGTGGTGGCCAAGGAGGGGCGGGCCAGGTCGAGCGCGGCCGGTGTGGACGCGCTCGACTCGGCGATCACCGCGGACGCGGTCGCCGCCCGCTGCTCGCGCGGCGCGGGCTCCACCAAGGTGGCCGGGATGACCGTCGGCGGCACCGCGATCGACCTGACCCCGGCTGCCAACACGACCGTCCCGCTGCGGGTGGCCGGGCTGGGCACGGCGTCGGTGACGCTCAACAAGCAGGTACGGCACGCGGACGGCAGCCTGACGGTCACCGGGCTGGCTCTGGCGATCCCGCTCGGCGGCGGCAGGAGCGAGTCGATCAACCTGGCCTCCGTGACCTGTGGCGGCCGTCAGGCGCCGCGCGCCCGCACGGAGACGACGACGGTCACCGAGGCCGTCGCGCCGAAGGACTCCATCCTGGACAAGGTGGCCGACCTGCCCAAGGCGGAGATCCCGGTCCCCGCGAACGTCAAGCTGCCCGTCGCGGGCTGACCGGGGCGTTCCTCTGAGAACCCCTCACCCGTGTTAAGAGGTGAGGGGTTTGACCCAGCGGCCCCACTGGGGCTGCCTGGCGTAGCCGGCCGCGTCCCACGCGTGGTGGGCCAGGGTGTTGTCGTCGAGCACCATGGCGTCGGCGCGGAAGGCGCCGAACGTGGCGAAGCGGGCTTCGGCGGCCGCGATGAGGCGGCCGCCGATCCCCTTGCGCCGGTGCCCGGGATGGACGGCCAGGCGGTAGAGGTGCGCGCGCCACCCGTCCCACCCGGCGATGAGCGTGCCGACGACCTCGCCGTCGAGCTCGGCGACCAGGAGGGCCTCCGGGTCGCGGTCGAGCAGGGCGAGCACCTTGTCGGGGGAGTCGTGGCGGTCGGTGCCCTCGGCGGCCTCGACCCAGAACTTCATGATCGCCGGGATCTCGTCCGCGGCGGCGAAACGGATCTTCATGCCTGGCCCAGCTGCGCGGGCAGCGGCTTCTCGTGCAACACGGTAAGCGAGGTTACCGCTCGGGTCAGGACGACGTAGAGCCTGGCCAGGCCGCGCGGCTCCGCCTCGACGATGTCCGCGGGCTCCACGACGATCACGTGGTCGTACTCCAGACCCTTGGCCAGCGTCGCCGGGATGACCAGCACGCGGTGCTCCTCGGTGGAGTCAGGCCCGAGTACGGCGTGGCCGACGCCGTCGAGCGCCGAGGACACCGTACTCACCAGCGCGTCGGGAACGATCACGCCGATCGACCCCTCGCGGCTCAGCGCGTCCCGCACGGCGTCGGCCACCTGGCCGCCCTGCCGTACCGACAGAGAGCCCAGGCCGGGGCGGAGGGACTGCGGCGGCGCGAGGCCGGGCGCGACGGACGGAAGCAGCTGGGCCGCGTAGTCGAGCACCTCGCGCGGCACGCGGAAGCCGAGCGTCAGCTCGGTGACCTCGCCCGCGTCCTGTCCCAGATGCTTGAGCACCGACTCCCACGACGTGGTCGACCACGGCGTGGTGCCCTGGGCGAGGTCGCCGAGGACGGTGGCCGAGCCGGTACGGCAACGCCGTCCCAGAGCGCGCAGCTGCATCTCCGACAGGTCCTGCGCCTCGTCCACCACGAGGTGGCCCATCGAGGGCGTGCGCTCGATCAGGTCGTCGAGCTCGTCGAGCAGCGCCGCGTCGGCAGCCGACCACTTGGCGGACTTCCACCCCCGGTAGGGCTTCTTCCAGAGCAGCATCTCCTGCTCCTCGGCCGACAGGTCCGACTTGGCCGCCTTGGCGAGGAACTCGGCGTCGGACAGCAGCCGGAACAGCACCTGCTGTGCGGTCAGCTTCGGCCACACCGACTCGACGAGGTCCTTGACCGGCTTGGAGCGGGCCACGGCGTCCTGCACCCGGTCGTCGGGGGAGTCGCCGCGCTGCTCCATGCGGACCAGCACCTGGTGCGCCAGCCGCTGCGCCAGCGCGGCCCGCCCGGGGCCGTAGCGGGTCGTGCCGCGCAGCGAGGCGACGATCTCGCGCACCTCGTAGTCGGCGACGCGGAAGCGGTGCACGCCCCTGGTGTACATCAGCCCCTCTTCGGGCTTCACGATGTGCTGCCACAGCGCCCGCTCCAGGACTGCGGCCATCCTGGCGTCGCCCTTCACGGCGGCCACGGCCGGGTCCTCGGGCGCGTCGAAGGCGCCGAGCAGGTCGGCCACGGTCGTCTGGTCGACCTTGACCTCGCCCAGCGCGGGCAGCACGGAGGAGATGTAGGAGAGGAACGCGCGGTTCGGCCCGACGATCATCACACCGGCGCGGGCGAGCCGCTCGCGGTGGGTGAACAGCAGGTAGGCGGCGCGGTGCAGGCCGACGGCCGTCTTGCCGGTGCCGGGGGCGCCCTGGACGCAGACGGTCTGGGTGAGGGCGGCGCGGACGATCTCGTCCTGGTCCGGCTGGATGGTGGCCACGATGTCGCGCATCGGGCCGGTGCGCGGCCGCTCGATCTCCTCGGTCAGGATCTTCGAGGGACCGAGGTCGGCGCCCTGGTCGAGCGGCTCGTCCTCGAAGGCGGTCAGCTTGCCGCCGTGGTAGCCGAACCTGCGGCGCAGCGCGACGCCCATCGGGTCGGACGGGCTGGCCTGGTAGAAGGCGCGGGAGACCGGGGCGCGCCAGTCGATGACGAGCGGCTTGCTGCCGCCGTCGTGCACGTGGCGGCGGCCGACGTAGATGGTGGTCGGGAGGTCGTCGTCGGCGTCGCGCTCGAGGCGGCCGAAGAAGAGCGGGGTGTCGGGGTGGTCGGCGAGGGCAGCCACCCGCTGGTCGAGCAGCGACTGGAGGATCTGCTGGGAGACCCAGTCGCCCGCCGCGTCCGAGGAGAGGGACTGGGCGTGCTCGCGCATGGCTTGCAGGGCGGCTCTGGACTGGGCCAGGTGGGCCTGTTCCGCGGCGAGGACGTCGATGGGTATGTCGGGGGCGAGCTGGTGTCCGGGCATGCGAAATCCCTCGATCTAAGGCAGCGAAGCCGACCAGCTTAGCCGCGACCTGGGAAGGCTTCCAAAACATTTATCGGGGGTAGAGGGGGACTGTGCGGCTGAGCATCTCCCCGGTCATCCCCACTGTCGCGAGCTTCCTTCTTGCCGCGTTGTGGGGGTTGTCGGTGTTCGCCGGGTGGGGGCTGGAGGCGTTCTGCGCGGACGGGGAGCTTCGGGGCGCTTGCGAGGATCGCTTGGGGGCTGTTTCTACGTTTTCGGGGTTGTTTGCGGTTTTGGCTGCGTGTTGTACGGCTGCCGCCTGGGTTGTTCCGGCTGCGCGACGGGATGCGGTGGCGTTCAATCGGTTCATGGGGGTTGGGGTCGCGTCATGGATCGTCGCTGAGGGCGTCTTGTTCGTGGGCGGGTTGCTTGTGGGGTGAACCCATACAAAATCCCGAAATATCCGGGCATGTCCGGTGGATTTGACGGATCATTGGGGTATGTCGCTGCACGTGGTGCATGCGCTGGTGAGGGGGGTGGTTTGATGACGACGGCCCGCGGAACCTCGTGGACCTGACACGCGTGATCTCTTTCCGCGCGTGATGAGCCTGGCCGTACGCATACGGCCAGGCTCTCTTGTTACGGACCCACCCCAGCGGGAGGGCGCGCCTCCGCGAGGGAGCCACCCTCCATAGGGGGCGCGCCTCCCCGAGGGGGCCACCCCGCCTCAAGGGGCGCGCCTCCCAGAGGAGCGCGCCTCCCAAAGGGAGTCACCCTCTAAAGGGCGCGCGCCTCCCGAAAGGCGGCACCCCGCGCGAGTGGTCACCCTCACAGGCGTCTCACCCCGCGGGGGTCATGCCCCTCCAGGGGTCATATCTGTCCATGAGGTCGCACCCGCTGGAGACGCCCGCAGGGAATGACCCTCTTGCGGTGGGTGGGTCAGACGCCGCCGAGGACGTCGTCGGCGTCGATGATCTGGTACGCGTACCCTTGCTCCGCCAGGAACCGCTGCCGGTGCGCCGCGAACTCCTGGTCCACCGTGTCCCTGCTCACCACCGTGTAGAACCGCGCCCCGCCGCCGTCAGCCTTGGGACGCAACACGCGGCCCAGCCGCTGCGCCTCCTCCTGACGCGACCCGAACGTCCCCGACACCTGGATGGCCACCGCCGCCTCAGGCAGGTCGATCGAGAAGTTCGCCACCTTGGACACCACGAGCACCTGGATCTCCTTGTCGCGGAACGCCTGATACAGCCGCTCCCGCTCCTTGATCCGCGTCTCGCCCTTGATGATCGGCGCGTTGAGATGCTCGCCCAGCTCGTCGAGCTGGTCGATGTACTGCCCGATCACCAGCACCTGCTCCCCGAGATGCTTGCGCACCAGCGCCTCCGTCACCGTCGTCTTCGACGGCGTGGTGGATGCGAACCGGTACCGCTCGTCGGACTCGGCCATCGCGTACGCGAGCCGTTCCTCGTCCGACAGCGTGACCCGCACCTCGACACAGTCGGCAGGCGCGATCCAGCCCTGGTTCTCCATCTCCTTCCAGGGCGCGTCGTAGCGCTTGGGGCCGATGAGGGAGAACACGTCCCCCTCCCGCCCGTCCTCGCGCACCAGCGTCGCCGTCAGGCCCACGCGCCGCCGTGCCTGGAGGTCCGCCGTCATGCGGAAGATGGGTGCGGGCAGCAGGTGGACCTCGTCGTACACGATCAGGCCCCAGTCGCGCGCGTCGAACAGCTCCAGGTGCGCGTAGACGCCCTTCCGCTTGGTCGTCATCACCTGGTAGGTGGCGATGGTGACCGGGCGGATCTCCTTCCTGGTGCCGGAGTACTCGCCGATCTCGTCCTCGGTCAGCGAGGTGCGCTTGAGCAGCTCCTGCTTCCACTGGTGGGCGCTGACCGTGTTGGTGACCAGGATCAGCGTCGTGGCCTCGGCGCGCGCCATCGCGGCCGCGCCGACGATGGTCTTGCCTGCGCCACAGGGGAGCACGACGACGCCCGAGCCGCCGTGCCAGAAGGCGTCGGCCGCCTCCCGCTGGTAGGGGCGCAGCTCCCAGCCGTCCTGCAGCAGCTTGATCGGGTGCTGCTCGCCGTCCACGTAACCGGCGAGGTCCTCGGCCGGCCAGCCCAGCTTGAGCAGCGCCTGCTTGATGTTGCCCCGGTCGCTCGGGTGCACGACGACGGAGTCCGGGCCGAGCCGCTCGCCGAACATCGGCGCGATCTTCTTGGAGCGCAGCACCTCTTCGAGCACGGCGCGGTCGGTGGAGGTCAGGACGAGCCCGTTGACGGGGTCCTTCTCCAGCCTGAGCCTGCCGTACCTGTCCATGGTCTCGGCGATGTCGACGAGCAGCGCGTGGGGCACCGGGTAGCGGCTGAAGCTGATCAGCGCGTCGATGACCTGCTCGGCGTCGTGCCCGGCCGCGCGGGCGTTCCAGAGCGCGAGCGGGGTGATGCGATAGGTGTGCACATGTTCGGGCGCGCGCTCGAGCTCGGCGAACGGCGCGATGGACTTACGGCACTCGCCTGCGCGCTCGTGGTCGACCTCGAGCAGCAGTGTCTTGTCCGACTGGACGATGAGCGGGCCGTCGTTCAACTGGTTCCCCTTCCACGGCTACCGCCTATCCAACACAACAGCGGCCGGGAACAGTCCCTAATCGTCGAGATAGCCGTTCAGGCCGAGGAACAGGAAAAGGCTGATACCCAGCAAGAAGCCCAGACCGAACAGGGTCCAGCTCCACACCAGCATGCGCTTGGCGGTGTCCGGCTCCGTGCTCACCCGGCCGAGCGCCAGCCCGGCGAGGATCGCGCCCGGGATGGCGAGCAGGTTGCAGCAGCTCATGACCGCCATGAGGTTGAGCACGAGGGCGACGATGGCGTTGGCGCGCGGCCCGTCGGAGCTGGGCTTGGGCGGCGGTGGGTAGCCGTACCCGTAGCCGTAGTTGGGCGGGGGCTGCTGGCCGTACGGAGCACCGTAGGGCTGGTAGGGATAGCCCTCCTGGCCGTACGGGTTGTCCTGGCTGCTCATACCCCACCTTATCGATTTCCGGGCATTTCTACTGATATCACGAATGCGCCGGTGGAGACGTCCTGTCCCCTACAACGGTCTCACTCGGTGAGCCGCTCGCGCAGCGCCTTCCTGTCGAGCTTGAGCACGCTGGTCACCGGGATCGAGTCGACGAAGCGCACCTCGCGCGGGTACTTCACCCGCCCCACCCGGTCCCGCGTCCAGGTGATCAGCTCGTCGGCCGTGGCCGTACCGCCGGGACGGAGCTGGACGAAGGCCACCACCTCCTCGCCGATCCGCGGCTCCGGCCTGCCGACCACGCCGGACATCACCACGTCCGGGTGCTCGTTGAGCGCGTCCTCGACGTCCCTGGGGAAGACGTTGAAGCCGCCCCTGATGATCAGATCCTTCTTCCTGTCGACGATGTAGAGGTAGCCGTCGTCGTCCACGCAGCCGATGTCGCCGCTGCGCAGCTCGCCGTCGACCAGCGCGGTGCCCTCCGGGTCGTGCCCGGCGTCGCCCCAGTAGCCGAGCATCAGCGACTCGCCCGAGATGCAGATCTCGCCGACGTCGCCGACCTCCATCGCCTCGCCGGACGCGTCGCGCACGGTGATCGTGTAGCCGGGCAGCGGGAGGCCGACGCTGCCCACCCGGCGCCTGCCCGGCGGGTTGAACGTGGTGACGGCGCTCGTCTCGGTCATGCCGTACCCCTCGAGGATCTGCACGCCCGGCACGCGGCGCTCGAACTCCTCCAGCACGTCGCGGCCCAGCGGGGCGGCGCCGCAGGTGAGGTACTTGAGGTGGGGGAGCGGTTCGAGCTTCTCGGCGAGGAGCATCTGGAGCATGGCGGGGACGACGGAGCCGAACTGCACCTCCTGCTCGGCTGCCAGCTTCAGGAAGGCCTTGGGCTCGAACCAGCGCATGAGGACGGCCTGCTGGGGTTCTGTGGCGTGCATGCCGCCGATCGTGATGATCAGGCCGTAGGCGTGGGAGAGGGGGACGGGGACGATGGCGCGGGTGAGGCCTGGCTGGGCGGACAGCTCGTAGCCGTCCTTGGCGACCTGCCAGAGGCCCTGGTGGCTGAGCATGACGCCCTTGGCCCTGCCGGTGGTGCCGCCGGTGTACATGAGGGCGGCGAGGTCGCCCGGGTCCCTGGTGATCGGGCCCTTCTCCGCGGCGGTCTCCAGGTGGTCGAACGACTCCTCGCCGACGACGACCACGGTCAGGTCCACGGCGGCGGCGGTGACGGTGGGGAGGAGCTCGGGGGAGGTGACGATGGCCTTGGCGCCGCTGTCGGTGAGGATGTGGCGCAGCTCGTCCGCGCCGACGAGGAACACCACGGGGGTGACGACCGCGCCCGCGGCCCAGAGCGCCTGGTAGATGATCGGCACTTCCGGGCAGGTCGCCATCATCACGACAACCCGATCACCCGGCTCGATCCCCAGCTCGCCGAATCCCCCGCACACCCGCCTGGCCCGCTCGGCGAGCGCGTGGCTGCGATACCAGGTCCCGTCGTAGAACACCGAGTCGTAGTCGCCGAACCGCTCCCAGGACTCTTCGGCCAACAGGCCCAGCGTGTGCTCCATGCTGCCAACCTGATCGGCCATCCCGAGGCCGTCAAGGTCTACAGGGCGGAGACCCCCGTGATGCGGTGGAGGGCGAACCTGTGGACTGCCGCGCGCGTCTCGTCGTAAGCCGTGAGATAGCCGCCTTCCATGCGCGCAGGCTCAAGGATGCGGCTGGTCGCCTGGCCCTGGGAGTCGAGGTAGCCGATCCACACCCGGGCGCCCTGCTTGATCGCGTCCTGCAGCGCGGAGATCGTGGCCGTCGTGGGTCCGCGCGGCACCTGACCGTCCGGCGCGTCGACCGGGTCCCTGCGGGCCAGGTGCGCCGCGTCCCCCGCTCTCATGGCCCGTACGGCTGCCGCGGCCACCTCGGGGTCGAGCCCGTGGTTGGACGAGACCGCCCGCGCCGTGGGAACCCCCTCGGCCCGCCGCGTCTCCAACTGGCTGATGATCACATCCCCGTCCAGCGACTCCGCCACCGGCGCGTACCCCATCGCCCGCAGCGAGTCCACCAGCGACGCCCGCGACGACCGCGACGCGATCACCGTCGGCGCCAGCCGGCGCAGGCGGAGCTGCGTGGCCCGGCGGTCGGCGACGATCTGGTCGAGCAGCGCCGGGTCGTCGCACCTGATGTAGGCGCTGGCCGTACCGACCCTGATCCGCCCATGACGGCGGGCCACGTCCGACACCAGGTAGGCCAGCGGCTGCGGCACCGGCGTCGCCGAGTGCCGCTCCAGCATCGACAGCAGCTCGTCGGCACCGTAACCGGCGTCGAGCGCCCCGCGGATCGAGCTCTCGCTGAACCGGTAGACGGTCGCCCCGCCCTTCGACTCGATGTCGGCGGTGAGCGTCAGCCACCTGTTGAGCTCGCTGGTCAGCGGGCCGGGCGCGACCGCGGTGAGGTCGGCCTGGAGGAGCACGTGGTCGACCGGCTCAGGCAGCAGCGGCGCGAGGACCGCAGCCGCGTCCTCACCGGAAAGGAGCGCGCGCCCGTGCCCGGACAGCGCCCCGAGCCCGGTGAAGCCGATCTGCTCCGCCTCGCGCAGCGTGAACTCGGTCAGCTGGTCGCGCAGCGGCCCCTTCCTGCGCGGCTGCTCCCAGGCGAGCCGTTCCAGCACGGAGTCGCGCGAGGGCGCCAGCCCCTTGGCCGAGGCCAGGACGTCCAGCACCGCCGTGCGGACTCCTGGGGCCGCCGAGCGGCGCAGGTCGGTGTGCAGGACGTTCAGCAGCCTGTCGCGGTCGTCGCGCTCGCCGACGATGCCGGGCACCCGGTCGGTGCGCAGCCAGGTCATGGCCAGCACCACCCAGCGGCCGGCCGTCGGCTTGACGCGCCACAGGTCGTAGGCGGGCGTCGGCAGCCACTCGCCGTCCACGCTGCCGCCGGCCGCTACGAGCCCGGCCGCGTGGGCGATCTCGATGACCAGCGCGGTCACCCACTCGGGCAGGTCGAGCTGCCCGGCGACCCGCTTGAGGTCGCGTACGCCGAGGCCGCCGGTACGCAGCACGCCTGGCGGTTCGAGGCTCCAGCGCTCGCACAGCTCCTCGACCGAGCGCACGAACGAGAACGCCTGACCGGCCGCCGTGCGGTCGGCCATCTTGACGTCGCGGGCGGCGCCGTCCAGGGGCGGTGGCGTCGCGGTCAGGTCGCGGTGCACCCGCCCGTCGCGCAGGTAGAGGCCGACCTCGCGGGGCAGCGTCACGCTCTCCTGGCCGGTGGCGGCAAGGAGGCCGCGGGCCAGCAGCTGCTCGATCGGGGAGCGGGCGGACTCCCTGCTCACCTCGCGCCTGGCGTTCGGCACGCGGCCCGTGGGCGGCCCCCAGGCGAGCTGGTCGAGCGCCGCCCTAGCCTCGGGCGACACCTCCTCGATCAGCTTGCCAGGATCGTCGAGC
Source organism: Nonomuraea sp. NPDC050556 (assembly GCF_044457355.1). NCBI lineage: Bacteria > Bacillati > Actinomycetota > Actinomycetes > Streptosporangiales > Streptosporangiaceae > Nonomuraea > Nonomuraea sp. NPDC050556. The sequence continues at coordinate 699,921 of NZ_JBITGU010000006.1, read as the reverse complement.
GCGGCGGTCAGCCGCTCCTTGCCCGAGCCCTCGGTGCCCGGGGCGATGTCGTCGGCCAGCTCGTCGAGCTGCTCGGGCGGGTGGTGCCTGAACGCGTCGGCGACCGTGGGACCGAGGCCCGCCGGGTCGTCCAGCACCTTGCGTACGCCGGGGGCGAGCTGGAGCGCGTCGTCGGGCCCGAAGACCAGGGCCAGCTCGCGTAGCCGCTCGACGGCCCTGGACAGCGCCGGTTGCGCGTCGCCCTCGGCCAGCGCCCTGTTGACGAGCGTGTGCAGCGCGTCGATCCCGAGCGGCTCCGGCCGTATCGTCGCAGGCTCCTCAACTCCGTATACGGCAAGCGTCTCGACGACGGCGAGCGTGAAGCGGTCGAGGCGGTCGAGCACCCGGCCGACGGCCGACGGGCTGGACGCCCGCGTGGCCAGGCCTTCGAGGTGGGCGGGCACCGGAGTGATCAGCTCGGGACGCGCGGAGACCAGCGCACCCAACTGGCCGTCGGTGCGTTCCCTGATCCACTCGGTGAAAGTCATTACTGCAATGGTATGTCGCACCTGGATTTCTCTTGGTTGGCGCGACTTTTCCCAGGGAATCGGGCAGCATGGCCCCGTGATCGAGCGCGCCGACCAGCTCATCCTCAACTACGTCAGCAAGGCCGCTGACGCGGCTCACGGCGTGCTCCGCCAGGATCAGCGGCTCGACTTCGTCAAGCGGCTACGGGCCAGGATCGAGCTGGAGCGGCACGGGCTGGAGAGCGCCAAGGACGTCGCCAAGGTGCTGGCCAGGTTCGGCGACCCGGTGGCGCTGGTGGAGCGCGAGGCCAACCGGCTGCGCGAGCCTGCCCAGAAGGAGGAGGCTCCGCGGGTGCGCGACCTTCCCCCGGAGGACTCGACCCGGGTGCTCCCGCCCGGCGTCGCCCAGGGCATGCGGGAGGCGCAGCAGCGGCTCACCAGGCAGCCGGGGCGCGGCATGCCGTTCGCCGGGCTGCGCAGCGCGGCCATGGCGTCGGCCAACCCGATGAGCACCGGCGGCAGGGACGCGGCGACGATCGTCAAGGAGCATCCGCGCGACGTGGCCGCCCTGGCGATCCTCGTCGCGGCCGGGCTACTGGTGCCGTTCAACCTGCCGGCCATCGCGATCTTCCGGATCCCGGTGATCGTCTGGGCGCTCGGCGCCCTGCTCGTCATGGTCGGCGACAGCTGGCCGCTGCGCGAGCGGATCATCGGGGTGGGCGCGCCGATCTTCGGCTACGTGATCGGCGGGATCCTCGTCGGCGGCCTGCGGGTGGGCGACCGGCCGGGGCTGGCGCCGTTCTTCGAGGAGTTCTGGAACGTCAGCGGCATCATGTTCATGATCGGCGCCGCGCTCGGGGTGGTCTGGCTGGCCTACAGGCTGCTCGACGTGAGCTGATCGCTCGGCAGCAGGCCCAGCGCCAGCCGTACCCAGGCAGCCACGAACTGGTCCTTCTCCGCGTGGCCCGGCGACTCGCCCACGGTCTCCTGGAAGAGGCGGTAGTGCACCACGGCCCCGCCGAGCACCGCGCCGATGCCCGCCCAGTCGATCTTGGTGTCACGGTACTCGGGCTGGGCGGTGAACCAGGTGGTGATCGCGTCGAACATCGGCTGCAGCAGGCCCTCGCGCACCACGGCGACCAGCTCGGGGAACTGGCTCAGGTCACGGAAGAACACCCGGGTCAGCTCGCTCTCCTCGCGCACCTTGGCCAGCCCGGCGCGGCACAGCCGCGACAGCCGTACCTCCAGGTCGGCCGAGCTCTCCATGGAGCCCAGCTCGGCCAGGCTCTCGGCGACCTGCGTGCGGGTGCGCGCCGCGTGCTCGTGGATCGCCGCTGCGAGCACCTCGTACTTGGACTTGAAGTGCCTGTAGAGGCCGCCCGCGCCGGGGGAGAGCCCGGAGGCGGCCTCGATCTCGGCCACGGACGTGGCGGAGTAGCCCCGCTCGGCGAACAGCCGCAGGGCCTCGTCGATGATCCGCTCGCGCGTGGACCTATTCATGACTCCCCAGGATACGGCGGATCAGGTTGGCCAGCACTGACCCGACGATCAGCCAGACGACGGCCGCGAGACCGTAGTTGACCAGCGCTTCCCAGCGGTCGTCCGCCAGTTGGAAGAGCGTCGAAAGACCCAGCGAGAGCGAGCCGGCCAGCGACTCGACGAACTGGTACCAGATGTTGGCTGGATTGGCGCGGAAGACCGTGAAGACCGCGTAGAGCACGAGGACGAGCGCTGCCAGGCGGGTGGCGACCCTGACGGCCCAGACGAGCACGGTGGTCGCCCGGTGCAAAGCGGTCTCCGCCCGGGTTTCGACGCGTCTCGCGGGTCGGTGGGGACGAGCTACCAGCTTGTCGCCCGGTTCGGGGGTCTGCGACATCGCCACTCCTGCCGTAAGTACTTCCTTTCTGCCCACTCCAACGGTAGTGGCATCCTTCTTCCTGTGGGGAAATCAGTGGGCTTTGACCTGGACATGACGTTGGCCGACACGCGCTCCGGCATCGCGGCCGTCTACGACGCGCTGGCCGTACGGATCGGGGTGGAGATCGACAGCGCGGCGATCATCACCAGGCTCGGGCCGCCGCTCGAGCTGGAGCTGGCCAACTGGCTGCCCGAGGAGGAGATTCCCGCGGCGGTGACCGTCTTCAGGGAGTTCTATCCCGAGGTCGGCGTGCCGATGCACACGGCGATGGCGGGAGCGTACGAGGCGATCAAGGCGGTGCGCGAGGCGGGCGGCGAGGTCATCGTCGTCACCGGCAAGAACGAGCGGGACGCCAAGGCCACGGTGGAGCTGCTCGGCTTCGAGGTCGACGAGGTGGTGGGCGCGGTCTTCGGAGCCGACAAGGGCTCGGCTCTCGCGCGGTTCGGCGCCGCAGCCTATGTTGGAGATCATCTCGGCGACATCGCCGCGGCGCGCGCGGCGGGGGCCGTCAGCGTGGGGGTCGCGACGGGTCCCTACACGGTGGGAGAGCTACGTGAACACGGAGCGGACGTGGCATTGACCGACCTGACGGAGTTCGCTACCTGGTTCCGTAATTGGTAGCGATTTACTTGCTCGCTCTTGGGCCCGGCGGGGCATAACCTACATCCACTCAACTTTTCCGACAGCCTGAACGAGGTCCCCCTGTGCCGAGTGGCAAGGTCAAGTGGTACGACGCCGACAAGGGTTTCGGCTTCCTCACCCGCGACGACGGCGGTGAGGTCTTCGTGCATTCCTCCGCGCTACCCACTGGCGCAGAGCCACTCAAGCCCGGCCAGAAGGTCGAGTTCGGGGTGGCAGAGGGCAGACGGGGCCAGCAGGCGCTCTCGGTGCGGATCCTGGAGCAGCCGCCGACCCTGGCCAAGACCAAGCCGAAGGGCAAGCGGAAGAAGCCCGACGAGATGGTCGTCATCGTTGAAGATCTGATCAAACTGCTCGACGACGTCTCGACGTCCTACCAGCGGGGCAAGCACCCGGACGGCGCGCACGCCAAGAAGATCGCCCAGGTGCTCAGAGCGGTGGCCGACGACCTGGACGGCTAGGTCTGCGGGTTGGTCAGCGGTTTCGTGGTGTCGAGCGTGTCCGGCAGGTTCGCCGTGTCACGCTCGGCCCGCACCCTGGAGTTCTGCGCCTTGATCCGGGTCCTGCGCCGGACGATCAGCCAGACGCAGCTCACGGCCAGCGTCACCGACATCGTGATCAGTCCGGCGACCCCGCTCCCCGCCAGCGACAGCGCCAGCCCGATCAGGCCGCCCACCACCCACGACATCTGCAGCAGCGCCTCGACCACGCCGAACGTGGACGAGCGCACCTCCTCGCCGATCTCCCGCTGCACGATCGCGTCGAGGGCCAGCTTGCCGAGCTCCTGGGCGAAAGCGGCGACGAACGCGATCGCGATGGCCGCCCACAGGTTGAAGAAGATCGCTGTGACGATCGTGGTCACCAGCGACAGCGCCAGCGTGAGCAGCACGATGAGCTGAGGCGAGTGGTTGCGCGCCCAGTTGGCGACGGCGGCGCCCAGGAACCCGCCGAGCCCGGCCGCGACGGCGAGCACCGCGATCGTCTGCAGCGGCTCCAGGCCGGGCACGTGCTTCTCCTGGACCAGGAAGAGCAGGAAGAACAGCAGGAAGCCGGAGAACAGGCGGATGGCGACGTTCGCCCACATCGCCTCGGCGACGGTGGGGCCGACGTTGAGCATGGTCCTGAACCTCGGCGAGCCCTCCTCGGTCTCCTCCAGCTCGGGGGAGTCGACGTGCTTGGGCAGCCGCAGCGCGTAGACGCCGACCAGGATGAAGACGACCATCGCCACCCGCAGCGTCCAGGCCGCGCCCAGCCAGGTGGCCAGCCCCGCCGCGACGGGCACGCTGATCCCGGCGGCGACGAGGGTGAACAGCGCGACCCGCGCGTTCGCGCTGACCAGCGTGATGTCGGCGGGCAGCACGCTGGGCATGATCGCCGCGCGGGACACGTTGTAGGCCTTGGACAACACGAGCACGCCGAGCGCCGCGGCGAACAGCGTGACCAAATCGTTGGGTCCGACCGCGGCGGCCATCGCCAGGCAGAGCAGCCCGCGCCCGAACAGCGTTCCGGCCATGACGTAGCGCCGCCCTGAGCGGAACTTGTCCAGGATCGGCCCGACGAACGGCGCGACCAAAGCGAACGGGATCATCGTGATCGCGAGGTAGAGCGCGACCGATCCGCGCGCCTGGCCGACCGGCAGCCCGAAGAAGATCGTGGTCGCCAGCGCGCCGGTGACCAGGGCGTCTCCCGAGCTCTGGATGGCACTGAGCTCGATCAGACGGCCCAGCCCGGTGCGGTCGGCGCCCTGGGCGTGGGTCAGCTTCCTGGTGGCCTGCCCGACCTTGCGCGTGCCGTTCGCCGTCGCCTTGGCCGTTGTCCGGCTCGCGCGCACGGTGGTACGGCCGGCGTCGGCGAGCCACTCGCCAACGCGGCGCGCTCGACCAGACTCATCCGCCACATCTACCAGTCTTACCTGATTTGTGGTCACGCACGTCAGCCCTGTCGTGGAGTCGGGTGCCTTCACCTCCATGCATGGGTGAGAATGAAGTGTGACAAGGACCAGGATCCGCGCCTCCGCGCCCGACCAAGCATGTGTCGACGCCGTGGACCTGGCGCGCGCCGCCGCGCAGGAGCTCGCAAGCCCTTCAGAGGTCGGCGACCACCTCGGTTACGAGGGCGAGGGCGACCGCATCGTCACCCACTACTTCACCTGCCTCGACCGGGCCTACCGCGGCTGGCGCTGGGCGGTGACCCTCACCCGCGCCTCGCGCGCGAAGAACGTCACGGTCAGCGAGGGCGTGCTGCTGCCGGGCACCGGGGCGCTGCTCGCGCCCGAGTGGGTGCCGTGGAGCGAGCGTCTCCAGCCGGGCGATCTCGGCGTCGGCGACCTGCTCCCGACGGCCGACGACGACGACCGCCTCGTTCCCGGTTACGCCGGTGGCGAGGAGGAGCTCGACCAGCAGATGATCTTCGAGTACGGCCTGGGCCGTGCCCGCGTGCTCTCCTCCGTCGGCAGGGACCAGGCCGCCAGGCGCTGGCACTCGGGCGAGCAGGGCCCGCACTCGCCGATCGCGCACGCCGCTCCCGCGCAGTGCTCCACGTGCGGCTTCTACTGGCCGCTCGCGGGCGGGCTGCGTCAGCGGTTCGGGGTCTGCGCCAATGAGTACGCCCCCGACGACGGCAAGGTGGTCGCGGCCGACCACGGCTGCGGCGCCCACTCCGAGGCCGCGGTCATGCCGCCGTCGGTGGAGCAGGCGACGCCGATCCTCGACGACCTGGGCTACGACCTCATGGAGGACGAGGCAGGTTCCGTGGACGAGTCGGCCTCCGAGGAGCTTGGCCATTCTTGACAGTGGGGGCCGCTAGTCTCTCGCTGTGGATATCTTCGGCACCGAACGGATGCGCGCGGCGGTCCTCGCCGCTTGGACGGCCTCACCGGCCCGATTCCGCGAGGACGCGAACGCCGAAGAGGACTTCGCGCTCGGCGGTTACCGCGACCGGTTGATCGTCGAGCTGGCGCAGAACGCGGCGGACGCGGCTCTGCGCGCAGGGGTTCCCGGGGTGCTCAGGCTCTCGCTCGACGGCGACGTGCTGACCGCGGCCAACACGGGGGCTCCGCTGGACGCCGCCGGGGTCGTGGGGCTGTCCACGCTGCGGGTGTCGGCCAAGCAGGAGTCCGGTTACGCGGGGCGGTTCGGCGTGGGGTTCGCCGCCGTCGTCTCCGTGTCGGACGAGCCGTCGGTGGGCTCGCGCGGGGCGGGCTCCGTGCGCTGGTCCCGCTCCGAGACCACGGCTCTCGTGGAGGCCGCCCTGCCCGACGAGCTGGCCGCCCGTTCCGGACATGTCCCGCTGTTGCGCCTGCCGTTTGAGGCCGACCCTCTTGAGGTGCCTGCCGGTTTCGACACTCTTGTACGGCTCCCGCTGCGTGACGCCGCCGCGGTCGACGCGGTGCGCCGGATGCTCGGCGAGACCTCGCCCGCGCTGCTGCTCGGGCTGCCGTCGCTGCGTTCCATCGAGATCGTGGTCGACGGGGTCGCGCGGTCGGTCGAGTCGGGCGAGTGGCACGTGGTGTCCGAGTCAGGCGAGTTCTCCGCCGCCGAGATCGCCTCGCTGTTCGCCGACCGGCCGACCGAGGAGCGGGCCCGGCCGTTCTGGTCGCTGCGCTGGGCGGTCAGGCTCTCCTCCTCCGGAGAGCCGACAGGGCTGCCGTCGAGCGTCCCGGCGGTCGTGCACGCGCCGACGCCGTCCGACGAGCCGCTCGACCTGCCCGCGCTGCTGATCGCCTCCTTCCCGCTGGCCACCGACCGGCGGCACGTGGCCAAGGGGCCGCTGACCGACTTCCTGGTGGCGCGGGTCGCGGACGCCTACGTGCGGCTGCTCCAGGAGCTGCCGCGGACGCCGAAGGTGCTCGACCTGGTGCCCGCGCTGATGGGCAAGGGCGAGCTGGACGCGCGGATCAGGCGGGCCATCCTGCGTCGGCTGCCCGACGCGCCGTTGTTGCCCGCGCTGTCCGCACCGGCTCCTGCCGTACAGACTCCGTCGTTCGCCGACTCCGAGCTCTACGACCCCGACGCGGCCTGGACGGTCGAGCACCCCGTGCGGGAGCCGTCCGGCGACGGGTGGGTGGTCAGCGGGCGCGAGGCCGGTGTGGTCAACGGCACTGCCGAGCTGCTCGCGGTCGTCGCCGACTTCGTTCCCGGGCTGCTGCCCGCCGGGTGGCCGGCCAGGCATCCGGCGATGTCGGCGCTCGGCGTGCGGCGGGTGGAGCTGGCCGACGTCGTCGACCTGCTGTCCGGCGAGGTGGTCGAGGGCAGGGAGGCGTCGTGGTGGCGCTCCCTCTACGACGTGCTGCCCGCCGACGACCCCGAGGCGCTGGGCGCGCTGCCCGTGCCGCTGGCCGACGGGCGGCTCGTGCGCGGGCCGCGCGGCACGCTGATCGTCAGCGGGTCCTTCGGCGACCTCGCGCCGCTGGGGCTGCGCATCGTGGACCCGGAGGCGGCGCATCCCCTGCTGCTGCGGCTCGGCGCCGCCGAGGCGACGCCGCGCACGGTGCTCGAAGACCCGCAGACGCAGGCGGCCGTGTCGGAAGCGGTTCCCGACATCGCCCCCGCCGTGCTGTCCCTGGTCGACGCGGCCGGGCTCGCGCCCGGCGAGCTGCCGTGGCTGGGGGAGCTCATGCTGCCCAGCGAGGACGGCGACCTCTACGCGGCCGGTGACCTGCTGCTGCCCGGCGGGGCGCTGGCCGGGCTGCTCGAACCAGGCCATTTCGGCATCGTCGCTCCCTCGCTGGTGGAGACGTACGGGTCGCGGGTGCTGGTGGCCGCCGGGGTGCTCGACGGGTTCGCCGTGGCCAACGACGCCGACGTGCTGCTCGACCACGACGACTGCGACCACGACCTCGACGGGGAGGACGACTGGCTCGACGCCGTCCTCGACCTGCTGCCGCCCGCCGACCTGCCGCCCGTGGTGCCGGAGTTCGCGGCGGTGCGGGATCTGGAGCTGGTCGCGGACTGGCCCGCGGCGCTCGCGCTGCTGACCCGGCCGCCGCTGCGGGCGGCGCTGCAGCCTCTGCGGGTGAGTTCTGGCGGGGAGGTGCCTTCTTATACGGCTTGGTGGCTGTCCAACCATCCGGTGCTCGACGGGCGGACGCCGCGGTCGCTGCGGCTGCCTGGGGCTGACCCGCTGCTGACCGGTCTCTACGGCGACGCACCCGGTGGGCTCGACGACGCGGCCCTTGCCATGATCGGGGTACGGACGACGCTGGCGGATCTCCTGGCTTCACATGGGGGGCCGGAGGAGCTCCTTGAGCTGATGGCCGACGCGTCGATCACGCTGGACCGGGCGCAGTTGCGTGCTTTGTGGATCGCGCTGGCTGGGGTGGATCCTTCGCGGGTGGCGCCGCCTTCGCGGGTGCGCGCGGTGTTGGCCGGGTCGATCGTGGTGGCTCCCGCTGACGATGCGGTGGTGGTGGAAGCTCCTGACCTTCTTCAGTTGGTGGCTGATCGGGCGTTGGTGCTGGCGCCCTTCGATCTGGCCGAGTCGTTGTCCGAGCTGTTGGACCTGCCGTTGGCGGGTGAGGTCGCTCCTGGCGAGGTGACGTCTTCCGGCGTCGTGCACGCTGTGCCTGGCGAGGTGAAGTCGTTGCTGCCCGCTGCTCCGGACAGTTATGTGCTGCACGAGAAGCTGCTGGTGGACGGGGTGCCGTGTATGTGGCGTTATTACGACGGCACGGTGCACTGCACGGACACGGAGGGGTTGGCCAGGGGGTTGGCTTGGGCCACCGGGCAGTGGGGTGACCGGCTGGCGGTGGCCGCCCTCCTCCGCGACCCCACCGCCGTCCCGCTGCTGCTGGCCGAGATGGACCTCTCCTAACCCACCCCACCCACGGGCCCACTGCCAGGCCCCACACGAGATCCCGGCGTGGTCCCACGCCAGGCCCTCATACCGGCCGCGTGTCCTCATGGCCCTGCGACCTCAATCCCACATCCAACCCGCCCCTGGGACCCGGGCACTGGCCACCGGATTTGGCCCTGGTTACGGGCCCCTGGGCCCCCGGGCCTTGGCCTCGCCTCCCGCTCCTTTGCCTCGTCCCCGCGGCTCGCCGCGCCGGGGTCGCCCCGCATGCGGGCCCACCCTCCTGGTGGGGCCCCGCGTGATCCTCGCGGAGGTCCCGCTTGGGCCCCGCGGCTTGCCGCGCCCGGGCGCCCGGCATACGGGCCCCAACCTCGCGGTGGGCTTCGTATTGGGACCCGCGGTCGGCCCCGCATGGGCACCCGCGGTGGGCCCTGCTTGGCCCACGCGATGGGTGCTGCGGTGGGCCTCGCGTGAAACCCCCGCGATGGGTCTCGCGGAGGCTATGGGTGGGTTAGGCGGCCGGGCAGTCGCTGTTGGTTGGGGGGAGTTTGCCGGTGAGCAGATACGTGTCGACCAGGCGCATCACGCAAGCGCTACCGCTCAGATACGCGCCATGGCCCTCGCCCTCGTACGTCACCAGCACCCCCGTCTTGAGCTGTGCCGTCAGCTTGCCCGCCCACTCGTACGGCGTGGCCGGATCCCCCTTCCCGCCCACCACCACGATCGGGGCGGACCCGCTCGCGTCGATCTTTTTGGCCTCGTCCGACCCGGCCACCGGCCAGTGCCTGCACACGGAGCCCAGCCCGCCCGACGCCATCACCGGGAACAGCTTCCTCGTCTGCTCCTCCACCTGGTCCACCACGGCAGCCGAAGGGCGTTCGACGTTGTCCACGCAGTTGATCGCCCACACGCTGGTCATCAGCGTTGTATAAGACCCGTCCGGTCGACGTCCCATGTACATGTCCGCCATGGACAGCAATCCCGACCCGTCCCCCTTGAGCGCCGCGGCCACCGACTGCTCCAGCACCGGCCACGCCGCCTTGGCGTACAAGGCAGCCAGGACGCCGGTCTGCGCCATCGTGTAGGTCAGTTCGCGCCCGCCCACCTTGACCGGCTTCGAGTCCACTGTCTTCAGCAGCCGCTGCACCGTGCCGAGCACGGCCGCCTCATTGGCGCCGAGGTCGCAGCCCTGCGCGACGCAGTCCTTGGCGAACGCCTCGAACGCGTGCTTGAACCCGCCGACCTGGATCAGCGCCCGCTCCTCGAACGTGACGGTCGGGTCGATCGCCGCGTCCAGGACGAACCTGCCCACCTTCTTGGGATATTTGGTGGCATAGAACGCCCCGAGATGCGTGCCGTACGACATCCCGAAATAGTTGAGCGTTTCTTCGCCCAGCGCGGCCCGGATGCGGTCGAGGTCGTGCGTCGCGTTGACGGTGCCGACGTGCGGCAGCAGCTTGCCTGACTTCTTGCCGCAGGTCTCGGCGAAGTCCTTGGCCATCGCGTCGTCGTTGAGGTCGGCGTTGAGGTACTTGTCCAGGTCGCCGCCGCAGGTGACGGGCGCGCTGCGGTCGACGCCGCGCGGGTCGAAGCTGACCAGGTCATAACGGGTGCCCAGGCTGGCGAACGCCCGGCGCGCCATCGCCAGCGTGTCCACCCCGCCGCCGCCGGGTCCGCCGAAGTTGAAGACGAGCGAGCCGAGCCGGTCGCCGGTGGCCTTCACCCTGACCAGCGCCAACTCGATCTTCTCGCCGTCCGGCTTGGCATAGTCGAGGGGTACGGCGAGCTTCCCGCACTCCACCGAGGGGTCAGCGGGGACGGGCTTGGTGTCGGGGCCGATGAGATCGGTGCACGTGGCCCAGGCGACGGTGCTCCGTACCGGCTTGGGCGGTTCTGCCGCGCAGGCGGAGAGCGTGATCACGCCGAGAAGGGCAGTGGCCAGGGTCTTCTTCATGCTTTAGAGCATGGTTCGCGGGCCTTCGCGGATGTAGTGGTGGAAAACAGCAGTTGGTGATGAGAAATGTCAGCGCCGACGCTTCATCCGGGTCACAAACCACAGGCCGAACAGCCCACCCGCGATCCCCGCCACGCAGGTCCACACCCACCAGGAATTTTCGGGCGCCGGAGGAAAGATCAACAGGACCACGAGGGCGACCGCCCACAGCCCGGTACCCACCAGGACGGCCGCCTGGTCATTGGTCTGAAGCGGCTCCGGATCGGGGCGCTGAGGCTGGTTCACATCATTCAGCCTAGCAATCAGGTCTCGATCCGATCACCGGCTCTTTTCCCAGGTGGCAACGCCTGTCACTCTTCGCGCGTGAATACACGTCTTGATGACTTCTTTTCCATCACAGAACGCGGCTCGACGCTGTCTCGTGAGGTCCGTGGCGGTCTGGCCACGTTCTTCACCATGGCGTACATCATCGTCCTCAACCCGCTGATCATCGGCGGCGTTCCGGACGCGGACAAGCAGTTCCTCGGCGACGGCAGCGCGCCGAACTTCCCGCTGATCGCGGCGGGCACGGCGCTGGTCGCCGGGGTGCTCACCATCCTCATGGGCGTCGTGGCCAGGGCGCCGTTCGCGCTGGCCGCCGGGCTCGGCCTGAACGCTTTCGTCACGTACGGCATCGCCACCCAGATGTCGTGGGAGGACGCGATGGGCCTGGTGGTGCTCGAAGGCCTCGTCATCCTGGTCCTCGTGCTGACCGGGTTCCGCACGGCGGTGTTCCGTGCCATTCCCGCGCCGTTGAAGACCGCGATCAGCGTCGGCATCGGCCTGTTCATCGCGCTGATCGGCTTCGTGGACTCCGGGTTCGTCCGCCGCGTGGCCGCCGGGCCGCCGCTGGAGCTGGGCATCGGGGGGTCGCTGGTGAGCTGGCCGATCCTGGTGTTCGTGGTCGGGCTGGTGGCGACCGCGCTGATGGTGGCCAAGAAGGTCAAGGGCGCCATCCTCATCGGCATCGTCGGCAGCACGGTCCTGGCCGTGATCATCGAGTCGATCGCGCACGTGGGGCCGTCGGTGGGGGCGGACGGCAAGGCGAACCCGCCCGGCTGGGGGCTCAACGTTCCGGCGTTCCCGTCGAAGGTCGTGGATCTGCCTGACTTCAGCCTGCTGGGGCAGTTCAGCCTGTTCGGGGCGTTCACCAAGATCAGTGTGGTGCTGGCTGTGCTGCTGGTCTTCACGCTGCTCATCACCGACTTCTTCGACACGATGGGGACCGTGGTGGGGGTCGGGGCGCAGGCGGGGCTGATCCAGGAGGACGGCACGCTGCCCAGGACGCGGGAGATCCTGCTCGTGGACTCGGTCGCGGCGGTCGCGGGTGGTGCTGCTTCGGTCTCTTCCAACACCACGTATGTGGAGTCCGCTGCGGGGGTTGGTGAGGGGGCTCGTACCGGTCTGGCCAGTGTGGTCACCGGGGTGATGTTCCTGCTGGCCACGTTCCTGGCGCCGCTGGTGGGGATCGTGCCTTACGAGGCTGCGGCTCCGGCGTTGGTGGTGGTCGGGTTCCTGATGATGACGTCGATCAGGGACATCGACTTCAACGACTACGAGATCGCTATTCCGGCGTTCTTCACGATCGTGCTCATGCCGTTCACGTACTCGATCGCCAACGGGATCGGGGCGGGGTTCATCACGTATGTGCTGATCAAGGTGGTGAAGGGTAAGGCTCGGGAGATCCACCCGTTGTTGTGGGTGGTGGCTGGGCTGTTCGTGTTCTACTTCGCGCTGGGGCCGATCAAGATCCTGCTCGGCTTCTAGCCCCTTTGGGGAGGCCCGCCGGGGCCTCCCCAAGACCCGTGTTACCCGCCTGCCCGCCCACCGCCCGCCCACCCTCCCGCCCCTGGTCCTGCTCGGGCTGGCGACCTCAGGCAGTTTCCGTCAGACAGTGGTGCGGACTTTGTCGAGGTCGTGGGTCCTGCGGTGTGGTGCGGCCGTGCGATTGGTGAGGTCGTGCGGTGGTTCTCGCCCAGATATCCCGCGGGCATGGGTGATGTGGCGCATGGTGGGGCAGGGGCGGTCTCGTGTCATTGCCGGAGGTCGCCAGCTCGAGCGGGGCCAAGGCGTGTCGGGGTGGGGGTGGGGGACGGGTGCGCGATCATGGGGGCGCTGGGGCTGGGGTTAACCAATCGGCTCTGCCCGGTGAGCTGGGGTGTAACCCTTTGGCTAGGAAAAGCTGTATCAATAGGTGAGACGATCGGGATGAGGGGGAATGCCATGGCTGGGCATATAGTTAGCAAAGGTAATGACTTATGCTAACGAACCCTCCCAAGATGGACCTGCGCAGCGACGCAGGCCTGGCATCGGCCCTGCGCGTGTCGCTGGCAAGGCTGACCAGGCGACTCCGACGACAGGCAGCGGCACACACCCTGACACCCACCCAGTTCGCGACGCTCGCCGCCGTGGAACGGCATTCAGGGATAACCCCCGGCGAATTGGCCGAGCTAGAGAAGGTGCAGCCCCCGTCGATGACGCGGGTGATCGCCGGGCTAGAGGAGCGCGGGTTGGTCGCGCGCACACCACACTCGACCGACCGCCGCCAGGTGACCGTGAGCGTGACCGAGTCAGGCTCGGCACTGCTGAAGGAGGAGCGCCGCCAGAAGGAGGCGTGGCTGACGCACCGGCTGAAGGAGTTGACGCCCGAGGAGCGGGCGGTTCTCCGGCAGGCGGCGCCCATTCTGGAGAAGCTCAGCAAGATCTAGAACCTGAAGAACCCAGGACCGGGATGTTCCGGTCTCTCAAGGTCTTCAACTACCGGATCTTCGCTGCCGGTGGTGCGGTCTCCAACGTGGGCGGCTGGATGCAGCGCACCGCGCAGGACTGGCTGGTGCTGGATCTGACGCACGGCAGCGCGGCGGCCCTCGGTACGGCCACCGCGCTGCAGTTTTTGCCGATGTTGCTGTTCGGGATGTTCGGCGGCGTGCTCGCCGACCGCTACCCCAAGCGTCCTGTGCTGATCGCGGCGCAGTCGATGATGGCGGTGCTCGCCCTGGCGATCGGTGTTCTGACGATCACCGGTGCCGCGCAGGTCTGGCACGTGTACGTCATGGCGTTCGCGCTCGGTCTCATCTCCTGTGTCGAGGTGCCGACCCGGCAGGCGTTCGTGGTCGAGATGGTCGGACGCAAGGACCTGCCGAACGCGATCGCGCTCAACGCCTCGATCTTCAATCTGGCCCGCGTGGTCGGCCCGGCCATCGCCGGTGTGCTGATCTTCGCGATCGGCACGGGTCCGATCTTCCTGCTGAACGCGGTGACGTTCGCCGGGGTGATCTCCAGCCTGATCTTCATGCGGAAGGCGGAGCTGAACCCCGCCGAGCTCGTCCCCAGGGCGAAGGGGCAGCTGCGCGAGGGCCTTCGCTACGTGCTGGAGACCCCTGCCCTGCTGATGCCGGTGCTGCTCGTCGGCTTCGTGTCGATGTTCGCGCAGTCGTTCTCGATGTCGATCGCGCTGATGGCCCGCCAGGTGTTCGGTGCGGGTGCGTCGTCGTTCGGCCTGGCCTCCAGCATGTTCGCGATCGGCGCACTGGGAGGGGCGCTGCTCGCGGCCAGGAGGGCTCGGCCCAGCCGTAGGACGTTGATCGCGGGGGCGGTCAGCTTCGGCGCGTTCACGATCCTGACGGGTCTCGCGCCGTTCTACCCGGTGTACCTGCTGCTGCTGATCCCCGCGGGGATCGCGCTGATCACCGTCAACACGGCGGCGAACTCCAGCGTTCAGCTGGCCACGTCGCCGGAGATGCGCGGCCGCGTGATGGGCATCTACCTGCTGGTGTTCACCGGCGGCGCGCCCATCGGGGCGCCGCTGATCGGCTGGCTGTCGGACCTCGGCGGTCCCAGGGTGGGTGTGGTCCTGGCGGGTGCGCTCGTGCTCATCGGTACGGCTTCCGCCGTACTGCTGAGCAAGCTCATCGGCGCCAGGGTGCGTAGGCCTGCCCTAGCAACAGCCTGAGCGTGGCGAGCTGCTCGGCGCCGAGATGGCCGAGCAGCTCGGCGTCCACCTCGTGGGCGAGCCTGGCCGCTTCGAGGCGCAGCTCGCGGCCCTCCGGGGTGAGCTCGACGATCTGACGCCGCCGGTCGCCGGTGTCGCGGGTTCTCCGTACGGCGTGCAGTGCCTCCAGCTCATCCAGCATGTCCACGACCACGCTCGGCGTGACGTCGAGGGTCCTGGCCAGGTCGAGCTGGCCGCGCCCGCCACCGGCGAGGAGTTCGAGCACGCCGCAGTGGCGCGGGCGCAGACCGAGCGGTGCCAGGCGGTCGGCGAAGCCCGCTGTGGCGGCCTGGCCGAGCTTGCCGAGCTGGAAGGCGAGGCTTCCTGATACCGAAGTCATGGGTTTGATGGTAGCTTGCCCATATGATTCGGTTACCGAACTATAGGGCCTACGTACTAATTGTCGCCGCGCTCACCGTGGTCGCCTCGGGCTACTTCACGGTGATGGGGTTGTTCGACCCCTCCGGGCTGGTTCCTGGCGATGCGACCCGTGTCTACGCCGCCTACATGTCGGCGCGCAGCATCGTGCTCCTCGGCGCGCTGGTCGTCTGCGCTTTCATGAACCGCGGGCTCGTCGTCGTGCTCGTGCTGAACGGGGCCGTCCAGGTGCTCGACGCCGTGCTCGGGGCGGTTCGCGGGGAGGTGGCGCAGACGGTGGGGCCGCTCGTGTTCGCGGTGCTGCTGTTCCTGGCCGCTGCCGCACAATCGAGGGGTGAGGCTGTTCGCGGCGCTGCTGCCGCCTGAGGAGGTGCTCGACGAGGTCGAGCGGGCCATCGCGGCGCACGTCGGGCGGGTCGACGGGGTGCGGTGGCCGTCGCGCGAGACCTGGCACGTCACGCTGGGGTTCTTCGGTGAGGTGCCCGAGCGGGCGCTGCCGGAGCTGGAGGTACGGCTGGCGCGGGCCGTACACCGCTATGGGCCCTTCGAGCTGGCTTTCGCTGGGTTCGGGGCGTTTCCGCGGGTGTTGTGGGCGGGCGTGACCGGGGACTCGCTGGTACGGCTGGCCGACTCGGTGCGGGCCGGGGCGCGGCGGGCGGGTGCGGGGGAGACCGACTCCAAACGGTTCCACCCGCACCTCACCCTCGCTCGGGCGCGCACGAAGGTGGACATGAAGGGCCTGGCCGAGTCGCTGGGCGAGTTCAGCGGCTCGGCCTGGGGGGCGTCGACCGTGCACCTCATGCGCAGCCATCTGGGGCCGCCGGTGAGGTACGAGTCACTGGCCGAGTGGGCGTTCGCCGATGGGTCCGCGAAATGGGGATGAACGGTACCAGCCCCGGCGACGGCCGTCGTGGCCGGGGCGAGTACCGCTGTGGTGAGCGCGAGGCGGCGAGGAGAGCCCTGGCACTCACGATCACACGGGCTGCAGCCCGGCCGAGGTGAGCACGTATCCGGGCGCCGACGGAGGCGAGCGCACCAGGTCCACCAGGGCGGTCCCGGCGAACTCGGGGGTGAGGGGCTCGCCCACCCCGGCGGAGCCGTACGCGCTGATGCCCGCTCTGCCCACGGCGCCGTGCGGGGTCATCCTGGGCATCACGGTGGTGATGTGGAGGCCAAGCCCCAGGCGGTCGGACTCTCCCTGCGCGTACCCGGCGACGAACCGCTGGGTGGCCTTGGCTCCGGCGTACCCGCCGCTGGCCGGGGAGCCGTTGAGCGCGGCTCCGCTGCTCACCACGACCACCCTGCTTCCCGGTGCCAGCGGCTTACGCAGCGCCGCGCCCAACCAGACGAACGCGATCTTGACGTCGGCGTGCCAGTTGACGGAGAACGACTCCCACGTCTGCTCCTGCAGCGGCCGCATCTCGGGAACGGCCCCCGCGACCAGGATGAGCACCTCGGGCTCGTACTTGTCCAGCATGTCGCTCGCGACGGACGGGTCGGTCGCGTCCGCCACCTCGGCGACGCCTGGGCTGACACTGCGCGCCAGAGCGACCACGGAGTCACCGGCCGCCGCGAACGCGCCCGCGATCCCCCTTCCCAGCCCCCGGCTGGCCCCGACCACGAGGGTGGTCATGGCCGCATCCCCACGAGCGCCGCGTTCTCCCGTTCGAGCGCCTTGGCGGCGCCGTTGCGCCAGTTCTCGGCCATCGACTCCGACAGCGGATCGGGGAAGATGTCCTCCTCGCCCTTCTCCACCCCGTCGAAGATGGCCCGCGCCACGGACTCCGGCGAGGCCTTCGGGATGTCGACGCCGCGCGTCATGTCGGTGTCCACGGGCCCGGTCATGACGGCGTGCACCCGCACGCCCTGTCCGGCCAGGTGGGCGCGGAACACCTGCGACAGCGAGAACGCCGCCGCCTTCGAGACCGAGTAGGCCGACATGAGGGGAAGGGCGGCCCACGCCGTCACCGACAGGACGTTGACGATGGCCCCCTGGGAACGGGTCAGCGCCGGAAGGAACGCCTGGGTCACGCCGTACGTGCCGAAGAGGTTGACGGCGAGGTGCTCGTCGAGCGCGGTCCGGTCGCTGAGGTCGTCGTAACCCCCCACGCCCGCGTTGTTGATGAGGATGTCGAGGGAGTCCACACGCTCGACGGCCGCGCGGATCTGCCCCGCGTCGGTCACGTCGAGGATCAGCGGCGTCACCCGCTCGTCGGGGTGGGCCAAGGGGCGGCGGGTGCCCGCGTAGACGCGGCTCGCGCCGCGGTTCAATGCCTCTTCCACCAGGGCCTGCCCTATGCCGCGGTTGGCCCCGGTCACCAGAACTGTTGTCATAGTAGGTAGACACCGCGAGACCGGAAAACTGGGCGCTCGCCGACCGCCCAGTTTCGCCTTCGGAAGGTGTCTACCTACTGTGAACGCCGAGGCTTTCCGCGAGCTGGTCGAGCCGTACCGCCAGGAGCTGCAGCTCCACTGCTACCGGATGCTCGGCTCCTTCCACGACGCCGAGGACGCCATGCAGGACACGCTGCTGCACGCCTGGCAGGGTCTCGACGACTTCGAGGGCCGCTCCTCGATCCGCACCTGGCTCTACCGGATCGCCACGAACCGGTGCCTCAACACGCTCCGCGCCGCCAGCAGGCGCCCGGCTCTGGAGTGGGACGCCCCGGGGCTCCATCCGCCCGACCCGACCAGGCTCGGCGAGATCGTGTGGCTGGAGCCGTACCCGGACGTCCTTCTCGAGTACGAGCGCAAGGAGTCCATCTCGCTGGCCTTCGTGACCGCGCTGCAGTTGTTGCCGCCGCGCCAGGTCGCCGTCCTCGTGCTGCGCGACGTGCTCGGGTTCTCGGCGAACGAGGTGGCCGAGACCCTGGACACGACGGTCGAGTCGGTCAACAGCGCGCTCAAGCGGGCCCGCGCGAACCTGCGCCGCCGCCTTCCCCAGGACCCGGCGCCCGTCGCGGAAACGGTCGTGGCGAAGTTCGTCCACGCGTACTCGTCCGGCGACGTCGAGGCGCTGGTCGCCCTGCTCACCGACGACGTGACCGTCTCGATGCCGCCGGTTCCCCTGGAGTACCACGGCGTCGCCGACGCGGCCCGCTTCTACGCCAGCGTCATCCGTCCCGACCGGCTCTACGACCTCGTGCCGACGCGGGCGAACGGCCAGCCCGCGTTCGCCACCTACCTGCGCGGCCACGCGACCGGCCTGCTCGTCCTCACCCTCTCCGCGGACGGCGAGCGGATCAGCGCCGTCACCCGCTTCGACAACAGCGTGCTGGCCTCGTTCGGGCTGCCGCTCAGCTGTGCGACCCCGTCATCAGCCCGGCCAGGTCGTCCGGGCGCAGGAACGAGGGCGGTGGCGGCGGACCCCAGTTGAACAGGCCGCGCGCGCCTTCGAGCGTCTCCGGCGTCCACAGCTGGTCCTCCGGGATGCAGTCGAGGTCGGAGTAGTACTCGCTGAAGTTGCCGGCGGGGTCCTTCAGATACCAGAAGAAGTTGGACCCGGCGTGGTGCCGCCCGAGACCCCAGACGTGCCGCTCGGGGTGGTCCTCCAGCATCGCCGTCGCCCCGCGCCCCACGTCGTCGATGTCGTCCACCTGCCACGACGTGTGGTGCAGGAACGACACGGGCGCCTGTAAGACCAGCAGGTTGTGGTGGTCGACCGAGCAACGCAGGAACGCGCCCGCGCCCTTGATGTAGTCGCTGGCCTTGAAGCCGAGCCCGTCGCGGAAGAACCCCTGGGTGACGGCGAGGTCGGTGGTCCCGAGCACGACGTGTCCGAGCTTGCGCGGCCGTACGGGCTCCTCGCGCAGGATCCCCGGCGCGCGCGTGCCCACCCGGTCGAACCGTCCAGGCCCGTTGTACGGCGTGGCCGGTACGGCAGGCTGGTCGCGCCGCGGCTCGACCTGGAGGATCGCCCGCACCCCCGTCACCGGCTCGTGCACCGTCAGGCTGCCGCCCGTGAACGCCACGCCCAGCCGCGAGGCGACCGCCGCCAGGTCGTCAGGACTGTCCACGCCCACCCGCATCTCGATCAGCCGGCGGGTGGGCGCGTCGACGATCCGCAGCTGACGCCCGCCGTCCCTGGTCGAGAACCACCCGTCCTGCTCGGGCGTCAGCCCGAACTCGGCGTAGTAGGCGCGGGTCGCCTCGACGTTGGGGACGCCGACGACCAGGGAGCTGAGCCGGTGCAGAGCCATCACTGCCCTCCTTGGACGAAGGTCTGGCGCAGCTCGCCGATGCCCTCAACGTAGGAGACGAGCTCGTCGCCCGGCGCGAGCCACCGCTGGGGCGTACGGCCCAGCCCCACGCCCGCCGGCGTGCCGGTGAAGATGACGTCGCCGGGCAGCAGCGGCAGGACGGCGGAGAGCCTGGCGATCAGCGCGGGCACCGAGAAGATGAGGTCGCTGGTGCGCCCCTTCTGCATCTCCTCGCCGTTGATGGACGAGCCCAGCTCCAGGTCGTCCGGGTTGTCCAGCTCGTCCGGGGTGACCAGCCAGGGCCCGATCGGGGCGAAGCCGGGGAACGACTTGCCCAGGCTGAACTGCGGCGCCGGGCCGACCATCTGGGTGATGCGCTCGGAGAGGTCCTGCCCGACGGCGAGCCCGGCGACGTGCTCCCATGACGCCTCGGCCCGGTGGGCACGGCTGCCGATCACGACGACGAGCTCCACCTCCCAGTCGGTGTGCCCGCCCTCGGGCAGCTCCACGGTGGTGACCGGCCCGGTGATGGCCGACGCGTACTTGGTGAAGACCGGCGGCAGGTCGTCGGGCACCTGGAAGCCGGACTCGGCGGCGTGCTCGCTGTAGTTGAGCCCGATGGCCAGCACCTGGCGGGGCGCGGGGGCGGGCGATCCCAGGTCGGCCGGGTCGAAGGGCACGCCCTCGTCCTCAACGGCCGACGCCCAGGCACGGAACTCGGCCCAGCGCTCGTACACCGCCTGCGGATCGGCGGGGAACACGCCGTCGCTCGCCCGGGCGACGTCCACCGCCTTGCCGTCCTTGATCAGCACGAGACGGCCGGAAAGGTTGGCGATCTTCACAGGGATCCTCCGATGGCTTGCTGGATGGTGTTGTTCTCGCCGCGCCAGGCGACGTGCTGGTCGGGCCGGACGAGCGTCCTCTCGCACGGCATCTCGACCGTCTCCAGGGGGACGCCGAGCCTTCTCGCCTCGTTCTCCAGCGCTTCGTCGCGCGGCCCGAGCAGGGTGAACCCGCGGCCGAGCACGTCGTACAGCGACCGGCCGGGAGCCAGCCAGCGGTGCGGCAGCCGTTCGCCCTCGCCCGCCACGATCGGCGAGCCCGCGTAGGTGTAGCCGAGCACCAGGTCGAGGCTGTGGAACTCGCTGGTCTTCGTCCGGTGCACGAACTCGGCCGACGCGCTGGACAGTTCGGGCGCGAGGGTGGCCATGTTGGTGGCCGCCGTCCTGATGGTGTCGGCGGCGATCGGTCGGCGTTCCGTCTCGTAGGTGGTGAGCAGCCGCGGCGGCGCCCAGCCCTGGACGACGGCGGCGAGCTTCCAGCCGAGGTTCACCGCGTCACCGATGCCGGTGTTGAAGCCGTGCCCGCCCCACGGCGGGTTCTGGTGCGCGGCGTCACCGGCGAGGAAGATCCGCTCGCTGGCGTAGCGGTCGACCAGCAACATCCGCGCCGTCCACGGGTCGGTGGCCAGGATCTCCACCTCGACGTCCGCGCCGACCAGGTTGCGCACCAGCCCGGCCGGGTCGTCGCTGTGGCCGACGCCCTGGGCGATGCACCACCACGTCTCCTTCAGGTCGAGCCGCCCGAGCAGGCCGGGCTGGTCCGGGTTCAGCACCCAGTAGTGGACGGCCGGCCCGTGTGGCACCCGTTCGGCCAGCCCGGGGGCGCGGAAGACGACGTTGAGGTTGGGCCTGCCGCCCTGGTTGCCCTCGTAGCGGGCGCCGATCGCGTCCCTGGCCACGCCGCGCGCGCCGTCGCAGCCCACCACGTACCGCGCGCGGATCCGCTCGCCGGAGGAGAGCGTCGCCGTCACGCCGTCGGGGTCCTCCTCCAGCGCCTCGACCCGCGCGCCTGTCCGCAGCGCGCCGCCGACCGCCTCGCGCAGGACCTCCTCCACGAGCGGCTGCGCCACCTGCTGTCCTGGCTCGGCGGCCAGGTCGGAGCCGGTCAGGTCGAGGCCGAAGCAGCCGCCGATCCTGGTGATCTCCGTACCGAGCAGGCTGGTCGCGAACACCGCCTCGTCCGACCACGAGACCGGCAGCGGCGCCCGGTCGCGGACCGTCTCGGCCAGGCCCCATCTCCGCAGCAGCTCCATCGACCGCGCCGAGGTGGTCTTGGCGCGCGGGCGCAGCCACGAGACCTCGGCGCGCGGCTCGACGACGAGGCACTCGACGCCGTGATGAGCGAGCTCCACCGCCGTGGCCAGCCCGACGGGGCCGCCTCCGACGATCAGGACGGGAACCTGCCTCATGCCCGCTCCAATTCATTATGATGATTATGGGCATATTGCCGTCGCGCGACGGGTATCGTCAAGCCTGTGGACAGCCGTGCCGAGCGGGCAGCAGAACAGATCGCCGTCCTGGTCGCCGCGGCCGATCCGGGCG
This sequence comes from Nonomuraea sp. NPDC050556, assembly GCF_044457355.1. Taxonomy (NCBI): domain Bacteria; kingdom Bacillati; phylum Actinomycetota; class Actinomycetes; order Streptosporangiales; family Streptosporangiaceae; genus Nonomuraea; species Nonomuraea sp. NPDC050556. Next base: position 678,120 of record NZ_JBITGU010000006.1, on the reverse strand, counting down.
CCAGGCTGGGCACCAAGGAGGAGCTGCGCTCCTCCTGCGGGGTCTCGGTGGGCACGTTCAACGAGACATTGCGGCTGCTGCAGGCGCGCGGTCTGGTCACCGTACGGCCAGGCCCTGGCGGAGGGCTGTTCGCGGCCGAGCAGTCGCCGATGGTACGGCTGGGCAACTCCGTGCTGGCCCTCGACGCGCAGCAGACCGACGTCGCCGACGCGATCAGGATCCGCGACGCCCTCGAACCGCTGCTCATCGACGACGCGCTCTGGCACGGTTCCCCCGCCGACATCGCCGACCTGCGCAAGCTCCTCGACGTGATGGACTCGGCGGTGGGCGATCCCGAGGCGTTCGTGCACGCCAACTGGCGGCTGCACGCCCGCATCGCCGCGATCAGCCCGAACACGCTGCTGCGCTCGCTCTACACGAACCTGCTCGACCTCATCGAGTCCCACACGCTGTCCGTACGGCCCGGCCCCGAGCCGCTGCCCGGCTACATCAGGCAGCGCCAGCAGCTGCACGCCGACCTCATCGACGCCCTCGACCGGCGCGACCGCGAGGCGGCCATGAAGCTGGTGCACGCGCACAGCGTTGGGCCTGGCCTGGAGTGCACTCCAGGTACATAGGGTGGAAGTCATGGACTATGTGAACCTTGGACGCAGTGGGCTCAAGGTCAGCCCGCTCTGCCTCGGCACCATGAACTTCGGCCCGGAGACCACGGAGGAAGACTCCTTCGCGATCATGGACAGGGCCCATGAGCTGGGGATCAACTTCTTCGACAGCGCAGACGTCTACGGCTGGAAGATGGGCGAGGGGATCACCGAGAACATCGTCGGGCGCTGGTTCGCCCAGGGCGGCGGGCGCCGGGAGAAGACCGTGATCGCCACCAAGTTCAACGGCCGGATGGGCGAATGGCCCAACGAGGGCCTGCAGTCGGCGCTGCACATCCGCCGGGCAGCGGACGCCTCGCTCAAGCGGCTGCAGACGGACTACATCGACATCTACCAGGCGCACCACATCGACCGGTCCACTCCGATGGAGGAGTGGTGGGAGGCGATGGACATCCTGCGGCAGCAGGGCAAGATCCTCTACGTCGGCACCTCCAACTACGCGGGCTGGCACCTGGCCAAGTCGCAGGCGGTCGCGGCGCAGCGGGGGCTGTTCGGGATCGTGTCGGAGCAGAGCCACTACAACCTGCTGACCAGGGCGGTCGAGCTGGAGGTGCTGCCCGCCGCGGAGGACCTCGGGATCGGCGTGATCCCGTGGAGCCCGCTGGCCGGTGGGTTGCTGGGCGGCGTGCTCCGTAAGATCGACAAGGGGCGCTCGGCGGCTGACCACATGGTCAAGCAGCTGGAGAAGCACCGGGACAAGATCGAGGCGTACGAGAAGTTCTGCGACGAGCTGGGTGAGGACCCGGCGTTCGTGGCGCTGGCGTGGCTTCTCAAGCAGCGCGCGGTCACGGCGCCGATCATCGGGCCCCGCACGATCGGGCAGCTCGAAGGCACGATGCGGACCCTGGAGATCGACCTGGACGAGGCCGCCCTGGCTCGCCTGGACGAGATCTTCCCGGGCCACAAGACCGCCCCGGAAGACTACGCCTGGTAGGTCACTTCAGCAGGGCGCCGACGACGACGATGACGAGGAGAAGGCCGAGCACGAGGGGCAGCAGCCAGAAGCGAGGACGATCCACGCCTGGAGCCTAACCGTTCCTCCTCAGTGAGTAGGAACGGGTATAGGGCCCGTTCCTGTTCGCTACGCGCGTTCCGAACGGTTTTGGACGCGCTGGTCGCCCGCGTTCGTTGTGTTGTCCCTGTCCGGACGGGTCCGTGACGGGGTGGCGGGTTTCCTCACGACCTTGAACGTCCAGCCCGGCCTGGATGGTCCGATGCCCGCGACGATCACTCTGGTCGTCGCGGGGCGGTGCCGTCCGTCGCCGGATCCGGTGCCCTTGGGCGCGTCTGCCGACGGCGATGCTGGCGGCATCGTGTCGGCTGGTCTTTCTGGTGGGTGGGCTCCCCACTTGCTGGTGTAAGCGGGGTCGACGGCGATGATCGCGATATCGCTGACAACTACTGGTGTATTCCGGGACGTAGACGACCTCGGGATCTTGCCCATGGGTCGGTGCGGCCCTGCTCGGACACCCGGTCGCGATGTCGGCGAGGATGGCCGTGCTGAAGCGGTCCACGTGGATTCTGGAAGCGGCGGTCCTGTATGGGGTGCTCACCTCGGCCGGGCTGCAGCCCGGCCCTCCCGCCTGAGCGCCGCGCCCGCGGTATGGCGCTGGTCAGGGCATGATGGCGGGATGGGGGATGTCCTGAAAAGAGTGCTTGTCGTGGTCGTCTTGGGCTGTGCCGTGCCCGTGGGGCCGGCGTTCGCCGACGATTCCGAGGAGCGGCTCTTCGTCTTCAAGGATCCCCGGATCACCGAGTCCAGCGGGCTGGCGGTGTCGCCGACCCTTGACGACGTGTACTACACGCACAACGACAGCGCCGCTGGGCCGGTCTTCTTCGCCGTCGACGGGGAGGGGAAGACCAAGGCCACCTACACCGTCGCCGGGGCCGAGGCGCGGGACTGGGAGGCCATGGCGGCCTCCAAGGATCCCGAGACGGGCAAGGGGGTGCTGTGGTTCGCCGACATCGGGGACAACTTCGATGGGGCCTGGCCGGACGTGTCGGTCTATCGGGTGATGGAGCCCACCGATCTCCGTGGGGGGACTGTCCGGGCCACCCGGTACCGGTTCCGGTACGAGGACGGCGGGCGCAACGCCGAGGGGATCATGGTCAACCCCGATGGGCGGCTCTACGTGGTCAGCAAGGAGTTCTCCGGCGGGGTCTACGAGGCGCCCAAGCGGTTGAGGGCCGGGAAGACGAACATCCTGCGCAAGGTCGGGCCGGCGCCGATCATGGCGACGGACGCCGCCTTCGCGCCGGACGGGTCCAGCTTCGTTATCCGTACCTACTTCTCCGCCACGCTCTACAGCGGGGTCGGCAAGCAACTGGCCCGCGTTTCCATGCCGCAGCTGGACCAGGCGGAGTCGATCACCTACACGCGGGACGGGAAGGCGCTCCTCACCGGGAGCGAAGGGGCGCACAGTCCGGTCTATCGGGTGCCGTTGCCCGAGCGGGCACAGCCGGTGGCGGCCACTCCTTCGCCTCCTTCGCCAACCAAGGCTTCGGTCGAAGAGCCCAGGGGCGGGCTGTCCGGTACGGACATCCTGGTGTGGCTGGCGGCCGCGGTCGCCGCGATCGGGGCGATCACTTTCATCGCTCGGCGAACTCGATGAGGGTACTCAGGCAAGACTGAGTACGAGAGCGTTGGCGCGCGGCGCCCGCCAGGCGGGAGGGTGCTCCCATGAACGTGTGTCCCGACTGCGGCGCCGTACTCGCCGCGCCCGTCCCCGCCTGCCCGCGCTGCGCGTTGCCGCTGGTCGGGCCGCTGGCCGCGGAGCTGTGGGAGGTGGACCTCCAGCTCGGACGGCTGCGGGTCAGGCGTGATCAGCTGATGTTCCAGCTGAGGGCGGCTCGCGTGGCGCGGCCGTTCGTGCCGCCTCCGCCTGTGGTTCAAAGGTCGCCCGAGGTGTCCAAGCGGGCGGCGCAGAACATGTTGCTCATCCTCGGCGGGCTGCTGCTCACCGTGGCCGCGATCGTGTTCACCGTGGTCAGCTGGGGACACATCGGCATCGGCGGCCGAGCCGCGATCCTGCTCGCGGTGACCGGGGTGGCGCTTGCCGTACCGAAACTGCTGGTCAAGCGTGGCCTCACGGCCACCGCCGAGACGGTGGGCGCGCTGGGGCTCGGGCTGATCCTGCTGGACGGCTACGCCGCGCGCCGCGTCGGGCTGCTCGACCAGCTCAACGGCGACGACTACGCGGCCCTGCTCATCGCGGTCGTGGCGCTCGTCGCCGCCGGGTACTCACGGGTACTGCCGCTCAAGCTGCCGCTGCCGCTCGCGATCGGGCTGGCGCAGATCCCGCTGCCGCTGTTCGCGCTCGACGCGCGGCCAGAGGTGCTGGTGGGGGCCTTCCTCGCCACGACGGTCCTGGACGTGGTCATCTGGCGGCGCGAGGGGCTCATCGGCGGGATCTTCCTGGGGATCACCGGGGTCATCGGCACCGTCGCGGGCATCGCGTTCGCGCTGGGATCAGCTACCTGGCTGACGGCGCTCGCCCTGCTGGGGTTCGCGGTGGTGTGGGGGGTCGTGGCGGTCCGGGCGAAGGGCGACCTTTACGTGCCGCCGCTGTTCGCCGGGGTGGTGGCCGCGACGCTGGCGCTGGGGGCGCCGCTGCGGGTGCGGCTGCCCGACGGGTGGGAGTACCTGCCGTTCGTGTGCTCGGCGCTGGTGGTGGCCGGGCTGGCCTACCTGCTTCCCGTACGGATGCGTACGGCGGGGGCGGTGACCGGCGGGACGCTGGCGCTGCTCGCGTCGATCGCGTACTGGCCCTGGGCGCTGGAGGCGCTCGGGCAGCCGTTCGCGGCGCTGTACCGGGTGTGGGCGGGGATCTCGCCGCAGGTCTCGCCGGGGATGCGGGCAGCGGTCGTGGTGTTCCTGCTGCTGGCGGCCGGGTTCCGGGTGGCTGGGCTGCGGGTGGGGACGGTGGTTTGCTGCACGGTCGCCGCGCTGGTGGCGCCGGTGGCGTTCGGGGCCCCGGTCGTGGGTGTGGCTGGGGTGTCGCTGGCGGTCGCGGTGGGGCTTTCCGTGGTGGGGCTGCGGTATCGGGAGGCGGCCTGGGCGGCTGGGGGCGCTGCGGTGGTTGCCGTGGCGTGGGGGCTGACGGCTGAGTGGACCACCTATGCGGTGTTGGGGGTGTTGTTCGTGGCGTGGGTCGTGCTCTCGCGGCGTGCTTCTGCTCCGGGGCTGGCTGGGGGGTTCCTGGTGGGGGCGGCGCTGGCTGGGGGCGGGCTGGTGTGGGCGGGGCTCGGGGGCGCTGGGTGGCCGGTGCTGGACTCGTGCGCTTGCGGGGTTGCTGCGGCTGCCGTGCTGACGTTGATCGGCTGGTACGGCTCCCGCCGCACGGGCGCCTCTTCTCACCGCACCGGCATGGTGGAGAGCAGTGCCTTCCTGCGGTGGGTGGCGGTGGCGCTGGCGGGGATGGCTGTCCTGCCGGTGGTGGACGTGCTGGTGGACGTGGTGCTGGCCTGGGTGCCTGCGGTCGCGCCCTGGGAGGGGGCGGTGGCGGTTACGGCAGGCAGGCCGCTGGTCGTGGTGGCGCTGGCGGTCGCCGGGACGGTCGTCACGGTGGCCACCCGGCGGTGGGCCGCCGGGCTGGTGGCCGGGGCGGTCGTGGTGACGGCGATCACCGTGACGGTGGCCCTGCTGTACCCCGTGATGGTCGGGCTGCTGGTCGCGGGCGCAATAGCCGCGACGGGGATCGCGATGTTGCGGGTGGGGGATGCGTGGGTGGCGGCTGGGGTGGGGGTATGGCTGGGCGTCTATGCGGTGGTCGCGGCGCTGGCGGTCAAGGCGGCCACGTTCACCGTGCTTCCCGTGCTCGCGGTCGTCGCGCTGCTGGCGGCGCTCTACGGGGCGCGGTGGGTGGCTACCGTGCTGGCCGCTTCGCTGGCGGCCGGTGAGGTGCTGGCGGTCGGGGTCGGGGTCGATGTGCGTACGGCGAGCCTGGTCAGTGCCGCCGCTGGAGTGGTCGCGGTCGGGGCCGGGGTCCTGCGTGGGAGGAAGGAGCTCGGCTATCTGGGCACTGCCTTCCTGCTCGGCGCCTCCTGGTTGCGGCTCTGGGCCGAGGGCGTTGAGGTGATCGAGGCTTACACGGTGCCGTTCTCGCTGGTCCTGCTGGGGATCGGGTGGTGGAACGCTCGTGGCAACCACGTCTCCTCGTGGCGCGCCTACGGGACGGGGCTGCTGTTCTCGTTCCTTCCGAGCCTGCTGGCCGAGCCGACGCCGGTGAGGTCGCTGCTTCTGGGTACGGCTGCGCTGGTCGTCACGGTGGCCGGGGCGCGGGGGCGGTTGCAGGCTCCGGCGGTGCTCGGGGCTCTCGCGCTGACCGCGGTGGCGGTGCGTGAGCTCGCGCCGTGGATCGCGGAGTGGGTGACGGCGCTGCCCCGGTGGGTTCCGATCGCGGTGGGCGGGTTGCTGCTGCTGGTGGTCGGTGCCACGTATGAGGCGCGCAAGAGGGACGTGATCCGCCTCAAGAACGCCGTCACCCGACTGCGCTGACCTCCTCAAGAAGGCGGACCTCCCTAAAGGCTGACCTTCTGGGAGGGCTGGTCTTCTTGAGGAAACAGGAGCGAGCTCAGGTGGAGCGGTTGCGGAGGGTGGCGGTGAAGCCCATGCCGCGCAACGCCTGCCCGACGACGTCGATGGAGCGGGCCAGCCGTACCAGCCGTGGCCCCTCCTCGCGGTAGACGTCCAGCACCGCCTCGATGGTGTGCGGCGGCAGGTGCGGCTTCAGGTCCACGGCCGCGTTCCTGTATCCCGCCCGCGCCGCCTCGATGGCGGCGTTGACGTGGTGACCCGCCATCGCCACGAGCGCGATCGGGTGCCGCCGCAGCACCTCGTAGGCGCGGTAGTCGGGCGGCACCGCGTCCAGCAGCCAGGTGACGGCCGAGTTCTCCCAGTCGGGCACGCTGGGTGGCCTGACCTCCGGCGGCCACTCAGGCGGAAGGTACATGAGCCCATCGTACTCATGTTCGATTGCTACGCTACCCGCCCATGACTCGTGTCCGTGATGCCTATGACTCCTTCGCCGTCGAGTACGCGGAGTTCGTCGAGGGAGTGCTGGAGAAGTCGCCGCTGGAGCGGGCGATGCTCGTCGTGTTCGCCGAGCTCGTGCGGGGTGAGGGACCGGTCGCCGACGTGGGGTGCGGACCCGGATACGCGACCGCTTTCCTGCGCGACCTGGGCGTGGACGCGTTCGGCATGGACCTGTCGCCCGGCATGGTGGAGCTGGCCCGTGCGGCCTATCCGGACCTCAGGTTCGAGCCGGGGTCGATGGAGGCGGTGGACGTCGAGGACGGCGCGCTCGCCGGGGTGCTGGCCCGCTACTCGATCATCCACACCCCGCCGGAGGAGGTGCCTGCCGCGTTCGCCGAGTTCGCCCGCGTGCTGGCGCCCGGCGGACACCTGCTGATCTCCTTCCAGGCGCACGACGACGGGGACGTGGAGGCGTTCGACCACACGGTGACGCTCGCCTACCGCTGGTCGCCGGATCGGGTGGCGGCGTTGCTGCGCGAGGTCGGGCTGGCCGAGGTGGCCAGGCTCGTCATCGCCGCCGACCAGGATCCGAAGCGCGGTTTCCCGCAGGCCCACCTGCTAGCCGCGAAGGCCAAGTAAGCGCTAGCTTTTGCGCCATGCGTGTACTCGTGACCGGCGCCTCGGGCTTCGTCGGCTCCCATGCGGTGACGGCGCTGCGCGAGGCGGGCCACGAACCGGTGCCTTTCGTGCGCAACCCCGAGAAGGCGCGGCGGGTCCTGGGTGATCTTCCAGTGGCGCGGGGCGACATCCGTGACGCGCGAGCCGTACGGAAGGCTCTGGACGGGTGTGACGCGGTCCTGCACGCGGCGGCGGACCTCGGGGTGACCGGGCACGCGGCCGACCTCGACGGAGCCAACGTCATCGGCCTGGAGAACGTGCTGGGCCAGGCCGTCGAGCTGGGCTGCGACCCCGTCGTGCACGTTTCGACGGTGGCCGTGTTCGTGCCGCCCAGCGAGCCGACGATCACCACGGAGAGCCCGCTGGCCAGCCCGAAGAACGGTTACGGCCGGTCCAAGGTCACCGGCGAGCGCTATGCCAGAGGGCTCGGCGGCGTCACCATCGTCTATCCGGGCGGGGTGGTCGGGCCTGGCCAGCCGACGCTGGACGCGCTCAACGAGGGGTTCCGCTCCGGGCTCAAGCAGGGCTGGCCGCTCGTGCCCGGCGGGGTGTGCGTCCTCGACGTACGGGATCTGGCAGAAGCGCTGGCCAGGTGTTTCGAGCCCGGAAGGGGCGCCCGCCGCTACCTCTTAGGAGGAAATTTCCTGACCTGGGCGCAGGTGGCGGCCCTCTGCGAGGAGGTCACCAGGCGAAAGGTCCGGACGTTTCCCCTGCCGGCGGGCCTTCTTCGCGGCTTCGGGGCCACCCTCGACGCGCTCAAGAAGGTCGTCAGGGTCGAGTATCCCCTCACCCGCGACGCCGCCGACTTCATGCTCACCATGGTCCCCACCGACGACACGGTCACGAAGGACGACCTCGGCATCACTCTCCGACCGGTCAAAGACACCGTTTCGGACACATTGCGCTGGCTTGCTGCCGAAGGTCACCTCGACGCCGCCAGAATCGGCAGACTGAGCTCGTGACGGAGAGGATCGGAGTCGTGGGGGCCGGCATCGTCGGCCTGGCGGTCGCCCGCGAGCTCGCGCGCACCAGAGGTGCCGAAGTGACCGTGCTCGACAAGGAGAACCGCGTCGGCGCGCACCAGACCGGCCACAACAGCGGCGTCGTGCACGCCGGCATCTACTACCAGCCCGGCTCGCTCAAGGCCAGGCTGTGCCGCGAGGGCATGGCGCTCATGCGTGAATACTGCGCCGAGCACGGCCTGCCGTACGACGAGGTCGGCAAGCTGGTCATCGCCTCGACAGGGGCGGAGAAGCCGAGGCTGAAGGCGCTCGCCGAGCGGGCCAGGGCCAACGGCGTGCCGGGCATCGCCGAGCTCGACGCGCTCGCGCTGCGCGAGATCGAGCCGCACGCCGTCGGCGTCGCCGCCGTGCACTCGCCGCACACGGCGATCTGCGACTTCCCTGCCGTCGCCCGCAGGCTCGCCCAGGATGTGGCAGATCTGGGCGGTTCCGTACGGCTCGCGCACCCCGTCCGCGCGATTCGCGAAATTTCCGGGAAGGTGGAGGTGCTGGCCGCCAAGCGCAGGTTCACCTTCGACCGCCTCGTGGTCTGCGCGGGACTCGGCACCGACGCCGTCGCGCGGATGGCGGGACACCGGGGCGAGGTGCGCATCGTCCCGTTCCGCGGCGAGTACTACGCGCTGGCCGGCCGATCGAGGGACCTGGTGAACGGCCTGATCTACCCGGTGCCCGACCCGCGCTACCCCTTCCTCGGCGTCCACCTCACCAGGAAGATCGACGGCGAGGTGGTCGTCGGCCCCAACGCGGTGCTCGCGCTCGCCTACGAGGGCTACCGCTGGCGCGACGTCAAAGATCTACCCAAGATTCTTTCCTGGCAGGGCACCTACCGCATGGCGAGGAACCACTGGCGCACCGGGATCAAGGAGGTCTACGGCTCGCTGGCCAAAGGCGCCTTCCTGCGCGCCGCTCGCCGGTACGTGCCAGAACTGACCGCGGCCGACCTCGTCCGCACCGAGGGCGGGGTTCGCGCGCAGGCGGTGGGCCGGGACGGCTCGCTGGTCGACGACTTCGTGGTTGACGTGCACGGACCCATCGCGCTCGTCCGCAACGCCCCCTCACCCGCCGCCACGTCAAGTCTGGCAATTGCCCGGCACATCGCCGGGATTGTTCCAGCACTGACCCGTTAAGGGCATTCTTAGATGCGATGGCCACCATGGAAGGCGTGGAAGCGCGCCTGTTGATAGTCGAGGACGATCCCAACATCCTCGACCTGCTCTCCGCGAGCCTGAAATTCGCGGGATTCGACGTCACCACCGCCAAGAGCGGGGTCGACGCGGTAGGGGCTGTGCAGCGGCACAGGCCCGACCTCGTCGTGCTCGACGTCATGCTGCCCGACATGGATGGTTTCGAGGTGGTACGCAGACTGCGCGGCGGCGGATCCGTCACGCCTGTCGTCTTCCTCACCGCCCGTGACGGCACGGAAGACAAGATCCGCGGCCTGACGATCGGCGGCGACGACTACGTCACCAAGCCGTTCAGCCTGGAGGAGGTGGTCGCCCGCATCAGGGCGGTGCTCCGCCGTACCGCTGGAGACCCGCAGACCCCGCCGCCCAGGCTCGTCTTCGCCGACATCGAGCTCGACGAGGAGAGCCACGAGGTGTGGCGCGGCGGCCGCCCTGTCTCGCTGTCGCCGACGGAGTTCAAGCTGCTGCGTTACTTCATGACGAACGCGGGCCGCGTGCTGTCGAAGCCGCAGATACTGGACCACGTCTGGGACTACGACTTCAGGGGCGAGGTCGGCATCGTCGAGTCCTACGTCTCGGTGCTCCGCCGCAAGATCGACAACCGCAATCCCCGGCTCATCCACACCCTGCGCGGCGTCGGATATGTGCTGAGAAATCCGCCTGGCCACTGATGGTCAGGCTCCCGCTCCGGATCAAGCTGATCGCCCTGATGCTCGTGCTCCTGGCGCTGGGCATGGGCGTCATCGGCGTCGTCAGCGTCTCGGTGCTGCACGGCTACCTGATCCAGCGGGTGGACCGGCAGATCGAGGTGCTCTCCGCCCGGATCAAGAACATGATCGAGCGCGAGCAGGAGCGGCTGTCCCAGGGCAAGCCGGCCGTCGACAAGCAGCCCATCATCGAGACCGACGCGATCGTCCTGCGCAGGACGCCCAAGGGCTTCGTCGCGCTGCTCGACGGCCGCGACGTCGACACGATGCCGTGGCCGCGCATCCCCGACGCGCGCGGCGAGACGGTCACCGTGGGCGCGGTCAGGGGCGACGGCCACTGGCGGGTGCGGGTGAGCGCCATCCCGGCGGCCACCTTCGTCATCGCCGTCGACCTGCAGGAGGTCGACGACATCACCAAGCAGCTCGTCTTCATCGAGCTCCTGGGCGGCGGCGGGGTCCTGCTGCTGCTCGCCGTCGTCGGCATCACGACCGTACGGCGGAGCATGCGCCCCCTCGCCGAGATCGAGCACACCGCTGAGGCGATCGCCGCCGGCGAGCTGGGCCGCCGCGTGCCGGACGGCGACCCGCGCACCGAGGTCGGCCGCCTGGCGGGAGCGCTGAACGGCATGCTCGCCCAGATCGAGGGCGCGCTCGCCGCCCGCTCCGCATCGGAGGCGGCAGCGCGCAGGTCGGAGGAGCGCATGCGGCGCTTCGTCGCCGACGCCTCGCACGAGCTGCGCACCCCGCTGACCGCGATCCGCGGCTTCGCCGAGTACGCCGGGCAGAACCCGGACGCCGACGCGGCCGAGCTCATGCAGCGCATCCACCAGTCGGCCGGGCGCATGAGCCTGCTCGTCGACGACCTGCTGTTGCTGGCCCGCGTCGACCAGCAGCGGCCGCTGCAGATGTGGCCGGTCGACATGCTCGCCCTGGCGGCGGAAGCCGTACAGGATGCCAGGATCCTGGCGCCCGACCGCGAGATCGGCCTCGACGTGGCGGGCGGCGCCGCGATGATCGTGTCCGGCGACGAGGTACGGCTGCGCCAGGTCATCGGCAACCTCATGACCAACGCGCTCACCCACACGCCCGAGGGCACCTCGGTCACCGTCCGGGTCGGTTCGCAGGGCGACCGGATCTACCTGGAAGTGGCCGACAAGGGGCCAGGGCTGACCGCCGAGCAGGTGGAGCGCATCTTCGAGCGGTTCTACCGCGCGGACTCCGCGCGCTCGCGCCGCTCGGGGTCAGGCGGTAGCGGCCTCGGGCTGGCCATCGTGCAGGCGCTCGTGCACGCGCACAACGGGACGGTGACCGTGAACAGCGCGCCGGGCGCGGGCACGACGTTCCGGGTGGAACTCCCACTCGCCTTGGAGTGAGCCTTCAGCTATTCCTCAGGTGACTGAGGGATCGTGGCCTTGTGACTTCTCCTGAGGCACTGATCCTGGTGGTGGACGACGAGCCCAGCATCAGGGACCTGCTCTCGGCCAGCCTGCGCTTCTCCGGGTTCGAAGTGGTGACGGCGGCCGACGGCGGCGAGGCGCTGCAGATCGCCGAGCGGGTGACGCCCGACCTCGTGCTGCTCGACGTCATGCTGCCGGACGTGGACGGGTTCGAGGTGGCCAAGCAGCTGTCGGCGCCCGTGCTGTTCCTCACCGCGCGCGACGGCACGGACGACAAGCTCACCGGGCTGGGCATCGGCGACGACTACGTCACCAAGCCGTTCAGCCTGGAGGAGGTGCAGGCCAGGATCCGGGCCGTGCTCCGCCGTACCAGGGGAGAGACGGCCCAGGCGGCCAAGCTGCAGGTCGCGGACCTGATCCTCGACGAGGACCTGCGCGAGGTACGGCGGGCCGGCCGGCAGGTGCACCTGTCGCCGACGGAGTTCAAGCTGCTGCACTACTTCATGACCAACGCGGGCCGCGTGCTGTCGAAGGCGCAGATCCTCGACCACGTGTGGAACTACGACTTCGGCGGCGACGCGGGCGTGGTCGAGTCGTACGTCTCCTACCTGCGGCGCAAGGTCGACGACGTGGAACCGCGACTCATTCACACGCTGCGAAGCGTCGGCTACGTGCTCAGGGAGCCTCCGCCGGGCTAGCGTGGCGGGTATGGATCTACTGGGCGCGTTGCAGGAGCTGCGGCGTCGCCTCGATGGCGAGCTGTTCCCGCTCGCGATCGGCGACGTGACAGGTGACAGGCGCGCGCTCAGGGAACTGACCGGGCAGCTGGACGACTACCTGCTGCCCCGGCTGCGGGCGATCGACGCGCCGCTGCTGGCGGTGGTCGGCGGGTCGACCGGGGCGGGCAAGTCGACGCTGGTGAACTCGCTGGTGGGGGAGGACGTCTCAGAGCCGGGCGTGCTGCGCCCGACCACGCTGGCGCCGACGCTGGTGGTGAGCCCGTCGGACTCCGCGTGGTTCTCCGGGCAGAACGTGCTGCCCGGCCTGCCCCGCGTGACCGGTCGCGGCGAGCCTGGGACGTTGCGGGTGGTGACCGCGTCGCTGCCGCCAGGGCTGGCGCTGCTCGACGCGCCGGACATCGACTCGGTGGTGACGGCCAACCGCGAGCTGGCGGCGCAGCTTCTCGCCGCCGGTGACCTGTGGTTGTTCGTCACCACGGCGGCCCGCTATGCGGACGAGGTGCCGTGGAGCTTCCTGCGTTCCGCACGCGAACGTTCGACCGCGCTGGCCGTGGTGCTGGACCGGGTGCCCGCCGAGGCGCTGGGGCCGGTGGCCGCCGACCTGTCGCGGCTGCTGGAGGCCAACGGGCTGGGGGACACGCGGCTCTTCACGGTGCCCGAGATGGTGATGCCCTCCGAGAAGGCGCGGCTGCCCGTCGAAACAGTGGCGGAAATTTCCGGATGGCTGACGGGGCTGGCCGCCGACGCCTCCTCCCGCGCCCAGGTCGTACGGCAGACGCTGATCGGCGCGCTGGAGAGCCTGAGCTCGCGCGTGCCCGCCCTCGCCGACGCGGTGGAGCGGCAGCAGGAGGGGTTCGCGGGGCTCGGCGCCCTGGTCGACGCCGCCTATGCGGACGGGATGGCGCGGTTCGACGAGGGGATGCGGGACGGCTCGCTGCTGCGTGGCGAGGTGCTGGCGCGCTGGCAGGACTTCATCGGCACCGGTGACCTGATGCGGTCGCTGGAGAGCCGGGTCGGCTGGTTGCGCGACAAGGTGGTGGCGCTGTTCACCGGCCGTCCTGCCGCGTCGTCCGAGCTGCGGGTGGCGCTGGAGAGCAACGTGGCCGCGCTGATCAGGGGAGCGGCCGACGGCGCCGCAGAGCGCTCGCTCGAAGGCTGGTCGGCCGCGCCTGGTGGGGCGGCGCTGCTCGACTCGCTCGGTGCGGTGACGGCGTCGCGGCTGGGACGCGCCTCGCCCGACCTTGGTGCGTCGGCCGAGGCGCTGGTGCGCGCGTGGCAGGACTACGTGCTCGACCTCGTGCGGCAGGAGGGCGCGGCCAAACGGACGACGGCCAGGGTGGCGTCGTTCGGGGTCAACGGGGCCGGGTTGCTGCTGATGCTGGCGGTGTTCGCCTCCACGGGCGGGCTGACGGGTATCGAGGTGGGCATCGCGGGAGGGACGAGCTTGCTCAGCCAGAAGCTGCTGGAGGCGATCTTCGGCGACCAGGCGGTGCGGACGCTGACCACGCGGGCTCGCGACGACCTGCGGGCGCGGGTGGTGGACCTGCTGGAAGTCGAGTCCCAGCGGTTCTCCAGCGTGCTCGCCACGGTCGGGACGCCGCAGGACACCGCCGCCGCACTGCGCTCGGCCGCGGGTGAGATCGCCGCGCACCGCATGGAACTACCCGCCGGTTCTGGGGAGGGCGCGTGAAGGTGTTGCGGCGCAAGGAAGGGCCCACCCTCGACGACCGGCTGACCGCGCTGGCCGAGGCGGCGTCGCTGGCGGAGGGGCGCCTGCCCTCGTCGGCTGTGGAGGACGCCCAGGCCGTGGTGTCACGAGCAGGGGTACGGCGGAGCCTGTCGGTCGACCACACCGTGGCAGCGCTCGCCGGGGCGACGGGCAGCGGCAAGTCGTCGTTGTTCAACGCGCTCGCCGGGGACTCGCTGGCCGTCGTGGGCGTCACCAGGCCGACGACCGCCAACGCGCAGGCTGCGCTGTGGGCGGGCGAGGGGTCAGGCGCGCTCCTGGAATGGCTGGAGGTGCCCCGGCGGCACGAGGTGGATTCCTCCGCCGACCTTTCCGGGCTGGTCCTGCTGGACCTGCCCGACCACGACTCCATCGAGCTGGCGCACCGGCTGGAGGTCGATCGGCTGGTGGAGCTGGTCGACCTGCTGGTGTGGGTGCTGGATCCGCAGAAGTACGCGGACGCTGCGGTGCACGAGCGTTACCTGCAGCCTCTTGCCGCGCATCGTGACGTCATGGTGGTGGTGCTCAACCAGATCGACCGGCTGCCGGGGGACGCGGCCGAGCGGTGCCTGACGGATCTGCGGCGGTTGCTGGAGGCCGACGGGCTGGCCGGGGTGCCGGTGCTGGGCGTTTCCGCGCGGACCGGGGCGGGGATCACCGAGCTCACGGCGTTGCTGTCCGAGCGGGTGAGCAAGCGCCGCTCGTGGGCGGAGCGGTTGGCCGCCGATGTGAGCACCGCCGCCACCCACCTGTCCACCGACGCGCCCGTCGAGGTGCGGTCTGTTGATGGGCTGGAAAAGCCGCTGGCCGTGGCGCTGTCGGAGGCGGCTGGAGCTCCCGTGGTCGTGGCGGCGGTGGGCAAGGCACACCGGCACAGGGCGGTCGTGGCCACCGGGTGGCCGGTCACGCGGTGGTTGCGCAGGTTCCGCCCTGACCCGCTGCGCAGGCTGCGGATCGGCAACGTCTCCCGGCCCGCGCTCCCCAAGCCGCTTCCCGCAGGGGACGACGTCGTGGGGCGCACCTCGCTTCCCGCGGCCTCCGCCGTACAGCTCTCCAGGGTGGAGACGGCCATCAGGGACGTCGGCGAGCAGGCCGCCCGCGACCTCCCACCCCCCTGGGCCGCCGCCGTGCGCAAGGCCGCCAGGTCCAACACCGACCGCCTCCCCGACGCGCTCGACAAGGCGGTAGCGGTCACCTCGCTCGGCGCCGCCCGCCCGCCCCGCTGGTGGCGGGCGGTGGGCGTGCTGCAGTGGCTCGTGTTCGCCACCATGCTCGCCGGAGCCCTCTGGCTCGGCGTCCTGTTCGCCCTCGACTACCTGCGTCTGCCCGACCCGCCGACCCCGACCGTGCTGGAGATCCCGTGGCCCACGGTGCTCCTGGTGGGTGGCGCGCTGGCGGGCGTGGTGATCGCGCTGCTGTCCCGCCTGGCCGCCTGGCTCGGCGGCAGGCGCAGGTCGCGACAGCTCGCCAGAGCGCTGCGCAGGAGCATCAGGCAGGTGGGCCAGGACCTGGTGCTCACCCCGGTGCGGGAGGAGCAGAGCAGGTACGAGGCGTTCTCCAGGGCGATCACGACGGCTCAGTGAAAGCGCACCGGCATGTGCTTGATGCCGTTGATGAAGTCCGAGCGCATCCGCCTGACCGGGCCGGTGTGCTCCGCTGAGGGGAAGCGGCGGACCAGCTCCCTGATCATGCACGTGATCTGGAGCCTGGCCAGGTTGGCGCCCAGGCAGAAGTGCGGGCCGCCGCCGCCGAACGTCACGTGGTCGTTCGGGGTGCGGTGGATGTCGAAGGTGTTCGGCGCGGCGAACACCTCCTCGTCGTAGTTGGCCGACGCGTAGAACGTGACCACCTTCTCCCCGGCCGCGATCGCCTGCCCGCGCAGCGTCGTGTCCCGCGTCGCCGTACGCCGGAAGTTGTGGATCGAGGATCCCCACCGCAGGAACTCCTCCGTCGCGCTGCGCCACAACACCTCGTCGGCGAGGTTCGCGCGCAGCTCGCGATAGGCGTCCGGGTGCGCGATCAGCGCGCGCATGGCGTGCGCGATGAGGTTGCGCGTGGTCTCGTTGCCCGCCACGCAGAGGATCACGAAGAAGGAGTCGATCTCCTCCCTGGTCAGCCTGTCGCCGTCGACCTCGGCGTTCACCAGCGCGGTGAGGATGTCGTCGCGCGGGTTCTGCCGCCGGTCGTCGACGAGCGCGTCGCAGTAGGCGAAGATCTCGGCCGCGGCGATCTCGCCGTCCTCGGGGGTGGTCCTGAAGTCGGGGTCCTGGAAGCCGACCATCCGGTTCGACCAGTCGAAGATCAGGTGGTGGTCCGCCTCGGGCACGCCGATGAGGTCGCAGATCATCTGCAGCGGCAGGTACTCGGCGACGTCGGTGACGAACTCCACCTCGTCCCTGTCGCGCACCGCGTCGGCGATGCGTTCCGCCCTGGTCTGCACGGTGGCCGCCAGCTTGGCGATCGTCTTCGGGGTGAACCCGGCGCTGACGAGGCGGCGGTAGCGGCTCTGCTTGGGCGGGTCCATGTTGAGCAGCGTGAGGCTGGCGATCTCGATGAACTCGGGCGTCTGGGTGCGGATGAACGTGGTGCCGAGCTCGGTGGACCAGGTCTGGGCGTCCCGGCTGATCGCCTTCACGTCCTGATATTTCGTGACAGCCCAGAAGCCGCTGTCGCCGGGGACGTCGTGCCAGAAAACCGGGTGGTTGCGACGGAGATACATGAACTGGTCGTGCGGGACGTCGGCTTCCCAGGCGTCTTCGAGCAGGTTGATCTGCACGGAATGCTCCCTTGATTGGCGCGAATTCAGGGAATTTCAGGGAATGAGAAGATCGCGGAGGGTCTCCACAACGGCGTGGGCCTCCACGGCGGGCGGATCCAGGCGGTGTTGTACGGCACAGCCGATGAGCACCCCGAGCACGGCGACAGCCGTCTGCTCGGGCGAGCGCCGGAGTGGAACCCCGGCCACGGTGGCCCAGTCGGCCAGTCCTTCCGCCAGTCGGGCACGGATGTCTGCGTAACGCCTTGCCAGCGGTTCGCCGATCGCGGGATCGCGCGCGCCGTGCAGCCACAGCTCCAGCTCAAGCAGGAGCCATGACGCACCGCGATCCCCGTCCGTGCGGGTGAGTACGTCGAAGAGGGCAGCCAGCCGGTCGTCGAACTCGGTGATCTCCTCGAATCCGGCGAGCAGGTCGGCCGCTGTCTGGTCCTTCCACACCTCCAGGAGGGCGAGCAGGAGTCCTTCCTTGCCGCCGAAGTGGTTGTAGAGCGCCCCGGTCGTCCGTCCGGCCGCGTCGGCGACCGCCTCGGCCGAGACGGCGTGGAACCCCTTGGCGGCGAACAGGTCGGCGGCCGCGTCGATCAGCCGGGCACGCGTCTCCGCCCGCCGCTGATCCTGCGTCGCCACCGGATGCCCCCAGAAATATTGGAGTCCCTACATATATCGATAAGCCGATATTAACTCCGGCGAAGGGTGCTGGCTAGACATGCGCCGACACCGACGAAGAGGGCGGCGGCCAGGAACGGCCAGCCCCGCCCCATGTGCTCACCGATGACCCCGGCGACCCCCGACCCGGCCGCCGCCCCCGCCCCGGCGGCGGTGGAGATCCACCCGAACGCCTCGGCCTGCGCGGACGGCGCCAGCTCGTCCACGAGCAGCGAGCTGGTCGTCAGCACCGGGTTCAGCGCGATCCCCGCGACGAACAACACGGCGGCGAAGACCGGCAGTGAGTCGATCAGTACGAGCGGTCCCAGCGCGACCGCCATGGCCAGCAGCAACACCACCAACCGGGTCCTCGGCGACCCCGGCCACGGGCGCGCGCCGTACCCGGCTGCCCCCGCGATCCCGCCCAGCGACAGGGCGGCGACCAGCACCCCGGTGGCCGCAGGAGCGCCCTGGGCGGAGGCGAGCGCGGGCAGGCCGACCTCCAGCGCCCCGATCGTGCCGCCGAGCAGGAGCACCACCGCGAGCAGCACCACCATGCCCCGGTGCGCGAACACGCGCCCCCTGACCTGGTCGCTCCGCCGTACCCCGGGAGGCATGGACGCGGCGAAGGCCAGCGTGCCAGCGCCCGCCAGGCCCGCGACGAGCCCCAGGGCGGGGGAGGCGGAGGCCAGCGCGATCATCAGGCCGAAGATGAGCGGCCCGATGAGGATGGCCAGTTCCTGCACCAGGTAGACCAGGCTGTAGGCGGCCGTGCGCGCGTCGTCGGGCACCCGCCTGCCCCAGACCAGCCGCATCGCCACCGACACCGGCGGCAGCCCAGCGCCCGCCACCAGGGCCAGCGCCACCATCAGCCAGCCTTCCGTCGCCAGCAGGAGTCCCACCAGCGCGCCCACGTGGACGATCGCCGTGGCGACCAGGACGCCGCGCGGCCCCCTGCTGTCCATGAGCCGCCCCTGGACCGGCCTGGCCAGGCCGGTGCCCAGCGAGCACGCGGCGGCCGACAGCCCGGCGAGCACCAGGGATCCGGTGGCCTGCTGCACGACCAGCACCATGCCGACCGGCGCGACCTGCTGGGTGAGCTGGGAAAGGAAGCCGAAGGCCGCCTGCGGCGCGATGCCCGGCAGGCGGAGTAAGCCGATCACGTCAGGTCGCCCGAGATGGCCTGCAGCGCCTCGATCAGCGGCTTGAGCAGCGGATGCGCCTCCATGCCCCGCCGTACGGCAGCGAACACCCGCCGCTCCGGGCCGGGGACCTGCCGGACGACGACGTGCGACAGGTCCAGGTCGCGCAATGCCAGCCGGGGGACCAGCGCCACGCCGGCTCCCGCGCCGACCAGCGCCACCACGGCCCTGAAGTCGTCGGAGGAGTGCACGAACGACGGCGTGAACCCCTCGCGCTCGCAGGCGAAGGTGATCACGTCGTGCACCGGGTTGCCCGGGTGCGGCCCGATCCACGGCTCCTCGGCCACGGAGGCGAGCCCGCCCAGATCGGACGGCATGACCAGGTCGAACGGCTCCGCGTACAGCGGAAAGCGGGTGAGCCGCTGGTCGCCGGGCGCGCCGCGGTATTCCACGGCGATCGTCAGGTCGGCCTCGTCGTCGAGCAGCATGGCCAGGCCCTGGTCGCCCTCGGCGTCCCTGACCCTGATCGACAGTCCGGGCGCGGTCGTCCGCAGGGCGCTCAGCGTGGGGGCGAGCGCGGCGCTGATCGCGGTGGAGAACGACGCCACGGTCACCTCTCCTGCCGTGCCCGTGGTGTAGGCGGCGACCTCGGCCTCGGCGCGTTCGAGCTGGGCGAGCACCTCGTGGGCGTGCGCGAGCATGATCCGCCCGACCGCGGTCAGCCGGACCCCGCGCCCGTCGCGGGTGAGCAGCCGGTGGCCCACCTCGTGCTCCAGCGCCGCGAGCTGCTGCGACACGGCCGACGGGGTGAGGTGGAGCGCGGCAGCGGCGGCGGTGACGGTGCCGTGGTCGGCCACCGCCTGCAGCGTGCGCAGCCGCCGGGTGTCTATCACCCCTTGAGGATAGTATTCCGACTCTTCCGATAGGTTATAGTGGGTTTTGTCCCCTAATGAAGGAAAGAAGCCATGTGGTCATCCAGAGTGCGGTCAACAGCGGTGGTGGGCGTCGCCATGCTCGCCCTCGGTGCCTGTGGCGGCGGTGAGAGCCCGACGAGCAACGCGAAGGCCGACGGCAAGCCCGTCGTCGGCGGCACCCTCACCTACCTGGAGCACCAGCCGCCGACCTGCCTTTACCTCCCGGCGGCGGGCTTCTATCCCAACGGCGGGCTGCTCAACCAGCTCACCGACAAGCTCACCTGGCAGAACCCCAAGACGCTCGAGATCGAGCCGTGGATCGCCGAGAGCTGGGAGGTCAACAAGGACGCCACGGAGTACACCTTCCACCTGCGCAAGGGCGTGACCTTCAGCGACGGCAGCCCGCTGGACGCTGCGGCGGTGGCGGCCAACTTCGACGTGTACGGCCTGGGCGACACCGCTCTGAAGCTGCCTCCGGCGGAGTTCGTCAACAACTACGAGCGCAGCGAGGTCGTCGACCCGCAGACGGTGACGTTCCACTTCAAGCAGTCCTCACCCGGCTTCCTCCAGGGCACGTCGGTCATCGGGGCGGGGCTCGTCTCCCTCTCCACGATCAAAAAGCCGTACGAGGAGCAGTGCCAGCTCAAGAACGTCGTCGGTTCTGGCCCCTTCACGGTCGCCAAGCAGATCGTGGACAAGGAGATCGACCTGGCGGTGCGCAAGGACTACAACTGGGCGCCGAAGAACAGCGAGCACCAGGGCCGCGCCTACCTCGACGCCATCAAGATCATCGTGACGCCCGAGGACAACGTCCGCGTCGGCGCGCTGACCTCGGGCCAGGCCGACTACGTGCGTTACGTCCAGGCCTACGACGAGCAGACGGTCAAGAGCGCGGGCTTCACCATCTACGCCGAGCCCACCAGAGGCGTCAACAACGGCCTCTACCTGCGCCCGGCCAACAGCATCCTCAAGGACATCAGGGTGCGGAAGGCGCTGCAGAAGGGCACGAACGCCAAGGAGGTCGTCGACACGCTCTTCACCCCGAGCTACCCGCTGGCCACCAGCGTCCTGAGCAAGCTCGCCCAGGGCTACGTGGACCTGTCGGCCAAGTTGACCTACGACCCCGAGGGCGCGGCCAAGCTGCTCGACGAGGCGGGCTGGGCGCTCAAGGACGGCGTGCGCGAGAAGGACGGCGTCAAGCTGCAGCTCGGCGTCTTCGTCGCCGGCCCGCAGCCACTGTCCAAGCAGACCCTCGAACTCGTCGCGCAGCAGTGGTCGAAGCTCGGCGTGAAGCTGGAGATCCGCCCGGCCGACTCGGGCACCCAGGCGGTCGACATCAAGAACGCGGAGAAGACCGCCGTCGCCCACGCCATGGTCGGCCGCGCCGACCAGGACGTGATCAAGTCCCACTTCCACACGAAGAACCGCGACGTGATCCTGTCCAACGACCCCAAGCTCGACAAGCTCCTCGAAGAGGAGTCCGCGCTCGCCGACAAGGACCAGCGCAACGCCAAGGTCGCCGAGATCCAGAACTACGTGATCGACCAGGGCTACGCGATCCCGCTGTTCGAGGAGCCCCAGGTGTACGGCGTGGCCCCCAACGTCCACGGCGTCGCCTTCGAGGCGGTGGCCAGGCCGAGCTTCTACAACGTGTGGAAGTCGTGAAGCGGGTCGGGCAGTCGGTGCTGGTGTTGTGGGTGGCCTTCACCGCCAGCTACCTCCTGCTGCAGGCCCTGCCTGGCGATTCGATCCTGATCAAGTTCCAGAATCCGGAGCTGGGGTTGTCGCCGCAGCAGATCGCGGAGATCCGGGAGTACTACGACGCGGGTGGATACATCCACACGTTGCTGGGGTTCGTCCGGGGGGACTTCGGCTACTCAGTGGAGACCGGCACGCCGGTGATCGAGCGGCTGGCCGAAGGGTTGCCGTCCACGGGGCTGCTGGCCTCGCTGGCGTTCGTGCTCGCTGTGGTGCTCGCGTTTGCCATCGCGTTCGCTTCTGCGTACAGCTCTCGGTTGCGTGGGGCGCTGCTGGCGATCCCGTCGTTGTTCGTCTCGGTTCCGGCGTTCTGGCTGGGGATCCTGCTCATCCAGATCTTCTCCTTCCGCCTGCGGCTGGTGCCGGTCATCGGCGGGACCGAGGTGCAGCAGCTCATCCTGCCCGTGCTGACGCTCGCCGTACCGATCTCCGCGCCCATCGCCCAGGTGCTCGCGCGCAGCCTCGACCAGGTCTCCACCCAGCCGTTCGTCGGCGTCGTGGCGGCCAAGGGCGCGTCGCGGTCGTGGATCCTGTGGCGGCACATGGCGCGCAACGCCTTGCTGCCGACGCTGACCGTGGCCGGGCTGACGTTCGGCGAGCTGATCGCCGGGTCGGTGGTGACCGAGACGGTGTTCGGGCGCAACGGCATCGGCAGGCTCACCGAACAGGCGGTCAACGCGCAGGACACCCCGGTGCTGCTGGCCGTCGTCGTGCTGGCGACGACCGTGTTCGTGCTGGTCAACCTGATCGTGGACCTGCTGTATCCGGTGCTCGACCCCCGGTTGTCGTCATGAGGGCGCTGTCGTGGCTGGTCATCGGCCTGGTGGTGTTGTGGGCCGTCGCGCCCTGGCTGTTCACCGGGTACGACCCGATCATCGGCGTGCCCGCCGAGAAGTTGCAGGGGCCGAGTCTCGCGCACTGGTTCGGGACCGACGCCGTGGGGCGTGACCTGTTCGCGCGGGTGATCTACGGGGCCGTGCACTCGCTGTCCGGTGCGTTCGTGGCCGTCGCGGTCGGGCTGGTGCTGGGGACGTTGCTCGGGCTGCTGGCCGGTTCCGTCGGCGGGTTCGCGGACGCGGCGATCATGCGGGTCGTGGACGTGCTGCTGTCGGTGCCCGGCCTGCTGCTGGCGCTGACGGTGATCATCCTGCTCGGGCCAGGGACGGTGAACGTCGCGATCGCGGTCGGGGTCGGCTCCGTCGCGGCCTTCGCCCGCGTCGCCAGGTCCGAGGTCGTCAGGGTCCGGCGCACGGACTACGTCGAGGCGGCGTTCGGCAGCGGCGGCAGCTTCGCCGCCGTGTTGTGGCGGCACGTGCTGCCCAACTCGCTCGGCCCGGTCATCGCGCTGGCCGCGCTGCAGTTCGGGGTGGCGATCCTGGCGATCTCCACGCTCGGTTTCCTCGGTTACGGAGCCGAGCCGCCGACGCCCGAGTGGGGGCTGCTCATCTCCGAGGGACGTA
The DNA here is from genome assembly GCF_044457355.1 of Nonomuraea sp. NPDC050556. Lineage (NCBI taxonomy): Bacteria > Bacillati > Actinomycetota > Actinomycetes > Streptosporangiales > Streptosporangiaceae > Nonomuraea > Nonomuraea sp. NPDC050556. The sequence goes on along the minus strand of NZ_JBITGU010000006.1, from coordinate 655,335 downwards.
ATTACCTGGCGACGTCCTGGTGGCTGACCACGCTGCCCGGCGCGGTGGTGGTGGCCGTGGTGCTCGCCGCCAGCCGGATCAGCCGATCACTGGGGAGGTCGTGATGGCCCTGCTCGACGTCAGGGATCTGTCGGTGTCGTATGGCTCGCGCGTGGCGGTCGCGTCGAGCACGTTCAGCGTCTCGGCTGGCGAGGTCGTCGCGGTCGTCGGAGAGTCCGGCTCGGGGAAGACGACGACGGCGAACGCCGTCATCGGGCTGGTTCCCTCGTCAGCCGGTCAGATCCTGCTCAACGGCACCGACATCGCGGGCTGGTCGTCGCGGCGGATGCGGGCGATCCGTGGCGCGCAGATCGGGCTCATCCCGCAGGACCCGGCCAACTCCCTCAACCCGGTCAAGACCGTCGGCGCGCAGATCGGCGAGACGTTGCGCATCCACGGGGTGCGTTTGGATGTCCGCTCCCGTGTGATCGAGCTGCTGGAACGGGTCGGCCTTGGCATCGAGCATTTCCGGAAATATCCGCATGAACTATCCGGTGGGATGCGCCAGCGGGTGCTCATCGCCAGCGCCATCGCCCTGCGGCCGCAGCTGATCATCGCCGACGAGCCGACCAGCGCCCTTGACGTCACCGTGCAGCGGCGCATCCTGGATCTCATCGACGACCTGCGCAAGGAGTACGGAACGGCGGTGCTCCTGGTCACGCACGACCTCGGTGTCGCTGCCGACCGCTCGGACCGGCTCGTGGTCATGAAGGACGGCCGCATCGAGGAGCAGGGGCCGACCCGCGAGGTGCTCGCCACCCCCTCGGCCTCCTACACCAAGCAGCTGCTGCACGACGCTCCTGCGCTGTCGGCGCGCCCGTTCCGCGCTCCGGTCGAGAGCGAGCCGATCATCGTGGTGCGCGACCTGGTCAAGGAGTTCAAGGGGTTCCGCGCCGTCGACAACGTCTCCTTCGAGGTACGGCGGGGCACCACGCACGCCATCGTCGGCGAGTCGGGGTCGGGCAAGACGACCACCGCTCGGATGATCACCCGCTTCGAGAAGCCTACGTCGGGCGAGGTGACCATTCACGCCGACGGCGCCTTCCGGCGGAACGTGCAGCTCGTCTACCAGAACCCGTTCGGTTCGCTCGACCCCCGGCAGACGATCGCCGAGATCGTGGGGGAGCCGCTGCGCAACTTCAAGCTGGGTGACCGTACGACGGTGGCGAAACTGATCGAGCGGGTCGCGCTCCCCTCCGACGTGCTCGGGCGCAAGGCGCGCGAGCTGTCCGGCGGGCAGCGCCAGCGGGTCGCCATCGCCCGCGCGCTCGCCGTCGACCCGGCGGTCGTCGTGCTGGACGAGGCGGTCTCGGCGCTCGACGTGAGCGTGCAGGCGCAGATCCTCGACCTGCTCGAAACGCTGCAGAACGACCTCGGGCTCACCTACCTGTTCATCTCCCACGACCTGTCGGTCGTGCGGCAGATCTCGCACACCGTTTCCGTCATGAACAAGGGACGCATCGTGGAATCCGGCACCACCTCGCAGGTCTTCCAGGACCCGCAAGACGACTACACGCGCGAACTGCTCGCCGCCCTGCCCGTGGGGGTGGCGTCATGACCAGGCGGCTGGGGTTCTTCACCCGGCTGCTCGACGCCGTGCCGCCGGCCGAGCGTTACCGGCTGGCCCTGGAGCAGATCGCCTTCGCTGAGCAGGCCGGGTTCGACACCGCGTGGGTGGCGCAGCACCACTTCAGGGAGTCGGAGGGCGGGCTGCCGGCGCCGCTGGTGTTCCTCAGCCACGCCGCCGCGCGGACCAGCACGATCCGCCTCGGCACCGGCATCATCACGCTGCCGCTCGAACACCCGCTGCGCGTCGCCGAGGACGCGGCGGTGCTCGACCTGCTGTCCGGCGGGCGGTTCGAGGTGGGGGTGGGCAGCGGCGGCACCCCCTCGTCGTTCGAGCCGTTCGGCCGGGTCAGTGCCGAGCGGGCCGCTGTCTACGCGGAGCACCTGGCGGTGCTGGTCAACGCGTGGTCGGGCGGCGATCTGGGCGGCGGCAACACGCTGTATCCCGCCGCGCCCCGGCTGCTCGACGCGATCTGGGAGGCGACGTTCTCGGTCAGCGGGGGCGAGCGGGCCGGGCGTTCCGGCAACGGGCTGATGCTCTCGCGCACCCAGCCCCGACCGGCCGACGCTCCAGGTTTGACGCTGGCCGAGATCCAGAAGCCGATCGTGGACGCCTACTACGAGCACCTGCCCGCCGGGGTGGTCCCGCGCATCGTGGCCTCGCGGACCGCGTTTGTGGCCGACACGCGGGCCGAGGCCTACCGGTACGCCGAGATCGGGTTGGCACGGGCCGTGAAGAACTTCGAGCTGGCCGGGTTCCCCGTTCCCGACTCTCCTGACCTGGGCCAGCTCATCAAGGCCTTCGACGTGCACGTCGGGAACCCCGACGACGTCATCGAGAGCCTGTCGGCAGATCCGACGCTCGACCGGGTGACTGATCTGGTGTTCCAGGTGCATTCCGTGGACCCGCCGCACCCGTTGATCCTCCGTTCCATCGAGTTGCTGGCGACCGAGGTCGCTCCGGCGCTCTCCGTAGAAGTGAGCAGGCTATGAGTTATGAGTGGTGATGTGATCGACCAGCTGGCGGGGATCGAGCCTGGCTCGGCCCTGGACGTGCTGCGCGCCCGGCGTCCCGACGCGCGGGAGTACGCCCAGGCGAGCTACGAGGCGCTGTTCTGCCCGGAGAACGACGAGGGCGTGACGCTGCTGGAACGCGACGCGATCGCCGCCCGCGTGGCCGAGCTGCACCAGGACGCCGGAGCTGCCGCGTTCTACCGGGAGCGGCTGGAGGAGCTGGCTCCCGGCGGCGTCGAGCCCGACGAGCGCCTGGCTGCCGGACTGGCGCACGCCGAGCTGCTGGTGCTCCGTCCCAGCGAGGCGTCGCCCCAGGCGTTGAAGGCTCTCGACGACGCGGGGTGGTCCACCACGGAGATCGTGACGTTGTCGCAGCTCGTCGCTTTTCTGACCTTCCAGATCCGGTTGGTCGCCGGGCTAAGGAGTCTGGCGTCATGACGTTCACGGCTTTCACCCAGGAGCAGATCGGCTGGACACCGTGGCTCGAACCGTTGACCACGCTCAACGAGGAGCAGGAGGAGGCGCTGGTCGACAAGGCCCGCGCGGCCTCGCCGTACTTCCGGCTGCTGGCCCGCGACCCCGCGATCCTGCACGCGCGGACCAAGACCGACAACGACATCTTCTACAACGCCGACGGCGGGCTGCCGCGCGCCGAGCGGGAGCTCGCCGCCACGGCCGTGTCCCGGCACAACGGCTGCGTGTTCTGCGCGTCGGTGCACGCCCGCTTCGCCTCCCACTACTCCAAGCGCACCGCCGACGTGCAGCGGCTGCTGGACGACGGGGTCTCGGCTCCGCAGGAGCCGCTGTGGCGCGCCGTCGTGGACGCCTCCGTGGCGCTGACCGCCGAGTCCTTCTCCCCTTCGCACGTCGAGGCGCTGCGCGCCGAGGGCCTCGACGACCTTGCCATCCTTGACACCATCCAGGCGGCGGCCTTCTTCAACTGGGCCAACCGCCTCATGCTCTCGCTGGGAGAACCCTCATGAGTGAACTCGACCACCTTGTCTACGCGGTGCCCTCCCTTGAGGAAGGGGTCGCGTGGTTCGCCTCCGTCACCGGGGTGACCCCGGCCAAGGGCGGCAGCCATCCTGGCGGTACGGCCAACTACCTGGTCAGCTTCGGCCCGACGTCCTACCTGGAGATCATCGGCCCTGACCCGGCCTGGGAGGGGGAGCGGCCCCGGGCGTTCGGCCTGGAGTCGTTGACGTCCGCGCGCCTGGCCGCGTGGGCGATCCACCCCGCCGACATCGACAAGACCGTACGGCAGGCGCGGGACGCCGGTTACGACCCGGGCGACGTGGAGCCGCTGTCGAGGCGCAAGCCGGACGGCACGCTGTTGGAGTGGCGGCTGACCAGGCGCGAGGACCCGGCGGCGATCAGGCCGGTGCCCTTCCTCATCGACTGGGGGACCACGCAGCACCCGGCCGACTCCGGGCTGCCGAGGGTGGAGCTGGTGTCCTTCACCGCCACGCACCCGTCGCCCTCCGTCTTGCTCGCCGACCTGGCGGCTGTGGGTGCCGCGTTGGAGGTCACCGAGGGGGAGTCTGTCTCGCTGACCGCGGTCCTTTCCACGCCGAAGGGGCTGGTGACGCTGGCATGAGCAGCCTTCGCGAGTACCTGTCGCAGAAGCGGGACGCGCTGCTCAAGCGGCGGGAGTCTTCTGACGGCGCTCCGGTGCCGCTGCACGCGCACGTCACGGCGGAGGGGCGCAGCGGGGTGCGGCGGATCAGGATCAGGGACTTCCAGATCCTCAGCGACAGCGGGCCCGACTTCGCGGGCTACGACCTGGGGCCCGGCTCGCCGGAGTTGCAGGCGGGCGTGCTGGGGAGCTGCGTCACGCACATCTTCCTGATCAAGGCGGCCGAGCTGGAGGTGCCGCTGGACTCGCTGGAAGTGGACGTGCGGGCGGAGTACGACCCCCGGGCGCAGTCGCCGGACAACGCCGACATCCCGGTGTATCCGCAGAACTTCCGGTATGAGGTGCAGATCTCGTCGCCCGCTTCCGACGAGGACCTCGCGCGGCTGCACGCCGAGGTGGAGCGGGTCTGCCCGATCCTGAACCTGCTGCGCAACCCGCAGGAGATCAAGGGCGCGGTGGTCCGAGTGCCTTAGCGCACCGGCCGTAACGGCGGCCGACCCCGCACGCCGGCCGACCGTGCCCCTGGACAGGGCCCAGCCACCTACGGTGCCTGGGCCCTCGTCGGCTCCGCCGTACCTTAAAAGGGCCCAACCGTGTGACCCCTCACCTCTAGAGCGCCTGGAACCCCATCTCTGGTCCTCTCCTTATTAGGGGAGAGAGATTCAGTCCGGGAGGTCATTCTGTTAGGAGCTAAGAGGTTTGTCGTGCCTGGATGAAGGCGGCCACCGCGCGGTCGACGTCGTCCGTCGAGTGGGCGGCGGAGAGCTGGACGCGGATGCGGGCCTGGCCGTGCGGCACGACCGGATAGGAGAAGCCGATCACGTAAACGCCCAGGTCCAGCAGGCGGTCGGCCATCGCGCTCGCCTCGGCCGCGTCGCCGATCATCACCGGGGCGATCGGGTGGTCGCCGGGCAGGATGTCGAATCCGGCCTCGGTCATCTTCTCCCGGAACCTGGCGGTGTTGGCGCGCAGCCGGTCGCGCGACTCGCTGGAGGTCTCCAGGATCTCCAGGATCCGCAGCGAAGCAGACGCGATCACCGGAGCCAGCGAGTTCGAGAACAGGTACGGCCTGCTCCTCTGCCGCAACAGCTCGCAGATCTCCCTGCGCGCCGCCACGTAACCACCGGAAGCCCCGCCCAGCGCCTTGCCGAGCGTGCCGGTGATGATGTCCACCCGGTCGGTGACCCCGTGCAGCTCCGGCGTGCCGCGCCCGGTCGGGCCGACGAAACCGACCGCGTGCGAGTCGTCCACCATCACCATGGCGTCATACCGGTCAGCCAGGTCGCAGATCTCCCGCAACGGCGCGACATATCCGTCCATCGAGAACACGCCGTCGGTGACGATCAGCCTGCGCCGCGCGTCCGACGCCTCCTTGAGCCTCGCCTCCAGCTCGGCCATGTCCCGGTTGGCGTACCGGTAACGCTTGGCCTTCGACAGCCTGATGCCGTCGATGATGCTCGCGTGGTTGAGCGCGTCGGAGATCACCGCGTCCTGCGCGTCGAGCAGCGTCTCGAACACGCCGCCGTTGGCGTCGAAACACGAGCTGTAGAGAACGGTGTCCTCCATGCCCAGGAAGTCGGACAGGCGGGATTCGAGCTCCTTGTGCACCTCCTGCGTCCCGCAGATGAAGCGCACCGACGCCATGCCGAAGCCCCACCGGTCGAGCGCCTGCTGGGCGGCTGCGATGACGGAGGGATTGTCCGCCAGGCCGAGGTAGTTGTTGGCGCAGAAGTTGAGCACCTCGTGGCCGTTGACGCCGACCGTGGCGCTCTGCGGGGTGGTGATGACGCGCTCGGGCTTCAGCAGCCCGGCCTCGGTGATCTCGTCGAGCGTGGCACGAAGATCGTCGCGAACGTTGCCGAACATCCCTAGTTGCTCCAGTCCATGATGACCTTGCCGGTCCGGCCGCTGGCCGCCGTGTCGAAGGCTTCGTCGAAGTCGCGGTAGGAGAAGCGGTCGGTGATCACGGGAGACAGGTCGAGGCCCTTCTCCATCAGGACCGACATGTTGTACCAGGTCTCGAACATCTCGCGGCCGTAGATGCCCTTGATGGTGATCATCGAGGTGACGACCGTGGCCCAGTCGATGGCGAACTCCTCGGCGGGCAGCCCCAGCATGGCGATCTTGCCGCCGTGGGTCATGCTGCCGATCATGTCGCGCATGGCGCGCGGGTTGCCGGACATCTCCAGACCCACGTCGAATCCCTCGCGCATGCCGAGTTGCTTCATGCCCTCCTGGATGGAGCTCTGCGCCACGTTGAGCGCCAGGCTGACGCCCAGCTTCCCGGCCAGGTCGAGCCGCTCGGGGCTGACGTCCGTGATCACCACGTTCCGCGCGCCGACGTGCGTGGCGACCGCCGCCGCCATGAGCCCGATCGGCCCGGCGCCCGTGACCAGCACGTCCTCACCGACGAGGGGGAACGACAGGGCAGTGTGTACGGCGTTGCCGAACGGATCGAAGATGGCGGCGATGTCAGGGTCGATGGGCGACTTGTGCACCCAGACGTTGGTGGCCGGAAGCGTGACGTACTCGGCGAACGCCCCGTCGCGGTTCACCCCCAGCCCGATGGTGTTGCGGCACAGGTGCCGACGTCCCGCCTTGCAGTTGCGGCACTTGCCGCAGACGATGTGCCCCTCGCCGCTGACGAGATCGCCCACGGAGATGTCCTCGACACCAGGGGCAACTTCCACAACCTCGCCGGAGAACTCGTGCCCGACGATGAGCGGCGGCCTGAGCGTCTGGCGCGCCCAGTCATCAAATTTCCGAATATGCAGGTCGGTGCCGCAGATCCCGGTCCGCAGGACCCTGATCAGCACCTCGCCGGGCCCCGTCGTGGGCTCCGGCACCTCCAACAGTGACAGGCCCGGCTCGGCCCGCTCTTTGACCAGCGCTTTCATCCCAACCCCCCAATGGCAGCCTACGCTTCTCGCCTTCTCCGCAAGGCACTGTGCCGCCCAGCGGGGCAGGGTGTCCATCGACCTTTGCTTAACCCCATCCACACATCCCCTTCACGCTCCGCCCCCTTCCCACCCCGACCCCTGCCACACGTGGCATTTTGAAAGAAGGTTTATTAAGTACAATGGCCCGATGCGACATCAGAGTGGCGACGCCTCCCTCCTGCGCCGGCTCAACTCATCGGCCATCCTGCGCATCCTGCGCGAGGCGGATGTCGCCACGCTGACGGAACTCGCCAGGGCGGCCCGAGTCTCCCGGCCCACCGTCGAGGTCATCATCGAGGAGCTGCTCGCCGACGGCTGGGCGGAGGAGTGCGACGACGAGCCTGGCGACAGGCAGCGCGGCCGTCCGGCCAGGCGCTTCAGGTTCCGCGCCTCGGCCGGCCACGTGGTCGGCGTGGGCGTCGGCCACTCCAGCGTCCGCGCGATGGTCGCGGACCTCAACGGCACGATCGTGGCCGTGCGCAAGCAGCCGCTGCCGCTCAACACCCCGGCGGACGAGCGGCTCGACGCCATCGTCGAGCTGGTGTCGCTGGTCACCGGCGAAGCGGACCTCGATGTGCGCCAGGTGAGCGCCGTCGGCGTCGGCACCACGGGCGTCGTGAACGAGGCGGGCCAGGTGGTCAAGAGCATCGCCCTGCCCGGCTGGACGGGCCTCGACCTCCAAGCCCTGCTCGCCGCCCGCATCCCGGCCCCGGTGGCCGTCGAGAACGACATGCGGCTGGCCGTACTCGCTGAGCACTGGCGCGGCGCCGCACGGAGCTGCGACAACGTGGTCTACCTGTTCACCGGCGACCGCATCGGCATGGGCCTGCTCATCGGCGGCGTCCCCTACCGGGGCGCGCACGCCGCCTCAGGCGAGATCGGCAAACAGCCGAACGACAACTGGGTCGCCTTCCGCCACGTCATGGACTACGCGATGTCGGCTGAGCCGGGCGAGCTGCGCTCCAGCAGGCAGAGCGCCGAGTTCGCCATCGCGCGGGCGAGGACGGGCGACGAGCGGGCGCAGGAGGCCGTCAGGGAGTTCGCCTGGGGCCTCGCGGCCGGCCTGATCACCGTGGTCAACCCGCTGGACCCGGAGATGGTGGTGATCGGCGGAGCCCTGTCGATGGCGGGCGACCTGCTGGTGCAGCCGATCCAGGAGCGGCTCGACGAGTACTGCCTCTACCCGCCCAGGGTCGTGGCGTCCGCGCTGGGGAGCGAGTGCATCACCCTGGGCTCGGTACGGCTGGCGCTGAACCACGCCGAGCGGACCCTCTTTACGATGCCCGGTTGAAGATTCCTGCATAACTTTCCCGTTACGGGCTCGTCGCCGACCTGCATCGATTCCCCCAAGATGCCCGATCTTGCAAAATTTACTCTAGTTACTTTCATAAATGCGCGCTAGCCTCCAGCCAACTCGTTACGACTGGAGGTTGAGACGTGGTCGCATCCACGGCGTCGCCACCGCTGGAAGCTCCAGCGCGGACCCGTCCGCAGCGCCGGTCCATCGTCGACCGCCTCAGGCGGGATTGGACGCTGCTGGCGCTGTGCCTGCCAGGAGTCCTCTATTTCGTGATCTTCTTTTATATCCCGGTGCTCGGGAACGTGATCGCGTTCAAGGACTACGCGCCGTTCCTCGGCATCTCGGAGAGCCCCTGGGTGGGGCTGCAGAACTTCGTCGACCTCATGGCGGAGCCGGAGTTCTGGAGCGCGGTCAGCAACACCCTGCAGATCACCGTGCTGCAGCTCATCCTGTTCTTCCCCGCGCCGATCGCCCTGGCCCTGCTGCTGAACTCGCTGGTCGGACACCGGATCAAGAAGTTCATCCAGAGCGTGGTCTACCTGCCGCACTTCCTGTCGTGGGTGGTCGTCGTCTCGATGTTCCAGCAGGTCATCGGTGGTGCGGGAACGGTCAGCTCGTTCCTGAACTCGCACGGCATCACCATCGGCAACCTGATGTCCAACGCAGACACCTTCAAGCTGCTGGCCACCGCGCAGGTCATCTGGAAGGACTGCGGCTGGGGAACGATCATCTTCCTGGCCGCGATCACCGCCATCGACCTCGACAAGTACGAGGCCGCCGCCATCGACGGCGCCGACTGGAAGCGCCGCCTCTGGCACGTGACGCTCCCGGGCATCAGGTCGGTCATCCTCATGATGCTGATCCTGCGGCTGGGCGACATCCTGTCGGTCGGTTTCGAGCAGATGGTCCTCCAGCGCGAGGCCGTGGGCGCAGGGGCGTCCGAGGTCATCGACACCTACGTCTACTACCACGGCATCCGTGACGGCGACTGGGGGATGAGCACGGCAGCGGGCCTGATGAAGGGCGTGATCGGCGCCGCGCTCATCTTCGCGGCGAACAAGCTCGCGCACCGCTTCGGAGAGCAGGGGATCTACCGATGAGGCCACCGTGGATGGAGCGGCCGACCATTGCCGGCCGTTCGCTCAAGTTCGTCATCCTGACCGCGATCGTGCTGATCGTCCTGTATCCGTTCGGCCTGGCCGTCGGCACCAGCCTGATGGGGCGCGCGGAGAGCATCGCCAACGGCGGCAGCTACGTGCTCTTCCCCAACCACCCGACGCTGGAGGCCTACCAGCTCATCCTGTCGGGCGGCGCGGTGACCCGGTCGGTGCTGCTCACCATCGGCATCACGCTCGCGGGTACCGCGCTGAGCCTGATCTGCACGGTGTTCCTGGGCTACGCGCTGTCGCGCAGGGGGATGCTCGGCGGCAAGCCGATCCTGCTCATGGTGCTGGCCACGTTCCTGTTCAGCCCCGGCATGATCCCGAGCTACCTGATGGTCAAGGAACTCGGCATGATCGACACCTACCAGTCGCTCATCGTGCCCGTGCTGGTCAACGCGTTCAACGTGGTCGTGGTCAGGGCGTTCTTCCAGAACCTGCCCGACGAGCTGTTCGAGGCCGCGCGCATGGACGGCGCGAGCGAGTGGCGCATGTTGTGGCGCATCGCGCTGCCGCTGTCCAAGGCGGTGATCGCGGTCGTCGGGCTCTTCTACGCGGTCTCCTACTGGAACACGTTCTTCAACGCGATCCTCTACATCAACGACCAGACGATGCATCCGATCCAGGTCGTGCTGCGACAGTACATCTTCCGCGGCTCCGTCGCCCAGGGCACGGACGTCGCGATCGTGCGTGACCTGCCGGCCTCCTCGGTGCAGATGGCGGTGCTGATCATCGCGCTCGTGCCGATCCTGGCCGCCTACCCGTTCCTGCAGAAGTACTTCACCAAGGGCGTTCTCACCGGCGCCATCAAGGGCTGAACCCTCCCCACTCAGGAGAAACCATGTCTACAACCATGTCCCGTCGCGGTTTCCTCGGAGTCGCGCTCGCCGGAGTCACGGCCGCCGGGCTCGCCGCCTGCGGAGCCGGGGGAAGCGGTACGGCCGGCGCCAAGAAGGGCGGCGCCGACCTGTCGAAGAAGCTCAAGCTGCCCACGTTCGTGGCCGCCAAGATCCCGACGCCCGACCTGCCGATGGACGCCGGTCAGGACCCCGCGTACCTGAAGTACCCCGAGCAGCTGGTGAAGTCCGTCGCCACCCCGCCCGGCGACGGCAGCAAGATCACCTCGCTGACCCAGACGTGGGACGTGGCCCCGCCCACCGCCGACAAGAGCGCATATATCCAGGAGCTCAACAAGCGCCTCAACGCGCAGTGGGACATGAACATCGTGGTCGGCGACGGCTACCCCGACAAGTTCAACGCGATCATCGCCAGCGACGACCTGCCCGACCTGGTCTGGTTCCCGCCGAACCAGGGCCTGCAGCGCGTGCCCGAGCTGCTCGCGGCCAAGTTCCACGACCTGACCCCGTACCTCAGCGGCGACGCGGTCAAGAAGTACCCGAACCTGGCGAACCTGGGCGACGTGGCCTGGAAGTCAGCGGTCACCGACGGCAAGCTGTACGGCGTGGCCGTCTCCTACAGCCGCTTCGGCCAGGTCTATCTGACCAACGAGGACTACTGGGCGCCCGTCGGCGGCACCGCCTTCACCAGCGCGGACGACTACCTGGAGAAGGCCAAGCAGCTGCTCGACGTCAAGAAGAACAAGTACCCCCTCGAGCCGAGCTACTACAACCACGTGCACATGTTCAGCCACTGGTACGGCGCGCCGAACACGTGGCGGCTCACCGGCGGCAAGCTGACCCACCAGTTCGAGACGGCCGAATACCTGGCCGCGCTGGAGCTGGCGGTCAAGGCATTCAAGGCCAACCTCTTCTGGCCCGACCCCGCCCTGGCCACCATCAAGGACAAGGTCGCCAACGGCCAGATCGGCGCCTACGTGGAGTCGTTCCCCGGCTTCCTCAACGACGCCCGCACCCAGAAGTACAAGCTCGGCGCCATCGTGCCCTTCGCGGCCACCCCGAGCTCCAAGCCCGTCTACAACGCCGGTCTGGGCTCCGTCGGCTTCACCGCGATCAACAAGAAGGCCGACCCCAAGCGCATCGAGATGCTGCTCGGCGTGCTGAACTTCATGGCCGCGCCGTTCGGCACCGAAGAGAACCAGCTGGTCAACTACGGCGTCGAGGGCGTGCACTTCACCAAGAAGGACGGTGACCTGGCCTACACCGACAAGGGCACGGCCGAGGTTCCCACCACCCAGCAGCCGATCTCGTTCGTCATCGGCTCGCCGTCCGCGCTCTTCCTGCCGGGCCAGCCGGAGCGCACCAAGCTGATCCACGAGTTCGAGACCAAGGTCGCGCCCATGCTCCAGCAGCGCGTCACCACGGGCCACTTCTCCGACACCTTCACCCAGAAGGGCGGCGAGCTGAGCACCATGGCGACGGACTCGGTGGTCGACTTCGTGACCGGGCGCAGGCCGCTCACCGAGTGGCAGGACTTCGTGAAGAAGTGGCTGGACAAGGGCGGCGCCGCGATGAAGGCCGAGTACGAGGCCTCCATCGCCAAGGGCTGAGCCCCGCCGTACCCCTAGGAAAGGATCGAAGTGGAAGACCTGCGCATCGGAGTCATCGGGCTTGGCCTGCGGACGAACCTCGGGCTGGCCGCGCACCGGCCGGGCAGGGGCTCGGTCGTGGCCGCGATCTGTGACTCCGACCCGGCGGTGCTCAAGAGGCAGGCCGGGCGGTTCGAGGCAGAGCTCGTGACGGAGAACTACCGCGAGCTGCTCGACCGTAAGGACCTCGACGCGGTCGTCGTCATGACCCCCGACGACACCCACGAGACCGTCGCGATCGACGCGCTCCAGGCGGGCAAGGCCGTCTACCTGGAGAAGCCCATGCACATCACCGTGGAGGGATGCGACAACATCCTGCGCGCCGCGAAGGAGACCGGGACCCGGCTCTACGTGGGGCACAACATGCGGCACATGGGTGTCGTCAGGACGATGCGCGACATCATCCAGAAGGGCGTCATCGGCGAGCCGAAGACGGTCTGGGTACGGCACTTCGTGTCCTACGGCGGTGACTACTACTTCAAGGACTGGCACGCGGACCGCACCAGGACCACGGGCCTGCTCCTGCAGAAGGCGGCGCACGACCTCGACGTGATCCACTGGCTGGCCGGCGGGTACACCCAGCGGGTCAACGCGCTCGGCGACCTGATGCTGTACGGCGACCTGCCGCGCAGGGAGCCGGGCACGCCGCGGCCCGAGGGCTGGCTCAAGGAGTTCGAGTGGCCGCCCACCGAGCGGCGCAACCTCAACCACGTGATCGACGTCGAGGACGTCAGCGTGATGAACATGCGCCTCGACAACGGGGTGATCGCCGCCTACCAGCAGTGCCACTTCTCGCCCGACTACGTGCGCAACTACACGGTCATCGGCACCGAGGGCAGGCTGGAGAACTTCGGCGACAGCCCCGGTGACACGGTCAAGGTCTGGAACACCGGGCCGACCGGCTACCGCGACGACTGCGACATCGCCTACCGGGTGCCCGAGGCGCAGGGTGGTCACGGTGGCGCCGACCCCGGCATCATCGGCGAGTTCTGCAGGTTCGTCCGCGAGGGCGGGGTCACCGACACCTCGCCGGTGGCGGCCAGGATGAGCGTCGCCGCCGGATACATGGCGACCTTGTCGCTGCGTGACGGCGGCATGCCGTACGACGTGCCGCCGCTCGACCCGGAGCTGATCGCGTACTTCGACAACGGTCAAGCTGGATGACCCGGTATCACCTGCGTTATCAGGTCTTTCCCGGTCAGGATCCGGCTGAGCTGGCTGCCTTCTGCCTCGAACGCGGGGTGGAGGAGGTGGTGCTGATGTTCGGCGCCGAGGAGCTGCATGCCGGGCACACCGTTGGCGTCGGGGAGGATCTGTGGTTCGAGACGGTGCGGGATGCCCGGGATGTTCTTCATGGTGAGGGCATCTCGGTCAGTCTCAATCCGTGGGTGACCGTCGGGCACGGCGACCGCGGGCGCGAGGAGGATCTCGGCTTCGCGCCGCTCGTCTCGCCGACCGGTGAGGTGTCCACGGCGGCGGCTTCGCTTGCGTGTCCGGTCTTCCAGCAGTGGCTGGCCGGGCATTATGGGCGGTTCGCTGAGATCGGGTTCCGGGTGATGTGGCTGGAGGACGACTTCCGGTTCCACAACCACGCGCCGCTCACCTGGGGTGGCGGGTTCGAGCCCGAGATGCTGGAGCGGTTCGCGCTGCTGGCGGGGGAGAAGCCGTCGCGCGAGGAGCTGGTCGCGGCGGTCACGGCGCCTGGGGAGCCGCATCCGTGGCGGGCGCTGCTGCAGCAGACCTGGCGGGAGGCGCAGCTGGAGGTCGTCTCTCTCGTACGGCAGGCCGTCGCGGGGCGGGCCAAGCTGGGGCTCATGAGCTCGGGGCTGGGGATCGCCTCGGTGGAGGGGCGGCGCTGGGATCTGCTGTTCGACCAGGTCGAGGTACATCGGCCGCACTTCGCCTTTTATGGGGATACGCCGGGGCAGAACCTTGCCTACTCCTTCGGGATGTTGGAGCTTCAGCGGGCGCTCCGGCCTGCTGGGGTCGAGGTCGCGCCCGAGGTGGAGAACTGGACGCATACCGAGTGGCGCAAGTCGGACACCCAGACGTGGTCGGAGATGGTCACCGCGCACCTGTCGGGGGCCTCGTCGTTGCTGCTCGACGTGTTCCCGTTCGTCACCGGTTCTCCCGGGCGATATCCGCGGATCGGGCGGATGCTCACGGCGTCCCGGCCCGCGCTCGACGCGACGGTCACGCCGTCGCTGGTCACGCATGGGGTGGGTATTCCGTGGTGGCAGGACGCGGCCGCGTCCGTGCAGGGTGACGGGACGCTGGACGGGCTCGACACCTCGCCGTTGCGTGCCGCGGAGTTCCTGCTGTCGTACGGCGTGCCGATCCAGGCTGGGGTCGCGCCGGTGACCGCGTTGTTCGGTGAGGTGGCTTGGGCGGTGCCTGATCCGCTGGAGCTGTTGCGGGGGAGCGTGCTGCTCGACGGGACGGCCGCTTCGATCCTCGCCCTTCGAGGGTTCGGGTCGTTGCTGGGTGTTGAGGTTGTCGAGGTGGTGGGGCGGTCGGAGGTTTCGCGGCAGCCGTACAGCTTGGAGCGGGTTTGTGATGGGGGCGCTCTGTTGAGCGTGAACGTGCAGCCTGCTGTGGCTCGGTTGGTGGCGGATCCGGCGGCTGAGGTGTGGACGGAGATCCTCACGCCGCGTGGGGAGCATTGGGGGGCTGGGCGGGTCGGGTTCGTGAACGCTTTGGGTGGGCGGGTGTTCACCATGGCGGCTACGGCGCCGGAGAAGCTCGGTCGGTGTGACGACGGGCAGCGGTTGGCGCAGGAGGCTGTGCGCTTCCTGGGCGGTGTGCTTCCCATGGTCACGGGTGGGCCGCACCTGATTCCGCAGTACGCCAGGGTGGGCGACCGGTGGCGCCTCGCGATCGCGAACGGCTCAGCAGACCCAGCCCACATCACCATCACCCTCCCAACCCCTTCGGAAACCCTCTTGGGAACCCCAGCCCCCTCCGAAACCTTCTCGGGGGCCCTAACCCCCTCGGAAAGCCCGACTCTCTCGGGGTCCCTAACCTCCTTGAGGTCGGTCACCCCAATGGGAGCTGATGTCCCTTTGGGGCCGAGTGCCATGTTGTTGGTGCCTTTGAAGGTGCCGCAGCCGGTCGGGGTCAGGTGTGAGGGCGGTCGCCTGACGGTTGAGGCCGAGGTGCCGCATCGGGGGTTCGTGCTGGTCGACTGGACCTGAGCTGCTGCGCCAGCCAAGGCAACGCCTGCGGCAGCTCCCTGTTCCACGTGTCGAAGTTGTGCCCCCCGCTGGGCAGGATCAGCGACGAAGCCTGCATCGGCGGCTTCACCGCCGCCAAGAACCGCAACGTGGCCCCGTAGTCGCTCTCGCCCACCTTGCTGCTCGTCACCAGCACGTTGACCGGCGGCGCGGGAAGGTGGGCGAGCCGCCACATGAGATTGTTCTCCTGCTCCAAGCCCTTGCGCCCCCCGAACAGATCCCCCGTGGTGCTGTCGAGGATCGTCCGGAAATATCCGGACAAGGACACGGCGGCCGTGTACGCCGACGGCTGCCGCATCGCCATCTTCAACGCGCAGAACCCCCCGGTGGACCCGCCCAGGATCCCCCAGTCCGCCGTCGAAGACCCCACCCGGAACGACGCCGCCATCGACTGCTTCACGTCCTTGGTGAAATACGTCTCCACCTGCGGCCCCCCGGGCACGTCGATGCACTCCGTGTCCCGCGGCGGCGCCACGCTCGGCCGCATCATCACCAGCACCGTCGGCTGCGCCTCGTGCGCCGCGATCGCCTTCGCCATCCGCCCAGGCAGGTCCATCCTGGTCATCAGGTTGCGCGCGTCCCCCGGATAGCCGGTGAGCGCGAGGATGACGGGGAACCGTTCAGACTTCTTCGTGAAATAGGCGGTGGGAAGGAACACGTAGGCAGGCGCGGTGATACCGGTGGTCGCGCCGGGAATGAGCACCTGCTCGATCCGTCCGCCCTTGACCGCCCGGCTGTCGAGCACCTTCACCGCCGCCCCCGCCCCACCCGCCGCGATGATCGGCGCACCGGCCGCGGCGGCGCCCGTGCCGAACAGGTCGTCCCAGGAGCCGTAGAAGCCGCCCCACGCGTTCAGCACGAGCCCGAGCGCGACCAGGGTGAGCGCCTGGTTGGCGACGAGCACTCCCACGCGCCCCGTGACGGCCCGCCACGAACGCCCGCCCAGGCGCGGCCACCACCACACCGTGGCCACCACGGCAACCACCGCGAGCAGGGAGAACAGGAGCTGGAGCTTCGTCGATGTCAGTCCCACACGATCCAGGCTTACCCGAAGCTGAATAAGAGCTGAGTTAACGAGGAGATTACCTGGGCCGTCCTATCGTCCTCCCGTGAAGCGTGCTTGGGTGCCGGCAGCGGCCGGCTACACGTCCCTGCTCATCGGGGCGCTCGACATCCTGGGTGCGGTCAATCCGTACTTCAGGCACAGCAGGTTCGGCGCGCTCGCCGGCCAGCTGCCCGGCATGGTCACCACGCTGGCAAGGGCCTCAACGCTGGTGATCGGCATCCTGCTGGTGATGATCGCGCACGCGCTGCGGCGCAGGAAGGCGCGGGCCTGGCGGGCGGTGGTGATCCTGCTTCCGGTCGGCGTGCTCGTCGGCGCGCTGCACTGGCGCCATCCGATCAGCGCGGCCATCAGCCTGCTGCTGCTCGCCGTACTGGTAATAACGCGCAAGGAGTTCTACGCGCTGCCCGACCCGCGCTCGCGGTGGCGGGCGCTCGGGAACCTGGCTGCCCTCGGCGTACTCGACCTGGGGGTCGGCTGGCTGCTCGTCGGGGGTCACGCCGGCGTGGGCGAGCGTTTCCAGCAGGTGCTGCTCGGGCTCGTCGGCCTCGTGGACTTCCCGAGCGACCGCGTCTACTACTCGCTGGCCGCGCTCGGCGCGCTCACCGCCGTCACGACGCTCTTCCTCGCATTGCGGCCGGAACGGCCGGTGGCCGTACTTTCCGCGGACGACGAGTCGCGGCTTCGTGCCCTGCTCGATCGGTACGGCTCGCGCGACTCGCTCGGCTACTTCGCGCTGCGCAGGGACAAGAGCGTGATCATGTCGCCGACCGGCAAGGCGGCCGTCGCCTACCGGGTCGTGTCCGGCGTCATGCTGGCCAGCGGCGACCCGATCGGCGACCCGGAGGCCTGGCCAGGGGCGATCAAGCGGTTCATGGAGGAGGCGGCCAGGCACGCCTGGGTGCCTGCGGTGATCGGCTGCAGCGAGGCCGGTGGCGAGGTGTGGACCAGGGTCGGCGGGCTGTCCGCACTGGAGATCGGCGACGAGGCGGTGGTCGAGGTCGCCGACTTCACCCTGGACGGCCGGGCCATGCGCAACGTGCGGCAGATGGTGAACCGGGTCTCGCGCGCCGGGTACGTCTGCGCCATCCGCCGGGCGGCGGACCTGCCGGTGAAGGAGCTGGAGGAGATCGTCCAGGCGGCGGACTCGTGGCGCGGGTCCTCGACCGAGCGCGGGTTCTCGATGGCGCTCGGCCGGTTCGGCGACCCGGACTGCGTGGTGGCGACCGCGCACAAGGACGGGCGGCTCAGGGCGGTCCTGCAGTTCGTCCCGTGGGGGCCTTCCGGCATCTCCCTCGACCTCATGCGCCGCGACCGTACGGCGGAGCCGGGCCTGAACGAGCTGCTCATCGTCAGGACCCTGGAGGCGTGTTCCACGTTGGGAGTGCGTGAGGTGTCCCTGAACTTCGCGATGTTCAGGGCAGCCCTGGCCCGCGGGGAACGCCTGGGCGCCGGCCCCGTGCTCCGTACGTGGAGGGGTTTGCTGGTCTTCCTGTCGAGATGGTTCCAGATCGAGTCCCTGTACCGGTTCAACGCCAAGTTCCGCCCGATCTGGGAGCCGCGTTTCGTCGTCTACCCGGCGGCGCGCGACCTGCCCAGGATCGGGGTGGCGTCGCTGCAGGCGGAGGCGTTCATCCCGTCGTTTACTCCGTTGAAGCGGGTGTGGGCCTCGGCTAGCGTGCTCTCACACCGGAAGGGAGCACACATGACACGAGCCCTGGGCGCCTAGCAGGGGACGACGCCGACGCCAGTGCGGCGGATGGACATCTACCGGTGGCACGCGGGGCGACCTTCGTGACAGTGACCGAGACAAATCCACAACCTCGGTCGTGGTCCGGATCCCCATGGGTGGGGTGAAGCTGGAACCGGAAGTAATCGCTGTTCAGCGGTGAATCGATCCCTCCTCCGTCCAAGCCTGGGACCCCTCGTGGGGAGAGCAGACGGAACCCTGCACCTCCGAGTTGAAGATCCACTTCAACTTTCGGAGGGCACCATCAGCCGGGCGACCGAGAACACCGGTTTCACCTGCGAGCGTTGCGGCCATCGGGTCGCGCCGCTGCGCAACGGCAGCTATCGCAACCACTGTCCAGCGTGCCTGCACTCCAAGCACGTGGACCTCCGTCCGGGCGACCGCGCGTCGCCGTGTCAGGGCCTCATGGCGCCCGTTCGGCTCGACCACCACTCGGCCAAGGGCTACATGGTCGTGCACCGCTGCCTGGCGTGTGGCCTTGTCGGCCGTAACCGGATCGCGGACGATGACGCGCTGGATCAGCTGATCAGCCTCATGAGGTGAAATATCCGGCGCCACTCGGGAACTCGGGTGGCGCCGGGGGACAGTCCCAAGGTGTGGATATGTCAATACGTGCCCGGATCAGGGATGGGGATCAGGATGCCTTCGCGCAGCTCTTCGACGAGTGTGCGCGGGCGGTCTACAACCATGCCTACCGGCTGACCGGCAACTGGTCGAGCGCCGAGGACGCGGTCTCGCTGACCTTTCTCGAGGCGTGGCGGCTGCGCGGGCGGCTCGATCCGGACGGCGGGTCGCTCAGGCCGTGGTTACTCGCCATCGCCACCAACGTGACCCGCAACACCCGCCGGGCCGCCCGCCGCTATGACGACGTGCTGGCGCGGGCGCCGCGCGGCGATGCCGTACCCGACTTCGCCGACGAGGTGATCGGGCGCATCGACGACGCCGCCAAGCTGGCCGCCGTCCAGGCCGCCTACCGGTCGCTGCGCAGGCAGGAGCAGGACGTGTTCGCGCTGTGCGTGTTGTCGGGGCTGGAGTACGGCGAGGCGGCGGAGGCGCTCGGCATCCCGGTGGGGACCGTACGGTCCCGGCTGTCGAGAGCGCGGAAGAAGCTGGGGGAACTCGGTGATCCCTCGCGACAGGAAAGAGATGACCGCGGCCACGCGGTCCGGTCCGCGAAGGAGGGCACCCTGTGAACATCCCCGATGAACGTGATCTTCCTTTGGGCCGGCATCAGCAACTCAAGGAGTTCGTGATGACCGAGATCCAGAACACCGCTCCCCGCCGTTCCCTCTTCCGTCCGGCCGTCCTGGCCCCGGTGCTCGGGCTGGCTGCGGCCGCTGCGGTGGCGATTCCCCTCCTGATCGGTGGCGGGGCCCCGGCTTATGCGATCGCGAAGAACCCTGACGGGACGTTGAGCATCACCTTCAACGACGTCAAGAACGCTAAGGGGCTGGAGTCCGACCTGCGGGCGATGGGATACGACATCAAGGTCGACTACGTGCCGGACGGCAAGCAGTGCAGCCCGAAGCCGCGCAGCCAGAGCTGGGTGCCCAAGGACGAGCAGGCGCTCATCCCGTTCCCCCCGACGTTCGATCCGGGGGAGCCCGCGTTCCCGCTCGATCCCCGGGTCATCAAGGAGGGGCAGGTCGGCGTGCTCATGCTCAGCCTCAGCGACGACGACCGGCTCCTCGGGACCTGGGCCCGCGTGTCCAACGGCCCGGTGGCCGACTGCACGCTCGTCGACTCCGACGGCGCCCCGCTCACCAACGAGTACTGACCCAGTGGGGGGTACGGCAGGCAGGCCATCTCGCGCCTGCCGTACCCCCCATGAAGACGGGTCCCTCAGGAAGTAGCCCTTTGGGGTGGCGTGCCCTTTGGGGTGGCGTGCCCTTTGGGGTGGCGCGCCCTTTGGGGTGGCGCGCCCTTTCGCGGGGCGGGCCTCCTTGAAGGGGTCAGCGCTCTGCCTCGTGGGGGTCCTTTTCCAGGTCGGGGAACGGGGAGGGCTCGGGGATCTTGGCGGTGAGCTGGCGGGGGCCGTTCACCTTCTCGGCGTCCCGAGCGTCCGCCACCGCCTCAGCGGCCGCCTCCGCCGCCCGCGCGATCTCCGTGTCCGCCTCCGCCGACCGCTCCCCCTCCGTGCTGGCAATACGCGGCAACGCCTCGGTGAACGCCTTCGACACCCCCTGCAACGCGGACGTCACCTCGCTAGGGATCACCCACATCGTGTTGTTGCCCTGCGCCAGCTGCGGCAGCACCTGGAGGTACTGGTAAGCGAGCAACTTCGGGTCAGGGTCGTTGCGGTGCACCGCCTGGAAGACCTGGTCGATCGCGCGGGACTCACCCTCGGCCTTGAGGATCGCCGCCGTACGCTGGCCCTCCGCCCGCAGGATGGCGCTCTGCTTGTCGCCCTCCGCCGTGAGGATCTGCGACTGCCGCTGCCCTTCGGCGTTGAGGATGGCGGCGCGCTTGTCCCGCTCGGCGCGCATCTGCTTCTCCATCGCGTCCTTGATGGTCTTGGGCGGGTCGATCGCCTTGACCTCGACGCGGTTGACGCGGATGCCCCACTTGCCGGTCGCCTCGTCGAGCACGCCGCGCAGCTGGCTGTTGATGGTGTCGCGGGAGGTGAGCGCCTGCTCCAGGTCCATCGAGCCGACCACGTTACGCATGGTCGTGACGGTCAGCTGCTCGACCGCCTGGATGTAGTTGGCGATCTCGTAGGCGGCCGCGCGCGGGTCGGTGACCTGGAAGTAGAGGACGGTGTCGATCTCGACGACCAGGTTGTCCTCGGTGATGACCGGCTGCGGGCGGAAGGTCACGACCTGCTCGCGCAGGTCGATCATGGGGTAGACGCGGTCGACGTAGGGGATGACGAAGTTCAGTCCGGGCTTGAGCGTACGGCTGTAGCGTCCCAGCCGTTCGACGTTGCGCGCCCGAGCCTGCGGGACGATGCGCACCGTGCGCAGCACGGTGAAGACCGCGAAGAGCGCGATCACCAGTCCGACGACCAGCAGCTCCATATGATCACTCCCGGGGGTAGACGAGAGCCGTGGCTCCCTCGATCTCGATGACGTCGACGGTCGCCCCTGCCGGTATGACCAGGGTTTCGTCGTAGGCGCGCGCCGACCATTCCTCGCCGCCGAGCCTGATGCGCCCCTCGCGCCCGGTGACTTCCCGCACCACGTAGGCGGGTTTGCCGACGAGCGCGTCGACGCCGAAGCGCTGCAGCGGGGGTTGCTTGATGTGGCGGATCGCGATGGGCCTGACGACGAGCAGCCCCGCCGCCGACGAGGCGGTGAAGAGGAGGAGCTGCAGGGGAACGGGGAGCCCGACCGCGGCGCCGAGAGCGGTGAGAAGGGACGCTCCGGCCAGCAGGCCGAGCGCCGTGGTGAGGGTGAAGATCTCGGCCACGCCGAGCACGACAGCGAGGATTATCCAGATGACCCATTCATCCATGCTCCGGCCCTCCTGACAGGTAAACGGGCCTACGGCTCGAGGAGGTTCCCCCTTCTACCGTAATCCTCTAATTACTGCTGCGGCAGGGTCGGTGGCGGTGCGGGTTGCACCCACCCGGTCTTGGGGGTCGGGTCGTAGAGGGCGCTGCCGAGCTGCCACTTCTCCCAGGGGAGCTGCCAGAACCCCCAGCCGTTGTTCCATTCGAGCTCCCGGCTGGTCCCGGTGATCGTTACCGGATCGCCGCGCAGGGAGGTCGTGAAGAACCAAGCGGCCTGGTCGGGACGGGAGTTGATGCACCCGTGGCTGACGTTGGCGCGGCCCTGGGCCCAGACGTTGTTCTTGGCGTGCACGTATTCGCCGCTGTTGGAGATGCGCACCGCGTGGGAGATCATCACGTCGTAGAAGCCGGGATCGCCCTTCTCGCGCCCCGGCGAGATCATCCTGACCGGGTTGCCCTTCTCCATGGTCAGGTGCACGCCGCTGGTCGTGGTGTATTCGCGGGTGGTGGCCATGCCCGCGCTGATCGCCATGCGCTGCACGACGGCGCCGTTCTTGCGCACCACCATCTGGTGGGTCTTGGTGTCGACGGTGCTGATCTGCTTGCGCCCGACGGTGAAGGCCAGCTCGTGGTCCTCCGTACCGACGACGCCCGGGGCGGCGCGGACCCCGGACAGGTGCGCGACGAAGGTGACCTTCTGCTTCGGCGTCCAGTATTTGCGGGTGCGGTAGACCACCTGGGTGTCGCTGATCCACCGCCAGGCGCCCTCGGCTGGTTTGGCGGTGGTGACCTCCAGGGCCCGTTCGACGGCCGGCCTGTCCTGGATCGCGGTGTCGAAGGTGACGATGATCGGCATGCCGACCCCGACGCTCTCGCCGGGCAGCGGCGAGACGGACAGCACCTTGAACGTGCGCTCGGCCGCGCGGGTGCGGAACCGCCCGGCCGCCATCGTCGATGGGCCGCTCGCCCCGTCGGCCGTGGCGGTCACCGAGTATTCGGCGCCGGGACGCAGCGCCCAGTCGGAGCGCCACAGGGTGCCCGTCTCGTCGACGCGGCCGGTGACCGGCGCGCCGTCGACGTAGGCGAGCACCTTGGCCAGCTTGCCGCCGCTCGCCTTGACCACGAGCCCGCGGTCGGTGCGGGCGCGTGGCGCGTCGAAGGCGGGGGCGACGGCGATGACCGGCGGCGCCTGCTCGACGGGCGTGCCGGCGGTGACCGAGCTGCAACTGGTTGTCAGGAGTAGGGCGCTGAGGATGAACGCCGCGGCACGCCGCATCTCGCTCCTGCTCTTCAAGGGACCGGGGAGGTCCTAAGAGTAGCGGCGAGTCACGGGCTAAGCACGTCAAGTCACCTATCGGATTGTTCCGGAAACTTCCCCCAGGCTGAGCGCTCCGGCCGTGGCCCTGATCGTCACGGTGTCGCCGTTCTCCAGGAAAGCCCTGGTCGTGCCGTCGGCAAGCTTGATCGGCTCTGTGCCGTTCCAGGTGAGCTCGATGAAGGAACCGCGCTGATCCGGCTGCTCGCCGGAAATTGTGCCGCTGGCGTAAAGGTCTCCGGTGCGGAGCGTCGCGCCGTTCACCGTCATGTGCGCGAGCATCTGGTCCGGCGTCCAGTACATGCCCTGGTACGGCGGGCGGGAGATGATCTCGCCGTTCAGCTCGACCTCCAGCGTGACGTCGAGCCCCCAGTCCTCGGCACGCCGCAGGTAGTCGAGCGGCGCCGGGTCCTGGACCCGCCCGGGGATCCTGGGCAGCGCCTCCAGCGGCGTCACCCACGGCGAGATCGACGTGGCGAACGACTTGCCCAGGAACGGGCCGAGCGGGACGTACTCCCACGCCTGGATGTCGCGCGCGCTCCAGTCGTTGACCAGCGTCACGCCGAACACCCGCTCCTCGAAGGAGGCGCCGTCCGGCGAGCCGACCACGAAGCCCAGCTCGGCCTCGATGTCCAGCTTGGCCGTAGGTCCGAAGACGCCCATGCGGACCTGGCCGTGCGGCCTGGTCACCGGGGTGCCGGAGACGACGACCGTGCCCGCCCTGCCGTGGTAGCCGACGGGCAGGTGGCGCCAGTTGGGCTTGAGCGGCTCCTCGTCCGGCCTGAACATCCTGCCCAGGTTGGAGGCGTGCTCGATGGAGCAGTAGAAGTCGACATAGTCGGCGACCTCGAACGGCAGGTGCAGCGTCACCTGGTCGAGCGGGACCAGGTGGGTCGCCGTGACGGCGAGGTCGGTCGAGAGCTTCTGCCGGATCAGCGCCCGCGTCTCGCTCCAGGCCCGATGGCCGCGCGCCATGAAGGCGTTCAACGACGGGGTGGCGAAGACCTCGTCGTGGAGGGCGGCGGTGAGGTCGAGCACGCTGTCCTCGAAGCGCACACCCACCCGGGGCGCCTCGTCGCCGCGGGAGAAGACCCCATAGGGCAGGTTGTCGATCCCGAAGCTCATAGCACTCCCAAGGTGGTCAGATCGTCGATCGGGGTGCTCGTGCTGCACGAGCCGTAGCTCACCAGCAACTGCCGCGCCCTCTTGGCCGTCACGTCGGGTACGGCGTGCGCCAGCCGTACCAGCTCGCCCACGTCCGTGCTGCTCAGCACCGGCGCCGGGTCCCGCTCCTCGACAGCCTCGCAGACGGCGAGCACCAGGTTGAGGAAGCCGTGCCGGTCCACGCCGAGCGCGGGGTCGAAGTGGCGCACCGCGTTGTGCAGCCCGGCCGTGGCCTTGAACCGCACCCCGTTGGCCACGCAGGTCGTGATGAAGTGCGCCAGGTCGTCCACCGAGGGGAACGCGTCGGCCGTCAGACCGCCGCACCGCACCTTCAGCCCGGTCTGCACCGGCCCGTCAGCCTTCGCCGGGGGGATCTCGACGAAGAGCGCGACGTCCGGAGGCAGGTCCAGCCGCGCGGCCAGGTCGTCGACCGACGTGTCCTGCGGGAGCCGTACCTCCACGATGTCCACCGGGAGACCGTCCAGCGACGGCACCGACGGGGTGTCCACGATCAGGCCGATCCGGCGAGGTCGCGCCCCCGAGCGGCGCAAATCGTCGAGTCGGCTGGACGGGCACAGGAAGCGGTGCGTCAGCACCGGGCTGGCGATGGCGGCGTCACGCTCGTGCCTGGCCAGCGCCTCGTCGAGGGGCAGTGCGGTGGGGGGAAAGAGGCCCGCGTCGTCCACCAGAGCGGTGAAGAGGGGGTTCATCGTGCCCAGGTCCAGGCGTAGCCGGGGTCCTCGCACGACAGCGCGCCCCTGCCCAGGTCGAGCGGGCGGAACGTGTCGACCATGACGGCCATCTCGCTCGTGTGGGTCGCCCCGGCGGCGATGACCGCCTCGACGGCTCCCGGCTGCGGCCCGTGGGTGAACCCGGCCGGGTGCAGCGAGATCGAGCCGACGTCGATCCCCGAGCCGGCGCGCGCCGAGTAGTCGCCGCCCACGTAGAACATGAACTCGTCGGAGTCCACGTTGTGGTGGTTGTAGGGGATCGGCACCGCGTCCGGGTGGAAGTCGAGCGGGCGCGGCATGAACGAGCAGACCACGAAGCCGGGGCCCTCGAACGTCTGGTGGACCGGCGGCGGCGCGTGGGTGCGCTTCACGATCGGCTCGAAGTCGTTGATGTTGAAGGCGTACGGGTAGAGGTAACCGTCCCAGCCGACCACGTCGAACGGGTGGTTGCGGTAGACGAGCCTGGTCAGCCCCCCTCTGGTACGCACCAGCACGGGGACCTCCTCGCCGTCCGCCAGCAGCGGCTCCTGCGGGGTGCGCAGGTCGCGCTCGCAGTAGGGGGCGTGCTCCAGGAACTGGCCGTACTGCGACAGGTAGCGCTTGGGCGGCCTGATGTGCCCGGCGGCCTCGATGACCAGCGCGTTGACCTGCCCGCTGGGCACCCAGCGGTGGATCGTGCCGGTCGGGATCACGACGTAGTCGCCCTCACCGGCCTCGATCGCGCCGTAGGAGGACTCGAAGCGTACGGAGCCGCTCTGGATGTACACGCACTCGTCGCCCTTGGAGTTGCGGTACAGCTCGCTCGGCCGGTCGCTGGTGGCGTACGACAACCGGACGTCGTTGTTGCCGCTGAGCAGCATCCGGCCGGTCACGAGGTCGCCGGAGGTCGCGAGGTCCTGGGTGCGGAAGTGGCGCGGAGACAGCGGCAGGTTGGGCGTGAGCGCCTCGCTGACCAGCGGTTCGACGGCCTCGGCCTTGATGATCGCCGTGGGCAGGTACTGGTGGTAGAGCAGGGAGGAGTCCGAGGAGAAGCCCTCCTCGCCCATCAGCTCCTCTGCGTAGAGGCCGCCGTCCGGCTTCCTGAACTGCACATGGCGCTTGCGGGGGATCTCGCCGACCACACGGTAGTAAGGCATCGTTTCTCCGTCCGTTTACCGGACACTCTTGTCCTCTATGTGTAACTACCGTACATGTCAGGCAAGGGTCGTGGCCAGTTCGTCGGCTGCCTTGACCACCCGGGGGCCCGTCTCGGCGTTGAGCGGCCCGAAGGTGACGACCCCGACGGACGCCTCCAGCCACGGCAGCCCGGTCACCGGCGCCGCGATGCCGTGCGCGCCTTCCTGAAGCTGCCCCTGAGTCACGAAAAAACCGTCTCTGCCGGAGCGAAGCGCCAGGATCGCCTGGCCCGCCGCACCCTTCGAGAGGGGATGCCGCGAGCCCTCCCGGTAGGCGACGTGCATGTTCGTCCACGACGGTTCGACCACCGCCACGGCCAGCCCGTCGCCGCCCTCGGCCACGGTCAGGTGCGCCGTCGCGCCCACCTCCTCGGCGAGCCTGCGCAGCGTCGGCAGCGCGGCGGCGCGCAGCAGCGGCTGCACCGCCTGCGCGAGCACCAGCACGCCGAAACCCAGGTGCACCTTGCCCTCGGAGTCGCGCCTGACGAAGCCCTCGCTCATCAGCGTCGTGAGCAGGCGGTAGACGACGGGACGGCTCAGCTCCAGCGCGGTCGCGAGCTCGGTCGGGGTGCGCCCGCCCTGCCCGTCGGCGAGCAGTCTGAGCAGGTGGAGCCCGCGCTCCAGGGTCTGGGCGGATTCAGCGGCCATAGCTTGATTATCTAACCGTGAGGGTAGGTAAGCGGATAGTGAGCCGGAGGGAGGATCATGCAGCCGAAGTGGTGGATGGCGTTGGCCGCCGTCGCTCTTTACGCCCTCGTCCCGTGCGCGCCCTCGGTGAGCGCGCAGAGCCGCCCTTCACCCGCGCCGCCACAGCCGCCGGTGAACGTGGTGGAGAACACGTTCTACGTCACGCAGGGCGTCGAGGTGGACGACCGGTTGCTGCCCCTGGACTCCTTCGACATCCCGGCCGCGTCACTGGCCCCCGGGGTGGGTTTGGATCAGAGCGGCCTCCTGTACGGCAAGCCAGAGCGACCCGGCACCTACACGACGCCCATCAAGCTGTGCAGGGGTCTGGTGTGCGTGGAGGAACGCGTCACGATCATCGTGCACCGCAACATCCCTTGGCAGCCGGGAGAGCTGACCTTCCCCGGCCAGGTGGGCACCGCGCTGACCGGCCAGATCGCCATCAACGGCGGCCCATCCGGCGTCCTCCCCACCTTCACCGTGACCAACAGCACCTCCCTCCCCCAGGGGATGGCCATCGGCCCTGACGGCCACGTGAGCGGCACCCCCAAGGTGGCGGGGATCTCGGACATCCCGGTCCGCATCTGCCTGGCGGGTAACTGCGCAGGGGTAGTGGTCCGCCTCATCGTCGTATAGACCCTCAGGACCTCAAGAACCCCGCCACCCCATGATCTTGGGGTTGGGTTGATGGAGAGGGTCTTCGAATCTCTTCTTGCCTTCAGGGGAGGGCTTCGCCGTACCTTGGGGTCATGAAATCGGTCATTGTGGTCGGAGCTGGTATTTGGGGGTCGTCGTTGGCGTTGCGGCTGGCCGAAACCGGCTGGCAGGTGACGCTCGTCGAGCAGCACAAGCCCGGTCATGTACGGCAGGCCAGCGCAGGCGAGACCCGGTTGCTCAGGAGCTCCCACGGCACCGACGACTGGTACGCCAAGCTCGCCTGGAAAGCACGGGAAGGCTGGCAGCGCCTGGGCCAGCGGGTCGGTGAAGACCTCTACCTGGAAGCCGGGCTCCTGTGGTTCGCCCAGGACCCCGAAGGCTGGGAGAAAGCCAGCGCGGGCACGCTCGACAAGCTCGGCATCCCGTACGAGATCCTCGACCCCGAGGAAGGCGCCAGGTTCTTCCCCGACTACCGCCCCGACGGCCTGGCGTTCCTGCTCAGGGAGCCCCACGCCGGAGTGATCAGGGCCCGCCGCGCCACCCAGGTGACCGCGCGCCTGGCGACCAACGCCGGTGTCACGCTCGTCCACGGCAGGGCGCAGCCGTACGGCAAGGCAGTCAAGGTAGGCGAGGACGTGCTCACCGCCGACAAGGTGGTGTGGGCGGGCGGCGCCTGGATGGGCGAGCAGTTCGACCTCCCCCTGACCGTCACCAAGCAGGACACCCTGCACTGGGCCGTCCCCAGCGAGTGGACCGTCCCCGGCACCCCCGCCTGGATCGACTACGACGCCTCCGCCTATGGGCACGGCGACGTCGACGGCGTCGGCATGAAGACCACCTCAGACGAGGAAGGCGCCCCCTTCGAACCGGAACACGGCCGCAGGACCGTGGACGAGGCGTCGGTCAAGCAGGCGAGCTCCTACCTGGAACGCAGGTTCCCCGCGCTCGCCGGGTCGAAGGTGCTGTTCAGCCAGGTCTGCCAGTACGCGCTCACCCCGGACGCGGAGTGGATCATCCACGAGGTGGAGCCCGGCGTGTGGGTGTTCGGCGGCGACTCAGGACACGGGTTCAAGCACGCGCCCGCACTGGCCGAGTACGTCGCGTCGGTCGTCGACGGCGACCAGGCGCCGGAGCAGCGGTTCGGGCTGCACGAGCGCACCCCGTCACGCGGGCTTCGCACCAGCGGCAGAGTCGCGGGCTGACGGCGCGCGCAGGTTGCGCACCCCGGGCGAGAGCAGCGCGGCGAGCGTCGACAGCACGACGAGCGCCGCGCACCCGAGCATCGCGTTCTTCGGCCCGACCAGCGCCGCCGCAGGTCCGGCGAGCATGAGCCCGACCGGGCCGAACATCAGCGACCCGAGCGCGTCGTAGGAGCTCACCCGCGACAGCGCCTCTGGCGGCACCTCACGCTGCAACGTGGTCTGCCAGAGCACGCCGAAGACGTCGAAGCAGATGCCCAGCAGGAACGCCCCGATGACGATCGTCCACAGCGGCGCGCTCAGCGCGAGCAGCACGTACGGCAGGACCACGGGGAAGCACATCAGCGTGCCGAGCAGGATGGGACGCGAGGGACGCAGCCGCATCGCGACCAGCACGCCCACGATCGTCCCCACCGCCTCCCCGGCCAGGATCAGCGACCAGTCGCGCGCGCCGCCCATCTCCGTCTTGGTGATCAGTGGGCCGAGCACGCCGTGCGCGGCCTGCAACCCCAGGATGAGTACGGAGAACTGGGCGACCACCACCCACAACCACTGGCGCGAGCTGAACTCGCGCCACCCCTCGCGTAGGTCGCCGAAGACGGAGTGACGTTCCGCGGAGGGCGGCGCAGGGGTCAGCCGCAGCGCGGCGATGAGCACGGCGGCCACGGCGAACATCGCGCCGCTCACCGCCAGCGCCCATCCGCCGCCGACGAGGACGACGGTCGCGCCGCTCAGCACGGCCCCGGCGACCCTGGAGGTGTTGGCGCCCAGCCCCAGCAGCGCGTTCCCGGTCTGCAGCTTGTCGGCCGGCACGACCTCGGGGATGATCCCGGTCAGCGCCGGGAAGAAGATCGCCATCGCGACGCCGGTGGCCGCGGCGGCCGTGGCCAGCGCGGGCAGCGGGGTCCATCCGGTGAGCAGCATGGCGGCCAGGCTGGAGAAGGCGATCGAGTTGATCGCCATGCCGGTCATCATCACCCGGTTCCTGGGCAGCCGGTCCGCGATGACCCCGCCCACCAGCATGAAGAGCACCATCGGCAAGGACTCCGCGGTCAGCACCACGGACAGGGTCGTCGCCGTCGCCCCTGGCAGCCCCAGGACGCCGAAGGCGAGGGCGACCGGCGCGAAGGCGCTGCCGAGCACGGAGATCGTCCGCGCCGAGAAGAGAAGGGCGAAACGCCTGTCACGCAGAAGCCTGAAGCTGTGCATTCCACCCATCATTGCTGGTCCGGGAAGCGATGTCGCCAGCATTTCGGGCGACACACAGACAGCGAACGGGCCAGGCTCGGAAGCCTGGCCCGTTCCGCCGTCGTACGGCCCGCCATGTCAGACGATCGCCCGGCGCTTGAGGCCGGTCAGCCCTGCGACGATCAGCGCCGCGGTGAGCGCGATCATGATGGCCGGCGCGGTGGCGCTGAACTCGCCGCCGCTGACCACCATCGGCAGGTTCGGGAAGGGCACGAAGTACTTGGCGATCCAGTAGTCGATGCCGATGATCGGCCCGAGCACCTCGCCGAAGAGGTTGACGAAGAGGAACGCCGCCCAGCTGACGGCGGCGGCCGCCTTGGGCAGCAGGCCGAAGGCGAGCACGCCCAGACCGGCCAGGACCCAGACGGCGGGGATCTGCACCAGCGCGCCGGCCAGCACCTTGCCCGGCGAACCGGCCAGGGCGCCCATGGTGGCCCCGGCGACCACCATGATCAGCGCGCTGCCGCCCATGGCGAAGACCAGGTGCGAGACGGCCCAGCGCAGGCGGCTGACCGGGGTGGTGAGCAGCAGTTCCGCGTGTCCGGCCGTCTCCTCCGCGCGCAGCCGTAGCAGCGAGACCAGCGGGTAGAGCGCGGCGACGTAGCCGAGGCTCAGCAGGATCAGCCACAGGTAGGCGTCCGTCGTGGTGGCGTCGGGCGAGGCGGTGTAGCGGTTGAAGAACTCCTGCACCGAGGCGCCCTGCTTGGACACCTGCGGGATCGAGACGGCCAGCGCGCCGAACACCAGACCGGCGACCGCGTAGCCGATGGTCCAGCCGGTCAGGAGGCCGCGCTGCAACCGCCAGGCCAGCGCGATCGGGCTGGTCAGGCTCCTGGAGCCCGCGGGACCCGGCCGCTGCGGGATGAGGCCGTGCCCGAGGTCGCGGCCAGCCGCCAGCCTGTAGGCGACGGCCAGGCCGAGACAGAAGAGGGCGACGCTGAGCAGCAGAACGGCCAGGTTGTTGGTTCCGTACGGCTTGACCAGGTGGCTCCAGCCCTGCGGCGAGATCCACTTGAGCGCCTGCACCCCGCTGCCGTCGGCCACGAAGCGCAGCGTGTAGCTGACGCCGAGGACGATCGCGCCCAGCCCGATGGCGGCCCGAGCGCTCTCGGTGAGCTGGGCGGCGACCGCGCCGACGCCGGTGAAGGCCAGGCCGACACCGGCCACGGCGGCGCCGAAGGCCAGCGAGCCCGTCGTGTCGAAGCCCATCTTCAGCATGCCGACCGCGGTGAGCAGCCCGGCGAGCACCACGGAGGCGCTGGTGACGATGACGGTGGCGGTCAGCTGGGCGAACCGGCCCACGACGGCCGAGCCGACGAGCTCGGCCCTGCCCGTCTCCTCTTCCTTGCGCGTGTGCCTGACGACCGTGAGCAGGACGACCAGGGCGAGGATCGTGTAGATGGCGTCGGCGTTCTTCCATACGGCCATGCCGGCGATCGTGGGGGAGTAGACCTCGCCGGCGAAGGCGGTCAGTGCCTTGTTGGCCGCCATCTCGCGGGCGAAGTCGCCGACCGCCTGCGCGGTCGGGAAGTTCTGCATGTAGCGGTTGGCCTGCCCGGCCGCGAGCGAGACCAGCAGCAGGATCCACAGCGGGGTGATCAGCCGTTCGCGCCGGAGGATCAGCTTGGTGAGAGTCCAGGTCCCGGTCATCACTTGCTCCCGTAGTGGCGCATGAACAGGTCTTCGAGGGTGGGCGGCTGGCTGGTCAGGCTGAGGATCCCGGCCTCGGCCAGCCGTACCATGGTCTTGTCGAGGAAGCGGTCGTCGACCTGGAAGGTCAGCCTGCGCCCGTCGACGGTCAGGTTGGCGACGTCGGGCAGCTCGGGGCGCGGCCCGGAGAGCTCGGCGGTGACGGTGGTCATCGTCAGGTGCCGCAGCTCGCTCAGCGTGCCCGACTCGACGGTACGGCCGGCCCTGATGATGCTGACCCGGTCGCAGAGCGCCTCCACCTCGCTGAGGATGTGGCTGGAGAGCAGCACCGTCCGCCCGCGCTCCTTCTCCTCGGCCACGCACTGCTGGAAGACCGCTTCCATCAGCGGGTCCAGGCCCGAGGTCGGCTCGTCCAGGATGAGCAGCTCGGCGCCGGAGGAGAACGCGGCGACCAGGGCGACCTTCTGCCTGTTGCCCTTGGAGTAGGTTTTGGCCTTCTTGCGCGGGTCCAGCTCGAACCGCTCCAGCAACTCGTCGCGCCGGTCCTTGGCCAGGCCGCCGCGCAGCCTGCCCAGGAGGTCGATCACCTCGCCGCCGGTGAGCGACGGCCAGAGGTTCACGTCGCCGGGCACGTAGGCGAGGCGCTTGTGCAGCTCGGTGGCGTCCTTCCAGGGGTCGCCGCCCAGCAGCCTGGCCGTGCCGCCGGTGGCCCGCATCAGGCCGAGGAGGATGCGGATCGTGGTTGACTTGCCGGCGCCGTTGGGGCCGAGGAAGCCGTGCACCTCGCCGGTCCTTACCGTCAGGTCCAGCCCGTCGAGCGCCTGTGACCTGCCGAAACTCTTCCGAAGCCCCACTGCTTCAATCGCGTTTTCCATGCCTTGAACGTTAGAAATGATCAGCTTGGGGTGGTATCGGACATCTGCCCTATTGTCACGTCGGTAACAACGTCGGACACGGAATGTGCAGGCGTTTGGCAAGAATCCATGCCCTTTGTGCCGTAATTTCCCTGGCATGGCTGAGGTGCTGGTCGCCCGGGTGGCGCGGTGGGCGCGCGAGATTCCGTCCGCGCCCGCGTTCACGTTCGTGGACTATCTGGGCGACGGCGCGCGGCACACGCTCACGTGGGGGCAGGTCGACCTGCGGGCCAGGGCGCTTGCCGTACGGCTGCGCGAGCTCGCCAGGCCGGGGGACAGGGCCGCCGTGCTCGCGCCCCAGGGGCTCGACTACGTGGTGGCGATGGTCGGCTGCATGTACGCCAAGGTCATCGCGGTGCCGCTGTTCGCGCCCGGCCTGCCGGGGCACGCCGACCGGCTCACCCGCTCCTACGCCGACGCCTCGCCCGCCATCGTGCTCACCACGTCGGCCGCGCTGGACGGGGTGCGGGCGTTCCTGGAGGACGCTCCGGCGCCCAAGGAAGTGGTGGTGCTGGACGCGGTCTCCTCGTTGCTGGCCGACGAGTTCGAGCCGGTCGCGCTGGGGCGGGACGATCTGGCGTACCTGCAGTACACGTCGGGCTCCACCCGGATGCCCGCCGGGGTGGAGATCACGCACGGGAACATCCTCGCCAACGCTACGCAGCTGTGGGAGGCGTTCGACGCGCAGCCGCGCACCTCCACGGCGGCGCTGTGGCTGCCGTTGTTCCATGACATGGGGATGATCGCGACCATCGCGCTGCCGATCCTCGGGGGGAACCATGTCACGTTCATGGACCCGGTGGCGTTCGTGATGCAGCCGGTGCGGTGGTTGCAGCTGCTCAGCGGGGTTCCTGACGTGTACACCGGGGGGCCGAACTTCGCCTTCGAGTACGCGGCGTCGCGGGTGACGCCTGACGAGCTGGCCGCTCTGGACCTGTCGGGTGTGCGCGTCATGCTCAACGGCGCGGAGCCGGTACGGCCTGCTACGGTGCGGCGCTTCAACGAGGTCTTCGGTCCGTGCGGGTTGCGGCCGTCGGCCGTCACTCCCGCGTACGGCCTGGCCGAGGCGACGGTCTTCGTGTCCGCGATGCACAGGGACCTCCCGATGCGCGTGACCGCCTTCGACCGCGAAGCCCTCGGCGAGGGACGCGCGGTGCCACCCGTCGGCGCCGAGAGCGTCCTGGTCTCCCACGGCAAACCCACCGGACAGCAAGTACAGATCGTCCCCAACAACCCCAACAACCCCAACAACCCCAACAACCCCAACAACCCCAACAACCCCAAGGGGGTTGTGGTGGGAGAAGAGGGGGGTGGGGGCGGGCAGGGGGAGGAGCCCTTCCCAGGGGGTGTCCCTGAGGGGGTTGTCGGGGAGATCCGGGTGCGGGGGGACAACGTGGCGCGGGCCTACTGGCGGGATCCCGAGCGGTCCTCTGAGGTGTTCGTGGACGGCTGGCTCCGCACCGGGGATCTGGGCGTGATCTACGACGGCGAGCTGTACATCACCGGGCGGGTCAAGGACCTCATCATCGTCGACGGCCGCAACCACTACCCGCAGGACATCGAGGTGACCGTCCAGGACGCCAGCGACTCCATCCGCCGCGACCACGTGGCCGCCTTCGCGGTGCCCGGCGAGGAGACCGAGCGGCTGGTGGTCGTGGCGGAGCGGTCCCGGCGGGCGACGGCGTCCGTGGACGAGGTGGTCTCCGCCGTCAGGGCGGCTGTCGCGAGAAATCATGATTTATCGGTGTATGACGTCGTCCTGACCGAGGCGGGAGCCGTACCGCGCACGTCCAGCGGGAAGATCGCCCGGCGGGCCTGCCAGCAGGCCTACCTGGAGGGCGCGTTTGTTTGAGTCGCTCGGCCGGTTCGTCTATCGAGGCCGCTGGACGCTCCTGGTACTGAGCCTGGTCGCGGCGATCCTCGTCGCGCCCTTCGGCCTGGAGCTGTTCGGCCGCATGGTGGACGGCGGGTTCGAGGACCCGGCCGCCGAGTCGACCACCTCGGCCCGCTGGAACGACGAGTGGTACAGCGGCAACGCCCCCGACGTCGTCGTCCTCTACCGGCACGCCACCGTCAAGGTCGCCGACGAGCGGTACCGCCAGGCCGTACACGACGTGCTCAGGGCCCTGCCGTCGTCCAAGGTGCGCAGGATCGTCACCTACTGGTCGTCGCGCTCCAAGCAACTGGTCTCCAAGGACGGCTACGCCACCTACGCGCTCATCACGCTGCGCGGCGGCCCGCAGACCAAGCAACAGAACTACGCCGCGATCAAGGACGAGCTGCGCGTCGCCAACCTCGATGTGCGCATCGGCGGCTCGGTGCCGCTGGTCAAGGACCTCAACGACCAGACCGGCGCCGACCTGGCCAGGGCTGAGACGATCTCGATGCCGGTGCTGCTCGTGTTGCTGGTGCTGGTGTTCGGCAGCCTGGTGGCGGCCGGGCTGCCGCTGGTCGTCGGGCTGTTCTCGGTGCTCGGGGCGCTGGTGCTGCTCAGGCTGCTGACCGAGGTGACCGACGTGTCGGTCTTCTCGCTCAACGTGGTCACCATGCTGGGGCTCGGGCTGGCGATCGACTACTCGCTCTTCGTCCTGAGCGCCTTCAGGGAGGAGATCCGCGCGGGGGCGACCAGGGAGCAGGCCGTGGTGCGGACCATGGCGACGGCCGGGCGCACGGTCGCGTTCTCCGGGCTCACGGTGGCCACGGCGCTGCTCGGGCTGCTGTTGTTCCCGCAGATGTTCCTGCGGTCCATCGGGCTCGGCGCGGCGGCCGTCGTGGTGGTGGCGATGGTGTCGGCGCTGGTCGTGCTGCCTGCCGTACTCGCCGTTCTGGGGCCTGGGGTGGACGCGTTGCGGGTCACGCCGCGGTTCGGGTTCGCCGAGGGGAGCCTGTGGCATCGGGTGGCGTCCAGCGTGATGCGGCGGCCGGTGCTGTATCTCGTCGTCGTGGCCGTGGTGCTGGTCTCGCTGGCGCTGCCGTTCCTGCACGTGCGGTTCGGCAACGTGGACCACCGGGTGCTGCCGTCCGGGGTGGAGTCGCGGCAGGTGGCCGAGACGATCGACCGTGACTTCGCCAGGAACACCATGGCGACGATCGACGTCCAGGTGCTGGTCGAGCGGGATCTGCGGGAGGACGGCTACGGGGCCACCGAGGTCAGCCCGCTGGACGTCAAGCCGTTCGTCTCGCGGCTGAAGGACCTGCCAGGGGTGACCGGGGTCGACGTCACGGGGTTCTCGCAGGACAACGGCGCGGTACGGCTGGCCGTACGTTATGGCGCTGATCCGATGTCGGACCAGGCGCAACGGCTGGTCACGCTGATCCGCTCGATGACGCTGGAGCCGAACTTCCGCCAGGTGGTCGTCGGCGGGTCGACGGCGGCGCAGATGGACCTCATGGCCAGCCTGGCGGCGACGCTGCCGTGGATGGTGCTGGTGGTGTGCGGGGTCACGGGGGTGCTGCTGTTCGCGGCCTTCGGGTCGCTGGTGTTGCCGTTGAAGGCGCTGCTGATGAACGTGGTGTCGATCGGGGCGTCGTTCGGGGTCATCGTGTGGGCGTTCCAGGACGGGCACCTGGCTTCCGTGCTGGGGTTCACGTCGACGGGGTCCATCGAGGCGACGGTGACGGTGCTGATCCTCGCGGTGGTGTTCGGGCTGTCGATGGAC
Source organism: Nonomuraea sp. NPDC050556 (assembly GCF_044457355.1). Lineage (NCBI taxonomy): Bacteria > Bacillati > Actinomycetota > Actinomycetes > Streptosporangiales > Streptosporangiaceae > Nonomuraea > Nonomuraea sp. NPDC050556. Next base: position 619,282 of record NZ_JBITGU010000006.1, on the reverse strand, counting down.
TACGAGCTGTTCCTGCTGTCGCGGGTGCGGGCGGAGTGGCTGCGGACCGGGGACAACACCGTGGCCGTGGCAGTGGGTCTTCAGAAGACGGGCGGGATCATCACGAGCGCGGCGTTGTTGCTGCTGGTGGTGATCGGGGCGTTCTCGACCGCGGGGATCACGATCGTGAAGTTGCTCGGGGTCGGGATGTTCGTGGCCATCGTGGTGGACGCGACGCTGGTGCGCGCATTGCTGGTGCCCGCCACGATGCGGCTGCTGGGGGCGGCCAACTGGTGGCTCCCCCCGTGGCTACGCCGCCTCCACACCCACATGGACCTCCACACCCCACCCGCAGCAACCGCCACCACTCCACCCCTCCCAGCCACGCCTGCCCGCCCACCCCTCCCCGCCCCTCCGCCCGCCAGCCCTCCGCTCGCTGTCCCATCGGCGCTTCTCCCAGGCGCCGGTACGGCGAGCGGGGACGTCGGTGGAGCTCGGCGCCCTTCTACGGCGAGCACAGGAGGGCGCGTGATCAAGGCCAACCCCAGCGGCCCCGGGTGGTACTGGGCGGAAGAGGACGGCGAGCCAGCAACCGTCCGTTCAGTGGTCTTCAGCGCAGACACCGACCCTGTCCCGCTGAAAGCAGAACACGAGTCCACCGGCGGCTGGGTGCGCGTGGCTACGGGCCGTACCAAGGTGGTCAAAGCCGACGGCAGCGGCTGGAAGTGGGTCGAGGTCGATGGCTGAGCTCGCCCTCCAAGCGACCCGCACCTGGCCCCTCTACCTCGTAGTAGCCCTGGCAGGCTTCGTCACCACCCTCGACAACACTGTGGTGACCGTAGCCCTCCCCACCATCCAGCAGGACCTCGCAGCAAGCCTCCCCGCCCTGGAATGGGTGGCCACCGGCTACATCATCACCTTCGCCGGACTCATGCTGGCCGGAGGCAGGCTCGCCGACGTCTACGGCCGAAGGAACGCGCTCCTCGCCGGACTCACCATCTTCACCACCGCCTCCCTGGGCGCGGGCCTGGCGGGCTCCATCGAGATGCTCGTCCTGATGCGCGTCATCCAGGGCATGGGCGCCGCGCTGATCCTCCCGGCAACGCTCGCCGTACTGGCTGGGCGACCGGACGGCGAGCGGTCCACAGGCGTGGCCGTCTGGATGGCCTCCGGCGCGGGAGCCCTGGCCCTGGGCCCGGTCGTCGGCGGGTACCTGAGCCAGCACACCCACTGGAGCTGGGTGTTCCTCATCAACGTCCCGATCGGCGCGGTGACCATCGCCTTCGCCCTGACGGCAGTCCCCGAGTCGCGCCCCACGCCCAGACGGCTCGACCTGCCCGGCCTGGTGGCGTCGGCCGTCTTCCTGTCCGCGGGGACGTTCGCGCTCATCCACGGCGCCGACCGTGGCTGGACCTCGCCGCTCATTCTCACCGCCCTCGCGGCGAGCGCCGCGGGCGGCGTCATGTTCCTGGTGGTCGAGCGGAGGGCCGCGGATCCGATGGTCGAGCTGGCGCTCTTCCGCTCCAGGACGTTCAGTGGCGGCGTCGCCGCGCAGGTGCTCTGGGGGTTGGGCGTCAACGGCGTCTTCTTCTACACGGCGCTGTTCCTCCAGGGGGTGCTCGGCTTCTCGCCGACCGCGTCGGGGCTGGCGTTCGTGCCGCTGGCGCTGCTGGTGGTCGTGGTGACGCCACTGGTGCCGAAGCTGGAGGTACGGCTGGGCCCCGGCCACACCGTCGCCCTGGGCCTGGCCCTGGTGGCTGCGGGGATGGCGGCGGTCGCGTTCCTGCGGTCCGGCGACGGGTGGGCGGACCTGCTGCCCGCCGTGTGCGCGATCGGGGTGGGCTCGGCGCTGACGATGCCGCTGGGCTCGGCGGTGCTGGGCGCGGTCCCCGAGGCGCAGGCGGGGGTGGCAGGCGGCGTCTTCACCGTGGGTCGTGAAATTTCAGGCCTCTTCGGGATTGCGGCGATCGGGGCGATCGTCCACACCGCGGACACCTTCTCGCGCGGCTACTCCATCGGCCTCCTCACCGCCGCCGCGCTCGTCGTGGGCGGCTCGCTGATCAGCCTGAACACGCTGCCATGAGGATCTCCATCCTGGCCCTCGGCTCACGCGGCGACACCCAGCCGTGCGTGGCCCTGGCCCAGGGCCTGACCCAGCGCGGCCACAGCGTGACAGTCGTCGCAGCCGCCCGCTACGCCCCCCTGATAACCACCCCCATCCCCGACCCCACCCCAACCTCGGCCCCCGACCACAACAACCGCACCCCCGACCCCACCCGCACCTCCGACCACCACAACCGCAGCCCCGACTCCACCCGCAGCCCTGACCGCAACCCCGACCCCAAGACCCCAAAAAGAGGGATCCATCCCCAAAGGGAAACTCCTTCGCAGGAGGGGACCCCTCCCCGAGGGTGGATCTCTCAAAGGGTCCCTGGGGCAAGGTTGGCCCACGCGCCGCTCAGCGTCGACCCGATGGCGATCGTGGAGAGCGAGGAGGGCCAGGCGTGGTTGCGCAGCGGCCCGCTCGGCTTCGTCCGCGGCTTCAGGACCGTGGTGGAACCGCTCGCCGAAAGGCTCGTGGCCGAGGTCGACGCCGCCTGCGCGAAGGCCGACCTCGTGCTGGCCCCGGCGCTGGGCAGCTTCGGCAGGCACCTGCACGACCTGTACGGCACGCCGTACATGCTGCTCCACTTCCAGCCCAGCGAGCCCACCCGAGCGTTCCCCAACCCGCTGATCGACGCCAGGAGCCTCGGCGCGGTAGGCAACCGGATCAGCTACGCGCTGATCGAGCGGCTGAGCTGGCTCATGCTCGCCAGGATGGTCAACAGGCTGCGTGGCAGCGTCCTCGGCCTGGCGCCGATGCGAGGCAGCCCGTTCGCCGCCGACCGCAGGGGCCGGGTGCCGGTGCTCTGCGGGGTCAGCCCGCACGTGGTCGACCGCCCCCGCGACTGGCCGGAGCACGTGCATCTCACCGGCTACTGGCGGGTCGCGGGGGAACGGTTGCCCGACGATCTGGAGGCGTTCCTGCAGGCCGGGCCGAAGCCGGTGTACGTGGGGTTCGGCAGCATGGCGGGCCGCTCGTCGGTGCTCGATGAGGTCAAGGGGCGGGTCGTGGTGCAGGGGTTGACCGCCGAGCCGTCCGACGACGTCTTCGTAGCCGGTGACGTGCCGCACGATCTGCTCTTCCCGCGCATGGCGGCGATCGTGCACCACGGCGGCGCGGGCACGACGGGCGCCGCTTTGACGGCTGGGGTGCCGAATATCGTGTGCCCGTTCTTCGCCGACCAGCCCTTCTGGGCGAGGAGGGTGGCGGCGCTGGGCGCGGGTCCTCCCGTGGGGGCTGACCTGCGAGAAAGGCTGCTGGCCGTACCCCAATATGTTGAAAAATCAGCGCAACTCGGGCGGTTACTGGAAGTTGAAGACGGCGTGAAGACCGCGGTCGACCTCATTGAACAGTATTGATCGTCCGGATAGGGTGCAGATGCCCCCTTGATCCCCTCGTGGAGTAGGTCCCATGCGACAGCGGAAATTCTTCGTCATCGCCCTCGCCTTAGCACTGCTCGGCATCGTCGCGCCGAACGCCTCGGCCGCGGACGACTCGAAGAGCTGCAAGGACCTGATGGCCTCGGACACCCCGGCGTACGTCGTCTGCCGCTGGCTGGCCACCCCTGAGGAGGCCGCCGAGATCGCCAAGTTCTGGCTCGGCAACGACGGCGAGAACATGAAGAACACCCAGCCCTTCGACTCGCCGAAGGTCAACTGCACCGAGGCGGGCAACGTCTGCTCGGACGACCTCGAAGGCGACGGCATCCCGCACGACGCGGGCGACCCCGACGTGCCGGGCGCCGAGGACGACGAGGGCAAGCCGGAGTGCAAGGACGGCGAGACGACCTGCTCCGTCGACCCCGACACCGTCTCGCAGGAGGACCTCAAGGCCGCTGCCGAGACCCCGGCCGGCCAGTCGGCCAAGACCGCGACCGCCTCTGGCCTGCGGGTGTGGATCGACACCGACCTGGCGGACGACTGGAAGGCGGGCAAGCTCGCCGAGGCCGTCAAGCAGGTGGCCGCGCTCACCGCGCAGCCCGGCGTGATCGGCGTCAGGTTCTCCTCCCAGGTTGGCTACAACCAGACGCTGACCACCGCGGAAGAGGTCGAGAAGTTCGTCACCGAGGCCTCGGCCGCGCTGCGCAAGGTGGTGCCGGGCAAGAAGCTGGCGATCCACACCGTGATCCCGCTGTTCGGCTGCGGCGCCAACGACGCGTGCAAGACCGAGATCGCCAAGAAGTACCCGACGCTCGACCCCGAGCTGTTCACCCGCCTGCTCGCCGCGGGCACCGTGGACCAGCTCGGCCTCGACGACGGCCACCTGGCCACCGAGTTCACCACCTGGAAGATCGACGCGGCCGAGGCGCAGCGCAACCAGTGGATCCAGGTGCGCGCCCGCGCCTGGGACGCCTACGCGCAGATCGCCGCCGAGGACGCGGTCTTCACCGCCCCCGACTCCTCGAAGCTGACAGCGGAGCAGGCCGAGAAGACGATCACCGAGCGGGTGGCGGCCGTGCTGCAGGCGGACGCCGCGGAGACCGTCACGCTGTGGACGCGCTGGCAGGACCCGAACGGCACCGTCAACCGCGTGCTCGGCGCCAAGAACGCCGACAACCCGACCTGGGAGAAGCTCAAGCTGCTCGGCTCGGTGAAGCCCAGGCTCGCCACGATCTACGACCCGGCGGCCCCCGAGGTGGACGTCGCCACCGACATGAAGAAGCTCGCCGAGGTGTTCGGCCAGCTCTACGTGCGCGGCTGACCGGCGAGGGTCGTGACGAGGCTCGACCGGTTCGTCACGCCCGCCTTCCTGAACACTTTGCCCAGGTGCGTCTCGACGGTCTTCACGCTGAGCCGTAGCTGGCCCGCGATCTGCTGGTTGGTGAGCCCCTCACCGACCAGCAGCGCGACCTCACGCTCTCGGACGGTCAGGTCGGCGGAGTCGGCACTTCCCCGGGTACGCCGGGGGCCGAGCCTGCGCAGCTCCGCCATGGCCAGCTCGGCGAAACGCGGGCTGCCACACGACTCGAACAACGCCTTGGCCCTGCTCAGCTCGCCCGCGTCGGCCTGCGCACTCCCGGCCAGCAGCCTGGCCTGCGCCTCGTACATCCTGGCCCCGACCGCGGCGAACCGCCCCGCCGCCTCGCCCGCCAGGTGCGCCGCCTGCCGTTCGTCGCCCTGCGTCGCCAGGGTTCTGGCGCGGGCGAGCAGGGCGTAGTCGTGCCTGCCCGGGACGGCCTGGGGCCACAGGGCGGCCTCGTCCAGGTCGAGCTCGCCCGTCCCCACGCGGGCCACCGCGAGCGCGGACCTGAGGTCGTCGGCGAGGGGGCGCCCGGCCAGCGGCAGTGCGCGGACCAGGTGGCGTACGGCGTCCGCGTGCCGTTCGACGTGGATCTCCGCCCAGGCCACCAGGAGTGCCGCCTCCAGCGCCTCTGACAGCTCGCCGTCCAGCAGGCTGTCGAACAGGTCGGCGCATCTCGCCGCGTGCCCCTCGGCCGAAGCGCGTCGCCCGTCGTGGCAGAAAGAGACGGCGAGCACGGCATGTGCGCCCGCTTCGTATGGTCTGGCTGGTTGTTCGGCGAGAACCTGAAATGCCCACGCACGCGACCTGCCCACGAATCCTCCCGTAGGGCCCCCGTGGAGTAGTACGCAGTGGAATCCGGGTGGGTTCAAGGCATATGATTAGAACAATATTCTAGGAGCTGGGTCATGACGTGGCTTTCCGCGACGCGTGCACAGTTACACCAGACGATCGTCGAGCTCCCGCCGGGAAGCGCCCGCGCGGCGGTCGTCGCCAGGTGCGCCCGGGTGGAGCGGCTGCTGGGGCGCTATCGGGAGTCCGCCGCCCTGGTCGCCAGGGAGATCGAAGCGCTGCCCGACGGCGAGGAGCGGTCGGCCGTGGAACTGCGGCTGGAGCTGGCCGCCGCCACGATCGGCGACGGGGTGCCCGAGCCGGTGGTCGCGGCGGCGCGGCGGGTGGGCGGCGAGCCGGTGCAGGCGGCGGCGCTGGCCATGAGCGCGTACGGTGACCTCGCGCGGGGGGCGCGCATCCGGCGGACGTACGCGCGCATCGCCAAGGCGGCCGGGCTGGTGGACTCGTTGCCCGATGATCACTACCCGGCGCTCGAGTGGCTGAGCTGGGCGGAGCTGCTGATCAACCGTCCAGCGGACGCCGTACGGCACGCGGAGCGCGGGATGCGGCTTGGCGGGGCCTACGTGGAGGCGTCGATGTCGCACTGCCTCGGCATCGCTCAGGGGGTGCGGGGGCAGTTGTCGCAGGCGGTGGAGACGCTGGACCACGCGGCGGTCTTCGCTGGGGACCATCCGCGGGCGTTGATCGCGCGGTCGCACCAGTGTGAGGTGCTGATCTGGATGGGGGAGGCGGAGTCCGCTGAACGCCTGGCATCGGCGGCCGCGCGGCGGGCCGGCCGTACTGCGGCTGGGATCCTGGCGGCGGTGCGGCTGTTGCACGGGGATGCGGCTGGGTGTGCCGACCTGCTCGTCGGGGTTGGGGGTGGGTACTCGTTGCACCTTTTCGAGCCGTTGCGGCGATCGCGCCATCTGGTGGTGCTGTCGGAGGCGATGCGCGCTTTGGGGAGGTACGGCGAGGCCGAGCGTGCTGCGCGGGGGGCGCTTGCTTGCGGGCACGGGCTGGTGGACGGGCGGGCGCGGTTGGCATTGGCGGGGGCGTTGCGCTCGCTGCCGCTGGCGGTTTCGGTGGCGATGCGCTTCGAGGCGGAGGGGAATCTGGCGGAGGCGGCCTCCGCGAGGGTCCTGGCAGGCACGCTTGCCTCCGACCTCGCTTTGACCCAACCCTCCGCGCCTTTGGACACCCAACCCTCCACCCCTTCGAGCACGCCGCCCTCCGCCCCTTTGGACAGCCGACCCTCCGACCGCTTGGCCGCCCGACCCTCCGGGCCCTTGGCCGCCCGACCCTCCGGGCCCTTGGGTGCGCGGTCCTCGGACTCTTCAGGCACTCGGCCCTCCGATGCTTTGCGCGCGCCCTCTGGCTTCGTGGGCGCGGAGCCCTCTGGCTTCGCGGCGGCGCAGACCCCTGGCTACACGGGCGCGGGGGCCTCTGGTTTCGAGGGTGTGGGGGCCTCTGACCTCGCGGGTGTTCGGGTCTCTGGTCGCGCGGAGGCTTCTGGTCCCTCGGGGGCCTCTGGCTTTGTGGGCGCGTCGGGCTTGGCTGAGGAGGCTCGGGGGCATCTGCTGCGGGCGCGTGAGCTGGCCGCTTCGTGCGGGGCACGACTCTTTGCCGAGGCAGCCGCGCGAGCACTGGTGCGGGTCCCTGTCGAGCTTTCCGGCCGGGAGCGCGAGGTCGCCGACCTGGTGGTGGCCGGATGCAGCAACAGGGAGATCGCAGCGCGGCTGTTCGTCAGCGCACGCACGGTCGAGTCGACGTTGACCGGCATCTACGCCAAGCTCGGCATCTCCTCCCGCGCCGCCCTCACCGCCCTACTCACCTGCCGGTAGGCCAGCCCGACTGTCAGGTTGCCGCACCACACCCTGCTCATCTGCCGCCGGACCGCCGGATGACCAGCCGTAAGGCAGCCGCACCACGGCGGCCTTGCTCGTCCGCCGTTGGGTCGCCTGGATCACCAGTCGTAAGGCGGCTGCACTACGGCGGCCCTACTCACCCGCCGTTAGGGCGTCTGGATCACCAGCCGTAGGGCGGCTGCACCGCGGCGGCCTTGCTCACCTGCCGCCAGACTGCCTGGACGATTACCGCGTGAGGTTGCCGCACCACGGGCCCGCGCACCTGCCTCCAGACCGCCTGGATGACCTGCCGTGCCGCGTGAGGGCGCTCGACGGCCCTACCTGCCTGCCCTCAGGTGGCTGGGGAGGCGATGACGACGGTCACGTCGGCGGGGGTGTCCTCTGTCCTGTAGGCGTGCGGAGCGTCTCCCGGGAAGGCCAGCAGGTCGCCTTCCCCCAGTTCCCTAAGGTCGTCCGTCGGGCCCGCGGTGAGGTGGCCGGACGAGATCAGCAGGTGCTCGATCGTGCCCGGAGCGTGGGGGATGCCGTCGACGGTGGTGTTCGGCGGGAGGCGGAGACGCCAGAGCTCTAGGCTGTGGCCGCCGCTGATCCTCCTGAGCAGTTCCCTGGTGGGGCCACCGTCGAGCGGTTCGGTCGCCGGGAGGTGGAGGGTGTCCGTGGGGGAGTCGCGGGTCAGCAGGTCGGTGAGGGGGATGGCCAGAGCTACGGCTATGGCGTCGAGGGTGTCGATGGTCGGGTTGCCCGTGCCTGCCTCCAGTTGCGACAGCGTCGCCTTGCTGAGGCCGGTGCGCCTGGCGAGCTCGGCCTGGCTCATTCCCCGCTGCCTGCGCCGCCGCTGCACCTGCGCACCGGCAGCAGCCGCCGCACTACTCGCGATCATCGCCGCACCACCATCCTTCCGCCACCCTCATCTGTCCCACTGTCCCCATCGAAGCGATCAACGGTCCGCCGTCCGCCTCCCCACCGTGCGTCTTCCCGCCGTGCGTCTTCCCGCCGTGCGTCTTCCCGTCGTCCGTCTTCCCGTCGTCCGTCGTCAGCGGGTGGCCGTGACCCGTCGGTCCTCGCCGTCGGCCGTTGCCCGTTGGCTGTGAGCCGTCGGCGCTCCCGCCGTTAGCTGTTGGCCGTGAGCCCTCAGCGGTCGGCCGTCAGCCCTCCACGGTCAGCGGTCAGCGGTTGGCGGTGAGCCGTAAGCCGTCAGCGGTTGGCCGTGAGCCGTCCGTCGCTGGCCGTTGGCCGTCGGCCGCCAGTCGTCGGTCGTTAGCCGTGAGCCGTCAGCGGTTGGCCGTCAGTCCTCCACCGTCAGTCCTCCACCGTCAGTCCTCCACCGTCAGTCATCGACAGTCGGTCGTCTGTCGTGAGGTGTCGGTCGAAATCTGTCATCTGTCAGTCGTCAGTCGTTTGCTGTCTTCGTCGACACGATTATCGCCAGTCCCAGCCACCCGCGAGCGTGGGCCGGAGGTGCTTGCTCATTGCCTTGGCAGCGTCGGAGAGCTCCGAGTCTCCACGCGCTCATCGGCGTGGGCTGTGGGAGGCGGTGTAGGTGATGCGGAGGCGGCCCTTTTTGACCTTGATCGCGGTGATTGCGAGCTCGGCCAGGTCGCTCAGGCGCCCGACGTGGGTGCCGCCGCAGGGTGCTGCGTGCAGGGCGCCGAGGCGTACGACGCGGAGGCCCTCTGTCTCGTACGACGCTGTCACCGGTAGGTCGTCGGCGATGGCCTTTGCTGTGAACTCCAGCAAGTCCTCCGCCTCGGGAAGCACCTCGGGTGGGGTGAACTCGATCCTTGCCTGGCCGGGGAAGTGGATGCTGCCTGTCATCTCCAACCCCCTGCTTCGCCCGGCTGCCTCGACCAAGTGTCCGGCTGTGTGCAGGGCGGCGTGTAGTCGGCGCAGTTCGCTGTCCACATGCGCGTGCACTCGGTCGCCCTCTGCCAGGCCCACGGCGGGCACTACGACCAGGTTGCCCTGCCGTACTGGAACGACTTCCTGCTCGGCCAGCCATCCTCTGTCGGCGGGCTGGCCGCCACCCTGGGGGTGGAAGACGTTGTCCCGCACGGCCGCCCAGTCGGGGCCGGACGCGATCACCATCGTCTCGATCTCGGTCAGGTAAGTATCGTCCAGATATCTATTATGCTGAACCATTCGTTCAGTATAACGAACTCACCCTGGCGGGACGATGGTGAAGTCCTTCACGCCGAAGGGCAGTGGCGCGGGCTGGACCGCGTTCGGCGGGATGATGGGTGGGAGGTTGTCGAGCTGCCAGTCGTTCCCCTGCTGCCCGACCTTCGGCGCACCGCCCCCGCGCAGGCCCAGCGCGGCCAGGATCATCGGGTACGAGTTCTTGAACTCCCTGATCCAGTACGGCCATGTATGGGTGCCGTTGGTGTAAAGGTTCATGGTGTGCGGGATGCCCAGGCTTGCCAGCCGCTGGCTCAGGGCCTTCGCCGTGTACGCCGAGATCGGCTCGCCGAGGTGCGCCGGGTGCCACGGGGAGCCGGGCGGGTCGAGCGGCCCGGCGAAGCTGGTGGTGCCGCTGGACATGTAGATGCTGACGCCCTTGAGGTTCGGCGCGAGCACGACCGGGTCGTTGGCCGCCCAGTATTTCTGGTTCTTGTACGGATCACCCCACAACGCGTTCGGGTCCTGGTGCTCGCTGAGCTGCGCGTTCTGGATGATCTGCGGGATGCCCGGGATCTCGGTGGCCATGATGCCGCTGTACGCCCCGACGAAGGAGAACATGCCCGGATAGCGCGCCGCGTACTTCATCGCCCCGTACGCACCCATCGACAACCCGGCGATCGCCCTGCGGGTCCCGGCGCGGTAGCCGATCTCCAGGAGCCTGCGTACCTCGGTGGTGTGGAAGGTGGCCCACGCGGGAGTGCCCCCGCGGCCGTTGTTGTACCAGTCGGAGTAGTTTCCGGCGCGCCCCGCCTCGGGCATGACGACGATCGCGTCGAGGTTCTCGGTGAAGGCGGCGATGTCGGTCATCCTGGTCCAGGACGTGTAGTTGTCCGCGCCGCCGTGCAGCAGGTAGAGGACGGGCCAGGTGCGCTTCGCCCGCTTGTCCCAGCCTTTGGGGACGAGGAGGCGTACCGGCATCATCTGTCCGATGGACGGCGAGGAGATGAGGAGGTCGAGCATCCTCGGGCCGAGCCAGCGCTCGCGGACGACCCTCGCGGTGCCGGGCAACGCCTTCTGCCACGGGGCATAGCGGGCACTTCCGGCGTCCTGCCGCGTCGGAGTAGTTGCGGCCTTCTGCGTGGGGGCAGGGGAGGCGGATGACGTGGGCGCTCCCGTAGGAGAAGCAGACGTAGGGGAAGCGGACGCCGTCGAGAGGGGCTGCTTGCCGTTCGGGTCGTCCAGGAACGGGTTGTCGTCGTTCACCGGGGCCGTCGGCGGGGTCTGGCCGTCGATCGACCAGTCGGGGTCGGCGAGCGCGGGCGTGGCGCTCAGGCCGACGAGCAGTACGGTCGCCACCGCCAGGAAGCCACGGGATCGCATGGGAAGCCCTTCTCCAGATGCCTGGCGAGGCTAGGCGCAACCCCCGCACCCCAGCTATGACCAGATGCAACGAAATGGCGCACACACATGCGCTGTGCCGTACAAATCATCACGCCCGTGACAAATCTCGGCGGCGGAATGTGAAGCTCCGGTGCTGCCCCCGGCGCGCCGGGATCGGTAGGTTGGCCGATCACCATGGACGAAGTCAGCGAAGGCGGGATCCGCCGCTTCCTCGTCGACCGGATCGCCTCCCGCTGCCATCTGCGGGTCGAGCAGGTGGATCCGGACCGGCCGCTGGAGGAGTTCGGGCTGTCGTCCAGGGACGCGGTGGCCACGGCGGGAGAGCTGGCCGAGCTGCTGGGCAGGGAGCTGGACCCGACGCTGGTGTGGGAGTACCCGACCGTCAACCGCCTCGCCGCCGCACTGACCCGGCCGCCCGAAGTCACGAAAGATCCGGGAAAACCGGGTGAAGAGCTCGTCGCCGTCGTCGGGCTCGGGTGCCGACTGCCGGGGGCACACGGCCCCGAAGCGTTCTGGCGCCTGCTCATGGACGGGCGCGACGCCGTCACCGAGGTCCCCGAGGGCCGGTGGGAGCTGTTCGACGACGGCTCGGCCAGGACTGCGGAAGTGCTCGCCAGAACCACCAGGCACGGCGGCTTCCTCGACGACGTCGCCGGGTTCGACGCCGAGTTCTTCGGCATCGCCCCTGGCGAGGCGGCCACGATGGACCCGCAGCAACGCATCCTGCTGGAGACCGCGTGGGAGGCGCTGGAGCACGGCGGCCTGGCGCCCAGGTCGTTGCGCGGCAGCCGTACCGGAGTGTTCGTCGGCATCTCGGGCAACGAGTACGCCTACCTGACCACGGCGGACGCCACCAGGGTCGACGCCTGGACGGCCACCGGCGCGGCGTCCAGCATCGCCGCCAACCGCCTGTCCTACCTGCTCGACCTGCGCGGGCCCAGCCTCGCCGTGGACACCGCGTGCTCGTCGTCGCTCGTCGCGACCCACCTGGCCGTGCGCAGCCTGCGCACGGGGGAGAGCGACCTGGCGCTGGCCGCAGGGGTGAACCTGCTGCTGTCGCCGGTCGTCACGATGGCTTTCGACCAGGGTGGCGGCACCGCGCCCGACGGGCGGTGCAAGGCCTTCGACGCGTCGGCCGACGGGATGGTGCGAGCCGAGGGCTGCGGGGTGGTGGTGCTCAAGCGGCTGGCGGACGCCGTGCGCGACGGCGACCGGGTGCTCGCCGTGGTCAGGGCCACCGGCGTCAACCAGGACGGGCGGTCCAACGGGCTCGTCGCGCCGAACCCGGAGGCGCAGGAGGCGCTGCTGCGCGAGGTGTACGGCGGGCTGGACCGGGGGCCTGACTACATCGAGGCGCACGGCACCGGCACCTTCCTCGGCGACCCCATCGAGGCGCGGGCGATCGTGGCGGCGCTCGGCCCGGACGTGCTGATCGGCTCGGTGAAGTCGAACCTGGGGCATCTGGAGGCGGCTGCCGGGGTCACCGGGCTGATCAAGGCGACGCTCGCCCTGCATCACGGCATGATCCCGCCCAGCATCCACTTCAGGGAACGCAACCCGCACGTCAAACTCGAGGTCGTCACAGAACCGACCCTGTGGCCACGGCGGGACGCGCGGGCCGGGGTGTCCTCGTTCGGCTTCGGCGGCACCAACGCCCACGTCGCCCTCGACGCCTTCACCCCCCAGCCCTTCACCACCCAGGACGGCACCGCCAAGCGGGTCTTCGTCCTGACCGACACCACAGCGGAGCGGGTGCGGTCGTTCGCCACCAAGCTCGCCGGCTGGGTCCCGGAGACGGAGTTCGGCGACGTCGCCCACACGTTGGCCAGACGCGCAGGGCGCGGACGGGTGGGGGCAGCTGTGGTCGCCTCCGACGTCGCCGAACTCTCCACCAAACTCCTGTCCCTCACCCCCGAGCCGGTCCACCAGGGCGCACCCGTGTGGGTCTTCAGCGGGTACGGCGCGCAGTGGCCCGGCATGGGCCAGACGTTGTACGCACAAGAGCCAGCCTTCCGAGCCGCCCTCGACGAGCTCGCCCCCTTGCTGCGCGCCGAGGCGGGCATCGAGCTGTTCGACCCGGCGCATTCCGGCGTGGCCACCGTACAACCAGTGATCTTCGCGATGCAGATCGCCCTGGCCAGGCTGTGGACCGCCTACGGCGTCACGCCTGGAGCGATGATCGGCCACTCGATGGGCGAGGTCGCGGCAGCCGTGGTGTCCGGCGGCATCGGGCTGCACGACGCGGTGCGGATCATCTGCAGGCGCGCACGCCTCCTCGGCACCCTCGGCGGCGGCGGCGCGATGGCCGTGCTGGAGGTGGCGGCAGAGGAGGTCCCCTCCGATCTGCACGTCGCCGTGTACTCCAGCCCCACCCAGACCGTGGTGACCGGCGACCCGCACCGGGTGGCGCGGTTCGCGGCCGAGGTGGAGGCGCGCGGGCTGTTCGCCCGGACCCTCACCGCCGAGGGGGCCGGACATTCACCGCAGGTCAAACCGCTGCTGCCGTTGCTGCGTGAGGAACTGGCCGCGATCGCCCCAGGCAAGCCCGGCCTGCCGTACTACTCGACGGTCCTCGACGACCCCCGCGAGGCGCCGGCGTTCGACCCCGCCTACTGGGCGGCGGGGATCCGCCGGCCGGTGCGCCTGATGCAGGCGATCCGCGCCGCCCAGGACGACGGGTTCACCACCTTCACGGAGATCAGCCCGCATCCGTTGCTGGGCCTGGCGAGCCACTCCCTGAGGCGCGGCAACGACGCGGAGTTCTACCAGCAACTGGCTCGAACCGCCCCCTCCATACGCCTCCGTACGGCCGGCCGCGTCGTGGACGTCCCCGCCACCCCGTGGAAACACGACCGCCATTGGGTGGCCCCCGTCCACAGGACCTCCGGCCACACGCTGCTCGGCGCCCACGTGGAGACGGCTGCGGGCCACGCGTGGACGACGCTGCTGGACGACCTGTCCGACGCCCCCTGGCGCCTCCCGCCGGAGGACTGGCACAGGCACGGCCACCCGATCCTCCCCGTGACCGCGGTGGCGAGGCTCGCCTGGGCGGCTGCCTGTGAGGTGTACGGCGAGACCTCCCTGTACAACGTCGTGCTCCACGAGCTCCTGCCCCTCCCGGCGCAGGTGACCGTCACGCTGGCGGACGGCGTGATCGAGGTGACCGCGAAGGACGCGGCGGGTGTGTGGCACGTCTACGGCTCGGCCCGCATGAGCGACGCGCAGCCGTACCCAGAAGGACTGGAAAGCATCGCCCATGTAGGTGTGGATGGGACATTCGGGGGCATTGAGGTCCGTGAGATTCCGGCGGTAGCGGTTCCCGTGCGGTTGGACGGCAAGCTCGTCGAACGGGTCTGGGTCCCGGCGCCGCTGGTGGATGCCGGGTGCGAGACGGCCGGCGCTCGCGGGTGGTTCGTCCTGGCCGACGAGGGGGATCCGCGAGCGTCCCGCCTCGCGCCCGGCGACGACGGGATGGTCGTCCTGGTTCCCACCGATCTGGACCCGCGGCGGGCGGAGAAGCTCGTCGTGGACATCGCGCACCTGACCCAGCAGGGGCGCAGGCTGACCATCGTCACCCAGGACGCGTCCAGCAACCCGGTCGCCGCGTCCCTGCGCGGCCTGGTGAGGGTGCTGGCTCTGGAGCACCCCGAGGTACGCCCCAGGATCGTCGACGTCGACACCCTCGATTCCCTGGACCTGGAACTCGCGGGGGACAGCGACGACGACGAGGTGTCGTGGCGCGACGGCACCCGCTACGCCGCCCGCCTGACCCGCGCCGACCTCACCCCCACCCGCCCAGAGCCCCAACTCACCCGCGACTCCAACGACCCGTCACACCCGCCCGCTCGGCTCACTCGCGACGGCAACGACCGGTCACGCCCGCTCGCTCGGCTCGCCCGCGCAGGTCTCGAGTTCGTCCACCCCGCTGCGACCGGGGGCCTTGGGAAGCGGGGAGGTGTGGTCGGGGCCGGGAGTTATGTGATCACCGGTGGGTTCGGGGCGCTCGGGCTGGTGGTGGCGCGCTGGCTGGTTGATCGGGGGGCTACCAGGGTCGTGCTCAACGGGCGGACTGCGCCCGCCGATCTGGGCGGGCTTCCCGCTGAGGTCGTCGTCGGGGATCTCGCCGATCCCGGCACTGTGCGCAGGCTCGTCGAGGTCGCCACGGCAGATGGGGTACGGCTGCGCGGGGTCGTGCACGCCGCCGGAGTGCTCGACGACCGGCTCGCCGCCGAGCTGGACAGGGAGAGTGTCGCGCGGGTCTGGCGGGCCAAGGTGCACGGTGGTCTGTTGCTGCACGAGGCCACCCGCGGGATGGATCTCGACTGGTGGGTCGGGTTCTCCTCGGCGGCGGCGCTCCTCGGGTCGCCAGGCCAGGCCGCCTACGCCACCGCCAACGCCTTCCTCGACGCCCTCTGCGAGCAACGCGGCGGGATCTCGATCAACTGGGGGGCCTGGCAGGGCGCCAACCCCATGCCCGCCGTCGAACCCCTGACCCTCGGTGAGGGGATCGAGGCGTTGGAGGCGTTGCTGCAGCGTGGGCGGTCCATGGGCGTGGTGCGGCTGGATCCCGCCGTCGCTGCGGCCGTCTTTCCGGCCGTCGGGCGGATGCCGTACTTCTCGCTGGTCGCGGACGTGGCGGCCGAGGTGGTCAGGGACCTGTCCGACCTCGGGCCGGACGAGGCGCTGGCGGTCATCGCGGCCAAGGTCACCGAGCGGGCGGCTGCCGTGCTGGGGTTCGATCCGGTGTGGCTGGGTGAGGCCAGCGTGCTGACGGATCTGGGGCTCGACTCGCTGG
Organism: Nonomuraea sp. NPDC050556; assembly: GCF_044457355.1. Classification (NCBI taxonomy): domain Bacteria; kingdom Bacillati; phylum Actinomycetota; class Actinomycetes; order Streptosporangiales; family Streptosporangiaceae; genus Nonomuraea; species Nonomuraea sp. NPDC050556. Next base: position 603,447 of record NZ_JBITGU010000006.1, on the reverse strand, counting down.
CGGCCACGCGGTTGCGGGGGACGATCGAGCACGACTTCGGGGTGACCGTACCCATCGCGCCCCTCCTCAAGGGGGGCACGTTGGGGGCGCTGGCGCTCCTGGTCGCCCAGGAGTTGGGGATCGTCGGCGGGGTGATGGCCCAGACGGCGATCGGGCCCAGGGACGCCGCGGAACGCCAGGTGGTGCGGGTCCTCACCCGCGTACTCGGCCGCGAGCCCTCGGTCACCGAGAGGATCGAGCCGGAGGTGCTCGAAGTGCTCCTCGACCTCCTCTCCGAAGAGCTGGGCCGCCCACTGACGATGCCGGGGACACCACTGTCCGTCCCGGCGCTGGACCGTACGGTGCCGTCCGTTCTGGAGCGGGACCATACGGTGCCGTCCGGTGTGGGGGCAGACCTTACAGCGCCGTCCGGCGGAGGGCGGGACCATACGGTGGCGTCCGGTGTGGGGGTGGACCATACGGCGCGGTCCGGCGGAGGGCGGGACCATACGGTGGCGTCCGGTGTGGGGGTGGACCATACGGCGCGGTCCGGCGGAGGGCGGGACCATACGGCGGCGTCCGGTGTGGGGGAGGACCGTACGGTGGCGTCCGGTGTGGGGGCGGGGGGCTCTGTGGTGGGGGTCTTGGTGGCTGAGGTGGCTGACGCGGTTCGGGCGGTGGACGAGGGCGAGGCGGAGCGTGGGATCGTGCGCGGGCTGAGCGGGGGTGACGGTGCTCCGCTGTTCCTGGCGCATCCCGCCGGGGGGACGACCGGGGTGTACGCGTTGCTGGCCGACCGGCTGGGTGTGCCGGTGTTCGGGCTGGAGCGGGTTGGCGAGGAGCTGGGGATCGTCGAGCGGGCCGCCCGTTATGCCGGGGCGATCAGACAGACCTGTGACGGCCCCTACAGGCTGGGGGGTTGGTCGTTCGGCGGCATCCTGGCGTTCGAGATCGCGAGGCAGCTGGGCGACGTCGAGGTTGTCGTGATGATCGATTCTGGGTTGCCGGACGAGGTGGACCCGGAGCGGCGGCTGGAGATCCAGGCCCAGCGGTATGTGGATTTCTCGGGGTATCTGCGGGAGACCTACGGCGTCGACGTCCAGCTCGGGCTCGAGGAGCTGCGGGAGCTGGACGAGCAGGGGCAGCTCGCGCTCACCGAGGAACGGATCGCCGAGTCCGGGGTCCTCGGGATGTTGAGCCCGGCCATCCTGCGCCACCAGATCACCTCGCACGAGGACACCCGGGCCATCGAGCAGTACGAGGCGCAGCCGTACCTCGGGAGGGTCGTGCTCTTTCGTTCCACCGAGGCCACGCCCTGGGCGGTTGAGGACGTGCGGTACGCGCATCAGGACGACCCGGCACGGGGGTTCGGGCCCTATGCCCCTCGGCTGGAGGTCGTGCCGATCGAGGGGGCGCATCATCTCAACCTGCTCGATCCGCCCTACGTCGAGGTCATCGCCGGGCACCTGAAGGGACTGTTATGACGCTGGCACGAGCCGTGGCCGAAGGCGCCGATCCCGCTGAGCTGGCCGCGCTGGAGGTCCCGTCGACCTACCGCGCCGTCCACGTCCGCAAGGATGAGGTCGGGATGTTTCCGGATAAGGACGTGCGCCGGACGCTGCACGTGGGCCAGGTGCCCATGCCGGAGCTCGCCGCCGACGAGGTCCTGGTCGCGGTCATGGCCAGCGCGATCAACTTCAACACCGTGTGGACGGCGATGTTCGAGCCGATCCCCACGTTCGCGTTCCTGGAGCGGCTCGGCAGGACCGATCCCCGTCACGACCTGCCCACGCACGTGGTGGGGTCGGACGCCGCGGGAGTCGTGGTCCGCACCGGCGTCGCCGTACGGCGCTGGAAGGTCGGCGATCGGGTGGTGACCAGCCCCGCCTACGTCGACAGCGAGGACCCGATCACCCACCACGACGGCATGCTCGGCGCCGACCTGCGCGCCTGGGGGTTCGAGACGAACTTCGGCGGCCTCGCCGACTTCGCCGTGGTCAAGGCGACCCAGCTGCTCCCCAAACCCAGGCACCTGAGCTGGGAGGAGGCGGCGTGCAACATGCTCTGCGCCTCGACCGCCTACCGGATGCTGGTGAGCGAGCGCGGCTCCCGCATGCGCCAGGGCGACGTGGTGCTGCTGTGGGGAGCGACCGGAGGACTCGGCGCGTACGGCGTGCAGCTCGTCAAGAACGGCGGCGGCATCCCGGTGGGCGTGGTCAGCTCGCCGGAGAAGGCGGAGCTGCTGCGCCGCATGGGTTGCTCACATGTGGTCGACCGGTCGCAGTTCGAGCACCTCGACGACGAGAAGGCGTGGCGCAGGTTCGGCGCCGAGGTGCGCAGGCAGGTGGGCGAGGACCCGGCGATCGTCTTCGAGCACACGGGCAGGGAGACGTTCGGGGCGTCGGTGTATGTCGCCAGACGGGGCGGGTCGGTGGTGACGTGCGGGTCGTCGAGCGGGTACGCGCATGAGTACGACAACAGGCACCTGTGGATGAAGCTCAAGAGCATCATCGGCTCGCACGGTGCGAACTACCAGGAATGCCACGAGGTGAACCGGCTGATCTCGCTCGGCATGATCCACCCGACGCTGTCCAGGGTCTACCCGCTGGAGCGCGCCGCCGACGCCGCGCGAGCCGTACAGCTGAACGAGCACGTCGGCAAGGTCGGCGTCCTGGCCCTCGCGCCTGAGGAGGACCTCGGCATCGAGGACCACGCCCTGCGCGAACGCATCGGGGAGGACAAGCTCAGGCTGTTCCGGTCATGAGGGATTGGCGGGCTCTGAGCACGATTTCCAGCTCGAAGCGGATGTCGGGGTCGGCGAGCTGCTCGCCGTACAGCTCCTCCAACTGGCGTAAGCGGTAACGCACGGTCTGCGGGTGCACGTGCAGGCGCGCGGCCACCTCACCGGCGCCGCGCCCGTAGCGCAGCCACGCCAGCAGCGTCTCGGCCAGCCGGTCCTGCTGCGTCGGCCGCAGGTGCGCCAGCGGCGCGAGCCGCACCTCCGCCAGCGCGCTCACCAGCTCCTCGTCCTTGAACACGACCAGCGTGGCCATGTGCTCGCTGCACCGCAGCAGCCCCTTGGGCAGCACCCCGCGCCTTGCCAATGACAGCGCCTCGGTGGCCCACCGCAGCGAGGCGGCAGCCCCGGCCAGGGGTACGGCGGGGCCGACGACCGCCTTCCATCCGCGTAACGCCTGCTCCAGCGTCTGCGCCTGGCCGGGCCCGCTCGGGTCGGGCACGAGCAGGCAGGGGTTGCGCCGCTCCAGCCCGGTCAGCACGTCCGGCGGCAGGGACGGGGTGCGGTAGGTGCCGTGCCCTTCGTCGAGCGCGACGCAGGCCACCGTCTTCGGCAGCCGCCACCCGGCCGCCTTGGCCAGGTCGGCGATGGCCTCGCCCGAGGCTGGCGGCTGGCTGAGCAGCAGGTCGAGCAGGCGGTGGCGGCGCCGCTCCATCTCGCCAGCCGCGTGCGCCCTGGCCTCGTCGAAGCCCTCGGCGGCCGCGTCGGCGAGCTGGTCGAGGTAGATGAAGATGGCCTCGCCCAGGTCGTAGAGCGAGTGCGGGGACAGCCCGAGCGGCTCGGCGATCTCGGTGAGCCGCCGCCAGCCGACGCGGGCTCCCAGGCGCATGGCCGTCTGCAGGGGTTCGAGATTGCGGCCCTCGGCCGCCTCGCCGCGGCCGATCAGGCGAAAGGGCTCGGGGTCCCACGGGGCGTCGGGATTTTCCATACGGTCGAGGAAGCCGTCGATGGCCTGCTCGACGGCTGTCCTGACGACCTTGATGTAGACCTCGTCCGAGGGTCTGGCGTATTCGGGAATGCGGGTCTGGATCTCCTGGATGACCTCCTTGGAGACCCGGTCGATGCCCGGCCTGAGCGACTTGACGATTTCCGCGGAGATTCGTATATCACTCGCGTCACTCTTGATAGCCATCGTCCCTCCTGCCGCCATTGTGCAGGCTTGCTATCGATTCAGGAAGGCGCCGAACTCCTCCACGTCGATGAGGCCGTCGCCGTCCTGGTCGAGCTTGGTGATGCTGGCCTGGGCGGATTCGATGGTGATGGGCTGGCCGAGCACCTCCATGAGGCGGACCAGCTCCTCTGCCGAGATCCTGCCGTCGCCGTCGGCGTCGACGATGCCGAAGGTGATCTTGTAATCGTCCATGCGACCGACCTTAGTGCGATTTATCGGGTTCTTTGAGTGCTTCGACGAAGGTTGCGACATGTGCCCTGAGGTCGCCCCTTCGCCAGGCGATGGCCAGCTGTGCGGGGGTGAGTCCCTGGACGGGACGGAAGGTGACGCCCGGCCGTTTGTACAGGCCCGCGTTGCCCTCGGAGAGCAGCACGATGCCCAGCCCGCCGTTCACCGCCTCGAACACCGCCTCGGCCGTGTCCGCGACCGCCGCGACCACCGGCTCGTCGTCGCGCGCGTCGAGCGCCAGCCAGAAATCCCTGAGCGGCCCAGCCGCCTCTGGCAGCGCGATGAACGCCTCCTCGCGCAGGTCGTCGAAGGGGATCTCGGTCCTTGTCGCCAGTGGATGATCGTCGGGCAACGCGACGAACCTGCGCTCGGTGGCCAGCACCAGCGTCTCCAGGTCGGGTGGGGCGGGCAGCCAGATGAAGGCGACGTCCGAGCTGCCGTCGGCCAGGCCGCCGCTCGGGTCCTGCCAGCCGACCAGGCGCAGTGACACCTGCCAGCCGGGCATCCTGGCGCGGAACGCCTGCAGCGCCTTCTGCTGCAGCCCCCGGCCGACGGCGGTCTGCATGCCGATGACCAGCGTGCCGGTGGGCGCCGACGCCCTGGCCTCCTCCACGCCGGAGGTCCAGGCCTGCAGCAGCTCGCGCGCGACGGGCAGCAGGGCGTGGCCCTGCCGGGTGAGCATCAGGCCGCTGTGCACCCGGTCGAACAGCGGGAAGCCGAGCTGGCGCTCCAGCGTGCGCAACTGCTTGGAGAGCGCGGGCTGGGACACGAACAGCCGCTCGGCCGCCCTGGTGACGTTGAGCTCCTCGGCCGCGGCGACGAAGTAGCGCAGGTCCCGCAGGTGCACATCCATAACCGATGGTTATAGCAACGGGTCTTGGACGCGGCCAGACCTCCGGCGGCATCCTCATGGTCATGACGACACGCGAACTGGGAAATCTGGAAGTACCCGCGATCGGTTTCGGCGCGATGGTGTTGTCGCCCGGTGTCTACGGCGACATCGACGACGAGCGCGCGACGACGGCATTGACGGCGGCGCTCGACGCGGGCGCCACCCACGTGGACACCAGCGACGCCTACGGGGCTGACGGGCACAACGAGCGGCTGGTCGGCAAGGTGATCAAGGGGCGGCGCGACGAGGTGGTGGTGGCGACCAAGTTCGGGCTGGCGCTCCTGGACGGCGAGCCCGCGCGGTCGGTGCCGGTGGGGTATGCGTTCAACGAGCTGAGGGTGAACGGCGAGGGCCGCCTGGTCCGGACCTACGCCGAGCGGAGCCTGCGCAACCTGGGCATCGACGCGATCGACCTTTACTACGCGCACTACCCCGACCCGGGGGTGGCCATCGAGGAGACCGTTGGCGCGATGGCCTCGCTGGTGAAGGACGGGCTGGTGAAGCACATCGGGCTGTCGAACGTGACCGCTTCGCAGTTGCGGCGGGCGCATGCTGTGCATCCGATCGCGGCTGTGCAGAACGAGTGGTCGATGTGGCGGCCGGTGGACGCGGATCTGCTGGCTGCGGCTCGGGAGCTGGGGGTGGGGCTGGTGGCTTGGAGCCCGCTGGGGAACGGGTTCCTGACGGGGACCGTGCAGGGGGTGGGGGAGGGGGACTTCCGGCGCAACGCGCCCCGGTTCTCCAGCGAGAACCTTTCGGCTAACAACGACCGGTACGCGCCTGTTCGTACGCTGGCGGCGGAGTTGGGTGTTACTCCGGCGCAGCTCGCGCTGGCGTGGTTGCTGCACCAGGACCCGCACGTGGTGGCGATCCCGGGCAGCCGGACGCCTGCGCACATCGAGGAGAACATCGCGGCGGCGGACATCACGCTGCATGCGGACACGCTCGCTCGCATCGACCAGGCCCTCGGCAAGTTCGAAGCCCTCGGCGGCACCCTCCTCTGACCCAACCCCCAAGACCAAGGGATCTTGGGGGTCTTGGCTTTTGAGGGTCTTTAGGATCCTTATGTGTCGCGAAGAGGACGGGCGGGCCAACCTCATGGGCGCGGGGCGCGGGGCGCGGGGCGCGGGGCGCGGGGCGCGGGGCGGGATGGCGGGGTGACGGGGCGCGGCGCGGCGCGGGGTGGCGGGGCGCGGCGCGGGGTGGCGGGGCGCGGGGTGGCGGGGCGCGGCGCGGGGTGGCGGGGCGCGGCGCGGGGTGGCGGGGCGCGGCGCGGGGTGGTGGGGTGGTGGCAACCGCCAGGAGCGGGAGCGCGGCCACTGGGGGCTTCAGGGGTGGGGAGGGTTGGTGGGCTGATGGTGGGATGGGGTGGTTGATACCGTCGGGCGTGTGGGGGACACACTCGATATCGCATCCGCGCCCAACCTACGTGACGTGGGCGGACACAGCACCACCGACGGTCGCAAGGTCAAAATGGGCCTCGCGTTCAGGTCCGGCGCCCTCGACCGGCTGACCGGTGACGAGCAGCAACTCCTCCTCGAAGCCGGAGTGAAGCGAGTCTGCGACCTCCGCACCCGGACCGAGCGCACCGACCAGCCGGACCGCCTCCCAGAAGGCGTCCACTACCGGGTACTCGACGTCCAGAAGCACGGCGGTCACGGCGCCGACATCGCCTCCCTGTTCGCCTCCCCCGACGGCATCGAAGCGCTCAAATCCCCGCAGTCCGCCGAAGCCTTCCTCGTCGACGTCTACCGCGCCTTCGTCACCACCCCCGACGCCCACGAGGCCTTCGGCGAGCTCCTGCGTACCCTGACAAAGCCCGGCACCCTCATGCACTGCACAGCGGGCAAGGACCGCACGGGCTGGGGGTCCGCGCTGCTCCTCACCCTCCTGGGCGTCGACCGCGAGACCGTCCTCGCGGACTACCTCGACAGCAACCGCCACCTCGAGAGCGCCTACGCGGGCCTGTACGAGATGGTCGCCCAGGGTGGCATCGACCCCGAGGTGGTCCGCCCCCTCCTGGAGGTCCGCGAGGTCTACCTGGCCGCCGCCTTCGACACCGCCCAGGAGCTGTACGGCGACGCGGAAGGCTACGCGCGGACGGCGCTCGGCCTCACGGACCAGGAGCTGACCGCGCTGAAGGACCTCTACCTCGGAGACGCGGGATAGACGGCCAGAGTTATCCCCAGGGTGTGGACAAGTCGGGCCACGCCAGCATCGCCGTATCCGCCACCCGCTCCAGCATCTCGCGAGAGGCGCCGTCTCTTGCCTGCGTCGACATGCCCTGGATCACGCTCGCGAAATAGGTGGCCAGCGTCTCGGCGTCGCCGTCCAGATCCTGCTCGATCCTGGCCTTCAGCGCCGCCTTGCTCGCCTCGCGCAGCGAACGCAGCCACTCCTGCACCTCGGCCGACTGCGGCCCGCAGTTGACCCCCGCGGAGATCACCAGGCAGCCCGGCGGGTGGGCGGGGTCGGTGTACTGCTGGGCGGCCTCGCGCAGCATCCGCCCGATGGCGTCCTTCGCCGGTCCCGGCTGGGCCAGCGCGACTCCGGCGAACGCCCCCCACGTCTCCTGGTAACGCGCGACGGCCTCCTCGAAGAGCCGCCGCTTGTCGCCGAAGGCGCCGTACAGGCTGGGTGGCCTGATGTCCATCGCCGCCGTCAGCTCGGCGACGGAGGTCGCCTCGTAGCCGTACTGCCAGAACACGGTGAGCGCGGTCTCCAGCGCCTGGTCCCTGTCGAACGCCCGTTGCCTCGCCATGCACTCATTCTATAGCGATCGCTATGTTACGGTTGCTGTATCGATCGCTAAAGAAAGGTTTCGTGCCATGAAGACTGCCCTCGTGACCGCGGCGAGCAGGGGAATCGGCAGGGCGACAGCCGTACGGCTGGGCCGGGACGGGTTCAGGGTCGCGGTGAACTACGCCAGGGACGAGGCGGCCGCCAAGGAGACCGTGCGGCTCGTCGAGGAGGCGGGCGGCAGCGCGTTCGCGGTGCGGGCGGAGCTGGGCGCGGAAGGCGGCGTGGAAAGGCTCGCCGAGGCGATCGACACGCTGGACGTGCTGGTGAACAACGTGGGGATCGGGCTGCACGAGCCCTTCGGCGAGGTGACGCAGGAGAGCTACGACCGCATGTTCGCCGTGAACGTCAGGGCGCCGTTCTTCCTGACGCAGCGCCTGCTCCCGCTGATCCCGGACGGTGGCCGGATCGTCAACGTCACCTCGGGCGTCACCAGGATCGCCTTTCCCGACGGGATCGTCTACGCCATGACGAAGGGCGCCCTGCACCTGCTCACCCTCAACCTGGCCAAGCAGCTCGGCCCGCGCGGGATCACCGTCAACAACGTGGCGCCGGGCATCATCGACACCGACGCGAACGCCTGGCTGCACGAGGACCCGGCGGCCTACGACTTCGCCGCCTCCCGCCACGCCCTGGCCCGCGTCGGCACCCCCGAGGAGATCGCCGACGTCGTCGCCTTCGCGGTGTCCGACGCCGCCCGTTTCGTCACCGGGACCACCCTCGACGCCACGGGCGGCGCGAACCTCTAGCCGAGCTCTTCGAACAGGGTCAGCTGGAGCCCGGCCGGGCCTTCGAGGCGGGCGTTGAGCGAGTTCCACGGGGTGCGGGTCGGCTCCGCGATCACCTTCGCGCCCGCCTCGGCCAGCGTCGCGGTGGTCGCAGCGGAGTCGGCCACCTCGAAGGCCACCCGGATGTGCCCGGCCACCCGGCGGCCGACCTCCACCCGGTCGATGAACTCGGCCTGGTTCCTGTCGGCGATCTCCAGCGTGGCCCGGCCCGCCTCCAGGATCGTCACCCTGCCGTCCTCGGAGTTGTAGGCCTCCCGCTCGGGCAGGCCGAGGACGTCACGGTAGAACCGGAGCGCCTCCTCGTAGTCATCTGCGGTCACAACCAGGCGAAGTTCTCTAACTGTCATAAACCCATCTTCACAGGTAGGACGGACCGGTGACGCGGTGACGGAAGGTCCACCAGACCCACGCCTGCGCCGCGACCAGGAACGGGATCAGCACCAGGACCACGGGCGCCAGGAAGGCGGCGACCCCGGTGTGCGAGTCGGTCAGCGGCAGCCGCAGCCCGGCCACGATGGCGAGCGCCGCGATGACCCCGCTGGTCAGGGCGTAGGTGACGCCCTCGCCCGTCTGCGCGGACAGTACGGTCGCCCGCGCGCGCAGCTCGCCGCGCAGCCGCAGCGAGGCGAACGCCAGCCCGTGCGCGGCGAACAGCACCGCCATGATCAGCGCGGGCAGCATCCCGACCGGCCCGGACACGCCGAGCAGGATGTCGCTCAGCAACGTGCCGAGCGACAGCGCCAGCCCCCAGCTCCCGGCGACGATCACGCCGTCCCAGAGCGCCTGCCAGCCACCGGCCAGCACCCGGCCGCGCAGCCACAGGCCCATGTCACGCAGCACCCAGCTGGCCAGCAGAGCGACGATCACCCCGTAGTTCCCGCTGAGCAGCTCGCCCTCCAGCGTGGGGAACAGCCCGGCGAGGATGCCGCCGGTGGCCACCAGCCACACCTCGTTGCCCAGGAAGAACGGCGCGATCGCGGCGATCACCTCGCGCCGCTGGTCAGAGGTCCGCCCCAGGTACGGCAGGAGCATGCCGATGCCGATGTCGGCCCCGGCCAGGATCAGGTAGCCGATCGCGAAGAAGGCGAGAACGAAGATCTCCATGACGGGCTCCTTCAGTAGGTCAGGACGAGTTCGGCCGGGCGCTGCTGCTGCTCGCCCAGCTGGACGGCGTCGGGCCCGCGCCTGGCCTGCCTGGCCAGCAGCCAGTAGTTGACGAGGATGAGCATCGAGAAGACGGCGGTGAACGCGATGAGGGAGAGCTGGATCTGCCCGTGGGTGACCGGCGACATCGCGTCCTCGGTCCTCAGCAGCCCGTAGACGGCCCACGGCTGGCGGCCCATCTCCCGGAAGATCCACCCGCAGAGCATCGTGACGAACGGGACGGGGATCATCGCGGTGAGCAGCCAGTGCCAGACCCTGAACCGGCGCACCGCCGGCCGGAACACCATCAGCAGCACGCTGACCGCCACGACGAGGATCATGATCGCCCACAACGTCATCATCAGGATCGCGGCGGTGGACACCGGCCCGCTGGGCGGCAGGTAGTCGCCGGGGCCGAACATCGCCACCGCGTCCGCCTGCGCCTTGGCCATGTCCTCCGCCGAGCCCTGGTAGGCGGCCACCTTGGTCGGCTGCAGCGTGTCGAAGCTCAGCCCGCCGAAGGTGACCGTCCACATCAGCGCGGGCAGCGCCACGCCGAGCCCGACGCGCAGCGACTTGCGGAAGAAGTCCTGCTCCAGGGTGCGCTTACGCAGGTGGTAGGCGCTGACCCCGGCCATGAACAGGCCGCCGGTGACCATCGCGCCGCCCATGATGTGCCCGAAGGCGGTCAGCGAGGCCTGGTTGGCGAGCATCGCGCCGAAGTCGGCGAGCTCCATCACACCGTTGACGATCTTGTAGCCGACCGGGTTCTGCAGGAAGCCGTTCGAGATCATGATCCAGAAGGCGCTGGCGTACGCCGTGAGCGTCACGACCCAGATCGTGGCCAGATGGGCCCACTTGTTCAGCCGCCCCCACCCGAAGATCCACAATCCCAGGAACGTCGACTCGACGAAGAACGCCACCAGCGTCTCCAGCGCCAGCGACGCCCCGAACACGTTGCCCGCGAAGTGCGTCAGCCCGCTCCACGACAACCCGAGCTGGAACTCCATCACCAGCCCGGTCACGATGCCCATGGCGTAGTTGATGATGTAGAGCTGCCCCCAGAACCGGGTCATCCGCAGGTGCACAGGATTGCCGGAGAACGTGGCCCGCGTCTGGATGACCGCGACCAGCGTGGCCAGCCCCAGTGTCAGCGCCACGAAGAGAAAATGCGCCCCCGCTGTGAGCGCGAACTGCAGGCGGGCCAGCTCAACCGTTTCCATGCGTACACAGTCCCGGTACGGCTATGGCCGGGTCGTCATGCCTGCGCGGACACCTGACCTACTCCCGGAGCATCATGGGGGCGCTTGCCGTACAACTCAGGGCGTAAGCCACCCCGGTGTCACCATCCCCGCCTCGTACGCCAGCACCACGAGCTGGGCCCTGTCGCGCACCCCGAGCTTGGTCATGATGCGGCTGACGTGCGTCTTCGCCGTCGCCGGGCTGAGGACGAGCTTGGCGGCGATCTCGTCGTTCGACAGGCCGTGCGCGACCAGCCCCATGACCTCCCGCTCGCGCTCGGTGAGCCCGTTCAGCTCCGGTCCAGGGTCGGGGCGCTTGACCCTCCCGGCGAACTCGGAGATCAGCCTGCGGGTGATCGACGGGGCGATCAGCGCGTCGCCGCGCGCCACGACGCGGACGGCGTGGATCAGCTCGGCAGGCTCGGTGTCCTTCACCAGGAACCCGCTGGCGCCCGTCCTGAGCGCGCCGTAGACGTAGTCGTCGAGGTCGAACGTGGTCAGGATGATCACCTTGACGTCGGCGAGTCTGGGGTCGGCGACGATCTGGCGAGTGGCCTCCAGGCCGTCGAGCTCGGGCATGCGGATGTCCATGAGCACGACGTCGGGGAGCAGCTCGCGCGCCTTGGCGACGGCCTCGGCCCCGTTCGCCGCCTCACCGGCCACCTCGAAGTCGTCCTCGTCGTTGAGAATCGAGCGGAAACCGGCGCGGACCAGCGTCTGGTCGTCGGCGAGCAGGAGGCGGATCATGCGGTTTCCTTCTGTAGCGGCAGGTCGGCGACGACGCGGAAGCCGCCTTCAGGGCGGGGACCGGCTTCGAGGGTGCCGCCGAGGGCGATGGCGCGCTCGCGCATGCCCTGCAGACCGTAGCCGGTGCCCTCGGTGAAGGTGGCGCCCGGCCCGTCATCCTCGACGCGGATGGTGATATTTCGGGGTGTGCGGGTGATGGCGAGGGATGCGTGGTGTGCGCCCGAGTGGCGGGAGACGTTGGTCAGCGCCTCCTTGACGATGCGCGACGCGGCCAGGTCCACCTCCGCAGGGAGGTCCTCCAGCGAGTCCGGCACGTCCAGCGTCACGCTGAGTCCGGCCGTCAGCTCGTCCAGCCTGGTCAGGCTCGCCGCAGGCACGACCGGGGCGTCCTCGTCCACCTGGCGTAGTACGCCCAGGGTGGTACGCAGCTGGCGCAGCGTCTCCTTGCTCGTCTCCTTGATGGTGCGGAGCGCCGCCTCGGCGTCCTCCGGCCGCTTCTTCAGTCCGTGCAGCGCCGCCCCGGCCTGGACGTTGATCAGCGAGATGTTGTGCCCGACGACGTCGTGCAGCTCCCTGGCGATGCGCAGCCGCTCCTCGGTCTCGCGCCGCCGTACCTCCTCGGCATGCGTGCGCTCGGCCTCGCGCGCCCGCTCGTGCACCTCGTTGCGGTAGGCGCGCCGGTTCCTGGTCACGCCGCCGATCGTGATCGTGGTGACGATGCCCTCGGCGATGATCAGGAAGGTGGTGTTGTCGACGTGCCTGACCTCGGTCTCGCCGAACCCCATGGCCAGCAGCCCGGCGCCGCCCGTGACGATGGCGGCCAGCAGGTGCCCCTGGTCGGCGGCCGTATAGAGGGCCAGCACGGTCAACAGGAGGAACGGCCCGTCGATGTAGGCGTAGGGGTAGTAGATGAACGTGGTGAGCCCCACCACGATGAGCACGGCCACCGGGTGCCGGTTGCGCCAGAAGATCGCGGTGCAGGCCACCAGCGGGAGCACGACGTCGAGGACGTTGGGCGTCTTGTGCTGGTAGATGGCGGCGATGACCGTGCCGATCAGCGTCGCTGCGACGACACCCGCCGTCGCGATCGTGCTGGGCGACATCCTGCGCATGATCACAAGCCTAGTTGGGGATGGGACAGGGATGAGTATTCAGGACGAACTTCGCCAGGTCGATGAGGACCTGGCGAAACTCCGCGCCTCGACCGCCGAACTGCGCGAGCAGGTCGGTGACATGGGGCCGACGGACGCCGCAGAACGGTCGGCCATGTTGCAGCTGGCCGACGACAATGACGAGCTCATCGCCGAGCTGGAGGCCCGGCGGGAGGGACTGCGGAAACGACTCGACGGCTAGGCCTTGACCCGCAGAGCCTCGCCGACTGAATACAGGTGCCTGATGGCCTGGCTGTAGGAGCTGATCAGCCCGGACTCGAGGTAGTCCACGCCGAGCTTCTCGCAGTGCTCACGCACGATGGGCTGCGCCAGGCGCAGGTTCGGCGTGGGCATGTTCGGGAACAGGTGGTGCTCGATCTGGAAGTTGAGCCCACCCAGCGCGGTGTTGATGAACCAGCCGCCCCGGACGTTACGCGAGGTCAGCACCTGCTTGCGCAGGAAGTCGAGCTTGTCGTCACCGCTCAGCACGGGCATGCCCTTGTGGTTGGGCGCGAACGTGCAGCCGAGGTAGATGCCGAACAGGCCCTGGTGCACCAGCAGGAACACGATCGCCATGCCGAACGGCAGGGTGGCGAAGACGATGCCGAAGTAGATGACGAAGTGGGCGGCGAGCAGCGCCGCCTCCAGGCCCCTGCGCTTGACCACGCCCGGCTTGAGCACCGACTTCACGCTGGCGACGTGCAGGTGCCAGCCCTCAAGGGTGAGCAGCGGGAAGAACAGGTAGGCCTGCCACCTCGCCATGAACAGCGGCAACCCCTTGGCCTTGGAGGCCTGGTTGTCCGACCACACGAGTACGGCCGGCGAGACGTCAGGGTCGTGCTCTTCGTGGTTGGGGTTGGCGTGGTGGCGGGTGTGCTTGTCGTTCCACCAGCCGTAGCCGAGCCCGATGCCGAGGTTGCCGACCAGGCGGCCGACGACGTCGCTCGCCGGACGCTTCTTGAAGATCTGCCGGTGCGCCAGGTCGTGCGCGTAGAGCCCGGCCTGGGCGAAGACGATCGCGAGGAATGCGGCCACGAGCAGCTGAAGCCACGAGTCGCCCACCCACAGGAACAGCCCCCATCCGCCGAAGAAGGCCAGGCCAAGGAGGGTTCCGCGGAGCGCGTAATAGACAGGGCGCCGCTCGAGCAGGCCGGCGTCCTGAATCTTGCGTGTTAACTGGGCGAAGTCACTGCCCTTGGACTCGATCGTGACAGGCGTGGTCACTGGTCTCCTCACGTTGCGGTGGGTTTCGAGTCTCGGTCCTTCCGAGACGACGCAAAATCCCGCGTCCACCCCTGGGTGGGGTGGTGCTGACCCCACCATGCTGTGTCACCGTATCCGGCATCAAGCAGTGGATCAGCGCTCTCGGGCGTCGCGTCGCCGGATAAGAACGAAGTCCCACGCCGCCACCCCCCAGACGACCAGGGTGGCCGCACTCAGTACAACGATCGGCGGCGCGAAGAGTGCCACCAGTCCGAGTACGGCAAGCGCCAGCACCGCCACTACCCGGTTGACGGGCACATATCCGAACACGACCCGCTTGAACATGGCGTGGCCGATCAGGAACAGGGCGGGGCCGCCCAGCACGGTGAGCGCGGTGCCCAGAGCGACGTGGCCGCCCGGGTGGGCGATCACCAGCTCGTCGCCGACGGCCATCACGATGATGCCCGCCACCATGGGCAGGTGGATGAAGGTGTAGGCGGAGCGGCCGATCCTGCCGGGGTCGTCGGAGGCGGCGATGGCCTCCGCCGCGGCTTCCGCCGTACGGTCGAAATAGACCCACCACAGAGCCACGCTTCCCAGGAAGGCGGCGACCAGGGCGGCCACGGCCGGGCCGGAGAAGTCCTCGTTCATCAGCGTCACGCCGGTGACCAGCACGGACTCGCCCAGGGCGATGATGACGAACAGCTGGCACCGTTCTGCCATGTGGCCGCCGTCGATCGTCCAGTCCGACGTCTCCGACCGGCCCAGGAACGGCGTGCGGTAACCGTGCCACGGTGCGGTGTACTCGACGGCCAGCGCGGCCGCCCAGAACGCCACCTGCGTCCACCCGCCGAAGAACAGCCCGGCGATCCACAGGACGGCCGAGAACATCATCCAGACCAGGACCCGCAGGAACACCTTCTGTACGGCTTCGCCCCTGGACAGCAGCGTGACGGTGAGCGTGCGGCCCACCTGGATGGCGAGGTAGGCGCCGACGAACCAGCCCGCCTTGTCGCCGAACGCGTGGGGCAGGGCGGCCGACATCACCAGCCCGGCCAGCATGATGCCGACGAGCGTGAACCGCATGACCGGGTGGTCCGGGTGCAAATAGTTGGTGCTCCATGCGGTGTACATCCACGCCCACCACACCGCCAGCATCAGCAACAGCGTGCGCACGGCGCCCGCGGGAGTGAGGTCGGACAGCAGCAGATGGGACAGCTGGGTGACCGCGAAGACGTAGACGAGGTCGAAGAAGAGCTCGATCGGTGCGACCCTGCCGCCCAGCTCACTCCTCGACCGAAGGATCTCCCCGGCCATCACACGCCCCTTCAGTACACGCCCCAGCGGCGGCATCATGCTAGCGGCTGACAGCGATCCGGCAGCGGGCTCGGGCATCGTCCCTTCCATGACAAACGTACTCATCGTCGGCAGCGGCCCGACCGGTCTGACCCTCGCCATCGAACTCGCCCGACGCGGCGTCGACTTCCGCATCGTGGAGCGGTCGCCGGAGCACCCCAGAGGCTCGCGCGGCAAGGGCCTCCAGCCGCGCACGCTGGAGATCTTCCACGACCTCGGCGTCGTCGACGAGATCCTCGCCACCGGCGCCGTCTACCCCGCGATCAGGAGCTACGTCGGCGACCAGATGGTCTGGGAGGGGCGCATGCACGAGCCCAAGGAGCCGACCGAGGACGTGCCGTACCCGATGGTGATCATGCAGCCGCAGTGGCGGATCGAGCGGATCCTGCGCGAGCGCCTCGCGGAACTCGGCCACCACGTGGAGCTGGGCACCGAGGTCATCGACTTCGAGCAGGACGACGACGGCGTCACGGTCACGCTCAGCAACGGCACCGTGAAGTGCGACTACCTGGTCGGTGCGGACGGCGGCCGCAGCACCGTGCGCAAGAGGCTCGGCGTCGGCTTCCACGGCGACACCTTCGAGAGCGAGCGCATGCTGCTCGGCGACGTGAAGACCGACGACGTCGACCGCGAGTACTGGCGCGTGTACGTGGACCCCGAGACCCAGCAGATGGCGTTCGGGCTGTGCCCGCTGCCCGGCACCGACGTCTTCCAGTTCACCTCGCTGGTCACCGACGAGACCGACTTCCAGAAGATCGTCTCCAGGTACTCCGACATCACGCTCAAGGAGGTCACCTGGAGGTCGGAGTACCGGGTCAACATCAGGATGGCCGAGCGGTTCAGGGTCGGCAGGGTCTTCCTGGCCGGGGACGCGGCCCACGTGCACTCACCGGCGGGCGGGCAGGGCATGAACACCGGCATCCAGGACGCCTACAACCTGGGCTGGAAGCTCGCGAGCGGCGACGAGCGGCTGATCGGCACCTACGAGGCGGAGCGCATGCCGATCGCCGAGCACGTGCTCGGGCTCAGCACCAGGCTGCTGCGCGAGGGCGACCTCAAGCGCGACGAGGAGACGCAGCAGCTCAACCTCGGTTACTGGGAGAGCCCGCTGTCCGTGGGCGAGCGCGGCGGCGAGCGCATGCCCGGCCTGTGGGGCGGACATTTCACCCTGCACGGTGACCTGCTCATCCGTCCCGACGGCTACATCGGCTTCGACGGCCCGGCCAGCAAGCTCGACGCGTACCTCTCCGGGTTCGGCATCTCCCGGGCCGACGTGCGCTGACCGCCGAGGCTCTCCAGCACCTCGGGGTCGGCGGTCCCGGTGATCCCGCGCAGCGCCCACGCGGCGCCGACGAGCTCCACCGGCGCCACCCGCTCGGCGGCCGCCTCCAGGATCACCGCCCGCGCCGTCCTGTCCGGGTTGCCGTCCATGAGGGCGAGCGCCCGGCGCAGCGGCTCCACCTCGCCCGTCGCCCTGGACACCTCGGCCAGGACCTGGGCCACGAACTGCGGCGGCGGCACGTCGGCCAGCCCGACCAGCTCCAGGGCCCGCCGCGCGATCTGCGCGTCCGGTGCGCCGCGCCGCCGGGACAGCATGGCCCTGGCGTGCACCACCCTGGCCATGGCGAGCGGGTCGTCGGCCCGCTCGGCCGCCGTCCACGCCAGATCCAGGTCGCGGGCGGCTCCGGCGAAGTCGCCCACACGGCCTCTGAGCTGGCCGATCCTGGCGAAGAGCATCACCGGGCCGGGCAGCGCGTCCAGCCCGCCGATCTCGGCGGACGGCCCGGCGGACTCCAGCACCAGCGCCAGCGCCCCGGCGAAGTCGCCCCGGTTCTCCACGGTCAGCGACAGCCAGTAGAGCGCCAGCGCCAGCCCCCATCGGTCGCCCGCGGCCCGGAACCCGGTGAGCGCCTCGGCCAGCGGCTCCTCGGCCGCCCGCGCCGCGCCGAACTCGAACTCCGAGATGCCCGCCATCAACCGCACCGTCGCCCGCGTCCACGGATCCTCATGGCCGCTGAACCGGCCCAGAGCGGCTCTGGCCCGCTCGACCACGTCGACCGGCAGCCCGAAGTCCCCGGCCAGCGTCCAGGCGGCGAGCGCGGCCGGATGGTCGGACTCCCACACGACGGGCAGCAGCCCGCCCCCGCTGACCAGCACGCACAGCGCGTAGGCGAGATCCTCTTCCTGTTGAGGCACCCTCGTGAGCACGTCGGCCGACCAGGTGCGCGCCTCACGCCAGCGGCCCCGCATGACCCACGGCCAGAACCTCGGCAGGATCGCCCTGAGCGGATCGGCGGTGTGCTGCAGGGCGGCGTCCAGGTTGGCCTGCTCGGCGTCGAGCACGCTCAGCCAGCGCACCTGGTCCTTTCCGCGCAGGTACGGCTCGGCGCGTTCGGACAGCTCGACGTAGTAGCGGGCGTGCGCCTGCGCGGTCTCCGGGTCGGCCAGGCGTTCCGCCGCGTAGTGCCTGACGGTTTCGAGGAGCACGTAACGCTCGCCCTGGAGGACCACCAGCGACTTGTCGACCAGCGAGCCCGGGTCGCCGCCGCACACCTCGCGCACCGCGGCCTGCGTCGTGCCGCCCGCGAACACCGATATGCGGCTCAGCAACCGCTGCTCGTCGGGGGTCAGCAGGTCCCAGCTCCAGTCGATGACCGCGCGCAAGGTGCGATGCCTGGGCTCCGCCGTACGGGTGCCGCGCAGCGCGAGGCGGTCGGCGAGCTGCTCGGCCAGGCCGGACAGCGGCATCGTGCGCAGCCGTGCGGCGGCCAGCTCGATCGCCAGCGGGATGCCGTCGAGCTCCGCGCAGATCTTCAGCACCTCCTCGCGGTCCAGGTGCAGGTCGGGCCGCGCGGCAGCGGCCCGGTCGGTGAACAGCCGGACGGCGGGGGAGCCCGCCAGCGGGCCGACCTGATGCAGGCGCTCGCCGGTGATGTCCAGCGGCTCCCTGCTCGTGGCGATGATCCGCAGCTCGGGGGCCTCGGCGAGCAGCCGCTCAGCCACCTGCGCCGCCTCGTCCACGACGTGCTCGCAGTTGTCGAGCACGATGAGCGCCGCGCTGCCGCGGAGGTCGGTGGTGCCCAGCGTGGACTCGACCGCCGCGCGCACCCCGGAGGCCTGGGCGAGCTCGACCAGCCACACGCCGTCGCGGGCGTCGAGCGTGGCGGCCACCTCGATCGCCAGCCGCGTCTTGCCCGCGCCGCCGGGACCGGTGAGGGTGACCAGGCGGGCATCGCCGTCGAGGAGCTCGCGCAGCCGTACGACCTCGGCCTTCCTGCCCACGAAGCTGGTCAGGCGGGCGGGCAGGTTGCCCTGGACCTCGATGCGGAGGGCTACCAGGTGCGCCTCGCGCAGCTCGGGACCCGGGTCGGCGCCGAGCTCGTCGGCCAGCCTGGCCCTGATGCGTTCGTAGGCCTCCAGCGCCTCGCCCGCGCGCCCGGCCGCAGCCAGGGCGCGTACCAGCAGGGCGTGGAACGGCTCGCGCAACGGGTGCGCGGCGACCAGCTCTTCCAACTCCGCTGGATCAGGCCTGGTGGCGAGGTCGGCGGCCAGGCTCTGCAGGCGCAACTCCTCCAGCCGGGCGGACGGCGCCATCGCGAACGGGTGCCCGGAAGCGTCGGCGAGCGCCGGGCCGCGCCACAGCGCCAGGGCAGCGCGGTGGTCGCCCGCGCGGGCCAGCCGCTCGAACTCCCACGCGTCGGTCTCCTCGCGAGCCACGTCGAGCAGGTAGCCCGCCGGGTGCGAGCCGATCAGCCCCGGCGCCTCCCGCCTGGCCCTGGACACCAGCGACTGCAGCGCGGCCAGCGGGTGGGCGGGCGGCTCACCCGGCCACAGGTCGTCGATGAGCTGCTCGGCGGTGATCACGCGGCCGGGATCGAGCGCGAGCCTGACCAGCAACACCCGCACCCGCGCGCCGCCGATCTTCGCAACGTGTTCATGGTCGCGCACCTGCAGCGGCCCCAGGATCCCGACACGCGTCACGCATCAGAGCCTATGGCCCAGCCGCCACACGCCCACAGGGTGGTGGAGGGCGCCGATGTCGGACACCGGATCGCCGGTCACGGCCACCAGGTCGGCGTCGAAACCGGGCGCGATGCTGCCCTTCCTGTCGCCCACGCGGCAGACCTCGGCGGCCCTGGCGGTGATCGAGCGCAGCACGTCGAGCGCCTCGAACCCGCCCATCTCCACCAGCATCTGCGCGCCCAGCGGCAGCAGCCCGTGCGGCTTGGGCGGACCGATGCCGGCGTCGGTACCGATGACGACCTTCATCCCCATGTCGCGGTGCGCCCGCAGCAACTCGCCCAGGCGTGGCAGCAGCGCCCTGACCCGCGGCGGCATCGGCGCGTCCGTCGGCACCACGCCCATCGTCAGCGAGATCACCACGTCGGAGGCGGCCAGCCTGGCCATGAGCTCGGTGTCGATGTCGAGGCCGTCCTCGGTGAAGAACGTGCAGTGCTCGATCGTGTCGAACCCGGCCTCCAGGGCGTAGGCGATGCCGTCCGCGCCGTGCGCGTGCCCGGCGATCGGCAGGCCCAGCGCGTGCGCCTCGTCGGCGGCCGCCCTGACCTCGCTCAGCTCGTACTGCCGCTCCCACGACCTGGTCCCCGGGGTGAGCTCGCCACCTGTGAGCATCATCTTGATCACGTGCGCGCCGTTGCGCGCTCTTTCCCGTACGGCTGCGCGCACGCCCTCCTCGCCGTCCGCCTCCCCGCCGAGGAACCAGCAGTGGCCCTTGGTCGTGGTGATGGGCGGGCCGGAGCCGAGGATCTCCGGGCCCTCGGTGGGACCCAGGCCCAGGCGCAGGGACAGGTAGTTGCGGTCGCCGAGGTCGCGCACGGTGGTCACGCCCTTGGCCAGGGTGTGCGCGGCTGCCTGCCGCATGCCCGCGACGAGCTCCTCGTCCGAGGCGGTCTGGAGGTGGGCGACGGCGTCGTCACTGGCGTCGAAGGTCAGGTGGACATGGCAGTCGATCAGGCCGGGCAGCAGGGTGGCGTCGCCGAGGTCGACGTCCGCCGCGCGCCCCGGGGCGAGGTCGACGATCTTTCCCTGGTCGATCCGGACGACCTGGTCTTCGAGCACGTCATGGCCGTCGAAGAGGCGCCTCGCAGAGATGGTGAACATGACTTCACGCTCGCACCGGCCCATTCGGCGCACATGAGTACCCCGTACTCAAACCCGATGTGGCACCTCTGCCTCGGTGAACCGCGGCAGCCCGAAGACCAGCCTGCCCTCACGCACCGACAACCCCTCCCCGGCCGTGCTGTCGATGTGGCGTGGCGCGCAGTTGTAGAAGCTCCCCTTGCCGTACTCGATGGCGATCGAGCGCAAACCCGGCCTGGCGCGGGCCAGGTGCGCTCCCATGGGGATGCCCTCCTGGTGCGGCTCGGTGGGCGTGTGCAGGTTGCCCGCCACGACGATCGTGGGGCCGTCCGCCGCGATCTCCGGCGGCCACTCCAGGGCCAGGCGCGTCACGCCGAGCGCGCGCATCAGGGTGAGCGCGACCAGCGGGTTCTCCCGCACGCCGTGGATCTCGCCGACCAGCAGCAACCCGGACTCCTCCAGGCTCCTGGCGGCGAGTTCCAGTGCCTCCTCCTCCATCGGGACGTCGAGGGGCTCCGCGTGGAAGCCGGACACGGCGCGCAGGAGTGCGGGCATGTCGGTCAACCGGGGCACTTGACCTCCCTGGGGGTTCGGGCGTCTGCTCCTTCTATGGTGGTTCGGCGCGTGCTCGCGGCGGTGGTCGGAGCGCTGCTCGTCGCGTATCTGATCATGGTGCCGCTGGGGCTGATCGGCCCTTCGGCGCGGCTGTCGACGCCCGAGATCATCGTCGCGATCGCCGTGCTCGTGCTGTCGCAGTACTCCATCGAGGACCTCACCTTCGACCCAGGCGGCGCGGGCAAGATCCGGCTGCGCCGGGTCGAGGACCGGCAGCGCGCCCTCGAGTCCGACGTCAAGGCGCTCAAGATGGCGCTGTCCGGCATCGTGACCAAGTTCGAACTCAGCCACCTGCAGGGGCTCGACACCCCGGGGCGGTTCGAGGTGCAGTATTCCAACCACATGGTGCGCGAACTCGAACGCCTCGACGCGATGCGGTTCGTCGTGCCCGTGCGCGACGGCGGGCTCAACGCGATCAGGACCGACCACCAGGCGCCGGACGACCGGTTCGACCTGAAGGACTACGCCAAGATCACCGAGCGGGGGCAGGACTACCTGAAGCTACTGGACTCCCTGTAGGCGGTCGAACAGCTCCAGCGCCGCCAGCCTGACCTCCTCGGGCGCCAGGCCGTCCAGCGTGGTCCTGGCCTGGTCGACGTCGCGGGTGGTGGCGCAGGTGATGGCCACGGAGGCGGCGGCCGCGCGGCTGACGGACCCGGCGGGGGCGCTGTCTGCCAGCTCCTGGGCGCTGGTGGCGAGGTCGAGGTTGTCTCTCACGGGCGTGCTCCTCGCGGGGGATTGGGTCGAACGCCCATTCCACCATCTGCCGAGGCGTTCCATCCACCACTCTTTTCGTTTACGGCGGAGCCGGGGGATCGCCACCCGCCGACGCGGGTGACCGGCCGTGCGTCATGGCACTCGCCGCACGTGGTCCCCGCCGTTACTGCGGTGCGTCAGCCGTACGAAACGGAAAGGCCCGCGTCCCGTGAGGGAGGCGGGCCGTCGTGGGGTGGTTCAGACGTGGGCGTGGGCGGGGGTGCGGGGGGCGGCGACGGCGCTGAGGCGGGCCAGGGGGAGGAAGGAGATGAGCAGGAAGAGCGCGCCCAGCGGGATGAAGTTCTTGTCGACCATCGGGAGCATCAGGTCGACCAGCACCAGCACCGGGGTCCAGACCTTCACCTTGCGGGTGGCGGCGAGCTGGATGACGATCGCGAGCTGGCCGATGTAGAAGAGGAACGGCACGGCCTGGTAGACGATCGGGGACACCAGCGGGACGCTCTGCACCTGGTCGAACAGCGGGCCCATCGCGTCGTGGTCCACGGCCAGGAAACCCACCACGATGTCGATCCCGAACTGCGCGATCAGCGCGGCCACTCCGACGGTGCCGAGGACGGCGCTGGTGGTCGCGAGCAGGCCGCGTCCTGCGAGGCGGCGCATCTCCCAGAAGGTCACCACGAACATGACGAGCGCGCCGATGAAGGCAAGGTGACCGGCGGTCCAGGCGAGGCCGGGGCCCTTGGCGCCATCCAGCCCGTCAATGAGGCGGATCACGCCGTAGGCCATGGTGAGGAGGGGGGCGGCAATGAAGGCGATGCGGGGGTTCATCAGGGGTTCTCCTTGGCAGCGGTCGTTCTTGGTATGCCTCAATGCTGGCTTTTCCGACCGCTCCTGCCATCGCCGACAAGACCCAACCCTCACCTCCCTCTCACGACGGACCCCCCACCCCCACGAGGGACCCCACCTCTCACGGGGGATCCCACCCCCCTGAGGGATCCCATCCACTCCTCGCGGGGCCTTTGGGCACCTCAAGGTCCCTTTGCGGGATGCGGGGGTCAGGTCAGGAAGGGGGCCATCACCGGGACGATGGCCGATGGCACGAGGTCGTGTGTCTGCCCCTCCAGCGTGACGAGCGAGCCGTGGGGGAGCCCGGCCGCGATCGAGGCGCCCGCGTCGTGCAGCAACGAGGGGCTCTCCGCACCCACTATGACGAGCGCGGGCGACTTGACCGAGGAGACGAGGTCACTGCTCACGTGGGACACGAGCAGGACGTCGTGCACCAGCGACGGCGCGATGGCCTCCATACTGGCCCGGAACGGCGCGTTCCTGATCTGGTGCACGATCTCGACCGGCATGCCGATGATCTCCGTCTGGAAATACTCGACGGCCTCCCCCCGATGACCCGCCTCGACGAGCCTGGTGATCGGCCCGACATGGTCAGACCCCACGGCGTCCACGACGGATGGCGGCTCGTAGAGGGCGAGCTTCTGGATCGGCAACCCACTGGCCACCGCGTGCAGGGCGAGCACCGCCCCCGAGGAGAAGCCGAACACGTGGACCGGCCCGCCGACCTGCCCGATCAGCCAGTCGAGGTCCTCGACCTCCTGCTCGACCGTGTACGGCGGGGCGATGTCGTGGCTGCCGCCCCGCCCCCTGCGGTCGTACAGGACGCAGGTGAACTGCGACTCCAGCGCCTGCGCGAGCGGCCGGCACGTGTCCTTGTCGTTGAAGGCCCCGGAAGCGAAGACGATCGTGGGACCAGAACCTGAAATGTCGTAAGAAATCATTGAGACTCTCCCTTCGCCAACACCGACGAACGGCAGCGACTCAGACAGACAGCTGCCGCTGGAGAAATTTCCGGTCCGCCTCCGACGTCGCCAGCGCCAGCGCCTCCCGGTAGGCGGCCCGCGCCTCCTCGTGACGGCCAAGGCGCCGCAGCAGGTCAGCCCGGGTGGCGGGCAGCAGGTGGTAGCCCTCCAGCGAGAGCCCGTCGACGATGGCCAGCCCGGCAGCGGGACCGAGCGCCATCCCGACGGCCACCGCCCGGTTCAGCTCCACCACCGGCGTCGGCACGAGGTGCACGAGCCGGTCGTAGAGCCCGGCGATCTGCGCCCAGTCGGTCTCCGCCGCCGTCGGCGCGGTGGCGTGGCAGGCGGCGATGGCGGCCTGCACCTGGTAGGGGCCGGGCCGTCCCAGGCGCAGGGCGTCGTCCAGGAGCGCGACGCCCTCCTCGATCTCTGCGGAGTCCCAGCGGGAGCGGTCCTGGTGCTCCAGCGTCACCAGGACGCCTGACGCGTCGGTCCTGGTGTCGCGCCGGGCGTCGTGCAGCAGCATGAGGGCGAGCAGACCGGCCGCCTCGGGTTCGCCCGGTATCAGCCGTACGAGCATGCGCGCGAGCCGCAGGGCGTCGGACGCCAGCTCGTGCCTGGCCGAGTAGCCCTCGTTGAACAGCAGGTAGAGGACGGCCAGCACGGCGGACAGGCGCGCGTGCAGCAGGTGCGCGGGCGGCACCCGGTAGGGGATGCCCGCGTTGCGGATCTTGCGTTTGGCCCTGACCAGCCGCTGCGACATGGTCATCTCGGGCACCAGGAAGGCCCTGGCGATCTCGGCCGTGGTCAGCCCGGCCAGCGTGCGCAGGGTGAGCGCCACCCGCGCCTCGTAGGCGAGCGCCGGGTGGCAGCAGGTGAAGATCAGCATGAGCTGGTCCTGCGGCGTCTCGCGCTCGCCCGCCAGCAGCGCGACCTCGCGCAGCTTCGCCGCGCCGACCGCCTCGCGCCTGAGCCGGTCGGTCGCCGCGTTGCGCGCCGTCGTGGTGAGCCAGGCGCCAGGCCTGGACGGCACGCCGTCGCGCGGCCAGGTCTGCAGCGCCTGCGCGAACGCCTCCTGGGCGCACTCCTCCGCGAGGTCCCAGTCGCCGGTCACCCGAATCAGGGTGGCGACGATCTGTCCCCACTCCTCGCGGAAGGCGCGCTCGACCGCCTTCATCGGACCGGGCGGATCTCGACCATTCCATAGGCCGCCGCCGGGTGCGCTGCGGCGATCTCGATGGCCTCGTCCAGGTCGGCGCACTCGATGAGGTTGAACCCGCCGACCTGGTCCTTGGTCTCGGCGAACGGCCCGTCGGTCAGGAGGACCTCGCCGCCGCGCACGCGCACGGTGGTCGCGTCCTCGGGCGGCTGCAGGCCCACGCCCGAGACGAGCACGCCCCTGCGCTGCATTTCCTCGCTCCAGCCGTCGCACCCGTCGAGCTCGGGCGCGTGACCGATCATCAGCAAGTACTTCACAGTTCTCGAACGTACCCGATGACTTCTGCTCCGTTCGCTGGTCTATCCGGGCATGACGACTCCCATCACGAACCTGGACATGTCCTTCAGCGGCGACGGCGCCACGGCGGTGCCGTGGGAACGGGCCGTCGGGCTGCTGGAGGAGGCGCGGATCTTCTGGCTCACGACCGTGCGGGCCGACGGCCGCCCGCACGTCACCCCGCTGATCGCGCTCTGGCAGGACGGTGCGATGCACTTCTGCACCGGGCCGGACGAGCAGAAGGCCAGGAACCTGGAGCAGAACCCCCACGTCGTCCTCGTCACCGGCACCAACGCCTACGACGCGGGCGTCGACCTGGTCATCGAGGGTCAGGCGGTACGGATCACCGACGAGGAGCGGCTGCGGCGGCTGGCTGGGGGGTGGGAGGGCAAGTACGGCAAGGAGTGGCATTTCGACGTGCGCGACGGCGCGTTCACGGCCGACGGCGTACGGCGGGCGCTGGTGTTCGAGGTCGCCCCGGTCAAGGCGTTCGGCTTCAGCAAGGGCGAGCCGTTCGGCCAGACGCGCTGGCGGTTCTGACGCACCAGCGGTCGAGCGCCGCATCCGCCTCCTCTGCGGGGCCCTCCCAGGCGACGATCCCGTCGGGACGCACCAGCACGGCGTCGCCCGGCGCCTCGACCACGTCCACGTCGTAGTCCGCGGCGAGCGCGGGCGCGCTGGTGACCAGCACCGCGCGCGCCGACCGCCCGGCGGCGGGCGAGACCGGGTGGAAGCGGCCGAACGCCGAGTCCGCGCTGTAGAGGAGCTCGCTCAGCTCGCTCGACGGCTCGCCGTACTGCAGCAAGGACGTCGCCAGGGCGCGCACGTCGCCGTCCACGACGCCGTTGAGCAGCTCCTGCAGCCGCGTCTGGGCCAGTGTGCCGACCCCGACCGGGTGCCGCTCGTCGTGGTAGGTGTCCAGGAACCGCTCCCCGGCCAGCTTCCAGCCGAGGTTGACCGCGTCGAGCAGCCCGACGTTGAGCGCGGACCCTCCGGCGGGGAACAGGTGCGCCGCGTCCCCGGCCAGGAACACCCGCCCTTCGCGGTACCGGTCGGCGAGCCGCGCCTGCGACACCGTCCTGGACAGCCAGATCGGCTCACCGCAGTCCAGCGGTGAGCCGCTGACCCGCAGGTAGGCGTCCTTGAGCTCGGCCACGGTCAGCGGCGTGTCCATGTCCACCGAGGCCTCCTCGCGCACCCCGATGATCGCCACCCCCGGCTGAAGCGAGGTCACGATGACGGCTCCGCGCGGCGTGCGCACCCAGTCGGAGGTCGGCGGCGCGTCCTCGACCCTGAAGTGCCCCATCCTGAGCAGCTCGCTGCCCGTGTCGCCGGGGAAGCCGATCCCGGCCAGCTCGCGCACCGTGCTGCGCCCGCCGTCACAGCCGACCAGGTAGTCGGCGCGCACGTCCGAGGTGCCGTGGACGGTGATGCCGGTGGCGTCCTGCGTGAAGCCCGTCACCTCGTGGCCGCGCCTGATCTCCACGCCCAGCTCGGTGACCCACGCGGTGAGCCGGCGCTCCAGCTCGGGCTGCTGGATCAGCAGCACCCGCATGGGCCGGTCGAGCGTGACCTGCACGGGCCCGAACCGCCACGAGGGCACGGGGAACGCGTCGCCGAGCCGTTCCAGCAGCCCGCGGTACTCCAGGAGGTCCACGACGCGCCCGCCTAGCCCGTTGGCCCTGGGCAGCGCGCTGGGCTCGGCGCGCCGTTCGAGGATGAGGGGATTGGCTCCCGCCAGCTTGAGTTCGCCCGCGAGCATCAGCCCGACAGGCCCTGCACCTGCGACAACGATGTTGGTCATGGCGTCAGGCTAGATTGACAAAGAGAGTCCTGTCAATCTAGCCTGACAGGCGTGGAGCTTTCTGAACGCATCAGATCCCAGGACCCGGCGGTCTGCCTCAGGGCCGTCGGCGCGCTGCACCGGCTGGCCGAGCAGGTCGAGGCCAACTCGGTCGCGCTGGCCAGGGAGCAGGGCTGGACCTGGGAACAGATCGGCGACGCCCTGGGCATGTCACGGCAGTCGGTACACGCCAAATACGGGAAGTGAGTCATGAGACCTTTCGCGAAAGTGATCAAGGCGGCGCAGGAAGAGGCGCGCAGGCGCGGCGACCGGCGGATCAGCACGGAGCACCTGCTGCTGGGCCTGCTCACCGACGAGCAGGTGGCCGAGGCGCTCGGCACCGACCTGCCCGCGGCCCGCGCCGCGCTCGACGGGCTCGACAACGACGCGCTGGCCGCGATCGGCCTGGACACGACCGGATTCGAGCCGGTCGCGGCCAAGCACCCGGCCGTGTCGATCAGCAGGCTCTCGACGGGCGCGCGCGCCGCGGTGGACCGGTGCGTGAAGGCGACCAGCGTCCGCACCAGGAGCTGGGCGCCCGCCTACCTGCTGATGGAGCTGTTGAAGGCAGAACAGCCAGACCCGGTGGCGGCGTTGCTGGCCAAGCTCGACGTCGACCGCGCCGCCGTACGAGCTCGGCTGCTGGACGGATAGCGCTGACAACCCGTAGGAAGGGGGAATGACCTTCCTGAGCCGTTTCGCCGCCGGTCGTCTTGGTCTGGGGCCCGCCACGCAGAAGGTGCGCGTCGAGCGTGATCTGCGGACCACGATGCCCGACGGCGTCGTCCTGCTCGCGGACCGCTACTTCGCTCCGGCCGCGCCGGGTCAGCCGCTGATCCTCATCCGCTCGCCGTACGGCAGGCGGTCCGTCGCGGGCCTGCTGGCCAGGATCATCGCCGAGCGCGGCTTCCAGGTGCTGATGCAGAGCACCCGCGGCACCCGCGACTCGGGCGGGGTGTTCGTCCCGTTCGCGCATGAGCGAGAGGACGGGCTGGCCACCATCGACTGGGTGCTCAAGCAGCCCTGGTACGGCGGGCGCCTGGCCACCTTCGGCCCCAGCTACCTGGGCAACGTGCAGTGGGCGGTGTGCGACTCCCCGGAGATCGTGGCGATGGCCGCGCAGGTCACCTCCGCCACCTTCGAGCCGACGATGTACCAGGGCGGCGGGTTCTCGCTGGACGACGCCTTCCTCTGGGCGGCCAACCAGGAGCACGTCATGGGGGTGCTCAACCCGCGCAGGTTCGGCTTCAACGACCGGGTGCGCCGCCGCTTCCTGGACCTGCCGCTGTCGTCGGTGGGGCGGGACATCTCCGGCAAGCAGTACGCGTGGCTCGGCCGCTGGCTGGACCGCGACGCCGGCTACTGGGCGGGCTGCGACCACCGGCCCCTCGTCGCCGGAACCACGGCGCCGATGCACATCACCACCGGCTGGTACGACTTCGCGCTGCCGCAGACCATGGCCGACTACGCGACGCTCGTCGCGGCCGGGCGCCGGCCGCACCTCACGATCGGGCCGTGGTGGCACGGGGACATGGGGATGTTCGGCATCGCGCTCGGCGAGAGCCTCGGCTGGTTCCGCTCCCACCTGCTGGACGACCCGTCCGGGGTGCGCGAGCTGCCGGTGCGGCTCTTCGTGACCGGGGCGGACGAGTGGCGCGAGTACCCGTCGTGGCCGTCCGGCCCGGAGCGCACCTGGTACCTGGGCCCAGCGCTGGCCGACGAGCCGGGCGAGGGCTCGGACTCCTACGTCTTCGACCCGGCCGACCCCACCCCGCTGCCCGGCGGGCCGCTGCTCAACTCGGACGGCAAGCCGGTCGTGGACAACCGCGCCCACGAGGAGCGCGCCGACGTGCTCGTCTACACCTCGGAGCCGCTTCCCGCCGACCTGGAGGCGATCGGGGCCGTGCGTGCCGACCTGGTGGTCCGTACCTCGCGTGAGCACGCCGACTTCGTGGTCAGGCTCTGCGACGTGCACCCGTCGGGGGAGTCGAGGAACGTGTGCGACGGCCTGGTCAGGACCTCAGGCTCGGGGACGCGCGAGGTCAGGGTCGAGCTGTGGCCCACCGCGCACCGCTTCGCGGCGGGGCACCGGCTGCGCGTGCAGGTCGCCAGCGGCGCGCACCCCCGCCTGGTGCGCAACCACGGCACGGGCGAGCCGCTCGGCACGGGCGTCGAGCTGCTGCCGTGCGAGGTCGAGGTGCTCCACACCTCGTCACTTACCGTCAGCCTTGGACTTCCTCCGGCCTAGCACGCCGATCAGGATCCCCACCACGACGCACGCGAGCAGCGTGATCCACATCGGCGCCTGGACCGCGATGAACGGCAGGTGCACCGTCGCCGTCTGCCCGTTCTGAAAGATGAAGATCACTATCAGGACGAGGAGCGCCAGGGCGACCCACACGCGCGGCGGCCAGTTCTTGATGTTCACATCCCCTTGCATACCCATCTGTGCAACGTTATCTTTGCAAAGGTTTCTTTGCACGAATGGGAGCTTCACATGTTTCGCTACCTCTGGGCCTCCGCTGCCGCCTCCAACCTCGCCGACGGGGTGCTGAAGGTCGGCGCACCGCTGCTCGCCGTCACGCTGACCCGCTCGCCCACGCTGGTGTCCCTGGTGAGCGTGGCCGTGACGCTGCCCTGGCTGCTCTGCACCCTGTACGCCGGAGCGCTCGCGGACCGCCTGGACCGTCGGCGGATCATGGTGATCGCCAACTGGCTGCGCGGCGGGGCGCTCGCCCTCACCGCTGTGGCGTCGCTGCTCGACTTCATGAGCCTGCCGCTCCTGCTGGTGGCGCTGCTGCTGTTCGGGGTGTGTGAGGTGTTCGCCGACACGGCGGCGCAGGCGGTGCTGCCGATGGTGGTCGAGCGCGAGCGCCTCGCCGCCGCCAACGGGCGCATCGTGGCCGCCCAGACGATCGGCGGCGACTTCCTCGGCGGGCCGCTCGCCGGTCTGCTGGTCGCGGTCCTGCCCACCGCCGTCTTCGGCGCTCCTGCGCTGCTCTACTCGGTGGCCGGGGCGCTCCTGCTGGGCATGCGTGGGCGGCGGTTCAGGCCCGAGGTGGTCTCCACCGCGCCGCTGCGGGTCGACATCAAGGAAGGGCTGTCGTACCTGTGGAACGACCGGGTCGTGCGGGCGCTGGCCATCGCCGCCGGGATGCTCAACACCGCCAACGCCGCGTTCTTCTCCGTCTTCGTGTTGTGGGCGGTGGGGCCCGAGTCCCGCATCGGGCTCACGTCGTCCGCCTTCGGCGTGGCCATGACGGTCCTGGCGGTCGGTGCCCTGCTCGGCTCGCTGTTCGTGGCCCGCTTCGCCGCGTGGGCGGGCGAGGGGCGGACGCTGGTGATCACCTGGCTGGGGAACAGCCTGCTGCTCCTCGTCCCCGTGGTGCTGCCCTCCGCCTACGCGTTGTTCCCCGCGGTGTTCCTCATCGGCATCACCGCCGCGTCTAGCAACGTCGTCGTGGTGTCGCTGCGCCAGCGCATCATCCCGTCCGCGCTGCTGGGCCGGGTCAACTCGGCCTACCGCCTGATCGGCGCGGGCGGCATGCCGCTGGGCGCCGCGGTGGGCGGCCTGCTCGCCGAGGTGTTCGGGCTGGTCGCGGTCTTCTACGCGGCCGTCGCGGTCTGCGTCCTCGCCGTCGCCGTCGCCCGCGCCGGTCTCAGGACCCGCGCGTTCGAGCCCGCCCTTGCCGCCTGACTCGCACCCTTGAGACGGTGTTGAGAGGTCTGTGAAACCCCGTCAACGCAGACTCGGGTCAGAAGCGAAAAACCGGCCCGAGGATGTGTAGAAAAATGGCGAACGGTTCCGACCTCCTGGTGACAAGCGTCCAAGAGAAAGAGCCAAGCCATGCGAAAGATCATCTTCTGGGTCCACGTCTCCGCCGACGGCTACATCTGCGGCCCGAACGGCGAGTTCGACTGGCCCGCCATCGGTCCCGAGCTCTTCGCCTACTCCGAGGCGCTCACCGAGCGGGTGGACACCTTCATCTATGGCCGTGTCGTGTGGGAGATGATGGCCTCCTACTGGCCTACTGCCGACGAGACCTCCACCGACAGCCACGACGTCAACTATGCGCCCGTCTGGCGCTCGACTCCCAAGATCGTCTTCTCCAACACGCTGGAGAAGGCCGACTGGGACGCCCGGGTGATCGGCGGGGACCTGGCCGAGCAGGTCGGCGAGCTGAAGCGGGAGCCGGGCAAGGACCTGTTGCTCACCGGCGGCGCCGAGCTGCCGGCGGCGCTCACCGACCTGGGGCTGATCGACGAGTATCACGTCGTCGTCCACCCGGTCGTGCTCGGCGGCGGCAAGCCGCTGTTCCCTGCTCGCGACGAGCGGGTGAACCTGCGGCTCGTCGACTCGCGGACCTTCGACGCGAAGACCGTCCTGCTGCACTACCAGCGCGCCTAGGCGCGTGTGACAGAACCGCGACAAAGAAATCGATCAAGGTCCTGCCGTCCGCAATGATCGCTATGTACTCTTTACCCGATAAGTCCGACGTAGCAGTCATTCGTGGTAAAACCACGCCCGCAATCACCTAAGGCAGACCGCTGATGGCGAGCACGGAACGGTCAACGGCGACCGGGACGATCGACACTCCACGTCGCGTCCACGAAATGATAGAAGCCCAAACCCGGCGAACCCCCGACCACCCCGCGGTGATCGCCGGAACCACCAGACTCACCTACGAAGAGCTGGACCACCGGGCTAACGATGTCGCCCGCACCCTGGTCACGCAGGGTGTGGGCCGAGGCGACCTGGTAGGCGTGTGCCTCCACCGGGACGACTGGCTCGTCCCCGCCCTGCTGGGCGTGTGGAAGGCGGGGGCGGCCTACGTCCCGCTCGATCCGGCCTACCCGGAGGAGCGCCTGCGGTTCATGACCGAGGACGCCCAGGTCACGACCGTCATCACCCAGGACACCCTGAAGAACCTGGCACAGGGGGAGCCCGTCCGCGTGGACGGCGACTCCACGGACGCCGCGTACGTGATCTACACCTCGGGCTCCACCGGCACCCCCAAGGGCGTCGTCGTCGAGCACCGCAACACCATGAACCTCCTGCGCTGGGAGGCGGAGCACTACACGGCTGAAGAGCTCGGCGGCATGCTGGCCACCGCGTCCATCTGCTTCGATCCGTCCGTCAGCCAGCTCTTCCTGCCGCTGGTCGCCGGGGGCACGGTCATCCTGGCCGACAACCTCCTGTCCCTGCCCACGCTCCCGGCCAGGGACGAGGTCACGACGGTCTACGGCGTCCCCTCGGCCCTCGCGGTGCTGCTCAAGGAGCCGCTCCCGGGTGGCGTCCGCGCGGTGTTCTCCGGCGGAGAGCCCCTGACCGCGGCCCTGGTGCGGCGCATCTACGCCAACCCGGGCGTGCGCAGGGTGCTCAACCTGTACGGACCGACCGAGTGCACCACCACGTGCGCCGTCGCCGAGATCCCCCGCGACTACGCGGGCGAGCCGTCCCTGGGCGGGCCCATCGCGGGCGCGATCTTCGACATCCGGGACGGTGAGCTGTGGATCAGCGGCCCGGTGGTGACGCGCGGTTACCTGCGCCAGCCGTTCGACGGCACCTACAGGACCGGTGACCTGGTCAAGGTGGTGGACGGCGAGCTGCGGTTCGCCGGTCGCGCCGACGACCAGGTGAAGGTCCGCGGCTACCGGGTGGAGCTGGGCGAGGTCGAGGCCACGCTGGCGGGCCACCCCGCGGTACGCCGGGCCACCGTGCTCGCCGAGAGGGACGCCGACGGCGTCGCCTACCTGGTGGGCCACGTCGAAGCGGCGGAGGTCACGGAGCCCGAGCTCAGGGCGTGGTTGCGGGAGCGGCTGCCCGACCACCTGATCCCGACCAGGATCGGCGTGGCCGACCTGTTGCCGCTCGGTCCCAACGGCAAGGTGGACAAGCGCGCCCTGCCCCGGCTGGGCGCGGCGAGAACGCGCGAGAAGCCGATGACCGCACCGCGCACCGACGACGAGCGCCTGGTGACCGAGGTGATCGCCGAGGTGCTCGGCCTGCCCGAGGTCGGCGTGCACGACCACTTCGCCGACCTGGGCGGCCACTCGCTGGCCGCGGCGCGGGTGGTCACGGAGCTGTCCCGCCGACTGGGCCACCCGGTCCCGCTGGCCGCCTTCCTGTCGCACCCCACCGCGGCCGGGCTGGCCGCGCACAGGGCCGAGGCCCCCGAGCTGGTACGGCGGGGCAGGACCACGCACCCGCTGACCGACATGCAGCGCGAGTTCTGGACCCTGACCAGGCTGCACCCTGACACCCCGGTCACCACCCTGGGCATCCGCTTCAGGATCGATAACACCGACCGCATTTCGGACGCCCTAAATGCGCTCGTGGCCGAGCACGAAGTGCTGCGCAGCACGGTTGAGGTGGGCCGGGACGGCGTGCCGTACGCCGTGGTCCACCCGCCGGTCCCGGTCCCGCTGGGACGGCACGCCAAGGGCGAGAACCCGGCCACCCACGTCTTCGACCTCACCTCCGAGGTGCCCCTGATGTGGGCCAGCCTGTGCGAGGACGAGCTGGTCGTCGTGGTCGACCACTTCGCCTTCGACGGCGCCTCGGTCGCGGTGCTCATGCGGGCGCTGGCCGGTGAGCCGGGCGAGGCGCCGGCCGTCCAGGTCGGTGACGTGGCCACGCAACAGCGGCAGGACCTCGACGGGCACAGGGAGTATTGGCGCCAGGAGCTGGACGGCGCCCCGGTGGCCGCCCCGCCGCCGGACGACCTGCGTTCCGCCAGGATCATCAGGAAGCTGCCCGACATCGAGGCGCTCGCCGAGCAGTGCGGCGCCACGCCCTACGCGGTCTGCCTGGCAGCCGTCGCCCTGGCGTCCGGCGAGCCCGACACGCTGGTCGGCGCGGTGGCCGCCCGCCGGGCGCGTACCGAGCTGACCGACGTCGTCGGCCCGCTCGTGGACACCCTCCCGATCCGCCTGCGCCCCACCGGCGACCTGACCTTCCAGGACCTCGTACGGCAGGCGGCGGAAGCCACCACGAGAGCGCTGATCCACCAGGAGATCCCGCCGGCCGAGCTCCCCAGGGCCCCGGTGCTGCTGGCGATGCAGCACGCCGACATCCCGGTGCGCCTGGACGGCGTGGAGCTGCTCACCGAGCTGGGCACCGGCGCGTCCGTCCACGAGCTCAGCGTGCTGGTCAACAGGACAGCCGAGGGCGCGGAGCTCCACCTGGAGTACGCGACGTCCCGCCTGGGGCGCAAGGACGCCGAGGCGTACATGGACCGGCTGCTGTGGTTCCTGCAGTCGGAGCCGGACAGCCGCCTCGAACTCGTCACTCCTGACGAGCGCGCCCTGCTGCTGGACCGCGCGGCGGGACCCGAGCTGCCCGACTTCCCGCCGACGGTCGTCCAGGCGCTGGCCGTACCCAGGAAGGGGACGGCCGCCATCGGCCCGGACGGGACCGAGCTCACCCACGCCGAGCTGGACGCCTGGTCGGCCAGGCTGGCGTCCGCGCTGGTGGAGCGCGGGGTGCGGCGAGGTGACGTGGTCGGCGTCCGCCTGCCGCGCGACCACCGGCTGCCCGTCGCCCTGCTGGCCGTGTGGCGAGCCGGAGCGGCGTACCTGCCGCTGGACCCGGACCACCCCGAGGACCGGCTGCGCTGGCTCGCCGAGGACGCCGGCGCCCGCCTGGTGCTGACGGCCGACGACCTGGGCGCGGTGGGCCAGGCGGCGTTGCCGCAGGTCGAACCGGGTGATCTGGCGTACGTGATCTACACCTCCGGCTCGACCGGCAAGCCCAAGGGCGTCGAGGTCACCCACGGCAACCTGGCCGCCTACGTGGCCGGGGTACGGGCGGAGCTGGGCCTGGACGAGAGCGTGGTCCACGCGGCCGTCGCGCCGCTGACCTTCGACATCTCGGTGACCGAGCTGTGGCTCACCCTGAGCACGGGCGGCACTGTCGTGGTCGTGGACAGGGAAACGGCCGTGGACGGGCACGCGCTCGCCGCGCGGATCGAGGCGAGCGGCGTCACGATGCTCGACCTGGTCCCCACCACCTACCGGATGCTGCTGGCCGCCGGGTGGCAGGGCGGCCCGGGCCTGCTGGCGATCGCCGGTGGGGAGAGCCTGGACCCGGCGCTGGCGGGGCAGATTCGCGAGCGGGTCGGCCAGCTCTGGAACGGCTACGGCCCCACGGAGGCCACGGTCGGCGTGACCCTGCACCGGGTCGGTGCCGACGAGCCGGGGCCCATCCCGATCGGGCGGCCGACACCGGGCGACCGGGTCTACGTGGTCGACCACGAACTCCGGCTGGTGCCGCCCGGCGCGATCGGCGAGCTGCTGATCGGTGGCGCGGGTGTCGCGCGCGGGTATCGCGGCAGGCAGGACCTCACGGCAGCCGCTTTCGCCGACGACCCGTTCGTGCCCGGCGGGCGCGTCTACCGGACCGGTGACCTGGTGCGGTGGCGGGAGGACGGTCGGCTGGAGTTCCACGGCCGCCGCGACCACCAGGTGAAGGTGCGCGGCTACCGGATCGAGCTCGGCGAGATCGAGGAGGTCCTGCGCGAGGTCGCCGACGGCGTGGTGACCGTGTCCGGCGAGGGCGCCCAGGCGCACCTGGTCGGGTACGTGACGGCCGACGCCGAAGGCGCCGAGCGGCACGTCAGGTCGCGCCTGCCGGGACACCTGGTGCCGCGCAGGTGGGTCGTGCTGCCCGCGCTGCCCACGCTGCCCAACGGCAAGGTCGACAGGTCGGCGCTGCCCGACCCCGGCGAGCCTCCGGCTGCGAGCAGGCGGGCGCTGAGCAGCGATCCGGAGCACCTCGTCGCCGAGGTCTGGTCGGCCGTCCTCGAACGGCCCGAGATCTGGGCGGACGACGATTTCTTCGCCCTTGGTGGGCACTCCTTCGCCGCGACCCGCGTGGTCGGGCGGCTTCACGAGACGTTGGCGCTGGCCGTACCGGTCAGGTTGCTCTTCGAGCGGCCGGTGCTGGCCGACTTCGCGTCGGGTCTGGAAGAACTTCTGGTCGCCGAGCTGATGGGCGGGAACGACGCATGACGGAAGTCTCTGAGGACCGGATCGCCGCAATGGTCCGGTCCCGATTCGCCGCGGCCAGAGCCGCCACACCGGCCGCCGGGATCCCGGCGCTCGGGGCGGCCGACATGCCGCTGTCCCCGGCGCAGGAACGGCTGTGGTTCCTGGCCCAGCTGGAGCCTGACTCGCCCGCGTACAACGTGCCGCTGGCGCTGAGGCTGAGCGGGCCGCTCGACGTCGAGGCCCTGACCAGCGCGGTCGCCGAGCTGGCCGAGCGGCACTGGGTCCTGCGCGGCGTGGTCGACGGCGACCGGGTACGCCCCGAGCCGCCTTCGGCGTTGCGCGTCGAGCTCGATCCAGAGTCGCTGGAGGAGTTCGCCTGGCGACCCTTCCGCCTCGACGCCGAGCCGCCCATGCGGGCCGCGCTGTTCCGGCTGGGCGGCGACGAGCACGTGCTGGCGCTCGTCGCCCACCACATCGCGACGGACGCCTGGTCGGAGCGGCTGCTGCTGCAGGACCTCGCCGCGCTGTACTCGGCGCGATTGGGGCTGGCGCCGGAGCCGCCCCTGCCCGCGCTGCAGTACGCCGACGTCGCCGCATGGGAGGCCGACCGGCCTGAGGGCGGCGACCTCGACTGGTGGACCCAGCGACTGGCCGGGCTCCCGCCGGTGCTCGACCTGCCGACCGCGCGCGTACGGCCGGCCGTACCCTCCTGGCAGGGGGACACGGTCGCGGTCGAGGTGCCCGAATCCCTCGCCGCCAAGGTGCGCGCTGTGCCGGGCATGACGCCGTTCATGGTGTTCATGGCCGGGCTGCAGGCGCTGCTCGCCCGGCTGTCGGGGAGCGACGACATCGCCGTCGGCGTCCCCCACGCGGGACGGCACCACCCGGACACCGAGCAGGTCGTCGGCTGCTTCATCAACACCCTGGTCGTGCGCACCGACACCTCGGGCGATCCGACCGGCGCCGAGCTGCTCGACCGGGTACGTACGGCCGCGCTGGACGCTTTCGCGCACGCCCGCACCCCGTTCGAGCGCATCGTCGAGCGGCTGCAGCCGGAGCGCAACCTGTCGGTCACCCCGCTGTTCCAGGTGATGCTCAACGTCTACGACGCGGGAGCGCCGATCACCCTGCCCGGTGTGGAGGTCGCGCAGGAGCCGCTGCCGTCGCCGACCGCCAAGTTCGACCTCAACCTCACCCTCGCCGACCACGGCGACCGCTTCGCCGGAGAGCTGCGCTACCGCACCGACCTGTACGACTCGACGGGTGCGAAGGAGCTGGTCGGCTGGTACCTGGCGCTGCTCGACACCCTGCTCGACGAGCCTGAAGCGCCGGTGCGCCTGCCAGCGGGCGCCGACCTGTGCGGGCCCGCGCACGAGCTGCCGACGGACGTGCCGCTGCACACGCTGATCGAGCGGGCGGCCGACGCGAACCCGGACGCCGTCGCGGTCGGCGACCTCACCTACGCCGAGCTGGACCGGCGCGCCAACCAGGTGGCCCACCACCTGCTGGGCAGCGGGGTGCGGCCGCAGGAGCCGGTCGGCGTGCTCATGGAGCGCCGCCCTGAGCTGGTCGTGGCCCTGCTCGGCGTGCTCAAGGCGGGCGCGGCGTACTTGCCGCTCGACCCGGTCTACCCGTCGCAACGCACCCAGGCGATCATCGAGGCCTCGGGCGCGCGGATCGTCCTGACCGACGGCCTTTTTCCGGATAAATCCGTTGATAGGCCTCAGGTTGCGGTCAGCCCCGACCACCTGGCCTACGTCATCTACACCTCGGGCTCCACCGGCGAGCCCAAGGGTGTCGCCGTCGAGCACCGGCAGATCGTCCACTACCTGGGCGCGGTCGCCGAACGCCTCCCCGAGGGCCTGACCTCCTTCGCCCTCGTCTCCACGCACGCGGCCGACCTCGGCCTGACCAACGTGCTCTGCGCGCTCACCACCGGCGCGACCCTGCACCTGATCGACCACGAGACCGCCACGGACCCCGAGGCCTACCTGGCCGCGCCCCGCGCGGACGCGGTCAAGATGGTGCCCAGCCAGCTCGAACTCCTCGGCACGGAATCGCTGCCGGACAAGCTGCTGATCCTGGCGGGCGAGGCGGTGCCGCAGGACCTGCTCGACCGGGTACGGCGGGCCAGGCCCGACCTGGCCGTGCAGATCCACTACGGGCCCACCGAGACCACCGTGTCCGTGCTGGCCTGCGACGCGGGCGAGGTGGCCTCGGGTACGGCGCCGCTGGGGCGTCCGCTGGCCGACGTCGTGTGCCGGGTGGTCGGCCCGTCCGGGCGGCCCGTGCCGTACGGCGTGCCTGGGGAGTTGTGGATCGGCGGGCCCAGCCTGGCCCGTGGTTACCTGGGACGCGCCGACCTGACCGCCGAGCGGTTCGTGGACGGCTGGTACCGCACGGGTGACCGGGTCAGGGTGAACCGCGACGGGCTGGTCGAGTTCCTGGGCCGGGTCGACGACCAGGTGAAGATCCGCGGGTTCCGGGTGGAGCTGGGGGAGATCGTCACCGCGTTGCGCTCGCTGGTGGACGAGGCCGTCGTGCTGCCGGTCGGTGAGGGGGCGCAGCGGCGGCTGGCGGCCTGGGTGACGCCTGCTTCCACCGATGTCTCCGGGCTTCGGGCGGCTTTGCGTGAGCGGCTGCCTGACTACATGGTTCCTGCGCGGATCGCCGTCATGGACGCTCTGCCGCTCACGCCGAACGGCAAGGTCGACCGGGCGGCGCTGCCTGCTCCGGAGAGCGCGCCCGACGTGCGGGTGCCGCTGGGGACGCCGCAGGAGCACCTGGTCGCCGAGGTGTGGGCGGAGGTGCTCGGTCTCGGCGAGGTGTGGGCGGACGACGACTTCTTCGCCCTGGGCGGGCACTCCTTCGCCGCCACCCGGGTGGCGGGGCGGTTGCGGGAGCGGTTGGGGGCTTCGCTGGCCGTACGGGTGCTGTTCGAGCATCCCGTGCTGGCCGACCTGGCCGCGCACCTGCCGACCTCCGGGTCCCACCGGCCTGTCACGCCGCTCGCGCCGGGCGCGTTGTCCGGGGCGCAGGCGAGGTTGTGGTTCCTCGCCCAGCTCGAACCTGACTCGGCTGCCTACAACGTCCCGCTGCCGCTCCGCCTGCGTGGGGAGCTCGACGTGGACGCTTTGCTGGGCGCGGTGCGCGACCTGGCCGAGCGGCACGAGGTCCTGCGCAGCGTGATCGACGACTCGGGCCCAGAACCCCGTCTCGTCGTACGGCCCGCAGCCGACGTGCCCATCTCGGTGCGCACGGCGGCGGACGCGCTCGGGTCGGCGGCCGACGTGCTCGTCTCTGCGCGGGCCGACGTCGAGGCTGCTGTTGCCGAGCAGCTTGCCACGCCGTTCGCGCTCGACAGGGAGCCGCCGATGCGGGCGGTGCTGTTCGTGGTGGGTGAGCGGGAGCACGTGCTGTCGCTGACCTTCCACCACATCGCCACCGACGCCTGGACGCGCGGCATCCTGCGGACGGAGCTGGCCGAGCTTTATGCGGCACGCCTGGGTCTGCGGCCTGCGCTGGATCCGCCCCCGGCGCAGTACGCCGAGGTGGCGCCGGGTCCTGATCTGGCCGATCTCGACTGGTGGGGTGAGCACCTGCGCGGCCTGCCGCCGGTCCTCGACCTGCCGACCGACCGGCCCAGGCCCGCGATCCCCGACCAGGGCGGCGCGTCGGTCGGGCTGGAGCTGACGCCGGAGCTCAGCGAGCGGGTCAGGTCCGTCGCGGCCTCCTACCGGGCCACGCCGTTCATCGTGCTCATGGCCGGGCTGCAGGCGTTGCTCGCCCGGCTGTCGGCCACCACCGACATCGCGGTCGGCGTGCCCGTCTCCGGGCGCGACCACCCGGGCACCGAGGGCGTGGTGGGGTGCTTCCTCAACACCGTCGTGGTCCGTACCGAGGTCGACGGCGACCCCACCGGCCACGACCTGCTGGCCAGGGTCAGGGAGAGCGCGCTGGGCGCGCTCGCGCACGCGGGAGCGCCGTTCGACCGGGTGGTCGACGTGCTGCGGCCGGAGCGCAACCTGTCGGCGACGCCGTTGTTCCAGGTGATGCTCAACTACGTCACCGACGCGGGCGCGCCCGATCTGCCCGGTCTGGAGACGAGCGAGATCCTGCTCGCCGAGCACAACGCGAAGTTCGACCTGAACTGGCATGTGATCGACGACGGTCCCGGTCGGCCGCTGCACGGCGGGCTCGCCTTCCGTACCGACCTGTTCGACGCGGGGACGGCTGCGAAGTTCACTGGCTGGTATCTGGCTTTGCTGGACGGCATGCTGGCCGACCTCGACACGCCTGTGGGTGCGGTGCCGCTGGAAGCGGTCACCGGTCCGATCCTGAGCGGCGGCCTTCCTGCCGGTGGAGTGGCTGGTGGTGTGGACGGCGGGGTGCATCGGCTCATCGAGCGGTGGGTGGACGCGACTCCTGACGCGCTGGCCGTCGTGGGTGGGGATCGGAGCCTGACCTACGCCGAGCTGGAGTCAGCGGCCAACGGGCTGGCCCACCGGCTGCTCGCCGAGGGGGTGCGTGCGGACGAGCCGGTCGGTGTCCTGCTGGAGCCGGGGGCGGAGCTGGCGTGCGCGTTGTTCGGCATCCAGAAGTCTGGCGGTGGATACCTGCCCATGGATCCGGCCTACCCGGCGGCGCGCATCGCCACGATGCTCGACGCGGCCGGGGTGCGGGTGGTGATCACCACAGCGGAGTTCCGCGGGTTGGTGGGTGCCGACCGCCGCGTCCTGGACGTCGCAGCCGGAGCTGGGCGGCCGGACGGTGGGGTTGGGCGGCCGGAGGTGGAGGTCAGCCCTGAGCAGTTGCATCACGTGATCTTCACGTCGGGCTCCACCGGCACGCCGAAGGCCGTTGCCGTCGAGCATCGCAGTGTCGTCAACTACCTGGGCGGCATGCTGCCCCGCATCGACGTCCCCGGCGGCTCCTACGCCGTGGTCTCGACCCCCGCCGCCGACTTCGGGCTCACCTGCGTGTTCGGCGCGCTCACCACGGGCGGGACCGTGCACCTGGTGCCGCGCGAGACCGCGATGGACCCGGGCGCCTTCGCCGCCTACCTCGCCGAGCACCACGTCGACGTGGTCAAGTGCGTGCCCAGCCACCTGGAGCTGCTGGCCTCGGGCGGGGATCTGCCCGCCGTACTGCCGGGGAAGCTGCTGATCCTCGCGGGCGAGGCCTGCCCGTGGGACCTCGTGGAGCGGGCCAGGGCGGCACGGCCGGGCCTGCGCATCCAGAGCCACTACGGGCACACCGAGTCCACGATGATCTGCCTGGTCTGCGACACCGAGGAGGTGCCGGTCGCCCGGCGCACCGGGATCGTGCCGCTGGGCCGCCCGCTGCCCGGGGTGTACGGGCATCTGGTGGACGCGCGCATGCGTCCCGTGCCGCCGGGGGTTCCCGGCGAGCTGGTCGTCGGCGGGCCGGGGATCACCCGGGGGTACATCGGGCTGCCGGAGCTGACGGCGGAGCGGTTCGTGCCCGACCCGCTGACCGGCTCAGGGCGTTGCTACCGCAGTGGTGACCTGCTGCGGATCGCCGCCGACGGGCAGGTGGAGTTCCGCGGGCGGGTGGACGACCAGGTCAAGGTGCGGGGCTACCGGGTCGAGCTGGGCGAGATCGTCACGGCTCTGCGCGAGCTGGTCGCCGAGGCCGTCGTGCTTCCCGTCGGCGAGGGGTCGCAGCGGCGGCTGGCCGCGTGGGTGACACCCGCATCCGCCGATATTTCGGGACTCAGGGCGGCGTTGCGTGAGCGGCTGCCCGACTACATGGTGCCCGCGCAGATCGTCGCGATGGAACGGCTGCCGCTGAACCCCAACGGCAAGATCGACAGAGCCGCGCTGCCCGAACCGGTGATGGAGGCAGCCATCTTCGTGCCTCCCTCGACGGCCGCCGAGGAGCTCGTCGCCAACGTCTTCTCGCGGGTACTCGAGGTGGCTGAAGTCGGCGCACAGGACGACTTCTTCGCCCTCGGCGGAGACTCCTTCGCGGCCGTGCGGGCGGTCAAGGAGATCGGCGGCGGGCTGCGGGTCATCGACCTGTTCACCCGGCCGGTCGTCGCCGACCTGGCGGCGTTCCTGTCCGCCGACGGCGGCGGCGGGCTGCTGCACCGGCTCGGCGGCAGCCGTACCAGCGAGTTCACCCTCGTGTGCGTGCCGTACGGCGGCGGGTCTGCCGCGGTCTACCAGCCGCTCGCCTGGGCGCTCGGCGACCGGGTCGAGGTGCTGTCCGCCGAGCTGCCCGGCCACGACCCAGCGCGTCCCGACGAGCTGCCGCTGCCGGTGGACGAGCTCGTCGAGCTGCTGGCCGCCGAGGTCCCCAAGGACGGGCCGGTGGCGATCTACGGTCACTGCGTCGGCTCGGCGCTCGCCGTGGCGCTCGCACGCAAGCTGGAGTCTGACGGCGTGTCCGTCCTCGGCGTGATCGCCGGAGGCAGCTTCCCCACGGCCAGGCTGCCCGGACTCGGCAGGTTCCGCAGCGACAAGTGGACCTCGGACAAGCTGTTCCGCGACGCCCTGCGCGCCACGGGCGGGCTCATGGACGACATGGACGAGGCGGCCAAGCAGGCGGCGGTCCGTGCGATGCGCCACGACGCCGACCAGGCCCGCGCGTGGTTCAGCCGCGAGCTGGCCGCCTCCCCGGCCCCGCTCAAGGCCCCGATGCTGGCCGTCGTGGGGGAGCGGGACCGCGCCACCGAGCTCTACCAGGAGCGCTACCAGGAATGGGCGGCCTTCGCGCCGCGCGTGACCTTCGACGTGCTGCCCAGGGCTGGCCACTACTTCCTGCGCCACCAGGCGGAACCGCTGGCCGCGATGGTGCTCGCCCACCTGGACCAGTGGGCCTCCGGCGAGCTGCCCCAGGTGGTGAAACCGGCCGAGAAGACCAGCCTGCGGCCCTTCTACACGGTCGCGGCAGGGCAGTTCACCTCGGCGGTCGGCACCGCGCTGAGCTCGTTCGCGCTCGGCGTCTGGGCCTACCAGAGCAGCGGCAGGATCCTCGACCTCGCGCTCATCGTGATGTTGTCGCAGATCCCGACCGTGCTGCTCACCCCGCTGGGCGGCGCGCTGGCCGACCGGATCGACCGGCGCAAGGTGATGCTGGCCTGCGACGCGATCTCCGGCCTGGCCATGGCGGCGCTGGTGTTGCTGCTGGTCACCGACGGGCTGGCGCTGTGGAACGTCTGCGTGATCGTCGCCGTCACCTCGATGGTCACCGCGTTCATGCAACCCGCCTACCTGGCCGCGATCGCGCAACTCGTGCCCAAGCCCTACTTGCCGCAGGCCAACGCGGTCGCCAACCTCGGCTTCGGCATCGGCACCGTGGTGGCGCCGCTGGCCGGTGGCGCGCTCATCGGCCTGTTCGGGCTGTCCACCGTGGTGGCGATCGACGTGGCCACGTTCGCGGTCGGCGTGCTCACACTTCTGGCCGTACGGTTCCCCAACCGGTTGTTCCACCGGCAGGAGGAGACGTTCAGGGCGGCGCTGACCGGCGGGTGGCGGTTCATCACCCGGCGCAGGCCGCTGCTGGTGATGGCGCTCTACTTCGCCGTGGTCAACTTCTGCACCGCGCTCATGTGGGTGCTGATCACCCCGGTCGTCCTCGCCCTCGGCTCGGCCACCGACCTGGGCGCGGTGACCGCCGTCGGCGGCGTCGGCGCTGCCGTCGGCACCGGGATCGTGCTGGTGTGGGGCGGCACCAGGCGGCGGGCGCTGGGCATGGTCGGGTTCGTGGTCGGATCCGGGCTCGGCGTGGTGCTCATGGGCGTCTGGCCGGCGCTATGGCTCGTGGGCCTGGGGTTGTTCGTCCGGCTGGCGTGCATGAGCATCGGCAACGCGCACTGGCTGTCGATCATCCAGGTGAAGGTGGGGCCCGAGCTGCAGGGGCGGGTGCTGGCGGTCAACGTCATGCTGGCCACCGCGATGCAGCCGATCGGGTTCCTCACCGCGGGGCCGCTGGCCGACTGGGCCCAGCCGTACACGCCGGGGCCAGGACGGGGAGCGGCGCTGGTGCTCCTGGTCAGCGGGGTCGTCCTGGTCGTCTGGGGGCTGATCGGCCTGCGGCTGCGCGCCCTGCGCAACCTGGAGGACCTGGTCCCCGACGCCGCGCCGCCGCCCGAGGCGTCCGCCGACCTGGACGCCATCCAGGACCGGGTGCTGGCCTCATGAACCTCGTCACCGCGACGGACGTCGTTTCCGCCGCTGCCAAGATCGCGCCGTTCATCCAGCAGACCCCGCTCCTGCACCTGCCCGGGGAGCGGCTCTGGATCAAGGCCGAGAACCGGCAGCCGACCCGCTCGTTCAAGGTGCGCGGCGCGCTGAACGCCGTGGGACGGCTGGCCGAGCAGGGCGCCGGGCACGTCATCGCGCAGTCGTC
Source organism: Nonomuraea sp. NPDC050556 (assembly GCF_044457355.1). Classification (NCBI taxonomy): domain Bacteria; kingdom Bacillati; phylum Actinomycetota; class Actinomycetes; order Streptosporangiales; family Streptosporangiaceae; genus Nonomuraea; species Nonomuraea sp. NPDC050556. The sequence goes on along the minus strand of NZ_JBITGU010000006.1, from coordinate 559,007 downwards.
AGGCAACCACGCGCAGGCCGTGGCCTACGCGGCCGGACGGCTCGGGCTGCGCGTCACGGTCGTGCTGCCGGACACGGCGCCCTCGCTGAAGGTGGACGCGGCACGCGGGCTCGGCGCCGAGGTCGTCGTGGTGCCCCCGGCGCTGCGCGAGGTCACGTGTACGGCGCTGGCCGACCATCTGGGCGCCGCCGTGGTCCGTTCCGATGACTTCGACACCATCGCCGGGCACGCGGGGATCGGCGCGGAGATCGCCGCCGAGCTGCCCGGCGTCGCCACGATCCTCGTGCCGGTCTGCAACGGCGGCCTGCTCGCGGGCGTCGCCGTCGCGGCCAAGGCGGCGAACCCGGCGATCACCGTGATCGGCGTCGAACCCGCGCTGGCCGCCGACGGCCAGGCCAGCTTCCGCGCGGGTCACCGCGTCACCTGGCCGGTCGAGGACACCTACAGGACGGTCGCCGACGGCCTCCGCGCCCCCGTCCTGGGGGCGCTGGCCTGGGAGCACATCCGCCTCCACGTGGACGACATGCTGACCGTGACAGAGGACGCCATCGTGGCGGCGATGGACCTGCTGTCGGCCAAGGTCGGCGAGCGCGCCGAGCCCAGCGGAGCCGTCACCACCGCCGCCTACCTCACCCACGACCTTCCCCCTGGCCCGGTCGCCGCCGTCCTCAGCGGCGGCAACATCTAGGGGATCAGGACGACCTTGCCCGTCGTCCGCCGCGCCGCCAGCGCCTCGTGCGCGGCGGCCGCCTCGGCGAGCGGGAACGTCTGTACGGCGGGCACCAGGCGTCCCTCGGCAGCGGCGGCCAGGGAGGCGGCGGCGAAGCGCGGCACGTCCTCCCACCGCTCCAGCAGGAGCAGCAACGCGTTGGTGACCGAGATGCCGCGCTCGGGCACCGGCGCGTAACCCTCCTGGGAGGCGTCGCCGATGCTGAGGTAGCGCCCGCCGTCCACGAGGGTAGAGTAGGCCGCGCGTGCCTTCTCACCGCCGACGCCGTCGAGCACGACGGTCGGCTCCAGCCCCTTCTCCCAGGACGGCTCGTTGTAGTCCACGGCCACGTCGGCGCCGAGCTCGCGGACGGCGGCCACCTTGGCCGGTCCGCCCGCCGCGCCGATCACCGTCGCTCCGAGGCCCTTGGCGTACTGCACGAGCAGCCGCCCGATCCCGCCCGCCGCGCTCGTGACGAGGACGACGTCGTCCGGGGTGAGCCGGGCGACGTCCAGGAACTGCAGCGTCGTGGTGCCCGTGACGATCATCGCCACGGCGGTCTCGTGGCTGAGGCCTTCGGGAACCGGGTACAGGGCGGCGAGGTCGGCGACCGCGAGCTCCGCGTACCCGCCCGGCTTTCCGGCGTTGGTCACCACGTCGCGCCCGATCCAGGAGGCGTCCACCCCGGGCCCGACGGAGTCCACGGTTCCCGACACCTCCCCGCCGAAGATCGACGGGAGCTCGGGCAGCGGCGGCAGGGCACCGGTCATGCCCTGCCGCATCATCGTCTCGACCAGGTGCACACCGATCGCCTTGACGACGATGCGCACCTGGCCGGGACCCGGTTCCGGGTCGGGGACCGTCTCGTACCGGAAGTTCGACGCGGGACCGAAGGAGTGCAGGACGACAGCTTTCATGGTCCCCACTCTGATACTTGAACCTAACTTGAGGTCAAGTGCGCTCTAGCCCCACTGGCCGGGCTGGTAGTCGCCGGCGGGAATCTGCGCGAGGACGTTCAGCCGGTTGTAGGCGTTGATGAGCGCGACCATCGAGATCAGCGCGGCGAGCTGGTCCTCGTCGAAGTGCTTGGCGGCGTTCGCCCACGCCTCGTCGCTGACACCGGCGCCGTCCGCGATGCGGGTGCCCTGCTCGGTCACCTCGAGGGCGGCGCGCTCGGCGTCGGTGAAGACCTTCGCCTCGCGCCAGGCGGCGATCAGGTTGAGCCAGGTGGCCTCGGCGCCGGTGTGCGCGGCGTCCTTGGTGTGCATGTCGAGGCACATGGCGCAGCCGTTGATCTGGCTGGCGCGGATCTTCACCAGGTCCTGGATCCTGACGGGCAACGCGTCGGCCAGGGCCATGCCCGCTGAGTTGATGTACTTCGTGAACTTGGCCGAGACGGCGCTGCCGTAGTAGTTGAACCGTGCTTCCATGATGAGCTCCTTGCCTGCTGTGTGGTTACACCCCCCTGACGGATGGGGCAGGCAAGATGTGACGGCTCACATGGCGTGATGTTGCTGGGGTTTGGCGATCACCCAGGCCAGGGTCCTGTCGGTCCTGTCGCGCAGGTCGGTCAGGAGGGCGGCCAGGTTCTCGTGGTCCATGAAGGCGGTCTGCTCGATGGAGGCGGAGTGGGTGCCGAGCTGCCCGGCCAGCGTGCTGATCTCGTTCAGGGCCTCGACGACGTCACGGCTTTCCTCGGAATTCAGATCACACATGACTCTCAATCTACGTACGGCCCGGCCTGCCGTACAGATGCATCCTTAGCAACTCGGGTTGACTATCTCGGAATTAGTCAACTACGGTTGCTTGCATGACAATCTTCGGTGTGACCCTCCTCGCCGCCTCCCTGATCGTGCCCGGCCACGGCGGTGTGCAGCGCGCGCTCGACCGGGCCGTGGCTGGTGGCGGCGGCCCCGGCATCGTCCTGGAGCTCAGGGGCGCGGGCCGGGCGCCCTGGTTCGGTACGGCAGGCGTCGCCGACATGAAGACGGGCGCCAGGCGCAAGCCGGGCGAGCACTTCAGGATCGGCAGCTTCACCAAGGCGTTCACCGGCACGGTCGTGCTGCAGCTCGCTGCGGAACGCAAGCTGAGCCTGGACGACACGGTCGCCACCTGGCTGCCCGGCATCGTCGAGAAGTACATTCCCGGCGCCGACGGCACCAAGATCATTATCAGGCAGCTGCTCAACCACACCAGCGGCCTGCCCGACGCGCTCCCCGGCCAGGAGCCGCCCGCGCCCGAGACCCCGGGGAAACGCTTCATCTACTCCAAGGTCAACTACAACCTCGCCGGGCTGATCATCGAGAAGGCGTCCGGGGCGACCCTCGCCGACGAGATCGACCGCAGGATCGCCCGGCCGCTGCACCTGGCGGGCACGTACATGCCCGGCGCGGTCCAGACGCCGCGCGAGCCGTACGCGCGGCACTACACCAAGGCGGGCGACGGGACGGTCCACGACGTCACCGACGCCGACCTCAGCTGGGCGTGGGCCGCAGGCGGGATGGTGTCCACGACGTCCGACCTGCACAGGTTCCTCGGCGCGCTGCTGGGTGGCCGGTTGCTGGCGCCAGCGCAGCAGAAGGAGATGTTCACCACCGTCTCGACCGAGGGGGCGGACTGGGTGTCGAACACCAGGTACGGCCTGGGCGTCTACTCCCAGAAGCTCTCCTGTGGCGTCACGTTGTGGGGTGGCGGCGGGTACATCCAGGGCTCGATGTCGTACGCCATGGGTGACCGGCGCGGGGCGCACATGATGGTGAGCAACCTGAACGGCGACTGGAACGACTTCTTCGGGACGTTCACCGATCTCTACGAAACTCGGTTCTGCCCTGCCCGGTGACGTCATTTTGGTGCCATGATGGTGCCATGGAGAAGGATGTTCAGCCACGCGCCTCGGATGAGGACCGCAATGCGGCCCTCCACCGGCTCCAGCAGGCCTTCGCGGACGGGCGGCTCGGGCAGGAGGAGATGGAGGAGCGCATCGAACGGGCGCTCGTCGCCAGGACCCATTCCCAGCTCGCCCCCGTTTTGGCGGACCTGTCCGTCCCTTATGTGGACGAACCTGTGCGGCTGGTCTCCACCGGGGGGAGCCTCAAGCGGGGTGAGGGGTGGCGGGTGCCGCGGCGGGTGAGGATCGAGTCGGAGTACGGCGGGGCGGAGCTGGATCTGTCTCGGGCGATCATCGAGCATGGGGTGATCGAGATCGACCTGCAGCTTCGGTACGGGTCGGTGCGGATCTGGTTACCGGCGGGGGCGACTGTCGACATCGACCGGGTGGCGACGGAGTGGGGGCGCTCCACCTACCGTCCCGCCAGGCGTAGCGCTCCGGCGGGGGTCCACGTGCGGCTCACCGGCCGCCTGGGCTACGGCAGCCTCAAGGTCCGCCACCGCTAACCCACCCACGCCAACCCCTCGAAACCGCCCCTTACGGATAACCCCCTCGAAACGATCGACCCCCGAAAACGACCGACCTCCGAAAACGACCGACCCCCTAAAACGACCGACCCTCACGGGGTGATCCACCCTCACGGGGTGGGCCCTTTCGCGGGGCGGGCGCTCTCGTGGGGCGGACCCCCTTTGGGCGTGATCCACCCTCAGGGGTCGGGGCCGTCCTCGCGGGGCGGACCCCTTATGGGGGTGACCGTCCCAAGGGGTGTGGGCGTTCTCGAGGGATGGGCCGGGCGTGGGTTCCGGGCCGTCCTCGACATACGATCAACCCCGTGACGGATGCAGCGCTGCCCTGCCCCCTCTGCGCGAGCGTGATGGAAGCGGGCGTCGTCGTGGGACGGTCTCCCGGTGTGAAGTTCAAGAAGCGGGTAGGCCTCCTGGGCGATCTCGGCGGCGTCCGGCTGACCCGCGGTTTCGGGTACCAGAGCGTCGACGCCCTGCGGTGCGAAGCCTGCGGCACCGTGGTCATCCCCGGCAGCGGCACCCGCCCTGTCTGACAGACGCATTGTCAGGATCGTGAGCGCGATGTGAAGATCAGGGAATGCTCCGATCAAGAGCCACCCTGTCCATACTCGTCGCCGCCACGACCGCCCTGCTGACCAGCGGAACCGCCGAAGCCACGGCGGACCAGCCGTTACCCTCGGCGATCTTCCGCGCCACGCACAACAGCTACTCGGGCAACGTCGCCGGCGCCAAGAACTCGATCGCCTACCAACTCGACCACGGCATCCGCTTCCTCGAACTCGACATCCACGACAACGGCTACGCGACCAACCACGACTACTCCATCGGCCACGACTCCCCGGGCCACCAGGTCGACCACAGCGGAAACCCCGCCTCCAACCTCCTCCGCGACTGGCTCGATGTCATCGACGGCTGGTCCGCGCAACACCCAGCGGCAGCCCCGATCGTCGTCGCCCTCGACATCAAGGACGACCTGACCGACAACACCTCGTACGCCGCAGGCAACCTGGCCGCACTCAACGACGAGCTCACCGCCGCGTTCGGCCCCCGCCTCTACCGCGCCAAGGACTACCCGGCGACCCCGCCGACCGTCGACCAGCTACGCGGACGGGTGCTCCCGCTGCTGTCCGGCGACGGCAAGACCCGCACCCTGTACAAGCGCGACATCGGCTCCAACCCAGCCGTGGCGATCAACAGCAGCGGCCAGGTCGTCGAGGTGCACGACTCAGGCGCCGGCGTGCTCTGGTACTGGACCGGCCAGTACGGCGCGGACGGCCGCGTGACCTGGCTGCGCCACGGCAGGTACGACACCGGCATCACCCCGGCCGTCACGCTGAACGACAACGGCGACCTGGTCGAGGTCCACCAGTCCCAGAACGCGACCACCCTCTGGTCCCACGCCGGACACGTCAACCAGGACGGCGAGATCACCTGGTCGGCCAGCAGCCAGTACGACAACGGCGTCCTGCCCACGGTCAGGTTCACCGACGCCACCCACGTGCGCGAGATCCACCGCAGCCAGAACAACAGCCAGAACTGGACCTGGAACGGCACGCTCAACGGGATGTCCGTCGCGTGGAGCGGCAACGCCAAGACCTCCGACGCCCGCTACGACAAGACCACCTCGACCAGCGGCACGTCCCGCGTGCACGTGTGGACGGGCGCAGACGGCCCGACCCCGTCGCAGACCCTGCGGGTGGACACCGACCGGTTCGCCGGCGACCGGATCCGCTACCAGCAGACCGCCTTCGACGAGTTCCAGCAGGGCAACAGCGCGGAGCTCCAGCAGGGCGCGCTGTTCTACGCGGCCCCGGCCGGCGAGTCCGGGTTCATCACCGCGGCCCGCCAGGCGGGGCGGCTCGTGCGCGGCTGGGACTTCGACTCGGCGGGCGACGCCACGGACCCGCTGGCGAACTACCCGGCGACCAACCACCCCTACGACACCTGGTACCAGGACCTGCTCACCCAGCGTGGGGCTGTCGAATGAAGATGCTGCGCTCTGATTCGTCGATGGGCACGTCGTTGATACTCGCCTCGCGGCGGGTCATCAGCCCGTCGGCGTCGAACGCCCACAGCTCGTTGCCGTGCGAGCGCCACCACTGGCCGGCCTCGTCGTGCCACTCGTACTGGAAGCGCACCGCGATGCGGTCGTCGGTGAACGCCCACAGCTGCTTGCGCAGCGCGTAGCCGTTCTCCTTGGCCCACTTGTCGGTCAGGAACGCGCGGATCTCCTCACGGCCGGTGAGGAACTCCGAGCGGTTCCGCCAGACCGAGTCCGGGCTGTACGCCAGGGACACCCGCTCCGGGTCGCGGGTGTTCCAGGCGTCCTCGGCGAGCTGCACCTTGAGCGCGGCCGTCTCTGCGGTGAAGGGGGGAAGCGGGGGACGCGACATCGCACTACTCCTTAGGCGGTGAGGGCCACGAGCCGGAGAGCCAGCTCGCGGCGGAACGCGGGGTCGGTGACCAGGCCGTCGGGGCCGACGAGGTGGCGCGGCAGCGGCAGGTGCGCGCACGCCTCCTCGACGAGCTTCGCGCCGGTGTAGCTGAGCACGCGGCGCAGCGAGTCGTGCGCGGGCAGCGCGCCGGTGGAGGCGGTGGAGACGTTGATCCAGCCGGTGGGCTTGCCGCCGATCTCGACGCCGCCGACCGTCCAGTCCAGGAGGTTCTTGAACGGTCCCGGCAGCGCCCCGGCGTACTCCGGGGTGCAGAACAGCAGCGCGTCGGCCAGCGCGATCCGCGCCCGCAGGTCGGCGACGCCGTGCGGGAGCGGATCGTGGTCGTGGTCGGGGTTGAAGTGGGGCAGGGCGGCCAGCCCCCGGTAGAGGTCGGTCTCCACACCCTCGGGCACCACGTGCGTCGCGGTCCTGAGCGCTGCTTCGTTGACCGACCCCGCCATGAGGCTGCCGCACACCAGCAGCAGGCGCATCAGCCGACCTTGCGCCCGAGGAAGTCGCGGATCAGCCCGGCGATCTCGGCGCCGTGCGTCTCCAGGGCGAAGTGTCCGGCGTCGAGCAGGTGGAGCTCCGCCTCCGGCAGGTCGCGCAGGTAGGCCTTGGCGCCGTCGGCGGCGAAGATCTCGTCGTTCTGTCCCCAGGTGATGAGGGTCGGCGGCTGGTAGGCGCGGAAATACTCCTGGAAGGCCGGGTAGCCGGCGAGGTTGACCTTGTAGTCGAAGAAGAGCTGGAGCTGGATCTCCTTGTTGCCCGGCCGGTCGAGGTAGGCCTGGTCGAGCGTCCAGGTGTCGGGGCTGACCAGTTCGAGGCGGTCGGCGGGCACGCCGTGCGTGTACTGCCACTGCGTGGCGTCGGCCTCCAGAAGCTTGCGTACGGCGGGCTCGTGCGTGACACGGTCCTCGGCGTGCGCGAACAGCGTCTCCCAGAACGGGGTGAAGCCTTCGAGGTAGGCGTTGCCGCTCTGCGTGATCAGCGCGGTCACCCGGGAGGGGTTGCGCGAGGCGATGCGCAGGCCGATCGGGGCGCCGTAGTCCTGGATGTAGAGGGCGAACCTGTCGATGCCGAGCGTGTCGAGCAGTTCCAGGGTGATCGAGGTGAGCGCCTCGAAGCTGTAGTCGAACTCCTCGACCGTGGGAGCGGCCGACTGGCCGAAGCCCAGGTGGTCGGGGGCGATCAGGTGGTAGGAGTCGCCCAGGTCGCGCAGCAGGTTGCGGAACATGGCCGAGCTGGTCGGGAAGCCGTGCAGCAGGACCAGCGTGGGCCTGGCCGGGTCGCCCGCCTCGCGGTAGAAGATCTTCTGGCCCTGGATCTCGATGGTGTGGTGCGTAACGGTCATGACTATTCCTTCCAAGGAGAGGTCTGGATGACCTCGACGAAGTCGCCGCGGCGGAAGCCGGGGACGAAGTGGGCGAGCACGTCGGCCTTGACGTTGCCGAATGTGGTGTCGGGGCGGTCCTTGACGCCGTCGGTGAAGGCGGCCAGGATCTGCCGCTTGAAGTCGGGGCGCGGGTGCTGCTCGACCACGGCCGCGCGCTGCTCCTCGGTGACCGTGTCGTAGCCGAGGCCGAGCACGTCCAGCTCGACACCCCTGGTCACCAGCGCGATCTCCGGCGCCATGTGCAGGGGGATCTCCGGCGTGGTGTGCAGCGCGATGCCGGTCCAGGCGAGCTGCGCCACCTCGGGGGCGAGGCCGTGGGTGAGCAGGAACCTGCGCGCCTCGTCCGCCCCGTCGATCTCGAAGCGCCGCTCGGTGCGGAACGAGGGCACCAGGCCGAGGTCGTGGAACAGCGCCCCGACGTAGAGGATCTCCGGGTCGTACGGCAGGCCGTCGCGCTGCCCGCGGAGCGCGCCCCAGTAGTAGACGCGGCGGGAGTGGTGGTAGATGAGCGGCGGCGCTGCCTGCCGTACGAGGTCGGTGGCCTCGGCCACCAGGCGGGTGTCGGGGATCTCAGGCAGGGACAAGGGTCTTCTCCTTGCGGAAGATGAGGACGGCCGCCGCGACGCTGAAGGCCACACCCAGCGCGAAGTAGCCGCGGTAGCTGTCGGTCAGCGCGTGCAGCGCCGCCGCCACGCCGAGCCCGACGGCCGCGGCGAGCTGGTGGGTGACCCAGGCGGGGGCGAGGGTCCTGCCGATCCTGGCCGGGTCGAGCCCGCGGGACATGACCGCCATGGTCAGCGGGATCATCGGGAAGGACGCGGCGCCGAACAGCACGGCCACGACCCAGAGCACCTCAGGTCCCGGGACGGCGACGGCCAGCACCAGGGCGAGCGCGCGCAGGCCGTACAGGACGAACAGGAGCCGCTCCGGCTTGTGCGTCCGCAGCAGCCTGGCGACCAGCGCCGAGGTGAGCCCGGCGGAGATCGCGACCACGGCGACCAGCCGGCCCGCGCCGACGACCGACCAGCCGGTCTCCAGGGCGTGCCTGGGCAGCATGAGCACGACGACGTACATGGTCGCCGCGTGCAGGCCGAACGACACCAGCACCCGCATGCGCCCGGCCAGCGACTCGCCGCGGGCCGGACCAGCGCCCGTGACGCGGTCCTGCGGCACTGCGAACCACAGGATCAGCGTGACGACCAGGCCCGCGACCCCGAGCACCGCGTAGGCGCCGCGGACGCCGACCGGCTCGAACAGGGCGGTCGCCGCCCACGGCACGAGCACCTGGCCCAGGTTGATGCCGATCGAGGCTCTGGCGAGCTTGGGACCGGCCTGCGAGCCGTACGAGCGGGAGATCAGGGTGGTGATCGTGAGACTGGAGGAGGCGGCGAAGCCCAGCCCGCCGAGCACCATGTAGGCGGCGACGAACTCCCAGGTCTGCTGGACCACCGACAGGACCAGGTAGCTGCCCGACGTCAGGATCAGCCCGACGGCCAGCACCGCCCGCGCGCCGACCCGGTCGAGGAGCGCGCCGATGCGGAGCTGGACCAGGCCGGTCAGCGCCGTGCTGAGCGCCGCGGCCACCGAGAGCGCGGTGGCGCTGACCCCGTAGGCGGCGGCGGTGGGCGCGAAGAACACGCCCATGGAGAAGTTGAGCCCGAAGGAGATCGTCATCGCGGCCAGCGCCGCGTTGGCCGTGCGGGTCACCGGAGGATCTTTTCCTTGAGCGCGGTGAGCAGGCCCGCGATGAGCTCTGCCGTCGCGTCGTCGATCAGGTTGCCCTCGGCGTCGAACCGCTCGCCGGAGCGGAAGGCGATCACCTCGGGCTTGACCACGACGTCGGAGTGGGTCCAGAGGAACACCTGGCGCAGCGCGAGCTGGGCGCGGACGGACCCGAAGTTGGTGGGCGCGGCGCCCATGATCGCGATCGGCTTGTGCAGCAGGGGGAGGCCCTCGGTCTTGGTCCAGTCGGTGCTGATCCAGTCGATGGCGTTCTTGAGCGTGCCGGGGATGGAGTAGTTGAACTCGGGAGTGGCGATCAGCAGGCCGTCCGCACGGGTGACCCGGTCGCGCAGGTCCTGCACGAGGGCGGGGCGGTTGTGCGGGGTGTCGAAGTCCATGTCGTAGGGCGGGAGGTCGCGCAGACCCTCGTAGATCTCGATGTCGAGGCCGCCGGGGTTGAACTTCCTGGCCGCCCGCAGCAGGGCGGTGTTGTGCGAGTCGGCACGCAGGCTGCCGGAAATAGCGAGAATCTTGAGGTCACTCATGGGGAGTCCTGTTCGTCAGCGGGTGACCGGGGCGAGACAGAGCATGTGGCAGGGTCTTGATAGGTTCGCCATGGATTCCCACATAGGGCACATATAGGGCGTCTGAGCTGCGGAGGAATGGTTGAGTCTGCGTTTGACGCTCCTGGGTCCGGTGACCATCTCGGTGGACGGGCAGCAGGTCCAGGGGGCCGCGCCGCGCCACCGGGCGGTCCTGGCCTACCTGCTGCTCCACGCCAGGACGGTGATCAGCACCGAGCGGCTCATCGGCGCCATGTGGGGCGCGACCCCACCCGACACGGCCAGAGCCCAGATCCACGCGGCCATCGCGGCCATCCGCCAGGTGCTGCGGGCGTCCGGTGGCGGGCAGCTCCTGGAGACCACGCCGGCCGGGTACGTGGTCAGGCCGGAACCCGGGCAGCTCGACCTGGAGGAGTTCAACCGCCTGGTCAACGAGGGCGAGCTGCGTTCCGCGCTGTCGCTGTGGCAGGGGGAGGCGCTGGCCGAGGTGAACGCCGACTACGTGGACGAGGCCCGCACCCGGCTGGAGGAGCGGCGGCTGGCCACCGTCGAGCGGCTGGCGGAGAGCGAGCTGTCACGTGGCAGGCACGCGCAGCTCATCGAGGAACTGCAGGCCGAGGTGGCCGCGCACCCGCTGCGCGAGCGGCTGTCCGGGCAGCTGATGACGGCGCTGCACCGCAGCGACCGGCAGGCCGACGCGCTCGCCGTCGCCCGCGCCTTCCGCACCGTGCTGGCAGAGGAGCAGGGGCTCGACCCGAGCAGGAGCTTCCTGGCGCTGGAGCAGTCGATCCTGCGCGGCGAGACCACGACGGCGAAGTCCTTCCTGCCCTACGACATCCCCGACTTCACCGGGCGGGCGGTGGAGCTGCGGGAGCTGGCCGAGGCCGCGTCCGTGTGGGCGATCGACGGCATGGCCGGTATCGGCAAGACCACGCTGGCCGTGCACGCGGCGCACCTGCTGGCCGGGAGCTTCCCCGACGGGCGGCTCTTCGTCGACCTGCACGGCCACACCGCGGGCCAGGCGCCGGTCGATCCGGACACCGCGCTGGAGATCCTGCTCGGCCAGCTCGGCGTGCCCGCCGACCGCATCGGCATGGCAGGCGCCGAGCGAACCGCGCTGTGGCGGTCCGCGCTGGCCGGGCGCCGGGTCCTCGTCGTCCTGGACAACGCGGCGGGTACGGACCACGTCCGCCCGCTGCTTCCCGGCACGCCCGGCACGCTGGTGCTGATCACCAGCCGCCAGCGGCTCGTCGACCTCGACGGCACCCGCGCCCTGTCGATGGAGGCGCTGCCCGCTGAGGACGCGGTGGCGCTGTTCACCGCAGTCGTGGGGGAGCGGGCGCTCGCCGAGCCTGACGCGGTGCTGGACGTGCTGCGGATGTGCGGCTTCCTGCCGCTGGCCGTACGGATCACCGCCGCCAGGCTGCGCCACCGGCCACGATGGACGGTCGCCTACCTGGCCGACCGGCTGCGTGACCAGCCCAGGCGGCTGAACGAGCTGGCCACGGCGGACCGGGGCGTCGCCGCCGCGTTCGGGCTGTCCTACCAGCAGCTGAACCCGGCGCAGCAACGCATGTTCCTGCTGCTCGGCCTGCACCCGGGCGGCGACTTCGACCCGTACGCAGCGTCGGCGCTGGCCGACCTGCCGCTGGACCGGGCGGAGGCCCTGCTGGAGGACCTCCTGGACGCCCACATGCTGCTCCAGCACGAGCCCGGCCGCTACACCTTCCACGACCTGCTGCGCGAGTTCGCCCGCTCGGACGCCCCGGTGGACTCGGCGGCCGCGCTGGAACGGCTGGCCCGCCACTATCTGGACGTCGCGTCGGCGGCCGTCGACCTGTACCACCCGCAGGGGGCCGGGCACCGGCCGCACACCGCCGCCACGAGGTCCTTCCGCGACGCGGCCGAGGCGATCGCGTGGCTGGACGCGGAACGTGCCAACCTCATCGCGGCTGCCGGGCCGTACACCGGACAGATGTCGGCCACCCTGTCCTGGTACCTCTACGAACGCGCCCACCACGCTGAGGCGCAGGTCCTGCACGCGCGGGCCCTTGAGCAGTCCCGCGAGCAGGGTGACCGGGCGGCGGAGGCCACCGCGCTCACCAACCTGGGCGTGGCCAACTGGCGCAAGGGCCGTTACGCGGAGGCGGCGGCCGAGGCCCGGCAGGCGCTGGAGCTGTTCCGCGAGCTGGGGGACCCGGCGGGCGAGGCGACGGCGCTGAACAACCTGGGCAACCTCCACCTGCTGCACCACGAGTACGACGAGGCACTCACGCGCTACCAGCAGGCCCTGGACCTGCACCGGAGCACAGGGAACGCCGAGGGCGAGGGGTGGGCGCTGAACAACCTCGGGCTCGTCCACGAGCGGCTGGGCGACCACGCGCGGGCCGCCGGCTACCACAGGCAGGCGCTCGACCTGCACCGGCGCATGGGCCACCCGGAGGGCGAGGCGTGGGCCCTGAACAACCTGGGCGTGGCCGAGGAGGACGTCCCCCTGCTCCGGCAGGCGCTGGAGCTGCACCGCGAGGTCGGCAGCAGGGACGGCGAGGTGGAGACGCTCAGGAACCTCGGCGACGCCGCCCTGCGCGCGGGCTCCCTCGACGAGGCCGCCGACTGGTACGACCGGTCCCTCACGCTGGCGCGCGAGCTGTGCATCAGGCTCGAACAGGCGCGCGCCCACGAGGGCCTGGCCCGCGCGCTCGACGACCCCGATGCCGGCCGCCCGCACCTGGAAGAGGCCGCCCGCCTGTATCGCGAGCTGGATGTGTCACCCGACGGAGGAGCGCGGAGATGAGCACCGTACTGATCATCGGCATGGGCGACATGGGCGAGCGGCTGGCCGGTCGCCTCGGGGAGGGCGGGCACGTCCGCCGCCTGGTCCTGGCCGGGCGCTCCACCGTGGACGAGGTCGCGGCGGCCGTGGCCAGCACCTCCGAGTGCCTGGTCGAGGCGGCGAAGGTCGACGCCACCAGCAGGGAGCAGGTGGCCGAGCTGATCGACCGCACGAGGCCGGACCTGGTGATCCAGTGCGCGGCCGTGCGCGGGCCGTGGGCGATGGCGGGCCGCGAGGACGCCGCTGCGCTCGCCGTCGCCAGGGCGGGGCTGGCGCTGCGGCTGCCGTACCAGCTCCCCGTCCCCCTTGCGGTCATGCGGGCCACCAGGGACGCCGGGTACACCGGCCCGGTCGCCAACCTGTCGTTCCCCGACGTGACCGGCCCCGTTCTCGCCGCCCTGGGCCTGGCCCCGACCCTCGGGCTGGGCAACGCCGCGATGATCCAGCTCCGCGTCCGCTCCGCCCTCAGCGCTCCTCGGCCGTTGATCCGGGTGCTCGCCCACCACTCCCAGGTCTTCGACGTCATGCAGGCCAGGGAACCGGCCGAGCCGGTCCGCGTCTACCTGGGCGAGGACGGGCGGCGCGCCGACGAGCTCGCCTACCAGGCGCCGCCGCTGGCCCCGGGCATCCGCTACAACCACGTGACGGCTGCGGCCGCGATCCCCGTGCTGCACGCGCTCCTCCCGGGAGCCGCGCCGCTGCGCTGGTCGACCGCCTCGCCGGGCGGGCTGCCCGGCGGCTACCCCGTGCTGATCGAGCGCGGTACGGTCACCCTCGACCTGCCCCCGGGCCTCGACCGGGCGGAGGCGATCGCCTTCAACGAGCACCACGCCCGCGGCGACGGCGTGGAACGCATCGACGACGACGGCACCGTCCACTTCACGCAAGAGTGCCGCCAGGCGGTCCCCCACCTGACGGCACCCCTCGCCGTTTCCGACCTGGAAGAGCGAGCCGAGGCCCTCGACGCCTTCCTCGACGACTAGGCGTTCTCGAGGACGGCGACCTCGGCCTTGGTCCGCCCCCGCAGCAGGATCAGGGCCAGTACGGCGGCGCCGAGCACCCCGGCTGCCGCGCCGAGGAAGGCCACCGACATCGCCGACTCGAACGCCTCGCGAGCCGCCCCGGCCAGGGCGGGAACACCGATCGCCTCAGCGATGGACCGCGGCGAACCGGCCGGCATGGCCGAGGTGAACGCGCCCGTCGCGAGGCTGCCGAGGGCCGCGACGCCCAGGGCGGCGCCGGCCTGCTGGATGGTGTCGTTCAGCGCCGACCCGACCCCGGCCTGCTCGGCCGGGATGGCGCCCATCAGCGCCGCGATCGCGGTGGGCATCGCCAGACCGCCACCGGCACCGAGCACGAACTGCGCCACGGCCACCATGACGAACCCGTCGGAGAAGGACATCAGCCCGAACCCGCCGGCCATCACGACCATGCCGAGCACCGCGGTGGCCCGGTTGCCGAGCTTGGCGCCCAGCCCGGCGCCGACCCCGTTGAAGATGAGCGACGCGATCGCCATCGGGATGAACGCCAGGCCCGCCTCCGTCGGCGTGTAGCCGAGCACGAACTGCAGGTACTGGGTGAGGACCAGCATCAGGCCACCGTTACCGACCTGAACCAGGGTCAGCGACAGGCTGCCACCGGCGAAGTCGCGGTTGCGGAAGAGCTTGAGCGGAACCATCGGGTACGGCGTGCGCAGCTCCCAGGCGACGAACGCGGCCAGCGAGACGACGGTGATGACGAGGGCGGGCCAGGAGATGCCGTGGGCGAGCTCGTTGATCGTCCAGACCAGCGCGGACATCCCGACCATCGACAGCAGGGCGCCGATCGGGTCGGCCTTGACCCACGGGCCCTTCGACTCGGGCATCAGCACGAGGGCGGCGACGATGGCGAGGGCCGCGATGGGGATGTTGATCAGGAACACGGACTCCCAGCCGAAGGACGCGATCAGCGCGCCACCGAGCACGGGCCCGCCGATGAGGCCGACCATGGACACGGCGCCCCAGACGGCCATCGCCTTGCGCCGCTCGTCCTCGTCGAAGACGGTGATGAGGATCGACAGGGTGCTGGGCATGACCAGCGCGCCACCGACGCCCATCGCCACGCGGGCCGCGATCAGCTGGCCGGGGTCGCTCGCCAGCGTGGCGACCAGGGAGGCGGCTCCGAAGAGCGCCAGCCCGATGAGCATGATCTTGCGCCTGCCGTACCTGTCGGACAGCGATCCCGAGCTGAGCAGCAGGCCGGCGAAGACCAGCATGTAGGACTCCAGGACCCACTGGACGTCCTGCGGGGTGGCGCCGAGGTCGGCGGCCAGCGCGGGGACCGCGACGGTCAGCGCCATGTTGTCGACGACCAGAACCAGCGTGCTGAGGCAGAGCACGACGAGGATCAGCCAGCGGCGGGGATGTTTCATGGGGG
The DNA here is from genome assembly GCF_044457355.1 of Nonomuraea sp. NPDC050556. Taxonomy (NCBI): domain Bacteria; kingdom Bacillati; phylum Actinomycetota; class Actinomycetes; order Streptosporangiales; family Streptosporangiaceae; genus Nonomuraea; species Nonomuraea sp. NPDC050556. The sequence continues at coordinate 543,523 of NZ_JBITGU010000006.1, read as the reverse complement.
AATACCTTTCACAAGTTGCGCACGTCGTGCCCTTCTTGCGAACACTGTACGCATGAGGAACGGTGTGCGCAACATGTGTACGGTGTTTTGGATCAGCGGCGGTAGCCGGGGTGGACGCCGGGCGTGAGGCCCTGGTCGGCGGCGATCAGGCTGAGCAGCGTGATCAGCTGCCCGCGCTGGTCGGGGTCGAGGGCCGAGGTGATCTCCGCCTCGTGCGCCATCGCGGTGTTCCTGATCTCCTCCATGACGCGCGCCGCGTCCGGGGTGAGGTGCAGTTCGTAGTTGCGCCGGTCGCCGGTGGACCGCCTGCGCTCCACCAGGCCGGCCCGGTCCAGCGGGTCGATCAGGGCGGTGACCCGGCTCGGCACCACGCCGAGGTCGGCGGCCAGTGACTGCTGGCTGCGGCCGGGCTGCATGGCGATCATCCGCAGCAGCCCGACGTCGGACGGGGACAGCCCGAGCTCGCCGATCCGCTCCGAGAACCGTCCTGCTGCGTGCGCGCCGAGCTGTGCCAGCAGGAACGCCACGCCCATCGGCCCGTTGCGGAATTCGGTCACGGCGCATACTGTACTCCACAGAGAACGATTCACTTGAGTGAACCTTTCACTAGAGAGAAGTGATGTGCTGTGGAAACCGAATGGCCGCGATATCCAGGGCTCGACGGGAAGGTGGCCCTGGTCACCGGCGGTTCGCGCGGCATCGGCGCGGCGACCAGCCGGGCCCTGGCCGCCAACGATGTGAAGGTCGCGGTCACCGGCCGCGACGGCGCGGCGGTCGACCGCGTCGTGAAGGAGATCACCGATGCGGGCGGGACGGCGCTCGCCGCCCCCGGCGACGTGACCGACCAGGACACGCTGGCCCGCATCAGGGCGAGCGTCGAGAGCGAGCTCGGGCCGGTGGACATCCTCGCCCCGTTCGCCGGCGGGCAGGGCGCGCCCGCGCCGACCGCCGGGCTCGACCCCGCGCGCTGGCGGGCCGTCCTTGAGTCCGATCTGACCTCGGTGTTCCTCACGGTCCACGAGTTCCTGCCCGGCATGATCGAGCGCAGGGGCGGGTCGATCGTCCTCATGTCGTCCACGGCGGGTCGTCGCCCCGGTGGCGCGAACGCCGCCTACGCGGCCGCCAAGGCGGGCGTCGTCATGTTCGCCCAGCACCTGGCCGCCGAGGTCGGCGGCGACGGGGTACGGGTCAACTGCCTGGCCCCCTCGGCCGTGCTCAACGACAAGCTCGCGGCGCTGCCCGCCGAGCGGCTCCTGCACCTCTCGTCGGCGTTCCCGCTCGGCCGCATCGGCGACCCGGACGACGTCGCGCAGGCCGTGCTCTACCTGGCCTCGCCGGCCTCGTCCTGGGTGACCGGCGCGACGCTCGACCTGACCGGCGGGCGGGTGTCCGGATGATCGAGAAGCTGGTCCGGTTCCAACGGCCGGACACCGCCCTGCCGTACCTGGTGGGGGCGGACGACACCCGCATCGCGGCCATCTTCGGCCTGGACGGCGACGCCTACCGCGCGATGCTCGCCGACCTCGACCAGCAGGTACGGCAGGCAGCCGAGGAACTGCTCGCGGACCGGGGGTTCGCCCACGCCGTCGACCGCCTGCCGCTGAAGGGTCACGTGGTCGCCGTCGGCGAGAGCACCACGGCCGACCGGCTGTCGTGGTTCGAGATCCTGCGCCACGCGGTGACGCTGCGGCGGCCGGACGACGGCGTCCGGTTCACCAACCTGGCCGTCACCGGCAGCACCACCACGCAGGCGCTCGGCCAGGTGGCCTCGCTCGGCTTCCACCGCCCCGACCTGGTGCTGTGCATGCTCGGCGGCAACGACGCGCGGCGCGTCGGGCCCGGCGCGCCGACCCTGGTCGGGCTGCCGGAGACGGAACGCAACCTGGCCCTGCTGCACGACCTCGCCCAGCGGCCGTGGATCTGGCTCACCCCCAGCGCGGTGAACGAGGCGAAGGTCGCCGAGTTCCCGCACTTCCAGCGCGCCGGGATCGGCTGGGCCAACGCCGACCTCGACCGGATCGCCGAGTATCTGCTGGACCGGCCGGAGCCGACCGTGGACACCCGTTTCTCCGACGACCTCTACCTGGACGACGGTGTCCACGTCGACCTTGCGGGCCACCGCGAGATCGCCGTCCGCGTCGTCCACGCGCTGGCAGGTGCGTCATGAGGCTGATGGTCTTCGGCGCGACGGGAGGCACTGGGCGGCAGGTGGTGGAGCAGGCGCTGGCCGCCGGGCACGAGGTCACCGTGGTGGCGCGCGACCCGGCCCGCGTCCCCGAGCGCGAGCGGGTGACCGTGATCATCGGTGACGCGCTGACGCCCGAGCCCTGGCGTACGGAGGTGAAGGGACAGGACGCCGTGCTGTCGTGCCTGGGCAGCACGGACCGCCGCCACCCCACCACCGTCTACTCGGACGGCACGGCCAACATCCTGACCGCGATGCGCGACGGCGGGGTGCGCCGCGTCATCTGCCTGTCGTCGGCGGGACTGGAGATCGCCCCGGACACCCCGCTGGGGCAGCGGCTCGTCACCCGGCTGGTGATCCAGCGCCTCTACCGGCACGGCTACGCCGACATGGCGCGCATGGAACGGGACATGGCGGCGGCGCACGACCTCGACTGGACCGTCGTGCGCCCGCCGATGCTGACCGACGGCCCGCTGACCGGCAACTACCAGGGCGGGTCGATCTCCCGCGCCGACCTCGCCCACTACCTGCTCACCCTCCTCACCGACGAGAGCACCTATCGCACCGTCGTCTGACCGGATCGGTCCGGAGGACGACTGGAAGGAGCCTTCAGCCTGGGGCGCGCGCTCGGCAGGGTGGACGCATGAGCAACGCGCTGATCGTCATCGACGTCCAGGAGTCCTTCCGCCAGCTCCCCGACTGGCACCTCGTCTCGCAGCCGAACATCGTGGACCAGGTCAACCGCCTGGTCCACGCGGCGCGGGAGCGTAAGGACCCGGTCGTGTGGGTGCTCGGCACGCGCCCGGGCACGGGGACGGTGTTCGACCCCGCGCTCGGCTACTGCCGGTTGATGGACGGGCTGCAGCCGGTCGAGGGCGAGCCGGTGCTGACCAAGACCGCCCACAACGCCTTCACCACCACCAACCTCCAGCAGTTCCTCACCGCGAGGGGCATCAGGAAGCTGACGGTGTCCGGCATCAAGACCGAGCAGTGCTGCGAGACGACCACGAGGATCGCCTCCGACCTGGGCTTCGACGTCACCTTCGCCATCGACGCCACGGCCACCACCCCGATCGGCGACCTCGGCGTGGCTGAGATCATCGAGCGCACCGAGTATGTTCTGGACGGCCGGTTCGCCACGATCAGGACCGTCGACCAGCTGACCTAGGAACCGTCTTCATGCCACGCGTCGTCTTCCTCCTCATCCCGCAGGTGCACCTTCTCGACCTGGCGGGGCCCGCCCAGGTCTTCTCCGCAGCGGACGACCTGGGCTACGGATACACCCTCAGCTACGTGGCCGAGGATCCGGACGTGGCGACCGTACAGGGGCTGCCCGTGCGGGCCGAGGTCGACTGGCCCGAGCTGGACGCCGACGACGTGATCATCGTGCCCGGCTGGCGCGGCCCGACCAGGAGGCCCACCGCGGCCACCCTCGCCCGCCTGCGCGACCACCACGCGGCGGGCGGTACGGTCGCCAGCGTGTGCGCCGGCGCCGACGCGCTCGGCCGCGCCGGTCTCCTCGACGGCCGCCGTTGCACCACCCTGCACACCGTCCAGGACGAGCTGGCCCGCCTGTACCCCAAGGCGATCGTGGAGCGGGACGCGCTCTACGTCGAGGACGACCGCGTGGTCACGTCGGCCGGGGTGTCCAGCGGCATCGACGTGGCCCTGCACCTGGTGAGCGGCAGGCACGGCCCGTACGCCGCGGGCCAGGTGGCGCGCGCCATGATCGTCTACTCCCGCCGGAGCGGTACGGCAGGCCAGATCAGCGTGATGTTGCGGCACCGGTCGCACGTGGACGAGACCGTGCACCGGATCCAGGACCTCATCGAGGCGCGCTTCACCGAGTCGCTGCCGCTGCGGCTGCTCGCGGACGCGGCGGAGTGCAGCGAGCGGACCGTGACCCGGCTGTTCCGGCAGGCGACCGGCATCACCCCGCTGGCCTTCCAGACCGCGTTGCGCCTGGAGCGGGCGGAACACCTCATCGGGCAGGGCGCCACGGCCGAGGTCGCCGCGCGGGAGGTCGGCTTCCAGGACGCGCGGATGTTGCGCCGCCTGCGCGCCCGCGCCACATGAACGCCCGGATGCTTCTATAGGAACGCTGCTTCTATAGGAACGCGCGGGCTCGCACGGCGAGAAGCGGGATTCCCAGCCGATCCGCCTCGGCCGCCGCCTCGCGGAAGGCCGCCTGCGCCGTGGAGAGGTCGCCGAGCCACTGGTGGACATGGCCGAGCTCGATCAGCGCGGTGACGTAATAGGCCGGGGACGCGGGCAGGTGGGGAACGGCGGCCGTGATCGTGTCCAGCGCGGTGCGCGGATCGCCGGTCCTGGCCTGCAGCATTCCCTGTCCCAGCCGTACGAAGTTCACATACAGCGGGTGGCTGACCCGTTCGGTCAGGAGCAGCGCCCGGTCGATATGGGGACGCGCCTCTTCCGGCGCGCCGAAGTCCATGAGCGTCATGGCGAGTTCCGTGCTCACGCACATCTCGCCGATCGGCTCGTCGAACTCCTGAATGAGCGTGAGGCATTCCTGATAAAGCTCGACGGCCCGTTCAGCCTCGCCTTTGTCGTTGTGGGATTTGGCCAGGCGGCGCAGGCCCATCGCCAGGGGGCGTTGCGCGGTGCTGGCGCGCAGAAGTGCCACTCCCTGCTGGAAATAGTCGAGCGCCGCTTCCTCGTCGAGATTGTCCGCCGCGAGCTGGCCGAGAATGGTCAGTTTGCTGCCCGCTGACACGGTGTCGCCGGCGCGGCGATAGAGCTCGACCGCCTCGGCCAGCGCGGCCCGCTGCGCCTTCGCCCGTCCGGACGAACCGTCGATCTGCGCCACGACGCCCAGGAGCTCCGCCCGCAGCCAGGCGTCGTCCATCTGGTCGGCCGCGCTGAGCCCGTTCCTGGCGTGGGCGTCGGCGGCGGGCAGGTCGTTGGCCAGCAGGAAGCCGAAGGCCAGGGACAGCTCCATGCAGAGGACGCCGCGCGGGTCGTGCGCCCGTGTCGCCGTGTCGAGGCCCGTCTGGCAGTACGTCATGAGCTCGGCGTGCCGGTCGTCCATACGCATGAACGTCTCCGCCGCCCAGACCAGCTGCCAGCAGTGGCTGTCCTCTTTCGTGGCTATGTCCAGGATTGAGGCGAGTTCGAGGGTGAACCAGGCGCGCGGGTCCTTCCGGTGCGCGCCGGTCATCGCCGGTCGCCGCGACGGGGTGACCGGGTGCCGGTAGGAGTCGTTGTAGTGGAGCTGGGCGTCGGCCTCCTCGGCCAGCGTGTGCCAGGCGTCCGCGACGTACCCCAGGATGCTGCTCCCGTCGGCCTGCTCGCCCTGTTCACTCGCGAAGGGGCGGACCAGGTCGTGCAGGCGGAAGCGGGCCTGCCCGAGGGCGTCGACGCCGAGCGGGTCCACGAACCTGGCCTGGACCAGGCGGTCCAGGGTGTCCAGCCCGTCGGCCGGCGCGCTGTCCAGCGCCGCGGGAGCGATCCACGCGGGGAAGTCGTCGGCCGTGACCAGCGCCAGGCACCGCAGCAGCCGCTGCTCTGCCGCGGTCAGCGAGTCGTAGCCCGACTGGAGGCTGGCGCGGACGCTGCGCTCCGCGCTGGTCAGCGCGTCGAGCCGCTGCGCGCTGTCGCTAAGGTCCCGCGCCACCTCGGCCAGCGACACCTCAGGGGCCAGCGACCGGCCCGCCGCGATGCGTACGGCCAGCGGTAGCCGTCCGCAGGAGTCCACGATGTGCGCGGCGGCGTGCGCCTCCTGCGTCACCCGATCGGAGCCGATGGTGACGGCGAGCATGTGCAGCGCCTCGTCCTGGGTCCACGGCTCCAGGCTGACGAAGCAGGCCCCGTCGAGGTCGACCAGCATGCGGCGGCTGGTCACCACCAGCCCGCACTCGGCAGGGGGAAGCAGCGGGCCGATCTGCGTGACGCTGGCCGCGTTGTCGAGCAGCACCAGGCGCGGGCGCTGCGACAGCAGGGAGCGGTACATCGCGGCCGACTCCTCGACGTCGTCGGGCAGCGCCGAGCCGTCCACGCCCATGTCCCTGAGGAAGCGGTGGAGCACCTGGTGGGGGTCGCGCGGCTCGTCGTGCCCGCGCAGGTCGAGGTAGAGCTGCCCGGAGGGGAACTCGTGCCTGAGCCGATGGGTCGCCGTGACGGCCAGCGCGGTCTTGCCGATGCCGGGCAGCCCGTTGATCGCGACCGTACGGCGCGCCCTCACCTGCGCCTCGATGGTGGCCAGCTCCTCCTGCCTGCCGACGAAGTCGGGCAGCGGCGGCGGCAGCCGCCACGGGGTGGGCACCGCCAGGAGCTGCTGGTCGTTGCGCAGGATCGCCTCGTGCAGCCGCTGCAGCGTCGGTCCCGGCTCGATCCCGAGCTGCTCGCGCAGGTGCGCGCGGATGTCGCGGAACGCCTGCAACGCCTCCACCTGGCGGCCGCTGCGGTACAGCGCCAGCATGAGGTGGCCGCGCAGGTTCTCCCGGTACGGCTGCGCCTGGGCCAGGTCGGCCAGCTCGATCACGAGGTCGAGGTGGCGACCCAGGGCGAGCTCCGCCTCCAGCCAGCCCTCGCGGGCGGCGAGCTGGAGCTGCTCCAGCCGCCCCGCCTCCTCGGCGAGGAGGTCGCAGCCGGTGAAGTCCGCGTAGGCGGGGCCCTGCCACAGGTCCAGCGCTTCACGCAGCGTACGGCTGGCCGCTGCGAACTCGCCGCGGTCCAGCTCCCCGCGCCCTTTCGCGGCCAGCGCGCGGAACCACGCCGCGTCCAGCTCGTCGGTGGCCATCGCGTATCCGCCCTGAATGCTGAGCAGCTGGTCGGGGCCGAGAGCGCCGCGCAATTGATGCACGTACTGCTGCACATTCGCGCGCGCCGAGGCCGGTGGGCGTTCTCCCCACAACGCGTTGACCAGCGTTTCCCGCGGCACGGTCTGACCGGCGCGGGAAAGGAGAACGGCTAACAAAAGGCGCGGCTTGTAGGCCGTGCGGAAGAAGACCTGTTCCCCGTTGTGTAACACCCGAAGGGGTCCAAGAACCCGAAACTCCACCCCGAACTCCATTTCTCGAGGTGCAGAATCCTGGACCTGATGCGGGGTGTCAAGGGCCGGTCACGGGTCGCGTTGCATCGTGGCTATAGCGATACAGGACAGGCTCTGCCTGTGCTCGCCGACGGGGGCGAGATCGAGGAGGGCAAATTCATGGTTCGTAGCTGGTTGGGCGGGGCGATAGTGGCCCTGGTCGCGATTTCCGGGGCGGTCGCGACCCCTGCTGCCGCGCAGATAGAAGAGACGCCGTACTTCGAGGGCCAAAAGCTCGCGTGGACGTACGTGTCGCTGAGCCGTCCCACGACCTCTTACTGGAACGCCAGCGGGGACGCGCCCGTCGGGCTCGGGGTCAAGCCGGTGGGGCTGTTCCGCTCCTTCTTCCGGCTCGACACCTCGAAGGTGAGCCGCACCCACATCCTGAACGCCAGGCTGGCTACGTTCCAGAACAGCGGGGAGTGCAAGCCGGGCGTCGAGCTCTGGCTCACCGGGGAGATCAGCGAGCAGACGACCTGGGTGCGGCAGCCCTCATGGATCAAGAAGCTGGGCACCGCAGGGTGCCCTGGGCAGAGCTACCGGGCCGTCACGGACGCGGTGACCGAGGCGGCGGCGCGGGGCGCGCAGCACGTCACGTTCGGCCTCAAGTCGGCCGACGAGACCGACCTGCGGGGCAGGAGCGTGTTCGAGACGGAGTACTACGTCGACACCGGCATATACCGGAGATCCCCGAAGTTGATGATCAACTTCAACACGCCGCCCGCCAAACCCCCCAGGACCGCCCTCACCAACGGCGACTGCTACGTCACCCCGCCGGAGGAGTGGCAGCAGCGCGACTACGCAGCCACCACGACGCCGACGATGGTCGCTGAGATCGTCGACCCCGACGAGGCCGGGACCGGCCAGCAGTACGTATTCGGCCGGGTCGAGTGGCGGGCGCCCGGCGGCGCGGTGCTGGGAGACGTGGCCAGCGAGCCCCGTCGGTCAGGTCAATGGGTATGCGCTCAGGTACCCGCGGGACAGCTCAGTGACGGGGGCACCTACGAGTGGCGGATACGCGCCGAGGACGGCATCGACGTCAGCGAGTGGACGGAGTGGCAGAAATTCACCGTGGACGCGACCAGGCCAGAAAGCGCGCCGGACATCGTCTCGACGGACTACCCGGAGGAGCAGTTCAGCGGTGGCGTGGGCGTGCAGGGGACCTTCACCTTCACGCCGCACGGGGTGACCGACGTGGTCGGCTACGCCTACGGCTTCGGCGGGAGCCCGAGCAGCGATGTCCTGACAGCCAACAGCGACGGTTCCCTGACCTTCACCTTCACGCCCGACCGGTCGGGCCCGTTCACGCTCAGTGTGGTCAGCGTGGACCGGGCGGGTCACTGGAGCCCGCAGCGTGACTACATGTTCTTCGTCAACTAGGGACGAGGTTGAAGGCCCGGACCCACGTGTGGGTCCGGGCTTCAGGCCTGGAACCAGGCGGTTGTCACCCCGGGCACCGATCCCTCAGCGGGTTCGTCCGCGTCTGACGAGACGAGCGGCGTGCCGTACGGCACCGTATGGGGTTCTGGGCCGAACACCGTCACGCACACCAGCCCGCCGCGGCGGAACGCCAGCACGTCCTCCCGCCCCGTCTCCAGCCACTCCAGCTCCCCACCAGGATGCGCACGCCGGATCGCCAGCGCCGCCCGGTGCATCTCGACCGCGGACCCGGCGACCCCCGCCTGGCTCTCTATCGCGTAGTCGCCGAACCACGGCGGCTGCGGCAACCACGTGTCCGCCGAGCTGGAGAACCCGAACGAAGGCCCGTCGGTCGTCCAGGGCAGGGGCACGCGGCACCCGTCCCGCCCGACCTCCGCGCCTCCCGTGCGCAGGAACGTCGGGTCCTGACGCGCGTCGTCCGGCAGGTCGAGCACCTCGGGCAGCGCGGCCTCCTCACCCTGGTACAGGTAGACGGACCCGGGCAGCGCGAGCTCCAGCAGCACAGCGGCCCTGGCCCTGCGGATCCCGAGCGCGGTGTCGACCACGCCACGCGGCCGGGTGGGCGGCCCCGAGGTGTGCTCGACCACCCCGAGGCGGCTGGCCGTACGGTGCACGTCATGGTTGGCCAGCGTCCAGGTGACCACCGCGCCCGTCGCGGCGATCTCCTCCAGGCCCCTGGTGATCGAGGCGCGGAACAGCGTGGCGTCCCACGGGCGGACCAGCAGGTCGAAGAAGAACGCCTGGGGCAGCTCGTCCGGCCGCAGGTAGAGCGCCAGATCGGCGACCGTCGGCACCCAGATCTCGCCGACCAGGGTCAGGTCGCGGCCGTAGCTGTCGGCCAGCTTGCGCCAGCGCCGGTGTACGTCGTGCACCTCGGGCCGGTTCTGGGCGAGCCCGTTGTAACCCGAACCGCCGGTCCAGTCGGGCAGGTCCACGTGCTTGAAGAGCATGTGCGCCACGTCGATGCGGAAGCCGTCCACCCCGCGGTCGAACCAGAACCGCAGGACGTCCTCGAAATAGGCGCCGACCTCGGGATTGCGCCAGTTGAAGTCGGGCTGGCCCGGGTCGAAGCTGTGCAGGTACCAGTCGTCGCCGGCGCGGGTCCAGGCCGGGCCGCCGAAGACGGACTGCCAGTTGTTGGGCGGGTCGTCGCCCCTGCCCTTGCGGAAGATGAACCGGTCCCGGGCGTCCTGGTCGCCGGCGAGGGCGGCCTGGAACCAGGCGTGGTCGCTGGAGCAGTGGTTCGGCACGAGGTCCATCAGCAGCTTCATGCCGCGGGCGTGCACGTCGGCGAGCAGGCGGTCGAACGCGGGCAGGCCGCCGTACCTGGCGTCGATGTCGACGTAGTCGGCCACGTCGTAGCCGTGGTCGCGGTCGGGGGAGGGGTAGCAGGGGTTCAGCCAGATCCCGTCTACGCCGAGGGCTTGGAGGTAGTCGAGCCTGGAACGCAGCCCGTCGAGGTCGCCCAGCCCGTCGCCGTCTGAGTCGGCGAAGGAGCGCAGGTACACCTGGTAGATCACGGCCTCACGCCACCAGGACGTCGTCATTCTTCCTCCAGGGTCTCGACCAGAAGCCTGTTCCCTTCATGACCCATGCCATCACGCCCACACCACCCGCTTAGCGATCCGCGACCCCGCCCGCCCCCGGGAACCCCAACAGAACGCCCCTCGCGCCGCGCCCGCACCCCCTCACCTCCTCACAGAGGTCAGGGGAGATGTGAGAGAGCTCTTGGTTAGATGTCCTTAGCGGCGCTCAGCGCGAGGGTGGGTTCGAGGTCCTCAGCGGTGCTCAGCCCGTGGGTCAGGCGTCCAATGCGCATCTGAAGCCCGTGTTCCCAGTGGAGCTGTCCGGAGTGTTGGCGGTCCGGGCGGCGACCCGGTACCGGTTGCAGTACGACTCGTGACACAGGTAGCTCCCCCCCTTCATGACCCGCCCGTCGCCCGACGGCGGCCCCTGGGGATCGACCCGGGTCTCCGGCCGTTCCTCCACGTGCCAGCTGGTGCTCCACCAGTCAGCCGTCCACTCCCAGACGTTCCCCGCCACCTCGTAAAGACCGAACCCGTTGGGCGCGAACGACTTCACCGGAGCCGTCCCCGCATACCCGTCCTCCACGCTGTTCACGCTGGGAAACCGCCCCTGCCAGATGTTGCACCGCCACCGCCCCCGCGGCGCCAGCTCGTCCCCCCACGCATACCGCGCCTGGTCCAGCCCACCCCGAGCGGCCATCTCCCACTCCGCCTCCGTGGGAAGCCGCTTGCCCGCCCACGTCGCATAGGCATGCGCGTCCCGCCAGGACACGTGCACCACCGGATGCTGAGGCCGCTTCGTCACATCCGAGCCCGGCCCCTCAGGCGCCCGCCAGCAGGCCCCGTTGACCCCGCCCCACCAGGGCGCACCGGGCACCGTGGCGTCCATGACGTGCGCCCGCTGCTCCTGCCCCAGGAACGCGCGAAATACAAAGGACCACCCGAACTGCTCAGCCTCGGTCACATACCCGGTGGCCTTCACGAAGACGGCGAACTGCCGGTTGGTGACCGTCGTGGCGTCGATCAGGTACGGCGAGAGCCGTACAGACCGGACAGGCCCTTCGCCGTCACCGGCGTTACGGTCGGGATCGTCGCCGCCCATCCTGAACTCCCCGCCGGAGACGGCGACCATCCCCTTGGCCACCGCGCCCGGGTCGCGGACGGGCACCTCGAACGGCAACGCCACCTCGGCGGACGCGCCATGCCCCGCGTCTGGAGCGCAACAACTCATGGCCGAAAACCTATACGCCCCTCGCGATGTTCCTCGCGGCGATCTGCTGCCACGCCCGCTGGCCCCCGGAGATGATCGCGCCCACGAGCACGGCGGCGTCGCCCAGCGCGGAGATCTCCAGGCGCGGCGGGTGGTGTGCGAGTTCCCCCACCGCCGCCGCGATCGCCGCCAGCGAACCCCTGCTGGCCAGCCCGATCCCGCCCCCGAGCACGACCAGCTCGACGTCCACGACCCGGCTGATCTCGGCGATGCGCGCCGCGATCCGCCGCGCCTGCTCCGCCACGATCCGTCCGGCCAGCTCGTCCCGCGCGGCCGCCGCGTAGATCGCCTCAGGCGCGACGGCCAGGTCGCTGCCCTCTGCCGCGATCCAGTCCGCAGCCCACCCGAGCAGCGCGTCGGCCGACGGGCTGCCCGGCGCGAGGTCGCGCCCCGGCGGCGGCGCGTCCACCTCTCCCGCAGCACCGCGATGCCCGCGAAAGGGCCGCCCGCCGAGGATCAACCCCGCGCCGACCCCCGTGCCGACGGACAGATAGGCGAAGTCCGCGACCCCGCGCCCGTGCCCGGCCTCCTGCTCGCCCAGGGTCGCCAGGTTGACGTCGTTCTCCACCTGTACGGCGGCGCCCAGGGTGGCGGCCAGCTCGGCGGCGATGGCGAACCCTTCGAGCTCGTGCGCGTTGCTCGCGCGCAGGAGCCCGTCGGCGCCGACGACGCCGGGCGCCCCGGCGACCACCAGCTCGATCGGCAGGTCGTCGGCGATCTCGGCACGGATCCTCCGTACGGCCGACATGACCGTGTGCGGCGCGCAGTCGCCCAGCCGCACGTCGTGCCGGTCGAGCGGCGCGCCGTCCAGGTCGGCGAGGAGGCCGCGGACGTACCTGCGCCCGATGTCGAGCCCGAGCACGAACGCCGCGTCGGAGGCGGGTTCGAAGTAGACGGCCCGGTAGTGGGTCTCGTTCGGCGCGCTCACCTCGCGCACCAGCCCCGCCGCGAGCAGGTCGGTCAGCACGCTGCCGACCGTGGGCTTGGAGAGCTTGGTACGGCGGGCCACCTCGGCACGCGACAGCGGCGGGTCGCCCCTGATGACGTCGAGCACCAAAGCGGCGTTGGACTCGCGCACGCTGGACCACGTCACCCTGCCGCCGGACATGGGATCAAGGCTAGTAAAGAGTGTTGCCAACGACAATGCGCTGTTTTCCTGCGGTGATGCGGATTGGGTCTTGCGAGGTCCCGGTCCGCGTGTTTACCTTCGGCCATAGTTAGGAAGTCTTCCTAACTAAAAAAGGCGGATCATCCACCCCCCGAAGGACCGCTGATGTCACACATCCCCCGATGGCTGGCGCTTGGCGCCCTCCTCATCACCCCCCTGATCGCCTTACCGGCCCTGCCCGCGACGGCCGCCGCGATCCCCGACCTCACCAGCGCGAACCGCCGCGCCCCGATCGCGGGGCTGCCCGACTGGAGCAAGGCGGGCTACCGCGGCGGCGCCGCCCTCCCCGGCCCGGGCGACCTGAACCCCGACGCCGCCTGCCAGATCACCCCGCAGGAACTCGACGCGCAGTACGGCGTGCGGGCCGACGGCACCGACGCCACCACCGGCCTGCAGCAGGCGATCGACGCGATCAGGACCACCTGCACCCCGACCGCCGGATACACCAAGCTCTCCTCCATCACGCTCCCGGCCGGACGGATCCTGGTCACCGGGCAGCTGGGCCTGGACGCCGACTACCTGCTGCTCAAGGGCGCGGGCATGGGCCAGACGATCCTGAGCTTCCGCCCCGACACCAACACCCGGTACGACACGTTGACCGAGGACGGCAGCGACTGGGACGAGGACGCCGAGGTGCACGGCGCCGGGAAGGGCGGCTGGACCTGGCCGGGCCGCGGCCTGCTGCGGGTGCAGACCCGCGAGGTCTCCACCAAGTACGCGAGCGACTACGCCTCGGCGCCCGCCAACCGCAAGGACATCTTCGAGGGCAGCGTCAACCAGCACTGGGCGAGCGGCGTGCCCGTCCGCGAGGGCTCGGCCGTCGGCACCAACGTGATCAAGCTGGCGACGAGCGCCGACATGACGCGCTTCAAGGTCGGCGGCTACCTCTGGGTGGGCGCGGCCAACAGCGTGAAGTTCTACCAGCAGCAGACCGTCACCGACCCGGCGCAGTACATGAACCTGCACATGCGCCAGCAGATCTTCCAGATCACGGCGGTCGACGCCACGGCGAAGAACGTCACGATCGACAAGCCCCTGGAGTACGACGTCCCGGTCAACTCCACCTCGGACGGCTCGGCCGCCATCGACGGCACGGTCTACCCGAGCCGGGTCACCCCGCTCAAGGTCGTCCAGGGCGTCGGCATCGAGGACCTGACCATCACCCAGGACATGACGAACATGCCCAAGCTGGGCGGCGGCACCTACAACCTCAACGTCGCCGACGCGCTGCACAACTACGGGAACATGGCGCCCGAGTATGAGATGCACGGCATCGTGCTCAAGTGGGCGGCCAACTCCTGGATCAGGCGGGTCGGTACGGAGATGACCGGCTCGCACGCCGTCGTCACCGAGAGCGCCAAGAACATCCAGGTGCAGGAGTCGAACTTCAACGGCTCGTGGAACAAGGGCAAGGGCGGCAACGGGTACTTCCGCGGCTCGCGGGTGTGGGACTCGCTGTACGCCTACAACACCTCGCGCAACCTGCGGCACTTCACCTTCCAGTGGTCGGCGTCGAACAACGTGGCGATCGGGAACGACTTCGACTCCGACCTCAACGTGCACGGCGGCTGGGAGCGGCGCAACCTGTTCGAGAACAACAAGGTGGCCGTGCCGTTCGAGCACGCCTCCAAGAACTGCCGCGCCAACTGCGGTGAGGAGGGCGGCGGCGGGCCGGACGACTCCACCTGGTGGCCGATCTGGTGGGCGGCCGGGCCGAAGGCGGTCAAGTGGTCGGGATCCAGCGGGCCGCAGAACGTCTTCTACAACAACGACATGACCAAGCAGACGACGCAGGGCGGGGCGTACCAGGCGTACTATCCCGACCGGCAGCGGCTCTACCAGTTCGGCAGCTCAGCCACCGATGCTACGAAATTTCAGCATCTGGGACTGAACGGGAGCACGATCCTCGACTGGGCGGGCCACGAGACGGCGGACTACACCGGCTCCGGCGTCAACGCGTCGATGACCGACGCGTCCGGGTCGCTGTTCCTCAAGGGCTCCACGGGCGGCACCGACACCACGCCGCCGACCGCGCCCACCGGTCTGGCGGTCACGGCGACGACCTCGGCCAGCGTCGGGCTGTCCTGGACCGCGTCGACCGACAACGTGGGTGTGACGGGTTACGACGTCTACCGCAACGGCTCCATCGTGGGGACGGCCACGTCTACGACGTACACCGACACCGGCCTGGCCGCGTCTACGGCGTACACCTACACCGTGAAGGCACGCGACGCGGCGGGTAACGTCTCGGCGGCGAGCGGCGCCGTCACCGCCACCACCCAGCCGGGCCCTGGCGGCGACGTGCTGCTCTCGCGCGGCAAGCCCGCGACTGCCTCGTCCATCGAGGGATCCAGCTATGCGGCGGCCAAGGCGGTCGACGGCAACACCGGCACTCGCTGGGCCAGCGTCGAGGGCCACGACCCTGAGTGGATCAGCATCGATCTCGGTGCTGCCGCGACGATCTCCCGCGTCAAGCTTTCGTGGGAGGCCGCGTACGGCAAGGCCTACAAGATCCAAACCTCCTCCAACGGCACGACGTGGACCGACATCTACTCCACGACCACCGGCAACGGTGCCACCGACGACCTGACCGGCTTGTCGGGCAACGGGCGCTATATCCGCATGTACGGCACGGCGCGCGGCACCTCTTACGGTTACTCGCTCTTCGAGATGGAGGTCTACGGCAGCACGGGTACGCCCGGCGGTGACACCTCGCCCCCGACCGCGCCCACAGGTCTGGCGGTCACGGCGACGACCTCGGCCAGCGTCGGGCTGTCCTGGACCGCGTCGACCGACAACGTCGGCGTGACCGGCTACGACGTCTACCGCAACGGCACTGTTGTGGGGACGGCCACGTCTACGACGTACACCGACACCGGCCTGGCCGCGTCTACGGCGTACACCTACACGATCAAGGCGCGCGACGCGGCGGGTAACGTGTCCACGGCGAGCGGTGCCGTCACCGCCACCACCCAACCGGGCCAGGGCGGCGGCCCCGCCGTACCCTTCGGTAGCCATACGCTCCCGTACGTCTCCGGAACGCTGCGCCCCACCGGCACGCAGAGCGCCGTCGACCAGAAGGTGATCGACTACTACACGCGCTGGAAGGCCGCGTTCGTCAAGCAGAACTGCGGTAACGGCTGGTACCAGATCTTCTCGCCGGACGCCGACCACCCCTACGTAGCGGAAGCGCAGGGGTACGGCATGGCGATCGTCGCCACCATGGCGGGCGCCGACCCGGACGCCAAGAAGATCTTCGACGGCCTGGTCAAGTGGATGATCGACCACCCGTCCGTCAACAACCCCAACCTCCTCGCGGCCGAGCAGGACACCGCGTGCAGGAGCGTCAACGGGTCAGACAGCGCGACGGACGGCGACATGGACGTGGCGTACGGCCTGCTCCTGGCCGACCGCCAGTGGGGCAGCGCCGGTGCGTACAACTACCGCCAGCTCGCCATCAAGCACATCAACGCCATCAAGCAGTCGGAGATCAACCCCACCACGAACCTGCTGACGTTGGGCGACTGGAGCACCTCGGGCGACGCCACCTATTACGTCTCCCGGCCCTCCGACTGGATGGTCGACCACTTCCGCGCCTTCAAGGCGGCCACCGGCGACGCGGCGTGGGACACCATCCGCACCGCCCACCAGAACGTGATCGCCTCCCTGCAGTCCGGATACGCGCCGAACACCGGCCTGCTGCCCGACTTCGTGGTCAACACGAACACCACCCCCAAGCCCGCCCCCGGCCAGGTCCTGGAGGACCCGAACGACGGGGCGTACTGGTGGAACTCGTGCCGGGTCCCGTGGCGCATCGGCGACGACGCGGTGACCAGCGGCGACGCGAAGTCCCTCGCGGCGGCGCGGAAGCTCAACACCTGGATCAAGGCCAAGACCGGCGGCGACCCCGCCAAGATCGCGGTCGGGTACAAGCTGGACGGCACGCAGATCGACTCCGGCAGCGAGGCCGCCTTCTTCGCCCCGTTCGCCCTGGCGGCGATGACCGACTCGGGCAGTCAGGCGTGGCTGGACGCGCTGTGGAACAGGATGGTGGCGACGCCGATCGACACCAGCAGTTATTTCTCGGCGAGCATCCAGCTCCAGGTCATGATCACCGCCTCACACAACCACTGGGTGCCCTGATGAAACTCCCCCTCATCCTCGCCACAGCACTCCTCACCCAGAGCCTGGCGACCTTCCCCACAGCCTCCCTACCCTCGGAGGGGCCCGCACGGACCCTCCTCACCCAGGCCCTCACCCCAACCTCCCTGCCCTCGGAGGGGTCCGCAGGGACCCTCCTCACCCAGACCCTCGCCGCAGCCTCCCTACTCCCGGTGGGGTCTACAGGGGCCCTCCTCGCTCAGGCCCTCACCGCTGCCTCCCCGCTCCCGCAAGGGTCCGGAGGGGCACTCCCATCCGCATCGTCCCTGCTCTCCGCGGACCCGCTGCTCTCGCAGGGCAAGCCGGCCACGGCCTCGTCCATCGAGGGGTCCAGCTATGTGGCGGCCAAGGCGGTCGACGGCAACACCGGCACTCGCTGGGCCAGCGTCGAGGGCCACGACCCTGAGTGGATCAGCATCGACCTGGGTGCTGTTGCGACGATCTCCCGCGTGAAGTTGTCCTGGGAGGCGGCGTACGGCAAGGCCTACAAGATCCAGACCTCTTCCAACGGCACGACGTGGACCGACATCTACTCCACGACCACCGGCAACGGTGCCACCGACGACCTGACCGGCTTGTCGGGCAGCGGACGCTTTATCCGCATGTACGGCACCGCCCGGGGCACCTCCTACGGCTACTCCCTGTACGAGCTGCAGGTCTACGGCACCATCGGCACCCCAGGCGACACCCAACCCCCAACCCCACCCACTGGCCTGGCTGCCACAGCAACGACCTCCGGCAGCGTGGGACTGTCGTGGACCGCGTCGACCGACAACGTCGGCGTGACCGGCTACGACGTCCACCGCAACGGCTCGCTGGTCGGGACCACAGCGTCTACGACGTACACCGACACCGGCCTGACCCCGTCTACGGCGTACACCTACACGATCAAGGCTCATGACGCAGCAGGCAACGTGTCCGCGGCCAGCAACACCATCACCGCCACCACCCAGCCATCCAGCGGCGGCAGCACGATCGACGTGTCATCCGCGGCACAGCTGATCTCCGCCCTGACCGCCGTCCAGCCAGGCCAGACGATCAGGCTGGCCGCAGGGGAGTACCACGGCGCCTTCGTCACCCAACGCCCAGGAACGGCGTCCGCGCCGATCACCCTCACCGGACCGGCGAACGCCGTACTCATCAACGACGGCCCAGCAGGCGACGCCCCGTCCTGCCCCGCACCTGGCGGCGGCTGGGACTCCGGGTATGGCCTGTGGCTGTACGGCGCGCCGTACTGGAACCTGACCGGCTTCACCGTCAGGGACTCCAAGAAGGGCATAGTGCTGGACAACTCCCAGCATGTGACCATCGACGGCGTCTACGTCCATCACGTCGAGGACGAAGCCGTGCACTTCAGAAAGTCCTCGGCAGACGGGGTACTCAAGAACTCCCGCATCACCGACACCGGCCTGGTCCAGCCCGGCTACGGCGAGGCCGTCTACCTGGGGTCGGCCAACTCGAACTGGAGCTGCCACGGCAACACCGGCGGCGTCGACCGCTCCGACCGCGTCAAGGTGCTGAACAACACGATCGGCCCGAACGTCGCCGCCGAGCACATCGACGTGAAAGAGGGCACCTTCGGCGGGTTGATCCAGGGAAACACCTTCAACGGCACCGGGATCAGCGGTGAGAACTCCGCGGACTCATGGATCGACGTCAAAGGCATCAACTACGTGATCGACGGAAATATCGGCACATTCGCCCCGCCCGGGACCTTCGTGAACGGCTACGAAACCCACAACCCCTCGACCACGCCGACGTTCGACAACGGATGCGGCAACGTGTGGCGTAACAACCGCTCGGACCTGGGCGGCGTGGGCCAGTACGCCATCAAGATCACCTCAACCTCGAAGTGCTCAGCGACCCCGAACGTCGTCTACGCCTCCAACACCGTCACCAACGCAACAACCGGCCTGACCAACATCCCCATCACCCCATAACCCGTGCGCGGGGAGGGCCCACCCCACGCCCTCCCCGCCCCCTTGCCTGTGTGCGAGGGATGGTCCACCACACGCCCCTCGCCCCCTTACCTGTGTGCGAGGGATGGTCCATCACACGCCCCTCGCCCCCTGACCCGCGCGGGGAGGACCCACCACACGCCCTCCCCGCACCACGGGGCCTACCGCGCTTCCGCCACACTCCCGTGGTGCGCCTTCCAGGCCTGGTCCTCGCGCCTATGCCACACCCTGCGTGCGCCCTCCCAGGCTTGACCCCTCCGTGCGTGGGCGACACCCCCGTGCCCGTCCGCCGCGCGGTGGAGGGAGGGCGCCCGCAACCACCCGGCACCCTCCCTCCGCCAAACACCCACACACAACGCCCCGCTCCCGGCCGGTCGCGTGGCTTGAGGGTTCGCCACGTGACGCCCTCTTCCGGCGTTCGGGCCGACGCCAGGTGTCACGGAGCCGTGTTGAGCCATTCGTCGAACGTGGGTCCGGCGAGCACGGCGTCCGGGCCCGGCAACAGGCCGCCGTTCTCGAACAGGGGCTCCGCCGGGTCGCTCACGCCCTCGACCCGCACCGCATAGCCGCGCCTGGCCACGAGGCTGGTCGCCAGATCGACCATGCTCTCCACCCGCGGCCCCGCGATCTCCGAGATCACCGCGTCGTCCGGCTCGATCGCCAGGTCGACGAGCGCTTCGGCGACGGTCCTGGCGGCGATGATCTGGGTGCGCATGTTCGGCACGTAGCTCACCTCGCCCCGCGTACCCCACTGCACGAGCTGCTCGACCAGCTCGTGGAACTGCGCGGCCCGCAGGACACGCACCGGGAGCGGCCCTTCGAGTACGGCTCGCTCATGGACCGCCTTGGCCGCGCTGTAGCCCGTGGAGAACTTCTCGGCCCCGATGATGGACACCACGACCATCCGCCGCACCCCGGCTTCCACTCCGGCCTCGTGCAGGTTCCTGGCGGCCGCGGTGAAGAACTCGGTCGCCTCCTGCTGGTCCTGGGACGGCGTGCTGGACACATCGATGACGCATTCCACACCGGCGAGGGCGGCTGGCAGCCCTTCCCCCGTGACAACGTTCACCCCACCCGCGCGGGACATGGGGACGGCGTCGTGCCCCTTGGCATCGAGGATGTCCACCACATGGCGGCCCACCCGTCCGGTCGCACCGGCGACTGCGATCTTCATGGCTGCTCCTTCCGAGGAATGTGGCCAGCTTGAGGGGCGGTGCTGATAGGTCCGCGATGTATTGGCGATGAGCACGCGATGTGCAAACGGTTCAAAGCAGCGGCTACTGCGGTGAGTTGGGTGTCGTTGGCGGGTTCGCCGCGCAACGCGCGGCCACGCAGCGTGCTCGCCGAGTTCGAGGTGGTTTGCCATGGGATGTCGCCTGAGCGGAACATGTGTAAGATAATAATGACAGGTGAAAGTCGACGGAGAGGGGAGTCGGACGCTGACCAGTGAGGAGCTGCTGGCCGAACTAGCGGCCATCGGACATCCCCAGCGACTGAAGATCATCGCTGAGCTGGCCGAAGGCCGGTTGCACGTCAGTGAGCTGGCGCGCCGCCTGGGCATGTCCCGCCCCCTGCTCTACATGCATCTCCAGCGGCTGGAGCAGGGCGGGATCGTCATCGGTGCGCTGGAACTCTCCCCGGAGGGAAAGGCGATGAAGTTCTACGAGCTGACGCCGTTCGAGGTCCACGTCACCGTGGAAACCGTCCTCGAAGCCCTTCATGCCGGACAGGAAGAAAGTGAATGACGAAGGACGTACTGCTCCCGCTGGGGGTCATCTTCATCTGCGCCGCCGCCGTCACGGTGGCCTTCGTGCTCATCGCCAGGCTCTACCGGGCGGCGATGGCGGAATACCGGACGGCCGTCGACCGGATGGTCAAGCAGCAGGACCAGGTGAGCGCCCAGCTCACCGAGCTCACCGGCCGCGTCGCCGAGATGGAACGTATTCTCCGCAGCGTCGACTGACACACCAGAACGAGTAGGGGGCGGCGAGTGCCAGCTCGCCACCCCCGGCAAAGGAAGTCGCGCGACCACGCCGTTTCCGGCGTGCCTTCACACGCACGTACCTCCCACAGAAAGGAGAGCAGTTCATGCTGCTCCCACGCAAATCCGCGCGCCGCTCCCCGGTCACCCGCGTGGCCGTATGGAGCGCCGCCCACCCCTGGCGGGCGATCGCCGGTTGGCTGGTGTTCGTCCTGCTGTGCCTGGGCACGGGCATCGCGACCGGCACCAACAACGCCGCCACCGAGGACTACTGGATCGGCGAGGCGGGACGCGCCGAGCAGATCGCCACCAGCGCCGGTCTGCAACGCAAGCCCGAGGAATACGTCCTGATCAAGGGCGGTAGTGAGGAAATCGCGCGGGATGTCACCGCGCGCATGAAGGGCCTCGAGGAGGTCGAGCGGGTCAGCCCGCCCAGGCGCGCAGGTGACACGCAAGTGATCACGGTGACGATGAAGGGCCCCGAGCTCGACGCGCGCAAGCACGTCGACCCGCTGCTCGCCCAGACCGCCGCCGTCCAGGCCGCCCACCCGGAGGCGGTCGTCGAGCAGACCGGCAGCGCCTCCATCAGCAAGGGCGTCAACCAGCAACGCGGTGACGACCTCGCGCTCTCCGAGGCGATCTCGTTCCCGGTCACGCTGGTCGCCCTGCTCGTCGTGTTCGGTTCGGTGCTGATGGCCGCCGTCCCGCTGCTGCTGGCGCTGTCGTCGATCGCCGCGGCCATGGGCCTGTCGATGCTGGTCTCCCACCTGATCCCGGACGCCGGGGTCGGCAGCAACGTCATCCTGCTGATCGGCATGGCGGTCGGCGTGGACTACACGCTCTTCTACCTCAAGCGCGAGCGCGAGGAACGGGCCAGAGCGGACGGACGGCTCAGTCCGGAGGTCATCGTGGAGCTGGCCGCCGCCACCTCGGGGCGCGCGGTCATGGTGTCCGGCCTGGCCGTACTCGCGTCGACAGCCACGCTCTACCTGGCCGCCGACGTCGTGTTCGCCTCGCTGGCCACGGGAACGGTTCTCGTGGTGCTGGTGGCCATGGCCAGTTCGGTGACCGTACTGCCCGCGTTGCTCGTCAAGGTCGGCAGGCGCACCGAGCGCAAGGCCAAGCGGCCGCGCCGCGAGGGGAAGGTGTGGGGGAGGCTGCTGCGTCCGGCCAGCAGGCACCCCGTCGCCACCCTGGTCGTCGCGGTGCTGGCGATGGTCGTGCTGGCCCTGCCCGCGCTGGGCATGGAGCTGCGCGTCCTCAACCGGGACAGCCACTCGCGCGAGATCCCGGCGCTGCAGGTCTTCGACCGCATGACCGCAGCCTTCCCCGACATGAAGGCCAGGCACCAGATCGTCGTGCGCGACGAGCAGGGCCGTACCAAGGAAGTGGGCCAGGAGCTGCGCGAGGTCGCCAGCCGCCTCAAGGCCGACCCGGACGTGCGCACCTCGCGCGACGGCCGGATCAGCGTCCTGGACGTGGCCGCGCGGGACAACAAGGAGCTGGCGCTGCTCCGCGACGACTACCTGCCCACCACGGTCGGCGCGATCGCGGGCGTGGAGATCGCCGTCACGGGCGACGTGGCGCGCAACGTGGACGACCTCGCGCACGTCAACGCGAAGCTGCCGCTGGTGGCCGGGCTCCTGCTGCTGGTCACCCTGATCATGACCATGATCGTGTTCCGCTCCGTGACGCTGGGCCTGCTCGGGGTGCTGCTCAACACGCTGTCGGCCGCGGCGTCGTTCGGGCTGGTCGTGGTGTTCTTCCAGTACGGCCTGGCCACAACGCTGTTCGGCTTCGACCCCAGCGCCACCAGCGCGATCGGTTCCCGGGTGCCGCTGTTCCTCCTGGTGATCCTCTTCGGGCTGTCGATGGACTACCAGGTGTTCGTCGTCAGCCGCATCAGGGAGAAGGTCGTCGCAGGGGTGCCGACGCGGCAGGCGGTGCTCGACGGCATCACCGGTTCAGCGGGGGTGGTGACCAGCGCGGCGATCGTCATGGTGACGGTGTTCGCCGGGTTCGTGTTCCTGCACCTGGCGGAGCTGAAGCAGATCGGCTTCAGCCTCGCGGTGGCCGTCCTGCTGGACGCCTTCGTCATCCGTACCACGATCCTGCCCGCTGCCATGATCCTGCTCGACCGGTGGAACTGGTGGCCGTCGCGACTGTCTGAGCCCCGGACTCGTGGGTAGCTGGGGCGGCATGCGACTGACCTACACCTCGGATCTCTGGTGGAAGAACGCCGTGATCTACTGCCTGGACGTCGAGACGTTCAAGGACGGCAACGACGACGGGATCGGCGACTTCCGCGGGCTGACCCAGCAGATCGACTACCTCTCCGGCCTCGGCGTGACGTGCTTGTGGCTGATGCCGTTCTTCCCCACCCCGAACCGGGACGACGGCTACGACATCACCGACTTCTACAGCATCGACCCGCGGCTGGGGACGCTGGGCGACTTCGTGGAGTTCGTCAGGACCGCCCAGGATCGGGGGTTACGGGTCATCGCCGACCTGGTCGTGAACCACACCTCCGACCAGCACCCCTGGTTCCGCGACTCCCGCTCCAGCAAGGACTCGCGCTACCGCGACTGGTACGTCTGGTCCGACAAGGCCGAGCCCGACGACCCCAAGTCGGTCGTCTTCCCCGACAAGGAGACCAGCGTCTGGGAGCTCGACAAGAAGACGAACCAGTACTACCTGCATTCCTTCTATCGCCACCAGCCGGACCTGAACGTCGGGAACCCCGAGGTGCGTGACGAGATCGCCAGGATCCTCGGCTTCTGGATGGAGCTCGGGCTGTCGGGGTTCCGCGTGGACGCCGTGCCGTTCCTCATCGAGAACGTCCACCCCAAGCTGGCCGACCCGCACGAGTTCCTGGCCGACCTGCGCGCCTTCATGTCCAGGCGGTCCGGCGGCTCGGTGCTGCTGGGCGAGGTCAACCTGCCCTACCCCGACCTGGTCCCGTACTTCGGGGAGGGGCTTGGCGACCAGCTCACCATGTGCTTCGACTTCATCGGCATGCAGAAGGCGTGGCTATCCATGGCGCGCGGCGAGGCGGCGCCGCTGGTCGAGGCGTTCGAGAAGCGGCCGAAGGCGCCCAAGGACTGCCAGTGGGCGGTGTTCCTGCGCAACCACGACGAGCTCACCCTCGACAAGCTCACGGAAGGCGAGCGCAAGGAGGTGTTCGCCGCCTTCGGCCCGGAGGAGCGGATGCAGATCTACGGACGCGGGCTGCGCAGGCGGCTGCCCACGATGCTCGGCGGCGACCTGCGGCGCATCAAGATGGCCTACAGCCTGCTGTTCTCCATGCCGGGCACGCCCGTCATGTTCTACGGCGAGGAGATCGGCATGGGCGAGAACCTCGACGCCGAGGGCCGGATGGCGGTCCGGGTGCCGATGCAGTGGTCGAAGGAGGGGGGCTTCAGCCTGTCCGAGCCCGACCGCGAGGGCCCTGACGGTCCGTACGCTCCCGACCGGGTCAACGTGGCCGACCAGAAACGCGACACCGACTCGCTGCTGCGCTGGTTCCAGCTCCTCATCGAGCGCTACCGGGAGTGCCCGGAGCTCGCCTGGGGCGTCCCGACGGTGCTGGACTCCGGCAACCCGGCGGTGTTCGCGCACCGCTGCGACGCCGACGGCGCCAGTGTGCTGGCCGTACACAACTTGTGCGACACCGCCCAGGACGTGGACCTCACCCTGAACGGCCTCGAATCCCACATCCTCACCGACCTCCTGGGCGACGGCACGCACACCGTCTCGGCCAAGGGGAAGGTACGGCTGCCGCTCGGGCCGCACGGCTGCCGCTGGCTGCGCGCCTCCACCCCGGAGGTCCCGCCGGACGACGCGTCCATCAAGTCGCAATGAGTTCCGACGGATCGAAGCGGGCGACGCTGGCCGCGCTCGCCGCCAACAGCGGCATCGCGGTCACGAAGTTCGTGGCGTTCTTCTTCACCGGGTCCTCGGCCATGCTCGCGGAGGGCATCCACTCCGTGGCCGACACCGGCAACCAGCTGCTCCTCATGCTCGGGCGCAAGCGCGCGGGGAAGGAACCCAGCGAGGCGCACCCCTTCGGGTACGGCCGCGAGCGGTACTTCTACGGGTTCCTGGTGTCCGTGGTGCTGTTCTTCGGCGGCGGGCTGTTCGCGTTGTACGAGGGGTACGAGAAGATCGCCCACCCCCGGCCGCTGGAGAGCTGGGCGTGGGCGGTCGGGGTCCTCGTGGCGGCCATCGCCATGGAGGGGCTCTCCCTGCGCACCGCCGTACGGAGCTCCAACCGGGTGCGGGGCGGGCGTTCGTGGGCCAGGTTCATCCGCGAGGCGAAGGCGCCCGAGCTGCCTGTCGTGCTGCTGGAGGACGCGGCGGCGCTGGCGGGGCTGGCGTTCGCGCTGGTCGGCGTCGGCCTGTCGGCGGTCACCGGCAACAGCGCCTTCGACGGCGGCGGGTCGATCGCGATCGGCCTGCTCCTCGTGGCCGTGGCGGTGATCCTGGCGCGCGAGACGAAGAGCATGATCATCGGTGAGGCCGCCTCGCCCGCCGTACAACGCGTGATTCGCGAGGTCCTGACGAACGACGCGTCCATCCGCGACTTCACCCACCTCCGGACCCTGCACCTGGGGCCGGAGGACCTGCTCGTCGCCGTGCACGTCACGATGGGTTCCGACGAGGCGGCGGACGCGCTCTCCGCGGTGGAGCAGGAGATCCGCGAACGGGTGCCGATCGCCTCAGCCGTCTACCTCCAACCCGTCCCACCGCACCGCTAAGGGCGGCAGACGGTGAGTGCGCCCGGGGCGACCGTGGCCTTGAGCCGGGTGACCGGCTCGCGCTCTCCGCCGTCGAGCTCGTACATCATCGGCTTCTCGAACCGTGCGGACACCTTCCTGGCGCGCGTGACCCGGACGAACGGCGAGTCCTCCGAGCGCCCCGTCGCCATCCTGCCGATCACCCGGGCCCACTGGACCGGCCCCTGGGCGGTGGAGACGCCCACCTCCAGCCAGCCGTCGTCCGGCCGGGCGTCGTCGAACGCCTCGATGCCGCCGGCGATCGTCCCGACGTTGCCGAACAGCAGACAGCTGGCCTCACCTTCGAACCAGGTCGCCCCGTCGATCTTGATCTTCATGGGCACCAGCGGTCCGCCCACGTGCCTGGCCGCCGCCTTGACGTAGCTCAGCCTGCCGAGCCGCTCCTTGGCGTCCCCGCTGGAGTCGGCGATCATGTCCGCCTCGAAGCCCGCGCCGGCCATCACCGCGAAGTGCTCGCCGTTCAGGACCCCGAGGTCCAGTGGCTCGCGCCGCCCGTGGAAGCCGATGCGCACCGCCTCGTCGAGGTCGGTGGGGATCTCGAGGTTGGCGGCGAAGAGGTTCGCCGTTCCCGCGGGGAGGATCGCCATGGGCACGCCGGAGCCGGACATCACGTCGGCGCAACGCTGCACCATGCCGTCGCCGCCCCAGACGAACACGAGCTCGGCGCCCTCCTTCAGCGCCCGCCGTACCTTCTTGGGCGCCTTCCTGCTCTTGGGCACCTCGTACCAGAGGAGCCTGCCGACGTCCTGCTCGCTGACCAGCACGCGCAGCCTGTCCAGGCCTGCGCCGAGCGTCTTCTTGCGGTGCGCGATGACCGCCACGGTTGGGGACATGCCCTTCCGACTACCCACGCGATGCCGGGGTAGCGCAGGTTCATGGTCCGAGGATTCAAGCTGGCGGTCGCAGTGGCTCTTGCCGCGATCCCGTTCGTGATGCTCACGGGGTTCGACAAGCGAGCCGCGGACAGCCTGCACGCCTACGCCATCGCCCATCCGGGCATGACCTGGGCGCTGTCGACGTGGACCGAGGTGTTCGGTCCTTGGCCCTGGCGCGTCGCGGTCCTCACGGCCGCCGCCTGGCTGCTGTACGCCGGCGCGTCCAGGATGGCCGTCTGGGCGGTCACCACCATCACCGTGGGCGGGGTTCTCGGCCTCTTCCTGAAGATCGTCATCGCGCGGGCCAGACCGCACTTGCCTGATCCGGTCGCGTTGGCGCCCGGCGCCTCCTTCCCCTCCGGCCACACGGTCAACGCGACGCTCGGCGCCGGGGTGCTGGTCCTGATCCTGCTGCCCATGCTGCCCCGCTGGGGCCGATGGGTCGCCTGGACGGTCGCCGGATTCCTGGTGCTGTCGGTCGCTTACACCAGGGTCGCGCTGGGCGTGCACTGGGTGAGCGACGTCATCGCAGGGCTCGTCCTGGGCATCCTCGTCATCGCGGCTACGAAGAAGGCATTCAGACTATGAAGTATTACGCGCTCGCCGTCCTCTTACCGCTGCTCGTGCTGGCGGCGGTGACCTTCGGCGTGGGCAAGCTGATCCTCGCCGTGCCGACCGGCGAGGCGGCGGTGAGCCGGGCCCTGGCCGCCGACCGCACCGGCGCGTGGAACGTCTTCACCGACTACGGCACCCATCTGTCCGACACGCCCTACATCGTGGCGCTCACGGCGCTCACGGCGATCGCCTTCCGGCTGGTCTACAAGCGCTGGCGCGAATCGATCTTCCTCGTCGCCGCCGTGTGGAGCCAGTCGCTCGTCTTCCTCGCCACCACCACACCCGTCGGGCGGCACCGCCCCGAGGTCCAGCACCTCGACCCGGCGCCGCCCACCTCCAGCTTCCCCTCGGGCCACGCCAGCGCGGCCGTCGGCTTCTACTGCGCGGTGGCCGTCGTCCTGACCATGCACATCCGCAACCGCGCCCTCCAGATCGCCATCTGGACGCTCGCCGTCGCCGCGCCGCTCATCGTCGGCTTCTCCCGCCTCTACCGGGGCATGCACTACCTCACCGACGTCTGCTGGGGCCTCCTGCTCGGCGTCGTCTGCGTGGTCGTCGCCGCGCGGGCGATCCTCTACCGCAGGTCAGAACGTGTTTGACCGGCGCAGGTGCGGTGGCCGGCCGTCCGGGTCCACGACCAGCCGATAGAGGGGTACGGCCAGCCGTCTCATGAAGCGCCCGAGCTCGGGCCGCGGGTGGACGCGGATCCGCCCCGGCGGGTGCGGTCCACGGCAGCCGCCCGCGTGCCAGGCGTCGAGCGCGGCGGCCGTCTCGGCGAAGGCGCGGAACGCCTTGCCTGGATCGTCCAGGTCGGCCACGTCCCGGTCCAGGTGCTCGGCGGCGAGCCGCAGCCGCAGCTCCCTGGCGAACAGGCCATCCTCGTCGAGGACGGCGCAGCTCAGCTCGGAGTCGAACGTCCACGACCGCAGGTTGACGTTGTCGGAGCCGACGCTCGCCCACACGTCGTCGACCACGCAGACCTTGGCATGCACGTACACCGGCACGCCCTGGTGGTTCTCCAGGTCGTAGATCGCGACCCGCTCGCCACCGGCGTCCATCAGCCTGGACAGCGCCTCGACCCGGCCGATCATGCTGGCGGGACCGGCCAGCCAGCCGTCCTGGTCGGGGTGGCGCGGGACCACGATGATCATGTGGAGGCCCGGCTCCCGCTCCAGCGCCCGCGCGAACGGCTCGATCACCTCGGTGGACCACAGGTACTGGTCCTCCAGGTAGATCAGCGACCGCGCCCGGCCGAGCACCTTGCCATACGCGCGCGCCACGCTCCGCTCGCCCTCGGGCGCGAAGGGGTACGGCGGGCGCCGGTGCGGATACGTTCTCAGCAGCTGTACGGCATGCGTCCCGGCAGGCGGCGGCGGGGGACCGGGCTCGGGCAGCGGCGGCACGTCGTCCATCCTGCTCAGGCGGTCGCGCAGCCTGCGCAGCGGCTGGCGGGTCTCCGGAGCCGGGTCCTCCCAGCGCTCGCAGAAGACCTTCTCCACCTCGGCCACCGCCGGGCCGCTGATCGCCACCTGGATGTCGTGCCAGGGCGGGCGCGGGCCGTACTCGCCCGGCATCGGGGCGGCCTGCGGGTCGCCCAGGTGCTCGGCGTCGTCGCGCCGGCTGTGGCACAGGTCGATGCCGCCGACGAAGGCCACGTCCCTGCCAGGGGCCCGGTCGTGGCGCAGGATGACGAACTTCTGGTGGTGCGAGCCGCCCCGCCGTACCCGCGTGTCGAGCACCGCCTGGCCGCCCGCCGCCTCGACGTCGGAGCCCAGATGCCGGTTCTCCGCCGCGCTGAACCGCAGGACGTCCAGGTGCGAGCGCCAGATCAGCCCCCTGACGAGCGCCCCGCTCTCCGCCGCACGGGCCAGCGCGGCCGCCACCTCGGGGCCGTCGTCGGTGAGCCGCTCGTCGGGGTCGCCGCGCCAGTCGGCGAACAGCAGCAGATCGTCCTTGCCGAGCTCGGCCAGGCGCCGGTCGAGCTCGGCGAAGTAGGTGGCGCCGTGCACGAGCGGGCGCACCAGGTTGCCCTCCGACCAGGGAGCCAGCGTCGTCGCCGCGCTCCTCCTCGGTGAGGAACCACTCGTCGTACCTCATGTCCGCCGCCAGCGCGCCTCTCCGAAGCAGTAGACGGCGAACAGCAGGACCCCGAGCGCCACGATCGCCAGCAGCCAGGGCCCTGCCGGGGTGTCGGCGAACGCCCTGAGCGTCGCGTCGATGCCGCCCGCCTTGTCCGGGTCGAAGGTGATCGCGGCCTGGACCACGAAGATCCCGGCCAGGCCCGCGATCAGGCCGCGCGCCAGGTACCCGACCAGCCCCAGCCGCTGCATCACGGTCCGTGCGCGGGGCGGCATGGGACCGAGCTGCTCCATGAACTTCTTCTTGACCCCGTAATGCAGCCAGTAGGCGCCCAGCGCGACGATGCCGAGCCCGATCGCGCCCACGATGAACTGCCCGGCGGGTAACGAGAGCAGCTTGCCCGTCACGTCCTGCGACTTCTGGTCGTCCGACCCCGCCTTGCCCGCCAGCAGCATCGTCAGCAGGGAACCGGCGACGAACGCGTACACCACCACCCGGCTGATCGGCTGGATCCTGTCCTTGAGCTCCTTGGCCCCGAAGATCGCCTCGGAGGCCTGCCACACGGTCAGCGCCACGAACCCGATCGTCATCACCCACAGGATCACGGCGCCGAACGGCAGCGCCGCCACGGTCTTGATCGCCCCGCTCCTGTCGGCCTGCCGCCCGCCGCCGCCGAACGCGATCTGGACGGCCAGCACCCCGATCAGCCCGTAAAGCACGCCGCGACAGACCAGACCGACCCGTGCCAGCCTGTCCATTGTCTGGCTGTTCGCCGCACGGCGTGCCGCGCCCTCTGCCTTGCCCATAGGTCCTCCCAACGAAGAACCGACAAGTGCCCTCAAACGTTGCGAGTGAACGTCATCGGGGAGCACACTGCCCGAATGGGCTTGGAGGTCGAGAGCAGGCCATCCGATTCGCCGTACATCGAACGGGTGTGGCGGAGCCGGAGCTCCGCTGTGGACCAGATGGACTCGGTGGCCACGCCGTACTGGGATCTGGTCTTCTGGGAGCACCGGGGTCAGGTCAGCGCGTCGGTCCAGGGGCCGGAGTCGAGGGCGAGCGTCGCGCCGGTGCCCGAGGACGCCACGTTCTTCGGGATCGTGTTCTCGCTCGGCAGCTCGATGCCGCACCTGCCGATCGGCGAGCTCGTGGACGGGTCCGTCGCGATCCCGGACAGCACCCGCAGGTCCTTCTGGCTGAACGGTTCCACCTGGCGCCGCCCCGGCTACGACAACGCCGAGGAGTTCGTCCGGCGGCTGGTGCGCGAGGGCGTGCTGGAGCGCGACCCGATCGTCGCCGCCGCACTGGACGGCGAGCCAACGGATCTTTCGGAGCGTACCCTGCAGCGGCGGTTCGCCGCGTCCACCGGGCTCACCCGCGGCGCGATCCGGCAGATCGAGCGAGCCAGGCGGGCGGCGATCCTCATCCAGGAGGGCGTGCCGTACCAGGAGGTGATCGACCGACTCGGCTACTTCGACCAGCCGCACCTGGCGCGGTCGCTGACCAGGTACGTCGGTCGCACCGCCACGCAGCTCAGCGACCCGGATCCGGCGAAACCGCTGTCGCTTCTGTACAAGACCTGACCCTGCGCTGCGCTCTACCCTCGACCCATGGCACGGATCATTTCCAACTTTTTCATCGCCCTGGATGGCGTGGTCGAATCGCCCGACCAGTGGCACTTCCCCTACTGGAACGATGAGATGGGCGCAGCCGTACAGGCAGGCATGGCCGGCTCGGCCGGCATGCTGATGGGGCGCAAGCTGTACGAGGAGTGGGCCGCCTACTGGCCGACCGCCGAGGTCGACGAGGGGCTGTCCAAGATCATGAACGGCTCGCCCAAGTGGGTCGTCTCCAGCACCCTGGAGCGGGCGGACTGGACCAACACCACCCTCATCCAGGGTGACGTCGCCGCCGGGGTCCGCGCGCTCAAGGAGCGGGTCGACGGCGACATCCAGATGTCCGGCTCGGCCACGACGGTGCGCTGGCTGCTCGCCAACGGGCTGCTCGACCGGCTCAACCTGCTCGTCCACCCGATCGCCGTCGGCCACGGGCAGCGCCTGTTCGAGGACTCCTCGACGTACCCGCTGAAGCTGGTCGCGTCGGAGACGTTCGAGACGGGGGTGCTGAACCTGGGTTACGTCCCGGCCTAGGGCTTCCTGGCCACCGCACCGTGCGCGTCGATCGGGTCGGCCTCGGTGTCGTTATGCCAGTGGGTGATGGGGGCCAGGCCGGGCTCGACCAGTTCCAGGCCGTCGAAGATGCTGCGGAGCTCCTCCAGCGAGCGCAGGTAATAAGGTACGGCTCCGCTCTCCTCCAACTGGTCGGCGCCCTCGCTGACGGCCTCGCCGGTGTCGGTGCCGTCCCACAGCACGATGTAGCTGCCCGAGGGAAGCGCGTCCACCACCCGCGTCACGATCGAGCGCATCTCCTCCAGGTCGGCGAGGTAGCCGAGCACGCCCATGAACATGACCGCGATCGGCCGGGTGAAGTCGAGCACGTTGGCGGCGTCCTCGAGGATCTGCTCCGGCTCGTTGTAGTCGCCGTCCACGTACGTGGTCACCCCCTCGGGGGTGGTGTTGCGCAGCAGCGCGCGGGCGTGGACGAGAACAAGCGGATCGTTGTCGACATAAACGATGCGCGACTGCGGGGCGATGCCCTGGGCGATCTCGTGGGTGTTCTGCATCGTGGGCAGGCCCGTGCCGATGTCGAGGAACTGGTCGATGCCCGCCTCGCCGGCCAGGTAGCTCACCGCGCGGTTCAGGAACTTCCTGGATTCCGTGGCCATCGTCACGATCGCCGGATACACGGCGGCGACGGCGTCGCCCGCGGCGCGATCGGCCTCGAAGTTGTCCTTGCCGCCCATCCAGTAGTTCCACATCCTGGCGGCGTGGGGGACGTCGGGCTTGATCTTGGCGGCGAGATCCCTGCGCGGATTCGCATCATCGACGGACATTTGCTGACTCCTGGGGGTGTGAAGTACGAAGATCGTAACTTAAGGAGCCTGGGGACAGCCGACATCTGGGAGCGGGGTCGCGCCCTGGACCAGGTAGTCCTCGACGCGGCTGGTCACGCAGGGCCCACCGACGGGATACGAGCAGACCGCGCCTTAGGAGATCGGCGACAGCTTGGCCAGTTCGGCCTCCTGGCGCGCCAGCTCCCTGGCCGTCGACCGGCCGGGCAGGTCAATGCAGAGGCTGGGGTCGATGACGTAAGTGAGCGCGTTCGTTGCCTGGGCAGCCGTCAGCGTACGGTCATCGACCTTGGGTGGGTGATGGGCGAGCCGCCTGATGGTCCGAGCCCGCTGTGCGGCATGATCCTCCTGTCGCAACCCTGGCGCGGACCAGCGCGAGGTCGATCGTGCTCAGGAGGACCAGGGCGGAGGCCGCGAGCGTCGGAGGAACGTCATGGAGCGACCCTTCCAAGGGAGCTCGGCCCACAACCTCCGCCGGACGACTGCCGCGCCCTAGACCAAAGTCCCCTGGGTGGCGGCCACTCGAACGACCCGGCCCCCGTACTGCGCAGCCAGGCAGATCGCCCAGACGCTCCAGGCGATGTACCCGACGAAGTTGGCCAGATCCGCGCCAGGCAGCCCGAGCGGGACCAGCACCCCGACCCCCACCGCCAGGGCGGACACGACCCCCAGCGCGGTGAACCAGCGCCGGGGCGCGGGCAGCGCGACCAGGACGAGGATCGTCCACGCGGCGGTGAGCAGGTACCCCAGCGTCTCGCCGATCCCGGTGCCCAGGTACCCGTGGAGCGCCGCGAACACCGTCGTCGCCCCCTCGTGTGCTGTTTCGGCCAGCGATGGCACGGCATACGGCCAGCGCAGCAGCCCCAGCACCTGGACCACTCCCGCCAGCACCCCGACGTGCACCGACAGCGCCGCCGCAGGCCCCTCCAGCCTCCGCCCCAGCAGGACCGCCGCCGGGACCAGCGCCGCCGCACCGGCCGCGAGCAGCAGGAACCAGGCGGAGATCGCCGTCTGGTGGGCGGCGAAGGCGGCGAGGATCGTCGCGGGCGGCTCGCCGAGGATGCCGGGGTAGTCGAAGACGCTGCCGAGGCCGACGAAGGCGAGGTTGGCGGCGAGGATGCCGGGGATCAGAACCCATCTCATGGGAGCTCCTAACTCTGAACGATGTTTAACATTAAACACCGTATAGAGTTCTCTTGTGAAGAGAGGACCACAGAGATCGGTGAATCCAGAGGCCGTGCTGGACGCCGCCCTGGACCTCCTGGACGGCGGCGCCCTCACCATGCGCGCCCTGGCCACCCGCGTAGGCCTGACCCCGGGGGCCCTTTACACGTATTTCCCCGACAGGACCGCGATCGTGGCGGCCCTGGTCGAACGGCTGCTAGCCGAGGCCGACCTGGGGCTGCTGGAGAACGGCGAGGGTACGGCAAGCGCCCGCATCACGGCGTTCTCCCTGAACCTGCGCGAAACCTTGATGCGCCACCCGGCCGCGGTACCCGCGATCCTCGGCGCGGCCTTCAACGGCCCGGTGGCGTTGCGGGTGGGCGAGAGCCTGCTCGGCCTGCTCCCGGACCCGCGCGCCTCGTACGCCGTGATCGCCTACGTCCTGGGCTCCATAGCCCTGGAAGCCGCCGAGACCAGCGCCCCCCTCACCCCAGAACCCGAACGCATCGCCCAGCGCCGAGCGGCTTTCCAGGTGGACCCGGAGACGTTCCCCCGCACACACGCGGCCGCCGACGCCATCGCCGGCTACATCTCGACGGACCAGTTCCGCTGGGGCCTGGACCACCTCCTCACCGCCCTGCTCGCGGACACAGCCGACCGCCTCTAGGAGGTGGTTTCAGGTCCGACGGGCGCTCGGCACGCGCGACGAAATCCGGTTGAGAAGTTCGTGCTCGATCGCTTTCATGGGATCAACCAGGAGAAAGGGAAGATCGTGGCGAGCAGTGCGTAAGGAGCCCAGGCCGTCCAACGTCCGGGACGTCGGGGATCGGCTCAAGCTTCATCGGCACCAGGTGCGGGCCGATGGCCGCGACTACCAGGTGGTCACCCTCCGGCCCGGGACCAGGGCGCGGTTCTCCACGAACTTCTATCACCAGACCTGGCACGTCCTGTCCGATCCGCACGGGGCGCTTCTCCTTGCGCGTCTGCTCTGGGGGCTGTCCTACCAGCGGCAACCCGGCACCGTTGTGATCATCGATCGGCGGTTCATCACGTCCAACCCGTTCGACGCCGAGCAGGGTGAGCCGATCGTGCTCGTTCCTGCTGACCTGACCCACCTGCCGGCGCGGACCGCTCGGTACCTCAGCCGGGAGATCACGGGGACCGTGTCCAGTACGGTTCGCTGGCATACCTGGGGCCTGGATCTCGCGGTGGACCAGTGGCGCACCCGGCGAGCGAATGGGTTCCGCTGGCATTCCGGGGGTGATGAGTCTCGCACCGAGATCGAGCAAGCGGGTGGGTTGCTCAGCCTGAGAGCTTCGTCCACCTCGCTCCGCCGTTGGGCGGTTTATGTGGCCACGATGGGTGACGTGGTGTACGAGGGCATGTCCTACACCGAGCTGGACGGCCCGCGTTGGGAACTGTGCCGGGGTGACGGTGAGGTGCAGACCTTCCGTGACTTTCACCAGCGGGTGTCGGTTGCCAAGGTCTCCCGCAGCGAGGTGCTTGCCGCCGGGAACGCTCCCGGTGCGGCGGAGGAGATCCGGCCTCTGGTCTGGAGCCGGAACGCCACCGTGCGCAACCGTCGCCGGCCGCGCGGGGTCAAAGCGTCGGTGTGAAGTCGGCCTCCAACTGCACCAGGTAGCCGACGAAGGTCAGGTCATCCTGATCCGGCGTCCACCCGTCGGCGGACTCCAGTGATGACAGTACCGCCGAGCCCTCGACGGGATACAAGGCCCTGGGGTCTCCGGGGATCGGGGGCGTAGCGGCAGTGCACGGCGGTGATCGTGACGACCTTCGCCTCGGTGGCCGGAGACGTGGAGTCGCTGTGGTGTTCCTCTGCCCAGTCGACGGATGCGGATGTCTCCTCGCCCAACACCGAGGTCAGCCAGTCGCGGTCGGCGGGCCGAAGGTTCCACGAGACGTTGGAGCCGACTCGGAAGAGGTCACCACAACACTGCATCTGCCAGCCGTCGATCCAGACAGTCTGGTCGCTACCAGAACGGGGTGCCAACGCGGATTTCTGACTCTGTGCATGACATAAAACGGTATTCGTAGTGCCCTCTTCCTCCATGTCGTTGGGATTTATGCTCGATTCGCGAGCTGACCACAAGTGAGGCGACATGAGGGGCAACGACAGCGGCCAATGGGTCCCGAACGGACTCGACACCTGGGTGCCCAACGGCGCCCGCATCTACGACTACATCCTCGGCGGCAAGGAGAACTACGACGCCGACAGGGTGGCCGCCGACCGGATGCTGGAACAGAACCCCCAAGCCCCGCGCACCGCCCAGGCCAACCGCGCCTTCCTCGGCAGGACCGTGCGCTTCCTGGCCGCTGAGGCGGGCATCCGCCAGTTCATCGACATCGGCGCCGGCCTGCCCACCCAGCGCAACGTGCACGAGGTGGCGCAGGAAACGCTGCCCGAGGCGCGCGTGGTCTACGTCGACCACGATCCCGTCGTCACCCTCCACAGCCGCGCGCTCCTGCAGCGCCAGAACACCCTGAACGTCGGCGTGGCCCAGGCCGATCTACGCAGCCCCGAGCTGGTCCTGAACCACCCGCTGGTGGAGGAGCTGATCGACTTCGAGCAGCCCGTGGCCGTGCTGATGGTGGCGATCCTGCACTTCGTCTCCGAGGAGGAGGACCCGCTGGGAGTCGTGGAGCGGGTGATGGACGCCCTGCCCTCCGGTAGCCACCTGGTGATCTCGCACACGGTCGACGAGTCGCCCCGCGAGGTGATGGAGGTGGCGCGGAAGGGGTTCCGGCTGGCCGGAGCCATGCTCACCCCGCGTACCCGGGAGGAGGTCTCCCGCTTCTTCCAGGGGCTCGACCTGGTCGAGCCGGGAGTCGTCGACGTGTGGCGCTGGCGACCCGGGCAGGTGGAGGCCGAGCCTCCCGCCCAGGCCGCCTGGACCATGGTCGGCGGCGTGGGCCGCAAACCCTAGGGTGACCGGCGGGACTCGAACCCGCTTCAACCAGGATCACAACCTGGCCCCTCGTCCACTTCGGGATCGGTCACAGTGTCTCTGGCTGGATTCGAACCAACATCCTTCTGCTCCGCAAGCCACAGAGACCTCAAGAACGACGAAAGCCGCCTCGGGAAGGTTTCCCGAGACGGCTCGCGTGGTCGATGTCAGGCGCGCGCCTCCCCGGGAAGGGACATGTGGTGATGACGTCGCATGTCTTCCTCCCGGTGCGGTGTGGCTGGCGTGCTACGAGGATGCCCGCCCCCGCTCACCTGGCGCAACGGATTTTCAGGAGATGTGGTACGGCTCGCCGTACACCGCCCAGTCGAGCGGCGTGTTGAGGTTGAAGTTGCCGTTGTTCAGGAACACCCGCTGCGCCGTGTCGACCCGGCTGGTGTCGCTGTGCGCCTCCTCGGCGAGCATCGCGGTACGGCGGGCGTCCAGGAAGGCGTTGAGCCACGTCGTCTCGTTGCCGCCCTGCGCCGGAGGCTTGGCCTTCTTGAGCGCGTTGGCGCGGATGCTGCTGAAGCTCTCAGGGTCGCCACCGTCGCCGTGCATGACGATCGCGTCGTAGTACATGAACTGCCCCAGCGTCCGCACCCCGTCCGACTTGGCCCTGGACACGGCCGGGTTGAAGTACACGCGGTCACGCTCGTCGTCCTGCGCCTTGCGGAAGGCGGGGTCGGAGTCCGCCCTCGCCCAGTCGGCCTCGAAGGCCGAGCCGAGTCCCGCGTGCGAGTCGGTGCCGTTGACCGAGCGCAGCGCCGGCAGGTACTTGGCCAGGACGTTGCCGGGGACCCGCTGCGTGTAGAGCTCGACCATGTCGAGCATGTCCCCGGTGCCCGAGCAGAACCCGATGATCCCGGCGGTGTATCCGCGGCCGTCACCGATGTCCTCGATGTACTTGTACTGGGCCTTCCAGTTCAGCGAGGAGTTCTCCGCACTGGAGACGATCTGCATGGCGATTTCCTTCTTCGCCGGGTCGTTGAGGTCGACCCCGGAAGTCGGAGTGGTGGTCGGCGTGGGGGAGGGGGAGGGCGTGCTGCCGCCGGCGCCGTAGACCTGGAACTCGTAGAGGGAGTAGCCGTAGGCGGTGCCGCGGGCCGTGCCGTAGAGGCGGACGTAGCGCCCGCTGCCCGACACCGTCAGGTCGTCGGTGCCGCCGTCGCCGCTGGTGGTGGAGTAGACGTCGGTCCACGAGGACCCGTCGGCTGAGGTCTGGATCTTGTAGGCCTTGCCGTACGCCGCCTCCCACGAAAGTTTGACGCGGGAGATCGTCGCGCTGGAGCCGAGGTCCACGCGGATCCACTGCGGGTCGACGCCTTCGGCGCTGGACCAGCGGGTCGTGGTGCTGCCGTCGACGGCCTTGCCCGCCTCGAAGCCGCTGCCCTCGGTGGAGGAGGCGGTGGCGGGCTTGCCCTGGGAGATCACCCCACCGGGCTGGCTGGTCGGGGAAACAGTGGGCGTGGGCGTGGGCGTCGAGGTCGGCGTGGGCGACGGGGTGCTGCCGCCGGAGGAGCCGTAGACCTGGAACTCGTACAGCGAGTAGCCGTAGGCGGTGCCGCGGGCCGTGCCGTAAAGACGGATATAGCGACCGCTGCCGGATACGGCGAGGTCGTCGGTGCCGCCGTCGCCGCTGGTGGTGGAGTAGACGTCGGTCCACGAGGACCCGTCGGCGGAGGTCTGGATCTTGTAGGCCTTGCCGTACGCGGCTTCCCACTTGAGGTTGATCCTGCTGACGGTCGCGCTGGCGCCGAGGTCGACGCGGATCCACTGGGGATCGACGCCCTCCGCGCTGGACCAGCGGGTCGTGGTGTTGCCGTCGACGGCCTTGCTCGCCTCGAATCCGGAGCCCTCGGTCGAGGAGGTGGTCACCGACTTGCCCTGCGACAGCAGGACGTCGGCCGACGCGAACGCGCCAGGCGCCACCAGGAGGACGGCGGGGACGGACACCGCGGCAACAGCGGCCGCTAAGGCACGGCGAATCGCCGGTGAAGTGGACATGTGCACGGTTCCTTCGGGGTGGGGGGTGCGGTACAGACCGGCTGTACGGGACCGCCGGGTGCTCGCCGCCGAAGTAAGTTAGGAAGGCTTCCTAACTTACGTGGAGCGTACGAGGTCGGTGGATGGCAGCACAAGACCCAAGATGTCCTCCTTGACCCTCCCGACCAAACCTGGATAGATAGTAAACAAACCTAATTATCAGGGATGGCCGACAACGAAGGAGAGCCGGAGTGGTGGTCTCGGGCCATGCTCTCTCGCTGGAGACCGAGCGGGTTCTCCTCAGCACTCTGCTCCCCGCGGACTCACCCAGGCTCGCCGGGGAGGACTCCGCCCACATCGTCGAGCTCGCCGAGCTCGACGAGGTGCCCGCCGTCGTCGTCCACCGCTCCACCATGCGCATCATCGACGGCATGCACCGCTACCGGGCCGCCCAGCTACGCGGGGACAGCTGGATCGAG
Source organism: Nonomuraea sp. NPDC050556 (assembly GCF_044457355.1). Lineage (NCBI taxonomy): Bacteria > Bacillati > Actinomycetota > Actinomycetes > Streptosporangiales > Streptosporangiaceae > Nonomuraea > Nonomuraea sp. NPDC050556. The sequence goes on along the minus strand of NZ_JBITGU010000006.1, from coordinate 504,856 downwards.
GTCCGGTTCTTCGACGGCGACGAGCAGGACGCCTTCGTGCTCGCCGTACGGCTGAACGCCACGCACGGGCTGCCGCTCACCCAGGCGGACAAGGCGGCGGCCGCCGCGCGCATCATCGCCTCCCACCCCCAGTGGTCGGATCGGCTGATCGCCTCGGCCAGCGGCCTGTCACACCGTACGGTCGCCGCCATCCGCGGAAGTTCGACCGGCGAGCATACCCACTCGAACAGCAGGATCGGGCGGGACGGCCGCATCCGCCCGCTCAACGCGGCTGAGGGACGCATCCAGGCCTCCCGCATGATGGCCGAGCGCCCGGAAGCGACACTCAGGGAGATCGCGGAAGCGGCGGGCATAGCCGTCTCCACAGCCAGGGACGTCAGAGAGCGGGTCCGCCTGGGCAAGGACCCCGTCCCGCCGAAACTGCGGGCAGAGGAGCAGAAGGTCCCCTCCGACGAGATCGCGCAGATCCTCGACAGGCTCAAGCGGGATCCCTCGCTGCGCCTCACGGACACGGGCAGGGGCCTGCTCCGCCTGCTCGACGCCATCCGCCTGGTGAGCACCGACGGATGGACCAGGGTCGTCAACGGCGTCCCTCCGCACTGCGCTGAACCCCTCGCCCAGGTCGCCCGCACCTGTGCGGAGGCATGGCTGAACTTCGCAGAAGAAGTCGAGACGCGCGGGCGGGAGTCCGCGTGAAGGAGTCGCCTGGTGTCTGTCATCTCCCGCGCGCGCTGGGCCGTTTCCGGCGTCTTCTGGCTGAGCGGCATGATCTGCGCGTTGTGGAGCGCCTCGTTACCCGCACTCAACGAGCGGCTCAACCTCGGCGAACTGCGCGTCGGCACGGCGCTGCTCATGACCGGCATCGGCACCCTCGTGGCGATGCCGCTCGCCGGGCGGCTCTGCGACCGATGGACGAGCAGGCGGGTGCTCCATGTGTCGGGGTCGGCCGCCGCCCTCACCCTGCTCGGCCCGGCGCTCGCGCCCTCCTACCCGGTCCTGCTCGTCTCCGCCCTCGTGCTCGGCGCCGGGCTCGGCAGCCTCGACGTCGCCATGAACACCCACGCGGTCGAGGTCGAGCAGGGGTACGGCAAGCCGATCATGTCGGCCTTCCACGGCGTGTGGAGCCTCGGCGGGGTCGTGGGCAGCGCCGTTCTCGCCGCGGGGCTGTACGCGTCGGCCGACATCGGCTGGCTGATGGCGTCCGGCGCGGTGGTCGCCGCCCTGCTGTTCGTGGTGCCGAACCGGCTCCTCCTCCCCGGGCGGCCGAACAGGGCAGGGCCGGTGCAGGAGGGCGAGGCGGGCACGGTGCGGGTCCCCGTCGTCCTGATGCTCGGGGCGATCGCGCTCAGCGCCTGCGTGAGCGAGGGAGGGGCGAACGACTGGGCGGCGCTGCACGCGAGCAAGGTCCTCGGCGCAGGTCCGGGCTCGGCGTCCCTGGCGTACACGATCTTCGCGGCCACGATGACGGTCGCCAGGCTGCTGGGGGACGGCCTGCGCCGCCGCCTGGGCTCCGAGCGGACCGTCCGCTGGTCCGGCGCGACGGCCGTCGGCGGCTACGGGCTGGTGCTCCTCGCCTCCTGGCTGCCCGCCACCGAGCTGTCGGTACGGATGATCTGCGCCTACGCGGGCTGGGCCCTGGCGGGGCTGGGCCTGGCCACGGTCGTCCCGGTGATCCTCAGTGCCGTCGGCTCCGCGGGGGAGCCAGGGGGCTCGTCGGGTCAGGCGCTGTCCTGGGTGTCGACGTTCGGCTTCGCAGGCCTGCTGTCCGGCCCCGCGCTGATCGGCCCGATCGCCGAGGCGACGTCCCTGGGTACGGCGATGCTGATCCCGGCCGCGCTCGGGGTGGTGATCACCCTCGCGGGCCCCGTGGCGGTCCGCATGTCGCAAAGGCGTTTTCTTGACGCCCCTTGAATCCGACCTGATTATTGACTTCGCGCAGGGGCCATTTCGTTAACCTTAGTAAAGGCGAAATGAATTATGTTGTATGCCGGGGTCGCCTGGAATTCCCAGGGCTATGAAATCGAATTGATTAATGACGACGGAGACCGTATTTCGCCCGCGGTGCGTTTCGGTCCTGGCCGGCGGGCGGACCTCGTCGCCCACCTCCACAGCGTCGCGAGCTCGTCCGACCAGCGACTGGTGACGGTCATCGAGAGCACCAACGGTGTTCTGGACGGCGCGATGATGGTTTCCGGTCTCGAGGTCTACCGCGCCGACCCGTGGGTGCTGCCCGAGCGGCCGACGCTCGGCTCCGTCCCGGCCAGTGACCTGGCCGAGGCCGGGCGTCGCGACCTGCTGGCGCTGGCCAAGCTCAAGATCGACGGGGGTACGCTGACGGGCCGCATCGACGAGCTCGACGAGGGGATCGCGCGGAGCGCCGAGGCCGAGAAGCCGCTCAGGCGCGGCGGCCGCTGGTTCGGGCACGGCGGCCGCGCCGGTACCGAGGTCGCCCTCACCTTCGACGACGGGCCGCACCCGCCGTACACGAACGCGGTCCTCGACGTGCTGGAGCGCTACTCCGTCCCCGCCACGTTCTTCTGTGTCGGGCTGCACGCCACCGCCTGTTCCGAGGAGATCGCCCGCATGCAGGAAGCGGGGCACACTATCGGCAACCACACCTGGTCGCACCCGTTCCTTCCCGACCTGTCGCGTGACCAGATCCGAGAGCAGATCGAGCGCACCGACGAGGCGCTCACCGACGCGGGCGGCACGCCGTCCGGCCTGTTCCGCCCGCCCTACGGGTCCAGGACCCCCGAGGTGGTCGGCTGGCTCGGCGCGCAGGGCGTCAGGACCGTGCTGTGGGACGTGGAGCCCTTCGACTGGGCGCTGCCGGGCTCCGACGTCATCGCCCGGAAGGTGCTGGAGCAGGCGCAACCGGGCTCGATCATCCTCATGCACGACGGGGGAGGGGACAGGACGCAGACCGTCGAGGCGCTGCCCGCGGTCATCGAGGGACTGCTGGAGCGCGGGCTCAGCATCGTCCCGATCAGCGAACTGAGGGGGAACTGAAATGACCGGCATCGGGCCGAACACGTTGAAACGCCTGGCCGCGGCCTGGCCGGGGCGGGCGACCATCAGAACGGACATGACCGAGGTGCTCGACCCCGGGCCCTACGACCCGGAGCTCATGGACTACCCGACCGGCCTGCTGCCGTTCGCCGAGCACCCCGACTACCTCGCCGCCACCCCCGAGCAGCAGCTCCAGGTGAACACGCTGGCGTGGCTGGCCTACAACGAGCGGGTCATCGCGGCCGAGGAGTACGTGGCCAACCCGACCTTCGAGAAGCTCGCGCACGGCGTGTTCCCGGGGTGCGACCGGTTCGAGGCCAAGGAGACGATCCAGCAGTCGCACGTCGACGAGGTCTGGCACACCTACATGCACATGCTGGCCATGCGCCGCACGCGCGAGGCCCGCCGTACCACCGCGGAGCCCGACAAGTACGGGCATCCAGTGACCAACCGCAGGCTGTACGCCCTGGCCGCCGAGGCCGGCGAGCAGTGGGAGCGTGACCTGCTCTACCTGCTGTGGACCGCGGTCGGCGAGATCAGCATCAACAAGTTCCTCGACCTGGTGGCCGGAGACGACACCATCCAGCCGATGCACGCCCTCGTCGCGCGGCTGCACGCGCGGGACGAGGCCGCGCACGGACCCGTCATGTTCGAGGTGATGAAGGACGTCTTCGTCCACCTCGACGCGAAGCAGCGCGACCTGCTCGCCAGGACCATCCCCGACGCCATCCTCGCGTTCGGCGCCGAGGACTACGACCTCTGGCTGGAGATCCTGCGCTTCGCCGGGTTCGCCCGGGCGAAGGAGATCGTCGAGGACAGCCGCAGCCTTCCGGGCAACGACCTGATCGTCACCGACTTCGGCCCGATCCGCCGCCTGGCGCGGGAGCTGGAGATCGAGGACCGCGTCGCATTCGACTTCGCCACCAACCAGAGGACCGAATGATTCTCACGGGCCCGGAGATCATCGCCGCGACCGAGAGCGGGCGGATCGGGATCTCACCGTTCAACGCCGACCAGGTCAATCCGAACAGCTACAACGTACGGCTCGGCGAGACGTTGCTGACCTACGAGGACGGCGTCATCGACTCCTACGCGGAGAACCCCACCAGGAGCGTCACCCTCGGCGAGGACGGCTACCTGCTCCAGCCCGACCAGCTCTACCTCGGCCACACGGTGGAGCGCGTCGGCTCGGACACCTACGTCCCGCTCCTGTTCGGCCGCTCGTCCGTCGGGCGCCTCGGACTCTTCGTGGAGATCACCGCGCCGATCGGCGACATCGGGTTCAACGGGCAGTGGACCCTGATGTTGTCGCCGGTGCGCCCCCTGCGCGTTTATTCGGGGATGCGGATCGGCCAGATCATGTTCTTCGTCTCGGTCGGCGACATCGATCTCTACGCGGGTAAATACCAGGCCGCCAAAGGCCCCCAGGCATCCAGGTACTGGAAAGACAGAATGGCTCTGCTGTGATTCTCACCGGTCCCGCCATCGCGCAGGCCGTACGGCAGGGCGACATCGTCATCGACCCCTTCCAGCCGGAAAGGCTCTCGCCGAACGCCTACGACTGGCGGCTGGGCGACACCATCCGCGTGTGCGGCCACGACCTGGACGCGGCCGTCGCCTCCACGCTGCCGGAGCAGCCGATCCCGCCGGAGGGCATGACCCTGCAGCCGGGCCTGCTCTACCTGGGCGTCACGCACGAGCGCACGCACTCGGAGCGCTACGCCCAGCTGCTCAACGGCGATCACACCATCGGCGGCCTGGGCGTCTGGGTGCACATCTCGGCGCCGCTCGGCCACGTGGGCCACGCCATCCGCTGGACTTTGGAGATCTGCGTGGTCCGGCCGGTGCGCATCTATCCCCACATGACCTTCGGAAAGCTCGTCTTCCTGGAGACGTACGGCTCGCGCGCCAGCTACCAGCAGATGGGCAGCAAGTACATGAGCACCGAGGGCATCGACGTCTCCCGCCTGCACGAGGAGCTGAATTGACGGCGATCACCGGGATCGACCTGCCGGCGGGCAGCCCAGGCGGGAGCATGGAGCTCCTGCGCGACCTCTACCTGGCGCCCGGCCGGCCGGTTCCCGCTGACGTCTTCACGCTGGCCGGACCGTCGGGGTCCGGCGCCGTGATGCTCCCGGTGGAGGGGAAGACGCTGTCCGGGCCGGGGTTCTGGCGCTACGTCGACGCCCTCTCCACCGCGATCATCGACAGGTTCCAGCCGGAGGACTACGGGATCGTCCACCTGCAGCACCTGGCCTTCGGCGCGACCCCGGCGCTGCTCCGCGCGTTCCCGCGGCACCCGGCCGTGGCCTTCGTGCACGGCACCGACCTGATCTTCGCGGCCGACGACCCCACGCAGGCGGAGGTGCTGCGCGAGGCGGTCAAGGCGGCCGACGTCGTCGCGACGCCGACCCTCGCCATGGCGGACCTGCTGCGCGACATCACCCCCGTCGAGCCGCGGCGCATCGCCCACATCCCGTGGGGGGTGCCCGACGAGCTGCTGGCGCGGCCGTTGTCACCAAGGCGGGCAGAGGGCGGCGACCTGCGCCTCCTCTACGCCGGTCGGCTCACGGCGGAGAAGGGGGTCGAGAGCCTGCTGGCCGCGGTCGACCGTCTCGACGGCGTCACGCTCAGCGTGGCCGCCCCGGAGGCGGAGTTCCGCGCCCTGCGTGGCAGGGTTTCCGGGGTGCGCTATCTCGGCTGGCTGGACCGTCGCGAGCTCTGGGAGGTGTTCGGCGACCACGACCTGCTCGCCGTACCCTCTGCTCGCCTCGAGGCCTTCGGCCTGGTCGCCGTGGAGGCCCAGGCGTGCGGCCTGCCCGTGCTCTACCAGGGTGTTCCAGGCCTGGCCGAGGTGCTCGGGGACTCGGCCCTCAGCCTTTCCGGCGATCTGGCCGACGTCCTCGCGTGGCTGGCTCGGGATCCTGGCGCGCTGGAGGACCTCCGTACGGCCGGCCGCGCCAACGCCGCTCGTTTTCCCCTGTCGAACACCATCAGAGACATCAACTCTCTCTCCGCGGAGCTGCAGCGATGACGTACACGACGCCACCACGCCTGGTGGCCACCGACCTGGACGGGACGATCGTCAGAAGCGACGGCACCGTCTCGGCGCGGACGGTCGAAGCCTTCGACAGGGCCCGCAGCGCGGGAGCGACGATCGTCTTCGTCACCGGAAGGGCGCCGCGCCTCGTGGCGGAGCTCGCCGAGGCGTTCGGCGACCAGGAGCTGGCCATCTGCTCCAACGGGGCGCTGATCTACGACATGCGCGACGGCAAGGTCGTCGAGGAGAACTTCATCGGGGCGGAGATCCTGGCCGAGGCGGGCAGGCTGCTGCGGGCGACGATCCCCGGGATCGGGCTCGCGGTCGAGTACGCCGAGGGCCTGTCCGCCGACGACCTGTACGAGTCCGACGACTGGGACAGGGGCGTCACGATCCGGCGGGTCGGCAACGACGAGCTGTTCCGGCATCCCGCGCCCAAACTGCTCGGACGCCACCCCAGCCTGTCCGCCGACGAGCTGCTCGCCCTCGCGGCGCCCGCTCTGTCGCCCATCGTGACCCCCTACCACTCCAACGGCCTGCGACTCGTCGAGGCGATCGCGACGGGGGTGAGCAAGGCCTCCGCGCTGCGCGACCTGGCCGAACGGCTCGGCATCGACAGCGCCGACGCCGTCGCCTTCGGCGACATGCCGAACGACCTGCCCATGCTGTCCTGGGCAGGCCGTTCGTACGGCGTCGCCAACGGCCATGCCGACGTGCTGGCGATGGTCGACCACGTGATCCCCGCCCAGGACGACGACGGCGTCGCCGAGGTCCTGGAGCAGCTCTTTGGAGGCCGTCGATGAGCACATATGACCGTCTGATCAACGGGTGCCTGCTCCCCGGGTTCCACGGCACCGCCGTACCACCCTGGGTCGCCGGGCTCGCGGGGGTCATCCTCTTCCCGCAGAACCTCTCAGGAGGCGACTCGGTCCGCCGCCTGTCGGCTCAGGTGCGCGCCATCAGCCCCGACGCGCTGATCGCCATCGACGAGGAGGGGGGCGACGTCACCAGGCTCCACTACGAGACGGGCAGCCCCTACCCGGGCAACCTCGCGCTGGGTTCCGTCGACGACCTCGATCTGACCGGCCGGGTGGCCACGGCCATCGCGGCCGATCTGGTGGCGGCCGGGGTCAACTACAACCTGGCGCCGTCGTTCGACGTCAACAGCGACCCGGACAACCCGGTGATCGGGGTGCGCTCGTTCGGCTCCTCTCCCGGGCTGGTCGGGGCGCACGGGGCGGCTTTCGTGCGGGCGATGGGGGAGGCGGGCGTCGCGACGGCGGCCAAGCACTTTCCCGGTCACGGCGCGACCGTGACCGACCCGCACCAGGACGCGCTTCCCGTGATCTCCTGCGATCTGGAGACGTTGCGTCTGCGGGAACTCGCGCCGTTCGTCTCGGCTGTCGAGGCCGGGGTGTCCAGCCTGATGATCGCGCACGCGATGTATCCGGCGCTGGACCCCGAGAACCCGGCGACGTTGAGCCGCAGGATCCTCCACGACCTGGTGCGGGGGGAGCTGGGGTACGAGGGTGTGCTGCTGAGCACGGCCACCGCGCTGGTGCCCGCCGGCGAGGTGCCCGGCACTGCGGTCCGCTCCTTCCAGGCCGGTGCCGACCTGCTGCTGATCGGGCCTGACGACGGCGGGCAGTGCGCGGCGATCAGGGCGGCGGTCACGGACGCGGTGCGGCGGGGCGACCTCGAGGTCTCCGCGCTGGAACGCGCGGCCTCCCGGGTGGCCGAGATGCGCGCTCACGCCACCCGCCCCTCCTCGGGCCTCGACGCGGCCAGGCGGGCGGTGCGTGTCGAGGGTGACGTCGTCCTGCGCGAGCGCGCGGTCGTCGTCGAACTCCGCGCCCCGGCCAACGTCGTGGCGGGCGAGGCCTACTGGAGCGTCGCCGACGCCCTGACCCGGCGCGACCTGGTCGCCCACGCCGTACGCGTGGACGAGCAGGGCCCGACGCCAGACGCCTTCCTGGCCGTTGACGGTGGCCACCGGCTGGTGATCGTGGTCCGCGACGCCTACCGCATCCCCTGGCAGCGCGCGTGGGTGGAGAAGGTCATGGCAGAACGTCCGGACACGGTTCTGGTAGGCGTGGGCATGCCCGACGACGCGACGCTGGCCGGCCAGGCACACATCCTCACCCTGGGCGCAGGAGGGCCGAACATCCAGGCCGCCGTCGAAGCACTGGCCGGTGACCTTCCTTGACCCAGGAAGAATGCGTCTTCTGCGCCATCGTGCACCGGAGGACCCCCGCGGCCGTCGTCTTCGAGGACGACCTGACCATGGCCTTCCTGGACATCACCGCGGTGACCGACGGCCACACCCTGGTCATCCCCAAACGCCACGCCAAGGACCTCTGGGACATCCCCGAGGCCGACGCGGTGGCGGTGATGCGGACAGTCCACCGGATGGCCCGTAGAATCCGCGAAACCCTCAGCCCCGACGGCCTGACCCTGTTCCAAGCGAACGGTGCGGCAGGCTGGCAGGACGTCTTCCACCTGCACGTCCACCTGGTCCCCCGCACCGACGACGATCACCTGCACCGCCCCTGGTCCGCCACCCCCGTACCTCTGGAAGCCCTCGAACCCACCCGATCCCGCTTGGTCATGCCGCCCGCAGCAGCTGCTCCGTGACCGAGCCGTGGATCCTGTGCTGGTACGGCTGGCGCGAGCCGTACCCGAGCGAGGCGGCGACGTTGTTGGCAGCCAGCCTGCCCTGACGCAGCGCGTGCTCCCCGCTCATCGGAATGATCTTGCCGGGCCTGGTGAGATCCGGCACGGAGGCCACGTCCCCGCAGGCGTAGATCTCAGGGTGGCCCGGCACGACGAGGTACTCGTCCACCCTGAGCCTGCCCTGCTCGGCCGCCAGCCCCAGGTTGGTCACGAGCGGATCGGGACGGACCCCGAAGCTCCACACGACCGTACGGGTGGGAATGAACTCGCCGTCGGTGAGTCGCAGCCCCTGCGAGGTGACCTGCCCGAGCGAGGTGTGCGTCCTGACCTCCACGCCCTGCCACCGCAGCATCCGCGCCGTGGTCCTGGACAGGCGGTGCCGCATGTCGGGAAGCAGCCGCTCGGCCGGATCGGCCAGGATCCAGCGGATCGGCTGGTCACGCAGCCGTGGGTCGCGGGCGGCGATCGACTGCGCCAGCGAGTGCCCAGCCGAGGCCGCCGCCGTGCCCGCGTAGCCAGCGCCGAGCACGACGAACGTGGTGAGCGCGGCACGTTCGAAGGGGTCGGTGCTCGCGGCGGCCAGGGAGATCTGCCGCTCGATGTGCTCGCGCAGCTGGAGGGCCTGGCCGACGTTGTGGAATCCGAAGCTGTACGGCGCGACCCGGGCGACGTGCGCCACCTCGCTCACGCCTCCCGCCGCCACGATCAGCCGGTCGTAGTCGATGACGCCGCCGTCATGGAGGACGCGCCGGGCGTCGGTGTCGATGTGGGTGACCGTACCGAGCACCACCTGCACGCCGGGCAGCGTCTCGGCCAGCGGCACGCCCACCTGGTCCGGGCTCAGGACGCCCGCCATCACCTGCGGGAGCAGTTCCGGATGGACGGCGTCCCTCGCCGGGTTGACCAGGATCAGCTCCGCGGCGCCCGCCACCGTGCGGGACAGGCCGCGCGCCGCCTCGACCCCTGCGACTCCCGCTCCGACGATCACCACTCGTGGCTTGTTCATGGTCATCTTCCTGCCGTGATCGCGTGCTCGCGCTGTGCCGGTTCGTGCCGTTCGTGGAATCCGCCGTCCGGGGTGCGGACGATGATGCCCGTCTCCACGCCCTCCTCGGCCTCGTGGCGCGCCTCCTGCTGGAGCGCGAGGATGATCCACCGGGTGAGGACGAAGGCGATGACCGGACCGATGAGCACGGCGTACCTGAAGAAGATCGTCACAGGTTCGATGGCGAGGTGGAACGCGTGGGCGATCTGGTCGTTGGCCGCCGCCGCCCACAGCAGGCCGTAGAACGTGACGCCGGCGACCGCGATGGCCGTCTTCACCGGGGTGTCGCGCGGCCGGTCGAGCACGTCGGGCGCGCTCAGGTCGCGGGCCGTACGGCGGGCGCTCTTGGGCCGGCCCACCGCGTCGCGGCGGTTCAGGCGCGCGGCGACGAAGCGCTCGGCGAAGGGGTAGAGGGCCAGGGCGGTGAAGAAGACCCCGGGGATCACGAGTGTGGGGATGAGGACGGCGAGGCTGAGGGTGTAGTCGCCGATGGTGAGCTCCCAGCCGGGCATGATCCTCAGGGCGCCGTCGAGGAACCCCATGTACCAGTCGGGGACCGCGCCCGCCGAGACCTGCGTCGGCTTGGCCGGGCCGTACAACCAGATGGGGGCGATCTGGAAGCCGAACCCGAGGATGATCAGCATGCCCGTCGTCGTCAGCGCCATCAGCGGGCGGGCGCTCTTCCGCGAAACCGGCGTGGCGGTGAAGTGCGAGTGGCCGTGGCGGCGCACCAGCAGCTCGCGGACGATCAGCAGCCCGGCGATGACGGCCGGGATCAGCAGGTGCCCGCCGTACAGGACCGGGATGACCCTGTCGCCGGGGAAGCCGTCGCCGAACAGCAACGACATCACCCACGTGCCCACCACCGGGATGGACTCCACCACCGACATGATCAGCCACAGGCTGCCACCCGACAGCATGTCGTCGGGCAGGGCGTTGCCGGTCTCACCGGCGGCCATGCCCAGCACCAGCAGCGTCACCCAGATCAGCCACTGCGTGGTGCGCGGCCGGCGGAACGCGCCGGTGAGGAACATGCGCAGCAGCTGCAACGCGACGGCCGCCACGAAGACGAGCGCCGCCCAGTGGTGGACCTGGCGGATGAGCAGGCCGCCGCGCACCTCCAGACTCAGGTGCATGGTCGAGTCGAAGGCCTGGCTGACGAAGAGCCCGTTCAGCGGGCCGTACGAGCCGTGGTAAGCGACCTGGGACATGTCGGGGACGTAGAACACCATCAGATAGGCGCCGGTCACCGTCAGGACGACGAATGACCAGACAGCCATTTCCGCGAACATGAACGACCAGTGTGAGAACTGGAACGAGCGGTGCTTGATCGACAACGAACGCATGGGAGCACCTGCCTTTCCTCACCTACATGACGAGACAGGCCCCCGCGCTGTGACAGTGATCCCTGTCACTAGGACAGCCGGACGGGCAGGGCGGTTGCTCCGAGTGACGTCACCTCCACGGCTGTTCTGGTCGCGCTCGTGTATCCGGGCGCTGACACGTTCAGGGTGTAGGTCCCGGGAGGGGTGCTCAGCCGGTAGTAGCCGGACGCGTCCGTCGTGGCGCCGTTGACCGTGGCGCCCGCGATGGGCGTGCCGTCCGCCTTGGTGACCCGGCCGACGAGCAGCGGGGTCGTCACGGGTGGGGCGGCGACGTCGAAGGTCAGCACCGTGAAGGAGTGCGCGGGGAAGCTGTGCTCGGTCCCGCTCGCCGTCGTGGTGACCGTCTGGACGGCCGTCGGGTTCTGCCAGGTGTTCCTGTCCAGGTAGCCAGGGGAGGCGACCGTGGACACGGTGACCGTCGAGCCGATCGTGCCCGCTCCGGCGATCGCCAGCGAGGCCGACTGCGCCGCGACCGGGTCGCGGTTGACCACCGAGACGTACACCTTCGTCCCGTCGGCCGATCGCGTCGAGGTGACGTCGAGCATGGGCACGCCGCTGCGGGCGGGCAGGTTGCCCATCGCCGGTGCGTTGTAGGCCGGCCCGCTCACCGTGGTGGGCAGCAGCAGCGGCCCGTGCCGCTCTGCGGTCAACTGCTGCACCAGGTAGGCCGGGGTGACGAAGCTGCCCCGGTTGCCCAGCCTGATCGCGCTGCCGTCCCAGAACTCCATCAGCGTCGAGGCCGCGTTGACCTCGTTCACATCGCTCCTGCGCATGAACAGGTTGAGCAACCCCGCCTCCTGCAACGCGCCTTCGAGCGTGCGGGTCCTGCGGTGCTCCTCGTTGAAGTACATGGCGTTGTGCTCGGTCACCGCGATCTTGATGTCGCGGTTGGTGCCGTTCAGGATGGTGTTGGTGGCCGTCGCCATCCGGTCGCCGATCACGACGGGCGCCCCGACGGCGGCGGAGTAGAGCGCGGCGCTGTCGTAGTTCTGCGGCAGCGGCTGCGGGCTGTAGTAGTGGATCGACAGATGATCGAGCTTGCCGCCCGCATTGGCGATCATCGTGGTGTTCCAGCTCTGGTCGTTGTTGGTGCCGTCACCGCCCTCGCCGATGAAGGCGATCGACGGGTCCTTGGCCGCCATCGCGTCGTGGAAGGTCACGTAGCTCGCCGCGAACGCCGCCGCGCCGGTGTGGCCCGGCGTCCACGACCCCCACACCTCGTTGCCGATCTCCCAGGTCTTCACGTTGTACGGCTGCCGCCCGCGCTTGGCGCCCCACGTGGTGGTCGAGGCGCCGTTGGTGTACTCCACCCAGTTCGCCGCGGTCGCCGGCGTGCCCTGGCCCCAGTTCACGTTCAGGACCACCGGGATGCCGAGCGCCTCCGCCAGCCCCAGGATCTCGTCGGTGCCGACGTCGTTGGTCATCCACTCGGCCTCCCACTGCCCGTAGTACATGGGCGGGCGCTGGTCGCGCGGGCCGATGCCGTCGCTGAAGGTGTAGCTGTCGGCGATGATGCCGCCTGGCCAGCGGATGGAACCGGGCTTGAGCGCGGCGAGCCGGTCCACGAAGTCCTTGCGCCAGCCGCCGTAGGCCACCTCCGCCGGGTCCTTCGGCATGACGCTCGCCAGGTCGATCCAGAGCGTGCCCGTGCCTGCCGTACCGATGAAGAGCTTGGCGTAGCGATCCGTGGCCGTCGGCGTGAGCGTGGCGGTGTACTTCGCCCAGCTTCCGGTGATGCCCGAGAGCGTCGCCGAGGCGTAGGCGGTGTAGCCGGGACCGTCGCCGGAGTCCGGACCGAGTGCGACCGTGACGGGCGCGGTCAGTCCCGCCTGCTTGAGATAGACGCTCACCTCGTACGGCCGGCCGGCCGTGACCGCGATGCCGCCCTGGCTGACGCCCCTGCGCCCGGTGGTGTGCTGGGTGAGGTCGATGCGTTGGGCGTAACTACCGTTGAACGCGGCGCGGTCACGGCTGTAGGTGGCCACGTCGGTGTGCCCGTCGGGACGCCAGGCGTTGTCGGTGCGCCACCAGGTCAGGTAGTCCCACTTCGTGACGCTGGTGCCGTAGCCGTACAGGAAGGCGTGGTATTCGGTGTTCTGGAGTACGGCAGGCCGGGGCAGGCTGTGGACGAGCCGGCCGTTGGCGAAGAAGTCGACGTTCCTGCCGACCTCCATGCGCAGCACGACGGGCAGCGACACCGCGGGGCCCGTCCAGGGCGCGACCCCGTCGCCGAAGACGCGCAGCGTGCCCGCCTCGACCCCGAATTCCAGATATTTCGAGAAATCGCCGCGACCCGTCCCCGCGTACAGGTTGAGCAGCCCGTTGACACCCGTGTAGGAGTCGAGCTTGGCCTCGACCGCGTAGGCCTGCACGTCGCTCTCGCTGATCGGCTGCGACATGATCCCGTAGCGGCTGTTCGCGGCGCCGTTGACGACCATCTGGCTGTTGGACGCGCCCGCGCTGCCCCAGCCGCCCGCGAGCGTGGTCGGCGTCCAGGCGCCCGACACGCCGCCGCCCTCGAAGTGGTTGTCCCACCGGTCGGGCAGGTGCACCTGGCTGATCCCGAGGTTGTCCCAGCTCGTGGTGGAGGCGCCGAAGCCGTAGAGGAAGACGCGGAAGTCCTGCAGCGGCACGTCGACGCGGGTGGCCAGCTCGTGGACGCGGGCGCCGTTGACGAAGAACCTGAACAGCCTGCCGTTCGACCAGTACGGGCTGACCTGCACCGACAGGGTGGCGGGCAGGCTGACCGCGCCGCCCGTCCAGTTGCCCGTGCCGTCGCTGGTGAAGACCTTCGCGACGCCGCCCTCGACGCCGAACTCCATGAAGTGGTCGAAGCCGCCCGTGCCGCCGTAGATGTTCATGAGAGCGTTCGTGCCGGACGCGCTCGCCAGCCTGGCCTCGATCGTCGTCCAGTCGACCGAGCTGTTGCCGATCGGCTCGGACAGCAGGCCGTAGCGGGAGGCCGCGCCTCCGGTGATCGTGGCCTTGCCGCCCGACACCGCCACCGAGCCGTTGGTCGCGCCCTCCAGGCGGGTCGGCGTCCAGCGGGGTGACAGGGCGGCGCCGCCGAAGGAGTCGTACGTGCCGTCGGGGGTGAGCGCGAGGTAGTCGGCGCTGACCGTGCCGCTCCAGCCGTACAGGAAGGCCCGGTAGTCGCCGGGGAGGCCGGTGAAGCCGGACAGGGTGTGGACCAGGGCGCCGTTGTAGAAGAAGCGCAGCGTCCTGGCCACGCCCTCGAGGCCTGAGACGTCGACCCTGAGCACGGCGGGGGTGGTGGCCGCGCCGCCCGTCCAGGGGGCCTGGCCGTCGGCGAAGACCTTCAGCACCCCGCCCTCGATGGCGAACTCGGCGAACCTCGTGAAGTCGCCCGGCCCGCCGTACACGCTGAGTATCGCGTTGGCGCCGGTGTAGGAGACGATCCGCGTCTCCACGCTGACGGTGGCGTAGCGGCTGCCGGGCACCGGGTTGGACAGGATGCCGAACCGACCGGGCTGGGATCCGGTGATCGCCGCGGTGCCACCCGAGGTGGTGAAGGTGCCGAGCGGCGCGCCGTCGAGGCTGGCCGGGGTCCATTTCGACCGGTCGGCCGCGTCGAAGCCGTCGTAGAGGGTGCTGGTGGCGGGGGCGGTCTCCAGCGAGCGGTTGGCGACCTTCTCCGCCCAGGCGTTGTTCATGTTGTCGGAGGCCCACTCCATCATCTGGCCGGTGACCGCGGGCTGGACGACGCCGACGGGCTTGCTCGCGTCGATGGAGATGGTGTTGGCGGCCACAGCCGTCGTCGCGATATTTGGGAGTAAAAGGGCAAGACAGGCCAGGACGTGCTTCACCATGGGGAGTCCCTACTTCATTCCGGTGGTCGCGATGCCTTCGATGAAGCGCCGCTGGACCAGCAGGAACGCTGCGACCATCGGCAGGAGGGTGAGGACGGCGCCGGCCATCAGCAGGCCGTACTCGATGACGTGCTCGCCCATGAACAGCGCCAGCCCGGCGGGCAGCGTCTGCATGTCGGTGTCGGTGGTGAACACCAGCGGCCAGAGCAGGTCGTTCCAGTTGTACATGAAGTGGAACAGGCCGAGCGTCAGCAGCGCCGGGCCCGACAGCGGCAGGATCACCCTGCGGTAGATGCCCAGGTCGGAGCAGCCGTCGATCCTGGCCGCCTCGTCCAGCTCGCGCGGGATGGTGAGGAAATACTGGCGCAGGAAGAAGATGCCGAACGCGTTCGTCGCCCGGGGCACGATCAGCCCCTGGTAGGTGTTGATCCAGCCCAGGTCGCTGAGCAGCTGGAAGAGCGGCACGAGGGTGACCTGCGGGGGGATCATCAGCAGGAGCAGGATCAGCACGAAGACGGCGTTCCTGCCGGGGAACTCCAGCCTGGCCAGCGCGTAGGCGGCCAGCGAGTCCAGCAGCAGCGAGATCGCCGTCACGCCGCCCGCGAAGATCACCGTGTTGAGGAACTGCCTGCCGAACGGGATCCTGCCCCAGATCTGCGTGTAGTGGTCGGTGGTGAAGCCGCCTGGCAGCAGCGAGGGCGGGTAACGCACGATGGCGGCCTCGGGCGTGATCGACGCCATGACCATCCAGACGAGCGGCAGCAGCACGAGCGCGGTGCCGATGATCAGGGCGGCATATTTCAGGACCCGCATCAGTACCTCACCGCCCGGCGGCTGAAGAACACGTTCTGCGCCAGCGACAGCACGAACACGATGACCACCAGCACCCAGGCGATCGCCGAGGCGTAGCCGAACTCGAAGTCCTGCAGCCCCTTGCGATAGACGAGGTAGACCAGCGACTCGGTGGCGAAGTGCGGCCCGCCGCGCGTCATGACGAAGATCTGGTCGAACACCTGCAACGCCGCGATCGCGGCGATGATGAAGACGAACATGGTGGTGTGCCCGAGCAGCGGCCAGGTCACCTTCCTGAAGCGCTGCCACGGCCCGGCCCCGTCGATCGTCGCCGCCTCGTAGTAGACCCTCGGGATCGTCTGCAGCCCGGCCAGGTACATCACCATGTAGAACCCGGTGTTCTTCCAGACGCCGACGCCGATCAGGTACCACATGGCCACGTCGGCGTCGCGCACCCCGTCGCCCACGTCCACGCCGAGGCCGCGCAGCCAGTAGGTGACCAGGCCGATGTCCGGGTCGAGCAGGAACTTCCAGGCGATCGCCACCACGCCCAGCGAGACCACCGACGGCAGGAACAGCGCGGACCTGAAGAACCCGCGTCCCCTGATCCGCCCGTTGAGCAGCAGGGCCAGGCCGAGCGCGAGCGCGACGGCCACCGGGGTGGCCACGACCGCGTAGAACACCGTGTTGCGCAGCGCGACCAGGAACGCCTCGTCGCCGAGCAGCTTGGTGTAGTTGCCCAGCCCGACGAACGGACCAGGGCCGATGGACTTGTCGAAGAAGGAGTCGAAGAGCGAGCTCACCATCGGCCAGACCATGAAGACGGCCACCACGACCAGGGTCGGCGCGAGGAAGGTGTAGGCGACAGCCGTACGGCGAGCCCTGGTGGACCAGCCCCGCGCCGACCGGTGCGTCAGCGCGGAGGCTCGCCTGAGCATCACTGGCTCGCCAGCGGCGCGATCGTCTTGGCCGCCTCGTCGAGCGCGGGCTGGACCTGCGCCTTGCCCGTGGTCACCTTCTGGATCGCCGGCTCGAACGTCTCCTCGTAGATCTTGCGGAACTCGGCCTGGCCGGACAGCAGCACCTGCGCCTTGTCGGAGTAGGCGGCGAACTGCGCCACGTAGGGGTTGGCCTTGGTGTCGTCAGGGGTGACGTCGGTCCTGACGCCGGGGAAGCCTGAGCCGTTGGACCAGGCGATCTGCGACTCCTTGGAGTTCCAGAAGGTGAACCACTCCTTGGCCGCCTTCTGCTTGGCCGCGTCGGCCTTGGCGTTCAGCACGAAGGAGGAGGCGCCCGCCAGCGTCACGCCCTTGGCAGGACCCGCGGGCACCATGGCAACGCCGAAGTCGAGCCCGGCCTCCTTGAAGCCGGTCGTCATCCACGGCCCGGTGATGTTGGTGGCCGCCTTGCCCGTCTGGAACAGCTTGTCGGCGTCGGCGCCGCCCAGACCGGTGGGCGAGATCTTGTCCTTCACGATGAGGTCGCTCCACTGCTGGACCGCCTGCACCGACTGCGGGCTGTTCAGCGACAGCAGGTCGCCGCCGTTGCCCCACAGCAGGATCGGCCAGACCTGGATCGTCTGGTGGTCGGGCAGCGCCGTGCCGTACTGCTCGGGACGCCCGTCGCCGTTGGTGTCCTTGGTCAGCTTCTTCAGCGCCGCCTGCCAGTCCGCCCAGGTGGCGGGCGGGGTCTCGGGGTCGAGTCCGGCGTCCTTGAAGAGCTTCTTGTTGTAGTACATGAGGATCGGGGTGAAGGTCATCGGGACCGCGTAGTGCTTGCCCTTGAAGACGGTGGCGTCCACGGCCGGTTTGACCAGGTTGGCGGTCTGCTCGGCGGTGAACCAGTCGTCCAGGGGAGCGAGGACGCCCTTGGCGGCGAATCGGCCGATGTGCGCGTCGTCGAAGGCGACGAGGTCGGGGCCGTTTCCGCTGGTGTAGGCGGGCAGCAGCTTCTGGAACAGCACGTCCCAGGTCATGACGTTCATCTGGATCTGGATGTCGGGGTGGCTGTCGTTGAACTTCTTCACCAGCCCCTCCAGCGTGGGGCGGTCGGGTCCCGTGTATCCGTTCCAGAACGTCAGGGTGGTCTTGCCGCCGGACTGTTCCGGTGCGCCGCAGGCGGTGAGCGCGGCGATCATGGCGAGGGCGAGCAGGCGTCGCATAGGGGGTCAGCTCCTCGGAAAGGTGAGACGGATCAGGCTCCACGACGCGGCCGGGAGCAGGGCGCGCAACTGTCCCCCATGGAGTTGCGCGGTGGCGAGGGGCCTGACGGCCACCTCTGTGGCGTGCGGGTCGGTTCCCGCCTCGAGCAGGTGCGTCTCCGCGATCGTGAGCGGGCCGAGCCCGCGCAGGTCGGCGGTCAGGTCGAGCTGGTTATGCGCGCTCCTGTTGACCGCGATCACCGTCACGCCCTCCTCGTCGAGGGTGGCGACGGTGGACAGCTGGGCGGCTTCGCCGTACCTCTGCGTCTCCAGCACCGGCGTGGAGGGCTCCACTCGCAGCACGGTCCCGCGCGCGTGGCGGGCGGTCAGCGCGAACGGGTGGAAGATCGTCTGGCGCCAGGCGGGGCCGCCGGGCTGCGTGCGGATCGGCGCGATGATGTTGGCGAGCTGCGCCTGGCAGGCCACGCTCACCCGGTCGGCGTGGCGCAGCAGGGTGATGAGGAAGTCGCCGACCACCACGGCGTCGGCCGCGGTGAAGGTGTCCTCGATGAGCTCGGGCGCCTCCTCGAAGTCCCCCTGCTCGCGGCCCTCGTAGCGGGCCTGGTTCCAGACGTTCCACTCGTCGAACGACAGCTTGATCGTCTTTTTTCTGCGGAGCTTGGCTTTGATGTGGTCGGCCGTGGCCACCACGGAGGAGATGAAGCGGTCCATGTCGACGGCGGCGGCCAGGAAGCTGTCGAGGTCGCCGTCCTCCTCGTAGTAGGCGTGCAGCGAGAGGTAGTCGACAGCGTCGTACGCGTGCTCCAGCACGGTCGCCTCCCACGCGCCGAACGTGGGCATCTGGCTGTTGGAGCTCCCGCAGAGCACCAGCTCGACGCCGGGATCGACCATGCGCATGGCCTTGGCGGTCTCGTTGGCGAGCCGGCCGTACTCGTCGGCGGTCTTGTGCCCGATCTGCCAGGGGCCGTCCATCTCGTTGCCGAGACACCAGAGCTTGATGCCGTACGGCTCCGCCGTACCGTGCTTGATCCGCAGGTCCGACCAGTGCGTGCCGGATCGGTAGTTGGTGTATTCCAGCAGGTCACACGCCTCCTGGATGCCTCTGGTGCCGAGGTTGACGGCCATCATCGGCTCCACGCCGGCCGCGCGCGTCCAGGCCATGTACTCGTCGAGCCCGAACCGGTTGGTCTCGATCTGCCGCCAGGCCAGGTCGAGCCTGGTGGGACGCTCGGGGCCGACCCCATCCTCCCAGCGGTAGCCGGAGACGAAGTTGCCGCCGGGGTAGCGCACGAGGCTGACGCCCATCTCGCGGGTCAGGTCGAGGACGTCGGTGCGGAAGCCGTTCTCGTCGGCGAGGGGGTGGCCGGGTTCGAAGATGCCGGTGTAGACGCAGCGGCCCATGTGCTCGACGAACGAGCCGAACAGGCGCCGGTCGACCGGCGCGATCTCGAAGGCCGGGTCCAGGGTCAGGTGTGCGCTCTGCACAGTGCGGCTCCTCACGCGGTGCGGGTGCCGCCCTTTCTATAACGTTGTATCCAACGTTGTAAATAGCCCGGGTTACATCGTTGGAAACCCGGCTGTAGAGTGCTTCCCAGGCCTATTCCGAGAGGGGATCATGCGACCACGGCTGAAGGACGTCGCCGAGCACGCCGGGGTGTCCATCAAGACCGTCTCCAACGTGGTGAACGGCTACCTGCACGTCAGCCAGGACACCCGCGCCAGGGTCGAGGCGGCGATCGAGGAACTCGCCTACCGCCCGAACCTGTCCGCACGCAGCCTGCGCCAGGGCCGTTCAGGGGTGATCGCCCTGGCGGTGCCCGACCTGTCGATCCCGTATTTCGCCGAGCTGGCCACCCGCGTGATCGAGGTCGCCGACCTGCGCGGCTGGACCGTCCTCATCGACCAGACCCAGGGACAGCGGGCCAAGGAACTGCTGGTGATATCCGGCATCAGGGCGCAACTCATCGACGGCCTGCTGTTCAGCCCGCTGGCGCTGACCCCCGCCGACCTGGCCGCCAGAACGGACCAGACACCCCTCGTACTGCTCGGCGAGCGCGTAGGCCGCTCCTCCCTCGACCACATAGCGGTCGACAACGTCGCCGCCGCACACCAGGCCACAACGCACCTGCTTTCATTGGGCCGCCAACGCATAGCCGCGATCGGCGCGCAGCGCGCGGCGTCCGCGATGACAGCCAAGCAGCGGCTGCGCGGATTCCGCGCGGCGCTGACCGCGCAGGGGCTGACGCCGCACGCCGTGGCCCACGTACGCGACTTCCACCGCTCCGACGGGGCTGCCGCGATGGCACAGTTGCTCGACTCCGGCACGCCACCTGACGCGGTGTTCTGCTTCAACGACACGCTGGCGCTGGGCGCGTTGCGTACGTTGCTGTCGCGAGGCATCCGGGTGCCGGAGGACGTAGCGTTGATCGGCTTCGACGACATAGAGGACGGCCGTTTCTCCACCCCGACCCTGTCCACGATCGCCCCGGACAAGGCCCACATAGCCGACGCCGCCGTCACCCTCCTCACGAACCGCCTAACCGCCACCCCTGGCCCGCCCCAGGAACTCTGCGCCCCGCACAGGCTGATCCCCCGCGAAACAACAGCCCTGTGACATCTCCCTGGACCTCGTACGGACACCGAACCTCGCTGGCCGTGGTCCCGCCTCCCTTCGCGTCCCCACCCGCGAAGGCGCGCTTGAGATCCATCGCGGACAGCGCCCCACGGCTGCCTGTGTCGATATGACCCCGATCATGAAGAAACCCAGGCCAAAGCCCGGGTTCCTTCAGTCGCGCATCAGGCAGCACGCCCAACTAATGGGCGCGACCACTAGTGTCCATCGTAGATACCCGGGTTAGGAATGGCGTTGCCAGCCGCGACGCAGCAAACTGGCGGCCCGAATACCCGAACAGCGGTCTCGATGGCCTCGGTCTTCGCTGAAGCGAGAGACACCGGAGCCAGCAGCGCCACCGTAAGCGCGATGAATGCTCTCTTCATTTCTTTCAGTTCCTTAACTCTTGAACGAGTTGGGCGGCCCGAGTTCGAGCCGCCCAGGCCTACCGATAGACCGGGTTCGACCGCCCCACATAGCTGCGGAAACCGCCCGGCCCGAGATTGTTGGTGTAGCTGGTGTGGATGTACGCCGTGTACGACACCCCCGACGAGAGCCGGAAGATAGGCGACTCCCAGTAGTCGCCGACCGGGATCGCCGGATGGTCGACGACGAGGGTCCGCTCCGTGTCACCTGGCATGGGATCGGTGGAGATCGACTTGAAGGCGACGGCCATGTCGGTCTGCCCAGTGGCCCACTTGTGTTCCAGTCGCACCTTGACTTCGGGAGTGCGCAGGTCAGCCGGCTCTTCCAGGCAGTTCCTGCGGAACACGGTGACAGCGTTGGCGTAGTCGGCGGTGGTGCCACCCTCCGCGACCGCGTAGTGAGGTCCTGTCGCCTTGAACCAGCCGCAACCCGCCGATGAAGCACTGGCGGCAGGGGCGAGTAGGGCGCTGCTGGCCAGGACGGTCAACGCGGTGATTCCGAGGATACGCTTCTTCATCAAGGGGCCTTTCTTGTGTTGTGGGGTATGCGA
Organism: Nonomuraea sp. NPDC050556; assembly: GCF_044457355.1. Classification (NCBI taxonomy): domain Bacteria; kingdom Bacillati; phylum Actinomycetota; class Actinomycetes; order Streptosporangiales; family Streptosporangiaceae; genus Nonomuraea; species Nonomuraea sp. NPDC050556. The sequence goes on along the minus strand of NZ_JBITGU010000006.1, from coordinate 483,334 downwards.
GAGCCAGTCTGGTCGGCGCCACCCTCGTGGCCCACGACGCTGATTCGACATTCGCTGGACATTCGCCAGCCATAGACCTAGGTGAAGCTGGGCGGGGGATCGTGATATTTGGCAAGCTGCTGCGGAAACTGCGGCTGCGCGCTGGGCTGACACAGGAGCAGCTGGCCGCACAGTCGGGGCTGTCCGCCCGATCTATTTCACGGCTGGAATTAGGGCTGATCGCAGCCCCTCGGGTAACCACCCTGGCGTTGCTGGCCGAATCTCTGGGCCTCGACACCAGCGAGCGGGAGCAACTCGTGACGGCCGCGCAGGACGGCGGTCTCTCCCTCGCGCAGCCACGCCAAAGCCAGGAAGGGCACTGGCAGGACGTACTGATCGGCCGGGATAAGGACCTGAAAGTCCTGCTCGAACTGCTGGTCAAGCACCGGATGGTCACCCTGACCGGACCCGGTGGAGCAGGCAAGAGCGCGCTCGCGTTCGCACTGGCCGCCCGGCTCGATCGGGTGTCCGTCATCGAACTGGGACCGCTCCCGGACGAGCCACGATCCGGAGACGACGGCGAGCATCTGGAGATCATCACAGCGGCCTTCAGCGAGGCGCTGGGCGTGCGTTCCCACCAGCTGCTGGACGAGCTGCGGGCCGGCAGCCGCACCCTGCTCGTGGACAACAGCGAGCATGTGCTCCGTACGGCAGGCCAGCTGATCACGCAGATCACCAACGCCTGCCCGGACGTCACCCTCCTGATCACCTCTCGTCAGCCGCTCAGCCTGCCCGGCGAAGCTGTCTGGAACGTCGCGCCGCTGGCCGTACCGCAGGCGGTCGAGCTCTTCCGCAGACGGGCAGCACAGCACGTGCCGGACCTGGACCTGTCGTCCGAGCTGCCGGTCGTTGCCGAGCTCTGTGCTGGTCTCGACGGACTGCCGCTGGCGGTGGAGCTGGCAGCGGCCCGGTTGCGCACGATGTCGCCTGGGGCCGCTGCTGGAACGACTGAACGTCCAGCTCGGACTGCTCAGCGCGCGCACGGTCAGGCTGCCGCATCAGCAGTCCGTCGTCAGTTCTGTGCAGTGGAGCATGGATCTGCTCGGGCCGGCCGAGCGATTGCTGCTGACCCGGCTGACCGTCTTCGCGGGCGCCTTCACGCTGGAGTCAGCCGAGACAGTCGCAGGGAGGGCGCCTATCAGGCCCGAGCAAGTCGCCGAGCTTCTCGGGGAGCTCATCGATCGCTCCCTGGTGCAAGCTACTCGCGCTGATGAGTACAGCTACAGGATTCTGATCCCGATCCGGGAGGCCTGCCGGCTGGCGGCCGACCCTGACGATCTCACCATCATCCGGGACGAACACCTGCGCTACCTGGGCGAACTGACTCGCGGTCCAGACGTGGCCGCCTGGCTACGGCCGCGCTTTCCTGACGTGCTCGCGGCCCTGGACTGGGGGCTGAACTCCACGAGCAGCGCAGAACGGCTGCGGTTGGGCGTAGAACTGCTGACCGGCGCCCGACCCCTCTGGGACCGGGATATCGGCCAGATCGACGCCCTGCGCCGCTGGACCGTCCAAGCTCTGTCCCGGCAAGAGTCGCTGGACGAAGAGCTGCGCGGCAAGCTGCTGCACTGGGCGGGACGGTTGGCCTACGTCGCGGATGCGCTTCCTGAGGCACGCGCACATCTACTCCACGCTCTGGACTTCACCAACGCGCCGGCCGACCGCGCGTCAGTCCTGCTCGGACTCGCGGCCATCAGCGACGCACTACTCGAGGACGACACCGTGGAGTTGGTCCGGGCCGCGGTCGCCGCCGCCCAGATGTCCGGAGACTACTCGCGGATCGTGGCCGCCTGCTCAGGGGCTGGGGTGATGTTGGCTTGGTGGGGCGAGCAGGAGGCGGCCGAGTCCTCCATCAGGGCGGCCTATGCCGCCGCCGAGCAGGCCAGACTACCCACCGACGCCTGCCAGGCCCTGCACTGCCTGATCTCCGTACGTGCCGGCCGTTTTCAGGACGCGGTACGGCTGGCCGAGCGGCTGCTGGACCGGCGTGAAGGGATGCTACCCAACCTCGTCATCCAGGCGCTTCTGGCCAGGGCATGGGCGGACATCCTCTCGGGAGAGCACCACCGGGCACTCGAATGGTTGACCGACGCAAGAATTCTGTGCGAGCAGAAGCAGTGGGCCAGGCTGGCGGCAGAGGTCTACGAGGCGATGGCGCACGCCCACTGGCGCGCCAGGCGGCAGGAGGAGGCCAGGCGGGCGCTCCTCGACTGCCTGCGTGCCGCGTTCACCTTTCACGACCTCGGCACGATGTTCCGGGTCATCCATCTGGCAGCGCTGATGGCCTGCGAACTCGCTCCGGCGGAGGCCGCCGCTCTGGTAGGTGTCGCGGCACAGTGCCGGGCCCGGATCGCCTACCGACCGTGGCCGCTGGAGGTGGCGGAGTTTCTTCGATGGGAGGAGCGGCTGGGGGTGGCCGTTCCTCCGGAATCAGAAAGTGGAGCGGTCCTGGTCACCCATGCGGCGAGGGCCGTACTTGATCAGTTCGTAACGTTGTAAGGCCAGCCATCCGGGTTGGGGCAGGTCCCATTGCAGCCTCCGCCCCCTGAAGAAGGAGGCGGAGACAGGGGCTTGAGAGACGCCTTCTTGCTGACCAAAACGAAGGTTCGATATCCACCAGGCCCGGCGTTGTTGGCGAAGCGCGTGGTCACCTCGACCCAGTAATCGCGCTGCGCCTGGAGCGGGTGGGTCTGGGAGAACCACGGCGTTCCCGTCTTGATCGCCGGATGGAGGGAGAACTCCACCGTGGACGGGGTGGGCGTGGCTGGTGTGGTTGGATCGATGGGGTCGTCCTCCGCTGTGCTCAGCGACTTGAGGGTGACGACGAGGTCGGTCTGCCCCGTGGCCCACTTGTGGTCCACGCTCACCTGGATTTCCGGGATCTGCAGATCACCGGCTTGCTGCACGCAGACGCGCCCTCTCATGGAAATGGCGTTGGCCAGGTCTTTCTGCGTTGCGCCGAGGGCAACAGCGTAATCCGGGCCCCAGACGTGCAGCCAACCACAGGGTGTGGACCCAGACTCCGCGGAAGCGGCGGTTGGCGAGCATGTGACGAGCAAGGCGAGGACGCCGAGGAGCGAGGCGATTTTCTTGAGATGCACGAGATTCCTTCCGGGGTTGGCCAGAAATTCTGGACGGAAATCCCCGAAGTAGACCATGACATCGATCAGACATTTGCCAACGTGGGAGGCCTCTCACCGGCAGCGGATGAACTCGACCGGAAGCTCATCACAGGGCGCTTGACCTGCGATTTTGACCCAATATGTCCGTTCGGGCAAGATCGCGTCTTGTGGTCAGCGTTGAGGCCCGACTACCGCGTCGGGTAGGCACGGGTCGGATGGCTATGGCAGGGCTTGCAAGCGGGCGTGGGCGGAGAGGAGTTGGGTCGCCCGTGGGGTGGCCATCGTTCGGCGATGCGTAGTCGACCACAGGGGGTCAGGCGTCCGGCAACAGCAAATTCGGCCGTCTGCGCTGAGTCGGAGCTTTCAAGTGATGATCACTATCCGCGAGCGAGCGCTCCGCTCAAATTGAGCAAGCGCTCCGCTACGCGCCGTCTCGAACGTATGCCGACGTGACCGGCTCAGTGTGCCCGCTCGCATCCGCGCCTGCGGGGAACGCGCCGTTGCCACCTTGAAGACCCGGAAGGTCCTGGCCCGGTTGCCCTGCTGCCCACATCGCGCCACCACGATCGTGCGGGCCATCCTCGTCCTGCAGCTCATCGAAGAAGGCCGCCATTCAGGATGAAAGTACTCAGTGTGGATTGACGGCTCTGGGCTCCGGTCGGAGTCTTTGTCGATTCCTGGGCGCGATCGTTCCTCCTGGAAGGCTCGAGACTGTTAAGGGCATCAACGGGCTCGGTCGGTGGGTAGTGACCGCCGCTCGGGCTGCTGGCCTGGTCACATGCACCCTGGCTCGTTGTTGCACCGCAGGCGTCAAGGGGTTGCTGAAGGGCCTGCAAGCATTGCTTGCATGTGGCGGGTTGCGCGGAACGTATTTGGCCCTGCCTTTTGCTCGACGGCCTGAGCCCTGCTCCTCTGGCCCAGGAAGGTGCTCGCCCTCGATGGGCCGGAATTGTCACTGCTACCCCATATATTCGGTTGCACCCGCATCCGAAGGATGGCTATGAAGATCACCTGCACCACCGCCCAGGATGTCCTCGGTCTCTTCAATGTGACCCCGGAAGCCAATCGGGCCCTTACTGAATGGGAGCAGGACCCTTCCAAGGCACCAGCCGTCGTTCCCTTCGTGCTGGCGCACCCAACCGAATTCCTCTACCAACTCACTCCCGCAGACGTGGAGCGTGTTTGCAAGACGACTGACCATGCTCTCGGCCAGGTGCAGCGACGGGTGGCGGAGAGCGTAGTGGAAATTGTTGACTGGCACCCTGACTTCGCCTTCACTCACGTCCTCCACTACGTCCTAGAGGATCTACGCGAGCTGCCAACCTGGCAACACTTCTTCACCTTCATCCAAGAGGATCCCCAAGCGGCCCTCATGTTATGGGGACCTGCCGATGCCGAGATTCAGAGGTTGGTGTCGCTGGGGGTGCCTTTGTCTGCTGCTAAAGCCGCGATGCGCTGGCGCGTCGGCAACGCCTACTACTCCTTCCTTCGCGAGATTTATGTTGTTACCCAATTGCGCGCTGCCGACCTTGACGTGCGCCTGCATCCTCTTGCGGACGCGCTGTTCCGGGTCGATTTCTGGTGCGGACGCACTGTATGCAGCTTGCTCGTAAAGAACAACAAGTTCCGTGAGGACGACCAGGGTAGGAAACGTCAGCCACAGGAGTTTCTCGCCGGAGCCACGCCCCCCTTCCAGTTCCACAAGATTCAGTTAGGGCGGGCATCCCAGTTCGGGGTTGTACACCTGCCTAGCACCGCTCAAATCAGCGCCGCGGCGACGAAGCTTCGTCTCCTTCAAGCCCCGTGACCTGCATATTCCTCTCCCCTGCCCCGCCCTATGCATGTCACGAGTTGCCGCCGTCCTCCGTCGAGGCGTCGGCGATGTGGCTACCGAAACTGGTCGCCGTCACCGGTATGGCCGACCGGGCACGGCTTTATGATGGGATCCGGTTACGTCTTCCGCGAGCCTGTTCCCGCAGGGCCCCTCCTCGCGGCCCGGCCGGGATTCAGGATGTATACGAGTGGGCTGCAACCAAAGCTTGCGAAGGTCAACTGATCTTTGTTCGATATCGCTCAAACTGATCGTGGCGAGCGTGGTTGTCCTGCCCCAGGAATGCCTTGAACTCTCCCAATTTATAGGAAACAAGAGCATCGTCTGAGTTGACCTCGATGGAGAAATCGTGAGCAAGAAGGCTGATTCGACGTTCCAACTCCTCCGGTGAGAGTGCGAGCTCGGTAGCTTCCGCGATCTGTACTGCAGTCATGAAGTCGCCATTGTCGCGCAACGCTCGATAGATGGGGTCGTGGTGAATATCAATGCCGCCCTTGCGCCGCTCCACCGTGCGATTCAACGCGGCAGCTATAGCCATACCGAGCGCCTTGGCTACAGGCGGAGGGAAAGCATTGCCAATCTGGCGGTAATTCGAAGTCTTCTTGCCGGTGAATTCCCACTTGAATTCGTCATTGTCCCAGCCCTGAATGCGGGCAACCATCTCGCATGTCAGCTTTGGTCCGAGCTCGGTCATAGGGCGCTTCTCCGTGTATGGCGGGGCTTGATCGTGTACGCCGAGAGCGTCAACGCCCAATGCAGCCCATGCCCGCTTCGCGCGGGAGGGGCCAAGGTCCGCACCACCATGCTTCTTTGATCCCCCGACGATCGTCGGGGCTATGTCGTTCGCTTTCGCGGCCCACTCCTCGGCGCCGTCCCACCCGTTAGCTTTCATCAGGTCCAGCAGGGTTTCCCCAACGGTAGGCGGGTCGCCGATCCGCTTCGGCCAATGGAAGTAATCGAAGTCTGCGGGTGACATGGCGATGAGCACGAAGCGCGGGCGCAGCTGCGGAACTCCGTAGTCGGATGCCTCCAGAAGGCTCCACTCCGCTGCGTAACCGAACTCGGCCAGCCTGTCCAGAACGTGTTGCCTGTACCCGGCGAAGCGAGGCATGCTAAGCCCTCGAACATTTTCCAGCAGAACAGCCCGTGGTTTGAGGATGTTGACCTGCTCAATTGCCCACGCGAACAAGTCTCGTTCGTCGCTGGCACCTAGCTGCTTTCCAGCGATAGAGAACGGAGGGCAAGGCACACCTCCTGCGAAGAGCTCAATCGGCTGACCATCAAGCTTCTCTGGGGCGTAGTCGGCCGGATTCCACACCGTGAGGTCTGCTACGTCACCTTGTCGCACCTTCCAGTGGGGGCGGTTGTGGCGCAGCGTGTTAACTGCGTTCTCGTCCAGCTCGATGGCTAGCTCGTGCTCGAAACCAGCCTTTTCGAGGCCGAGGGACTGGCCGCCTGCCCCAGCGCAGATCTCGATGACGCGAAGGTGTTGCTCGGTCACAGGGACCCCTTTCGTAGCCAGGATGAGGCGTTGGACCGGTGAGCAGCTGTATCTTCGCGGAGAAGACAGGGAACCGTGAGCCCATCGGAACGAATGTGTCTGACCGGAAGAGACTTCAAGCCAGAAGGCAGGCCCACGAGCGTGGGCTGTATCCGGCGCCGCTCAACGACGGCCGGTCCAGGAACATGCAGGCCAACCGCCGGGCGAACACCAAGCCGGAGGTGGTGCTTCGCAGCGCTCTGCATCGTCTGGGCTACCGCTATCGGAAGGACTTCCGCCTGGAGCTTGGAACTGTGAAGGTCCGGCCGGACATCGTGTTCACGGCTAAGAAGGTCGCGGTCTTCGTCGATGGGTGTTTCTGGCACGTTTGCCCTGACCACGGTAGGCAGCCCACGACGAACGAGTGGTACTGGACGCCGAAGCTCCGTAGGAACATGGAACGCGACCAGATCGTCAACGCTGCCCTCGAAGCTGCGGGATGGCGGGTTGTCCGCCTTTGGGAACACGAAGCGCTGACCATGGCCGTAGAGGCTGTGGTCGCAGCGGTGGATCCCAGTCCCGAACATGCGAGCGACACTAGCGAGAGTGGCTGACAGTTCCACAGGGTTGAGAGGATTTCCCAGCCCCTTGGGAAGGTAAAGAATCTTGGAGCAGCGGGCGGAAGCCGTACGGATCATGTGGAAGCTGGAAATCGTTGGTCGAGCCAGCCCTGTACGGCATGAGTGTCGCCATACCCGTGACTGCGCAGGGCGTCAGCGATGTCGCGAGCGCAGACCATGACGATGGGGTGTACGTCTTCGCGCACCTCTTTGTAGACCTGGCTGTTGAAGTAAGAGGTGGTCACGAACACGCCGAACTGGCGGTGCCGGATGCGGGAGATCAGCCGAGTGACTTCCTTGACGCCCACCGAGGTCGTGGCCGCGTAGCATTTGGCCTCAAGCGCGAACTCCACGGCAACACGGTCTCCGGCAGGGCCTAGGAGGTACTCGCCAACCGCGTCACGACCGCCATCGCGACTGTGCCGGGTGACCTCGCAGGCGCCTGTCGAAGGCGCCATCATTCGCCAGATCTCAACTGCGCATGCTTCGAAGTCGTGAGGGCGCCCGGAGAAGTGCTGGTGAATGGCTGAGACCACCTGTTTTCCAGCCGCATCAGGCTCCTGCTCCGTCTTGCTTCGTACGATAGTCGTGGACGGGGCGAGCAGCTGCTGATAGGTGCGAGCTTCTATCCACTCTCGCCACGGGGGCGGGCAGTTGGAGCCGAGTGAGTTGCCCCTTGCCAGGTCCGTGATCCATGCGCGTGAGATCTTCGGCACATCCAGAACGGTGAAGCGAGACCGGTAGTTCTGGAAGCGTACGCCGCGAGTTGAGCGCCAGATCGCCTGCAACTCGTCGTCGGAGGTCAGTACGGCGCCACCCGGTGCGAGCAGTCCTCGGAAGCGAACATTGCGGCCCATGGCGGCGGCCTTCTCGAACAGGAAGAAGGGCGGGACGTTCACGCGACTGGTATTGCTATGGCTCCAATCGAAGGCGTCGCGGAGCAAGACGTTGCCACGGCGCGAGGTCTCGTGGAGTTCCTTGCCAGGATGCCGGTTATCGCCGTAGTAGGTGAAGATCCCGGTTTGCAGGTCCAGCTCATCTGGCCAGTCAGGCTCGGCACCGGTTGTGAAGAGGAGCGCGAAGCGCACGTCCTGTCGAGTAGGTGAACCGTGGAATCGGAACCCGCCCTGGTTGCCCACGCCGGGGAGCAGCCGGGCCAGAGGATCGTCGGAGATATTGCCGGCATTGCCGCCTGCATAGATGGCGTCTAGCACCAGATCGGCCGTCGCCAACTCAGCGAACGACACTACATGATCTCTATCCGCCACATGAGGAGGGTACCCAATATGCCCGCTTTTGCGGTATGGGGGTCAGCTTCGCGCTGCGCACGGCTAGCCCGGCCACGGAGGTGTTCCGGCGAGGAATCCCAGCGTTCGGAAGGGGGCGAGTGCTGGGCAACCTGGGGTCAGGGCTTCATGCGGAACATCGAAGCGTGCTGATTCCCAGCGGCCCCCGACTTGCTTGTCCGCTGGGGCCCTCGCAGAGATCCAATCGCGATTGACGGTGGCTACAGCGACTGGCTGAAGCGACTGGTCGAGCCTGACGGTGACGAGGATCCAGAACGGGTCGCGGCGCATGGTCTCGTACTCATGCCGGGAGAGATAAATGCTGAGGCGCCCCCTGCGGGTGGTGCTCTTGACTTCGATATGGAAAGGCTCTCGCTCGATGTCGTAGCCGTACCCATCAGACTCGGCTGCGACATGCCTTGCAGGGACGTCGGTCTCGGCGGAGAGTAATGCCATCAAGGCATGCTCCCCCGCCGAGCCCACGTCGGCACGTGCAGCGGCGTCGATCTTGCTCCAGGCCTGTCGCACAACTGCTAGTGCATCGCCTGTGCCGAGCCCCAAGGTCCCAGCGGCTCGCAGGGCGTCTTCGGGAAGTTCTTCCGGGCTATGGATGAGCAGGTCGGCGTCAGGGAACCAGAATGCATCACGTACGGCAGCCTCCATCAGGGAAGCTGGGCCCGATGAGACCTGTACACGACCCATGGCGGTGACTAGTCCTGCGTCCTGCAGCCAAGTCAGCGCGGCTGAGTACTGGGTAGGGGTCACATCGCTGAACTCGCTGTGGGAGATAAACAGAGCTCGGGTGCGCGTGATGTCTGAGGTGGGCAGGTGATCCAACCAGCGTAGGGCGGCCCGCAGCACGGGATCAGCTGGCACTGGCACGGAGGTGGCCCATAAGTGCCTGAAGGTCGCGCTGGTCGAGACCACCACCGATTGCGGGTTCCTCGTCGAGGTCGGCAAGTTGGTGGACAGTCGGATCGTCGAGGATCCGGCCCATGAACTGAAGCTTGTCGTTCAGCCGTTGAGCGACGACTTCGTCGATGGTGTTTTTGCTGGTTAGTACCGTGATTCTTGTCTCGGTACCTGGCGTGAGACCGAGCCGGTGAATGCGGTCGAGACTCTGCAGGAAACGGCCGGCCGCGAAGTCACGATCTACGTATATCGCGTCATGGCACTCGTGGTGCAGGCTGATCCCTTCCCCGAGAGTCGCTGGATTGGACAGAAGCACCATGCACTCTGGGTCGCGCCGGAACCGCTCGATCTCTGAATCACGGTCCTCGGTCCCGCCGTGGATCAGGGCGGGGGAGAACTCCTTGAGGATCTTTTCCAACGTGGTGACACTGCGTATGAAAGTCGACCAGACCAGTGTCTTCCGTCCAGCGGCGGCGTTCTGAGCGACTACCGCGAGTGTTTCCAGGTACTTGGGCGACATCTCGTAGTTGGGCAGATCGCGCATCACATCGAGAAGTGGCGACCCGTCGGGAATCTGTAGCGGAGGGACCTGATAGGCAAGTGGCTCATGCCTGGTGGTGCCGACCGAAAGCAAGGCGGGGCTGATCGCGGCAAGGAGCAGGTAGATTGTGATCTTGCCGAGGGCTTGGAAATCGTCCTGCGACGTGACTGCTCGGGCCGAGTACAAGCCGATCAGCGCGTCGTAGACCTCGCGGTGCAACGGCGGCAGCTCGATATCCCGCCGGGTGATCGTGACGGGCGGGAGTCCAAGTTCGTCCTTTGTCGTCCGGGTAAACAGCGGACGCAGAACCCGGCTCGCCTGCGCGAGATTGCCACCAGCCACAGCCTGAGTCACTGTCCGGCGACCGTAGCCGGGCCAGACGAATCCCAGCAGGTTCTCCAGGTCCTTCGCGCCGTTGGGAGCCGGCGTGCCGGTCAAGATCAGGCGTCGTCGCGCCCGTGGTCCCAGGGCGAGACAAGCAGAACCATATGCGCCGTCGGCCCCCAGCTTCATGCGGTGAGCTTCGTCCAGAATGAGCAAGGAAGGCTGGGCTGAGAGCCAGCGTACGAGCGCGTTCAACGATCCCTGGAGACGCTCGTAGTTCACGATCAGGGCGTCCGCGGTCGGATCGATGCTCTTGTCATAGACCTCCATTTGGAGGGGGTCAGACAGGCATTCGCTGTTCTCGGACTTCCAGGCCTCATAGCAGGACTTTGGGCCTACGATCAGAAGTCGCCGTACCTGTCCCTTTTCGCGCAGAGCCTGGAACACCGCCAGACCGACACGGGTCTTGCCCGCTCCTGGCACGGAGAAGTTCGCGCCGTGACGCAAGGACAGCAGTCTGGCAATATCTCTGCGCTGGAACGACGTAAGCGGTCCCTTCCATCCGGACCCGAGCAAGTCTGGCAGTTCGCTAGATGAGACTGTGTTGTCCGTGGCTCCGCTCAGCTCGGCGCGAACGGTCTGGGCATCAAGGGCCGTGTCTCGGGCGAGTGCGGCCAGCTCCTGGTCCCAGGTGACGCTCTCCGGGTATGGCCAAGTGGCCAGCTCCGCCAAGTTAAGCAACAGGTCTTCGATCGCGACCTCCGCAGAGCCGCGAGCGCGCTGATTGGCGGTTCGAAACCTGTTTACCAGACGTCGAAGATCGTCTTCATGGCCATCTCGAACCCGCAATCGAGCCACGGCAGCACTCTCGCCGAAACCAATCTGCAGGCTCGGTATCGAGTCACTCACGAAGGGTCTTTCATCACTTCAAGCAGCCAGGCCACACCATCGCCGGGCTCGGTGAACGTCCGGGCAGCCTGCTTGGCGAGCTTCTCCAACGACTGACGGAGCCGAATGACCGCATCGTCGAAGGCTTCTTCGTCAAGAGCACGGGTTGCCCGAGCCTGAGCCAGGTCTCCGATGCAGAGGTCGATGTTGTCGCACGCATCTGACAGCCGCTCGGGGGCGGCGAGCCTGCGCTGCTGCTGACGGTCGTCACGGCCTGCTGGAGTGAGCGCGCGGTCGAAGGAGTCCTTGGCTGCCCTGAGCTTCTCCGCCGCCTCGGTGACCTGTGTGGTGCTGACCTTGCTCCCAGCCAGCGCGGTCGCCTTAGCCTTGAGCAGGGTGTCGGTGAGAGCTCTGGTCGCCTTCGCGGTCGGCGTGGCATCCGGGACCGTCAGACCATCCAAGCCAGGGATGTTGACTGGTGCCGACTTCACCTCGGGCTTGATCGACTCGGGAAGCTTTGGTTCCAGGTACTTATCGTGGAAGTCGGTCTTCGCGAGCCGTACATCCGTCTTAGCGTAGCCAAGCACAATCATGGCAAGCCGTGATTCCTTGAGTGCTTCGGCTGCGTCTGGGTCAGACTTCGCTGCGCTTGTGTAGTCGCGGTGCAACTCGCGGAGCTTCTCTTGATGGTCCTCGAAGTCGACCAGCCGCAAGGCTGCGCCATCTGTGGTCGCGCTGCGTGCGATGGCATCCTGGATGATGCCGTACACCCAGCGATCCTTTTCGAGCGTGGGAGTCTTGATGTGGAACTCCCGGGCGATGTCATCCGGCCGGCGGCCCGCCTTCAGCTGTTCGTCGATGGCGATCAATTGGTTGATGTACGAGTAGCCGCGCTTGTGCTCCTTACGGAGCTGCAATGACAGCTCGACGCTGCCGATGTCGTCCCAGGTGGAGGAGTCTGGCAGCACGCCGACGCGGATGTGCTTCTCGCCGAGTTCGCGTAGCGCAGCGCCGCGGGTGTTCCCGTTGACGAGGACGCCGTGGATCGTGATGATGCCCGGATCCTTCTGGCCAAAGTTCTCCAGGTTGTCGCGGAGGGCTTTGTAGTCCTCATCGACCTTGTCCGGATCAGATGGCTCGCACTTGAGGAGCGTGTCCAGATAGTCCTGAGCCTCGTGGCCCCACGGATCGTTGTCCAGGGCGAGGTCCCGCACCGGGTCCAACGTGCGCTGAGCGCGGATGCGGTGAGTGTCGGGGTTGTAGTAGAGCAGGTCGACCGGCATAGAAATCACGTACAAGTGCTTCTGCTGTCCGCGCCACTCGATCGTTATCTTCTCGCCGTTAGCGCTGACGGCCTCGGCCAGCCGTTCGGAAATCATCGAGCGAACCTGCTCGCCTTGAGGCGGAACCCCGTACGTTGTCGACATGCCCGGCTTCTCCCTCACCTGTTGACCACGTCAGGCAGCATCGTGGCACCTGCGACTGACAATTCTGGGGATAATCGATCAAGTCACTTCATATAACGATGGAGTCGGTGTGAACCTACCTGGGTGGGATGACCCGGCCTTCAAGGCGGGGACGATGATCAAGACCGCGTTGTGGCTGGTAAGCGAGATAGGCGAAGGAAACATCTTCACCAAGGAGCAGCACAGGGACGCCTTTCCGGGAATTTCCCAAGCGGACCGCCGGATGCGAGACCTCCGAGACTTTGGCTGGGTGATCCATACCAACACCGACGACATCACACTCCGGTCCGAAGAGCAACGCTTCGTCACCGCGGGCCTGCCGGTGTGGGAACCGGGTGTACGCCGGAGGGCCACGTCCAGCTCGATCTCAGCCAAGCAGCGGAAGGCGATCTTCGCGGCGGATGACTACCAATGCGTCGTCTGTGGAATAGCAGGCGGAGAGGTCTACCTCGACGCGGCCAACGACACCGCAGTTCTGGCGGTTACCCGGCGCAGTGTCAGGCTTCCTGGAGGCGCTGTACAGGAGAAGCTCGTTACCGAGTGCAAGCGCTGCCGCGCAGGGAACGGCACAGACGAGCCTGTTGACGTCGCCCGTCTGTTGTCGGATATCCGCAATCTAGACGAGACCGAGCGCGCCCGTCTCATGCGGTGGATGGAGCGTGGCAGGCGGGGTGCCTCGCCGATCGACCGCGCCTGGACACGCTACCGCCGACTTCCTGCCGATTCGCGAGACGCTGTCTTCAAGCAACTTCGAGGCTAACTCTATCTGCACCATCACTCGCGAATAGAGCCTACGTTGGGCAACATCGGCGCTTCAACCACCGGATCATCCTTCGATGCAGCGACCCACTCCTGGCCGCCGATTTCCACAAAGGGAGCACCGTAGTGCTGCGGACCCCGTGGAGCCAGCCGTATGCTCACGAACTCGCTCGGACCAGGTACCGGCAACTCCAGTTGACGCGCGATGTCGCAATGGTTCTTGAATTGGCCTAGAACGATGATTCCTTCGGCCCGGAGCTGCGTCCGTGCCCCGCCGTTGTTGCGAAGGCGCTTGAGGGGATCCTTGTAGGGCTTCGGGTCATTCGCGGTTGCGACTGTCGCGACGACGTTGCGGGTCAGTAGCTTTCCCTGCGCCCGTCGCGCGAGCTCGTTGAGACGCTGCTGCCCACTTCGCTTCGCGTAGATGGCAGCTACGTCGTCGGGGGCCATGTGAAGGAGAGCGTTCTCAGGGAGCGGCTTGTCGTGGAAAAGCCACCGAACGGCTTGCTTCCCCGCTTCGTTGAGATACCTCTTCTTGTCGCGGTTTCCTCCGGTTTCCGGAAGGTACTCGGCCTTTGCGCGTACCACTCCGGCTGACCAGCGACTTGTAGGATCCCAAGCCCATACGACCAGGAGAAGCTTGTCGACTGCTTCAAGCGGGATCATCCAGCCATGTATCTTCTGAGAGAATTTGCAGTCAACATCCACGCCTGCGATGCGGTAGTCGAGCTTCTCCCCGTCTTCGAACTTGAACTCCCGCTGGAAGTTGATCTCGACGAGAGTACCGCCGTGGGTTTTCTCCGTCTTGTGCAGCTGTTCCCAATCGTATCGACCAGAATTGGGGCCATCGAGCAGCATATCGATGGAGCGACGCAGCGTCGCTGCCATCCTTGAGCCGTCTGGGTCGAGCCCGATCAACTGCGCGAAGACAGCTTCCAGTTCCGAATCCGGTGCGCATCCATCGATCATGCTCTGAACGTACTGGATGCCTCCGACAGGCTCGGTGGTCCTGTGGAAGCCTCCGGCTGAGGCCCTGCAGGCACGTGGCAGGTAAGGGGGTCGCCGTGTTCGAGATAGATCGCGGAATCTGGCGCTGCCTGCAGCCTGCGCCACATGTATGGCCGGAGCAGCTCCTACGCCTCGGCAGCCTGTACGAAGCGTGCCTCACCCACTTCGTCGTCAACCGGCTGGACGCCGCTTGTGACCGTGCCGCCGTCGAAGACGAACATGAGGGAGTCATCCCAGGGGCCATGTGGAGGAACCCAATCCACCACGAGGAGGCGTCGATCTCCAAGTCCAAGCCGAGTTCTTCCTTGATCTCCCGGCGGGCGGCTGCTGCGGGGGACTCGTTAGCCTCGGCAGGTCGACGGGGCCCGATTCGCCGACCCTGATCTCATCCAGCCAGGGTGGCGGCTCCGGCTTCCCGGCCTTCGCAGACCTCGTCCAGTGATCGAGAAGCCCCGTGTCACCGGAACACCGCATGTAGATGCGCGCCATCCGGTCGGCCAAATGTGGTCGACACCCTCTGTCCGCAGGCCGACCGGTTCCGAGCCGGACACTCCGCCGGTGATCGAGGCTGCGCGCCGGGTATCGAAGTGCCAGGTGAACTTGCCGTCGGGGCCCGAGCGAACGATTCAGCGGTACGGCTCACTCTGGCAGGGCTGGGCCTGGGGCTGACCGGGCCCGGCGCGCGTGACGTGATCCGTGCGGTGCTGGTGGATCTGCTGCACCAGGCAGGAGACTTCCGGGCGGAGGTCCTGGCTTTTACGGCTGACGCTGATCGGCTGGGGTTGGCGGGTCTGCAGGCCGTAGCCAGGCTGACGGTGCTCGATTCGGTCGAAGCGGTGCCGGACCGGTTCGAGGATGCGGTTCGCGAGGCAGCGCATGCTGGCGGAGCGGGAGGCCGCCGACGTGGACGAGCTCCGGCAACGAGATCCCGGCGAGGTGCTCCCCGTCGCAGTGCTCCTGATCACGCCGGATGGGGAGACGGATGCTCGGCTTGCGCCCCTGATCGAAGTGAGATGCGCCATAGGGGTCGCTGCTGCTCGGCCGCTGGTCGGCGGCTACCTGGACGGTCAGTGGTGATCACTTCGAGGTGTCCGGCTTGAGCCTCGTCCACCTGTCCGAGCCGGACGCTGCCGGCGCTCTACGGGGTCTCGGCGAGGCTCAGCCCGATTCGGATCTGGAGGAGATCGACGAGCGGCCGATGGACACTGGAGAACATCCGACGCCCGTCTGCTCGCCTCCGGAAGGTCAAGGCCAAGGAGCTCGGCCTTGGCTCTGTTGGCCTGAACGCGCTCCCGAGTCTCTCAGCCCTGGATGACGAAACCCGGCGGAAGCTGTTCGACGCCTACAACCTGGAGTTGCGCCACCTCGAAGTCGCCCGCAAGGTGACGATTCACTGGCACGGTGACCTTGGGTGTCGCTAGGCGCGGCGCCAGCGGGCGCGGGAGTCGCTGGCTGTGGTGGAGCAGCGCATCAGGGTGCCTGCGGTGGTGTACCCCGTCGCGCCCTCGGTAGAGCAGAACGCTCCCGGATGGACGGTGCCTGACACCGTGGTGTCCTCCTCGGACTCCTCTTCGTCGATCGAGTAGCCCTGCTGGGTGACGGTCAGGTGGACGGCTTGGCCGGGCTTGAGGGCTACACCTGCTTTGGGGGACTGCTTGATGACCTGGTCGGCCTTCTGGCCGTCTTTGGCGGTCACGTAGTCGGTGTCGACGAGGGCCGACACCGCATCCAGTGTGTCGGAGGCCTTGGTTTCGGAGAGCCCGGTGAGCTTGGGCATCTTGGCGTGCTTGCTGTAAAAGCCGTATGCCTCGCGGCTGATCCGTACCAGGTCGACCGTAGATCCCGGGGTGACTGAGGTGCCGCTCTTGGGGCTCATGGAGGACACGACGCAGGCGTCGTAGCAGGACAGCTCGTTCACGTCGGTCAAGGTGGAGGTCAGTCCGACGGTCTTGAGCTGGAGTTGGGCGTCTTCTTCCGGCAGTCCTGTGAGGTCGGGAAGCGTGACGGTGGTGGAGGGCGGAGCGGTCGTGGGCGTGGCCGTGGCTGTAGGGGTGGCGGTGGGGACGGGCTGGGCGAGGGCGGTGGGTTCTGGTGTCTGGCCGCCAGGGAGCAGGCCGATGGCGACGACCACGGTGAGGATCCCCAGGAGCGTGCCTCGTACGGCTTTGCGTACGGGGTCGTGGGCGACGGGGCCGAGGTAGACGCGCTTGAGGAGCCTGGTGGCGCGGTCGCTGTCGTCGCTCCATAGTTGCCAGCCTGCCGGCGGCGGTGGCCAGGAGGGGTCGGGGCGCCAGCCTTTGGGTGGGGTCCAGCCGGTGGGTGGCAGTGGCCAGTTCGGGGGTGGGTTGAAGCGGCGAGCCATGGCGGAGGACCTTCGGTTGACACCAGGGGAAATACGGAGGAACTGGCATAAATTACCAGGTCAGAGTGGGTGCGCTGGTTGATGTCATTACATTATGCGACCTACCCTTTACGCATGGGGTTCTCTTTCCGTATCGCGCCAGGCATCCGTATCAGCGCCTCGAGCCGAGGGATGCGGGCCAGCCTCGGTCCCCGCATCGCCCGCGTTCACGTAGGTGCCGGCCGTACCGGACTGTCCACTGGCGCTGGCCCGATCACGCTGTACTCCAGCCTCGGCGGCGGCCCCCGCCGCCGACCGGCGAACGCCCAGCGAAGCCTGGCGCAGGCGAGCAAGGAAGAGGAGGCCAAGCGCCTGCTGGCCGTCTTCCACGAGATCACCTCACTGCACCGGGCGGAGTTCGCCGACGTCACCCCGCCGGTGGCTCCGGCCATCCGTCCCGTGGAACACGCCGCGATGCTGCGTACCCACGAGCGCCAGGCACTGAAGGGGATCAGCTGGTTCAACCGGACCGAACGCCGCGCCGCGCGCGAGCGCGCCCGCATCGGTGCCAACGCTCAGGCCGCCGTTTGGGTGGGCGGCGCCGAGGTTGAACGGTCCCAGATCCAGGAAGAGCTGGACCGGGAGTGGTCCAGGCTCCTGGCCAACGACCCGGCGACCGTACTGGAGACCCTCACCGACGCCTTCGACGACAACCAGGCACCCGCAGCCGCAGCAGGGGTACAGGGCAGCGAGGTCCTGCTTGTGCTCCAGGTACCCGGCCTGGAGGGGGTCCCGGAGCGCATGCCCGGCGCCACCCAGGCAGGCAACCTGACCCTGCGCAAGCTCAACAAGACCGAGCGGGCCTCCTACTACCTGCAACTGGTGGCGGGTCACGCATTGGCGACCCTGCGCGAGGCGTTCGCGATGGCCCCGGGTATCACCTCAGCCCGCATCGTGGTCATGCGGCAGTACAGAACCGACTCCTACGGAGCCCCGCAACTGGAATGCGTCCTGGCAGGACGATTCCGGCGAACTTCCTTCCACGGCGTCCACTGGGAAGCCGCCGACGCCTCCGGCGTACTCAATGACACCGCAGACGAGCTCCTGTTCAACACCGCACCCCGCACCGGCGAACTACGCGCGATCAACCTGGCCCGAGAACCTGAACTCGCCCACCTCCTCGCCACCATCACCTTCGTATAGGTTCTGCGGCGACAGTCTCCAGCCCAGGTGGTTGAAGGTGCGGTCCCACGCGGCTGCAGAATGTCCTTGCGTTGCCCGCCTGACTGTGGACCCGGGTTCGTCGGTGTTATCGGTTGCGCTAGTCAGCGGCCCGTCATGGTGAGGCCGAGTGGAAGATTTCTGCGCACGAGAGGCGTACTCCTTTTGCCGGTACGCCCTGCGGTACTCAAAGAGCGCAGTTAACAAAGGTGACACTGCCGCGACGCCTGAGATCCATGACGCCTGGCTGCTCCCGGCGCACAGCAGTGCGCCGGGAGCAAAGCACGTCCGCAGGATCTTGCATGCGGAGGGAACGCGCTAATCGCCTACCTGTGTGGCCACGTGTCGATCAACTGCTGCAACCAGAGAGCGGAATGTTTCCTCGGGAACGGGGATGTAATCTCTGCGCCCATCAAACCTTCTGATGAACGTATCGACGATGAACTTTCCATACTGAGCCCGAGAGCCCCATTGTGGGCAGTTCTTCAGTGGATTTCCCAGACGCTTAGGGGCTACGCAGAAGAGCCGCGCGGACTCGGCCTTTATCTCCATGCCCGTGTTTTCGATGACGGTCGCCTGAATTCCCTCATCGAAGTTGAACTTCCCGCCATATGGGCGCTTTAGGTAGTCGCTGGCGGCAGCTTCTGCAGTTGGGAATTGGTAGATCACCTGTGCTATGGGATGGCGGCCATCTCGGTCACTCCAGGAGCGTAGCCGATATGCAGAGGAGCCATATAGATCCAGCGTGCCGAGTTTTTGCACGTCAGGGTTCTGGCTGCCAAGCATCAGCTGAGAAACTACTACTTTAGGGATCTCATCAAAAGAGAGCAGTAGCTTGTCGACTGTCGGATTCGACTTCGCGGAGGGTGGCTGCGGTACTACTCCTCCGGTCGCAGTGCCGCAGCCACTAATAAGCGCCAGAAGTATGGCCGTGGCGCCTGTGACTCTCCGTGCCTTCATAGCCATCGTTACCATCTGTACTGTTCCACTTCTTGCTCTTCGTAGTATTCGAAGAGGCGCCGCATGTCATACCAGAGGTCGTAGACGCCATAAGCCTTGGCGTTCTCTCGATTACGGGCCGCGCCGTTGCCCCAACTTTCGAACATCCTCCAGCCGAGATACTCGGCGTACTGGTCACCTTCGTCCTCTACTGTACTGGACTTTCTGGCGTACATGTCTGCGGCCCAGTGAGTGAACTCTCGAGTGAAGCCCAGGGCGTTCATGATCCATCCGAAATGGATGTTTGAGAATACGTCGTAGTAGACCTGGCCACCCTTGCAGTCCTTGTAGACGCAAACATATCCGTCGTTCTTCAGGTGCCCCGGTTTTCCTAGTCCGAGAAGGGTTCGCAGATATCCCTTGTGGTCCCATCGTGCGCCAGCCTTGAAGACCTTGTAGATCCGATTCATCAGCGCCGCAGTGGAAATCACCTGACCGTATTTTTTCTTCTGTTCTTCAGCCCATTTGAAGACAGGATGGTCAAGGTTAGTGACCATTTCATATGTCATGAACAGCATGGCTTTAAAGAATTTTGGATTCAGTTCCTTGGCCCAGGCGGGTCGATCCTTGGTGAGCTTGTCCAGCCATTTACTGCAGGCCTTGGTGCCGGGGTTTTCTGAGCAAAGCTGCTTGTAGGTGTCGACGCACTTCTTTGCGAATCCGAAATTTCCTTCGGAGCAGCTGGATGGTCTCCCGCCAGCGGATCCTCCCGCTGATGCCCCCATCGTCATCATTGCCAGCATGCCCAGCTCTGCTCGGTTCATTGTCGGGTCCCAGCCCTGCATGAACGCTCTCTGATGCTCTGGCGTCATGCTCGAGAAATCTATGCCATCCGGCTTGGGGCGACCGTTGGACATATACCCGCCGCCGATACGCTTGAGCTCTTCAGGCGAGAATTCGGGGCTGTGGTTGTAGTCATAGCCGGCGGAGGTGATGAAGCTGCTCCACCACCGTTCATGCGTGGCCGTCTCATGGCAGATGCTGCCGCTGCAAACATAGCCACCGTCCGAACTGGCGCGTCCTTCGCTATCCCAAGTGACTTCGGTCCAGTGGCCTGTCGGGTCATTGCCGACGAGAGGTGATGCGTTCGCGTAGGAGTAGCGGTTGGCCTGGACTGACGGGTTGGGATTGAGAGTGGCGCTGTCACGGGTGGTGAAGGCTCCGGTGCCGGGTTGGTACCAGCGGGCATGCATGTTGACCCGGCCGGTGTCCGGGTCGGTGTATTCGCCCTGATAACCGAGGTTGGTCTTGCCGCCGGTTTGTGTCGTGACATTGCCGAAGGGGTCGTAGCTGGTGCTGGTGATAAGGCCAGTGGTGTCGAAGGTCGCGACGAGGTCGTCGTGCAGATCGGTCAGCGTACCGGTGGCGGGGCCGGTGCCTTCCTGCTGGCCGAGCAGGCCTCCGGAGGCATCGCGGCCGTATTTGGCCCTGAGTCCACCAGTGCCGGCGTCGGTGATGGTGGCGATGTCGTTGCCGAGGCCCGTATAGATGAACTGGTCCTTGACGGTGCCGCGGGTGCGGGAGCTGAGTCGGTTGAGGCCGTCGTAGGTATAGAGACTGTCGCCGTCGCTGATGAGGCGGTCGAAGGCGTCGAAGCTGAGGTTGGTGGTGACACCTGCCTTGGTCTGCGTGGCCAGGGTGCCGCGCGGGGTATAGGCGTAGTCGGTTCCGTCGCCCGAGAGGAGGCGGTTGCGTTCGTCGTAGGTGAACGTCTTGTCGCCCGCCTTGGTGCGGTTGCCTGCGGCGTCCCATTCGTAGGTGGTGACCTTGGCGTCGGGAGCTGTCCAGGAGGTCAGGCGGCCGGCTTGGTCGTAGGTGTAGGTGTTCTTGCCAGTTCCAGCGGCTGCAACTGCAGCCATGCGCGGTGCTGGGTCGAGTGGAAGTTCACCGGGGTCGCCCGTTCCGGAGGGGCCGCGGCCGCCTGCGGTGGTCTTGGCGGTTAGGTTGTCGTCCTTGTCCCACTCGTAGGTGATCTGCGCCTGCTGGGTTCCGGCACCGTTCCTCAAGATGTGGCTGGTGAGACGATCGGTGGCGTCGTAGTCGAAGGTCTGGCTGTCGGTCGCTGTGCTGCCCTTGGCCGCGCCCATCGAGGTGAGTCGGCTGGACTTGTCATAGCCGTAGGTGATCTTGCGGCCAGTCACCGGGTCGGTGGCGGTACCGATGCGATTGACGTTGTCCCATGTGAAGTCTGCCGTGCCTGTGGCATCGACGCGCTGAGTGGGGTTGCCGAGAGCGTCGTAGGTGTAGGCGGTCTGCTGGGACGTGCCGCGGGAGACGGTCAAGGGCAGGCCGCGGTCGTTGTAGTCGACACTCACGTCGCCGATTGTGATGGTGTGTCCGGCGAGGTCATAGCCATAGGTGCGCTCGGCGCTGGCGGACTGACCGCCGCTGCCGCTCTCCTTGGTCAGTCGGCCGAGGTGATCGAAGGTGCGGTCGATGCGTACTCCGCCCGGGAGCAGACTTGCCACGGGGTTGGCCGCCTGGTCATATACCTGAGTCCACGTGCGATCGGCGGAGTCGGGGTGGGCGGCTGTGGCTGGTTCGACCACGGTTTCGGGCAGTGCGAGGCTGTTGTAGCTGGTCCAGGTGGCATTGCCGCGCCCGTCGGTAAGGCGGGTTCGGGCGCCGGCGGCGTCATAGCCGAAGCTGGTGGTGATGGAGTCGGTGGCACTGACCGGTTCGATTAGCGCGGTGACACGGTTGAGGGCGTCGAAGGTCTGCTTGGTGATGCGGCCCTCAGCAGAGGTGTTTGAGGTGAGATTGCCCGCAGAGTCGTAGCCAAAGCTGCGGGTGCGCAGGATGGTTCCGGACGCGTTCAGGTTCGTCTCGGTGATTCTGCGTCCGGCCAGGTCGTAATCGACCTGAGTGGCGTTCCCAGAGGGATCGGTGATCTTGGTTGTGCGCCCGGCCAGGTCAAAGCTCTGGGTAGTGGTGTTGGTGGCGGCGTCGACTGTGGATTTGACCTCGCCTAGTGCGTTGGGGCTGTAGGTGGTGGCCTTGTTCCCGGGGGTGATGACCTTGGTCAGCTGGCTGGCGTCGTTGTAGGTCAACGTTGTGGTGTAGGCGGCCGCAGTTGGCTTGCGCTCCACCTGTGTCTGGGTGATCGCTCGGCCGAGGTCGTCGTAGGTGGCTTCGGCGCGGGCTCCCATCGGGTCGACGGACGCCAGGATTT
Organism: Nonomuraea sp. NPDC050556; assembly: GCF_044457355.1. Taxonomy (NCBI): domain Bacteria; kingdom Bacillati; phylum Actinomycetota; class Actinomycetes; order Streptosporangiales; family Streptosporangiaceae; genus Nonomuraea; species Nonomuraea sp. NPDC050556. The sequence continues at coordinate 461,325 of NZ_JBITGU010000006.1, read as the reverse complement.
CTCCTGCGAGGTCATACTCGGTCACCGTACGACCGGGACTCTGCCCCTCTGGGGCGGGATGGGTGACCTGAACTTGACGGCCGAGCTGGTCGTAGGTAAATGAGGCGACGTTCCCTCGCGGGTCGGTAGCGCGGACGATCTTGCCTGCAGGGTCGTATTCGTTTGTAGTGGTGGGAGTGATGGCGGTGCCGCCGGGTGGCGTATAGACCGGTGCAGTCGTCCTGACCTGGCGGCCTGCCTTGTCGAAGGTGGTGACGACTGTGCGGCCTTCGGCGTCGACGCTGTGGGTTTGCTCCCCCAGGGTGTTGTAGCCGACCCGTATGGAGGGGCGCGAAGTGGATGATTGCCCTAGCTTGTCGATCTTGACGGGTGGGGCGGTGGTTTCGACGAGCCGACCGAGCAGGTCATAGCGCAGAGTGGTGGTGTAGTCGACAGCGGCGGCGCCGTCAGCGTTGCCGCGCGGGTCGGTGGTCTCGGTGAGCAGGCCGCGCTCGTCGTAGGTCATGGTGGACACCAGGTCCTGGGCGCCGTTTTCGACGGTTTTCCGGGTGACCTGGTTGGCCTTGTTGTAGACGAACTCGGTGATCTCGCTCTTGGCTGACCCGGCACCGGTGCGGGTGCTCTTCAGCGTGTTGCCGGCCGCGTCGTAAGTGAACGCGGTGGTGCGCTTGACTCCTGCGGGGTCGGCGGTCTGGGAGGTGAGCATGCCAGCGGGGTCGTAGACGAAATCGGTGGTGGTGATCCCGCCGCCCGTAACAAGCTTGGTGTGTTTGCCTGCCGCGTCGTAGGTATGAGCCTCCAGGACAACGTCCTTGGTAGAGGTGGCGCCGTTGAGCTTGACATCGTCGGCGATCTTCTGCGACAGCAGGTTGTCGCCGAAGTAGGTGAAGGTTGTCTTGCGCCCCATCGCGTCGACTTGGCTCGCCAGGCGGCCAGCGGGGTCGTAGGAGCGTGACTCCAGCACGATGTCCTTGGCTGGCTGGGGGTTGACGGGGCTGGCGGTCCACCCCTTCAACGTGGTCGAGATCAGCTCACCACGCGCGCTGTAGCCGAGCGTCAGGATGGTGCCGCGGGCATCAGTGGCATGGCTCGGCAAACCGAGAGAGTTCCAGGCCTGCCGGATGACGGCGCCCTCGGGATCGGTGACGCTCTCGGCGTGGCCGAACGGATCGTAGGTGTAGGTGGTCTTGCGCTCCGGGTCGCCGCCGGTCAGGTCGGAGGCGGCCTGAGTCAGCTTGTAGCCGTCCGGGTCGTAGGTGAACGTGGTGCGTGCCGTGTGGGTGGCACCGGTGACCTCGTTCTTCACCCCCGGCGCTGTTTGGGTCAGCAGGCGTCCAAGGGGATCGTAGGTGAAGGTTGACTTCACCCCGTCAGGGTTGGCCGCCGAGATCTCCGTCTTGGCCGACAGCCGGCCGAGCACGTCATAGTCGAGCTTGGCCCTCAGCCCAGCCGGTGAGGTCTGTCCTGCCAGGTCGCCGGTGGCGGTGTAGGCGTAGGTCCAGGCATTGCCGTTGGCGTCGGTCTGGGTCTTGGGCAATCCAGCGGGGGTGCTGCCCCCTCCGGTGGCAGGTTCGCTGCCATCGGTGTAAGACACCGACTCTGAGCGGCCGCTGGCGAAACCGGTTGTGGCTGGGGAGGTGCGCTTGGTCGGCTCGCCGAAGGAGTTGTACTCGAAGGTGGTGGCGTAGGTGTTGTCGGTCGCGTTCGCTGAGCGGGCGTCGCGGACCTTGGTGATGCGGTCGTTGCGTTGGTCGAAGTCGTCGCCAGTGTTGAGGTAGTACTCGTTGCGGACGGTCTGGCAGTTGCCCGCCGCCCGGCACGTGGTGGTCGTAAGCACGTTGCCGCGCTTGTCGTAGGTGCGCTGGACGGTATTGGTGTTGGGGTCGGTGACCTTGGCCACGAATCCGCCGGTGTCGTAGTCGTAGGTGGTCTTCTTGGTCAGCTGATCGGTGCGTGATAGGAGCCGGTAGCCACGCCAAGTGTCGTAGTCGTAGCTGATGGTGCCGTTGGCAGGGTCGGTGACCTTCACCGTGGACACGCCGCCCTTGCCGTTCAGGGCGGGCGGGCCGACCTGCCAGGCGCCACCGTTGGCGTCGGTGTGGGTCTTGACGCGGTCGTTGCCGGCGTCGTAGGTGGTCTGCATCCACACTCGGCCAGAGGGCAGGGCGATCTTGGACATCAGGTGCGGTGCGACAGCGCGCGCGGCGACGTGAGTGGCGATCTCTTGCGGCGTGAGCGGCTTGTCATAGACGGCGACTTCGTCCAACTGGCCGACAAAGGGCAGTTCAGCTGTGGTCACCGGACCGCCGGGCCAGCCGCGTTTGCCGCCGCCTTCCAGCAGGCCGTTGCCCACCTGGGCGGTGATCGGCCAGCCGGACACGCTGGTGCCTGTGGCAGTGCCGACCGGCTGTCCGTCGAGGAACAGCTGCTGGGTGCCGCCCCCCAAGGTGAGTGCGACGTGATGCCACTGGCCGTCGGTGACCACACCGGTCGAGGCGATCGGTGCGATCGCCGCGGTGTCGGTGCGCGGGCGGAATTGGCCGCGCAGCAGACCGTCGGAGCCGATGTACAACGCGGTGCGGGCAGGTGCCGCAGTCTGGGCCGTGGTGGAGTTGGGGCTGATGGCGGCGATCACGCCAGGCTTGGTGGTCTTGAACCACGCCTCGATCGAGGCCGCGTCGCCGAGCTGAGCGATGGCCGCGTCGGGCAGGGTTACGGAGCTGGACCCAGTGAACTGGGCGGAGGTGTCGGTGCTGCCGCTCACGGCTCCGGGCTGCTTCAACGTCACCGAGTTGAGCCTGGCCAGCCCGGCGCCACCGGCGGCATCCTGGGCGTCGGTGCCCGTTTGCTCGCCGAGCCGCCAGTAGCCGAGCGGATCAGAGTTGAGCACCGTGCTGGCGTACTGCGAGCCGGTGGCGTACTCATAGGTGGTGCAGTTGGGCGCCTGAGCGGGGGAGCAGGCGCTGGTCAGCTTGTCGCCGTTGTAGGCGTAAGTCCACGTCAGCGGGGCACCGTCGACCGGGTCGGTGCTGACCTGGGTGACGTGGGAGCCGGTCCAGGCGAAGGACAGGGAGCGGCCGCCGATGCTGGTGACCTTGGCGAGCTTGCCGTCGGTGCCGTAGTCCAAGCTCTGGCTGCGCCCCCGCTGGTCGGTGATCTTCGTCAGGCGACCCTGAGCGTCGAACAGATAGGTGGTGGCCGACTTGTCCATCAACTTCCACCCGGTCAACGGCCCACCCGCGACGTCGCGGGTCTCGGCCAGGGTGGCATACATGCCAGGCGGCGGCTGGAAGGTGCCGGTGGTGCCGCCGTTGGCGGCGAACCGCACCTGGCGCCCGTCGGGGTTGGTCACCAGCAGCGACGTCGGAGACGCGCCGCCGACCACACCCTCGGGGGTGATCTTCATGTCCCAGCGGGTCGACCAGCCGGCGCCGAACATGCTCGTGCGGCGCGGGTCGAGGCTGTTGTAAGAGCGCGAGACCGCCAGCGGCGGCCCAACGGTGGCGACTGTGGCGTCGGTGACGGCGGCGGAGTAGTTACCGGTGGACGGCTGGAACTCCTGCCCGTCGGGGCCAGGGGTGGAGAAGTTCGACCCGATCGACGGCTGGCGCACACCGGTGGTGAGCGTGCCGGACCAGTCGGTGGTCAGGGAGTTACTGGCATCGCGGGCAGTGACCTGCCACCAGTACTGCTTGCTCCAGGCCAGCGCCTTGCTGGCCGGAACCCGCCAGGTACCGCTGCCGCTGGTCAGCCAGCCGGAAGTGACACAACCGGCACTCAGCGCCTGGTCGGTGCAGATCTTGAAAGAGAAGTCGATGCCGTAGTCGCCCATGTTGCTGACAGCCTCGGCCCCCAGCATCGGGGTACGGGTGCCGACCAGCATGCCGCTGAGCGGGAACACATCGGTCAAGCTCGGCGGGTACTGCGTGGTCGGTGGCGGCGTGTCATCATCACACGGACCGACGTTGCCCCAGTAGTAGTGCCACTCCACCATGCCACCGCTGGTGGTGGTGTATTGCGCGTCTGGCGGAGCCTGACCGGACGGTACCGAGGTGTTGGCGCGGTAGACGTACTTGTTGAGCACCACCTGAGCGCCGGAGGAGTAGCTGCCGCCGCTGTAGGAGGAAAACGACGAGCAGTAGCCAACCGAGGCAGCGGCCATCATCCGCGATACCCCGGGCTCATCCGACTCGGTGGACGGGCTGTCTTCCAGCGGCAGCGCCCCCTTGGGGGTCGGCGCGTCAGCGTGAGGAGTGCCCGGCTTGGCCGAGGTGTCGGTGGCAGCAGAGCCCACGAGCGGGGCCAGCGGCCGCGCGCTACCCAGCTGCTGCTGCGGCGTCTGCGGCACATCACCGGTCGGCGCTGCCAGGCCGGCCGTTGCCTGTAGGGAGACTGCGGCGACGGCCGCTGGCGTCTCACCTAGAGACAACGCTCCAGACACCATCAACACCGACAAAGCTGCGCCCAGGCTTTTCCGCCAGGAAAAGGGCAGCAAGGCATCGCGACGCACGCGCGATCACACTCCGAATCAACCCGACAGCGCCTCGACAGGCAGCGGCCGTCGCTCTCCGCCGAAGTCGGATCGACCCACGCTCGGAGCGAAATCTAACGAAACGTCCCGGACATTAACTTACGTCCCATTTACCCCACAAGTTATGGCAAAGTAGCTCTGTGATCACTATCAGTGGCTTTGGGAGTTCTGGTGCCACCCTGCACGAAGTGCCGACATGATCTAGGACGGCCACCAACTGCCGTAGCCTACGGACTTCTCAGAGCGCCGAGGAGAGCGCTCTCCACCGAGAAACCGGAGGTGCTCTCGGGCGCAATGCGCGCCTCGAGACAGGACCAGTGTGAAATTTTGTTTCATCACGATTGCATCCCGACCCCGAGTGTCGATGAGTCCGTCGCAACTACGGCCCGGATCTTGCATGAAGCTCCGGCCAGTCCAGGACGGCTCAGACCGGCCAGGCCAGAGACGCCAGGCCACCCGTTGAGGTTTTCTGACCCTGGGCATGCTGCTGGTCGGCAGGACGATGCCGGCGTTCATCGAGAGGCCGCGTCAACCTCGAGCGACGTAAGCGAAGCTCCCTGGCTGACTATCTCGTCAGCTGCCTGTCGTGCTCGCGCAGTATCCGCATCACGGTCGCGGTGGAGGTGTTGCCCCTTATTGGTGCCCTTGGGGATGACGGGCCGGGCAGCGTATCGCGCAGGCCCAGCTCCTGGCCCTGTACAAGGGCAAGGTAATGGACAGTATGTCCTCGTGGCTGATGCTGGCGCCGCCGATGGACTTGCCGCGTATGAACCGCTGCGGTTGATGGACGGCACACCCATCCGCTGCGGAACCTCGCGGGTGACAGTCAACCGCTCCGGCCTGGGCGAGGTCGCCGGATACGGCATGGACAAATCCCATCACGCCTTCTACTGGGGCACCAAGCTGATGCTCATCACCACCGCCGAGGGCACCGCCACCGCCTTCAGCCTGGCCCACCCCAAAGAACTGGACGAACGCAAACAAGCCCTGCACCTGCTGCACGTCCAGCAGATCGCACCCGGACCCTGCCCGATCGTGTGTGACAAGGGGTTCGCCGGCGCCGGCATCGAAAAAGCCGCCGCAGACCTTGGCCACCCGCTCATCCGGCCCAACCGCCAAGACGAACACGAACCGGCCCTGCCGTTCCCGTCCTGGCTACGTCAACGCATCGAAGCCATCATCTGGACCCTGAAGAACCAACTCGGCCTCGAACGCCACAACGCCCGCACCACCGACGGGCTCTGGGCCCGGGTTAGCCAGCGCATCCTCGCCCTCAATGCCGCCATCTGGCACAACTGGAACACCGGCGAACCCATCAAACGATCACTAACCGCCTACGATCACTGAATTTCACATCAATGATCTAGCCGTCGCGGGCTGCATCGCCAAGTACGCCACCAAGCTGCCGAATGCGTCGGCACCCTGGACCGCCGCATCAACCCGTTGGACAACCTCGACGCCTTCAACCTCCGCGACCATGCAAAGCGCCTGATCGTCGAGTGCATAAGACTCGGCACCGCAGACGAGCTCAAGGACCTCGGGCTCGCCGAATGGGCGCACATGCCCGGCTTCCGGGGCCATTTCTCCACGAGGTCCCGCAACTACGCCACCACCCTTGGCGCACTCCGTGCCGCTCGTGAGGACCACGCCCGAGACCACGAGATCACCACCGGACGCCCCCGCTCTTCGACGAGGACACCGTCCTCGTGATCACCGAATGGGAGTACACAGGCAAGGGCCACTCAGCCGGAGACCAACTCGTCGCCACTGCCATCGCCGAAACCCGGCTCCCCGACATCGGTGGTGGGGCCCGATGAGTCGCCGTGACGAACTGCTGACCGTTGCCCAGGTCCTCGACGAGCTGGGCGGAGTTTCCCGCCGCACCTTCTACCGCTGGCGCGAACTCGGCAACGCACCCGCCTGCATCCAGCTCCCCAACCATGAGCTGCGTGTGTGGCGCAGCGATCTCGTGTCCTGGCTCGACTCACGACGGAGGACAGCATGAACACCACCTACGACGTGAAGTTCTGGGAGATCCAGCGCCGCACAGGTCGGAAGACTCCAACCTTTCTAGTCCGTTGGACAGTGGCGCGCCAGCAGAAGAGCAAGAGCTTCCGGACCAAGGGCCTGGCCGATGCCTTCCTGTCCGACCTGCTGCAAGCCGCCAAGCTGGGGGAGTCGTTCGACCTCGCTACCGGCCTGCCGGTATCGATGCTGGCTCCGGAACCGTCGGGGCCGTCGTTGCTGGAGTTCGCACAGTCTCACGTCCTTCGACGCTGGCGGACCTCAGCGGCCCGGACCCGCGAGACGGACGCCTACGCGCTGCTCACCCTGATCCCTGCCCTCGTCGCCGACGTGCCCGGCCGTCCTGAGGACGAGGATCTTCGAGCCGCGCTGCGGCTTGCACGCTGCTCCCTGAGGGACGGCGGGCAGCGTTGACCAGCGTGCAAGCCGCAGCCGCAGCTTCATGCTGGCTGGAGAAGGGGTCACGTCCACTGTCGGACCTGGGGGAGCCCGCTGTGCTGCGCCTGGCCCTTGACGCGATCTCGGTCAGGTTCGCTGGCAAGCCCGGCGGGGCGAACACAGTACGGCGCAAGAGGGCGATCCTTCATCACCTCCTTGAGCAGGCCGTGGAAGAGAAGTTGTTCACCTCCAACCCGCTCGATGAGATCAAGTGGACGTCGCCCAAAGCCGCCTCGGCCATTGACCCTCGAACAGTCGTTAATCCGGTGCAGGCTCGCCGACTCCTCGACGCTGTGCCGAAGGTCGGGCACAAGCGCGGTGCTTGCCTCAAGGCCCTGTTTGCCTGCGTCTACTACGCGGCACTGCGTCCCGAGGAGACTGCGGACCTGCGTGAGAAGAACTGCACCTTGCCGGAAGCGGGTTGGGGTCTGATCGTCCTGGAGCAGGCGCGGCCTCAGGGCACGAAGCGCTGGACGGATAGTGGTCAGACTCACGAGTCACGCCGTCTCAAGCATCGGGCGGACAGGGAGACGCGAGAGATCCCGATCCCGCCCGTCCTGGTGGCCATCCTGCGCGAGCACATTGAGACGTACGGCGTCGCCAAGGACGGCAGGCTCTTCCGCTCCTCCACGGATGGCTCCTACTCCAGCTCCGCCTACTCCTACGTCTGGCAGGAAGCCCGCAAGCTGGCCCTCACCCCTGCCCAGGTCGCGTCATCACTGGCTGCCCGCCCGTACGACTTGCGGCATGCGGCGGTCTCGCTCTGGCTGAACGCGGGCGTTCCCGCGACTGAGGTTGCTATGCGCGCCGGACACAGCGTTGAGGTGCTGCTCCGCGTCTACGCCAGGTGCATGGACGGCCAGCACGACCACGCCAACGGAAAGATCAACAACGCCCTCGGATAATCGAAGGTCGTCCACCTGGTCCCGGTCACGCGCCGGGGCCTTTTGCTGTGGGTGGTGTATGCGTTCGGGGTTGTGCTTGACTCCGACCGGAATCGCCGACGCGGCACGTAGATCATTGGAGACGGACCCCTGCGCTCCAAGTGCCTAACTACCGTGGGTAGCAGCCGTTAGCGTCGAGTGATGGACTCTGGCGCTTCTCCCGTGCCCCAGGCCGCCGACACCCCGCCCACGCCCAGCTCGCAGGCTGGATGCGGATGCCTGTCACTGCTGGTAATGGGGGTCGGTGGGTTCTTTGGCCTGTTCGTGATCGTCACCGACCCAGCTAGCGCGGCGGGAGTCTGCCTCCTACTTGGGACAGGAGGCGCCCTCATGGCCGTGTTCGCAGCAGCAGCGGGGCACAAAGACGCCGCTTTCCTCCCCGCCATCTTCGGCCTGGCCTTGCTGGTCGTCGGCCTGGTCGCAGTGCTGAATCCGTCCGCGATGTAAGCACAACTACTTTCGGCGGCACCGACCTCGACGAGAACAGCGCGGTGCTTACCGATGCCGTGCGGGGAGTTGAGTGGCCACCTCAGCCACGGTCACCGGTGCCGTGGGGCCGACGAAGGAGGTCCTGCGGCCTCGATCGCCCCGACCGGCTACCGGACATTAGCCACCGTCAGCGATCGTCAGGGCAGAGGGTTCTACGGTCAACCTCGCCTCCTGACGCATCAGCCGAATGGCTCCTTCAACGCCCGCGGCGATGTGGTCGGCCTGGTGCTCGTGGCCGTGCCGTGGTTCCCGGTTGATCCATATTGTGTGCAGCCCCGCCGCTCGGCCTCCGCCGATGTCGGCGGTGAGGTTGTCGCCGACCATCCAGCCGCCTTCGGACAGCGTGACCCCGCAGAGCTTCGCCGCGATCTCGAACAGTCCGACGTCGGGCTTGCGAATGCCCTCGACTCCCGACACCGCGCAGCCGTCGACGACCGCTGAGAGCCCGGTCTGCTGGAGCTTGCCGAGCTGGTTGTCTGCCGTGCCATTGGTGATGATCCCGACTCGCCATCCGTCCGCGCGTAGCTCGGCCAGTCCCTCGACCGCTCCGGGATAGCACTGCACGAGGTACGGCATGCGACGGCGATATGCCGCCCACAGCGTCGCCGCCGACGTCGGGAGCTTGAAGTGCTCGCGCACCTTGGCGAAGAACAGTTCACGGTGGGGGAGGCCGTTGCGGTCCAGCTCAATCAGCCATCGCACCGCCTTCCGATCCAACCCGTGCTCCTGGGAGAACTCCTCGGCCCACAGCAAGAACGCTGCGTCCAGGTCGATGAGCGTCCTATCCAGGTCGAAGAGGGCAAAGCGCTACATGATCCCCAGCCTAGGGTGATCGCCTCGATGGCGTATCCCGGGAAGACACCGGCGATGCCCTACCGAAACCGCCCGATGACATGGGTGAACGCGGTCAATCCTGGTTCGCGTATGGTTCGCGATCATTGGCCTACGGCTGCATCTGACTGCCTGTCGTGGCCTACCAAGCAAAAGACCTGCGACTGAGAAGCCGCAGGTCAGATGGCATTACGCCTGGTAAATACAGTGCCCCCGGCATGATTCGAACATGCGACACCCGCTTTAGGAGAGCGCGGGCGAAGGTTTCCTCTCCACATGCCTGGACCTGCCGAAACAGGGTTATGATCTCGTACGGCAAGCTTGATCATCCCGCGTATGTCCCGCGCACCCGCTGACCACGGCCACCACGTCATCCGGTGGCAAGCCGACCCGGAGCGCAGGGCCGCCAGGCCCGAGCACCGGAAGCGGCGCGGCAGCATGATCTTGGCTCAGCCAGCGGACTTGACTTCGACGCAGAATCGGTCAAGGGAGCGAACACCTTCCCATACCGCACGCGTATCGTTGGCTGGTCTCATACAGAATGCCTGTGCAAACACTCGGCTACGATCCAAAGTCGTCTTGCGCGTCCAGTCCTCGATCTCGAGCTGCCGAATCGAACAAACCTCTACTTTTCCGGGGCCTGTCCGACGCGCTGATGGTGTTGATCTGCGAAGCTACGCCATGACCGGATCGCCTGTCGCTGGTTAGCGTGCCGGGATGGCGGAACTTCCACCGCTAAGCTTCGGCTTCGTCATCGGCGAAATTGTCATAGTCGGCGTCCCAGTCGCCGGACGGGCTTCCATGGTCATTAATGGCCAAAGGGCCCCAGAAGTCTTCGGAGATTCCGTCCCGATAATCCGGTATCCTCAAGTCCTGTGAACTAGTTCGATTGTTCGCATCTGTATGCTCAGTATGCTTGTCGAGAGTGCCGGTCGACCCATGATAGACCGCATCGATATGGTCTCTGGTGCCATTCGGATGGCTCTCGTCCCGACGGGAGGTCCAGTCTCCGGTTTTCGAGACATTCGTGCTCTGGTGAATCTCGCTGCCGTGATCGACCCAGCGTTCCTCCACATGGAGACGACCCTCTCTCATGTCCTCCGTCCTATGATAAGAATCCCCTCCCGGCCTGTTCTCGTGATAGACGGTATGATATGAGACCAACTTGTTGGTCTCATCGTAATAGTAATAACTATCAATGGGCATGTTATTGACATAATTCCGTTGCTTGAAGCCTCCGTCGGGCAGGTCATCAAGCCTTGAAAGGACGTCGCAGGGATGTTCTTTGCCTCCCGGGGCGCGCCAGTAGTACTCCCCCCAGGGGAATCTCCCCAGATCCACACTGGAAACAGTTATTTCTCTTTGCGTTTCCTTGTCGGTGACGAAGTATCGAGTGGACATGCGAGTTCCTGATTCTTCTCAGCAGCCCTTGTGTATCAACGAGTGATCTAGAATTTGATCTCGAATGGGTTTGTCCATACTTTGAGCTTGCCTTTGCGGCCTGGAGTGTGGTTATAGAGCTCCTCAAGCTGATGGGAATCTTCTCGCGAGTCGGGTGAGACCGGGATCTCGACTAGGTCCCCTTCTCTGGGGGGAATTCCCTTCTTTCTATTACCCCGCATGAAGATTTGCTTCTCATCGCCCGTGGACATGATCTGGATCTGAAAATCCAGCACGTGGATTCCGTTGATCATTCCCAAATACGTCTGCTTGCCCTTCTCGGCGCATATTACTCTGGCAAGGATTGACTTCCTGTATGCCCGTTCGTCATTGCCGGGAAGCTTCATTCGTCATCCTCGTTTTCGAACGGGTCATCTTCATCTGTTCCATGCTGATGGTGATCAATATTCGTATCCCTTGGGTGTTGCCCTGGCCCTGGATGTGCTTCGTGGCCAGGAATGAGGTCTGAATGGAGGCGATAGCCAGCACCGTAGTTTTGTGCGCTTACTACGACGAAGTGCCATTCCCCGTGGGAGTCTCTAGCGACGAATCTTCCTGTTCCGATATTGTTATCGCCATCCGCCGCACGAAATATTCTGTGTCCATCCTCGTTTATGTGATCTACGAACATTTCACTTCGCCAATGCCCGTCCATTTTGGCCCAAACTGTTACCCGTCCGCGCCATGTCACCATCATAATTCCTTCCTTTGTCTAGTCCTTGAAGATTGACGACAGCATTTGGATGAGACCGAAGAGCAATGCGCCCCCGACGGCGATCCCGAAGCCGATGATCATATATTTGGGAGGAGCCGTAGCTGTTCCATCGATACCATCGAGCATGAAGGAAACAATTCCGGCAAAAAAAGCGGCTATTCCTCCGAATATTGCGATGACCGCCAAGATGAACACAAGGCGAAGAAATGGTCGCACGATAATACCTCTCGAGTTGATACCAGCGAGTGTGAGCTCACCTCTATTCGGATGTGAGTAGTGTCCAACGCCGAAATAGGTGAACCTTGTGACATAGGGAATGCGCCTTGTCCTGTATATCGATCGGAATCAACGGGCCGTTACACGCGGGCCTTGGCAAGGTGAGGCTGTCCGATTCGGCAGCTCAAGGTCGAGGACTGGACGCGCAAGACAAACTGCGCCGGAGTCCTGCCGCCCCCTCCGACGTCACCGTTCGCTCATCAAGCCATCGGCTTGGCGGCGCTCTCACGAGATCTTCGTCTCGCAACTTGGTGATCTGCCGGGTGATCGTGTGCGCGTGGGCGGCGTGGCTGCGACCGGCCGGAGAGCCGCAGCGCGGCCAGCGACCGCCCGACGCGCGGCAGGCCGCCGCAGGCGGACTGCCTTGATGACGTGTAGATAAGTTGCTTTCAGCGGATGCCGGTGATCGTTTCCGAGCTGATCTTGTACGGCTTGGCGCTGGTCCAGACGCGTTCGAAGCTGCTCAGGTATACGGCTGCGGCTCCTTCGTCATCGTCGGCCTGGAGGTGAGTCACTGGGGCTTGGGCTGCCGCGATGCCGTACGCGTGGGTGTTGACGAGGAGTTGGCGGTCGGCCTGGTAGATCGAGTTGTAGAGAACTGTGCTGTGGAGGCGCATCTCTACACCTTGGACGTCGCACAGCGGTCGATGGAGCGTGAGAGCGTTCCTGGTCCTGGCGGCCATGATGTCCGGGCCGATGTTCTCGTCGATCCCTCGTGCGGCTACCTCGGTGCTGTCAGGGTCGCCCAGTAGCACGCGGACCTTGACGCCTGCGCGGGCTCGCTGAGCGATGGTCCGCATGATCGTAGTGTCCTCGGCCAGGAACAAGCCGCTGTAGGTCAGGATGCCAATGTCCTCGGTGGCGCTCGCGAAGTGCTCCCGCCATACGACCTGCGGGACCTCGTGGCGATGCTGGTAGAGGGCTCGGATCTCGCGGGAGATCGGGCGTGAGTATCCGGCGACCTCCGGCCAGAGGTCCGCCTCGTTCACCTGGAGCAGGTCGGCGACGGCCCAGCGATGCCGGGGGTAGGGGACGCGTCCGTTGAGCCAGCGGTCCACGGTCTTGGGGTCGACTGCCAGACGGGCAGCCACATCAACGGCATGAAGCCGGGCGTGGGCCAGCGCGTGGCGCAAGTTCTGGTTCATCCGGTCCGCTCCTCTCGCGAAACCGCCTCTTCCTGGACGGTAACACGAGACGTCCCCAGACGTCCCAGAGATGCGGTGCTCCTGCCAATGACGCTGAGCGAATCTCAAGCCATATACCGCGACAGCGAACCCCCGGGAGGACTGCCCATGCTGCCGAGTCAGGTCATCAAGGAGAAGCAGCGCGCCTACGCACAACAGCTTCTCACCGCGCTGCGCGAGGAGCTCACCACCCGCGCGATCACGGCGGTTCTGGTGGTCGTCGAGGACGGGCGGCCCGCCCTCGATGTGACCGACAGCCGGTGCCGTTCTCGGCGCGTCTTCGTCCACCTGCCCTTCTGCTGGTTTTACTGGGGAGACCAGCAAGACGAACGGGTCACGTTCCTGCGCCTTCCGGCTGCCGTCGATCGAATCGAGCAGGCCGCGCAAGACGGTTGGCACGAGGGCGAGCAAGGGGAACTCGGCGTCGATCTCAGCAAGATCGTCGATGCGTACCGTTCCTGAGATCTTGACCGGCTGGCGAGTCTACTCCCAGATCGCCGACCGGCTCCGGGCGCGGATCGTCGCGGGGGAGTACCCGGCGGGCAGCACGCTGCCGTCTGAAGCAGAACTGTGCGCGGAGTTCGGCGTTGCCCGCAACACTGCCCGGCGCGGCCTGGCCGTCCTGGAGGACGAGGGCCTGATCGTCACCATCCCGGCCAAGGGCCGCGTTGTCTCAGGAGGACCGGCAACGCCGTACCGCTACCACGTGATCGCCGATGACCTGCGAGACCAGATCGCGCGTGGGGAACTCGGCCCAGCCGTACCCAGTGAGGCCGCACTCCGGCGGCGGTATGTGGCTTCACGTAACACGGTTCGGCAGGCGCTGGCCGTACTGGAGCATGAGGGGTTGATCGTGGCTGAGCACGGGCGGGGCCGGTTCGTGCGGCCTTTGGGATGAGACGTCCTGAGACGTCCATGGTTGCCCTCTAGATCGAACACGGTGTTCGACGTCTATCGTGAACAGGGTGGGACAAGCTGACTGGGCCCGTGACCTGGCCGAACGCCTGCTATCGACGACCTTGCCCCGGCGCTGGGCGCACACGCAAGGGGTCGCCAAGAGGGCCGAATCACTCGCACCGATCCTCGGCGCTGAAGCCGACACACTGACCGCCGCCGCGTACCTGCATGACATCGGGTACACGCCGGACCTGGTCGACACCGGGTTTCATCCCCTCGACGGCGCGCGGTACCTGCGCGATGTCGTCAAGGCCGACGACACTCTGTGCCGTCTGGTGGCGCATCACTCCTGCGCGGTCAACGAGGCGCTCAATCGGGATCTCTTCGACGCGCTCACGGGCGAGTTCGACGAGGAGCGCCCGGAACTGGTGGAGGCGCTGACGTACTGCGACATGACTACCGGCCCCGACGGCACTCACCTCGACGTCGCCGAGCGACTTGCAGAGATCCACTCCCGGTACGGTCCCGAGCACCTGGTGAGCCGCTCGATCACCGCATCTACCCCGTGCATCGTCTCGGCCGTGCGGGCGGTGGAGGCCGCCCTATCCGATGTGCGGCAGGCCCGTACCGGCTAGGTAGTGCTCGATCCTGAGCCGCATTGACCGATCCATCACCAACGCCGAGACCTCCCCGCGAGGCACCCACCGGACCTCGCGCGACTCATCACTCGGCGTTGGCGACCCGGCAACCGCACGTCCAACGAGCACGATGGAGAACTCCTGTCGCGCCTCGCCGTTGGACGTGTAGAGAACCACGTGCCGGGGATCACTGTAGGTCCCCACAAGGCCGGTGATCTCACAGGTGATGCCGGTCTCTTCCAGAGTCTCCCGTACGGCTGCCGCCGGGATCGACTCACCCAAGTCGACGGCTCCGCCGGGGACGGCCCAGTTGTCGTTGTCCGTCCGCCGGATCATGAGTAGATCCCCATCGGCGTTGGTCACCATGACGTTCACGGACGGGACGAGGCTGTTGGGCGCGGGCGCGTTGGGGTCGTCGTAGAAGTCGATCCGTTTGCCCATGGTCAGGACTCTAGCGGCGTCGCTTCGTCCCAGGTCTTCTCGAAACTCCGCTCGTAGGTGCTGACCATGTCGCCCCCTGCCACCCGTCGCAGATGCAGGACGGGGGCGTCGCCGGCTGGCTGGCCGTAGGCGTGGGTGTTGACCAGAAGCTGATCGTCGGCGCGGTAGATGGAGTTGTACAACACCGTCTGATGCAACCGGATCTCAGCCCCCGAAGGCCTGAGTTTGCTGCTGTACCAATGGATGGCATTCCGGCAGCGCTCGATCTGGCTGTCCCCGACTCCTTCATCCCGGCCGCGCTGGACCACATTCGGACAATCCGGATCACCGAGCAGAATCCGCACCCGGACATCGGCGCGCGCCTTGTCGGCCAGGACCCGCATCAACCCGTGATCGTCGTGAATGAACGTGCCGCTGTAGACGAGGATCCCGATCTCCTGCGACGCCTCGGCGAACAGACGTCCCCAGATGTCACGAGGTACGGCCCACCGGTGCGGGTGAACGGTGATGATCTCACTCTCTGACGCGGACGCCACCTGTTCACGTGTCAGCGCCTGAGGCCACAGATAGCTCTCGTCCGTTCCGAGGAAGGAAGCCGCAGCGTAACGATGCTTTCGGTACGGCTGGCGGCCCTGGGTGATCCACCGCTCGGCGGTCTTGGGGTCGACCTGGATCGCCTCGGCCAACTGCTCGATGTCGATGCCCTTGGACAGCAGCGCCGCACGTAGCCGTTCGTTCGCCATCTCACCTGCTCCGGGGGACGTCTCGGGGACGTGGCCATCGTAGGCCGGACGTCTTGAACATGTCCCGTCGTGTAGTGATCTCGTCCTGACTCTCCGTCGCATTCTCGGTCTGCAAGCAACAACAGCAACCGGAAGGAGAGGTGATCACGATGACCAACGAGATCTACCCGGCCCCCACCTGCGAGTGCGGCGCACAACTCGAAGAGGGACAGTCGCGCTGCCTCAAGTGCCTTGCCCGTGACCGCTGGATCAAGAAGCAGGCCGCCAGGAACAAGCGGCGGCGCGGCGAGACCCGGCGGCCTCCGCGCGGCCCGCGCAACAGCGGCAAGTCCGGGGTGATCTGGTCATGATCGCACTCATCGTCGCCGCCGTGCTCGCCCTCGCTATCCCGGTCGGCTTCGTGGCCATCGTCGTGAGCATCCACCGCAAGGACCGGGCCATGAGCGCCAGCGTCGGAGCTCAGATGGTCAGGGGCGTTCAGTGGACGTAGAGAGCTGCTCCTCGACCCGCGCCAGTCGTACCGACAGATCGTGTACGGCAGAGCGCAACTCGGCGATCTCATCAACGGGCGCCTCAGTGTCCCGGACGAACACGCCCTTGCCCTGCTGGCCAACCACAAGGCCCTCGGTCCGCAGCTCTCTGACGGCCATCTTCACCAGCGACAGCGAAGCGTCGTACTGCTCAGCGAGCTGGGTCGTCGATGGCAACGGGGCTCCGGGCGCGAGAGAGCCGCCTCGGATCTGCGCGCGGAGATCGTCAGCGATCTGCAGGTAGCCGGGTCGCCCGGTGTTCTCGACCATCGCTTCCAATCTCACCACACCAAGACAGCCAAGCCAACATTGACAACCTGGCCAACTAGGTTAACTATGTTGACTACGACGAAAAGGAGGTCACCACCCATGCGTACCGTCCCCATCCCCGTGGACACGACCAAGCTCGCCATCACCTGCGTCAAGGCCCCGGCCCCTCGCGTGCTGAACCGCGACACCGGCGAGATCAAGACCGACAAGAACGGCAACACCATCTACGAGATCACCGCGTCGGTAGAAGACGAGTTCGGTCGGATCGAACTCATCAAGATCGGTATCACCGGCGAGCCACCCATCAAGCCCGGTGACGCGGTCAACGCCGTGAACCTGCTCGGCTACGTCTGGGAGATCGCCGGACGCTGGGGCATCGCCTACCGCGCCTCGGCCCTGCTCCCCGCACGGGAGGCCGCCGATGCCTGACCCGCTCCTCGCGCTTGCAGTCCTGGCCGCTACGGCGGTCGGGCTGTGGGCCTGGCGCCGCTGGCACTACCCCTCCTTCTGGCTCACCCTCGGCTACCCACTCATGGCCGTCTCGGTGCGCGCGTCCTGGCGGCGCGTCGCCCTCGGCTGCAACCTCACCAAGAAGCGCCAACGCTGGTGGTTCACCACCGTCCCCGGCGCGATCGCCTCCACCGGCCTCGTCAAGGTCCGCCGCCGCTTCCAACGGGTCGCCGTCGACACCAAACCGTTCATGTGGCTGCCGATGCCGACCCGGTACGGCTGGCGCGTCACCCTGCACACCCTCGAAGGTCAAACCCCCGGCGACTACGCCGAAGCCGCCGAACGCCTCGCCCACTCCTGGGGCGTCCACGCCGTCCGCGTCACAAGCGACAAGCCAGGTCGGGTACGGCTGGCCGCCACCATGCGCGATCCGCTGGTCAAGGTCGACCAACTCCCGCCCTCGCCTGATCTGCTGAAGGTCACTGTGGGACGTCTGGAGACCGGCAAGCCTTGGGTCGTTGACTTTCGTACCATCCCGCACTGGATCAACGCGGGCGCGACGCAGTCCGGCAAGTCCAACCTCGCCAACGCTCTAATCGTCGGCCTGTCCCCACAGCCGGTCGCCCTGGTTGGCTTCGACCTCAAGGGCGGCGTGGAGTTCACCCCCTACGCTCCTCGGCTCTCCGCCCTGGCGTGTGACCGCGCCGAATCCGTCGATCTGCTGACTGACCTGGTCGGCCTGATGATCGATCGCATGGGCCTGTGCCGTCAGGCTGCCGCCCGCAACATCTGGCAACTCCCGCCCGCAATCCGTCCTGTCCCCGTCGTCGTCCTGGTGGACGAACTCGCAGAGCTCTACCTGATGGCCGACAAGTCCGAGAAAGACGAGATCGCCAAAACCTCCACCGCACTCCTCCGGGTGGCCCAACTTGGGCGGGCGTTCGGGATCTACCTGTTCTGCTGCGGCCAGCGGATCGGCTCCGACCTCGGCCCCGGCGTCACCGCCCTGCGCGCCCAGTGCTCCGGCCGCGTCTGCCACCGGGTCAACGACCCCGAAACCGCGACCATGACCCTCGGCGACCTCGACCCCGCAGCCCTGGCCTCCGCCCGCACCATCGCCGCCGACACCCCCGGCGTGGCCATCGTGGCCTCCTCCGACGGCCAGTGGTACCGCGCCCGCTCCTTCTACGTCAGCGAGCAAACAGCAGAACACGCAGCTCGTGACTATGCCGACCTCACGCCGCCATGGGCCGAAGTCACCGCCCATCTTGCCAAGCCGATCAACGCCTGAAAGGGGGTGGAACGATGCGACGCTTCGCCTGCTGGCTGCTCGACACCGGCCCGATCCTCGTCCTAGCCGCCATCGCGGGTGCCGGATCGTTCACCCACATCCGCGACACCGCCGCCGAGCACGGCCAAACCGGCTGGATGTCCTGGGCCGTGGCGGTGTGCATCGACCTCACTTGCGTCATGGCCGCCAGGGAGCGTCAGCGCGACAAGAAGACAGCGCGAGTACGGCGGGGCCGGCTCTCCTGGCCGGTCCTCGTCCTCTCCGGCGGCGTCGTCCTATCCCTGGCCGCCAACCTGGCCCAAGCACACCCGACCGTCTGGGGCTGGATCACCGCCGCAACCCCGGCGGGAGCCTTCCTGATCGCCGTCTCCATGCTGGAACGCCGCGCGGCCGAAGTTCGTCCTGAGCCGTCCCCGGACATCGTCCCCGTCCTGGCCGTTGAGGACGAACCGCAGGACGGCCCCGCCCCGGCCCTCGTCGACTACGCCCGCCGCGTCGCCGACGAACACCACACCAAACATGGCAAGCCCATCACCCGCGACGCCCTCCGCTCGCGCCTGGGTGTCTCCAACCAACTCGCCTCCGACCTGCTCAACACTCTGCGAACCGCCTGACCAGAAGGGAGAACACCGATGACGAATCGAACCGCCCTCATCACCGGCCTGCGTGACCTGGCCGCGTTCCTGGAGGCCAACCCGGACCTCCCCGTCCCCCGAAGCGCCACGGTCCACCACTTCCCCCGCCGAGTCGACGACGCCGAGCTGTGCGCCGAAGTCGACGAGATCGCCGCCCAGCTCGGTACTCCCGTCGAGGTCGACGAGGTCCCGCACGGCCACTACGGAACCGCGATCCACTTCGGCCCCGTCGAGTACCGCGCCGTGGCCATCCTGTCCGCTGCCCGCGCTCGCCACCTGGCCGAAACCAGCTACCAGGGCTACGTCAGCCCCGAATAGGAGAACCCGATCATGCGAATCCGCCTTGACGGCACCCGGGCCGAAATCGTCGACGCCCTGTTCCGCCTGCGTCTGAATTTCACCGTCTCCGACGTCTCCCGCGTCTATCCCGACCGCGCCCGGCCCCGTCACTGGCGCATCTACGTCAACACCCTGCCCAAAGAGGGGAGGTGATCAGCCTTGGACGAACCGCTCCCGGTGACCCGCTACCGCTGCTGCACCTGCAACGGAACCGGCCTCACGGACGACCAACGGTGCCGCGACTGCGACGGCACCGGCATCGACAACCACGGCGCATAAAGCGCAGCGCCCCCGGCCTGGCCGTACATCCGCCAAGACACACGCCAGGTCGGGGGCCATCCCCTCACCCGAACGAGTGAAAGGAGGCCTCCATCTTGCCCACAAACATCAGCAATGCGCACGCCATCACCAGCATGATCACCCGACTCAACGCCGCCGACTACGACCGCTGGGCAGCCCAGATCCACGCCACCGGCGGATGTCGACAGCCAATCCACCTACGCGGCAAGGTCGAACACTGGGACCCCGCCACGGGCAACCTGCTCCACCGCTACACCACGAGGACCGAACCTGACGGCGTCCTTCGCCTGCCGTGCAAGACCCGCCGCGCCTCCCGCTGCCCGGCCTGCGCCGAGATCTACCGCGCCGACACCTACCACCTCATCCGCGCGGGCCTCATCGGAGGCAAAGGCGTCCCCGACACCGTCACGACACACCCGACCCTGTTCGTCACGCTGACCGCCCCGTCCTTCGGTGCGGTCCACACCCGCCGCGAGAAGTACGGCAAGGTCCTGCCCTGCCATGCCCGCCGCAATGCGGCTACCTGTCCTCACGGGCGGGTCATGTCCTGTACGGCCAAGCACAACCCAGACGACAAGCGCCTCGGGGAGCCCTTGTGCCCCGACTGCTACGACTACTCGGGCTCGGCCCTGTTCAACGCTCTGGCCCCGCTGCTCTGGAAGCGTTTCGCCGATTCCCTCCGCCGCTACCTGGCCAAGCTTGGCGGCCTGGCCCTCAAAGACCTTCGCCAGAACCTGACTGTCTCCTTCGCCAAGGTCGCCGAGTACCAGCGACGTGGCGTCGTCCACTTCCACGCCGTGATCCGTCTCGACGGCCCCGGCGGCCCCACAGCGCAGCCCCCGGCCTGGGCAACCGCTGACGCCCTGGCGCAAGCCGTACAGCACGCCGCCCGTGTCGTCAGCGCCCTCATCCCCGCCCTCGACAACCAGCCCGCCCGGCTCTTCAAGTGGGGCGCACAGCTCGACATCCGCCCCATCACGATGACCGGTGACCTCACCGAACAAGCCGTGGCGGGCTACATCGCCAAGTACGCCACCAAAGCCGCCGAATGCGTCGGCACCCTGGATCGCCGCATCAACCCTCTGGACAACCTCGACGCCTTCAACCTCCGCGACCATGCAAAACGTCTGATCGCCGAGTGTATGAGCCTCGGCGCCATAGACGAGCTCAAGGACCTCCGGCTCGCCGAATGGGCGCACATGCTCGGCTTCCGGGGCCACTTCTCCACCCGTTCCCGCGCCTACTCGACCACCCTTGGCGCCCTGCGCGCTGCCCGCGAAGTCCACGCCCGAGACCATGAGATCACGACCGGACGCCTCCCGCTCTTCGACGAGGACACCGTCCTCGTGGTCAGCGAATGGGAGTACGCCGGTAAGGGCCACTCCGCCGGAGACCAGCTCCTCGCCGCCGCGCTCACCGGAACCCGCCTGCCAGGGATGGACGGTGGTGCCCGATGAGTAGACGAGACGAACTGCTCACCGTCGCCCAGGTCCTAGATGAGCTGGGCGGAGTCTCCCGCCGCACCTTCTATCGCTGGCGCGAACTCGGCCGCGCACCGGTCTGCATCCAGCTCCCCAACCATGAGCTTCGCGTCTGGCGCAGCGACCTCACGAACTGGCTCGACGGTCACCGGGAGGCGGTGTGAACACCACATACGACGTGAAGCTCGGCGACATCCAGCACCGGTCAGACCGCCCGACTGCCGCCTACATCGTGCGTTGGACCGTCGCGCGCAAACCCAAGTCCAAGAGCTTTCGGACGAAGGGTCTCGCCAACGCCTTCTTGTCCAACCTGAGGCAGGCGACCAAGGCGGGGGAGGCCTTCGACCTCGCCACTGGCCTGCCGGTCTCCATGATCGAGGGGGAATCCACCGGTCCGTCATTCCTGGAGTTCGCGCAATCCCACGTTCTTCGCCGCTGGCGCACCTCGGCGGCGAGAACCCGCGAGACGGACGCCTACGCGCTGCTCTCGCTGATTCCCGCCCTGGTGACCGACAAGCCGGGCCGCCCCGATGTGGCGGACCTGCGGGAAGCGCTGCGCACTCACGCCTTGCTACCTGAAGACAGGCGGGCCGACCTGTCCGCCGAGCATGCCGTAGCCCTGCATTGGATGGAGAAAGCCTCCCTCCCGCTGTCGGCACTCCGAGAGGCACGGGTACTGCGGACCGCCCTCGACGCCATCTCGGTGACCTTCGCAGGCAAGGAAGCCGGGGCCAACACGGTACGGCGCAAGAGGGCCATCCTTCATCACCTCCTGGAGCAAGCGGTGGAACAGAAGGTGTTCACAAGCAACCCGCTGGACGAGATCAAGTGGACCCCGCCCAAGGCCGCCACCGTCGTAGACCCGCGCGTGGTCGTCAACCCAACCCAAGCCAAGGCGCTCCTGAGCGCGATCCCCAAAGTCGGGTACACGCGCGGCCCTCGGCTCAAGGCACTGTTCGCCTGCGTCTACTACGCCGCGCTACGCCCCGAAGAAGCGGCAGACCTACGCCGCAATGACTGCACCCTGCCAGAGACAGGCTGGGGCCTGATCATCCTGGAAAGGGCGCGACCTCAGGCCACAAAGCGGTGGACCAACTCAGGGGAGACCCACGAGTCGAGAAACCTCAAGCACCGGGCTGACAAGGAGACGCGGGAGATCCCGATCCCTCCGGTCCTCGTCGCGATGCTCCGAGCGCACATCAAGGCGTACGGCACAGCGGATGACGGCAGGCTGTTCCGCACGGCAACAGACGGCTCGTACTCCAGCTCGGCGTACTCCTACGTCTGGCAGGAAGCCCGGCGGCTGGTGCTGACCCCGGTACAAGTCGCCTCGTCGCTGGCTGCCCTGTCGTACGACCTGCGCCACGCGGCGGTCTCGCTCTGGCTGAACGCCGGAGTCCCGGCCACCGAGGTAGCCAAGCGTGCTGGTCACAGCGTTGACGTGCTCCTCCGCGTCTACGCCAAGTGCATGGACGGCCAGCAGGACCAGGCCAATGGCAAAATCAACGATGCCCTCGACGAGTAGTCCACATTCGAAAGCCTTCGGCCCCGGTCATACACCGGGGCCTTTCTCATGCCTACACCGTGGACGTGAGCTGGGAAAACAGCCTGAAGATCGTCCCGCGTATGTCCCGCGATCATTGGCCTACGGCTGCATTTGGCTGCTCTCGGCCGCCTCTGCCCTGCATCTTCTCCTGTCACGCAAGGCGAGAAGATGCAGGTCAGACGACAAAATGCCTGGTCAAACCCTGTGCCCCCGGCATGATTCGAACATGCGACACCCGCTTTAGGAGAGCGGTGCTCTATCCCCTGAGCTACGGAGGCGGACCCCCCTAGCCTAGCGAAACTTCACCACTACATGCGCCCCCGCCCCGCACCAACTTCCGCTGTCTCGGTCATGGCTGCTCTGAGCTGGGGTAAAGGCATGGCAAGCGCCCCGCCTGCTCCTCCCAAGCCCTGGCTAACGTCGCCCTCGTGACCAGAAGGCGACGTCAACAAATGCGTACGCGACGGCCTGTCGTGTTGTTCGCGGCTCTCCTAGCCCCTGCGATTCTCGCGGGCGGATTGTTGGTGGGGGAGCTCACCGGCTATCCGTCGGCGACCCCGGAAAAGCCGGTGGTGAAGAAGGTGGGGAGTGCGGTGTTTGAGTCGGTCCTGGCTCCGCCGCCTAGTCCTGATCTGACCTATGAAGGGGTGGTTCCTGCACCTGTTCAGCCGGTGCATGAGTCTGCTGGCCCGCAGGCAGAGCCTGGGCCGGTCAGGGAGGACAGCACCGCTGTCGTGGTGCGGCGGTCGCCTTCGCGGCCGGTGCGCACCGGTACGGCGTGCCCTGGGGAGTGGGAGGACACGTGGTTGTGGGAGCTGTGTAGGGAGCACGAGCGAGGGCCTTCGTGAGCGATCCAGGCGAGCAGCGGGAGCGGAAGCCGTACAAATGGCTATTTGGGAACATAACGGCTCTCCAGAGTTGGGTCCGGGCATCGAGGGGGCTGTAGTAACGTGCGTGCCTGACCCAGGTAACGAGAGTGCAAACGGAGGAGTCGAACGTGCCATCCCCACGATCAGCGGGTCTGATCGCGGTCCTTGTGGCGATGACTTCTCTGTTCCTCCTCCCAGGGCAGCCCGCCGCAGCGCAGGCCAAGGACCCGGCCAACCTCACCGAGCTGCGCAAGGAAGCGGAGCGCAGCGCCAAGGAGCTCGAGGACGCCACCAAGGCGCTGGAGCAGCGGCGCGCGACCATCGCCGCCACCGAGAAGCAGCTCAAGGAGAAGCTCGACGCCCTGCAGGCCGCTGAGCGCAACCTGGCCGTGAGCCGCCGCCCCGTCGCGGAGATGGCGCAACTCCTCTACGAGGAGCCGTTCGGCCAGGGCGTGGTGCCGTTCATGACCGGCGAGGCGAACATCAAGACGCTGCGCGCGATGGCCGACTCCGGGCAGATGGTCGCGGTCCGTCAGCAGGCGGTCCAGCAGACCAGCCAGCTCTACCAGCAGACGGAGAAGCTGGCAGCGGAGGCGCAGGAGCTGCGCGCGGGCAACCTGCTGGCCGAGGCGCAGATGTCGGCCGAGATCGACACGCTGCGCAAGCGCTCCGACAAGGTCGTCAAATCGCTCACCGCCGCGCTGGTGAAGCTGGGCATCAAGATCGACAAAGTGGGGCGCGGCGCGCTCGGGTGCAACCCGCTGCAGGTCACGCTGGCCAACGACTATCCCAACGGCCTGATCCCGAGCAAGCTGCTGTGCCCGCTGCAGCAGCGCGGGCACCTGCTCAGGGCGGACGCCGCGATCGCGTTCGTCAGCCTCAACGAGGCCTACAGGAAACAGTTCGGCAAGCAGATCTGCGTCACGGACGCCTACCGGAGCCTGGCTGAGCAGCAGTCGGTCTATTACCGGCGCCCGGGCTTCGCAGCGGTGCCCGGGCGCAGCAACCACGGCCTGGGTCTGGCCGTCGACCTGTGCGGAGGGGTGCAGAACTTCCGTTCGGTCCAGTTCAACTGGCTGGAGAAGAACGGCAAGCGGTACGGATGGATCCATCCCGACTGGGCCTACAGCAGCCCCTTCGAGCCTTGGCACTGGGAGTATGACCCGAAGGCCGACTCGATCCTCTAGACGGGCGTGACCTGGGCGGAGCACGCCGCGCAGCGGCTGGCCGCCCTCGGGATCTCCGACAGGCACTCGGGGCAGTCGCGGTGTGTCGCCTCCTCCTTGCTCGCCGCCTTGTCCTTGTAGTGGGTGTACGGCTTCACGACCATGAAGTAGATGACGGCCGCGATCAGGATGAACGAGATGACGGCGTTGATGAAGTTGCCGTACATGAAGTTCGACTGGCCGATCGTGAACTTCAGCGTCGAGAAGTCTGGCAGCCCGCCGAACGCCGAGATCAACGGCGTGAGCAGGTCTGCCACGAAGGAGTTGACGATGGCGCTGAACGCGCCGCCGATCACGACCGCGATGGCCAGATCGATCACGTTCCCCTGCATGAGGAACTTCTTGAAACCACTCATGCAGCAGATCGTATCCAAGTGATCACTCTAAGTGGCGTTTGATGGTCAAGGACAGCCGCCCTCCGGCCTGGGCCGCGGCCAGCTGACCGGCTTGGGCGGTGGTGGTGGCGAGCACCACGAGCGCGCCGTGGTCGTCGTTCGTCGCCGGGGTGGCGAGCACGGTGACGTCGTCGGCGACGAGCTGGGCCGCCTGCCCGCCCTCCCACGCGGCCAGGACGCCCACCAGCGAGCCTGGGGCGATGAGCCGGGCCGCGTCCGGGTCGGCGATGCGAACGGGCGTGGCCACGGCGCCGGGCGGCAGCGCGGCGAGGAGGGCGGTGCCGACCAGGCGCACGTCGGTGAGCGGCTCGCCCCTGCGCATCGGCGCGGCCAGGACCCGGCCCACCGCGCCGGCCGTCAGCGCCCCATCGGGTACGGCGGAGCGCGGCAGAGCGGCGAGCGACAGGTCGGCGGTGCCCAGCACCCCGGGCGCGAGATCGCGCGCCGCGACCAGCACGGAGGCGCCGGGCTGCCCCGGCGCGAGCGCGGTAAGGACGCACAACAGGGACACGCCGACAAGCGCGGCGGCCACGAGGCGACGACGCCGACCGAACCGGCGGATCCAGGCACGCATCAGGGGAGGTCGAAGGGGAGCTTGATGCCGTCGAGCGCCGAGCCGCACGGGCACGTGCGATCCTCGGGCAGCGCCGCCACCGCGTCGGCCACCAGAGTGCGCATCCTGGCCACGTTGGTGGCGAAGAACGCCATGACCTCCTCGTGCGTGACCCCCTCGCCCGCCTCGACGCCCGCGTCCAGGTCGGTCACCAGAGACAGCGAGGTGTAGCAGAGCGCCAGCTCGCGGGCGAGCACCGCCTCGGGGAAGCCGGTCATCCCCACGATGGTCCACCCGTTGCCCGCGAACCACTGGGACTCGGCCCTGGTGGAGAAGCGCGGCCCCTCGATCACGACCAGCGTGCCGCCGTCGACGGTCTCCCAGCCACCGGAGCGCGCCGTCGAGACGGCCACCGTACGGCCTGAAGGGCAGTAGGGGTCGGCGAACGAGACGTGGACGGCGCCGTTCATGTCGTAATAGGTCTGCACACGGCTGGACGTGCGGTCGACCAGCTGGTCGGGGATGACGATCGCGCCGGGTCCGTGCTCGGCGCGCAGCGAGCCGACGGCGCTCGGCGCCAGGACCTGGCGCACACCGAGCGAGCGCAGCGCCCACAGGTTGGCCCGGTAGGGGATGCGATGGGGCGGGAAGCGATGGTCTCTGCCGTGTCTGGGGATGAAGGCGACGGAACGCGAGCCGACCCGTCCCACGGTGACGACGTCGCTCGGCGGGCCGTAGGGCGTCGTCAGCTCGATCTCCTCCGCGTCGTCGAGCAGGGAGTAGAAGCCGGAACCGCCGATCACACCGATGTCTGCGCGCATGCAGCAGAGATTAGCGGGAAGGCGCGGAAGCGCGAGGGGTCGAGCCCGGCCTGTGGACAACTCGCGAGCAAGCGTAGAACGCTGTGGACAGACCACTCCGGAAAGTAGTCAAACAATCACGGATTGTATGATCCGGACATGCGGCAAAAGGGCCTAGGCCTCATCATCATCGCGCTCATGCTGGGCATGTTGCTGGCGGCGCTCGACCAGACGATCGTCTCGACGGCGCTGCCGACGATCGTCAGCGATCTGGGCGGGCTGGAGCAGCTGTCGTGGGTGGTCACGGGCTACATGCTGGCCTCGACGGTCTCGACGCCGCTGTGGGGCAAACTGGGCGACCAGTACGGCAGGAAATCGCTGTTCCTGGCCGCGATCGTCATCTTCCTGGTCGGTTCCGCGCTGTGCGGGCTGAGCCAGAACATGGGCCAGCTGATCGCGTTCCGCAGCCTCCAGGGGCTGGGGGGCGGCGGCCTGATGGTGCTGGCCCAGGCGATCGTCGGCGACGTGGTCCCGGTCCGCGAGCGTGGACGCTACCAGGGCTTCTTCGGCGGCGTCTTCGCCGTCTCCAGCGTGATCGGCCCGCTTCTCGGCGGCCTGTTCGTCGACCACCTGTCCTGGCACTGGGTGTTCTACATCAACCTGCCGATCGGCGTCATCGCGCTGATCGTGATCGCCGCCGTGCTCCCCGGCAAGAGCGAGCGCACCAAGCACAAGATCGACTACGCGGGCATCGTGCTGCTCGGCGGCGCCACGTCGTGCCTGGTCCTGATGACGACCTGGGGCGGAACGACCTATCCGTGGAGCGACCCGGTCATCATCGGGCTCATCGCCGCCGCGCTCCTGATGGTCGGCCTGTGGGCGCTGGTCGAGATGAAGGCCAAGGAGCCCGTGCTGCCGCTGCGGCTCTTCAAGCTGCGGGTGTTCAACATGTCGTCGGCCGTGGGATTCGTGGTCGGTTTCGGCATGTTCGGCGCGCTGACCTATCTGCCGCTGTTCATGCAGGTCGTGTACGGAGTGACCGCCACGATGTCCGGGCTGCACCTCCTGCCGATGATGGTCGGAATGCTCGGCATGTCGATCATCAGCGGCCAGCTCATCGCGAAGACCGGCCGATACCGGGTGTTTCCCATCGTGGGAACGGCCATAGCCACCGTCGGCATGTATCTGCTCTCCACGCTGACCGAGCACAGCTCGACCCTGACCATGGGCATCTACCTGTTCATTCTGGGCAGCGGCCTCGGGCTGGTCATGCAGGTGCTGGTGATCGTCGTGCAGAACGCCGTCGGCTACGAGGACCTGGGTGTGGCCACCTCGGGCGCCACGTTCTTCCGCTCGATCGGCGGCTCGTTCGGCGTCGCCGTACTCGGATCGATCTTCACGTCGCGGCTCAACGACGAGCTGACCAAGGTCGTCGCGACCACCCCCATGCCGCCGGGGTTCGACCCGTCGAGGGTGCAGGCGGATCCGACGGTCATCCAGACCCTGCCCGCCGTACTCAAAGCGGACTTCCTGCACGTCTATGCCGACGCGATCTCGTCCGTTTTCACGGTGGCCACGCCGATCGTGTTCGTGGCGTTCCTGCTGTCCTGGTTCATCCCGGAAGAGAAGCTCAGGGAGACGATCAAGGCCGTCGACATCGGCGAGGGCATCGGCGCCACCTCGGCGGAGCGGTCGTCGCTGGCCGAGGTCGAGCGGGGTCTCGTCCGGCTGGCGGACGCGGACCTGCGCAAGGACTACTACACCAGGCTCGGCGCCATGGCGGGGCTCGACGGCGTGCCGCCGCAGAGCGTCTGGGTGGTCGCCAGGCTGGGCGGCGAGGGCTGGGTCCTGGCCAACGACCTGGCGCGGCGCGCAGAGGTCACCAGGGCGGAAGGCCGGCCGTACGTCGACCAGCTCGTGGACAGGGGGCTGGTCAGGCGGTCGGCGGACGGCGAGTCACTGCGGCTGACGGCGCAGGGCGACCAGATGGCCGAGCAACTGCTCGGTCACACGCGCGACGGCTTGAAACGCCTGGTCGCGGACTGGGGGCCGAGCCCTGAGCTGGACGAGCTGCTCGATCGCATCTCGCCAGAACTGCTCGGCGCGCAGTCGGACAGACCGGACTAGCTGGTCGTCGAGGCGGGAGCGGGCGCGCTCTCGGTCTTCGTCTCGGCGGGCTTCGAAGGCGTGGTGGTCGCCGGGGTCGACGTGGAGGACGAACGGTTGTCCGTACGGTAGAAACCGCTGCCCTTGAACACGATGCCCACGGCTGAGAAGACCTTGCGCAGCTCACCCTGGCAGTTGGGGCAGACGGTCAGCGCGTCGTCGGAGAACTTCTGGACGACCTCCAGCTGCTCACCACAGTTGTTGCAGGCGTACTGGTAGGTGGGCACGCGCTCCTCCTCTGGACTGGCACTCGACCTATGCGACTGCTAATGCTAACCGATGAGGTCAAACTTTCATTCCGAGCCCTGCTCACCGTGCCATCCGGCCAGCTTGCCGCGGCGCCCCACCGCGCGCAGCCGCCGTTCGACCTGGTCGCGGCATTCCGCCGTCGTCACGACGAGCAAGAGGTCGTCCGCCCGGATTCTGGTGGTGTCTGTGGGTACGGAGGACTTGCCGTCACGCACGATCAGCGTCACAGCGGCTCCGGCGGGCAGGCGCAGCTCGAAGACCTCCACGCCGTGCAGTTTCGACCCCGGGGGCACCTTGACCTGCAGGAGGTCGGCGTTGAGCTCCTCCAGCGGCGCTGACTCCACCTCGATGTCGCGCGCCTCGCCCGGCGCCGTCACGCCCAGGAGCCGCGCGAAGAACGGCAGCGTCGGCCCTTGGAGCAGGGTGAACACGATGACGATCACGAAGACCAGGTTGAAGATCGCCTTCGACCCCTCGACTCCAGCGGCCCAGGGGATGGTCGCCAGGACGATCGGTACGGCTCCGCGCAGACCGGCCCACGACAGGAATGCCTGCTCACGCAGGTTGATCCGGTCGAAGCGCAGCACCCAGGCGATCAGCGCGCACACCACCACGGACAGCGGCCTGGCCAGCAGGACGAGGACCGTTCCAGCTATCAGCCCAGGTGCGACGGACGAGGACATCTCACTCGGAGTCGCCAGCAGACCGAGCATCACGAACAGCCCGATCTGCGCGAGCCAGGCGGCGCCCTCGGCGAAACCCCTGGTGGCGGCGCGGTGCGGCAGCCTGGCATTGCCGAGGATCAGCGCGGTCACGTAGACGGCCAGGAATCCGGAGCCGTGCAGCAGTACGGCGCCGCCGTACGCGACGAAGGTGAGCGCCAGGACGGCGATGGGATAGAGGCCGGAGGCGGGCAGGGCGACGCGGCGCAGCGTATAGGCGCCCACCGGGCCGACGGCGAAGGCGACGGCCGTGCCGATGACCAGTTCGAGCAGGGTCTCCAGGACGAACTGCGCGAAGCTCGGCATTGGCTTGGAAACCTGGCTCAACAGCACCACCACGATGACCGTGGGAGCGTCGTTGAAACCGGACTCCGCCTCGAGGATCCCGGCCAGGCGCGGCGGCAACGGCAGGCGGCGCAGGACGGAGAAGACGGCGGCGGCGTCCGTGGAGGCCAGGACGGCGCCCAGGATGAGCGCGGCGCGCCAGTCAAGGCCCAGCAGTCCCTGGACGGCGAGCGCCACGACCACGATGCTGACGCCCACTCCGGCCGTCGCCAGGACCAGTGCGGTGGGGACGGACCCGCGCACGTGGCGCCAGTTGGTGGTCAGACCGCCCTCGGCCAGGATCAGCGCCAGGGCGGTCAGCCCGAGCTGCTGCGCCAGGCCGGGGTCGTTGAACTGGATCCCGGCGCCCGAGCTGCCGAGCAGGAGGCCGAAACCGAGGAAGAGCAAGAGGCTGGGCAGGCCGCTACGGTGCGCCACACGTACGGACGCGATGGCCGCGATGACCACGACGGCCCCGAGCAGCAACCAGACATCTAGCTCCATGGTTCACATAAGCCTAGTGATCCCCTCGGGGGTCGCCGCAATGCGGACCGGCTGGTCGTGCGGTTCAGCGGGAACGCCGTCGATCAGCTCGCCGCCGTGGAGGAGCGCGACCGTGGGCACGTTGGGCCCGACCCTGGCCAGAGCGCGGTCGTAGGAGCCGCCGCCGCGGCCCAGCCGTACGCCCGTGCCGCGGTCGACGGCCAGCGCCGGGACGAGCACCAGCGCGGCGGTGCGGATCGCGTCCACGCCGCGTCTGGTGTCGATCGGCTCCATGATCCCGGAACGTCCCGGGCTGAGGGTGTCGGGACCGTCATAGACCGCCCAGTCCAGATCGTCGTCGGGGTTATGCACAGGCAAGATCACCGTGGCGCCGTGTTTCCACAGGGCGAAGATCAGGCCATGCGTGTCCGGCTCGCTCCCGGTAGACCAGTAGCACGCCACCAGCCCGGCCATCTGGACCCACGGCTGATCGAGGAGGGATTCACGGATGCTCGTCGCGTTTGCCCGTCTTTGCTCCGGGGAGAGTGAGGCGCGCGCCTCGATAAGCTCTCGGCGCAGCGTCAGCTTGTCCACAGATACCTCCACTAGGGTCTACACCATGGCTGACTTCGACCCTGTGACGAAAGCCGTCGTGCCCGCCGCGGGTCTGGGCACCCGGTTCCTTCCCGCGACCAAGGCGACACCCAAAGAGATGTTGCCGATCGTCGACAAGCCCGCGATCCAGTATGTCGTCGAGGAGGCGGCCTCCGCCGGGCTCCTCGACGTGCTGATGGTGACCGGCAAGAACAAACGGTCGATCGAGGACCACTTCGACCGCGCCTTCGAGCTGGAGGAGGCGCTGGAGGCCAAGGGCGACGACGAGCGCCTCTCGCAGGTGCGCGAGCCCGCGTCCCTGGCGACCCTCCACTATGTACGGCAGGGCGAACCCAAGGGCCTGGGCCACGCGGTCCTGTGCGCCAAGCAGCACGTCGGCGACCACCCGTTCGCCTGCCTGCTCGGCGACGACCTCATCGACTACCGCGACGAGCTGCTCAAACGCATGATCGAGGTGCGCAGCACCTATGGCGGCAGCGTCATCGCGCTCATGGAGGTCCCCAAGGAGCAGGTCTCCCTGTACGGCGTGGCCACCATCGCGCCCACCTCGGAGGACGACGTGGTGCGGGTGACCGACCTGGTCGAGAAGCCGTCGGTGGACGAGGCGCCGTCCAACTGGGCCGTCATCGGACGCTACGTCATCGACCCGGCGGTCTTCGAGGTGCTCGAGAACACCCCTCCGGGGCGCGGCAACGAGATCCAGCTGACCGACGCGCTGCGCACGCTCGCCGGGCGTTCGACCGCCGAGGGCGGGCCGGTGCACGGCGTGCTGTTCCGCGGACGCCGTTACGACACCGGCGACAAGCTCGACTACCTGCGCACGGTCGTGCGGTTCGCCGCCGACCGGCCTGACCTGGCGCCCGAGTTCGTGCCGTGGTTGCGGGAGTTCCTCGATGAAATCAGTTGACACCCACCTCGCCGAGATCCTGGCGACGGTGCGCACGCTCGCGCCGCTGGAGCTGGAGCTCGAACGGACGCTGGGCACGACGCTGGCCGAGGACATCGTGTCCCCGGTGGCGCTGCCGCCCTTCGACAACTCGGCCATGGACGGCTATGCCGTACGGGCCGAGGATGTCGCCGGAGCGCCGGTCACGCTGCCGGTGATCGACGACGTGGCCGCGGGCTCCGACGAGCTGCGCGCCATCGGTCCTGGTCACACCGTACGGATCATGACGGGGGCGCCGCTGCCCGCGGGCGCGGACGCGGTCGTGCCGGTCGAGTGGACCGACGGCGGCACGGCCAACGTCACGATCAACCGGCCTGTCCCGCTCAACAACGCCATACGCAGGTCGGGCGAGGACGTGCAGGCCGGCGACGTCGTGCTGAGGGCGGGCACGCACATCGGCGCGGCCCAGCTCGGCATCATCGCCGGGGTGGGGCGCCGCCGGGTGTGGGTGCGCCCGCGCCCGCGTGTGGTCGTCCTGTCCACCGGCGCCGAGCTGGTGGAGCCGGGGGCCAAGCTGGGTCCGGGCCAGATCTGGGACTCCAACAGTTTCACGCTCACCGCGGCCGTCCGCGAAGCCGGCGGTGACGGCTTCCGCGCCGGTACGGTGGCCGACGATCCCGCCGTCTTCCTCGACCACCTCGACGCGCAGCTCGTGCGCGCCGACGCGATCATCACCAGCGGCGGCGTCTCGATGGGCGCCTACGAGCCGGTGAAGGAGGCGCTGTCGCCGCTGGGCACGGTGCGGTTCGAGAAGGTGGCGATGCAGCCGGGCATGCCGCAGGGGTTCGGCGTCGTGGGCGAGGACCAGGTGCCGATCTTCACGCTGCCCGGCAACCCGGTGTCGTCGTACGTGTCGTTCATGCTGTTCGTCCGTCCCGCGCTGCGCAAGATGCGCGGGCTGCCCGCTGGGCCGCCCGAGACGGTGACCGCGCACGTCATCGGCCCGCTGCGGTCGCCGGACGGCAAGCGCTCCTACCTGCGCGGGGTGCTGGCCGACGACGGTACGGTCGCGCCCGTGCACGGCCAGGGTTCGCACCAGCTGGCCGCGCTGGCGTCGGCCAACTGCCTCATCGTGGTTCCCGAGTCGGTGACCGAGGTGCCGTCAGGCGCGTCTGTGCAGGTGATCAGGCTGTGAGTTTCACCCATCTGGACGAGTCCGGGGCGGCGCGCATGGTCGACGTCTCGGCCAAGGACGTTTCCGTCCGTACGGCTACCGCCACCGGCAGGGTGCTGCTGTCCGCCGAGGTCGTGACGTTGCTGCGGTCGGGGGAGGTGCCGAAGGGCGACGCGCTGGGGGTGGCGCGGATCGCGGGGATCATGGGGGCGAAGCGGACGCCTGACCTGATCCCGCTGTGCCATCCGATCGCCCTGCACGGGGTCAACGTGACGCTCGACGTGGTCGACGTGGGGGTGGAGATCACCTGCGTGGTCCGTACGGCCGATCGGACCGGGGTGGAGATGGAGGCGCTCACCGCGGTAACGGTGGCTTCGCTGGCGTTGATCGACATGGTGAAGGCGGTGGATCCCGCTGCGGTGATCACCGATGTGCGGGTGGAGGAGAAGACGGGCGGCAAGACCGGACACTGGACTCGGCCATGATCCGGGCGTTGGTGATCACGGTGTCGAATCGCGCGTCGGCTGGGGTTTATGCCGACAAGTCGGGGCCGTTGTTGGTTTCGTTGCTTTCGGCGGTTGTGGATGGCGTCGTGGACGGGCCGACGGTGGTGCCGGACGGGGACGCGGTGGAGGCGGCGCTTCGGGCGGGGGTTGCTTCCGGGTATGACGTGATCGTCACTACGGGAGGGACTGGGCTCACGCCGCAGGACCTCACGCCGGAGATGACGGCTCGGGTGATCACTCGGGAGGTGCCGGGGATCGCTGAGGCCATTCGGCAGGTCAATCGGGAGAAGGTGCCTGCTTCTGTGCTTTCCCGGGGGTTGGCTGGGCAGGCTGGGTCTACGTTGATCGTCAATCTGCCTGGGTCTTCTGGTGGGGTTCGGGATGGGATGGCGGTGCTGGGGACGGTTCTCCAGCATGCGGTGGATCAGATCCGCGGCGGGGACCACCCGCGCTGACCCCCGGGGATCTCCCTTGCGACCTTCGCCTCCTCACGACCTTCGCCTCCTCACGACCTTGACCCCTGAGGACCTTCGCCTTCTTGGGACCTCTGCTCCTCTCTCCTTGCGAAAGGAGATTTGTGCGGGAGGTCTTTCTGCTGGGTGCCCTCTGGGGGCGGCACGGCTGGGGCGTATCTCTCGGGGGTGACGCCGTTCTGTGGGGCAGGCCGTTCCCCGATGTGAGGGTCGTCGCTGGTGGGTCTTGTGGGGGGAATCTGCGACGCGGCTGATCGCGCGGCCGGATTCGTGGCGACTTCGTGTCCGTTCGGGGGATGATGACTGTGTGGATCGACTTCGTGGCTGGCCTGCGACGCTGAGCGAAGGGCCGGTGAGCCTTCGGCCGTTGCGGCTGAGGGATGTGCGCGTCTGGCGCGACACCCGGCTGCGTAACGCCGACTGGTTGCGTCCCTGGGAGCCGAGCAACCCGGAGACGCCGCTCTTCAGAACCGGCCTCGGGCCGTACGTCTCCATGGTCGGCACGCTGCGCCGCGAGGCCAGGCAGGGCCTGTCACTGCCCTGGGTCGTCACCTATCAGGGGCGTTTCGCCGGACAACTCACCGTAGGTGCGATCGTGTGGGGTTCCGCCAGATCCGCGCAGGTGGGCTACTGGGTGGACGGCGCGCTCGCCGGGCGCGGCATCACGCCGACCGCGCTGGCCATGGCCGTCGACCACTGCTTCTTCACCACCGGGCTGCACCGCATCGAGGCCAACATCCGCCCCGAGAATCACGCCAGCCGCCGGGTGGTTGAAAAGCTCGGCTTCAGGGAAGAAGGCATTCGGCGTCGCCAACTTCACATCGATGGAGCCTGGCGCGACCACATCTGCTACGCGCTGACTGTGGAGGACGTCCCTCGCGGCTTGCTCGTTCAGTGGCGTCGCGCGAGATCTTCAGTAGAAGAGGTTTGACGATCTCGCGACACACCGCACCGAATGCTCGTCAATTAGTGACACGCGGTCTTACGGTGCGTGACGTGAGCACATTCAAGACGCCATCAGTCGCACGGCGTTTTGATGCTGCCCGGAGGTGGCCGTGAGTCCGGTCTTCCTCTATTTGGCCATCGTGGTGATGTGGCTGTGTGTCCTGGTTCCCATGTGGTTGCGCAGGGACAAGAGCAACCTCGCCGAGATCGAGGAGTTCTACGCCGCCGAGCACGTCGAGCCGGTCGAGCCCGTGGAGCCCGAGATCGAGCAGGTCGCTGGCGCCTCGCTCATGGAGCCTGAGCGGGTCGAGGAGGACACGCCCACGCTTGAGCGTACGCCGGCGGAGATGCGGCACATGCGGGCCAGGCACCGCGCGATCATCGTAGCCCGTCGTCGCCGGCTGCTGTTCTTCTGCACCCTCCTGATGATCGCCTCGGTGATCACCGCTGCCGTGAAGATCATCCCATGGTGGGGGATCGCTCCGTCCATCGTGGTGATGGGCGCGTACATGACGTTCCTCCGCATTGCCACGGGGGTCGACAGGGAGCGGCGGCAGCGCGCCATGGCGGCTCGCGCGGAACGGCAGCGCCGGATCCGCGAGCGGCGGCGGCTGGAGGAGCTGGCGGCGCAGCAGGCCGAGGCCGAGATCATCGAGTTCACGGCCCGTCAGGGGGACGTGCTCTTCGATCAGTACGCGGAACCGCCACGGCGCGCGGTGGGCGACTGAAATGTGTGGCGCGAGGACCCCCGGGAGTTTGCTAATCTGGTCAGGTCCTTGGGGATGTAGCGCAGTCCGGTAGCGCACTTCGTTCGCATCGAAGGGGTCAGGGGTTCGAATCCCCTCATCTCCACCCAGGTCAAAGGCCACTTCTGAACACTCAGAAGTGGCCTTTTTCGTTGCCGGGTGACAACGCCCAGGCTTGCGGTGGTGGTCGACGCGCCCGCCAAGGTAGACGTCAGCGGAAGGCTGGGGCGTTGCGCTTGGCCCAGTCGGCGAAGGTGCCGGGGGCGCGGCCGAGGATCCTTTCGACGTCGGGGCTGACGGTCTGCTCGCGCGGGGTCGGGGTGCCGAGGATGTCCAGGGTGGTCTCGGCCACCGGGGCGGGCATGAAGGTCAGGAGCTGCGTGCGGGCCTCGTCCCGGGTTTGGGTGACGAAGGTGATGGGCTCGCCGATGGCGTCGCTGAGGGCTGCGGCGCGCTGGCGTGGCGTGGTCGGGGCGGGGCCGGTGAGTTCGTAGATCGCCTTGGTGTGGCCCGGCTGGGTCAAGGTGACGGCGGCTACGGCGGCGATGTCGTCGGGGTCGATCACCGGGAGGCCGACCTCCGTGAAGGGGGCGGCGGCTGTGCGGCTGGCCTTGATGGACGGCGCCCAGGCGTAGGCGTTGGTGGCGAAGCCGCCCGGCCTCAGGATCGTCCAATCGGTTCCGGAGTCCATGACGGCCTGCTCGAAGGCGGCGAAGGCGCGGCCGTGGGACAGGGAGTCCGGGCGGCTGGCCACTCCCTGGGAGGAGAGCAGGACGATCCGGCCCGCTCCGGCGAACCGGGCGACGACCTGGGCGGGGTCGCCGGCCATCATCAGGTCCCCGCCCACCAGGAGGAACACCGCGTCCGGCCCGCTGGGCAGGTGGGGGGACGGTTGCGCGAGGTCGGTGGCGATCGTGTGAACGCCCTGCGGGACGTCGGTCTGGGCGATGCGGCGGGAGACGGCGGTCACCTCGTGGCCCTGCTCGGCGAGGATGCGGACCAGCGTGCGGCCGACGTTCCCCGTGGCGCCTGTGACGACGATCATTGAAATCTCCAAAATTAGTTAGTTGGCTGACTGAGAAAGACGTTAGCACAGAACTCGGACGCTGTGTTAGTCAGGCAACTGACTTAAGGGCTTCGGTGGTGGGGGCGGTGTGGCCGGCCGTCCAGTGGTGGTCGTAGGACGGCAGGCGGCCCCGCAGGTCCTCGACCGTGGTCTGCCATTCGAACTCGTCGTCGGCGTTCCTGTGGTCGCCGGTCGTGGCCCTGATGGCGGCCGCGTGGCCCAGGAGCCACACCGGCCGCTCGCACTCGCCCAGCGCCGCCAGCGCGTGCGCCAACCCCTCGAAGGACCGCGCCAGCCCACCCAGGTCACCCGCGGCGTGCCTGAGGGACACGGCGCGACGGTGCAGGTCCGCCCCGGCGCGGTGGTCGCCGGTGTGGTCGAGGATGCGGGCCAGCGTCTCCACCGCCCGCGCCTCGCCGCGCGCGTCCCGCAGAGCCCCGAACGCGACCACGCTCTCGCGAGCCAGCCCAGCGGCACGAACGAGGGTGGACGGCGTCTTGCGCAGCGCCAGTGCCAGGTTGTTGAGCAGCAACGCGATGTTGGGCCCGTCCTCCAGCGAGCGGAACCGCTCCAGGCTCCGCTCGTACAGCCCGGCGGCGGCCGCGTGGTCACCCTCGTCGAGCAGGATGTTGCCCAGGTTGTTCAGCGCGATCGCGACGCCCGCCTGGTGCCCCGCGGCCTCGAACAGCTCCATGCCCCGCGTGTGCAGCGCACGCGCCGCCTTCACGTCGCCGTGGTCCCTGGCCAGGTTGCCCGCCGCCTTGAAGGCCAGCCCCCGCACCAGCGGCGGGCTGTCGCCGGGCAGCGCGAGCGCCCTGGCCAGCCAGTCGCGGCCCTCAGCGAGGTGCCCGCGCATCTCCCAGAACCGCCAGAGGGCCCCGGTGAGCTGCTGGGCGCGTACGGCGTCGCCGATCGACAGGGCGTACTCGATCGCCCGCCTGAGGTTGTCCTGGTCGGCGGTCAGCAGGTCGAGCCACCGCCGCTGATCAGGGCCGACGAGCGCACGGTCGGCCGCCGAGGCGAACGCGACGAAGAAGTCGAGATGGCGAGAGTCAGGCCCCCCACCCAGCGAGAGAGCGTATTGGCGGACGGTCTCAAGGAAGACGAACCGGTCGCCGGACCGGTGGACCAGGCTGTTGTCGACCAGCGTGGCGAGGTCGTCGAGCCGGCACTCGCAGATCTCCTCGACGGCCTCCAGGGTCCAGCCGCCGGAGAACACCGTCAGGCGGGCGAAGAGCGTGCGCGCGCCCTCGTCCAGCAGGCCGTAACTCCAGTCGAGCGTGGCGCGCAGCTCGCCGCCGAGGCCGAGCCGGTCGAGGAGTTGCTGCGGGGACAGCAGCTTCATGCGGGCCGCGGCGAGCTCCAGCGCGAGCGGCAGGCCGTCCAGCCGCGCGCAGATCTCGGCCACGACGTCCGTGGGGGTCCATTCGCGCCAGTAGGACTGCACGCACTGGGTGAACATCGCGACGGCCGGGTCGACGGGTAAGGGACGGATCACCATCTCGTGGCCGCCGCGCAGGGGTAACGTACGGCGGCTGGTGACCAGGCAGGTCAGCGCCGGGCAGTCGGCGAGCAGGCCGCCGACGATCTCCGGCGCCCGTTCCGCGAGGTGCTCGAAGTTGTCGGCGACCAGCAGGCTCTGCCGTCCGCGCAGATGATCCGTCAGGCCGTCGTCGCGCACGCCTGCGGCCTGGGCGATGGCCGACAGGGCCAGCTCGGGGGTGCTCGCCGCGGTCAGGTCGGCGAAGTACACGCCGTCGGGGAAGTCGGGGGACAGGCGTTGCGCTGCGGCCAGGCAGACGCGGGTCTTGCCGACCCCGCCGAGGCCGGTCAGGGTGAGCAGCCGCACGTCCTGGCGCTGGAGCAGCGAGCACACGGTCGCGATCTCGGACTCCCGGCCGATCAGCGGGGTGAGCGGCACGGGCAGGGACAGCACAGCGGACAGCGCCGGGTCGGTGGCCTTGCCGCGCGCCGTGGTCTCGAACAGCTCGCGCGTCGTGCCGGACAGTTCGAGCGCGTCGGCCAGCAGCCGGGCGGTCTCCTTGCGCGCCGTACGGTAGATGGCGCGTTCCAGGTCGCTGATCGAGCGCGTGCTCACGGTGGAGCGGTGGGCGAGTTCTTCCTGGGTGAGCCCCACGCTGATCCGGAGCCTGCGTAACAGCTGGGCGAAGGACTCCTCGGCCATGGACCCACGATAGACGCGGGTCGTTCCTGTGGGGGAGCTGTGAGCCCAACCTCATGGTCGCCGAGGGGCCCGATTCCTAGCGTTGGGTGCACCGGAACAGGGAGGGAAACCAATGATCCGCAGACTGATCCTCATCATCGCCGCCGTCACCCTGATCTCCACGGTCCCCGCCGCAGCGGAAACTGGAACGGTCCGGCTCCGTACGCAACAGATCCTGAGGTTCGAGCAGCTCGCCGGGCAGACCTCCTGGCAGACATCCGCGTACAACCGGGTGGCCAACGCCTACTGGGTCTTCTACTCCAACGGGACGTTCGCCTTCAACACCACCAACGTCCGCACCGACCTCTACCCGCTCTACGGGAAGTACCAGGTCAACGGGAACACGGTCGCCTTCTCCGCGCACAACTCGGCGGGCGGCGCGTTCACCGAGATGATCGGGCGCATCGACTTCGGTGCGCGCACGCCGGTCATGAAGCTGAACTGGGCCAGCGGCGCGGGCTACGGCGCGGTCGTCAACAACCAGCGGTTCGGCGCGACGGCCTCGTCCCACTACGCGGTGACGCTGACCGTGGCGCAGGTATGACGATGTCATAGCGGGGTCGTGAACCAGTCTCTGGTTCACGATCCCGCAGGTCGGCAGGCTGATTCCCATGAAGCACCGCCCCCTCGCGCTCTGCGCGGCAGCCATGGCCCTCCTCGCCCTCTTCAGCGGCATCGGCCTCCTCGTCGACCCCCGGATGGTCATGGACGAGGGCGTCTGGCTCAAGCCCTTCAAGTTCGCCGCCTCCTTCACCCTCTACACGCTCACGCTGGCCTGGATGATCGGCCAGTCGCAGAAATGGCGTCGCACCCTCTGGTGGCTCGGCACCGTGACGGTGGCGCTGTTCGTCGTCCCGGAGATCTCGGTGATCACCTTCCAGGCCGCCCGCGGCGTGCGCAGCCACTTCAACGTCGGCACCGCCTTCGACGACACCATGTTCAAGGTCATGGGCGGGGCTGCTTACCTCGGATGGGTGCTGACGTTCGCGCTGGGCGTCTTCCTGGTGCTCCAGCGGCGCGTGGACCGTCCGATGGCGTGGGCCGTACCGCTCGGGCTGGTGATCTCGCTGGCCGGGATGTCCGTCGGCTACCTGATGACCGCCCCCAGGCCCGGCCAGACGAAGGCGCTGGGCGTCCTGGGCGCGCACAGCGTCGGCGGGCTGGACGGCGGCGCGGGCATGCCGCTCACCGGCTGGTCCACCGGCGCGGGTGACCTGCGCGTCTCGCACTTCGTCGGGCTCCACGCACTGCAGGCGCTCCCGCTGCTCGCGATCGGCCTGCGCCTGCTCGCCCGGCGCTTCCCGGTGCTGGAGAGCGCCGCCACCCGCAGCGCCCTGGTCGTCGTCGCCGCGCTCGGCTACGCGGGGCTCACCGGGCTGCTGGTCTGGCAGGCGCAGCGCGGCGAGTCGCTGGCCCACCCGGGCGCGCAGACCCTCGCGGCCTTCGCGGCGCTGGTGGCCGTGGTCACCATCGCCACCACCGCGATCGTCATCATCCCCGTACGGCACGCAGCCCGCCGACCCGCCCTCACCGCATAGCATCCCCTGGCATGGAACCCAAGATCGAAGTCGCCACGCTCGACGACCTGCCTGACCTCATCGCCTCGGCGGCCGCGCTCTTCCGCGAGGACGCCGGGACGCGTGATCCGTACGTGGACGTGGAATGGGCGGAGCGCAGCGGCGAGCCGTACTACTCCGACATGATCACCAACCCGCGCAACCTGGCGCTGCTGGTCAGGTCGGACGGCGCCACGGTCGGTCACCTGACCGCGCAACTGGGGCCGCCGAGGGAGACCAGGCCGGACGCGGTGGTGGCCTCGCTGATGAGCCTCCACGTCGAGGCGAGCGCGCGGTCGCGCGGGGTGGGCGCCCTGCTGGTGGAGGAGTTCTTCTCCTGGGCCCGCGCGCAGGGCGCCAACCAGGCGATCGTGTCCGCCTTCGCGGCCAACGTGGACGCCATCCGCTTCTACCAGGCCAGGGGCTTCGCCCCCGACACCCTGTCGCTGAAGACAGATCTGTAAGAACCGTTGACTCTGCGCATAACGGGCAGAGGGCATGACAACGGGCATGCGTCAGCTATTTGCGGGAGTCGTGTGCGCGGGGGCGCTGATGCTCGCCATGCCTGCCCTCGCCGACGACATCACCATCAAGCCCGACCACGTCGAGCCGGGCGGCCAGGTGACGATCAGCCTCGACTGCACCGACTACAAGGGCGCCTACGCGCAGTCCGAGGCGTTCGGGACGCTCAAGGTGGGCAAGGGGCCGAGCGCGACGACGGAGGTCATCGAGTCGCCGGGCGAGTACATCGTGAGCGGGCGGTGCGCGGCGGATGCCACGCCGCTGAACAACTCCACGCTCGTCATCGAGGACGCGGGGTATCCGGCGGGCGGGGCGGGCACGGGGTCGGGCGTCACCTCGTCCCGGGTGGTGACTCCGGTGGTCAGCATCCTGGTGGGCATCGTGGTCGCGGCCGGGGCCGTGTTGCTGCTCAGACGGGGACGTGCGGGTTCGTAGGGTGGTGGCGTTCCTGGTGGTGGCCGGGGTCGTCGCGTTCGCCTTCGACCGGGTCGTCAACCGGGGGTACGCGCCGCCGCCCGTGCCGCTCGCCGGTGTGTCCCTTCCACCTGGTGGGTACGGCGAGGCCCTGCGGCGGAGCGTGCCTCAGCGGGTGGAGATCCCTGCCATCGGGGTGGACGCGTCGGTGGTGAGGGTGGGGCGGGGGCGGGACGGGGCGATCGAGGTGCCGCCGCTGGACCGGCCCGAGCTGACCGGCTGGTTCACGGGTGGGGTGACGCCGGGGGAGCCGGGGGCTGCGGTTCTCTTCGGGCACGTGGACTCGCGGGTGAGCGGTCCTGCGGTGTTCTACCGTCTGGGGGACCTTCGGCCTGGTGACGGGGTGGTGGTGACGCGGAGCGACGGCAGCAGCGCCTCCTTCGTCGTGGACCACGTGGCGTCTTACGCGAAGGCCGACTTTCCCACCAGGCGGGTCTACGGGCCTGCGGGGGGACCGGAGCTGCGCCTGGTCACCTGCGGCGGGCCGTACGACCCGGACGTCGGCTACCTCGACAACGTCATCGCCTTCGCCCACCTCCCCAAACCCTGACCCCAAGACCATCCCAACCCCAAGACCCCAAGACCATCCCAACCCCAAGGGGGCAACCCTCCTCAAGGGGTGACCCTCCCCAGAGGGGGCCTCTTGAGGAGGGGCGTGACCCCCAAGACCCGAATGGGGTGGTGACTCCCGAGGGGGTGTGACCCCCAAGAGAGGTGGCCGTCCTCAAGGCCACCCTCGGGGGGTGTGACCCCCAGAGGGCGCTCCCCAAGGGGGTGTGATGCTCAAGACCCCCAATGGGCGATCCCCAAGGGGGTGTGACGCTCAAGGCGCTCAAGACCCCCAGGGGGTTAGCCAGGGCTGACGTACTGCCGGGGGCGGAGGGCGTGGGCTCGGAGGGCGGCCAACGCCGCCGCCTGGCCGGTCATCGTCAGGTAGACGAGGTCGTCCCCGGAAGCCATCCCCAGAGCGGTCAGGACGCCGATCAGGTCAGTGACGATGGTCTCGATGTCCGACGTGGCGTGCCAGCCCTCGCCGCCCACCACCTCCGAGACCCGCTCACACACCTTCGCCGGCGTGATCGCCACCCCGTCGGCCAGGAGCAGCAGCGCCGCCTCCCGCACCGACACCTCGCCCTCGTGGTCCCGCCGCGCCAGCAACACCGACACCACCGCGTCCCACAACGCCTCAGGCGACCCCAGAAGCGACCGCCCGGTGTCCGTGAGCACCAGCTTGCTCCCGTCCCGCCGCAAGGCCCCCAGCGTGTGCTCGGCGACCTCGCGCAGCCGTACGGCCTGCTGGGAGGGAGGCAGGCGCAACGGCAGCCCACCCTCACCGGCGGCCAGCGACAGCAACCCGTGCAACTCGCCCAAGGGCTGAGCCGGCACAGGAGCGTGCAAACG
Organism: Nonomuraea sp. NPDC050556; assembly: GCF_044457355.1. Taxonomy (NCBI): domain Bacteria; kingdom Bacillati; phylum Actinomycetota; class Actinomycetes; order Streptosporangiales; family Streptosporangiaceae; genus Nonomuraea; species Nonomuraea sp. NPDC050556. The sequence continues at coordinate 418,516 of NZ_JBITGU010000006.1, read as the reverse complement.
CACCTCGAACGGCTGCGCCAGCTCGCGCCGCGCCGGCCCCCGCCCCAGGACCCAGCGGTTGAGCCGCTCGCCCTGGACCCGGTGCAGCCAGCTGTCGCCGCCCAGCTCGGCGCGCGCCGAGGTGAGCCAGCGCGTGGTCAGCGCGCCCCTGTCGCACTCCTCGCCGGCGACGATCGCCAGCTCCAGCGCCGCGGAGCAGGCCACGTGCGCGCCCAGCTCCTCCGGCCCCATGATCATGCTCCACTGCAGCTCGGGCACGTCGGGCGGGAGCACGCCCGTCGCTTCGAGCGCCTCCTGGTAGGCGGCGGTGCCCGCGTCCTCGCCCTCGCGGGCGTAGGTCTGCAGGATCTGGTTGGTGGTCGGGGAGACGCAGAGTGCGGCGTAACGTTCCAGGCCGCCCAGCAGCAGCAGCCGGGCGAGGGACCGCGCCAGCCGTACATGGTCGCCGTCGACCTTGATCGGCAGCGTGTACCAGAGGAACTCGCACACATCGAGCTGGGTGACGGTCTCCAGAGGCTCGCCTCCGGTCAGCCACTCTGCGGCTGTCCTGGCCTCGTCGACGAGATCGGGCGCTGAGCGCTCGAGTTCGACGAGAAGGGCGGCCACGTCCGGTGCAGGCATGCCTCGAAGTCTGCCGTATGGACCCCAGCCCTGACGATGACCGAAACCGGTGCGTATTGGGTCTTGCACAGCAACTACCCTACGAAATCACTCTTGACTCTCTGTAGCCGGGTTCAGATCCATCGCTTCTCGAAGAGCATGCGTGCCTTCCACTCCGCGTAGGGGATGACCTCGGCTGACAGTACCGGATGCAACCACCAGAAGTTGATCACAGCGAGAAGTGTGAAAGCGCCCACACCCGCGGCGCCGAGCGTCCTGCGCAGCGTGGGCTGTGCCGTACCGACGGGAGCAGGCCCGATGATCAGCCCGGCGCACAGGACGATGGCCAGCACCATGAACGGGACCATGGGGATCGCGTAGAACAGGAACATCGTCCGGTCGTCGAAGATCGCCCACTTGAACCACGGCAGCCACCCGGCCGCGTAGGCGAGCAGCACCGAGCCGGCCCGCCAGTCGCGGGTCGCGACGTACCAGGCGATGAGGCCGACGAGCGCGATCAGCGCGCCGTACCAGATCACCGGGGTGCCGACCCCGAGCACCGCCTCCGAGCAGTCCTTGGCGGCGCCACAGACGCCCTGGCGCCCCTCGTAGTGGAAAGCCACGGGACGCAGCAGCAGCGGCCAGCTCCACGGCTCCGACATGTACGGGTGCGTCGTCTTGAGGTCGCCGTGGAAGCTGAAGACCTGCCACTGGTAGGAGACCCACGACTTCACCGAGTTGACGATGAAGTTGAACGGCCCGCCGGACGTCGCCTGATCCCAGTTGCGCCCGTAGCCGTAGGGGGTGGAGAACCAGCCGATCCAGGTGGCCATGTAGGTGACCAGCGGCACGACGCCCAGCGTCAGGACCGTGGTCGGCAGGTCCTTCTCGACCATGCCCGCGTACGGCGTGCGCAGGCCCACGGCCTTGCGCGCCCCCGCGTCCCAGAAGAACGTCATGAGCACGAAGGCGGCCAGGAAGAAGATGCCCGACCACTTCACCCCGCAGGCCGCGGCCAGGCAGACGCCAGCCGCGATGCGCCACGGCCGGATGCCCAGCCAGGGGCCGCGCGGCGAGACGGGCGAGGTCTCGTACCAGTCGGCCAGCCGCTGACGCGCCCTGTCCCGGTCGACGACGAGGCAGGCGAACCCGGCCAGGACCCAGAACATCAGGAAGATGTCCAGAAGCGCCGTACGCGAGAGCACGAAGTGCAGGCCGTCGATGGCCAGCAGCAGACCGGCCAGGCAGCCGAGCAGCGTCGAGCGGGTCATCCTGCGGGCGAGCCTGGCGATGAGGAAGATCGACAGCGTCCCGACGAGCGCGGCCATGAACCGCCAGCCGAACGGGTTCATCCCGAACAGCCACTCGCCAAGCCCGATCATCCACTTGCCGAGCGGCGGGTGCACGACGTAGTTGGCGCACTTGTCCAGGGCGTCCGCCGCGCACTTCTGGAAGATGTCGGTGTTGCCCGCCATCAGCGCCTTGTCGGCGTCCTTGATGAAGTTGCGCTCGACGCCCCACGTGACCAGCGAGAACGCGTCCTTGGCGTAGTACGTCTCGTCGAAGACGACGGCCTTGGGCCAGCCGAGGTTGGTGAAGCGCAGGATGCCGCCGAAGATCGTCACGATCAGCGGGCCGATCCAGCCCCACAGGGCGCTGCCCTGCATCGGAGGCACCAGCCGTTCACGCACGGACATGATCCGCGCGCTGGTGTCCTTCACGGCTTGGTACGGAAAATCGGTCACCGCCATCCGGACATCGTACGGGCCCCAAGCAGGTGGTTACCGAGGAAACACGGCGGAATTGGGGTGCCCTGCCACAATGGTTGGGTGAGAGAACACGGCAGGTTGGTGCTGGCAGGAGCCCCTATAGGCCAGGCGGGTGACGTCTCGCCCAGGTTGAGGGACATCCTGCAGAGCGCGGACGTCGTCGCCGCCGAGGACACGCGCCGCCTGCGCAGGCTCGCGAACGATCTGGACGTCGAGATCGGCGGCCGGGTCGTCTCCTACTACGACGCGAACGAGGCGGCCAGGGCCGTCGAACTCCTCGAAGCGCTCAAGGACGGCCGCACGGTCGTGATCATCACGGACGCCGGGATGCCGGGCGTGTCGGACCCCGGCTACCGGCTGACCAGGCTCGCCGTCGAGGAGGGCATCACCGTCACCGCCCTGCCGGGCCCGTCCGCCGTCACGACGGCGCTGGCGATCTCCGGGCTGCCCAGCGACCGCTTCTGCTTCGAGGGCTTCCCGCCGCGCAAGCCCGGCGAGCGCGCGCGCAGGCTGGCGGCGCTGGCAGAGGAGGAGCGCACGATGGTCTTCTTCGAGGCGCCGCACCGGCTGAAGACCGCCCTGGAGGCCATGGCCGAGGCCTTCGGCCCCGACCGCGAGGCGGCCGTCTGCCGCGAGCTGACCAAGACCTACGAGGAGGTACGGCGGGGCGGCCTGGCCGAGCTCGCCGCCTGGGCGGCCAAGGGCGTCAAGGGCGAGATCACCGTCGTCGTCGCCGGGCACGTGCCCAACGCGGGGGAGCCCGACATCGAGGAGCTCGTGGCCGAGGTGGGCAGGCGCGCCGAGACGGGCGTGCCGCGAAACCAGGCGATCAAAGATGTGGCGAAAGCTGCTGGTTTGCCCAAGGCTGAGCTGTACGACGCCGTGCACAGGTCTTAGGGTGCGCTCTTGTGAGCATCAGGGAGCGGCTGGTCCCGCCCATGCAGGGGAGCGTCTTATGGGGCTGGATCGGGCCGCTGAGCGTGGCCCTCTTCGGCGCGATCCTGCGCTTCCACCGCCTGGGGGAGCCGAAGGCCGTCGTCTTCGACGAGACGTTCTACATCAAGGACGCCTACGCGCTCATCCAGTACGGCGCCGAGCGCAAGTTCCTGGGTGACGCGAAGAACCCGATCGCCGACCAGCGGCTGATCGCCGGCAACCTCGACATCTACGTGCAGTGCCCGAACGTGCCGGACTGCGCCAGCTACGTGGCGCACCCGCCGCTGGGCAAGTGGATGATCGGGCTCGGCGAGTGGATCTTCGGGATGAACCCGTTCGGCTGGCGGTTCATGGCCGCCGTGGTGGGTGTGCTGTCCATCCTGATCATCGCCAGGGTGGCGCGCAGGATGACCCGCTCGACGCTGCTGGGCTGCCTGGCCGGGCTCCTGCTGTCGCTGGACGGCCTGCACTTCGTGCTCTCGCGTACGGCGTTGCTGGACATCTTCCTGATGTTCTGGGTCCTGGCCGGGTTCGCCTGCCTCGTCGTCGACCGGGACAGGGCGCGCGAGCGGATGGTCGACTGGTACGAACGGTCGCCGCTGTCGGACACCAGGCCGTTCCTCGGCTACCGGCCCTGGCGGCTGGCCGCCGGCGTCTGCCTCGGCGCTGCCTGCGCGGTGAAGTGGTCGGGGATCTTCTTCCTGATCGCCTTCGCGGCGATGACGCTGATGTGGGACGCGGGCGCGCGGCGCGCCGTCGGGCTGCGCCGGCCGTACGTCGGGGTCTGGCGCCGTGACCTGCCGACCGCGTTCAGCGCCCTGGCGGTGGCGCCGGTCGTGGTGATGATGGTGAGCTGGACCGGCTGGTTCGTCACCGACAAGGGGTGGGGGCGCAACTGGGAGCAGGCGACGTCGTCCGGGCCGCTGTTCTTCGCGTTCGACTCGTTCCGCTCGTGGATGCACTACCAGCTGGAGGTGCTCGGCTTCCATTCCGGGCTGACCTCGTTCCACCCCTACAAGTCGTGGCCGTGGCAGTGGCCGCTGCTGCAGCGGCCGATCTCGTTCCACTATCCCGACCCGGCGCCGACCGACTGCGGCGCAGCCAAGTGCTCGCAGGCCGTGCTCGCGGTCGGGACGCCCGCGCTCTGGTACGGGGCCGTGCTCGCGCTGCTCGGGTTGGTCGCCTGGTACGTCGCCAGGCGCGACTGGCGGGCGGGGGCGGTGCTGCTCGCCTACGCGGCCGGGTGGCTGCCGTGGTTCTACTACGCGATCGCCGACAAGCGCACGATGTACTTCTTCTACATGATCCCGGTCGTGCCGTTCATGGTGCTCGCGCTGGTCCTGATGGCCGGGGTGGCGCTGGGCAGGCAGGACGCCACGCCGCTCAGGCGCGGGGCGGGAGCGGCTGCCGTCGGCGCCTACGCGCTGGTGGTGCTGATCAACTTCTGGTGGCTGTATCCGGTGCTGAGCGGCGAGACGATCACGTTCGCGCAGTGGTGGTCTCGGATGCTGCTTCGTTCGTGGGTGTGACCTTCACCCGCCACGGCAGCCCGTGCCTGAGGGTGATGGCGGCGGCGATGCAGGCCAGGGGGATGGCGGGCAGCAGGTAGCGGTAGTCGAACTCGGCGGTCGCCGCCGGTGCCAGGATCAGGCCGAAGGAGCCGAGCCAGGGGAGGATCACCGGGCCGCCGAGCTTGCGCCAGCGTACGGCGATGCCGTACAGGCCGATGAGGAGCAGGGCGCCGAGCATGATGCCGCGCATGTAGAAGATCTGCTGGTAGACGCTCATGATCGAGGCCCAGGGCTGCTTGATCACCGTCTCCGGCGGGCCCTGCTCGTAGGTGAACGCGTCGGTGTCGGTCCTGCCGTCGTAGGAGCTCCAGCTGGGCAGGCGCTTGGGCCGCCCGTTCTGGTCGAGCACCTGGTAGGGCTTGAACTCGTACATCTCGAACGTCTGGGGGTCGGGGAACTGCCGCCTGCCCACCTGGAAGGAGGTCAGGAGGTCCGTCCCGACGGCCTTCAGGTAGTCACCGGGCTGGGCGAGGATGGCGCGCTTGGCGAACTCTCCGGCCACCTCGTTCTTGATGGGTTCGAACCGCTTGCTGCCCGGCATCCAGTGCAGCGCCGTGCCGCCGACGTCGCGCCAGAGATACCACTGCGCGTAGTGCACCCGCTCCGCCGGCGGGGTGTTGATGCACAGCAGCGCGAGCTCGTACTCCTTGCGCGGATTGATCTTCATCTTGGCGCAGTCGGCGAACGTCGCCGTGCGCATGTAGAGGATCAGGCCGTCGCTGTTGGTCATGGAGAACTGACCATAATTTGTGGAAAACCAGCCCATGTAGCTCAGGACCGGGATCGCGCACGCTGTGACAAGCGCCACAATCGCCCGCCAGTTCGTGCGCTTCACGAGCAGATAGAGGACGACCAGCGCCAGGATCGGCAGCCCGATCGACCGGGTCAGCCAGGTGAGCGCCAGCAGGAAGCCGACGAGCGCGCCGAGCTTCCACGTGAGCTTCCTGTGCCAGAGCACGATGGTCACGACACCCACGACGAGCAGCATGAACATCGTGTCCGACATGATCAGCTGTTCCAGCTGGATCTGGTAGGCGTCGAACAGCACCGGGGCGGCCGCGAGCGTCGCGCCCCAGGCGGGCAGGCCGAAGCGTTTGCGCAGCAGCGCGTAGATGAGCACGGCCGTGGCCAGGCCCATCAGGTGCTGGGTGAGGACCACGACGGCGAAGCTGTGGAACGGCTTGAGCGCCATCAGCCAGAAGCTGTAGCCGTCCGGGCGGATGGGGTCCGGCCTGGGGTGCAGCGCCACCGAGACGTACTCGTAGGAGTCGTTGAACCACATCGCCGGGCCGTACCCGAGCATGGTGATCAGCCGCAGCACCCCGCCCACGACGAAGGCTGCGACGAACACCCGATGGCGCCTCAGAAAGGCGCGCAGACGGGCCCCCCGGCCAGGGGCCGGGTGGTCCACACGGGAAATCTCCGCGACGCTCACCATGCTGTAAAGAATGCCAGCCGTTTCACGGACATGACCCGAGCATGCCCGGGCACAAGGCATCATGGTTTGCTGGTACTGCCATGACTGAAGGGTTGAGACGTGGAACTGACGGTGGTCATGCCCTGCCTCAACGAGGCCGAGACCGTGGAGGTCTGTGTACGCAAGGCACTTGCGTGCATGGAGGAACACGGCATCGAGGGCGAGGTGCTGATCGCCGACAACGGGAGCACCGACGGTTCGCAGCAACTGGCACGAGACGCCGGCGCCCGCGTGGTCCACGTTGACGAGAAGGGTTACGGAAACGCCCTCATGGGCGGCATCCGAGCGGCACGCGGCAAGTACGTCATCATGGGCGACGCCGACGACTCCTACGACTTCACCGCCCTGTTGCCCTTCGTCGAGCAGCTGCGTGACGGCGCCGACCTGGTCATGGGCAACCGCTTCAAGGGCGGCATCGCGCCGGGCGCCATGCCCCCGCTGCACAAATACCTCGGCAACCCGGTCCTGTCCTTCGTGGGCCGCCTGTTCTTCCCGTCGGCCATCGGCGACTTCCACTGCGGCCTGCGCGGCTTCAGGCGCGACTCGATCCTGCGCCTCGGCCTGCAGACGGGCGGCATGGAGTTCGCCAGCGAGATGGTGGTCCGCTCCACGCTGAGCGGGCTCGACGTGCGCGAGGTGCCCACGACGCTCTCGCCCGACGGCCGCTCGCGGCCGCCGCACCTGCGCTCGTGGCGGGACGGCTGGCGCCACCTGCGCTTCCTGCTCCTCTACAGCCCCAAGTGGCTGTTCTTCATCCCCGGCGTCGTGCTGATGATCGTCGGGTTGATCGCGGGCACGGCGCTGACGTTCGGGCCCGTCGAGATCGGCGAGCTGGCCTTCGACGTCGACACCCTGGTCGGCGCGTCGGCCATGGTGGTGATCGGGTTCCAGGCGGCGTTGTTCGCGCTGTTCACCAAGGTCTACGCGGCCGAGGAGGGCTTCCTGCCCGAGTCGCCACGGGTGCGCAAGCTGATCGACATCGTCACGCTGGAGAAGGGCCTGGTGATCGGCGGCCTGCTGGCGCTCGCCGGCATCGTCGGCCTGGTGATGTCGCTGGTGCACTGGCAGGTGCGCAGCTTCGGCTCGCTCGACCCGCGCGAGTCGCTGCGCATCGTCGTGCCGTCGGCGACGGCGCTGATCATGAGCTTCCAGACGATCTTCGCTTCGCTGTTCATCTCCATCCTGGGGATCAGGCGCGGCAAGGAGAACAGCATCGACTACGCGGCCAAGGCCGCTGAAGAGGCTGCGGAGGCGCTGAAGCGCGAGGAGTCGAAGGCCTGATCCGTCTGGCTTTCCAGGGCGTCCGGTGGTTACCGGGCGCCCTTTGGCATTCCTGACCTGCGAAAACTTTACCTTGGGCGATTTGTCCGGTACGTACCTCTAATGGTTTGATTTGGGCGTTAATCACTCTTTGCGCAGTTTTTGCGCGCCCTCTTACTTCCTCTGGAGCTACCCCGTGCGTAAGCGCGCCCTCGTTTCGCTGCTCGCCGCCGCTGCCGCGACCACCGGCACCGTCGCCCTCCCCGCAGCGGCCGCCGCCCCGGCGATCACCGCCGCCGCCCCGACCCTGGACGAACTGCGCACCGAGCTGCGTGCGGCGCAGAAGGCGGCGTTCAAGGCGGAGGACGCCTACGAGGCGGCGCTGGCCGAGTTCAAGAAGGCGGACGCCGAGGCGGTCACGGCCGAGGCGCTGGCGGCTGAGGCCAGGCAGAAGGCCGACAAGCTGGGTGAGTCGGCGTCGAGCGTCGCTTACGAGAAGGCCGTCCAGGACGCTGCCGTCGCGCTGAAGGCCGCGGAGTCCGCGAAGGGCACGGCGGACGAGCTCGAGAAGGCCGCCAAGGCCGCCGAGACCAAGGCCAAGGACGCCGCCGACGCCGTCGTGGCCGGTGAGCGTGAGAAGGCCGAGGCTCACGAGGCGATCCCCGCCGCCGAGAAAGCGGTCACGGACGCGGAGGCGGAGCTGAAGACCGCCAACGACGAGCTGGCCAAGGCCAAGGCGGCGCTGGCCGACGCGGTCACCGACGAGGAGAAGGCGAAGGCACAGGCGGCCGTGGAGGCCGCCGAGGGTGTCGCCACGAGCGCCGCGAGCGCGTTCGAGCGGGCGGGCGAGGCGCTGCGTACGGCGGAGCGCCGCTTCGAGGAGGCGGCCAAGAAGCTGCCCGGCCTCAAGGGCGAGGCGGCGGACGCCGCCGACGCCGCCACGGCCGCGCGCGGTCTTGCGACCGCGGCGCAGGGCAAGGCCGACGATGCCGAGAAGGCGTCGGACGCGGCGGCCGAGCTGGTCGCCAAGCTTGAGGGCAGCGCCGACAACGCCGCCTACCTGGCCGCCAAGAAGGAGGCCGCCAAGCTCGCCGCCGAAGCCACCGAGGCGCGCGGCAAGGCGAACAAGCTCAAGGACGAGGCGGACAAGCTCAAGAAGGCCTGGGACGAGGCCGAGGCCCGAGTGAAGAAGGCGCAGTCCGCCCTCGACGCCGCCCTCTTCCCCGTGAAGATCACCGGCATCGAGGTCTACGACGGCGCCGTCCGCTACCCGGCCAGGAACACCCCCCTCCCGATCACCGTCTACACCGCCGGCGAGGCCGACAAGGCCGTCGTCAAGTGCGGTGGCATCGAGATCAACGGCGAGGTCACCGTCAGCGGTGTGTGGGAGGCCGGTTTCTACCTCGAGCCCGGCGACCCCGGCCAGGGCAGGTGCAGCGTCAAGGTGACCAACACCCACGGCATCAGCGCCACCAAGGACTTCTCCTACGACTTCCGCAACGCCGCCAGGTTCGGGTCGTTCAACGCCTCGCCCGAGCCGGTCAGGAAGGGCCGCACGATCACCGTGAGCGGCACCGTCCAGGCCACCAACGCCAACGGCACCGCGTACGGTCACCTCAACGGCGCCCGCGTCACCGTCTACTTCAAGGCCAAGGGCACCGCCTCCTGGGTGAACAAGGGCACCGCCACCACCAAGGGCGGCGGCGCGTTCGCCCTCGGCGTCACCGCCAGGAAGGACGGCACCTGGAAGGCCGTCTACGCGGGCACCAGCGCCTACAGCGCCGCCAACAGCAGCACCGACTACGTCGACGTCCGCTAGTCGCGCCAGGACCGGGCTCCTCGGCGGGCCCGGTCCTCTAGGCTTGAACCATGTACTACGTCTCCACGCCGATCTACTACGTCAACGACGCTCCGCACCTGGGCCATGCCTACACGACCGTCGCCGGTGACGTGCTCACCCGCTGGCACCGCCAGCGCGGCGAGGAGGTGTGGTACCTGACCGGCACGGACGAGCACGGCCAGAAGATCATGCGGACCGCCGAGGCGAACGGCGTGAGCCCGCAGGAATGGTGCGACAAGCTCGTCGAAGAGGCGTGGAAGCCGCTCTGGCAGCACCTCGAGATCGCCAACGACGACTTCATCCGCACCACCGAGCCGCGCCACACCGAGCGCGTGCAGGAGTTCGTGCAGGACCTGTACGACAAGGGCGAGATCTACAAGGGCAGCTACACCGGCCCCTACTGCGTGGGCTGCGAGGAGTTCAAGACCCCTGGCGAGCTGCTGGAGGGCGACCTCTGCCCGATCCACAAGACCGCGGTCGAGTGGCTCGAAGAGGACAACTACTTCTTCAAGCTGTCGGAGTACGGCCAGCGCCTGCTCGACTTCTACGACGCCAACCCCGACTTCATCCAGCCCGCGAGCGCGCGCAACGAGGTCGTGCAGTTCGTGAAGTCCGGCCTGCAGGACCTGTCGATCTCCCGCTCCACCTTCGACTGGGGCATCCCGATCCCGTGGGACGACAAGCACGTCATCTACGTGTGGGTCGACGCCCTGCTCAACTACGCGACGGCGGTCGGCTACGGCTCCGACCCCGAGCGGTTCGACAGGACTTGGCCGGCCAACGTGCACCTGGTGGGCAAGGACATCCTGCGCTTCCACGCCGTCATCTGGCCCGCGATGCTGATGGCGCAGGGCCTGCCGCTGCCCGGCCGCGTGTTCGCCAACGGCTGGCTGATGGTCGGCGGCGAGAAGATGAGCAAGTCCAACCTCACCGGCATCTCGCCGCGCCAGCTCACCGAGCACTTCGGCGTCGACGCCTACCGCTACTACTTCCTGCGCGCCATCCCGTTCGGCCAGGACGGCTCCTTCTCGTGGGAGGACTTCTCCGCCCGCTACACCTCGGAGCTGGCCAACGACTTCGGCAACCTGGCCTCGCGGGTCGCGGCCATGGTCGGCAAATACTTCGACGGCGCCCTGCCGGCGAGCTCGGGCGACGCGGGCATCGCGGACGGCCTGGCCCAGGCGGCGGTCAACGCCGACCGGGCGATCGGCGACGAGCTCGACTTCGCCGGCGGGCTCGGCCACATCTTCGACTTCGTCAAGCAGGTCAACGGCTACCTCAGCGAGCAGGAGCCGTGGAAGGTGGCCAAGGACGAGTCGCCCGAGGGCAAGGCGAAGCTGGCCGAGATCCTCTACACGGCGGCCGAGGCGCTGCGCGGCATCGCCGTACTCCTCAACCCGGTCATGCCGGCCACGGCGGAGAAGCTGTGGGTGTCGCTGGGCGCTGAGGCCCACCTGGGCCCGCTGGCCGACCAGCGGGTCTACGAGGTGGGCACCTGGGGCAAGCTCCCCGCCGGCGCGACGGTCACCAAGGGCGAGATCCTCTTCCCGCGCCTCGAAGCCGCTCAGTAGTCCTCCAGGGTGATCGCGGACGCCGTCTTCCTGGCGGCGTTCGCGATCATCTTCTTGCCCGGCATGTACCGCATGAGCCGGTAGCTGACCCGCTGCAGCGCCACCATCAGCTTGCTCCGCGGCACCATCATCCGCGCCACGCCCTCGCCCGACTTCTGGCAGCCGCGGATGTAGTCGCGCAGGACCGGCTCGTAGCGCTCCGGCGTGCCGCGGTTCAGCTCGCCCGCCAGCACGTAGGCGCCGATCATCGCCATGCCGGTGCCCATGCCCGACAGCGGTGAAGCGCACCAGGCGGCATCGCCGAGCAGCATCACGCGGCCCTTGGTCCACGAGTCCAGGTGCACCTGGGCGCAGGCGTCGAAGTAGAGGTCGTCGGCGTCCCACAGGTCCGCGACCAGCTGGTCGGTGATCCATCCTGTCCCGCCGTACAGCTCTGCGACGATCTTCTTCTGCTGCTGGACGTCGCGCCGGTCGTAGGGGACGGACGGGAAGTAGAACATCGCCTTGGCGCCGGTGTTGTGGTCGGTGGTGTAGAGACCGGCCATCTTGCCGGGGGTGGTGTACATCTGGCCGGTGTACTCCAGGCCCAGGTGGTTCCTGGTGCTGAAGACGGCGACGTGGACGCCCAGGTCGGTGACGAAGCGCTCCTCCGGGCCGAAGGCCAGCCTGCGCACGGTCGAGTGCAGGCCGTCCGCGCCGACGACCAGGTCGAAGCGGCGGGTGGGGCTCTTCTCGAAGGTGACGGCGACGCCGTTGGCGTCCTCGGCGAGCGAGGTGATGGTGTCGTCGAAGAGGTACTCGGTCCGCCCGGCCGTGATGTCGTAGAGGATGCGGGAGAGCTTGCCGCGCTGGATCTCCACCTCGCCGGCGAACAGCTCGGCGGGCATGTCGGCGATGCGGCGGCCCTGGCCGTTGACGACCGACATGGCGCCCATGTGGGTCTGCTGCCGCTCGATCTCCTCCAGGATGCCCATCTTCCTGAGGACGGTCATGTGCGCTTCGCCGCGGAAGTCGACGGAGTGGCCGCCGCCGCGCAGCGAGGGGGCGCGCTCGACGATGGTGGTGCGGTGGCCGTAGCGGTTGAGCCAGTACGCCAGGGCGGGGCCGGCGACGCTCGCGCCGGAGATCAGGATGTCCATGGGGAGAAGGTTGTCCTGGCGCGCTCACCGCGGGCTCACCAGTCGCTCACCGCCGAGACGGGGGAGCTGGCGATCACCTCCTCGGCGACCCCGGCCACGCGCAACGCGGCGATCTTCGAGGGCTCCGTCCCCTTGAGCACGGCGGCCGCCGCGTGCAGTTCCGCGGCTCTGGCCGGGTCCGGGGCGAGTTTGGCCAGCTCCTCGATGGCGCGAGCGCCCTCGGGCAGCGCGCCGGAGCGCACGGCTGCTTCGAGCGCCTCGTGGAAGCGGGCCGGGTCGCCGGTGACCAGGCCGAGGCCGACCAGCGAGCGGACCCGGTTGCCCGCGCTCCTGACCCACTGCTGGTCGATGCGGTCCAGCGCCTGCTCGTAGAGGGTGCGCGCCCGGTCCTGGTCGCCCTCCAGCCGCGCCACGTCGGCCAGCCCGCGCAGCGCCGTGGCCAGGTAGGTGGTGCTGCCTGCCCGCCTCGCCAGCTCCGCCGCCCGCTCGTAGTCGGCGCGGGCACCGTCCAGGTCGTCGTGAATGCGGTAGTCGCCCCTGTTGCACAGCAGGTCGGACACGTCCTGGTCGGCCCCGAGCTCCTCGGTGAGCGCCAGCGCCTCCTCGACGTGGCCGAACGCCTTGGCCGGGTCGCCGCTGGTGTCGGCCAGCCAGGCCAGCGAGTCGAGCGCCATCGCGCTGCCCCAGCGCTCGCCGAGCGCGCGGAAGCCGTTCAGCGCTGTGGTGAAGTCGTCCTCTGCGGCGTCGAAGTCGCCCGCCGCCACGCTGGGGTAACCCCAGACGAGGCGGGAGCAGGCCCGCTCCCACGGGTCCTCGCTCTGCCTGCCGCGGGTGACGATCGCGATGGCCATGCCGGGGTCGCCGGAGCCCGCGGAGATCATCGGCCAGAGGTAGACGACGAGCGGATGCCAGTTGTGCTCGGTGACGTACCGCTCAGCGGGGGTCAGGTCGGAGGAGCCGCTGAGCAGCGAGCACAGCACGTAGTCGCGGGGGGCCGCGTCCTGTCCCGCCATGGCCAGCAGCGCCCGCGCCTGCGCGCCGACGGAGCCGTGCAGCCCGCGCATCCACAGGTAGGTGGACAGCGCGCCGAGCAGGCGCATGCCCAGCGCCACCTCGCGCGCCTCGACGCACCAGCGCAGCGCGCCCATCAGGTTGTCGTGCTCGGCCCCCAGCTCGTCGAGCCCGCGCAACTGGCCGGCGCGCCGCAGCTCGGGATCCACCCGCTCGGCCAGGTCGGCGAAGTAGGCGGCATGGACCCGGTGGTAGGCGTCGCCGTCGAGCTGCTCGGCGCAGAACGCGCGGATCGTCTCCAGCATCCGGTAGCGCCCGCCGGACACCTCCAGCAGGGACTTGTCGGCGAGCGAGTCGAGCACGTCGGCGTCCACGCCGCACACCCGCTCGGCCGCTGCCGCCGTCGCACCGCCGGTGAAGACCGTCAGCCTGGCCGCCATGTCCCGCTCTTCCGGAAGGAGCAGGTCCCACGACCACGCGACGACCGCGCGCAGCGTCTGGTGCCTGGCGTCGGCCGTACGGCTGCCGCGCGACAGCAGCCTGAACCGGTCGCCCAGCCGCCCGGCGAGCTCGGCCGCCTCGTGCGTGCGCATGCGCGCCGCGGCCAGCTCGATCGCCAGGGGGAGCCCGTCGAGCTCGCGGCAGATGCGCTCGACCGCGCCGTCCGGCACGAAGCCGGGCCGTACGGCTGACGCCCGATCGGTGAACAGGCGTACGGCGTCGCCGGGCGCCAGCGGCCTGACCGGCCACAGGTGCTCGGCGGTGACGCCCAGCGGTTCGCGGCTGGTGGCCAGGACCCGCAGGTCGGGGTGGGCGTGCAGGAGGCGTTCGGCGAGCGCGGCGACGTCGGCCACCAGGTGCTCGCAGTTGTCCAGGACCAGCAGCGGTGACCGTTCCCTCAGCGCCGCGACCAGCCGCTTCATGGGATCTTCCGAAGGGCCGGGCATGCTGGAGTCGCGCACGCCGAGCGCGGCGAGCACGGCCCGCTCGATGCCGTCGCGCACCGCGGCGAGCTCGACGAAGCAGACGTCCTGCTGGTGCGCGGCGACCTCGACGGACAGCCGCGTCTTGCCCGCGCCGCCCGGTCCCAGCAGGGTGACGAGCCTGGCGCGGCCCAGCAGGTCGCGTACCCCGGCCACGTCGTGGTCGCGCCCGACGAAGCTGGTGATCGGGCGGTGCCGCTGCTTCACCTCGCCGCGCAGGATCGCCTGGTGCACCCTGGACAGCTCCGGGGTGGGGTCGGCGCCGAGCTCGTCGGCCAGCAGGCGCCTGGTGTCCTCGTAGGCGGTGAGCGCCTCTGCCTGTCTGCCCTCGGCGTGCAGCGCGCGCATGAGCAGGGCGCGCAGCCGTTCGCGCAAGGGGTGTTCCGCGGTGAGCGTGGTCAGCTCGGCTGCCAGGCCTGGCGCGCCCTTTGCCAGGTCGGCCTCGATACGGGCCTCCAGCGTCTCCATGCGCCGCTCCTCCAGCATGGCGGCGAAGCCGTTCTGGGTGGGGAGGTCGGCCAGCGCGCGGCCGTGCCACAGGGACAGCGCCTCGTGCGGGCGGCCCTCCCCGGCCAGGCGGAGGAACTCGTGCGCGTCGACGTCCCGCGGGGCGGCGTCGAGGCGGTAGCCGGTGTCGTGCTGCTCGATCGTCAGGCCGCTGCCGCGCAGCCTGGAGACCTGGGAGTGGATGGCGTGCTTGGCGCCCTTGGGGGGCTGCTCGCCGTACAGCTGGTCGATCAGGGACTCGGGGCTGACCGGCTCGCCCGGCCTGGCGATCAGGAGAGCGAGTAACGCCCGCCTGGCGGGGCCGCCCAGCGGCACCTCGCTGCCGTCCGCGCGCCACGCGCGGGTGGTGCCGAGAATGCCGAAACGCATGCCAGGTAGCTTAGGCGGGTGAGCACGCTTCCCGACGCCCCGGACCCGCTGTCTGCTGAGGTCTTCGACAGCCACTGCCACCTCGACATCATGGTGGGCAAGCGGCAGGCCTCATCAGGCGATCCCGTCGCGCAGGCGGCCCAGGCGGCCGCCGCCTCGATCGACGGCATCCTGGCCGAGTCGAAGGCCGTCGGGGTGACCCGGTTGGTGACGATCGGCTATGACCTGCCGTCTTCGCAGTGGGGCGCTGCGCTGGCCGCGGACTTTTCGGATATTTACGCTGGTGTGGCGATCCATCCGAACGAGGCGCACGCGGCCACGCCCGAGGTGCTCGCCGAGATCGAGGAGCTGGCCAGGCAGCCCAAGGTCAGGGCGGTGGGGGAGACCGGGCTCGACTACTTCCGCGACTGGGCCGCGCAGGACGACCAGCACGCGAGCTTCCGCGCGCACATCGAGATCGCCAAGCGCACCGGGAAGGCGCTGGTGATCCACGACCGGGACGCGCACGACGACGTGCTGAAGGTGCTGGCGTCCGAAGGCGCTCCCCCAGTCGTGATTTTTCACAGCTTCTCCGGCGATGCCGACATGGCGCGCAAGTGCGTTGAGGCCGGATATTTCATGTCTTTTTCCGGGCCTGTCACCTACAAGAACGCCGCTTATCTGCGCGAGGCCGCTGCCGTCGCGCCCCTGGAGCTGATCCTCGTCGAGACGGACGCTCCCTACCTGCCGCCCGTGCCGCACCGGGGCAGGCCCAACGCGCCCTACCTGATCCCGCTGATCGTGCGCTGCCTGGCCGAGGTCAAGAGCGTGCATGAGGACGAGCTGTGCCGGGCCATCAGTGCCAACGGGACTACTGCCTTCGGCACGTGGTGACCATCTTTCCCCGATCCGGTTGAGGCGATCTTTGGGACGGGACTAGCGTCGGGCGCCCGAGCCCCGGAGGGTCCTGTGAGAGGAAAGAGGCGCGCGCCGCGCGAACCGTTTCCCTGGCGCTCGCCGTGGGTTCTGGGAGCCTGTGCGGCGGTGGCGCTGACCGCGATCGCCCTGGTCACAGCCGCGAACCTGGGCAAGCAGGTGCAACTCATCGTGGACGGAAGATCCGTCGCGATGCGCACCTTCGCCGACAATGTCTACGATCTGCTCGATCAGGCGGACGTCTCCGTCGGCTTCGGCGACACCCTCTACCCGTCGGGCCAGGACGACGTGGTCGACGGCGCGCAGATCATCGTGCGGCACGGCCGTCCCGTCACGGTGACCGTCGATGGGCGCTCGATCACCCGCATGGTGACCGCGACCGACGTGGCGGGCGCGCTGGCCGAGATGGCCATCAACCACGCGGGTGGGCGGCTGTCCGTGCCGCCTGAGGGCGCGCTGCCCGCTTCCGGGCTGTCGGTGTTCACCGCCCGGCGCGTCTACGTGGTCAGGGGGTCCGTGCGCCGCGAGACCGTCACGACGGGCGCCACCGTGGGCGAGGTGCTCAAGCAGGAGGGCGTACGGCTGCGCCGCGGCGACCGGGTGAGCCCGGCGCTGAGCGCGTTCCCCAAGGACGGCACCGTGATCAGGGTGGTGACCGCGATGCCCCAGCACGCGATTCCGATCCAGGCGGCGGTGGCCAAGCTCAACTGGGCGGCGCTGGCGGCGTGCGAGTCGCACGGCAATCCGCGCGCGGTCAACGCGGGCGGGCCCTACTACGGCCTGTACCAGTTCAACCTGGCGATGTGGCAGGCGGTCGGCGGCACCAGGACGCCGAACGTGTGGCCCGCTGCCGAGCAGACCTATCGGGCGCAGCTCCTCTACCAGCGGGTGGGCGGGCGGTGGCAGGGGCAGTGGCCGCACTGCGGCGCCCGGCTGTTCAGCTGAGCACGTCCGCGCGCATGGTGATGGGCTCGCCGTCGAGGAAGGTGACCGACCGGGCCGTCTCGCTGGCCTTGAGGTCTCCTTTGCCGAGCAGCCGCAGGGTGGGGGAGGGGCCTGGCCAGAGGGCGGCCGCCTGGCCGTTCGTGGAGGCCAGCCGTACCGGCTCGAACTTCGGAGCGTTTCGCGGTCTGGCCACGGTGCGGGACGGGTGCAGGTCGAGGTCGTAGAACTGGACCTTGCCGCAGTCCGCGCCGCCCACCGCCAGGCCGACGCCCTCGATGTGGACCAGGCTCTGGCCGAACTCGCACAGACCGCCGTCGTCGATCTTCGGCGGGGTGAGCATGGCGCCGCTCAGCCGGTCGGCGTTCACGTCGTCGATGACCGTGACCGCGCCGACCTCGCCCTCATAGGGTGCGCCGACTGCTAGGGCCACCTTTCCCGACGCCATCGGGCCGAGCGCCACCTCGGTTCCGAACTGGTCGAGCGGGTCGCTGTCGCCCGGAACGCCCATCGTGTCCTGGGTGATCGTGCGCTCGACCGTGCCGCGCCTGGCCAGGTGCACGGCGTTCTCGTGGGGCGCGCCGATGGCGATCACGTCGCCGTGGGCGGCCAGCGACCAGCCGAAGGTGGCGCCGTCCTTGGGCTGCCTGGCGGTGATGCGCTGGGGTGGCCGGGCCGCTCCGCCGTACAGGATGTAGACCGCGCCCGCCTCCTTGCCGCCGACGTCCGCGTACGGCGCGCCGACCACCAGGTCGGCGCAGCCGTCGCCGTCGACCTTGGCGAAGGTCAGCGCGGCGCCGAAGCCGTCGTGCGCGCCGAGCTCGGGGGACGGCAGCTTGACCACCTTGCCCGCGGTCAGCAGGCGGACGGCGCCGCCCGCGACCCAGGGGTCGCCGATGGCGACGTCGTCGCGGCCGTCGCCGTCGAAGTCGTGCGCGCTCGCCTTAGCGCAATCGGCTGGTTTGGCGGGATTGTCGGTGGTTTGCGTGCAGGCCGTGGTGACGAGCACGATGGCGAGCACCGCGCGCTTCATCCCGCTACGGATGCGCCGAAGTCGGCGCCCTTCGCGGGTCCCGAAATTTCCGGCTTTTCGGCGTTACGTCCGGCGAGGAACACCGTGCCGTAGGGGCTGGCGTCCGGGGCTCCGGCCACGACGCGGTTCTCGCTGAAGGCCACCGACCAACCGTAGCGAGCGTCGGGCTGCGGATCGGGGGCGATCGTGCGAATGTCGGCGGTGTCCCTGGGCGAGAACACCTGCACCGCGCCCGTCCTGTCCGGTCCGCCCAGCGGCGTCCCTACCGCGAACCTGCCGTCGGCCGAGGCGGCCAGCGAGACGCCCATCTGCACCTGGACGGACTTCGTCGGCTTCAGGTTGCCGTCGAAGAGCTGGACGAAACCGCCCTTCGGCGCGCTGATCGCCAGCCCGGCCGCGTCGGAGTAGGCCACCGCGTAACCGAACCTGTCGCCGCTCGTCCGCTCGGGAACCTCCCACTTGGTGGCGGTGATCGTCGCCGCGTTGACGTCGTTGATCACCGTCATCGAGCCGGAGTCGATCTTCCCGGTGCCGACCTGCCTGCCCGCCCCGTCGTCGTTCTCGTACGGCACGCCGATCACCAGGCTGTTGCGCGGGCCGAACGTCAGCGCCCAGCCGAACTGGTCGCCCACCTCGCCGTTGCCGGGGATGTCCGGCTGCTCCTGGCTGATCCTGCGCAGCTTGTCGGCCGCGCCCACGTACACCGCGCCGGCGTCCGCCTGGCCCTTCTCGTCCTCGTACGGCGCGCCGATCGCGATCAGGTTGCCCTTCGCGGCCAGCGACCAGCCGAAATGCGCGTCGCGTTGCGGTTCTGGGGCGGTGATGCGCTTGGGGGGCTGGGTGGCTCCGCCGTACACGACGTAGACCGCTCCGGCGTCCACCGCGCCGTCCACGTCGGCGTAGGGGGCGCCGATCACGAGGTCGGCGCAGCTGTCCTGGTCGACCCTGGCCAGCCGTACGGCCCAGCCGTACCCCTCCGCCTCGCCGAGCTGCGGGGAGGGGACCGCGGTGACCTTGCCGCCGGACAGGATGTGCACGGCCCCGGGACCGGCCAGCGGGTCGCCGACGACCACGTCGTCGCGGCCGTCCTGGTCGAAGTCGGACGGGGCGCAGGCCTTCTGCGCGGTCGTGCCGTTGACCAGCGGAATCGCCAGGAGCAGGGCGAGCAGGAGCTTCACAGGCGCACCTCGATCTGCTTGCCGCCGTCGAACAGGGTTCCCCTGAGCAGCGCCGGTTTGCGCACGGGCGGGAGGTCGAAGACGGTGACGCCCTCGATCCTGGCGCCCGGGGCGATCGCGCCGGGCAGCTTGGTGGAGACGTCCAGCGGGTCGTGCGCGCTGCCCCTGTCGTCGACCAGGGTGACCGTGGGGGTGGTGAGGGGTTCGAGCTCGCCGCCCGGGTTCAGCATCGTCCAGCGGACGACACACAGCTGGCCCTTGGTCTGCTTCGTGCCCTGGTAGTCGGACACGCCGCACTCGGGCTTGGCGCTGACCACGAGCTGGACGCCGTCGAAGTCGTCGCTCAGGTTGTAGCGATGGCCGATGTCGTTGGGGGCCTGGGCCTCCTCCGACGTGGACGCGGACGGTTGGGGGCGGACGCTCCCTGGGGTTCTGGCGGTGATCAGGACGGCGGCGGTCACGGCCAGCGCGAGCAGGGCGGCTCCTGCGGCGATCAGCCAGCGGTTGCCGCGCTTCTTGGCGCTCTCGGTGTCCTCGGTGTCTTCCGCGTATATCGCGTTTTTCGTCGTTTTGAAGGGAACCGGCGTCGGGCCGGTGACCGTACTGTCCACGACGTTCTGCGGCGGTTCCCAGGTCTGGCTGAGGATCTCGGTCGCCGGGTCGACGGTCTGCTGCTGGATGACCGTCGGGCTCGCGCCGCCCACCAGGGCGATCACCAGGTCCTGCGCCGTGGGCCTGCGCAGCGGCTCCATGTCGGTGGCCTGCCGTACCAGCTCGTTGAGGGGAGCGGGCAGCGCGCCGAGGTCGGGCGGGCTGTTCAGGACGCGGGTGGCCAGCGTGACGGCGTCGCCGCGGCCGAACGGGTGGCGTCCGCTACCGGCGTAGGCGACCAGGCAGCCCCAGGCGAAGATGTCGGCCGCTGGGGTGACCACGAGGCCGCGCACCTGCTCGGGGGCCCACCAGCCTGGGCTGCCGAGCAGCTCGCCGGACATGGTGAAACCGCTGTCGCGGTCCAGCGCCCGCGCGATGCCGAAGTCGATCACTCGCGGGCCGGACAGGGACAGGATGACGTTGGCCGGCTTGAGGTCGCGGTGCACGAGTCCGGACACGTGGATCGCGGCCAGCGCGGCCGCGACGCCGAGGGCGACGCCGTGGAGCGGTCCCGGGTCGAGGCCGCCGAACTTCGCGATCTGCTCGGAGAGGGGGATGCCCTCGATGTACTCGGTGACCATGTACGGCCGGCCGTCGGCGGTGTTGCCGTTGTCGAGGACCTGGGCGGTGCAGAACGACGCGACCCGCCGGGCGCTGTCGACCTCGGCGTGGAACCTGGCGGCGAAGCCCTCCTGGTTGGCGAACTCCGATTTGATGACCTTGACGGCGACATTTCGGCCGGTGGGGGCTCTGGCGAGAAAAACGGAACCCATGCCGCCCTCGCCCAGGCGGCCCAGGAGGCGGTAGGGGCCTATTTCCCTGGCGTCGGTGGGACGGAGTGGCGCGGCGCCCGTCGGCTCCATGGGGCACTCCTTCCTACGCGGTGGTTCTCGATGTTTTTCGATGCGGGAGACTGGTTGGATGACATGGGAGGACCGAGGAAACAGTATGAGCCTGCTTGGGCCGGTGGAAATACGTAATTTGGCTAACAAGCTAGACCTTCGGCCTACCAAGAAGTTCGGGCAGAACTTTGTGATCGATGGCGGGACGGTGCGGCGGATCGTGAAAACCGCCGATTTGTCACCAGATGATGTGGTTATCGAGGTGGGTCCTGGGTTGGGCTCGCTGACGTTGGCGCTGTTGTCGGCAGTGTCACATGTGGTGGCGGTGGAGATCGACCCCGTGCTGGCGCGGCAGTTGCCGTTGACCGTTGACTCTCGGGGTTTGTCCGACAGCCTGACCGTGGTCGAGGCTGACGCGATGCGGGTGGATAGCTCCGCTTTTTCCGGATATATACCGACAGCGCTGGTTGCTAACCTTCCTTACAACGTGTCCGTTCCTGTCCTCCTTCACCTCCTTGAGGTGTTGCCGTCCCTACGGTCTGGTCTGGTGATGGTGCAGGCGGAGGTGGCCGACCGGTTGGCCGCCGGTCCCGGCTCCAAGGTGTACGGCGTGCCGTCCGTCAAGGCCGCCTGGTATGCCGACGTGCGGCGAGCGGGTCCGGTGAGCCGCAGCGTCTTCTGGCCGGTCCCGAACGTGGACTCAGGCCTGGTCTCCCTGGTCAGGCGCGACCCGCCGGTGACGACGGCCTCCCGGGCCGAGGTCTTCGCCGTGATCGACGCGGCCTTCGCGCAGCGCCGCAAGACCCTGCGCGCGGCCCTGGCCGGGTGGGCCGGCTCCGCCGTACAGGCCGAGGAGGCGTTGCGCGGGGCCTCGGTAGACCCCTCAACCCGAGGCGAGCAACTGGACGTGACGGCCTTCGCCCGCATCGCCGAACATAAACCAAGGTCTAGCTAGACTCGTGGCTGTGCTGTCGTGGAAGGCATATCAGCTAACAATCGGCGATTTGTCCGACCGCAGCGGCGTCCCTACGTCAGCGTTGCGTTTCTACGAACGCGAAGGCTTGATCTTCAGCCGCCGGACGGCGGGCAACCAGCGCCGCTACACAAGAGACACCCTGCGCCGGGTGGCCTTCATCCGCGTTTCCCAGCGTGTGGGCATCCCGCTGGCCATGATCCGCGACGTACTGGCTCTGCTCCCCGAGGGACGAACCCCGACCCGGGAGGACTGGGCCAGGGTCTCCCAGTGCTGGCAGGGCGAGCTGACGAACCGGATCGAACAGCTGACGAGACTTCGCGACAACCTGACGGACTGTATTGGTTGCGGCTGCCTCTCCTTGGACCGCTGCGCCCTGGCCAACCCCCAGGACACCCTGGCCACCCAAGGCCCCGGCCCCCACCGCCTCCTAAACCCCTAATTCCACCTCGCCCCTCGGCCCTCACCCACCACCCCGCCCTCACCCACCGCCCCGGCCCTCAGCCTCCACTCCGGCCGTCAGCCCTCGCCCTCCACCCCGCCCGCGGCTCACACTCTCCACCTCAGCCCCCACGCTCCACCCGCGCCGCCACGCTCACTGGTCATCACCCACCGGTCCCGCACCCGCTGCCTGCGGCCTCGCGCGCTCCACCCCGCGCCCACCCCCCGCGCCCATCGGTCCTGCAGCCACCGGTCCCGCACCCATTGCCTGCACCCTTGCGCGCACTACCCCGCCCCCAGCAGTCCTGCGCCCACCGCCCTCGCCTCGGCCGATTCCCGCAGGGCCGTCATCAGCCAGCACCCTGAGTGCAACCCCCATCACGCACTATCCACAGCCCCAGCTCACCGCCAGCGCCGTCATCCACAGAACCCCGCTCGGCCCCATCCCACCACCCCCTGCCACACGATCCTGAGCCGGCCGTACTCAACATCAACCCAGCTCAGGAGGCACCCCCCATGACCACCCCCCACTCCCCGCTGGACGGTGCCTGATGTGGTTCCTCATCAGCGGCGGAGTCCTCGCAACACTGAGCGCCTTCCCCACAGCCACCACACCCCCCGACGACATGAGCGACAAGGCATGCGTAGGCACCATCGCCGTCCCCACCGCCGACGCCAAGCTCCTGGAGCCCAAAACCCCAAACCCACCCACTGAAACCCCCGACCCCCACCCCCCACGCATCATCTACATAGCCCGCCCCTCAACCCCGACCACAGCCACTCTCACCATCGCCCTCCCACCAGAAGCCTGCACAAACACCCCATCCACCGAACAGCCCCTGAAACAGGCAGGCGCCCCTCACGAAGCCACGTCCCCCCAGTCCGCTGTCCAATGGGCCAGAGCCGCACACCCACCCCCCACCTGGGACAACTCCGCCATAACCGCATGGCTGAAGAAGTGGCGCCACCCCCTCCGCCAAACCCCCAAGGAATGGTTCACCCCCACAGGGACCACCCCCTGGAAGACCTCCACCCCGACCACCCCCAGCAGGGAGAGCGAACCCCCGAACACCTTCTGGACTAACACCAAGCCAAGCTGGAACGACCCCGACCTCCCCACCCCCAGCTGGTACGGCAAGCTCCCCCAAACCCCCCGAGACCACACCGACCCCCCAAACACCAGCCGGAACGAACCCCCAGACACCACCGAGCCAAACAACGACCACCCCCCAAAGCCGCCAAAGGACCGAAGCACCCCAAACACCCCCAGCGACAACACAGACCCGCCCCCCAAGCAGGACACCAAGCCCCCCACCCAAACCAAGGGCGAGACAGCAGCCAATGCCGCCCTGGCCCGCCTGGGAACCCCGTTCTCCTGGGGTGGCGGCTCCTCGTCAGGCCCCACCCGAGGCATAGGAAGAGGCGCGACCACAGTCGGCTTCGACTGCAGCGGCCTAGCCCTCTACGCCTGGTCCAAGGCAGGCATCAAACTCGGCCACTACACAGGCACCCAGTTCCACCAGGGCAAACCCATCGCCCTGGGTGACCTACGCAAGGGCGACCTGCTCTTCTTCGGCGGCGGCTCCGGCGACCCCACCCACGTAGGCATCTACCTGGGCGCCGGAGTAATGATCCACGCCCCGAAAACAGGCGACGTAGTGAAGAAAACCCAGTTCCTGAACTCCACCTACTACCGCCCGATCTACCGAGGCGCCGTCCGCCCCGGCTGACCACAGCACCTCAACCGCAGCCATCCTTGGTGACCCACACAACATCGCCCGGAGCCAACTCGCGGCAAACCACGACGAAGCCGCTTGGGGCCAGCCCCGATTACCGGTAGACGACCCCACGCGGAGCCAGCCTCCAGCCGGTCACGGATCACCGCCGTGAAACCGCCTGCAGTCCACCTCCTGCCGCCCCTGAAACGACAACCCGATCACGGACGTCCTACTCCCCTGCATGCACCGTCTACATCCGCAGGGGAGTAGGGCAAAGGAAAGCCAGCGACAGGCACGACACCTGAGAGGTGCCGCAGCCACGCCATCCCTGAGCTGCCACGCCATCTCCGAAGTGCAGCGGTCAGGCAACCTCAGAGATGCACCACTACCGCCCTACGACGCACAAACCTTGACCAGCGCCTCAACCAGCGGCCCAAGCAGTTCCCGGTCCTCAACACGGCCCGGTTCGTACTCAGTGATCCCCAGCCCAACCACCCGAAACCGCCCAGCAACCGACCTGACCAGCTCAAGCAACTGCTCAGGCAGCAACCCGCCAGGCGCAGGAGACCCCACAGCCCCAAACACAGAGGGCTCCAACACATCCAAATCGACATGCACATAAACGACCGCGTCGCCCGCAGCAGAGGCGATCGCATCCCCTAGAACCGCAGACCCACCCCCGGAACCAGCCGTCAGATCGCCCACAGTCAGGTGACGAACCCCCGCCGCCTCGATGAACGACGTCTCGCCCAGGTCCAGATCCCGAGCCCCCGCCAGCACAACCCTGCCAGCCGCCACCCCCAGCGCAGGAACCAGCTCAGCATGCCCCTCGCCCGTCAGAGCCCGAAGGACCATCCCATGGAAAGCCCCAGACGGCGACGAAGCGGGCGTATTGAGATCACCATGCGCATCAAACCACAGCACCACGAGCCGCTCACCAAACCGCCGAACAGCCTCCGCCACCGGCGCGAGCTCAACCCCACAGTCCCCGCCAACAGTGACCACGAACCCGCCACCCGCCGCATCCAGCGCCTCCCGGACGCTCTCCGCATTAGCGGCCAGCTCAGCCGGGCTGTTCCCGTCCACAACCTCCACCCGAGTACGACGAGCCACAGCAGTCATTTCGGCAAGCGCCGCGGCCCCCTCGCGAAGCCGCTGCGCCGTCTCAGACCCAGACGCCCGCCACTGCGGCACCTCAACCACAGTCACCGACGACAACCCAGCATCCCCACCGATATCCACCACCCCGCCAGCCTGCCACACCCCCCAAACCACCCCACCTGCCCGCCCACCTGCAAAGCTTCTCCCCACCCCGCCCACCCAAGAGGCTTCGAACTGGCCCGCCCCACCTGCCCGCCCAGAGTCCCGGCCCGCTCCACCCGCCCGCCCGCCCAGCCCGCGGACCGCCCGACCGCCCGACCGCCCGACCGCACGACCGCCCGGACCGCCCGGACCGCTCGATCGTCCGCGAGGTTTCGGGCTGGTCCCGCCCCGCTAACCCGCCCGGGAGGCTTCGCGCCGTCCTATCCCGCCCGGCTGCCTGGGAGTTTGGACCGACGACGCCGGACCAGCCCTGGGCGGGTCTCTCCACAGACCTGTTAGGTCGTCGTGGCACGTTGCGTCGATGGAGTAATCCCCGAGCGATGGCTGCTGTGGTCGCTCGATGGGACCCGAGGGAAGCGGCTCAGCGGGGTGGGGGCTGGGTGGGGACTTGTCGGATGGTTTGCGTGGGGGAGAACCGGGTCCCGATAGCATCGGGAGCCTTGACCCTGACGGCGATGAGAGTGGCAGAAGATCGATGAGTTCGGTGACCGTACGGGTGCCAGCGAAGGTCAACGTCCAACTGTCCGTAGGTCCCCTCCGGGACGATGGCTACCACGACCTGGTCAACGTCTTCCACGCGGTGTCGATCTTCGACGAGGTGGTCGCCAAGGAGTCCGAGGGGCTCTCCGTGAAGGTCGTGGGGGAGTCCGCCGAGCTGGTGCCGCTCGATGACAGCAACCTGGCGATCCAGGCGGCTCGGGCGCTGGCCAAGCACGCCGGGCGCACCTACGGCGTCGAGCTGGTGATCACCAAGGCGATCCCGGTCGCGGGTGGCATGGCGGGTGGCAGTGCGGACGCTGCCGGGGCGCTCATCGCGTGCAACGAGCTCTGGGGGCTCGGACTGCCGCGCGAGGATCTCATGGAGATCGCTGCGGATCTGGGGAGTGATGTCCCGTTCTCGCTGATGGGCGGCACTGCCTTGGGGACGGGCAGGGGTGAGCAGCTCACGCCTGTTGAGACGGCTGGACGGTTTCATTGGGTGTTTGCGGTGGCTGATGGGGGGTTGTCGACCGCGCGGGTCTATGCGGAGTGCGACCGGCTTCGTGAGGCGACGGGGACTCGGGTGGGGTGGCCGCAGGTCAACGAGGCTTTGCTGGCGGCGCTCAAGGCGGGTGATGCGCGGGCATTGGGGGCGGAGCTCACGAACGACCTCCAACCGGCGGCGTTGATGCTGCGTCGGTCGCTCGCGCGGACGTTGGACGCTGGGCGGGGTTCGGGGGCGCTCGGGGCGATCGTGTCTGGGTCTGGGCCTACTTGTGCGTTCCTGGTGGGGGATGAGGAGCATGCGCACGACCTGGCGGCGTCCTTGACCAGCCTCGGTGTCGCCCGCACCGCCGTGCCCACCTACGGCCCGGCCGTTCCGCACATCGCCTGAACCATCCGCCGATCTCCCGCACCTCGCCGATCCGCTTCAACCGCCTTCTTGTACGGCTGGCGCCAGGGGATCGCTCACCGCCGCACGGGGTTCGGTCCGTCGTGGCGATGCTCGGGCGCGTGGGCTGAGCGCCGCAACGACGGTGTGCCAGGCGTCTTCTTCGCTTTCCACCTTCACCACCACGTCGAGTGCGGGCGCGCGTGCCGGGCGTGGGAGGACTTGGGCCCACGTGGGCTCGGGGCTGGGGAAGGCTTGGGCCCACGGCAGTCCCACAGGCCCACGGCAGTCCCACGGGGCCGTGAGGAGTGCGGGGCCGTGAGGAGTGCGGGGCCGTGAGGAGTGCGGGGCCGTGAGGAGTGCGGGGCCGTGAGGAGTGCGGGGCCGAGAGAGGTGCGGGGCCGGAGGTAGGTGCGGCGTCGGAGGTGGGCGCTGGGCCGGAGGTGGGCGCTGGGCCGGAGGTGGGTGCGGCGTCGGAGGTGGGCGCGGGGCCGTGGGCTGGGCTGGGCTGTGGGGGAGCCGGGTGGCGGGCAGTACCTGGGGACTGGTCGTACCGGGTTCCTGATGCTGGCCGTACCCCGATATCGGTGTGGTCCCGGTTCAGGGAGCGGATACGCTGGTGGCGCGATGAATCTGGTCAATCTTGAGTCTGTCTCCCACGCCTACGGCCCCAAGCCGCTCCTCCTAGACCTCTCCCTGGGGATCGAGGAAGGTGAGCGCATCGGCGTCGTCGGCCGCAACGGCGGCGGCAAGAGCACGCTGATCTCCGTACTGGCCGCTCTGACCAAGCCCGACTCCGGCCGCGTGACCCACACCCGCGGCCTCCGCATAGGCCTGCTGTCCCAGCGCGACGACCTGGATCCTGAAAAATCCGTCAAGCAGATCGTCCTGGCCGATCGCGCTGAGCACGAGTGGGCGGGCGATCAGGGCATCAGGGAGATCCTGGCCAACCTCATCGGCGACCTCGACCTCGAAGCCAAGGCGAGCGACCTCTCGGGCGGTGAGCGCCGCCGTACGGCTCTCGCCAAGTTGCTCATCGAAGAGCACGACCTGATCATGCTCGACGAGCCCACCAACCACCTCGACATCGAGGCGATCGCCTGGCTGGCCCGGCACCTGGCGACCAGGAAGAGCGCGCTGCTGGTCGTGACGCACGACCGGTGGTTCCTCGACGCGGTGTCCACCAGGACCTGGGAGGTCGTGGACGGCAAGGTGGAGCGGTACGAAGGCGGATATGCCGCCTATGTGCTGGCGAAGGCCGAGCGCGCCCGCATCGCCGCGGCCGCCGAAGACCGCAGGCAGAACCTCATGCGCAAGGAGATCGCCTGGCTGCGCAGGGGCCCGCCGGCGCGCACCTCGAAGCCCAAGTTCCGCATCGACGCCGCCCAGGCGCTGATCGCCAACGAGCCGCCGCCGCGCGAGAGCGTGGAGCTGGTGAAGTTCGCCGCTGCGAGGCTCGGCAAGACCGTCTACGACCTCGAGGACGTCACCCTGCACGCGGGCGGCCCCGACACGGGACCGCTGGTGCTCGACCGCAGCACGTGGCAGTTCGGCCCAGGCGACCGCATCGGGCTGATCGGCGTGAACGGCTCGGGCAAGTCCTCCGTCCTGCGGTTGCTCGCCGACAGCGTCAAGCCGGACTCGGGCAAGGTGGTCAGAGGCAAGACGGTACGGCTCGCGCACTTGTCGCAGGAGCTCGCCGAGCTGGAGCCGACCAAGCGCGTGCTGGAGACGGTCGAGGAGATCCGCAAGTACATCCAGGTGGGCAAGAAGGAGTGGACCGCCTCCCAGCTGCTCGAACGCCTCGGCTTCAAGGGCGAGGCGCAGTGGAAGGTGGTCGGCGACCTGTCGGGCGGCGAGCGGCGGCGGCTGCAGTTGCTGCGCCTGCTCATGGACGACCCGAACGTGCTGCTGCTCGACGAGCCCACCAACGACCTCGACATCGAGACGCTGAACGAGCTCGAAGACCTGCTGGACGGCTGGCCGGGCACGCTGATCCTGGTGAGCCACGACCGCTACTTCCTGGAGCGGGTCGCCGACCGGTGCGTCGCGCTGCTCGGTGACGGGAAGCTGTCGATGCTGCCCGGCGGCGTGGACGAATACCTCGAACGCCGCGCCCGGGGCGCGGCCGTGACGGCACGCGTCGCCTCAGCCGTGGAAAGCGCCGAGGAGAAGCCCAAGGAGGCGTCCTCCGCCAAGGAGGATCGCGAGCTGCGCAAGGAGCTCCAGCGCCTGGAGCGGCAGCTCGACAAGCTGGCCGGGCAGGAGGCGAAGCTGCACGCGGCGATGGCCGACGCGGCCAGCGACTACGCCAAGCTCGGCTCGCTGGACGCGCAGCTCAAGGACATCCACACCCAGAAGGACGCAACCGAGGCCGAATGGCTGGAACTCGCCGACCGCCTGGGTGAGTAGCGGCTAGGAGTCGAAGGGCGTCAGGAGCGTTCTCAGCAGGTTGGCGAGGGCGCGCTGGTCGGCCGGGCCGAGGCCGGCCAGCAGCTCGTGTTCCCGGCGCAGCAGTCCTGAGAACGCGGCGTCCACCCTGGAGAGCCCGGTGTCGGTGAGCGTCACGAGGACGCCGCGGCGGTCTTCCGGGTCGGGGCGGCGGCGGACCAGACCGGCTTCGGCCAGGCGGTCGATGCGGTTGGTCATCGTGCCGGACGTCACCAACGTGGCGCGGAGCAACGCGCCAGGGCTCAGCTCGTACGGCTTGCCCGCACGTCGCAAAGCCGTCAACACGTCGAACTCCCAAGGCTCCAGCGAATGCTCGGCGAAAGCCGCCCGCCGGGCCCGGTCCAGGTGCTTGGCCAGCCGGGACACCCGTGAGAGCACCTGCAGAGGTTCGACGTCGAGGTCGGGGCGTTCCTGCCGCCACGACGCGACCAACCGGTCGACCTCGTCCTCATCGCCATTCGTCATGCAATGGAGTGTACTGTCTTGACATCGAGATATCTCTCTCGATATCAATTATCTCTATGTCAAGAGATATCTGGGACCCGGCGACCTATGCCAGATACGCCGACGAACGCTCGCGCCCCTTCTTCGACCTGACCAACCGCATCGATGCCGACAACCCCGATTATGTCGTCGATGCCGGTTGCGGATCAGGCGAACTCACCGCGGCCCTGGCCCGCAGATGGCCCAAGGCCACGGTCTACGGCTTCGACTCCTCACCCGCGATGATCACCAAGGCCCGCCAGATCGAGGGCGTCAGGTTCGACGTCGCCGACGTGACCCTCTGGCGCCCCGACCGGCCGATCGACGTGCTGGTCTCCAACGCCGTCCTGCAGTGGGTCCCCACCCACCAGGACCTGCTCGAACACTGGGCGGACGCGATCAGGCCCGGTGGCTGGCTGGCGTTCCAGATGCCGGGCAACTACGACGCCCCGAGCCACGCCCTGGTCCGTGAGCTCTGCAAGACCCCCGCCTGGAGCGACAGGCTCGGCGACTTCGACCGCCCGTGGCCGGTGAAGCAGCCGGTGGACTACGTGGACCAGCTGAGAGGCTTCCAAACCGACGCCTGGGAGACCACCTACATCCACATCCTCCGGGGCGACGACGCCGTCCTGAACTGGATCTCCGGCACGGCCCTGCGTCCCATCCTCGACCGCCTCACCGAAAAGGAAGCCGACCACTTCAAAAAGGATCTCAAGGAAAAGCTCGACGTCGCATATCCGCGCAAGCCGTACGGCACGCCGTTCCCCTTCAGGCGCATCTTCGTCGTAGGACGGAAGAAGAAATGATCAAAGCCCTGCACCACGTCCAGCTCGCCGCGCCCAAGGGCAGCGAGCCCCTGATGAGAGCCTTCTACACCGAGACCCTGGGCCTCCACGAGGTGGAGAAACCGCCGGAGCTGGCCAAACGCGGCGGCGTCTGGTTCAGAGGCGACGGTGTGGAGATCCACATCGGCATCGAGGACGACTTCCGCCCCGCGAAGAAGGCGCATCCGGCGTTCCTGGTGGACGAGCTGCCCGACGGGACCGTGGACGAGCTGTTCCCCGGCTACAGGCGCGTCTACGTCTTTGACCCCGTAGGCAACAGAATCGAGCTCCTGCAACCCGTGTGAAGTTCACCTTGCGGTGGCATCATGGCCCAAAACGGGACCAATGAGGGGTGCTGTGAGCGAAGCGCGGTCCAACACCGAAATCGAGGACAAGTTCGACGTTCCACCCGACTACGAAGTGCCGGATCTGTCTGGACTTGCCGAGGTGGTGGGCCCGAAGACCCACCAGCTCGTCGCCCTCTACTACGACACCGCCGACTTCAGGCTGGCGGCCAGGGGCATCACGCTGCGGCGCAGGCGCGGCGGCGCCGATCCCGGCTGGCACCTCAAGCTCCCCCTGGGCAAGGGCGCGCGCCAGGAGATCACGCACCCCCTCACCCGCAGCACGAAGGTGGTCCCGGCCGAGCTGGAAGAGCTCGTCCGCGCCTACACCAGGGGCGCGCCGCTGGAGATGGTCGCCGAGCTCGACACCAAGCGGAGCGTCACCGTCCTGCTGAGCGAGGGCAGGCGGCTGATCGAGATCGCCGACGACCAGGTCAAGGGCACCGTGGTGGGCGCCGACCCGGAGCGCTGGCGCGAGGTCGAAGCCGAGATCATCGACGGCGACCGCGCCCTGCTGGCGAAGGTCGGCAAGAAGCTGCGCAAGGCGGGCGCGAGCCGTTCTGAAGCGGCCAGCAAGCTGGGCCGCCTGCTCGCCCGCCCGCCCAGGCCGAGGGCGGAGCTCAAGTCGGGTACGGCCGGCCGCGCGGTGCTCGACTACCTGGAGAGCCAGGTCAACGCCCTGCTGGCGCAGGACCCCCGGGTACGGCGGGCCGAGGAGGACGCCGTTCACCAGATGCGCGTCGCCTCGCGCCGGATGCGCAGCGCGCTGAAGGCGTTCAAGACCATCGTGGGCGAGAGCGAGCAGCTCCAGGAGGAGCTCAAGTGGATCGCCGGAGTCCTAGGCGAGGCCCGTGACTTGGAGGTCATCAGGGCCAGGTTCGCCGGGCACCTCAGGGACCTCGACCCCGAGCTGGTCTCCGGCCCGATCCAGACCAGGCTCGGCGACGACCTGCACAAGCGCGAGCAGGAAGCCTACGACCGGATCAACGAGACGCTCAGCGGCGAGCGCTACTACGCCCTGCTCGACGCGCTCGACCAGCTCATCGCCGCGCCCACGTTCGGCAAGGCCGCCTACAAGCCCGCGGAACCGACGCTGAACGGCGTGGCGGCCAAGGGCTGGGACCGGGTGACCAAGGCGTACGAGGGCGGCGACCTGCACGAGGTGCGGAAGTCCGCCAAGCGCGCTCGGTACACCGCTGAGGCCCTCAGATCCACCCTGGGCAAGCCGATGTACGAGCTGGCCAAGCACGCGGAAGCCGTACAGGAAGTCCTGGGTCATCACCAGGACGGCGTGGTCGCGCAGGAGACCCTCGTCAGTGAGGCGGAGTCCGCGCGGCAGGCGGGGGAGGACACCTTCACCTACGGCGTCCTCATCGGCATCGAGCGCGGCACGGCGGCCAGGGCGCACGAGGAGTTCCCCGGCGTGTGGGCCAAGACCGTCAAGGCCGTAGGAAAGCTGCTCTAGGTGGAGTAACGCTCCACGCACACCACCTTGTCGCCGGCCCTGTGGAGGACGGCGAAGGCGCCCTTGCGCAGGTGCACGCGGGTGCCGCTGAGCTCGGTGATCAGGCCGGGCAGCACCTTGCCGTGGCTGCACACCGCAGCGGGCCCGGTGAGCTCCCTGACGAGCTTCGGGGTCTTCGTGCCGTCCTGTCCGTGCTCGCTGAGCAGCGGTTCGAGCCGCACGTCCGACGAGTACGGCTCCAGGGTCTGCACGCACCGCAGGCTCGGCGAGCTCAGCAGCGACGCGGGCCGGTAGGCGGGCAGCACCTGGGCGACCACCCTGGCCTGGGCGCGGCCGTCGGTGTCGAGCGGTCGCCGGTCGTCGTCGCCCTTCCACCCGTGGCGCGTGCCGGCCGAGCCGTGCCGTACCAGGACGAGCGGGGTGGTGTTCAGCGGGGCCGCGGTCAGCGCGTGCAGCAGCCCGGCGTCCCACTCGTAGGTCAGCAGCGCGCGGGCCTCGGCGATCGGCAGCCAGCGCAGCTCGTCGACCTCCTCCGACGGCGTGAACTCGTGGGTCAGGGCCTCGGCCGCCCAGTAGTCGACGCGCTTGAGCCTGCCGTTCTTGAGGTAGTGAATCGGCGGCAGCGCCCGGCCGAAGACGGTTTCCATGCCCGTCTCCTCGCCGACCTCACGCAACGCGGCGGCGATCAGGTGCTCGCCCGGTTTCACCTTGCCCTTGGGGAAGGTCCAGTCGTCGTACCGTGGCCGGTGAACGACGGCCACCTCGTCTCCGCGCCACACGACGGCTCCGGCGGCGCGGAACACCTCAGTCATCAACGGTCCTCCATCGCCGCGTGGCGATCAGGTGGTTCTGCAGGTCCTCGCCCATGTGGCGGTTCCAGGTCCCGTCCGAGTTCAGCCACCACGCGGTCGTGGTGTCGGCCATCGCCAGGTCCATGAGCTCGATCAGGTAGGCCCTGTGCTGCTGGCCGGTCACCTTGACCAGGGCTTCCACGCGGCGGTCGAGGTTCCTGCGCATGAGGTCCGCGCTGCCGATCCACACCTCGGGACGGCGGCCCAGGCCGAACTCGTAGACGCGCGAGTGCTCCAGGAACCGCCCCAGCACGGAACGGACCCGGATGGTCTCCGACAACCCGGGAATCCCCGGACGCAGGATGCAGATGCCGCGCACCCACAGGTCGATCGGCACGCCCGCCCGGGAGGCCCGGTACAGGGCGTCGATGACGGGCTCGTCGACCAGGGAGTTGGTCTTTATCCTGATCCGCGCCGGCCGCCCGGCCTGCTGGTGGGCGATCTCCCGCTCGATCCTGGCCAGCAGCCCGCCGCGCAGCGAGTGCGGCGCGACCAGCAGCCTGCGGTAGGCCGAGTGGTTGGAGTAGCCGGTCAGGTGGATGAACAGGTCGGTGACGTCCTCGCCGACCAGCGGGTCGGCGGTCAGCAGGCCGAAGTCCTCGTAGTGGCGGGCCGTCTTGGGGTTGTAGTTGCCGGTGCCGATGTGGCAGTAGCGGCGCAGCTCTCCTGACGGCTCCTGCCGTACGACCAGGGCCAGCTTGCAGTGGGTCTTGAGCCCGACCACGCCGTAGACGACGTGGCAGCCGGCCTTCTCCAGCTTGCGCGCCCAGGTGATGTTGGCGTGCTCGTCGAAGCGCGCCTTGATCTCGACCACGACGACGACCTGCTTGCCCGCCTCCGCCGCGTCGATCAGCGCGTCCACGATCGGCGAGTCGCCGGACGTGCGGTAGAGGGTCTGCTTGATCGCCAGCACGTGCGGGTCCTCGGCCGCCGCCTCGATGAAGCGCTGCACGCTGGTGGCGAACGAGTCGTAGGGGTGGTGCAGCAGCAGGTCGCGCTCGCGCAGCACCGAGAAGATGTCGTCGTCGGCGTGTACGGCTTCCGCCGGGACGAACGGACGGTAGCTGAGCTCGCCCCTGTCCAGGTCGGCGATCGCGGTGAGCCCGCTGAGGTCGAGCGGCCCGTCCACCCGGTAGATCTCGTGCGGCGCGACGTCGAGCTCGGCGACGAGCAGTTCGAGCACCTCGTCGGTGATCGTGTTCTCCACCTCGAGCCGCACCGGCGGGCCGAAGCGCCGCTTGAGCAGCTCCTTCTCCAGCGCCTTCATGAGGTTCTCCGTGACGTCCTCGTCGACGTCGAGATCCTCGTTGCGCGTCACGCGGAAGACGTGGTGCTGGACGACCTCCATGCCCTTGAACAGCTGCCCGAGATGGGCGGCGATCACATCCTCCAGCGGGACGAACCGGTCCTTGGAGGCGGCCACGAACCGGGGGAGCTGCGAGGGCACCTTCACCCGCGCGAAGACCGTGTGGTCGGTCGTGGGGTTGCGCACCACGACCGCCAGGTTGAGGCTCAAGCCGGAGATGTACGGAAAGGGATGCGCCGGGTCCACGGCCAGCGGTGTCAGCACCGGCCTGATCCGCTCCCTGAACAGCTTGCGCAGCTCGGTGCGCTCCTCGCGGCCCAGGTCGTCCCAGCGCACGATCGCGATGCCCTCGGTGGCCAGCTCCGGGCAGACCTTCTCGTGGAAGATCCCCGCGTGCCGCTTGGCCAGCTTGTCGGCGATCGTCGCTATCCGGGCCAGCTCTTCCCGGGGTTTCAGCCCGCTCTTGGTACGCAGCAGCAGGCCTGTGGCCATGCGGCGCTTGAGACCCGCCACCCGTACGCGGAAGAACTCGTCGAGGTTACTGGCGAAGATCGCGAGGAAGCGCACCCGTTCGAGAAGGGGGAGCGAGGGGTCCTCCGCCAGTTCCAGCACCCGTTCGTTGAACTGGAGCCAGCTCTCCTCACGGTTGAGGAACCGCTCCTGAGGCAGGGGCAGGTCGTTTCCAGGGTGCAGGAGTTCGGCGGACATATTGGCTAATATGCCCAATCAGGTTGAACGCAAAGTGAACTTCGGCTCAACGACATCAGTCTTGAATCAGCTTTGCCTGCCGTTCGGCGATCTTGGCCTCGCGCAGACGCAGTTTCTCCTCGCGCTCGCGGGCCTTCTCCGCCTCGCGTAGAAGCCGCTCGCGCTCCTTCAGTTCGCGCTCGCGCTGCTTCTCCGCCTCCTTGAGCTCCTTGGCGCGAGCCTTCTCCAGGTCGCGCAGCTCCTTCTCGGAAGGGCGGGGCACCAGTGGCCTGGTCACCACGGGGTGGAGGCGGGTGGCAGCGGTGATCTGGGGCTGCGGGTTGAGACCGGTCAGACCGTTCCACGCCAGGTTCACCAGGTGCGCCGCCACCTCCTCGCGGCCGGGCTTGCGCACGTCCAGCCACCACTGGCCGGTCAGCGCGACCATGCCGACGAGCATCTGGGCGTACATCGGGGCCAGCTTGGGGTCGTAGCCGCGGGCGACGAACTCGTCGGCCATCACGTCCTCGACCTGGCTGGCGATCTCGCTGATCAGGCTGGCGAAGGTGCCGGAGCCTGAGGCGGCGTGCGAGTCGCGCACCAGGATGCGGAAGCCCTCGCTGCTCTCCTCGATGTAGCGCAGCAGCGCCAGCGCGGCCCGCTCCAGCTTGATCAGGGAGTGCGTCGCGGACAGGGCCTCGGTGATCATGCCGAGGAGCTTCTGCATCTCGCGGTCGACGACGACCGCGTAGACGCCCTCCTTGCCGCCGAAGTGCTCGTAGACCACAGGCTTGGACACCTGGGCCGTAGCCGCGATCTCCTCGATGGAGGTCCCGTCGAACCCCTTCTCGGCGAAGAGCGTGCGGCTGATGCGTATCAGTTGCTCTCTGCGTTCTCTTCCGGTCATACGCCTGCGAGATCGGGGTTCCGTCACAGTGTCCATCATGACGGTGCTTGCGCTAGACAATGCGCTTTGCCGCCAGCCGTTCGGGTGTGGGCCACCGTACGTCGTGTGCCCAGCCGAGCTTCTCGAAGCCGCGGATGACGCCCGCGCTCAGGTCGATCTGACCCTTGAGCGCGCCGTGCCTGGCGCAGGTCGGGTCGGAGTGGTGCAGGTTGTGCCAAGACTCGCCGAAGGAAGGGATGGCCAGCCACCAAACGTTGCGCGACTTGTCGCGGACCTCGAAGTCCTCCTCGCCGAACACGTGGCAGATCGAGTTGATCGACCAGGTCACGTGGTGCAGCAGGCCGATGCGGACGAGCGTGGCCCAGAAGAACGCGGTCAGCGCACCCTGCCAGGACCAGGTGAGCAGGCCGCCGAGCAGCGCGGGGGCGACGAGGGAGAAGGCGGCGAGCGCCGGGAAGGCGCGGTGCAGCTTCATGATGTCCTCGTCCTTGTGCAGGTCGGGGGCGTACTTCTCCCTGTTGGTGCGCTCGGGCTCGAACAGCCAGCCCATGTGGGCGTAGAGCAGGCCCTTGGTCATGGCCTTGAACCCGGTGCCGAAGCGCCACGGGGAGTGCGGGTCGCCCTCCTTGTCGGAGAACTTGTGGTGCTTGCGGTGGGTGGCGACCCAGTCGAGCACCGACATCTCCAGCGACAGGCTGCCCGCGACGCCCAGGGCGATCTTCAGTGCGCGGTTGGCCTTGAAGGAGCCGTGGGTGAAGTAGCGGTGGAATCCGACGGTGACGCCCAGGCCGGAGACCACGTAGAAGACGAAGGCGATGGCGATGTCCGTCCAGCCGAGGAGCCCCCAACCCCAGGCCAGAGGCACGGCGACGGCGAACGCGATCAGCGGGAGGCCCACGACGAGGCCGAAGATGACGAGTTCGGCCTTGGTTCGGGGCTCTGGCTCGAATTCTGGCTTGGGGCCTGGTACAGATCGTTCGGCGAGAACGGTCATGGGCTACCTCTCACAGCATGTTTGTCTGGCTACGCCACCGTAACCTACGCCATCGTAAGTAAGGAACCCCTAAGCCGTGGATGTGGGGAAGGTGACGCTCTGGTGGCGCTGTTGAGTGCCCTGGATCCCTTGCGGCATTCGGCCCCGCGTGTTATCGCGGCGCGAAAACGGGTGCAAGGTCGGTATCCTTGGGCGCGACAGTCCCGGATCGTCTAATCGGCAGGACAAGTGGTTTTGGTCCACTTTGTAGGGGTTCGAATCCTCTTCCGGGAGCTAGCTGTGGGTGTTGGTATCCTCCAGGTGTCGGGAGGGTGACGGTGCGGTAGCCGTGCCTAACCCTGAACCGTCCAGCCACAGGGAGCCTCAGTCCGTGAGTGTGCCGCGCCCGGCAGCCGTCATCGTCCTCGCCGCCGGCGAGGGCACCCGGATGAAGAGCCAGACCCCGAAAGTCCTGCATGAGCTGTGCGGCCGCGCGCTGGTCGACCACATGCTCGCCGCCGCCCGCGATCTCGATCCGGAGCGGCTCATCGTCGTCATCGGACACGCACGCGAACGCGTCGGCGAACACCTCGCGCAGACGAGCCCGGACGCCAGGGCGGTGGTGCAGCGCGAGCAACGCGGCACCGGCCACGCCGTACGGACCGTGCTCGAAGAGGTGGGCACCATTGCCGGAACGGTCCTGGTGACCTACGGCGACGTGCCGCTGCTGCGTACGGAAACCCTGACAGACCTTCTCGTACGGCACGCAGCCGACGGCAACGCCGTCACCGTGCTCACCGCCGAGGTGCCCGATCCCACCGGTTACGGGCGGATCATCCGCGACGGCAACCAGGCCGTCCTGGAGATCGTCGAGGAGAAGGACGCCACTCCCGAGCAACGTGCCATCAGGGAGATGAACTCCGGCATCTACGCCTTCGACGGGCTGCTGCTCGCCGACGCCGTCAAGCGCGTCTCGACCGACAACGCCCAGGGCGAGGAATACCTCACCGACGTGCTGTCGATCCTGCGCGAGGACGGCCACCGGGTCGGCGCGCACGTCGCGGCCGACTACGTCGAGGTCGAGGGCGTCAACGACCGGGTACAGCTCGCCTTCTCCCGCCAGGTGCTCAACCGGCGGCTGCTGGAACGCCACATGCGGAACGGCGTCACGATCATCGACCCGTCGTCCACCTGGATCGACGTAGACGTTGAAATTTCCGCTGATGTCGTGATTCATCCGGCGACGCAGCTCCACGGCAGCACCACGATCGCCGCCGAAGCCGAGGTCGGGCCGGGGTGCACGCTCACCGACACCGTCGTCGGCGTCGGGGCCGTGATCCGTAACGCGGTCTGCGACGGCGCCGTCGTCGGCGACGGCGCCAACGTCGGGCCCTACGCCTACCTGCGGCCCGGCGCCGTGCTCAAGACCAAGGCCAAGGCAGGCACGTTCGTCGAGGTGAAGAACTCCACCATCGGCGAGCGGGCCAAGGTGCCGCACCTGACCTACGCGGGCGACGCGACGATCGGCGCCGACGCCAACATCGGCGCCTCGACCGTCTTCGTCAACTACGACGGGGTCAACAAACATCACACCACCGTGGGCGAGGCCGCCTTCGTGGGCTGTGACACCATGCTCGTCGCTCCGGTGACGATCGGAGACGGCGCCTACACGGCGGCCGGATCCGTGATCGACGGCGAGGTGCCACCCGGCGCGATCGGGGTGGCGAGAGCGCGGCAGCGCAACATCGAGAAATGGGTCTTGCGCAGGCGCGCGGGCACGAAATCGGCAGCGGCGGCCGAGAGGGCGCTAGAGCGGGAGAAAACGGAATGACCAGCATCAAGCAGCCGGGCGAGAAAGAGCTGATGCTCTTCTCCGGGCGGGCCTATCCGGAGCTGGCAGAGGAAGTCGCGGCGAGCGTGGGCGTCGAGCTCACCCCGACCAAGCTGATCGACTTCGCCAACGGCGAGATCTACGCCCGCTACCTGGAGTCCGTGCGCGGCTGCGACGCCTTCGTGATCCAGAGCCACACCGGGCCGATCAACAAGTGGATCATGGAGCAGCTCATCATGGTCGACGCGCTGAAGCGGGCCTCCGCGAAGCGCATCACCGTGGTCATGCCGTTCTTCGGTTACGCGCGGCAGGACAAGAAGGGGCGCGGGCGGGAGCCGATCACGGCGCGGCTGATGGCTGACCTGTTCAAGACGGCCGGGGCCGACCGGCTGATGTCGATCGACCTGCACACGTCGCAGATCCAGGGCTTCTTCGACGGGCCGGTGGACCACCTGTTCGCGATGCCCGTCCTGGAGCGGTACCTGAAGGACAAGCTCGACCTGGAGACGACGACGATCGTGTCGCCGGACACGGGGCGGGTGCGGCTGTCCGAGCGGTGGGCCGACACGTTGGGGACGCCGCTGGCGTTCATCCACAAGAGGCGCGACCTCGACGTGGCGAACTCGGTGAAGGTCAGCGAGGTGGTCGGCAAGGTGCGCGGGCGCACGTGTGTGCTGATCGACGACATGATCGACACCGCCGGGACGATCTGCAAGGCCGCCGACGCCCTCTACGACCAGGGTGCGACCAACGTCATCGTCGCCGCCACCCACGCCGTCTTCTCCGATCCGGCGGTGGATCGTCTGAAGAACTCCCGCATTTCCGAGGTCATCGTCACGAACACGCTGCCGCTGTCGGAGGAGAAGCGTTTTGACAAGCTGACGGTGCTGTCGATCGCCCCGCTGATCGCCAGGGCCATCACCGAGGTCTTCAGCGACGGCTCGGTAACCAGCCTCTTCGAAGGCGACTCCTAACCACCAGGGCCCCACCCCCCAGGGACCCTCAGGGGCTCAGGGCTTCTAAGGACCTCAGCCCGTCAGAGGTGTGGGCCATCAAGGGAGCCCAGCCCGTCAGAGGGCTGGCCCCCGGGAAACGCCCGTCCGTTCGGAGGGTGGCCCAACAGCAGGTAGTCTTTAAAGGTTGCGTTCGTAACGCCTCCCGCTAGGGCGGGTCAGGGTGAACGCGCACTCCGATCTTCCAATGCATCCCTAGGAGAGATGTCGTGGCCGAAGTACGTATCGCCGCCGAACCCCGCAACGAGTTCGGCAAGGGCGCCGCTCGCAAGATCCGTCGCGCCAGCAAGGTCCCCGCGGTCCTCTACGGCCACGGCATCGACCCCAAGCACCTCACGCTCCCCGGCCACGAGGTCCTCCTCGCCCTCCGCACCGCCAACGTGCTGATCCGCCTCCAGGGCGACGGCGTCGACGAGCTCGCCCTCCCCAAGGGCGTCCAGCGCGACCCGATCAAGGGCTTCATCGAGCACGTCGACCTCCTCCTGGTCAAGCGCGGCGAGAAGGTCACCGTCGACATCCCGGTCACCACGGTCGGCGACGTCTCCTCCGACGGCATCCTCGACCAGCAGCTCGTCTCCGTCTCCATCGAGGCCGAGGCCACCCACATCCCGACCGGCATCGAGATCGACGTCGAGGGCCTCGAGGTCGGCCACGTGATCACCGCCGGCGACCTGAAGCTCCCCGAGGGCAGCACGCTCATCGCCGACCCGGAGACCGTCATCCTCCAGGTCAGCGCGCAGTCCGCCGCCGAGCCCGAGGGCGACGAGGAGTCCTCCGAGGGCGAGGCCGCCGCGGCGCCCGCCGAAGAGGCCGCCGAGTAAGTCAGTCGTACCGCGGACGGGGCAGCCTCTCGGCTGCCCCGTTCTCGCATGAGAACAGCCGAGAAGAAGCCCCTCACCTGTGTGAAGAGGCGACCCCCTCCCCCACGGAGGTGGGAGGGGCCTCTCCGAAGGGTTCTGGGCGCTCTAAGGGGAATCATGGACCGCTGGTTGATCGTCGGGCTCGGGAACCCGGGCGCCGAATACGCCGGGCACCGGCACAACGTCGGCTTCATGGTCGCCGACGAGCTCGCCGCACGCGCCGGGGGCCGTTTCAAGGTCCACAAGAGCCGCGCCGAGGTGCTCGAGACCCGCGCCGCGATCCTGGCCAAGCCGCTGTCCTTCATGAACCTGTCCGGCGGCCCGACCAAGGCGCTCGCCGACTTCTACAAGATCGAGCCCGAGCGGATCATCGCCGTCCACGACGAGCTCGACATTCCGTACGGCGCGCTGCGCGCGAAGCTCGGCGGCGGCGACAACGGGCACAACGGTCTCAAGTCGATCACCAAGTCGATGGCCAGCAAGGACTACCTGCGGGTGCGGTTCGGCATCGGCCGCCCGCCCGGCCGCATGGACCCCGCCGCCTTCGTGCTGAAGGACTTCGGTACGGCGGAGCGCAAGGATCTGCCCTTCCTCGTGGACCGCGCCGCCGATCTGGTCGAGTCGCTGATGGAAAAGGGCCTGGAAGCCACCCAGAACGCCTTCCACCCCCTCGATCTGAACATTTCCGGCCCTCCCCGCTGATTCATTCGTTCCGCGATTGCGCACGGTAGACCGCCGCTACGATCTGGTGACTGTCTGTTGACGTTCGGTCACATGGAGGCGTGCGTGAGCGAGGGAGCACGCGGCGAGGGGCTCATGACCGTCGTGCGATCGGAGCCCGAGATCGTGTGGCGGGCCAGCCCTCGCATGCCCGACTGGGTGCGCTCCTACCGTGCGCGGGCGCTGGCCGCCGACTGGGCGTCCGCGACGCTGGGCGCAGCGGCCGCTTTCTTCGTCAGGTTCGGCGAGCTGACCGCCTACGCCACGCCGTACATCGTGCTCAGCACCGCGCTCCCGCTGCTGTGGGTCTGCGCCGTGACGCTCAACCGGGCCTACGAGCCGCGCATGATCGGCATCGGCTCCGAGGAGTTCCGCAGGGTCGTGCAGTGCGGCGTGGCGCTGACCGCCGCGATGGCCATCTGCGCCTACGTCACCAAGACCGACGTCGCCCGCGGCTACGTCGTGATGGCCCTGCCGCTCACCACGCTGCTCACGCTCATGGTCAGGTACGGCCTGCGCCGCGCGCTGCACCGGCGCAGGGCGAGCGGGGCGTGCATGCGCAAGGTCGTCGCCGTCGGCCACCGCACCTCGATCACCGAGCTCGTGCGCCGCTTCGAGAAGGAGCGCTACCACGGCATGGAGGTCGTGGCCGCGTGCCTGCCGGTCGACGCGCCCGGCGAGAACGTCGCGGGCGTGCCGATCTCGGGGAGCTTCAGCGACGTGCCGCTGGTGGTCGGCCAGCACGACGCGGACACCGTGGCCGTGCTCGCCTGCCCGGAGATGGACGGGGTGGCGCTGCGCAGGCTGGCCTGGCGGCTGGAGCGCACGCACACCGAGCTGGTCGTCGCGCCCGCGCTCATGGAGGTCGCCGGGCCGCGCACCACGATCAGACCGGCGGCCGGGCTGCCGCTCCTGCACGTGGAGCATCCCGAGCTGGCCGGGGCCAGGCAACTGGTCAAGAACGTGTTCGACCGGCTCGTCGCCGGCGCGC
The DNA here is from genome assembly GCF_044457355.1 of Nonomuraea sp. NPDC050556. NCBI lineage: Bacteria > Bacillati > Actinomycetota > Actinomycetes > Streptosporangiales > Streptosporangiaceae > Nonomuraea > Nonomuraea sp. NPDC050556. Next base: position 376,389 of record NZ_JBITGU010000006.1, on the reverse strand, counting down.
TGCTGGTGGTCCTGGCGCCGCTGCTGGTCGGGCTGGCGGCAGCCGTACGGATGACGAGCCCTGGGCCCGCGCTGTTCAGGCAGACGCGGGTCGGCAGGGACGGCGCGCTGTTCACCATCGTGAAGTTCCGCACGATGCGCAGGGACGCGGAGCAGCTCAAGCTCACCCTCGTCAGCGACGCGGACGGGGTGCTGTTCAAGGTGCGCGACGATCCGCGGGTGACGGCGCTGGGCGCGCTGATGCGCAGGCACTCGCTGGACGAGTTGCCGCAGCTCATCAACGTGATCCTCGGGCAGATGTCGCTGGTCGGGCCGCGGCCGCCGCTGCCTGAGGAGGTGGCGAGCTACGGTGACGACGTGCGCAGGAGGCTGCTGGTCCGCCCAGGGCTGACGGGGCTGTGGCAGGTGAGCGGCAGATCCGATCTGTCCTGGGAGGAATCGGTGCGGCTGGACCTGCGTTATGTCGAGAACTGGTCCCTCATGCTGGACCTCCAGATCCTGTGGAAGACTTGGTCGGCCGTCGCCCGCGGGCAAGGAGCTTACTAATGACGATTCGCGACGACCACGCCCTTGCCGCCGATCTGGCGACCGAGGCAGGCAACAGGCTGCTGGCCCTGCGCGAGCGCGAGGGTTTCGAGCATCCTCCCTCCCTGCGCAAGGAGGGTGACCAGCAGGCGCACGTCTTCCTCATGGAGGCGCTGGCGAGGCTGCGGCCGTCCGACAGCGTGCTGTCGGAGGAGGCGACCCGCGAGGAGCGCCTCGACCCGCGCAGGCAGACGGCCGACCGCGTGTGGATCGTCGACCCGCTCGACGGCACCCGCGAATACTCGGAAGAGGGGCGCTCAGACTGGGCCGTGCACGTCGCCCTGTGGGAGCGCGGAGTGCTGACCGCGGGCGCGGTGGCGCTGCCCGCGCAGGGCCGTACGCTGACGACCGGCGAACCGCCCAAGCTGCCCGTCTTCGACGGCGGCAGGTTCCGTATCGCGGTGAGCCGCACCAGGCCGCCGGAGTTCGTGCAGAAGCTGGCCTACCTGGCCGGAGCAGACCTGGTGCCGATCGGTTCCGCGGGCGCGAAGATCTCTGCGGTGCTGACCGGTGAGGTAGAGGCATATGTGCACGCTGGCGGCCAGTTCGAGTGGGATTCAGCCGCTCCGGTCGCCGTGGCGCAGGCAGCAGGAGCATTTTGCAGTCGCATCGACGGCTCCGAGCTGACCTACAACCAGGTGGACCCGTCGCTACCCGATATCCTTGTTTCCCTACCGGAACTAGCGCCAACGTTGCTCGCTGGAATTCGGGACCTGCACCGCTAGAGGGAGAGTTTCGCATGCTTCAGCGCGACTACACCACGTCGCAGCTCGACGTTCTCGAGGCCGAGGCCATCCACATCATGCGTGAGGTGGCGGCGGAGTTCGAGCGTCCATGTCTGCTCTTCTCCGGTGGCAAAGACTCGATCGTCATGCTGCGCATCGCGGAAAAGGCGTTCTGGCCCGCCCCGATCCCGTTCCCGCTGATGCACGTCGACACCGGGCACAACTTCGACGAGGTCATCGAGTTCCGCGACCGCCGCTCGGCCGAGCTCGGCGCCAGGCTGATCGTGGCCAGCGTCCAGGACTCGATCGACGCGGGCCGCGTCACCGAGGAGACCGGGCGGCGCGCCTCGCGCAACCGCCTGCAGACCACGACGCTGCTCGACGCGATCGAGGAGCACGAGTTCGACGCCGTCTTCGGCGGCGCGAGGCGCGACGAGGAGAAGGCGCGGGCCAAGGAGCGGGTGTTCTCCTTCCGCGACGACTTCGGCCAGTGGGACCCGAAGAACCAGCGCCCCGAGCTGTGGAACCTCTACAACGCGCGGATCCGCAAGGGCGAGCACATCCGGGTGTTCCCGCTGTCCAACTGGACCGAGCTCGACATCTGGGACTACATCCGCCGCGAGGGCATCGAGATCCCGTCGATCTACTACGCGCACACCCGCACGGTCTTCGAGCGCGACGGCATGCTGCTGGCCGACAACAAGTTCATCACCCGCGGCGAGGACGAGCCGACCTTCGAGGCGGTGGTCCGCTACCGCACGGTCGGCGACCTGACCATCACCGGGGCCGTCGCCTCCAAGGCCGCCACGGTCGAGGAGATCATCGAGGAGATCGCCGCCACCCGGCTCACCGAGCGCGGCGCGACCCGCGCTGACGACCGGGCATCAGAAGCAGCGATGGAAGACCGCAAGCGTGAGGGTTACTTCTAAAAATGGACATTCTTCGTTTCGCCACCGCCGGCTCCGTCGACGACGGCAAGTCCACCCTCATCGGGCGCCTGCTGTTCGACTCCAAGGCGATCTTCGAGGACCAGCTCGAAGCCGTCGAGCGGACCAGCCGCGACCGCGGCACCGAGTACACCGACCTGTCGCTGCTCACCGACGGCCTGCGGGCCGAGCGCGAGCAGGGCATCACCATCGACGTGGCCTACCGCTACTTCGCCACGCCCCGGCGCAAGTTCATCATCGCCGACACCCCGGGCCACATCCAGTACACGCGCAACATGGTGACCGGCGCCTCGACCGCCGACCTGGCGATCATCCTGATCGACGCGCGCAAGGGCGTGCTGGAGCAGTCGCGCCGCCACGCGTTCCTCACCACGCTGCTGCGGGTGCCGCACCTCGTGCTCGCGGTCAACAAGATGGACCTCGTCGACTACTCCGAGGAGCGCTTCGAGGAGATCCGCGAGGAGTTCACGGCGTTCGCCTCGAAGCTGAACGTCACCGACCTCACGTTCATCCCGATCTCGGCGCTGAACGGCGACAACGTCGTCTCGCGCTCGGAGAACATGCCCTGGTACCACGGCTCGTCGCTGCTGCACCACCTGGAGAACGTGCACATCGCCTCCGACCGCAACCTGGTCGACGTGCGCTTCCCGGTGCAGTACGTCATCCGCCCCCAGCGGGCCAAGGACCACGAGTTCCACGACTACCGCGGCTACGCTGGCCAGGTCGCCGGCGGCGTGCTCAAGCCCGGCGACGAGGTCATGCACCTGCCGTCCGGCCTCACCACCCGCATCGCCTCGATCGACACCTTCGACGGCCCGGTCGAGGAGGCGTTCCCGCCCATGTCGGTGACGCTGCGCTTCGAGGACGACCTCGACATCTCGCGCGGCGACATGATCTGCCGCCCCAACAACCAGCCGCAGGCCGCGCAGGAGCTGGAGGCGATGGTCTGCTGGATGGCCGACGGCGTGAAGCTGGCCCCACGCACGAAGCTGACCATCAAGCACACCACCCGTACGGCCCGCGCCCTCGTGCGCGACCTGCACTACCGGCTCGACGTCAACACCCTGCACCGCGACGAGGCGGCGACCTCGCTGGCGCTCAACGAGATCGGCCGCGTGTCCCTGCGGGTCACCCAGCCGCTCTTCGTCGACGACTACTCGCGCAACCGGCTGACGGGCGGCTTCATCCTCGTCGACGAGTCGTCGAACACCACCGTGGGCGCTGGAATGATCATCGATTCCCGCGGCTAGTATGGGCGGATGTCGAACGTACTTTCGGTAGCCGACGCCCGCAGGCTCGCGATCAGCGCCCAGCGGCTCGACGGGCGCCCCGCCGAGCTCTGGGACGTGCTGCGGGCGCTGCGGTGCCTGCAGCTCGACCCGATCAACGTGGTGGCGCGCAGCCACCAACTGGTGCTGCGCAGCCGCCTCGGCGCCGTCGACATCGACGCGCTGCTGTGGGAGGAGCGTTCGCTCTTCGAGTACTGGGCGCACGCGGCCTCGATCGTGCTGACCGAGGACTACCCGATCCACCGGCTGATGATGAGCCGCTACCCGCGCCACGAGCAGGCCGCCGACTTCATCGCGGCCAACTCCAAGCTGCGCGCGCACATCCTCGAACGGCTGGCCGACGGCCCGCTGCCCGCCGCCGGGTTCGACGACCTGGCCGACGTTCCGTGGAAATCCAGCGGCTGGACCAACGACCGCAACGTGGAGCGCATGCTGCAGTTCCTCTGGCTGCAGGGCAAGATCGTCGTGGCCGGGCGCAAGGGGCGGGCGCGCGTCTGGGGCCTGCCGTCCTGGCCGGAGGGCGACGACCTTCCCGAGGCCGAGGTGGTACGGCAGGCGGCCGGTCATGCCGTGCGTGCGCTCGGGGTGGCGCGGGCGGGTGACATCGCCGTGCACTTCACCCGCGACCGCTATCCCGGGCTGCCTGACGTCCTGGACGGCATGGTGCGGGCCGGTGAGCTCCGCCGGGTGCGCGTCGAGGGGCGGGGCGACGAGGAGTGGTACCTCCACGCCGACGCCTCCCCTGGCGAGGTCGCGCCGCGCACCACGCTGCTGTCGCCGTTCGACAACCTGCTGTGCGACCGGGCGCGGACCGAGCTGCTGTGGGGGTTCGCGTTCAGGACCGAGATGTACGTGCCCAAGGCCAAGCGGCAGTACGGCTACTACCTGATGCCGATCCTCCACGGCGACCAGCTCGTCGGGCGCATCGCGCCGCGGTTCGACCGCAAGGCGGGGGTGCTCGACGTCGAGGGGGTCTACCTGGAGCGGCCGATCCCGTTCGAGGCGGTCACCGGGGCGATCGAGGAGCTGGCGACATTTGTGGGCGCTCGGGACGTGCGGTACACGGGTCCCGTGCCTTGGTAGATCCTTTAGGGATTCACTGATCCTTCGTTACTCTCCGCGCTAGTGTCTCCACGGTCCGTATCCGCCAGGTGAGGGTCCGTGCCTGTGAATGACCTTTCGTCCGCTTCCCGGGTGATCTTTCTGGGTGGCCTCGGCCGTAGCGGCACCACGCTGCTCGAACGGCTGCTCGGCCAGGTGCCGGGGATCGTCCCGCTGGGCGAGGTGGTCCATCTGTGGGCGCGCGGCGTCCTCGCGGACGAGCCGTGCGGGTGCGGCGAGCGCTTCGGCGCCTGCCCGTTCTGGCGCGAGGTGGGGTCGCGGGCGTTCGGCGGCTGGACCTCCGCGGTGGCCGAGCGGGTGCTCGAGCTGCGCCACCGGGTGGACCGCACGCGCCGGATCACCCGCATCGACCACACCGACCTGGGCGAGTACGTCAGGGCCTACCGCCGGGTTTACGCGGCGGCGGCGGAGACGGCCGGGGGCGGCGTGGTGATCGATTCGAGCAAGCACGCCTCGCTGGCGTTCTGCCTGGCTGCCGGTGGCGTCGCCGTACACGTCGTGCAGGTCGTGCGCGATCCGCGCGCGGTCGCGCACTCCTGGCGCAGGACGGTCGCCCGCCCCGAGGACGGCAACGCGATGACCCGCTGGGGCTCCGTGCGCACCTCGATGCACTGGCTCGTGCAGAACGCCGGGCTCGACCTGCTGGCCAGGCGCGGTGTCCAGGTCACCCGGGTGCGTTACGAGGACCTGCTGGCCGACCCCCGCGCCGCGCTGACCCGCCTGCTCGCCTCCCTGGGCCTCGCCGCCGACCTCCCGTTCCTGGACGGTTCGACGGCCACGCTGACCGCCGCGCACACCGCCTCGGGCAACCCCATGCGGTTCGCCGTCGGCCCGGTGGAGCTGGCCAGGGACGACTCCTGGCGCGACGGCCTGCCCCGCGCACACCGCGGGCTGGTACGCGGGCTGACCTGGCCCCTGATGACGAGATACGGCTACCAGTGGAGCGGGGTGCGGGGATGAGTCCTTCCGTCGGCGTGGTGATCCCCACGAACGGGCAGCGGCCGGAGCAACTGCGCGCCGCGGCCAGATCCGTGCTCGCCCAGGACTATCCGGGCCGCGTCGACCTGATCATCGTGGTCGACGGCGCAGATCCGATCGCGGTGGCCGAGCAGGTCGCCGAGGTGGTCGCGCCGCACTCGGCGACCGACGAGCACCACCCGGTCAGGGTGCTGCCCAACCGGCTCAGCCCTGGCCTGCCGGGGGCGCGCAACACGGGCATCGCCGCCTTCGACACCGACCTGGTCGCCTTCTGCGACGACGACGACGTGTGGCTGCCGGGCAAGCTGGCCGCGCAGACGCCGGCGCTGGCCGGTGGGGCGGAGTTCGCGAGCTGCGCGATCGAGGTCGAGTACGGCTCGCGCCGGGTGCCCAGGCTGGCCGGCGCCGACGTGGTCACCAGCGCCGACCTGGTGCGTTCGCGGATGGTGATGGTGCACTCCTCGACGTTCCTCTTCAAGCGCGGCACGTTGTGGGTCGACGAGAGCGCGCCTGGCGGGCAGAACGAGGACTGGGACCTGGCGCTGCGCGCTGCCAAGCGGCAGCCGATAGCGCACGTGGACCAGCCGCTGGTCAGGGTGAGCTGGGGGGCGTCGCAGTACGTCACCCGGTGGGCCGACCGCATCGCCGGGCTGGAGTGGATGCTCGCCCGGCACCCTGAACTGGCCGTAGATCCGCGCGGCGCGGCGCGGATCTACGGTCAACTCGCCTTCCACAACGCGGCCCTGGGGCGGCGGCGCGCGGCGGGGCGGTGGGCGATGCGCACGCTCGGCACCCGCCTCGGCGAGCCGCGCGCGCCGATCGCCCTCGCGGTGGCGGCGGGCCTGGTCTCGGCCCAAGCGGTGCTCGGCGCGCTGCACGACAGAGGACACGGCATTTGACCCCCCACCGCACGACCCCGACCACCTTCGACACCACGCCCGACACGGAGGCCCCACCCCGCATCCCCCGCCAGGCCACCCCAGAGCCTTCTCAGGCCGAGACGGCCGCCCCCGAAAGGGCGGATCTCCCTTCGAGGGGGATGGCCGCCCCACAGCGCGTCGATCTCCCTTCGGGAGGAGCGGCCACCGCCGTGAGCGACCTCCCCGCGGGAAGAGTCGCAACCCCGGAGGGGGCTGACGTCTCTTCGGGGCGAGCGGCCACGGCCGTGAGGGATCTCCCTTCGGGAGGGGTGGTTGCCCCCGAGAGGGTGGATTCCCCGGGGCCCGCGCGGGTCGTGGTGGGGGGTGTTGCCGTGGATCCCCTCACCGAGCTCGAGGTCGTCGAGCGGATCGCCGAGCACCTCGCGAAGGACAGGGGCGGCCACGTCGTCACCCCCAACGTCGACATCTGCCGCGCCGTCGCCAAGGATCCCGAGCTGCAGACCCTCGTCGCCACCGCCGAGATCGTCGTCGCCGACGGGATGCCGCTGGTCTGGGCGTCCAGGCTGCTCGGCACCCCGCTCCCGCAACGCGTCACCGGCGCCGACCTCATCTGGTCCCTCTGCAAGATGGCCGCCAGAAGGGGCTACTCCGTCTACCTCCTCGGCGGCCCCCCAGGCGTCGCGGTCAGAGCAGCGGAGGAGCTGACGAGCTGGCACCCCCGCCTCGCCGTCTGCGGCACCGACGCTCCGCCGTACGGCTTCGAGACCACCCAGGAAGGCCTGGCCCCCGTCAGGCAGCGGCTCGTCGCGGCCAGGCCGCGCATCGTGTTCGTCGGCCTCGGCTTCCCCAAGCAGGACCGCCTGATCGCCCAGCTACGCCCGGCGCTCCCCGGCACGTGGTTCGTCGGCTGCGGCTCGGCGATCGCCTTCGCGGCCGGTACGGTCCCCAGAGCGCCCGAGTGGATGCAGGAGGCGGGCATCGAGTGGGTGTTCCGCCTGGTGAGCGAGCCGGGCCGGTTGGCGCGCCGCTACCTCGTGGACGACCTGCCGTTCGCCGTCCGCATCCTCACCCTCTGCCTCGTCAGGAGGCTGTGCCGCCGCTAGGGTTCCGGCATGGCACGGGTGGCTTTGGTAGGTCCTGGGGCGATCGGTTCGGTCTGCGCGGCAGCCGTCGAGCAGACGGGCAGGCACGAGCTCACCCTGTACGGCAGGCGCGACCCCGGCCCGCTGAGCGTCGAGGACGAGCGCACCGGCAAGGTCCACCCGATCACCGCCCCGCTGCTCACCGAGGCCCGTGAGGGGCACGCGGACTGGGTGCTGCTGGCCGTGAAGGCCCACCAGACCGAGGGCGCAGCCGACCACCTGCGCGCCCTGTGCGGCCCGCGCACCACCGTGGTGGTCCTGCAGAACGGCGTCGAGCACCGGGAGCGCGTCGCGCCCTTCACCGGGGCGGCGAGGATCGTCCCTGCCATCGCGTGGATCGAGGCCGAGACCGTCGCGCCGGGCAGGACGCTGCTGCGCGCCAAGTCCCGGGTGAAGGTCCCCGCGGGTGAGGAGTTCGCCGACCTGATGCGCGGCGGCCTGGTCACCGTGGAGGACGCGGACGACTTCGTCACCGAGGTGTGGCGCAAGCTCACCTCCAACGCCGTGGCCGGGCTCATGGCGCTGGCCGGGCGGCGCGCGTCCATCTACCACGGCGACGACCTCCAGGCGCTCGCCCGCGACCTCGCCGCCGAGTGCCTGACCGTGGCCAGGGCTGAGGGCGCCCGGCTGCCGGACGGCGTGGCCGACGAGATCGTGGCGATGTACCTGGCCATGCCGCAGGACAGCGGGTCGTCGATCCTGTTCGACCGGCTGGCCGGCCGCCCGCTGGAGTGGGACGCGCGCAACGGCGTCGTCAGGCGCAGGGGCCGCGCGCTCGGCGTCCCCACGCCGATCAGCGACGTGCTGGTTCCCCTTCTGGCTGCCGCGTCCGGGTGAGCAGGCGGATCCGGTCGACCTCGTCAGGAGCGAGCCCCTGACCGGCCGCCAGCAACGCGGCGCGCGAGTCCATGGGCCGGTAGGCGGTGCGGGACAGGCCGGACCACGCGAACCCGCGTGCGGCGGCCTCGGGGGCCGTGCAGGCGCGCGAGATGCGTTCCTCGGCGCGCGCCGACCAGGTGAGCCCGGCGAAGCTGTACAGGTCGCGGAACCCAGAGAGCGGATCGGCGGCGAGCGACTCGTAGGTCACGAGCCTGATGCCCGGCACCCCGGACAGGATCGAGCGGGTGAACCGCCACAGCGCCGCCGCCTTGGCCACCCGGTCCTGCGACCCGACCAGCTCGCGCAGCTCCAGCACCGACGGGTGGTCGCGGACGAGCAGCGGCTGTTCGAGCAGCTCGTGGAAGTAGACCGTCCAGCCGAGCCGCTGCCAGCTCGCCACCATCGCGACCGGATCGCGCACCAGCGCGATCACCCGGCACCCCAGCGTCCTGGCGAACCACGCGGCGGACAGCACGGCGAACGGGTCGTCGAGCAGCGCACGCCGACCGGTCAGCCGCCCCCACGTGAAGGCGGAGCCGTAGCGGACCATCCTGGCCAGGTCGTACGGCGAGCGGTTGCGCGCCAGCTCGGCGCGGAACCGGTAGCGCAGCGCCACGGTGTCGAGGAACGGCCCCAGCCAGTCGCCAGAGTTGTCCTCGCAGATGTACTGGAAGCGGTGCGTCACCTGGGCCTTCAGGACTCCGGGGCAGCGCCCCGGCGGGTGCTGCGGGTTGAGCGGCTCGTTGACGTAGACCAGCTCGCCCCCGGCGGCCAGCATCTTGCCCGTCCAGCTGGTCCCGCTCCGCGGCAGCCCGGTGACCAGGACGGGCCCGTGCTTATCGGTGCCCTCGCTTCGTTCGGTCATGTCGCCGCCGCCCAGGAGCGAGGGCGGAGCGCGGCGAGGCTGTGGCGGCCGAAGGGGCGCAGGCCGTAACGGGCGTGGATCTGCCACAGCGGCAGCAGGTTCTTCACGATCACCCCGCCCGACCAGCCGATCGCCGCGCCCAGCGCGCCCTGCGACGGGATGAGGGCCACGTCGAGCAGCACCGTGCACCCGACGGCCGCCACCAGGTTGAACAGGCTGGAGGTGGTGTGCCCGGCCGCCGTCAGCACCACGTCGACCATGCCGCACGCGGTGGCGAGCATCATCGTGGCCGACAGGACCAGCGCGATCGGTACGGCAGAGCCGTACGACGAGCCGAAGATCCGCAGCAGCCACGGCGCGAGCACCGCGTAGCCCAGCCAGACCGGCCAGGTCAGCAGCACCAGCCACATCGTGGTCGCCTGGTAGAGCTCGCGCGCCCGCGCCACGTCGCCCTCGGCCAGCGCCCTGACCAGCCGCGGCTGCACCGCCTGCGCCAGCCCCTGGTTGGCCAGCTGCCCCACGACCTTGAACCGGGTCGCGGCCGTGTAGACGGCCGCCTGCACGGGCCCGCCGAGCACGGCCACGATGACGATGTCGAGCCGCTGGAAGACCGCCTGGATGGCCCCGGCGAGCGACCGGGGAGCGGTGTAGCGCCACAGGTCGCGCCCGGTGCCGGGCAGGTAGGGGCTGCGCGGCATCCGCCCGCGCAGGGAGACGATCGCGAGGACGAGCACCAGCGCGTACGGCACGGCCCAGGCGATCCCCAGCCACACCACGGAGCCGCCGGCGAAGGCCGTGAGGCCCACGAGCACGACCTGTGCCACCGGCAGCAGCACCCCGTCGAGCAGCACCGTCGGCCGCATCGAGCCGAACCCTCGGGTGGCGGCCAGCAGGATGTCGACCGCCACCATGACCGGCACGATGAACGCGAGTATCCCCAGCTGTGGATAGAGCGCGACGCCCGCCACCGACGCCACCACAAGCGGCGGCGCCAACGCTGCCCGGAAATATCCGGACACGCAGCGGTAGTCGTAGACCTTCGACCGCGCGATGAAGTAGATCAGCCCGTTGCCCGCGTCCAGCCTGGCCACCCCGGCCACCATCAGCGCCAGCGCCACAGCCGTGAAGAACGTGCCCGCCTGCTCGGCGGGAAACGCCCGCGTCACCACCACGACCAGCAGGAACTGCGCCAGCGCGCTCGCCCCAGCCCCGGTCACCCCGGCCAGGCCGCCGCGCGCGAGGCGGTTCATCGACGCCACGAGGGCTCACCCCCGAGCCACGGCACGAGCTGCGTGTCGTAGACCTCGAAGTGATCCGTCAGCGCCTGCCGTACCGACTCGGGCAGCGGCTTGGGCCGCGCCCGCCCGTTGTGCCGCTCGAAGACCGGGTCGCCCATGTGCGGCACGCCGAGGAACTCCAGCACCCGGTCGTAGACGCGCTCGGGCGTCGCGAAGAACTTGTGGCTGTCGATCACCAGGATCCGGTCGCGCCCGAACACCGGCTCCAGCCGGTCGAGCTGCTCGGCGTAGCGCCCTCTGGCCAGGTAGGCGTGGTGCTGGTGGGAGTGGTGGACGGAGTGCGGGTCGGCGATCAGGCTCGCCTCTGCCCCCGCCAGCCGCTTGACCTCCAGCTCCACCGCGTACTCGAAGTTGGACTCGGTCTCGAACCCCCTGGCCAGCTCGTGCGAGTGCGCGGAGAAGGCCCGCTCGACCGGGTCGCGCACCAGCACGATGAGCTTCACCCCCGGCAGGTCGTGCGCGATGCGCTCGCCGGCCAGCGGGTGGAACAGGTAGTAGGGCGACGACTCGAAGGCCAGCGGCCGCTGCCCGTAACGCCGCTTCAGCAACGCGGCCCCGACGCGCAGCGGGAAATGCCCCTGGTACCAGGGCAACCCGCGCGAATAGGCCACGTCGAAGTAGTGGACGCCCTTGTGCAGCACCGGTTTGGCCAGCAGGGGATGTTGCGCGAGCGCGCGGTAGAGCGAGGTGGTGCCGCAACGCTGCGCACCGACGATCAGAAAAGACGGCAGCAGCCGCCCGCCGGAGGTGAGCCGTCCGGTGGTCCGCGACACGGACAGCACCGAGTGCTTCATGGCGTTCACGTCAACAACTCCTGATGATCGACGAGCTGACTGAGCCACTCGGCCGGGGGACCGAGCGGTTCGTGGCCGTCGGCGGCGTGCCGATCGGCCAGGGCGATGAGGTAGTGGATGGCCGTGCGCCTGGCCTCGGCCGCGGAGAGCCCGAGCGGGGCGAGCGCCTCCACCGCGCCGGCCAGGCACGCCTGCGCCGCCACGGCCGGTCGCATCCCGCGCAGCGCGCGCTGGAACAGGTGGTGGCAGGCGTCGAACCCGTACGGCACGCCGACCTCGTAGCGCTCCCAGTCCCAGACCAGGAGGCGGCCGTCGGCCGACGGGCAGATGTTCCACGGCGACAGGTCACCGTGCCAGGCCGCACCGTCCTGGCCGCCGGACTGCGCGATCTCCCTGACGGCCGCTCTCAGCAGGTCCGGGGAAACCTTCCCGCGGGTGACGGGCAGGGGCGACAGCGCGAGTACGGCCAGGCCGTTCCACGTGCCGTGATGCAGCACGGTCGGCGCGACCACCGTCTTGAGCGGGAGGTCGGCCAGCTTGCGCAGCGCCGCCGCCTCGTTGGTGATGAGCTCGCACGTGCGGGACGTGTCGCCGATCTTGACGAACGCGACCCGGCCGGACGCGTCGTGCGCCTCCAGGATGGGTTTGCGGTTGGCGCGGCGGGCCGGCCGTACGTGCATGACGGCTCTGACCGGGGTGCCGAGCACCTCGCTGAGGTGGCTCTCGATCGAGTCCTTCACCGGGAGCATCACCTTCGGCCCGAACGGCAGGTGCCACCAGCGGCGCGGCGCCATGCGGCGCGGCAGGCGGCAGTGCGGGAGCACGGTGTAGGCGCGCAGGTCGTCCGGGCCAGGGAAGAGCAGGCCCACGGTCTGGCGTAGGTAGCGCAGTCTGATGCGCGCGTCAGTGGTCATGAGACGGACTGGTTTCTCCACAGGAGGGCGAAGGAGATGAGGTAGAGGCTGAGCGGGGTGACCAGGCCGTCGTAGACGAACATGTAGAGCAGCACGAGCAGCATGACCAGCACCCCCGCCAGCCCGATCGGGCTGCGGTCGCGCCAGTGCCTGAACACCGCCCCCGCGAAGAAGGCGACGTAGAGGAAGGCGCCGACGAAGCCCTGCGTGATGATCAGCAGCCAGAGCTGCCCGTCGCTGCCCAGCGGCGGATGGCCGCACTCGCCACACCACTCGGTCTTGCCGGTGGTGATCGTGCGGTGGTTGCCCAGCGCGTTGCGGGTGTTGCCGAACCCGATGACCGGCGAGTAGCCGGCCGCCTGGATCGTGGCGGAGACGGTGAAGGCCCTGATGTCGTTGCTGTGCGGGTTGTCCAGGCGCTGGCTGACCAGCGAGGCCAGCGGGCTGAGCGCGAAGACGGCCGCGGCACCCACCGCGGCCAGGCCGATCGTCAGCCGGGTCCTGCCGCCGACGCGCAGCATGACGTAGGCCGCGGCGACGCCGAGGCCGATCCACAGGCCGCGGTTGAGCGAGTAGACGACGGGGATCGAGGCGAGCGCCACGAGGGCGACGGCCGCCGCCTTGCGGTGCCGCCCGCCGTACACCCACCAGCCGACCACGAACCAGATGAGCAGCACCGACACGTTGCTGCCCCACGCGTTGGCCCACTCGAAGGGGGCCTCGGGGCGGGGCGAGGCGTGGCCGAGCACCTTCTGGATCTGCGCGGCCGTCGGATGGATGATGTTCTGCACGAACGAGTTGCCACTGATCCAGCCGGGCAGCAGCCGCTCGACCGGCGAGGTGAACTCGAACCTGGGGAAGAACACGCCGAGCAGCCCGCCGGCCACGGTGGTGGCGAACAGCACGCCGAGCATCCTGACCAGGCGCAGCTGGGGAAGCTCTTTGTGGGTCAGGTTGCCGAGGTAGAGCACCATGATCAACAGGGCGACGTAGAGGGCCAGGCGCATCACGTAGCCGACGATCCGGCCGGAGCTGAGCGCGCCGTAGGTGTCCGGCGGCATCTCGCCCAGCGTCAGCGCGCTGAGCGCGTATCCCGCCAGGAGGAGCGCCCACAGGCCGAGGCCGCGCGGCAGCCTGATCGGCCTGCGCTTCCAGAGGATGGCGGCCATGGGCACGGCCATGACCACGACGGACAACCCGCCGAAGCCGAGCGCCCACCACACGGGATAGCCGACCAGCAACGCCCAGATCGGCCACGCCGGGCTCTTCACGTGTTCTCCTGCACCTGCCGCAGCGGCGCAGTCTCCACGGCCTTCTGGGTTTGCTCCGGCTTGGTCGTCACCGCTCCGATGATCGGCACGTCGTGCCTGTTCAGATGGCGTACGGCTGCCGCCACGTCAGCAGCGCTCGCCTGGCCGAGCCCCACGAGCAGCAGCGCGGCGTCGGCCCGCGCCAGGTCGCGCACGTCAGCGCCGTCGAGCACCGACAGGGGCGCGCTGTCGGCCAGCTCCGCCAGCCCCGCCGCGCCCAGCGCGGCGGGAACCGGCCTGACCAGCAGCCGCTCGCCGGGGCACGACGCCACGACGGCCGAGGACAGGTCGAGCATGGCCGCGGCGTCCGGCGGGCCGGACAGGTCGGCCAGCACGAACAGCCCGGTGAGGCGCTCCACGTCGCCGGCCGTACGCAGCCTGGTGTCGAGCCGGTCGCGGGTGTAGGCGGCGGCGGCCCCGGCGACCAGGCCGAGCATGAGGCCGCTCCCCAGGTAGAGCGGCAGGCTGGGCGAGCTGGGCGCGGTGGGCGTGGTCGCCTGGCTGATCACCGTGCCCGGGGTGACGGCGACCGTCTTGAGGCCGTCGTACTTCATCGTCAGGCTGTAGGTCTGCTTGTTGAGCACGCTCAGCCGCTGGGTGGCGATCGTCCGCTCGGCGCTGCCCCTGGCCAGCTTGTCCATCTCCTCGACCACGTCGGTCGCGCTGGTGTTGACCTGCTTGAGCTTGGCCAGCAGCGTCTTGAGCTGGGCGGCCAGCGCCTGCTGTGCGGTCTCGGTGCGGTTGGTCAGGTAGGCCTGGGCGTAGGCGCGCGACTGGGCGGCTGCCACGGCGGGGTCCGGGCCGGTGACGGAGATCCAGAGCACCGACGAGTTGGGCGGCACCGTCACCTCGGCGGGCAGCGGCGCCGGGGTCTTGAGCAGCTCGGCCGCCTTCGCCTGGACCACGGCCGACTGGGCGACCTGCGCCTCGGTGTCGAGGTTGAGCGCTTCGCGCTGCCTGCCGGTCACCTGGTTGGCCTGGTCCTGGACGCCGGTGGAGGCGACGAGCACCTGCGTGGTGGCGGTGTAGGCGGGCGGGGTCACCTTCAGGAGCAGGGCGCTGCCCGCCACGAACGCCAGCACGCAGCCCAGGAAGAGCAGCTTGCGCCTGCGGAGCAGCGAGACGTGCTCCGCCAGATCCGTGCCGAAATCCGGCGACAGGCTCATAAAGGCGGATCCTCCCGGGGGGCGCTTACAGCACGTTGCGCTTCGGCAACACTGGGTCACTATAGGGCGGAGGGATATTTCCCCGGTTGAATACGCAAGATTTTCTCCGCCGCCACGCGGAGAAGCACCCCTAAATGCCGAAATTTCGGATGAATCCCCTGGTCACTCTGGCTGACGAGCTGTTTATCGCCGTGGCATGGTGACGAATGACATTCACGGGGGGAGACATGGCGAGACGCATTTTGCCGGGAATTATGCTTTTGCTGGCGCTTGCGGGTTGTTCTGGTGCGGAAGGCAGTCATCAGCCGTCGGCCACCGGCTGGGCCTCCAAAGCGCCCTGTACGGTCACCGCGAAGCTGATCCCGTCCTGCGGCGCGTGGTGGGGGATCGCGCCGGAGATCTTCACGGGCATGAACTCGGCCAGGGCGCTGCAGCGGGCCGAGGACAGGATGGGCAGGCCCGCCGACATCCTGCACGTCTACCACCGGGGCAAGGAGCTGTTCCCGACCGAGGGGGAGATCGAGCTCGCCCGCGACCCGGCCAGGCCCAGGCTGCTGCTCATCAACTGGAAGCCGTCCTTCGACCACACCTGGGCCGAGATCGCCGGGGGCGCGATCGACGACAGGATCGACCGGCTGGCCGCCAACATCAGGCAGACCTTCCCCGAGCGGTTCTTCCTCACCGTGCACCACGAGCCGGAGAACGACGTCCAGGCGGCGGACGGCTCGGGCATGACGGCTGCCGACTACGCGGCGATGTTCAGGCACGTCGTGCTGCGCCTGCGCGAGCAGGGCGTGCGCAACGCGGTGACCGTCATGACCTACATGGGCGCGCCCAACTGGGCCAACAACGCCTGGTTCGAGCAGCTCTACCCGGGCGACGACGTCGTCGACTGGGTGGCCATGGACCCCTACGTGGACGAGCGCGTCCGCGACTTCGACGGGCTGGTCAACAAGACGCGCAAGGACCACGCCAAGTGGCCGGGCTTCTACCGCTGGATGCAGCAGCGTTTCCCGGGCAAGCCGATCATGGTCGCCGAGTGGGGCGTGTTCGCCGACGAGGCCAAGCAGCCGTTCTTCGCCTCGGTGCGCCAGCAGATCAGGCGCTATCCGCAGATCAAGGCGCTGGTCTACTTCGACTCGCCGCACGCGCCGCGCGGCGACACCCGCTTCGACGCCAGCCCGGCTGCCGAGCGGGCGTTCACGGAACTCGCGAGAGATCCCTATTTTCGGTCGACGTACGTGCCGAGGCCTTGAGCCCGATCAGGGCGGTCAGGGGTACGGCTGCCGCCATCACCCAGAGCAGCGCGACGTTGTTCACGTTGAGCAGCTTGAGCGCGGAGGCGAGCAGCACGATCGCCAGCAGCGCCCTGATGACCCCGCCCGGCGCCCAGGCGGACACGCGGGCGCCCAGGTAGACGCCGGGGATCGAGCCGAGCAGCAGCGACACGGTCAGGTCGAGCTGGAAGTCGCCGAACAGCAGGTGGCCGAGCGCGGCCGAGGCGACGAGCGGCACGGCCTGCACCAGGTCGGTGCCGACGAGCTGGTTGGCCTTCAGCGCCGGGTAGAGCGCGAGCAGCGCCACGATGATCAGCGAGCCGGAGCCGACGGAGGAGATGCCGACCACGAGCCCGCCTACCGTACCGACCAGTACGGTAGGAATCGGGCGCACGACGATCTCGTGGGCGCTCGCCGTACCGCCCTTGTTGCCCAGGAAGGTCTTGGCGATCAGGCCCGCCACCGCGAGCAGCAGGGCGACGCCGAGCGCGATCTTCACGGTGCCCTGGATGTCGCCGAACATGCGCGCCACGAAGACCCCGCAGAACGCTGCGGGCACCGAACCCACGCAGAGCCACGCCACCAGGCGCAGGTTGACCGTGCCCCTGCGCAGGTGGACCAGGCCGCCGACCGGCTTCATGACCGCCGAGGCGACCAGGTCGCTGGAGACGGCGGCCAGCGGCGGGACGTTGAAGAACAACATCATCATCGGCGTCATGAGCGCCCCGCCGCCCATGCCGGTCAGGCCGACGACGATCGCGACGAGGAAGGAACCGAGGACAAGGGGGAAGTCGATCAGCGAACCCATCCCACTCCTTGGAGCGTGCCCAGCACCTGGGCGACGGCCGTCTCGATGGACAGATGTGTGGTGTCGATGACGACATCGGCGTCGTCCGGCTCCTCGTAGGGGTCGGAGATCCCGGTGAACCCGGGGATCAGCCCGGCCCGCGCCTTGGCGTACAGGCCCTTGCGGTCGCGCCGCTCGCACTCCTCCAGCGGCGTGGACACGTGCACCAGCAGGAAGTCGGCGCCGACCGCCTCGACCATCTCCCGCACCTCCTCGCGGGTGTCCGCGTAGGGGGCGATGGGGGCGCAGATGGCCAGCCCGCCGTGCCGCGCGACCTCGGCGGCGACGAAGCCGATGCGCCTGATGTTGAGGTCGCGGTCTTCCTTGGAGAACGTCAGGCCCTTGGACAGCAGGTGGCGCACCACGTCGCCGTCGAGGTAGGTGAGCTTCCTGCTGCCGCTCTCCAGCAGCGCGTCGCGCAGGCCGCGGGCGATCGTGGACTTGCCCGAACCGGACAGGCCGGTGAAGAACACGACCAGGCCGCGGCGGTGCGGCGGGCCGGGCAGCGTGACCGGCTCGGGGCCGGCCAGGTGCTCGGTGGCGCCGTAGTTCTCCGCCACGTGCTCGCGCAGCTCCAGGTCGATCGCCGGGTCCTCGCGGGGGGCCAGGGGGACGGGGATCACTTCGGTGCCCTCGGGCAGGCGGTCCTTGGACTTCAGCGCGGCGCGAACGACCGCCGGTCCGGCTTCGCCGTACGAGAGGGGGAGCAGGAGGACGACGGCGTCGAGCTCCTTGGCCGTGGCGGCGATCTCGGCCTCGGTGCGGTCGTCGAGGGGGCCGCGCATGGTGACGGCCAGCGCGTCACGCCCGGCCAGCTGCAGGCGGACCTGCTCGGGCGTACGGCGCAGCCGGGCGAACGGGCCGTGCTCGGGCGCGTTGAGGCCCTGGACCTTCAGCGTGCCCGTGGTCAGGACGGCCAGCGGCACGCCCTCGGGGTCGAGCAGCGTGACCTCGTCCGCGGTGTCCTCGGGCAGCGCGATGGTGACGGGGGCGGGCCACGGGGCGCCGTCGGCGAGGGTGCCGCGCTCGTGCACGGCGTGCAGGTCGTCGTGGCCCAGGAAGCCGGTCAGCGGGTGGAAGGCGCCGGACAGCAGCAGCTCCAGGTCGGCCAGCTCGTGTGCTGCGGGGGTCCACTCCGTGTGCGTCATCCAACTATTCCGATCGACTTGGTAGGAAAACACTCTATCTCGACAAGCAAGTCTTCCGGAAGGGGCGCATAGCCGCGTACTCCTTGGGGCGTCTGTGAGGGTGACATTGGAGGTGGTCTTTGAACGCCGATGAGGAACGCGGCTTTCGGGAGTTCGTGTCCGCTCGCTCCCCGTCGCTCATGCGGCTGGCCTTCCTGCTCGCGGGGGGAAGCCAGCACACGGCGGAGGACCTGGTCCAGACGGCGCTGGCGAAACTCGCCTCCCGCTGGGAACGGGTCGAATCGCCCGAGGCATACGTGAAGCAGGTCATGTACCGCCAGCAGATCAGCTGGTGGCGTGTCTCCCGCCGCAGGCCCGAGGTCTTCTCCCTGCCGGAGCACGCCCTGCCCGACAGTACGCACCAGAGCGAGTTACGCATGGTCCTGCGCTCCGCCCTCGCCAAGCTCACGCCGCGTCAGCGGACCGTGCTGGTGTTGCGCTACTTCGAGGACCTGCCGGAGCAGGAGGTCGCGCGGGAGCTCGGCTGCTCCGTCGGGACCGTACGGAGCACGGCGCACCGGTCGCTGGCCCGGTTGCGCGAGATCGCCGACATCAACATCGAGGAGGTCGCACGATGACTGACCTGCTGCGTGACACGCTTTCCGAGTGGGCAGCCGAGGCCCACGTCCCGCACGACCTGGCCGACCGGGCGCTACGGAGGCGCGTCCGGATCATGCCCTTCTTCGTGGTGGTGGCTGCTCTGCTCGCGGCTGTGGCCGTGGCTGTGCCGTACGTGACGTCCGGGAAGGGCCCGGCGCCGGTCTCGGTGACGCCTGACGACGTGCTCGCCGACACCCAGAACGTCCCGCCCAGGAACCTGATCGCGGCCGGCCGCCTAGCCATGTCCGCATATTTCACGCAATCGGGCAAGGGTTTGACCTGGTGGCTGTACGACCCCAGGACCGGGACCTACGAGCGCACCGCGTGGTCCTGGGTGGACGTGGCGCCCGGCCTGCGGCAGGCGGCGGTGCTCGACGGGAATGGCGCGAGGATGGGCCTCCTCGACATGAACACCCGCGAGGTCACCTGGTGGGCCTCTCTGGAGCGTCCTGCGGGCTCGGTGGCCTGGTCGCCGGACGGGACCAAACTGCTGCTGACCACCTACAGGAAGTCCCACCGCGACGGTTACTACATCGTGGACGTGGCCACCCGTGAGGCTGTCTTCCGAGCGCTCCCGGCGAGGGCGGGCAACGACAACGCGCGCCAGAATCTGCGGTGGAGCGTGGACGGCAGGCTCATCGCGGCTCCTACCGCGAAGTTCGACCCGCGGTGGGTTTACTACACGCCTGAGGGGGTCGAGCAGCCCGCGCCCGCTGACGAGAGCGTCGTCGACTTCCAGGGGGTTGCCCCGATCTCTCCGGTCTCGCCGGACGGGAGTCTGGTGTTCGAGACGTTCAAGATCACCGACCGGCGGACCGGGCAGGTGGTCGGGAGGACCCCGGGGCCGCAGTTCCTCGGCTGGACGGACAACTCCCACTTCATCGGGCTGGGCTGTGTTGGTGCGTGTGGCTCGAACAAGGCCGGGATGGTGCTGATCAGCGCGGACGGCAAGGAGACGACCCCGCTCAGCGCCGCCATGGACCCGGAGCGGCCGGACGGCATCTGGTTCCCGGTGATGACCCCACGCTAGGAGCGCCCCTACCGCGGGGGGACCCTCCGCTCTCCTGGGAGAAGGAATTGGGGGTTCTTCGCTCAGATGAGCCGGGCGAAGTGGTTCTGCGGCTTCCTGATCACCATCGTGACCTCGTCGTGGGAGGAGGTGTTGCGTCCGCGGGACAGCTTGTCGGCCAGCGCCACCACCGCGCCGCCCACCCGGCCCATCGCGGGGCCGCTGGTCGAGGTCTCGTCGTCGGTGATCATGAGGCCGCGGACGAGGCAGAAGGCGTGCATGCCGTCCCGTGAGGTGACCCGCTCGTAGATCGCCGGGAGCGGGCCGGTGGTGCCCGCGGGGACCAGGCGGGACCACAGCGCCTTGCGCATCCAGCCGGGGGTGATCCGGTCGCAGAGGCCGTAGGCGGAGTTCCTGTCCCGCATCCGGATCAACATCAGGCCGCCGGGGCGGAGGCCGTGGAGGAGACGGTCGAGCACCAGCTCGGTGTGCAGGATCCGCTCCAGCAGGTAGGAAATCATGATCACGTCATAGGACCGCGGCCGGACCGGGACCGACCTCAGGTCCCCGAGCGTCCATGAGGTGAGATCCGTCCGCTGCTCGACCCGTGCTCGGATCGCTGGGAGATCCTCGTCCACGCCGGTGATCCTGGTTTCGATGCGCTCGAGGTCGAGCTCCTCCTCGTGCACGCAGCCGACCATGAGCAGGTCCAGTCGCCTGCCCAGCTGCTCGGTCCACTGCTCGCGGATGCGCTGACTGAAAAGATCGCCTCTTAGGGCGACAGACCGCAGCTCAGACATGTCACCCAGAGTAATCAATGCACGCCCATTCGTGAGGGATTTCCCACCACCCATCTCTCCCCACCTCCAACCACCCCACCACCCGCCCTCACCCGCCGCACTCCGCCCGCCCGCCCACCCACCCGCCCACCCGCCCGCCCTTGCTCCTGCTGTGGCTGGCCACCTCTGGCAGTGCCCGTCAGTGCGGGGCAACGTCTCCGCACCGGTCGATCTGTGGGACCGGCGCCGAACGACGGCGGGTAGGTGATCAGTAGGCTCGCGCTCCTCGGCGGTGGCGCCTAGCCGCTCGGCCTGCTTGGCGGGGCTGGTCCTGGTCCGATAGGGCGTGACGGCGGCGCTATCGGTCGGCGCCGTACTGGCCGACCGTCCCTCTGGGCCACGTTGAGAGGTTTGGGTGGGTGGTGACCGTCGCTCAGGCGGTACTGCTCCGGCAACATCGTCACCCTAGGCGGGCGGCTACAGGCTGGGCTGGCGCAGGTGTGAGTAAGGGGGTACTCAGGTGGTGGCGGCGGCGGACAATCAGGCTGGACCCGAAAGGAGCAGCCGATGATCCCCCTGCTAGTCGTCATCGTCCTGATCGCCCTGCTGGTGGGCGTCATGGTGAAGGTCTACAACGGTCTCGTCACCAAGCGGAACGCCGTCGACAACGCCTGGGCGCAAATAGACGTCCAGCTCAAACGACGCCACGACCTCATCCCGAACCTGGTCGAAACGGTTAAGGGCTATGCGGCGCACGAGAGGCAGACGCTGGAAGCCGTTCTCCAGGCCAGAGCAGGTGCGATGCAGGTGGCGGGCCCCGGGGAGCGGGCGCGGGCGGAGAGCGTTCTGTCCAGCGCCATCGGCGGGTTGTTCGCCGTCGCCGAGGCCTACCCGCAGCTCCAGGCCAACCAGAACTTCGCCGCGCTCCAGGAAGAGCTCTCCACCAGCGAGAATCGCATCGCCTACTCCCGGCAGTACTACAACGACGCCGTCCTGACCTACAACAACGCCATCCACACCATCCCCGCCAACATGGTCGCCGGCGTCACCGGGTTCCACGAGCGGGAGTACTTCCAGGTGGCCGACGCCGAGCGCGGGCCGACGCAGGTCAGGTTCTGACGGTGGTCCTCGCGCTGACGGTGGCGACGGCCGTCTTCGTCGGGCTGTGGGTGCTCCAGTTGCTGTGGCGGATCCGTGCCACCAAAGGGCCCAGAAGCGGCAAGAAATATGACCAGGAGTTCGACGACCTCTCCCCGGCCGTCGTCGATCTGATCACCGAGAACGGGGTGCTCAGCCACGAGGCCGCCACGGCGACGGTGCTGGACCTCGCCGCCCGTCGCTTCGTGGACATCGAGGAGGTGGGGCCCAAGCTCTCCCTCGTCAGAGTGCGCCGCGACGGGGAACTGCGTCCCTACGAGCGTGCCGTACTCGATCACCTGCGCGACCTCGGCCCGACGGTGGCCACGGAAGCCATCGCCGAGGGCTCGCGCGACCTCGACGCCTGGCGCAACAGGTTCGAGCGCGACGTCGTGGAAGAGGCGCGGCAAAGGGGGCTCACCAGGAAGGCGGGCGGAGTGGGGACGGGGATGTCCGTCACGGGGCTCATCGCCTGCTTCCTCCTCGGCGGCCTGGCCGACGTGCTGGTCATCCCGCTGCTCGGCGGTACGCCGAAGGGCGGCCTGGCGCCGCCGGTGATCCTGCTGGCACTCGGCCTGACGACGGCGTTCGACCGGCTGCTGAGCGGCGAGCGCCTCACGGCGCGAGGGCGCCGCGCCGCGGGCCACTGGCTGAGCGTGCGCGACCACCTGGCGGGCATCGCGCGCATCGCCTACCTGCCGGCCGCAGCGGTGACGATCTGGGGCAGGCAGTTCGCGTACGCGGCGGCGTTCGGGCTGCCGAGGGACGCGATGGCGAGCCTGCCGATCCTCCAGCCCAAGGGTACGGAGCACGTCTGGTCGGACCACGGCGGCCTGTGGCACCGGGTGCGCGTCAGGTACCCGGGGGAGAGCAAGGCGCTCACCGGGCTCATCCTGAGCCTGATCTTCGTCGTCTGGGTGGGCAGCGCGCTGGGCGTCTCGCTCTGGTACGCGTTGCGTGACCAGGGGCCCGACGACCCGGCGCCGTTCTTCGTGTCGATGTTCATGCTGGTGGGCGGCGGCCTGATCACGCTGGTGTGCATGTTCGTGATCTTCGTCCCGATCGGCCTGCTGGTGGCTAAGACCTGGCGGGCCAACGCGGCCACGGCCAAGCCGACCCGGATGGTCGAGGGCAAGGTGCTCAGGGTCCGCCACACCGCCGGAGGCATGAGCTTCCTGGCGATCGACGACGGCCACCGGAGGATCGACGCGCTCCGCGCGCTGACCGGGGCCGTCGACGGAGTAGCCGAGGGGGACCTGGTCAGGGCCTGGGCCGGGAGGGGCGGCTATCTGGCACGCCTCGAAAGAGCGAAGAGTAGGCTGGAAAGCCAGAACCCCCACGAGTGACTCGTTCGGGGGTAGTCGTGTTGCCATCGTGGGGCTTGGGCGTATCCGAATGAGTCTTTCTGGACTGCTTGACCTTGTTGCCGCCGATCCGAAACTGACCTCAGCACTCGAGACGGGTGGCGACGTCGCGCTGGTCGCGCCGCCCGCGCTGCGCCCGTTCGGCGTGGCCGCGCTCTCGGGGCACGACCAGCGCACGGTCCTGGCGATCACCGCCACCGGGCGGGAGGCGGAAGACCTCGCCGCCGCCCTGACCAGCCTCATCGAGCCGAGCACCGTGGCCGTCTTCCCCGCGTGGGAGACGCTGCCGCACGAGCGCCTGTCGCCCCGCAGCGACACCGTGGGCCAGCGGCTGGCCGTACTCAGAAGGCTGGCCCATCCGGTCAAGGGCGACCTGAGCGCGGGCCCGCTGTCGGTGATCGTCGCGCCGATCCGGGCGCTGCTGCAGCCGATCGTGCAGGGCCTGGGCGACCTGGAGCCGATGCGCCTCAAGGCGGGCGACGACGCCGATCTCGAGGACGTCGTGCAGAAGCTGGTCGAGAACGGCTACCACCGCGTCGACATGGTGGAGAAGCGCGGCGAGGTCGCGGTGCGCGGCGGCCTGCTGGACGTGTTCCCGCCGACCGAGGAGCACCCGCTGCGCCTGGAGTTCTGGGGCGACACGGTCGAGGAGATCCGCTGGTTCAAGGTGGCCGACCAGCGGTCGCTGGAGGTGGCGCAGGACGGGCTGTTCGCGCCGCCGTGCCGCGAGATGCTGCTGACCGACTCGGTGCGGGAACGCGCGAGGGCGCTGGCGGAGGAGCACCCGGCGCTGGCCGAGGTGCTCGACCAATTGGCCGAGGGCACGCCGGTGGAGGGCATGGAGGCGTTCGCGCCCGTGCTGGCCGCCGGTGAGATGGACCTGCTGATCGACCACCTGCCCGCGCGCGCCGCCGTCTTCGTCTGCGACCCCGAGCGCATCAGGAGCAGGGCGGAGGAGCTCGTTCGCACCAGCCAGGAGTTCCTGGAGGCCTCCTGGATCAACGCGGCAGCCGGGGGAGAGGCGCCGATCGACCTGGGCGCCGCCGCCTTCCGCTCGCTGGAGGAGATCCGGCTGCACGCCGACGTGCTCGGCCAGCCGTGGTGGTCCATGGCGCCGTTCGGCACGGGAGTCGAGCTGGAGGCGCATGACAGCGAGGCCTACCGGGGCGACACCCGCAAGGCGCTCGACGACATCAAGGGCTGGCTGGGCGAGGGCAAGGCGGTCGTGCTGCTCAGCGAGGGCCACGGCCCGGCCGAGCGCATGGTCGAGTTGCTCAAGGGCGTGGACGTGCCAGCCCGCCTGGTGGAATACCTGGAGAAGGCTCCGGAGCCCAAGGTCGTGCACGTCACCACCGGCCTGATCGAGCACGGGTTCGTCACCCCGGAGGTGGCGGTGCTGACGCACCTCGACCTCGTCGGGCAGAAGGCCTCCACCAAGGACATGCGCCGCCTGCCCAGCCGCAGGCGCAACATGGTCGACCCGCTGCAGCTCAAGGTCGGCGACCACGTCGTGCACGAGCAGCACGGCGTCGGCCGCTACGTCGAGATGGTCCAGCGGACCGTCCAGGGCGCCACCCGCGAATACCTGGTCATCGAGTACGCCAAGGGCGACCGCCTCTTCGTGCCCACCGACCAGCTCGACGAGGTCACCCGCTACGTCGGCGGCGAGGCGCCCACGCTCAGCCGCATGGGCGGCGCCGACTGGAACAAGGCCAAGGCCAGGGCGAAGAAGGCGGTCAAGGAGATCGCCGGTGAGCTCATCAGGCTCTACAGCGCCCGCATGGCCAGTCCGGGCCACCCGTTCGCCCCGGACTCGCCGTGGCAGCGCGAGATGGAGGACGCCTTCCCCTACGCCGAGACCGGCGACCAGCTGGAGGCCATCGACGAGGTCAAGCGCGACATGGAGCGCCCGATCCCGATGGACAGGCTGATCTGCGGCGACGTGGGTTACGGCAAGACCGAGATCGCCGTGCGCGCCGCTTTCAAGGCCGTGCAGGACGGGAAGCAGGTCGCGGTCCTTGTGCCGACGACGCTGCTGGTCCAGCAGCACATGTCGACGTTCAACGAGCGGTTCTCCAGCTTCCCGGTGAAGGTCAAACCGGTCTCCCGCTTCCAGACCGACTCCGACGTCAAGGCGACGCTGGAGGAGCTGCGCTCGGGCGCGGTCGACGTCGTGATCGGCACGCACCGGCTGCTCAGCCCCGAGGTCAGGTTCAAGGACCTCGGCCTGATCATCGTGGACGAGGAGCAGCGGTTCGGCGTCGAGCACAAGGAGGCCATGAAGCACCTGCGCACGCAGGTCGACGTCCTGGCCATGTCGGCGACGCCGATCCCGCGCACGCTGGAGATGGGGCTGACCGGCATCCGCGAGATGTCGACCATCCTCACCCCGCCGGAGGAGCGGCACCCGATCCTCACCTTCGTCGGGCCGTACGACGAGAAGCAGCTGACCGCGGCGATCAGGCGCGAGCTGATGCGCGACGGCCAGACCTTCTTCGTGCACAACCGGGTGGCCTCGATCAACAAGGTCGCGGCCAGGCTGAAGGAGCTCGTCCCCGAGGCGCGCATCGCGGTCGCGCACGGACAGATGAACGAGCACCAGCTCGAACAGATCATGGTCGGCTTCTGGGAGCGCGACTACGACCTGCTGGTCTGCACCACGATCGTCGAGTCGGGCCTGGACGTGCCGAACGCCAACACGCTGATCGTCGACCGGGCGGACAACTACGGCCTGTCCCAGCTCCACCAGCTCCGCGGCCGGGTGGGCCGTGGCCGCGAGCGCGGTTACGCCTATTTCCTCTACCCGCCGGAGAAGCCGCTCACCGAGACGGCGCACGAGCGGCTGGCGACCATCGCGCAGCACACCGAGATGGGCGCGGGCATGTACGTCGCGATGAAGGACCTGGAGATCCGCGGCGCGGGCAACGTGCTCGGCGCCGAGCAGTCCGGGTTCATCGCCGGGGTGGGCTTCGACCTGTATGTGCGCCTGATGGCGGAAGCCGTACAGGAGCAGAAGGCCAAGCTGTCCGGCGAGCCGGCGGCCGAGGAGCACGCGGACGTCAAGGTCGAGCTCCCGATCAACGCGCACATCCCGCACGGCTACGTCACCTCGGAGCGGCTGCGCCTGGAGGCGTACAAGCGCATCGCGGCGATCACCGCGGACATCCACATCGAGGAGGTGCGGGCCGAGCTGACCGACAGGTACGGCAGGCCGCCCCAGGAGGTCGAGAACCTCTTCGAGGTGGCCAGGTTCCGCATCAGGGCGCGCCAGGCAGGCCTCACCGACGTGACGCTGATGGGGCAGAACATCAAGTTCGGCCCTGCCAAGCTCAAAGAGTCGCAGCAGGTCAGGCTCGACCGGCTATACAAGAAGGCGATCTACAAGCAGGCGGCGGAGACCCTGCTCGTGCCCATGCCCAAGACAAAACCCCTCGGCGGGCAACCATTGCGTGACCTTGAGCTGCTCAAATGGTGCGGCGACCTGGTCGAGGCGATGTTCCTGGAACCCGCACGGGTAGGCTAAGCCGGGATTTGTCGGAAAGGGATGGCACGTGAAGTCGATTCGAGTGGCTGTGGCCGCCGCCGCGGTGGGTCTTGCGCTGACCGCCTGCTCCTCACCGGTCGAGGCCGGTGCTGCGGCCGTCGTCGGCAAGGAGCGCATCTCGGCTGATGAGCTGAACGCCAACGTCAGGGAGTACGAAGCGGCGCTGGAGAAGGCCAAGGTGACGCCCGAGCAGCTCGGGTTCCCCGGCTCGATCTCGCAGATCGTGCTCTTCCAGCTGGCCCAGATCAGCCAGTACAAGCAGTTGCTGCAGACCGCGGGCGTGCAGGTGTCCGAAGGCGAGATCGACCAGTTCATCGCCGCCAGCACCCAGGACCCGCAGAAGGGCACGCTCGACCAGCAGATGCTCGGCAGCGGCATCGCCCCGAGCAAGGCGCGCGACTACATGCGCATCTCGGTGGGCTTGCAGAAGGTGCTCCAGCAGCTCGGCGGCGGCACCGACCAGGCCGCACAGCAGCGCGGCAGCCAGAAGGTGCAGGAGGCCACCAAGGCCATCCCGATCACCTACAGCCCGCGTTACGGAGCGATCAACCCGCAGCGCTCGCAGGAGAACCCGCAGCTGTTCGTCGACACGGGCCGGTTCGGCAAACTGACCGCCACCCCACCGGCGGCCGGCCAGCCGCAGGGCTAGCCTCAGTGGCATGCCGCTGATCGTCGTCACCACCTCGCCCAGGGTCGCCCCGGGCCTGCTGAGCCACCAGGCCTGGCAGGCGCTGGGCGCCGGCCCCGTGTTCACCGACGCTGAGGACCACCCGCAGCTGCCCTACCTGGCCGAGGCGGGGATCGAGGTGACCGTCGGCGTCCCCGATCCTCGCGAGCTGGTGCGCAGGGCGGCCGAGGGAACGGTCGTCTGGCTGGGCGACTTCCCGCGCGCGGTCGGCGAGGCTGCGCTGGCCATGGACGACCCGCCGGTGATCGAGCACGTCCCCGGCTCCTACGACCTGCCTGGCGCGCGCGTGCTCGACCTGGTCGCGGTCATGGAGCGGCTGCGCGCAGAATGCCCGTGGGACCGCAAGCAGACCCACGAGACGCTCGTCCCGTACCTGCTCGAAGAGGCCTACGAGGTGCAGGAGACCGTCGAGCAGGGCGACTACGACGCGCTGCGCGAGGAGCTCGGCGACGTGCTGCTCCAGGTGGCCTTCCATTCCCGGGTCGCCGAGCACTTCGACATCGACGACGTCGCGGCCGCCATCGTCGACAAGCTGATCCGCCGCCACCCGCACGTGTTCGGCTCGGTCACCGCCGAGACGGCCGACGAGGTGAACGCCAACTGGGAGGCGATCAAGGCGGAGGAGCGGGCGGGCAAGGAGCTGTTCGACGGCGTCCCGATGGGCCAGCCGGCGCTGTCGCTCGCCGCCCAGCTCATGCGCCGCGCCGAGGGAGCGGGCGCACCCGAGGGCCTGTCCCACGCGGTCGGCCAGGGCGTGGCCCGCGAGCTGTTCGACCTCGTACGGCGGGCGCAGGCGGGCGGCCTCGACCCCGAGGCGGAGCTGCGTTCTGCCGCACGCGCCTACCGCGACCGCGTCGTCGCCTGGGAGTCGCGGGCCTGATCCCCTATGATCCCCCGGTGGACGCGCATGGTTTATCAGTAGGCGGCTACCGGCTGACCAGGGTGCTCGGCGAGGGCGGCCAGGGAACGGTCTACGAGGCCGAGTCGCCGTCGGGGGCCAGGGTCGCGGTCAAGGTGCTGCACGCGCGCCTGGCCAGGGATCCGGAGATGCGCCGCCGCTTCCAGCGCGAGGTCGACAGCGCGCGCAAGGTGGCTCCGTTCTGCACGGCACGGGTGCTCGACGTGGACATGCTGAACGACCCGCCGTACATCGTCAGCGAGTTCGTCGAGGGCCCGTCGCTGCACGACCTGGTCAAGGAGCGCGGGCCGCGCGACGAGGGCGAGCTGTCCAGGCTCGCCGTGGCCACGGTGACCGCGCTGATGGCGATCCACCGCGCGGGCATCGTGCACAGGGACTTCAAGCCGCGCAACGTGCTGATGACGCACGACGGGCCGCGGGTCGTGGACTTCGGCATCGCCAGGGTCGTCGACTCGGCCACGGTGTCCACGGCGGCGATCGTGGGGTCGCCCAGTTACATGTCGCCGGAGCAGATCGCCGGGGCGGAGGTGGGGCCGCCGTCGGACGTGTTCAGCTGGGCGGCGTGCATGGTGTTCGCGGCCACGGGGCGGCCGGTGTTCGGCGAGGACAGCGTGCCTGCCGTACTGAACAGGGTGTTGAACGTCGAGCCTGACCTGACGGGGGTACCGGCGGCGATGGCCGGGCTGCTGGCGGCCTGCCTGCGCAAGGATCCGGCGCAGCGGCCGAGCGCCGAGGCGGTGCACGCGGTGCTGCTGGGCGGCGGCGACGAGCACAAGGTGACCAAGCGCGAGACCCCGGTGCCCAGGCGTAGCCGTAAGGGGATGGTCGTAGGCGCGGGGGCGGCTGTCCTGGTGCTGGCGGGGGCCGTGGCGTACGGGATCTCCGGGTGGGGTTCCGGCGGCGGCGGGGTCGCCGCGATGCCCGCGACGACGTCGTCCGCCGAGCCGACGGAGAAGGCGGAGGTCGTCCACCAGGTGGGGAAGAGCACGCCCAGGAGCACGCCGACGGCGACGAAGACGTCGGCGAAGCCCACCCCCAAACCCACGCCCACCCCGACTCCGACCCCGACGCCCACACCAACGCCGACGCCTACCCCGCAACCGGTCACGAAGTGGGGCGGGTTGCCCGGAGTCGAGCAGCAGGGGACGTGGGTCACCCGCGGTGGCATGGCCGCGCGGCTGACCACCCTCGAATCGGGGCAGATCTTCCGGCTGGGAACGAAGACCGCCAAGGTGGCGACGGTGTTCGTGCGGATGCGCGTCCTCAGCGTCAAGGTGAACCTCTACGGCGTCCAGGTGCCCTACGCGGACACCGGCGACCAGGTGCGGGCCTCCATCGACGCGGGACGCGGCCAGTTCCTGAGCGTCGGGGTCTTCGACGGCGTCGCGGCGGAGCAACGCTCGCCGCTGCCCGCCGGTTTCGCCTACGGGCGGGAGCACACGCTCAAGGTGGTCAAGAAGGGCGCGCACTACAAGTTCGTCCTCGACGGGCAGCAGATCCAGGTGAGGGACTTCCCCCGCGACCCCGGCCCGGGTCACGTGGGTCTGACGGCCACGGGCGCCAAGGTCGACTACCGCGGCCTCATCGTCGCCCGGTGACGAACTGGATCGGCCCGGTGGAGCGGGCGATGTCGAGCACCCGGTCGCCGGGGGACAGCGCGAGCATGGCGCGCAGCCTCCGCGCGCCAATGTAGGAGGCCTGGAGGGGGGCAGCCCTACCAAGGAGTAAGGGTCGATAGGCTCTGAAGGCATATAGCCGTCAGACTTAGGAGCACATCCGTGGCTACCATCGAGGTCGTTTACGCCCGAGAGATCCTCGATTCCAGGGGTAACCCGACCGTCGAAGTCGAGGTTGTCCTCGACGACGGCAGCACGGGTCGCGCGGCCGTCCCCAGCGGCGCGTCCACCGGCGCCTTCGAGGCCGTCGAGCTGCGCGACGGCGACGAGCGCTACGGCGGCAAGGGTGTGGAGAAGGCCGTCCTCGCCGTCACCGACGAGATCTTCGACGAGGTCCACGGCGTCGAGGCCGAGGACCAGCGGATCATCGACCAGATCATGATCGACCTCGACTCCACCCCCAACAAGGCCCGCCTGGGCGCCAACGCCATCCTCGGCGTCTCCCTGGCCGTGGCCAAGGCCGCCGCCGACAGCGCCGACCTGCCGCTCTTCCGCTACCTCGGCGGCCCCAACGCGCACGTGCTGCCCGTGCCGATGATGAACATCCTGAACGGCGGCGCCCACGCCGACACCAACGTCGACATCCAGGAGTTCATGATCGCGCCGATCGGCGCCGAGACGTTCCGCGAGGCCGTCCGCATGGGCACCGAGGTCTACCACGCGCTCAAGTCGGTGCTGAAGGAGAAGGGCTACGCCACGGGCCTGGGCGACGAGGGCGGCTTCGCCCCCAACCTGCCCAGCAACCGCGACGCGCTCGACCTGATCCTGGTCGCCATCGAGAAGGCCGGCTACACCCCGGGCGAGGACGTCGGGCTCGCGCTCGACGTGGCCGCCTCGGAGTTCCACAAGGACGGTGTCTACACGATCGACGGCAAGGGTCTCAGCGCCGACGAGCTCATCGAGTTCTACGCCGACCTGGTCGCCTCCTACCCGCTGGTCTCCATCGAGGACCCGCTGGACGAGAGCGACTGGGAGGGCTGGAACAAGATCACGAAGGCGCTGGGCGACAAGGTGCAGCTGGTCGGCGACGACCTGTTCGTCACCAACCCCGAGCGGCTGCAGCGCGGCATCGACGAGGGCACGGCCAACGCGCTGCTGGTGAAGGTCAACCAGATCGGCACGCTCAGCGAGACCTTCGACGCGGTCGACCTGGCGCACCGTAGCGGCTACCGCTGCATGATGAGCCACCGCTCGGGCGAGACCGAGGACACCACGATCGCCGACCTCGCCGTGGCCACCAACTGCGGCCAGATCAAGACCGGTGCGCCCGCCAGGTCGGACCGCGTGGCGAAGTACAACCAGCTGCTGCGTATCGAGGAACTTCTCGACGACGCCGCCCGCTACGCGGGTCGCGGCGCTTTCCCGCGGTTCCGGCGCTAGTTTCTCCGGAGCAACGAGCCGGGCCGAAGAGAGCGAGGAACGAAGCCAACGGAGGCCCGAGGGAGTGCGACCATAAGCACGCGGCTTGCGCCTGCCGAAAGGGCGCAAGCCGTACCAGAGGGGGATGAGTATGGCGAAAAGGCCCCAACTGACAGGTCGGGCCGCGATCCTCGCGGTCGTGGTGTGCGCGATCGCCATGAGCCTGGCCTACCCCGTGCGCGAGTACATCTCCCAGCGGCGCAACATCACCGCGCTGCAGGCGGAGAAGGCGCGGGTCCAGGCCGAGCAGCGCAAGCTGGCAGAGGACCTGCGCCGCCAGGCCGATCCCAACTTCCAGA
This sequence comes from Nonomuraea sp. NPDC050556, assembly GCF_044457355.1. Taxonomy (NCBI): domain Bacteria; kingdom Bacillati; phylum Actinomycetota; class Actinomycetes; order Streptosporangiales; family Streptosporangiaceae; genus Nonomuraea; species Nonomuraea sp. NPDC050556. The sequence goes on along the minus strand of NZ_JBITGU010000006.1, from coordinate 344,750 downwards.
AACGGGAGGCCAGGGAGCGGCTGCACTACTGCGACGCGGGCACCAAGTGCTACGTCGTGATGCCGCCCAAGACGGCGGTCAAGCAGCAGCAGGGCGGCGCGCAGGGGCAGCAGCAGGCCGCGGGGCCGCCGTGGTACCAGACGTTGTGGGAGTCGGTCGAGGCCGTCGACACGGGCAAGGGGAGCAAGGTCGACGTGGGGGCACAGGGTGGACAGTAAGGACGTGGCCGCGGTCGAGCGGCAGCTCGGCAGGGAGCCCAGGGGGCTGCGCCGCGTGGCGCACCGGTGCCCGTGCGGCAACCCCGACGTGGTCGAGACGGCGCCGCGGCTGCCCGACGGCACGCCGTTCCCCACGCTCTACTACCTGACCTGCCCCAAGGCCAACTCGGCCATCGGCACGCTGGAAGGCTCGGGCGTGATGCGCGAGATGCAGGCCAGGCTCGGCACCGACCCTGAGCTCGCCGCGGCGTACCAGGCGGCGCACGACGACTACATCGCCCAGCGTGACAAGGCCGCGCAGGAGGACGGGCTGGAGCCGCTGCCGCGCGACATGCAGAGCACGGGCGGCATGCCGCTGCGGGTCAAGTGCCTGCACGCGCTCGTCGCGCACGAGCTGGCGTCGCCCGGGAGCAACCCGATCGGCAAGGAAGCGCTCGACGCGCTCGGCGAGTGGTGGAACGAGGGACCATGCGTGTAGCCGCCATCGACTGTGGCACCAACTCCGTCCGTCTCCTGATCGCGGACATCGACGGCGACGTGCTGCGCGACGTCGAGCGGCGGATGGAGATCGTACGGCTGGGCCAGGGCGTCGACAGGACGGGCAGGCTCGCCCCCGAGGCGCTGGAGCGCACGTTCACCGCGATGCGCGGCTACGCCGAGCTCATCGCCAAGCACGGCGCGACGGCCGTGCGCGTGGTGGCCACGTCGGCCACCCGCGACGCGGAGAACCGCCAGGAGTTCGTCGACGGCGTGCGCGGGATCTTCGGGGTCGAGCCCGAGGTGGTGACGGGGGCGGAGGAGGCGGCGCTGTCGTTCACCGGCGCGACCAAGGGGCTGGCGCTCACCACCCCCTACCTCGTGGTCGACATCGGCGGCGGCTCCACCGAGTTCGTCGTCGGCTCCGACCGGGTGGAGAGCGCGCTGTCGGTCGACATCGGGTGCGTGCGGCTGACCGAGCGGCACCTGAAGGACGCGGGCGACCCGCCGTCGGTGGCCGCGCTCGAAGCGGTGGTCGCCGACATCGAGCGGGCGCTCGACCGGGTGACCGACGAGGTGCCCGTGGAGCGCGCGCACACCCTCGTCGGGCTGGCGGGGACCGTCACGACGGTCGCGGGGATCGCCCTCGGGCTGGAAACCTACGATCCGGAGCGGATCCATCACGCGATCGTGTCCGCGGAAAAGGTCCATGAGGTGACACGGCGATTGGTTTCCATGACCCACGGTGAGCGGTCAGAGATACCGGTGATGCATCCGGGGCGCGTTGATGTCATCGGTGCAGGTGGGTTGATTCTTGACCGCATCGTGAGGCGGTTCGCGTTTCCGCAGGTCGTGGTTAGTGAGCATGACATCCTGGACGGAATCGCCTGGTCTGTCCACTAAATCCGGACAATTCTGCCCCTAAACCCGTGTTGAGGGTGCAATCATTTCTATGATTAGGTAAAGAAGCTTTACGGGGGCTTTGCCATTGGGACCGGCACAGATGGTGCCGGCCTGGCGACCGTTCCCGAGCGCATCTTTTCCCCTCAAGGAATGGAGCACTCTCACATGAAGTCTGCTGGACTGGCACGCAGAGCGGCGGCGTTCGGCGCCTCCGCCGCCGTGCTGGCCACCATGGTCGCTGGGCTCATGTCGAGCCCCGCCCAGGCGGCTACCACCTCGGCCGGCACGGTCGCCAAGACCGCTGCCGCCACCAAGTCGAAGCCGAAGGTCTCGGTCTCGACGCCCAAGGCCGCAGACGCCGACTACCAGGGCGCCTGTCCTGTGAAGGTCGACATCTCCGCCAAGATCAAGGTCACGCTCAACGGCAGGACCGAGCTCGCCTACCGCTGGCTGCACGGCGATGGTTCCAAGGGCAAGGTGCAGGTCGTCAAGCTGTCCGGCCATGGCAGCAAGTACGTCAACGTCAAGGAGACGCTCTCCTTCGGCGGCAACGTCAAGGGCTGGGAGGCCGTGCAGGTCCTCGGCCCGCGCAAGGTGACCTCCAAGAAGGGCTACTTCAAGGTCACCTGCGTTGACAACGAGGTCGACCCCAACGCCCCCAGGACCTGGGTCAAGGCGTGGGCACACCCCGACGAGTACGTCGGCCCGTGTGACGGCCGCAGCGGCATCGACTTCACCGGTGTGATCAAGGTCAACAGCCCGCGCTGGGTCCGTTACCGCTGGATCCTCAACGGTGACGTCGTCGACCGCGGCGCGCTGAAGGTCTGGAACACCCGTCGCGTCGGCTTCGAGTTCGAGCCCCGCTTCAGCCACCGCGGCTGGGCAGTGCTCGAGGTCCTGGGCCGTGGCGGCAACGAGTCCGACCGCGTGCGTTACAGCGTGTGGTGCAAGGGCGAGCCGAGCCACGAGACCAAGGTCTCCGTCTCGACGCCGACCACCGGCACGAACCACAACACCTGCGCCGTCGGCGCCAACGCCAACATCTCCGCGACCGGCCGTGGCCGTGTCGAGTGGGTGTGGTCGGTCAACGGCACTGACGTCGCCAAGGGTGACACCTGGTTCAGCGAGGCCGGCACCAAGAACGTCGACCTGCCCGAGCAGGCGCTGACCGGCGCCGCTCAGAACGGCGGCAAGGTGTCGATCACGGTGAAGGGCCCGAACAACAGCGACGCTTCGTCGCAGTCGTACGCGGCCTGCAACAAGCCGTTCTCGGTCAGCACCTCCAGCATCTCGCAGGCTGGCGTGCGCACCGACCAGTGCGTCAACACCGCGTCGAGCAAGCGTGGACCCGGCGTTGACTTCGCCGCCACGCTGACCAGCACCGCCGCGGGCACTGTCTCCTACCACTGGGTGGTCAACGGCGTGCAGGACGGCCCCGAGCTGACCCGCACGTTCGATGGCGCGAAGTCGATCCCGGTGACCTGGGGCATCGGTGGCACGCACGACGCCACTGTGACCAAGGGCAGCATTCAGCTGGTCATCACCAGCCCGAACACTGCTTCTTCGTCGGTTCTCGCCTACAACGAGAGCTGCCCTGCCGCGTAAGTAGGGAGCTTCACGAGGAACCGGGTGGCCGTCTGGCCGCCCGGTTCTTTCGTTTCCTGGTTGCCGGTACTGCGCAAAGCGCAGTAGTGTGCATCGCGTGGATAGCAGCCAACTACTCAAAGGCGTGCTGGACCTGGCCGTCCTCGCCGTGCTCGACGAGCGCGACGGCTACGGCTACGACGTCCTGCGCAGGCTGAGGGAGGCGGGCCTGGAGGACGTGGGCGACGCGTCCGTCTACGGCACGCTGCGCCGCCTGTTCAAGGCCGGCGCGCTCACCTCGTACGTGGTCGCCTCCGACGAGGGCCCGCACCGCAAGTACTACGGGCTCAACGACGTCGGCAGGGCGCAGTACGCCTCGTCGGCCAAGACCTGGACCTCGTTCGCCGCCACCATGGCGACCCTGCTCAAGGAGCGTCACGCGTGACCACCCCAGAACAGTACGCACAAGCGGTACGTGACGCCCTCGCCGACCACCCGGACCGCGAGGAGCTGCTCGAGGACCTCGACGACCACCTGGCGGAGATCGCCGCCGAGCCCGACGTCCCGCTGGAGGAGCGGCTCGGCCCGCCCTCGGCGTACGCGGAGGAGCTGGTGGCCGCCTACGGGGGCCGGCCCTCAGCGGGGCCTAAGCCGCGCTGGCGGCCCGTGGAGCAGGCCAGGTCCCTGCACGCCGGGCTGCTGCGGCACGCGCCCTACCGCGCCTTCACGGGCTTCCTGCCGGAGCTGCGGCCCGGCTGGTGGGTGCTCAGGGGCTACGCGCTGGCCATGATGTTGCTGGCGCCGCTCTCCGGCGCCTGGCTGGTGCCCGGCGGGCTGCCCGACTGGGCGGTGGTCGCGCTGTTCGTCGTGGTCTCGGTGTGGGTCGGCAGGCGCTCGTACGGGCGCCGGATGTCGGCCGTGCTGGTGCTGGCCAACGTGGCCGCGGCGGTCATCGTGCTGGGCGGCATGGTCGAGGCGGCGGGCGCCAACCGGCACGACGACCCGGTCGCCTACGCCTACCCCCAGGTCAACATCGCCACGGTCGGGGCGGTCGACAACGAGGTCTACAACATCAAGCCGTACGCCAAGGACGGGACGCCGCTCACCGACGTCTACCTCTACGACCAGGACGGCAAGCCGATCACCACGAACCCGGAGGACTACGGCTACAAGGTCGACCGGACGTGCGGCGAGCCGGTGCTCAACCGCTACCCGCTCGCGCTGGTGGAGGAGCCGCAGGGCGACGTGGAACCGTCCCCGGCCGCCACCGCCTGCCCGACCACAACGCCCCAGCCCGTCATCAGCGTGTCAGCCACGCCCGAGGCGAAAGCCACTCCTGAGGTGACCGCCACACCGACGGCCAAGGCCACTCCGACGCCCACCAAGACCAAATAGGGCACCATCGACCGCATGAGCTTCGTTCCACCCGGCACCGGCTGGCCGGACGATCCGGCCGCGGCCGACACCCCCGTCGCGCACGATCCGGCCGAGGTGGCCGACCTGGCCGCCTCGGCGCGCACCGTCGCCGAGCTGTCGGCCAGGCAGTCCGTCTGCCGGGCCTGCCCGCGCCTGGTCACCTGGCGCGAGGAGGTCGCCGAGGTGAAGCGCCGCTCCTTCGCCGACGAGACGTACTGGGGCCGCCCGATCGCCGGGTGGGGCGCGGAGAAGCCTGGCCTGCTCATCGTGGGCCTGGCGCCCGCCGCGCACGGCGGCAACAGGACGGGCCGCATCTTCACCGGCGACCGCAGCGGCGACTGGCTGTTCGCCTCGCTCTTCCGCACCGGCTTCGCCGTACAGGAGACGAGCGTGCGCGCCGGGGACGGGCAGCGGCTCGTGAACGCCAGGATGCTGGCGTCCGTGCGGTGCGCGCCGCCGGCCAACAAGCCGGAGCCGGGGGAGCGCGCCGCCTGCTACCCGTGGCTGGCCAGGGAGCTCGCACTCGTGTCGCCGAGCGTGCGGGTGATCGTCGTACTCGGGGGATTCGCGTGGCAGGCGCTGTGGCCGGCGCTCCGCGAGGCCGGGTACGACCTGCCGAGCCCGCGCCCCGCCTTCGGCCATGGTGTCGAGATCGGCATCGGGCGGGGCGCGACGCTCATCGGCTCCTACCACCCGAGCCAGCAGAACACGTTCACCGGTCGCGTCACCGCGCAGATGCTCGACGACATCTTTGCCAGAGCGGCGACACTGGCAGTGTGACGCGTTGCATGTCCCAGGAAATGGAGATCTGAGGGGAATAGTTCTACGCTTGTGAATGCTTTCACAAGCAACACACGAGGATGGGACCTCAAGATGAACAAGCACATCTTGGTCGTTGGCGGAGGCTACGTCGGCCTCTACACCGTGCTGCGCCTGCAGCGCACGCTTCGCAAGGAGCTGAACGACAAAAGCGTGCGCATCACCCTCATCGACCCCCAGTCCTACATGACCTACCAGCCCTTCCTCCCCGAGGCCGCCGCGGGCAACCTGTCGCCCCGCGACGTGGCCGTGCCGCTGCGCCGGATCCTCAAGAAGGCACACATACTCAACGGCCGCGTCACCAAGGTGAACCACGCCGAGCGGACCGCCACCTTCCAGCCGGGCGAGGGCCCGGCCAGGGAGATCCCCTACGACGTCATCGTCATGGCCGCCGGTTCGATCTCGCGCACGCTGCCCATCCCCGGACTGACCGACATCGGCATCGGTTTCAAGGAGATCGGCGAGGCCATCGCGCTGCGCAACAGGGTGCTCGGACTGCTCGACGTGGCCGACTCGACCGACGACCCGGAGATCCGCCGCAGCGCGCTCACGTTCGTGGTGGTCGGCGCGGGCTTCGCGGGCGTCGAGGCGCTGGCCGAGCTGGAGGACATGGCGCGCGACTCGGTCAAGTACTACCGCAACCTCACCCAGAAGGACCTGCGCTGGGTGCTGGTCGAGGCGACCAACAGGATCCTGCCCGAGGTCGGCCCCGAGATGGGCAAGTGGACCGCCGAGCAGCTGCGCGAGCGCGGCATCGAGGTCAAGATGGAGACCCGCCTGGAGTCGTGCGTGGGCGGGCACGTCAAGCTCTCGAACGGCGAGGAGTTCGACGCGCAGACCCTCGTCTGGACCGCGGGCGTCAAGGCCAGCCCGATCGTGAACGCCACCGACCTGCCCGTCGACGAGCGCGGACGGATCAAGACGACGGCGAAGCTCACGATCGCCGGCACCAGGGACGCCTTCGCCGCCGGTGACGCGGCCGGGGTGCCCGACGTCACCGACCCGGGTCAGTACTGCGCGCCGAACGCCCAGCACGCCGTCCGCCAGGCCAAGGTCCTGGCCGACAACATCGTCAAATACCTCCGCGGTGACGAATTGGTCGACTACCGCCACAAGTACGTCGGATCGGTCGCCGGACTGGGCCTGCACAAGGGCGTGGCGAACGTCTACGGCGTCAAGCTTCGCGGATTCCCTGCATGGTTCATGCACCGCACCTACCATCTGTCCAGGGTGCCGACGCTGAACCGCAAGGTCCGCGTCGTCGTGGACTGGACCCTCGCCCTGTTCTTCAAGCGCGAGACGATCTCGCTGGGCGAGGTCGAACACCCGCGCGACGGGTTCAGGGCCGCGGTGGCGAGCGACCGCAAGAACTAGCCTCCCGTACGGCTGGCGCCCCGGCGTTCAACGCCGGGGCGTTCGTCGTCGGCACCCCTGGGAAAGGAGAGGGGATCCAGGGGTGGGGCTCTCTGCGGTGACCGTACTCGGCGTCGACCGGCCAGGCGTGATCGCCGCGGTCGCAGGTTCGCTGGCCGACTGCGGGGTCAACATCCAGGACTCGACGATGACGCTGCTCGGCGGCCACGTGGCGATGATGTTACTGGTGTCGGGCGAGCTGAGCGCCGTCGAGCTGGAGGAGCGGGTGTGCGCGCCCGACCTGGTGGTGACCGCGTCCGCGGTGAGCGCGCGGCCCGACTTCAGCCGCGAGCGGACCGGGCTCGGCTACGTGCTGACCGTGCACGGGCCCGACCGTCCCGGCATCATCTCGGCGGTCAGCGGGGTGCTGGCCGCGGTGGGCGGCAACATCACCGGGATGAGCACCAGGCTCACCGGGCGCCTCTACGTGCTGATCGCCGACGTCGAGCTGCCAGGGCTGGTGGACGTGGCCGAGCTGATGCGGCGGCTGGCGGCCGTCGGGTCCAGGCTCGGGTCCGAGATCACCTTCAGACCGGCAGAGCCGGAGCTGCTGTGATCGAGCCGGGCACCGTACGCGAGATCATCGACGCCCCGCACGCCGTGCTGTCGGCTCCGGCCGATCCGGTGGATCCGCAGGACCCCTCGGTGGTGGCCGCCGCAGCCGACCTGCTCGCCACGATGCGTGACACCCCGCACACGGCGGGTCTCGCCGCGCCCCAGATCGGGGTTGCCTGGCGGCTGATCGCCTTCGACGCGGGGCGGCATCCGAGGAGCAGGTCGTCGGCAGGCGAACTCGTCCTCGTCAATCCGCAACTCGCGCAGGCCTCCCGCTGGGAGTCCGGGCGGGAGGCGTGCGCCTCCGTGGCGGGGCTGGCCGCCGAAGTACCGCGAGCCACAAGGATCATCGTTTATGGCCGTTTACCAGGCACGGGAGAGCTGATCACGATCCAGGCGGACGCCTTCGAGGCTCGCTGCATTCAGCATCAAATGGACCATTTGGACGGCGTGCTCTTTCTGGACAGAGTCGGTGGAGCTACAGCACTTCACCGCAGACTTCACAGTTGTGACGCATGATGCCAAGTTGTGCTCCTCGGGAGCATGGTCCATTTCGTATGATTGCGGCGCCCCCGTAGCCCAATGGCAGAGGCAAACCCCTTAAAAGGGTTGACGTGCGGGTTCGAATCCCGCCGGGGGCACTGCCTCTGCCAGGCACTATCGCTGACAGACGACGAGACGACCACGCATGGTGAGCTCGGGAACTTCGGGCTCCACACGATCGTTAGAAGCTTGCGAATACACATGGGACGCATGGCCCAATAGGCTGATCGCACAGGTCCGCGGCGTGGAGGCAGTGATGGAGAGCAGGAACCCCGTATTCAGCCGGGGCCGGCAGAACACGGCAGGCAGCTGGGGCGCCCCCGGCCCGACCCCCAGTCAGCTTCAGAACATGTACGACGCACCGTCGTACGCACCGCCCACCGCGCCCGCCTACCGGACGATGACGATCGACGACGTCGTGGTCCGCAGCTTCATGACGCTGGGCACGCTCGTCGTGGCCGGCGCGGCGGCCTGGTACCTCAACGTCGGCCTGGGGATCGCGATCGGCGCGGCGCTGATCGGCCTCGTGCTCGGTCTCATCGCCTCGTTCAAGCAGAGCACCAACCCGGCGCTGATCCTCGGCTACGCGCTCTTCTACGGCGTGTTCGTCGGCGCGCTCAGCCACTACTACGAGAGCGCGTTCAACGGCATCGTCGTGCAGGCGGTGCTCGGCACCGCGCTGGCGTTCGCCGCGATGCTCACCGTCTACTCGCTGCGCATCATCCGCGTCACCTCGAAGTTCGTGCGTTACGTGGTCGGCGCCGCGATCGGCATGATCGGCCTGGCGCTGGTCAACTGGATCGTCGGGTTCTTCGTGACCGGCGGCCTCGGCCTGCGTGAGGCGGGCCCGCTCGGCTACGTCTTCAGCATCGCGATGATCCTGATCGGCTGCTTCTTCCTGCTGCTCGACTTCTCCGCTGTCGAAGAGGGCATCAAGGCGGGCGCGCCGGAGAAGTTCGCCTGGCAGTGCGCCTTCGGCCTCACGCTGACCCTGGTCTGGATCTACCTCGAGGTGCTGCGTTTCCTCAGCTACTTCAGGGACTGACCCCGCACCAGCGCTGATCTGGGGCCCCGCCGTACGGCGGGGCCTCTTTTCTTTTGCCGCACCAGCCCCACCTTTAACGGCCTGGCGCAGGGGCGATGTGAACAGCACGCAACTGTTGATCTACATCCCGTAACGAAACGATGTCGGTTGGGGGGTTGCCATTCGTGAACTCGTGTTGCAGTGTCGAGCAAAGGACCTTAATCCGCGGAGGTGCCCATGTCCTTGAACCACTCAATGGAGACGCAGACGAAGCTCATCGCAAGGGTCCCCACGATAACGGGACGCGAACTCCCCGAGTGGTTCCAAGCCATCGACAACGGTCCAAGCTTCCTCAGGTGCGAAGAGCGGGCTCACTGGCTCGCCGAGGAGCATGGGATCACCCACGGCTACGCCGCCGCCATCGTTCTCGAGCACGAGCGGCACCGCCGTACCCGGATGGGCTTCATCTGAGCCGTCCTCAGCCTTCGCGCCCGTACCGGCAGACCGGTGCGGGCGCGCATCATTGAGCCATGGATCTCGACAAGGCTCGCGCGTTCGTCCGCGACAACCACAACGCCGTCCTCGCCACCGCCCGCGCAGACGGGCGGCCGCAACTGTCACCCGTGACGGTAGGCGTCGACGCTGAGGGGCGTGTGGTCATCAGCACCAGGGAAACGGCGGTGAAGACGCGGAACATCCGCCGTGACCCCCAGGTGTCGCTGTGCGTGCTCAACAACGGCTTCTACGGGGAGTGGGCGCAGTTGGAGGGGGAGGCCGAGGTCATCTCCCTCCCGGACGCCATGGAGGCCCTGGAGAGCTACTACAGGGACATCTCGGGCGAACACCCGGACTGGGACGACTACCGCGCCGCCATGGTCAGGGACAGGCGGGTGATCGTCCGCATCACCCTGACCAAGGCGGGCCCGACCGTCCACGGTTAGTGCTGGGGCTGCAGGGTCCTGATCGGCGCGACGGCGGCCCGCCTGGCTGACAGGGTCACCAGTACGGCTGCCGCCGCCGTGACCAGCAGCACCGCGCCCGCCACGGCCAGGGTCGCCGCGTCCGGGTGGACGAGGGACTGCCCGCGCCCCGCCTGCCAGGTCACGGTCGCGACCAGCCCCGCGTAGCCGAAGGCCGCCGCGCCGACCAGGCGGGCGCGCACCCTCTCCTCACGCAGCCAGGCGTGCCTGGCGGCGAGCGCGCCCAGGACGGCGGCCAGCAGGAGGAGCGCCTGGATCCCGTGCAGGGCGAAGAAGTGCGGCACGCGGAAGTCGCCGCCGGTCACGCTCCACCCGGTCAGGGGCATGCCGTTGCCGTCCGGGTCGCCGATGCCGTGGCCCTGGAACATGGGCACCCGGTGGCCGTTGGCGTCGGTGACCGTACGCGGGTGGATCTCGGTGACCATCCAGAAGAGCGGCACGAGCATGCCGAACGTGGCCAGGCCGAGGCCGGCGCGGATCGCCCTGGCCAGGGCGGCGCCGCCGGTGCGCTGGACCAGCACGACCACGGCGAGGATCAGCTGGGCGATCAGGATGATCATCACGCCGTAGGTGAGGATCGGGACCAGGGCCAGGGTGACCGGGTCGCTCTGGTCGGCGTTGAAGTGGCTGACGGTGCCCCTGGCCGCCTGGACGGTGATGGCGCCGACCTCGACGACCGCGGTCACCGCGAAGACCGTGCCGACCCACCGGGCCAGCCGCCTGCCCTTGTTCAGCTTGGTGAGCAGCCAGGCCAGCGTGCCCGAGTAGAGGGCGAAGGCGAAGGCGAACTTCAGCGGCTTGACCCAGACCGGCTCGCCGAGCAGGGTCCGGCCGTCCACCAGGGTCCCGACGCCGGCGACGGCCACGAGGCCGAGCATGAGGGCGGCGCACACCACCAGCGGGCGGTGCCAGGGACGGGATGACTCGTTGTTCATGGACGCCGACGATGGCGGCCGCCGCTGACATCCGGGGAACAGGGGCTGTCATCGGGATATCAGCGGGACCTGTCACGGTCGGGTCCATGACGTACACGATCCGCGCCGAGGGGCTGGTCAAGCGGTACGGGGAGACGCTCGCGCTGGACGGGGTGGACCTGGAGGTCCCCGCGGGACAGGCGGTCGGGCTCCTCGGCCCTGAAGGGGCGGGCAAGACCACCCTCGTGCGGATCCTGGCCGCGCTGCTGAGGCCGGACGCGGGCCGCGCCACGGTCGGCGGGCACGACGTGGCCGACGGTCCGGTGCGGGTCCGCGTCGCGCGGGTGGACGAGAGCCTGACCTGCCGGGAGAACCTGGCGTCCGCCGCGATGATGGAGCGGTTCGGGCTGGCCGAGGTCGCCGACCGTCCGGTCAGGGCGCTCTCCACGGAGATGCGCAGCAGGCTCCACCTGGCCACCGGCCTGGCAGGACGGCCGAGGGTGCTGCTCCTGGACGAGCCGACCAGGGGGCTGGACGCCCACGCGCGCAAGGAGGTCTGGGCGCTCGCGCGGCCGCTGCTGGCCCAAGACTGCACGTTGCTGCTGACCACGCGGCAGTTGGAGGAGGCCGACCAGCTCGCCGACCGGATCACCGTGATCGACCGGGGCAGAGTGGTCGCCGAGGGCAGCCCGCAGGAGCTGAAGCGGCGCGTCGGTCAGCGGCTCCAGGTGCGCACGAGCCTGCTGTCCGACCTCGACATCGTGCGCCCGATCCTGGCCGAGCTCACCGGGACCGTCCCCGCCCACGATCCGCACACCGGGCTGCTGACCGTGCCGATCGTCGATCCGATCCTGGTCTCCGCCCTGGTCAGGCGGCTGGACCGGGCCGGTGTCGGCCTCGACGAGCTGGGGCTCCGCCCGCCAGGCCAGGACGAGGTCTTCACGGCGCTGTCGCCCCGGCCAGCCGGGTGAGCGCGTCCTTACGCGGCAGGTCCGCGCCCAGGCGATAGGCCCGCTCGTAGCCGGGCTCGCCGAGCTTTCCGGTCAGGCGTACGGCGAGCTCGCGCAGCTCGGGTTCGCCGTGGTCGAAGGCGCCGCGGATCGCCTGGCTCATGCCGAGCGCGGTGGCTGCTCCAGACGGGTCGCCCTCCAGCGCGAGCACCCCGCCGAGCAGCTCGGCCGCCCAGGCCAGCCCGGCGCTCGAACCCTGCGCGAACAGCGAACCGGCCGCCTGGGGCAGCAGCAGCCGGGCCTCGGCCGCCGCGCCCTCGGCGAGGCGGTTCTCCATCCTGGTGCTCACGATCAGGTCCCTGGCCAGATCCTCGGGGATGGCGAGCGACTCCAGCTCGTCGAGGGTGCGGTCGGCCCGCTCCAGCTCGCCCGCGCGGCGCTGGAGGTTGGCCAGGCCGACCAGGATGTTGGCCTCCAGCCGCCGGTGGCCCTTCTCCGCTGCCTGGCGGCGCGCCACGAGGATGTCGCACAGCGCGCCGTCCAGGTCGCCGCTGCGCCTGCGCTCGCGGGCGAGCCTGGCCCTGGTGAGATACAGGTAGTCCTCGGCGCCCAGCTCCGAGCTGATCGCCACGGCGCGTTCCAGCAGGGCGATCGCCTGGCCGTACTCGCCCAGCAGGGAGTGGTCGCGGCTCAGCGGGAGCAGGCTCATGACCAGGCCCCAGCGGTCGCCCACCTCCTCGAAGCCGCGCAACGCCTCCCGCCGGTCGTGCGCGCCCGCCGCCAGTTCGCCCTGCTCGGTGAGGGCGACGTCGCGCGCCCAGTGAGCGCTGGCCCGCGCCCACGCGTCCCTCGGCTCCGCGTGGCCGGTGCCACCGGCGGCGAGGGACATGCGCACCAGCGGCAACGCCGGGTGGAACTCGCGCGCCGCGGCCGAGTCGACCGCGGGTCCGCTCGCTGCCAGCCGTACGGCATGCATGGTCGCGAGGGCGTGGTCGGGCAGCTCGTGACCGAGCCTCCGCACCTCGGACAGGAACGTCCCGAACTGGCCGCACATCCCCCTGATGCCCCAGTACCAGAACAACGCGCCGACGAACCGGGACGCGGTCGCCCCGTCCCCGGCGGCCACGGCCATCCGCAGCGCGGCGACCAGGTTGCCGTGCTCGGCGTCGAACAGCGCGATCGCGTCGAGCTGGCCTCCGGTACGCAGCAGCGGTTCGTGCTCCTCTGCCAGCGCCAGGAAGTACGCGACGAACCGCGCAGACAGGTCCTCGCCCGACTCGGCCAGCCTGGCCGCCCCATAGGCGCGTACGGTCTCCAGCATCCGGAAGCGAGGCTCGTCGGAGGTGCTCAGCAGCGACTTCTCCACCAGCGCGTCGAGCAGGTACGGGATGTCACCGGCAGGCAGCAGCTCGCCGGCGCACACCGCCTCCAGCGCGGCGAGGGTCGCCCCGCCGGGGAAGGCGGACAACCGGCGGGCCAGCACGCGCTCGGCCTCCTCCAGCAGGTCCCAGCTCCACTCCACCACCGCGAGCAGCGTCCGCTGGCGCGGCAGCGCCGTCCTGCTCCCCGAGGTCAGCAGCCGGAAACGATCGTCGAGGCGCTGCGCGACCTGGTTCACGCTCATCGCCCGTAGCTTGGCCGCCGCCAGCTCCAGCGCCAGCGGCAGGCCGTCCAGGCGGCAGCAGATCTCCACCACCGCGCCCACCGTGGAGCCGTCGAGCACGAAGTCGGGACGGACACCTGTCGCCCGGTCGACGAACAGCCGCACGGCAGCCGACTCCGCCGCGTCGGCGGGCCGCGAGGGCAGCTCCAGCGGGCCGAGATGGCACAGCGCCTCCCCGGTGATCGCCAGCGGTTCCCGGCTGGTGGCGAGGATCCCGAGCTGCGGCAACCGGTCGAGCAGCTCGTGGGCGAGCTCGGCCGCCGCGTCGAGGACGTGCTCGCAGTTGTCCAGGATGAGGACGGCCTCGCCGACGTCGAGCAGCTCGGCCAGCCGGTCGACCGGCGTGGCTTGCTGCGTCTGCCCCTGGGAGCTGAGCGCGCCGAGCATCGCGTCCGCGAGCTGGTCGGGGGCGGTCACCCCGGCCAGCGGCACGAACCACGCCCGCCGCCGATCCCGGGCCGCCGCCTCGATCGACAACCTCGTCTTGCCCGCGCCGCCCGGCCCGACGATGGTGACCAGCCGCGAGGAGTCCATCAGCACGGCCAGCTGCTCCAGCTCGCGCTCCCTGCCGACGAAGCTGCTGAGCTGCGCGGGGAGGCGGCACGGCACGGCCTCGGCCCGCGCGGAAGGCGGGGCCAGCTCGCCGCGGAGCAGCGCCAGATGGATCTCCCGCAGCTCGGTCGAGGGGTCGACGCCGAGCTCCTCTGCCAGCCTGCCGCGGATCTCCTCGAACACCGCCAGCGCGTCCGACTGGCGTCCCGTCGCCGACAGCGCCCGCATCCGCAGCCCGGCCAGCCGCTCGCTCAGCGGGTGTTCCGCGCCCGCCACCGCGAGCCCGGCCAGGGCCTCGGCGTGCCCGCCCAGCCGCAGCGCCGCGTCGAAACGGTCCTCGACGGCCGAAGCGCGGACCTCGTCCAGCCGCGCCGCGACACCGGGGGCGAAGGGCGCGTCCAGCACGTCGGCCAGCGCCGCGCCCCGCCACAACCCCAGGGCCGCGCCGAGCACGGCCGCGGCCTCCTCGTGCCTGCCCGCGGCCAGCTCCCGCCTGCCCTGCGCGGCTAGCTCCTCGAACCTGAGCGCGTCCACGTCCTGCGTCCGGGCGGACAGCCGGTAGCCACCCGCCACGGACGTCAGCGTTCCCGCCTCGCCCAGCGCCTTCCGCAGCCGGTACACCAGCGCCTGCAGCGCGCTGGCCGCGCCCGAGGGCGCCTGCTCGCCCCACAGGTCGTCGATCAGCGCGTCGGCGGACACCGGGCGACCGGCCTCCAGGGCCAGCCTGGCCAGCAGCATGCGCAGCCGGACACCGCTGATGTCGACCGGCTTCGCATGGTCAAACGCCCCAACCGGCCCAAGAAGGACAATTTCCACCAGGGCAGCTTCTCAGACCGGGGGCTGGGCCGTACTAGCTGAGCCTTTCGAGCAGCATGGCCATGCCCTGGCCGCCGCCGACGCACATGGTCTCCAGGCCGATGGTCTTGTCGTGGTGCTGGAGGCTGTTGATCAGCGTCGAGGTGATGCGGGCGCCGGTCATGCCGAACGGGTGGCCGACCGCGATCGCGCCGCCGTTGACGTTCAGGCGGTCGAGGTCGATGCCCAGGTCCTTGTACGACGGGATCACCTGGGCGGCGAACGCCTCGTTGATCTCGACCAGGTCGACGTCCTCGATCGCCATGCCGGCGCGGGCCAGCGCCTGCTTGGACGCCTCGACCGGGCCCAGGCCCATGATCTCGGGGGACAGGCCGGTGACGCCGGTCGAGATGATGCGGGCCAGCGGGGTGAGGCCCAGCTCTGCCGCCTTGGTGTCGCTCATCACGATCACCGCTGCCGCGCCGTCGTTGAGCGGGCAGCAGTTGCCGGCCGTGACGGTGCCGTCGGGGCGGAAGACGGGCTTGAGGCCGCTGACGGCCTCGTAGGTGGTGCCGGCGCGGGGGCCGTCGTCCTTGCTGACCACGGTGCCGTCGGGGAGCGTGACGGGGGTGATGTCCTTCTGCCAGAAGCCGTCGGCGAGCGCCTTCTCGGCGAGGTTCTGCGAGCGGACGCCGAACTCGTCCTGCTCCTGTCGGGTGACGCCCTTGAGCTGGGCGAGGTTCTCGGCGGTCTGGCCCATCGCGATGTAGATGTCCGGGATGTTTCCGGACTCGCGGGGGTCGCCCCAGGTCTGGCCGCCGCCGGCGAACGTCTGCGTGCGGGCCACGGCGTCGTTGAAGATCGGGTTCGTGGTGTCGGGCAGGGAGTCTGAGTTGCCCTTGACGAAGCGGGAGACGGCCTCGACGCCGGCGGAGATGAACACGTCGCCCTCGCCGGCCTTGATGGCGTGGAAGGCCATGCGGGTGGTCTGGAGGGAGGAGGAGCAGTAGCGGGTGATCGTGGTGCCGGGGACCCTGTCGAGGCCGAGCATCACGGAGACCACGCGGCCCATGTTGAAGCCCTGCTCACCGCCGGGGAGGCCGCAGCCGAGCATGAGGTCGTCGACGGTGTTGGGGTCGAGCTGGGGCACCTTGGCGAGGGCGGCCTGGATCATCTGGACGACGAGGTCGTCTGGGCGGATGTCCTTCAGCGATCCCTTGAAGGCTCGGCCGATGGGCGAGCGCGCGGTAGCGACAATGACTGCCTCAGGCATAGGGCCCTCCAGAGACTGTTGGCGATTCTCCAGAACTATATTTCACTACTCGCCAGTCACAACCTCCCGGGGTACGGCTGCACGCCGTCCCCTTTGCGCCACCGCAGGACTCGGCGCTCTCGAAGACCGTTGGTGAACCTCC
Organism: Nonomuraea sp. NPDC050556; assembly: GCF_044457355.1. Lineage (NCBI taxonomy): Bacteria > Bacillati > Actinomycetota > Actinomycetes > Streptosporangiales > Streptosporangiaceae > Nonomuraea > Nonomuraea sp. NPDC050556. Next base: position 328,529 of record NZ_JBITGU010000006.1, on the reverse strand, counting down.
AAGGGACCGTCTCCGCAAAAGAAGACGGCTGTCGCGCGGTGCTCCACCGGGCGACAGCCGTACAAGAGGAGAGATCTAGCCATACATCCCGGGGGAGTTGGCGGTGTTGTCCTTGATGCCGTGGATGGCGCCCTTCTCGTCGCGCCAGAGCCGCCACCCGTCCTGGCTGCCGGTGAACCACGACGGCGGCGCCGCGGGCTCCGCGATGCGCTTGCCCGTCGCCAGGTCGTACTCGCACACCGCAGCCACCGAGTAGAACCCCGGTATCTGCTGACGCAGCGCCAGCGGCTTGGGGTCGGTGACGCAGAACGACCAGCCGTGCTGCTCCTCCACCGCCACCCCCTTCCCCGTCGCCAGGTCGAACGCCGTGCCCTTGGTGTTGTGCTTGAGGAAGCCCAGCCGCTCCATCCGCTCGGGGAACGCCAGCCACCATCCCGACCCCGGCACCTGCGCCGCCGTGATCTGGCCGATGACCCGCCCGCTCTCCGAGTCGAGCCTGGCGAACCCGCCGTACTGCCCCTGCTGGTCGACGGGCCGCACCACGGGCGCGTAGCCGGGGCTCCCGCTGGGGTAGACGCGCACGACCGACGGGCGCATCCAGTTGATCGACCCGTCCGCGATCTTCAGCGAGAACAGGCCGAAGGTCGAGACCCGCTTGGTCTGCGGGTTCGTGTAGGGCGCGATGTAGCCGACCAGGTTGTCGCCGGTGGCGCCGAACGCCCAGCCGCCCGACATGTCGATGCCAGGGCCGAGCGCCTGCTCGATCGGCTGCTGCCACTGCAGCTTGCCGGTCTTCAGCTCGTACGACTCGATCATCGGGTTGGCGGCCAGCCGCAGCAGCAGGACGCGCCCCGCGTCGGACCACTCCACCTCGGCGATCCCTGGCAGCTTCCACAGCTGCTTGCCCGTGGCCGGGTCGAGCACGACGACCCGCGCGTTGCGCAGCGCGGTGTGCTCGGACAGGCAGATGTACGGCCCGCAGCGCTGCGGCCCGAACGTCGAGTGCACCGGCCTGACCCATTTCTGCTTGCCGGTGCGGGCGTCGCGGGCCATCAGGGTGGCGTTCCAGCGCCCCTTCTTGGCCGGGTCGAGGGCGACGACGACGCCGCTGACGATCGCGGGCGCCGAGACGCCCATGCCGGGCAGCCTGCCGGACATCGTCGCGGGGTAGCCCCACAACTTCTTCCCGCTGGCCAGGTCGAGGGCGACGGTTTCGAGGGAGCCGTCCTGCTTCATGGAGGTCGTCGTGACGACGCCTCCCGAGGAGGACAGGCGGCTGACCGCGTTGACCGTGGCGTTCTGCCAGGTCGGGAAGTCGGCTGTGGCGGCGTCTGAGCCGGAACATCCTGCCAGTGCCAGGGTTCCGGCGAGCACGAGGGCCGGTGTCGTGAGGGGCCGGAGCACGGGCATACCACTCCAATGGGGACGAGGAGTGACGGCTATGGCTCGGAGGGTGACCGGAGTCAGGCGTCGTTGTCCCCGAGCTTCCGGCGGAGCAACGTGACCCATCTTCCGTGGGGGCCCGTCGCGCGGCCGGCCACCCGGGTCGCAGTGACCTCGGTGCCAGGCTCCTCCGCGGCCGTAGCCGCCGCAAGGTAAATCGGTTGCAGTCCTTCGCCACGTGCGGGTTGTGGCTCGGGCCACAACCCCAACGCAGCGCATACAGAAGGTAGCACCGCGTAAGCAGCCTGTGCGTAACCTCGGTCAGATGGATGGAAACGATCCGGTCCGAACATTTCTCCGGGGTTTGTGGCGAATTCTGGCCCCAGGAGGTCGGCGAACGCCACGGTCCGCCCGCCCGTCTCGATCACGGACACCGTCTGCGCCGCGGCGAGCTGGCGGCTCCAGCGCCGCATCACCCAGCGCAGCGGCTGGGCGATGGGCCTGACCGTCCCGATGTCCGGGCAGGTGCCCACCACCACCTCGGCCCCCGCCTCGCGCAGCCTCCGCACCGCCTTGGACAGATGGCGTACGGCTGTCGCCGGCGGCGTCTGCGTGCTCACGTCGTTGGCGCCGACGAAGACGACCGCGACGTCCGGCCTGACCTTCACCGCCTTGTCCACCTGCGGGGCCAGTTGCGCCGAGGTGGCGCCCGACCTGCCGAAGACGCTCAGCCGTACGGGACGCTCCGACACGGCGGCCAGGCCGTACGCCAGGAGCACCCCGGGGGTGGTGGCCGGGTCGCTCATGCCCAGCCCGACGGAGGTCGAGTCGCCCAGCATCGCCAGGTGGATGGGCGTGCCGGTGAAATGGCCGTAGACGCCGTCGGAGTCGGGGCCCTCCATGCCGTGCGGGCGGCCGATGACCTTCCTCGCCACGAGGCCCTCGACGACCAGCAGGCCGTACGCGGTGGCACCCAGAGCGGTCAGCCCCCCGCCGCCGACCGCGGCGGCAGCGGCGATTCTGCGCGCGGCGCGCGCCACACCCGGCGTCCAGATCACCTAGCGCGCCCCCCTCGTCTTCCAGCGACGGTAGCGTTTGAATCGAAAACTAGCCGAGTCCCGACTACCCCCTCGGGACCACGGCCCATGGCAAGCTGACCAAGCTTCGGCAAAGAAGGTGAACACCTCGGTGCGCGTTTACGATTCCCTGGTCGAGCTGATGGGCAACACTCCGCTCGTCAGACTGCACAAGGTGGCTGCGGGACTGCCCGCCCAGGTGCTCGCGAAGGTTGAATACTTCAACCCTGGCGGTTCCGTGAAGGACAGGATCGCCGTCCGCATGATCGACGCCGCTGAGGCGTCGGGAGCGCTCAGGCCCGGCGGGACGATCGTCGAGCCGACGTCCGGCAACACCGGCGTCGGGCTGGCCATCGTGGCCCAGCAGCGCGGCTACAAGTGCGTCTTCGTGGTGCCGGACAAGGTGGCCCAGGACAAGATTTCGGTGCTCCGCGCCTACGGCGCAGAGGTCGTGGTCTGCCCGACGGCCGTCTCGCCCGACCACCCGGAGTCCTACTACTCGGTCTCCGACCGGCTGGCCCGCGACATCCCGAACGCGTGGAAGCCGGACCAGTACTCCAACGTCCAGAACCCCGAGTCCCACTACCGCTCCACCGGCCCCGAGCTGTGGGAGCAGACAGAGGGGCGCATCACGCACTTCGTCGCAGGAGTCGGGACGGGCGGCACGATCAGCGGGACCGGGCGCTACCTCAAGGAGGTCTCCAACGGGCGCGTGAAGATCATCGGCGCTGACCCCGAGGGGTCGGTCTACTCCGGCGGCAGCGGCCGGCCGTACCTCGTGGAGGGGGTCGGCGAGGACATCTGGCCCGCCACCTACGACACGACGATCTGCGACGAGATCATCGCGGTGTCCGACAAGGACTCGTTCAACATGACACGGCGGCTGGCGCGCGAGGAGGCGCTGCTGGTCGGCGGGTCGTGCGGGATGGCGGCGGTGGCGGCGCTCCGGGTGGCCGCGGCGGCGGGGCCGGACGACGTGGTCGTGGTGCTGCTGCCGGACGGCGGGCGCGGGTACCTGTCGAAGATCTTCAACGACGAGTGGATGGCGGACTACGGCTTCCTGACGTCGAGTTCCGACGAGTCGCTGGTGCGTGACGTGCTGTCGCGCAAGGGGCCTGGGATGCCGTCGTTCGTGCACGCCCACCCGCACGAGACGGTGGGTACGGCTATCGCGATCATGCGGGAGTACTCGGTGTCGCAGCTTCCGGTCATGAAGGAGGAGCCGCCGGTGATGGCGGCCGAGGTGGTCGGGTCGATCGTGGAGCGGGATCTGCTGGAGGCGCTGTATCGGGGGCGGGTCTCTTCCGAGGACTCGATCGCGGATCACATGTCGCTGCCGTTGCCGATGATCGGTGCGGGGGAGCCGGTGGCGCGGGCGGTGGAGGCGCTGGAGAAGGCGGACGCGGCGGTGGTGCTGGAGGACGGCAAGCCCGCCGGGCTCCTCACGCGGCAGGACCTCCTGGCCTTCCTCGCCAACCACTGACGTACGGCTTTCGCGGGTGACCACCCACGGTCACCCGCGACGACCCGCGACCCGCGACCCGCGACCCGCGACCCGCGACCCGCGACCCGCGACCCGCGACCCGCGACCCGCGACCCGCGACCCGCGACCCGCGACCCCACGACGCTTCACGATGCTTCACGACGCCCACCACCTCACGACCCCCACCACCTCACGACCCCGTGGGGGCATGATCATCGAGGGGGCCGCGACCCCGTTGGCTTACCGTCTTTTCGCTGCTGACGGTCTCTTTTGGGAGAGCCTTAGGTGGCGGTCGCGTGGCGGGGGCAGCCTCTTTGAGACAGATCCGAGGGGTTGGGGGATGGGCGGGTTTCGGGTGTGTGGGGTCAGAGGGGGAAGTCGGCGGTGACTTCCCAGGCGCCCTCGGGGTTGGGGCCCGCGTAGAGCCTGCCGCCGAGCGCCTCGACGCGCTCAGCCATCCCGACCAGCCCAAAGCCACCCCCAAGCCGCGACACCCGCGGATCGGCGGCGGACCCGAAGTTGCGCACCCGCAACCGCACCCCCCTGTCCACCAGCCTGAGGTCCGCCTCGACCCACCCCGTGCCCGGCGCGTGCCTGCGGACGTTCGTCAGCGACTCCTGCAACACCCGGTGCAACGTGGTCATCACCTCCGGCGGCAGCGTCTGGTCGTCGATCCCGTAGCCGATCTCGAACGCCACCCCGGGCCCGCTCTCCGAGAACCGCTCCGTCAGCAGCCGCAGGTCCCCGAGCGACGTCCCAGGCGTCCGCGCCGCCTCGTCCTCCGCACGCAACACGGTCACCAGCCGCCGCATCGACGTCAGCGCCTCCGCCCCGGCGTTGGCGATCGCGTCGAGGGCGGGCACGACGGCTTCCGGTTTCATCTCGGCGACCGTACGCGCCGCCTGGGCCTGGACGACGATGCCGGTGATGTGGTGCGCCACCAGGTCGTGCAGCTCCCTGGCGAGCTCCAGCCGCTCCGCCCGCCGTACGGAATGGACGGCCTCGGTGCGGCGCTCGGCCAGGAAGCGCAGGTATGCCCCGATGCCCGCCGCCACCGCCCACGCGAAGAACAGCGTGAACGAGAACGCCAGCCCCGAGTTGACGTAGTCGCGCCCGCCGCCGGAGAACATCAGCACGACCATGGCCGCGATGGTGAGGACGACGGCCTTGCGCAGGGGTTCGACGTGGCGCAGGACGCCGATCGTCAGCAGCAGCACCGCCCCCGACTCGGCCATGCCGGGCACGCCGGGGAAGTCGGTGGCGCCGATCAGCACGGACGCCCCGAAGGAGCAGGCCAGGAGGATGGTGAAGCCCTCGACCCGGTAGCGGCGGCGCAGGAACACGGCCACGATGCCGCCGGCGCCGATGATCGGGATCAGGAACTGGGGGCCCTTGATGGTCGTCGCCACGGCCAGGTCGACCATCCACAGCAGGACGAGCCAGCAGATCATGGCGATCTCGCTGAGGCGCCTGACCCAGTAGACGAAGCGTTTGGTGTCCCCCACGGCACCTGAGCCTAAGCCGGAAGTCTGACAAGACATATCAGCCGTTCGGCCGACCTGCCCTGTCATGGACCAGTCCTTTAGCGGAGGTGGCGGGGGTGGTCCGTCGCCGATGCTTGAGGAGTCGGAAGGGAGACGGGGAGAAATGGTCGTTATCGGGTTCGTTCTGTTGGGTGTCGGACTGGTCGTAGGAGTGCTGCTCGCGCTTGCCGACCCCGTGATGCTCTCCCGGATCAACGGGGAGCCGGCGGAGGGCAGCAGTGGCCGCCACATCAACGCGCCTCGGACGGGCGACGCTGACGTGGTGCACCTGCCGCGACGCGACAACCACGGAGAGCCCAAGGCCGCCTGAACATCCGGACTGCGCGGCATGGCGCGAACGTCCGGATCGTCACCACACGCCGGTTGGGGGACCGGCCATGGTGACTGGGGGAAACATCGACCCGTGAACCGCCTGGGGAGGCGGTCTCACGGGTCGATCCGCGTTCATGGCGACGCTCACGCGCCGCGGCTCGGTCGCCTTGAGCCGTCCACTCGCTTCGCTCCCTGCGCTCCTCAGTCCAGAGAACGGCGCTCCCTCGCGATAGCGTGGGAGGATGAGCAACGGTTTCGAGACCCTGGCGATCCATGCAGGCCAGGAGCCTGACCCGCTGACCGGCGCGGTGGTCCCGCCGATCTACGCGACGTCCACCTACAAGCAGGACGGCGTCGGCGGGCTGCGGTCGGGCTACGAGTACAGCAGGTCGGCCAACCCGACGCGGACCGCGCTCGAAGAGGCGCTGGCCGCCGTCGAAGGGGGCGTGCGCGGGCTGGCGTTCGCGTCAGGCCTGGCCGCCGAGGACACCATCCTGCGCACGGTGTGCAAGCCCAACGACCACGTCGTCATCCCCAACGACGCCTACGGTGGCACCTACCGCCTGTTCGCCAAGGTGAACGAGCGCTGGGGCCTGCGTTACGACCCGGCGCCGCTGGGCGACATCGACGCGGTCGCCGCGGCGGTGACGCAGAAGACGAAGATCATCTGGGTGGAGACGCCGACCAACCCGCTGCTCGGCATCGCCGACATCGCCGCGCTGGCCGAGCTCGCCCACTCCTGCGGCGCGCTGCTGGTCGTGGACAACACGTTCGCCTCGCCGTACCTGCAGCAGCCCCTCGCGCTGGGGGCCGACATCGTGGTCCACTCCACGACGAAATACGTCGGCGGCCACTCCGACGTGGTCGGTGGCGCGCTGATCGCCCGCGACCAGGGCCTGGCCGACGAGCTGGCCTACCACCAGAACGCCATGGGCGCGGTGGCCGGGCCGTTCGACGCCTGGCTGACGCTGCGCGGGCTCAAGACGCTCGGCGTCCGCATGGACAGGCACTGCGACAACGCCGAGCGCGTCGTCGACCTGCTGCTGGCCCACCCGCGCGTGACCGAGGTGCTCTACCCGGGCCTGCCTGAGCACGCCGGGCACGAGGTGGCGGCCAAGCAGATGAAGCGGTTCGGCGGCATGGTGTCGTTCCGCGTCGAGGGCGGCGAGCAGGCCGCTGTCGACGTGTGCAACAGGGCCAAGCTGTTCACGCTGGGGGAGTCGCTCGGCGGCGTCGAGTCCCTGATCGAGCACCCGGGGCGGATGACGCACGCTTCCGCTGCCGGGTCACCGCTGGAGGTGCCGGCCGACCTGGTGCGCCTGTCCGTCGGCATCGAGACGGTCGACGACCTCCTCGAGGACCTGACGCAGGCGCTCGGCTAGGGCTGCGGGAAGACCATCAGGGCCAGGATCACCAGCCAGATGAGGGCGACCAGGCCGCCCAGCGCGGCGATCCGGCCGTTCTGGACCTTCGCGTCGTCGTCCGGGGACTCCGAGGAGAGCACCCGGACGGCGGTGCGCAGGTCGCGGTCCATGATGACGAGCAGCACCACGGCCACGATGAACAGCGTCATCGACGCCGTCATGTACCACTTGCCGAGGACGCCGAGCGAGCCGCCCAGCCACAGGCCGAAGACCAGCACGCCGAGCGAGCCGATGCTGTAGATGCGGGTCATGCGCTGGAGGTTCTCCAGCACGGGGACGTTCTTGGTGCGGATGGCACGCGGCGCGGCCGAAGTGACGGCGGTGAGCGGGCCGAGCGCGAAGATGGCGAAGCCTATGTGGAGCCAGAGCAGGAAGGTCGACATGCCGGAGAGATTAGCCCCCCGGTGATCTCCCCGGGAGGCCGACACTCATTTACTCGGCGCTCTGAACCTCGGGCTCCTCCTCTTCGAAGGCGTCCTCGGAGGAGCTGCGCATGCAGAGCTCGAACGCGGCGACCGTGGCAACCATCAGGACGACCAAGAGCACCATTGCGATCATCAGGCTCCCCTCCTTCCCGAAGCGCTTCCCCGTAGCGCGGACAAATATCGTCCGTAATGACTAGACGCTGGTGCAACGGAATAAGTTCGCCGCAGGTATGGTTTGTAGTTCTCTACTTTCGTTACCAGCGCGCCACAAGGGGGTGTCGTCGTGGCCATCAGGCACGTCGAGCCATACAGCGACGAGTGGCTTCGGCAGCCGGTCAGCTACGTCCAGCAGGTAGTCGAACAGCTCGCCGGCCAGGTCGCCGACTGGTGGGAGGGTCCGTGCGACCCTCGTGACGCCACCGTCCTGCTGTCCGACGGCAACGCGCTGGTGTGGGACGAAGAGAGCGGCTGGCGTCTCGGGCTGCTCGTTTCCGGCGTTCGTGGCGAGCACGTGGAGCTCTCGGACGCCCGCTATCTGAACGGCGGGCTGCTGCCCAAGCCGGAGCGCGTGCCGGATCTGCTGACCGACGCCCGCGCGGGGATCGGCGCCAGCTCGGCCTGGCGTCCGTGCTACCGCTCGCACCGCAACTGCCGCGACGGCTTCGACGTCGCCCTCGACTTCTACATCGGCCTCGTCGACGCCTAGAGGCAACACCTGGAGGGAAGACCTCCCTGGGCTGAGAGTTGGGGGGCTTTCAGCGGGCGCGTCTGACGCGGAGGAAGTCGCTGACCACGTACTCGCCGAGCTTCTCCGCGTCCGGGGCGAACACGCGGCCGCCGTTGCGCCTGGCCACCTCGTCGACGAACTCCTTGAGCCGATCGTCCCCCGCGAGCATGAAGATGTTGATCGTGGCCCTCCGCCTGGTCATCTTGTCGACCTCGGCCAGCGTCAGCTCCAGCGTCTCGTGCGACGGCGGCCACTCGAAGGCGGAGCGGCCGTTGCGCAGCAGGTGGGCCGTCGGCTCACCGTCGGTGACCACCAGGACGACGGGTTCGAAGTCCGGGTGCCTGTCGAGGTGCCGCCCGGCGATGAGCAGCGCGTGGTGCAGGTTCGTCCCCTGGACCATGTCCCAGTCGAGCCCCGCGAGCTCGTCCGGCTGCAGCACCCTGGCGTAGTTGGAGAACCCCACGATCTGCACCGCGTCCTGCGGGAACTTGGACGCCACCAGCGCCTGCAGCGCGAGCGCGGTCTGCTTGGCCGCCGCCCAGGTGCCGCGCAGGGCCATCGAGTACGACAGGTCGACCAGCAGGCACACCGCTGCCGCGCTGCGCCGTTCCGTCTCCGCCACCTCGAAGTCGTCCACCGACAGCCGCACGCCCTTGCGCGGGCCCGGCCGGTCGAGGGTCGTGGCTGCGCTGTTGCGCACGCCGTTGACCAGCGTACGGACCACGTCGATGGGCTGCTCGTCACCGAACCGCCACGGCCGCGACGAGCCGGTCAGCTCGCCCGCCGCCCCCGCGTCGTGCTGGTCGTGGTCCCCCCTGCGCCCGGCGTCGAGCGAGGAGAACACCCGGCGCAGCGCCGTCTCCCCGAGCCTGCGCACCGCCTTGGGGGTGAGCTCCAGCTTGCCCCTGCGCCGCAGCAGGTAGCCCTGCTCCTCCAGCTCCCGCTCGATGCGCTTGAGCGCCTCCAGGTCGTCCACGGCCGAGCGCCCGAGTGCCCGCCGTACGGCCGCCTCGTCGATGTCGTCGAGGCGCGCGCCCGGGTAGTCCTGGCGCAGGGCGGATTCGAGCTGGCTGAGGTTGGCCAGCTCCTCCAGCGCGGTGACGGCGTCGCCCATGCCCATGGGCTCCTCGCCGGTCAGCCGTTCCGGGGTGCCCCAGGCCAGGTCGGGACGGCGGGCGTAGAGGGCGTCGCCGAGCCGCCGCATCTGCTCCGACAGCCCGGCCTGGTCGAGCGTCTGGTTGATGAGGTTGCCGAGCTCCTCGCGCTGGCGCGGCGTGAGCGAGGCGAGCATGCGCTGGGTGGCGGCTGCCCGCCGGGCGAGGATGTCGACGAGCTCTTCGAGGTTGCGTGGCTTCTCGGGGAACATCTCCCCGTAAGAAGCCATGAACGCGTCGAAGTCGGCCTGGGTGTGTTCGCCGCGCGCGTCCTTCTCCAGCATGTCGTTGAGCGCGGCCATCATCTCCCTGACCCGCTCCATCGCGGCAGGGTCCGGGTTGGCCAGGGCGTCGCGCATGCCCCTGAACTGGCTGTCGAGCACCTCGCGGCGCAGCAGGTCGCGCAGCTCCTCGAAGGTCTGCCTGGCGGCGTCGGAGCGCCACTCGTAGCTGCTCAGCTGCTGGATGGCGCTCGCCGTGTCGTCAGGCAGGGCGTCGAGCTCGGACTCGCGCAGCCGGGCGTCGTCGGACGGGTCGGGGAACAGCTCGGCGCGCTCCTGGCCGATGGCCTTGTCGAGCAGCGCCCGCGCCCGCTCCAGGGTGCCGTCGAGCCTGCCGCTCTCGCGTAGCTCGCGGCGGCGGCGCCGTACCTCTTTGAGCATGTCGTCGAGGCCGCGGCGGTCCTGGGCGCCGGGGAGGCCGCGTTTGAGCAGGTCGCGCAGCGCGTGGACGGGCGTAGAGCCAGAGAGGATCGCGTCCCCCATCTCGTCCAGGGCGGCACGTACGTCGTAAGGAGGTGCAAGGGGGTCGGGACCGTCGTGATACTCCCCATACCGGTAGCCCATCCCCCCACGCTACCTCGCCGATCACGCGTCGCCGAAGACTTCCCAGACGCTGAGAAGCTGATTGCTGAACGGGTTGTAGTGGACCACGGCGAGCGAGGGGTGCTTGAGCACGCGGGAGAAGTCCTTGTTGGTACAGCCCTTGGTGCCCAGGCCGTCGTCGTCGGCGTTGACGGGCTTCCCGCTGAGCCAGCCGTCCGAGCACTTCGCGGTGACCCGGTTGAAGGTCAGCTGCCAGTTGTAGGAGAGGTCGCGACCCTTGAGCGCGATCGTGTCGGCGTCGACCCGCTTGATCACGCCCTTGGCGGTCTTGGTGTAGTACTTCGCCGGGAGGAACTCGTTGACCTTGGTCGCCTTGCCGCCGTTGTAGACGACGCGGACCGGCGTCGGCTGGAGCGTCAGCGCGAAGTCGAGGTCGGACGGCGCGCACCTGGTCTTGCCCAGACCGCGCGAGTCGAGCGCCAGCCGTCCCTCGGTCTCCTTGAGGTCGCACGCGACCGTGAGCCGCCGGTAGTCGGCGCCGCTGTAGTCGAGCTTGAGCTCCTTGGCGCCCGCCAGCGCCTTCAGCGCGTAGCGCGGGATGTTCTGCTTCGTGACCAGCGTCGCCGTCACCGGCGTGATGCGCATGGCGCCCTGGCCGTCGAGCCAGGCGTAGCCGTACACCGTGGTCGACGTGGGTGTGGTGATGCCGCCGAGGACGAGTGCGGCGGTGAGCAGTGCGTGCATTGGGCGGTCTCCCCCGAGAAGGTCTTGTCAGGTTGGACGCGGGAGACCGCCGATTTGTTTACGTCCGATACACCGCTGTGCCGTCGAGGTCGTCCTTCGACAGCCGCCGCATCAGGTACAGCCCTTCGAGCGCGAACTCCAGGGCCGCCGCCGCGTGGCCGGGGGACTCCTCCTCGATGCCCAGCCGCGACATGATCTTGGACAGTCCGTTGACAGGCCCGATCCTGCGCAGCAGCTCGGCGGCGGGAACCAGTTCCCCGGACTCCACCTGGCTGCCCTCGGCGAACCTGTCGGTGAGCGGCGCGAGGTCCTGCCCGCCGAGCCTGCCGCGGAACGTCTCGGCCGTGGCCCTGCGCAGCAGGTGGGCCAGGATCTCGGTCTCCCTGCCCTCCTCGCTGACCTCGAACTCCACCTTCCCGCGCAGGCTGTGGACGACGGAGGCGAGGTCGCACACGCGGGTGACCGCGCGCTCCTCACCCGTCAGAGCAGCCCTGCGTACGGCGGAGGCCGAGGCGGTCTCGGCGGCCGCGATGGAGAACCGGGCGGACACCCCGGACCGCGCGTCCACGGCGGTGGACTCGCGGACGAGCCTGGTGAACCTGGCGATCACCTCGACCAGGTGCTCGGGGATGTCGGCGCCGATGTCGGGCGTGATCTCCTGCTTGATGAGGACCAGCTCGTCCTCGATCGTGCGCGGGTAGTGGGTGCGGATCTCCGCGCCGAACCGGTCCTTGAGCGGCGTGATGATCCGCCCGCGGTTGGTGTAGTCCTCCGGGTTGGCGCTGGCGATGAGCAGCACGTCGAGAGGGAGGCGCAGGTTGTAGCCGCGCACCTGGATGTCGCGCTCCTCCAGGACGTTGAGCAGCGAGACCTGGATGCGTTCCGCCAGGTCGGGCAGCTCGTTGACGGAGAAGATGCCGCGGTTGGTGCGCGGGACGAGGCCGTAGTGGACGGTTTCCGGGTCGCCGAGCGTGCGCCCCTCGGCGATCTTGATCGGGTCGACGTCGCCGATCAGGTCACCGACCGAGGTGTCCGGGGTCGCGAGCTTCTCGCCGTAGCGCTCGTCGCGGTGCTTCCACGCCACCGGTAGATCTTCCGACATTTCCTTGGAAAGTCGGACGCAGCGGGCGCAGACGGGCGCATAGGGATGGTCGTTGATCTCGCAGCCCTCGATGACCGGAGTCCACTCGTCGAGAAGCTGGGTGACGGTACGGATGAGCCGGGTCTTGCCCTGGCCGCGCTCACCGAGGAGGACCAGGTCATGCCCGGCCAGTAACGCGCGTTCGAGGTGAGGCAGGACCGAGTCTTCGAAGCCCACGATGCCTGGAAAGCGCGGCTCACCTGCCCGCAGCTTGGCCAGCAGGTTCTCGCGGACCTCTTGCTTGACGGTGCGATGAACGTGGCCGCTCTCTCGCAACTCGCGGAGAATACGAGGCTGATGCACGGGATCGAGACTACGTCCTTCCCCCATGAACGCGCATTCCGGATCTTGACTATTGTGTGGCGCTTGATGCGCGTGCTTGTGGCTCCAGTGGGGAGAATCGGGCCTAGGGAACTATTCATGTCAAGGGAGGCGAGACGCGTGGCACTGTTGACGAGCCGCTTCGCCGATGGCCTCGCCGTGGGATCTGACCTGGTCGCGGACGCGGAGACCGCGGTGCGCCAGGCCATGTCGCGCCTCAGCGGCCCGCCCGACCTGGTCTGCTTCTTCGTCTGCGGGGACGACCCGGACGACGTCGCCATGGCGGGCATGCGGGCCATGGCGCTCGCGCCCGGCGCGCACGTGATCGGCTGCAGTGCCACCGGCGTGATCGGCGACGGGCAGGGCGTCGAGCTCACCCCGTCGGTCAGCGCCTGGGCGGCCACCCTCGACGGGGCAAAGCTCACCACGTTCGCCCTGGAGACGCTGACGGCCGAAGACCGCTTCGTGGTCATCGGGCTGCCGGAGCGCGGCCAGGACGACCACGTGGCCATCCTGCTGGCCGACCCCTACAGCTTCCCCACCGACGCCTTCGTCGAGCGTTCCGCCGACGTCCTGGGCGACCTGCCGCTGATCGGCGGGCTGGCCAACGGGCTGCACGGCAGGGGTTCGGTGCGGCTGTTCGCCGACGGGGAGATCTACAGCGAGGGCGCGATCGGCGTCATGCTCAGCGGAGCCGTACACGTCAGCACGGTCGTCAGCCAGGGGTGCAGGCCGATCGGCCCGACGATGGCGGTGACCCGCTCCGAGGACAACCTGCTGCTGGAGCTGGCCGGGCAGCCGGCGCTCGCCAGGCTGGAGGAGATCGTCAGCGAGCTCGACGAGGACGACCGCGAGCTGGTCGCCTCGGGGCTGCAGATCGGCGTGGCGATGAACGAGTACGCCGAGCGCCACGAGCGCGGCGACTTCCTCATCAGGGGCGTGCTCGGCATCGACCCGGACCGCGAGGGTGTGGCCATCGGCGACGTCGTCGAGGTCGGCAGGACCGTACGGTTCCAGGTGCGTGACGCGGCGACGGCGGACGAGGACCTCTACGACCTGCTCGACGCCCACCGCGAGGAGCTGGGCCGCATCGACGGCGCGCTGCTGTTCTCCTGCAACGGCCGGGGTTCCGCGATGTTCGGCACAGCCGACCACGACGCGGTCGCGCTGCGCGACACGCTGGGTCCGATCGGCGTGGCGGGGTTCTTCGCCGCGGGTGAGGTCGGGCCGGTCGCCGGGGTGAACCACGTGCACGGCTTCACGGCTTCTGTGCTGATATTTTCCAGCAGGTGATCCTCGCCATCGACATCGGCGGCACCAAGCTGGCCGCCGGACTGGTCTCCGACGACGGCGCCCTGGTGACCTCCCGCCGCGTGGCCACCCCGCAGAGCGGCGACGCCGAAGATCTGTGGACGGCGCTGACGGACCTGATCGAGCCGCTCGCCGCCGGGGTCGACGGGGTCGGCGTCGGCTGTGGCGGGCCGATGGTGTGGCCCTCCGGTGAGGTCTCGCCGCTCAACATCCCCGCGTGGCGCGGCTTTCCCGTGCGTTCCCGGCTCCAGGCCCTCTTTCCCGGCCTGCCCGTACGGTTGCACAACGACGCGATCTGCGTGGCGGCTGCCGAGCACTGGCGGGGCGCGGGCCAGGGGAGCGCGAACATGCTCGGCATGGTCGTGTCCACAGGGGTGGGCGGCGGGCTCATCCTGGGCGACAGGCTGATTGACGGCGGCACGGGGAACGCGGGACACATCGGGCACGTGATCGTGGAGCCCGGTGGGGTGCCGTGCGGGTGCGGCGGGCGCGGCTGCCTGGAGGCGGTGGCGCGCGGGCCGGGGCTGGTGGAATGGGCGCTGGCCCACGGCTGGACCCCGGGCGAGCGGACCTCGTCCGAGGCCCGGCCGTACAGGGAGGATCGGGAGGTCACGGCGCGGGACCTGGCCGCCGACGCCCGCGCGGGCGACGCGGTCGCGACGGCGGCCATGCGGCGGGCGGGACGGGCGCTGGGGATCGCGATCGCCTCGGCCACCCACCTGTGCGACCTCGACGTCGTCACCATCGGCGGTGGCCTCGCGCAGACCGGCGACCTGCTGTTCGACCCGCTGGAGGAGGCGCTGCGCGAGCACGCCAGGATGGACTTCGCCAAGCGCGTGAAGGTCGTGCCCGCCGCGCTCGGCCAGGACGCCGGGCTGGTCGGCGGAGCCGCCCTCATCCTGGCCGAGGAGCGTTACTGGCTAGGACATCCCCCAGTCGGCGTCGAACGCCGCTGACGCCGCCGTCCGCTTCGGCGACAGGACGGGGAAGAAGTCCTTGCCGCACTCCAGGTCGGCCAGGGCGGCCTTGACCTCGCGGTTCAGGTAGGGCCTGGCCTCCGCCGGGGTGAAGCTCGGCCACCAGTTCTCGGCCTTGGACTTGGGGTGCTCCTTCCTGCCGAGGGCGAACAGCTCGTCGTAGAACGGCTTTTGTGCCTGCTCGCCGATCGCGGACGGCTTGGCCGAGTCGACGCGGACGCCCTGGGATTTGAGGCAGTCCGCGTACTTCTGGGCGAGGGGGACCAGCTCGGGGTCGGAGTCCAACCGGCTGAGCACGGTGGTCTCGTAGGCCTTGGCGTATTTCGCGTAGTAGTCGTCGAAGCTCTTCACGTCCTTGCCGAAGATCTGCTTGGTCGCCTGGGAGAAACAGGCGTCGCGCGCCTTCCTGTAGGCGCCCTGCTGGGCGGCCGAGAGGGCCCTGACGTTCCTGTCGTTGGGGTTCTCCGCGCCGGTGTCCAGGCCGCCGGCCTTCTCGTCCTTGGGATAGACGAGAGCGGAGAAGATCATGAAGCCATATTTCGTGCGATGGGTCTTCATCGCCGCGTAGTCACCGGCGGCGCGCTTGCCATCGGGGTCGCTCGAGATACGGGTGCGCGGCGTGGAGACGTAGGTGAACCCGCTCGCCTTCATGCAGTCGGCGATCGAGCTCTCCCGTAACTGCTCCTTGCCCGCGGTAACCGGTTGCGCGGCCTGGCCCGTGGTGGCGGCGCATCCCCCGAGGAACATCACCAGTGCACAGGACGCCAGCGTTCGTGTCATCACACGGATATCTCGCCACTCGACCGCTTTCCAGTTCGCGCTATCCCATTCCGTACTCCGCGCCCGCGCGGTCGTGGAGCTTTCCCTGCTTCGGTATGAAGCTCGCGTAGAAGTCGCGCCCGCAGTCGAGGTCGTCCAGCGCCGCCTTGATCTCCTTGTCCAGGTACGGCTTCGCCTCGGCCGGAGTCAGTTGCGGAACCGCGAAGGAGCCCTCCTCCAGCTTCTTCGTCGAGCCCTGCTGCTTCTGGCCCAGCTCGCTCGACTCCTGTTCCACCTGCTTCCTGCCGCGCTCGGCCAGGTCCGTGGGGCGCAATGAGGTCACCTTGTAGCCCTTGGCCTTGAGGCAGTCGCCGAACGTGCGGCCCAGCTCCACGAGGTGCTGGTCGCCGTCGAGCTCCCGCTCGGCCAGCTTCTCGACCAGGTCGGAGTACTGCTTCCAGAACTCCTGCTCGTCCTTGACCGTCTTGCCGTAGACGACCTTGGCCGCCTCGGCGAAGCAGGCGCCCTCCGCCTCGTACCAGGCGGCCTGCTGGGTCCGCGAGAGCTTGGCCGTCAGCTTGTTGTTGGGGCTCTCGAAGACCAGGTCCTCGCCCTGTTCCGACTTGTTGGTGACGAAGGTGATGTAGACGTAGAAGCCGTTCCTGGCGCGGTCGGCCCGCATCGCGGCGTAGTCGCCCTCCGCCTGCTTCTTCTCCCCTTCGGTCGGCTCGCGGCGCTGGATGACCCACGGGATGTACTTGAAGCCCTTGCTCTTCATGCAGTCGGCCTTCATGTTCTCCACGCGCTGCTTCTTGGTCTTGGCCGACTCGCCCGCCGCCGACGGAGCGGGCGCGGGCGGCGCGGCCGTACAGGCGGAGAGCAGGAGGCAGGCGAGGACGAGGACGGCCCTCATTGCGTGGACCCCAGGCCGAATTCGACGCTGACCCGCTTGCTGACCGTCGTCCGCCTGGGCATGAAGGCGGCGTAGAAGTCCTTGCCGCACTCCAGGTCGTCGAGCGCCGCCTTGATCTCCCGCTGCAGGTACGGCCGCGCGTCCTGCTGGGACAACTCGGGCATCATAAACGTGCCCGGATCCATCTTCTCCTTCCTGCCCTGCTGTTTCTGCGCCAGCTCCGTCATCTCCTCCTGGATGGCGTTCCTGCCGCGCTCGTTCAGCTCGGTCGGGCGCAGGGAGGTCACCTTGTAGCCCTTGGACTTGAGGCAGTCGCCGAACTTCTGCGCGAGGTCGACCAGCTCGGCGTCGCCGTCCAGCTCGCGCGAGAGCGCCTTCTTCGACATCTCCCAGTATTGCGACCACAGGTCGGACTCGTCCTTGACGACCTTGTCGTAGACGGTCTTGGCCACCTGGACGTAGCACTCGGTGTTGGCCTTGGTCCAGGCCTTCACCTGGGTCTTGGAGAGCTTGGCGGTGATCTTGTTGTTCGGGTCCTCGATCATGGTCTCCTTCCCCTTCTCGTCCTTCGTGTTGACCATCGAGTAGTACATCCCGAACCCGCGCCGCGACCGCTCCGCCTTCAAGGCCTCGTAGTCCCCCGACGAGGCCTTGAGCTCCTCGTCGGTCACCGGCTCGTCGGGGAAGATCCACGGGATGTAGGTGAAGCCCTTGCCCTTCATGCAGGTGGCCCGCAGGTTCTCCTTGCGCTGCTCCTTGGCCTTAGACGACTCCCCTGTGGGTGGCGGAGAGGCGGCGCTCCGCACCTCGCCGGCCGAGCATCCGGCCACCAGTACGGCCAGGGCCAACCCTGTTGCTGCTCTGCGCATGGGCGCTCCTATCTGAGGGCGTCGACGGGTTCCATCCGCGCGGCGCGGAGGGAGGGGTACAAGCCCGCCAGCAGTCCGACGAGAGCGCCGGCCAGGGGTGCGGTCAGGGCCAGGGTGAGGTCGAGGACGGGCGTCCACTGCTTGGCCGCCGAGATGGCGACGACGGCGACGATGCCGAGGCTGGCGCCGATGACGCCGCCGGTCAGGCCGATGAGCGTGGACTCCAGCAGGAACTGGGCGGCGACGTGCCGCCTGGCCGCGCCCAGCGCGCGGCGCAGGCCGATCTCGGTGATCCGTTCCATGACGGTCACCAGGGTGACGTTGGCGATGCCGACCGCGCCGACGACGAGGGAGACCAGCCCCAGGATGAGGAACAGGCCGTTCACGTCGTCCTGCACACCGTCCCTCGCCTTGGTCGGGGTGGGCGGAGCGATGACCTGGAGGCTGTCGCCGTTGCCGGGACTGAGCGCCGTGGGCGCCTGCCTGGCGATGAGGTCGGCGGCGCCGAGGCTGGTGTTGATGAGGACGCGGGTGACGTCCTTGAGCCCGAACTGCCTGCCGATCGTCGGCGGGACCAGCACGGCCGTGGACAGGTTCCGCTCGCGGCGCAGGTCGCCCAGGATGCCGATCACGGTGTAGGCGCGGTCGCCGATGAAGACGGCGGGAGCCTTGTCCAGGCGGGTGACGCCGAGCATCTCGGCCGCCTGGTCGCCGAGCACGACCACGTGGTCCTTGCGGTCCAGGTGGCCGCGGTCGAAGAAGCGGCCGGCGACCATGCGGCCGCGCGCGGCGTCCGGCAGGCCGGGCGTGGCGGCCAGGACGGTGAGGGTCTGGTCGGTGACCCTGGTCGGGTCGACGAGCCGGTTGGAGCGCACCGACAGGTTGGCCGAGTCCTTGCTCTCGGCGAGCGCGGCGGCCGAGGTGACGCCGCGCAGCCGGGTGACCTCCTCGACGCTGTTCCAGCCGACGAGCGGCACGTCGGCCTCCGGCACCTCGACGGTGATGGCGGTGGCGACGAGCTCGTCGAACCTGCCCACGATCTGGTTGCCCGCCGTCGCGGCCACCCCGAGCGTGATGACCAGCGTGGTGATCCCGAGTACGGTCCCCAGCGTCGTCAGCGCCGAGCGGACCGGGCGGGCCAGCATCGCGGCCAGCGCCTCGTTGCCCAGATCGCGCAGGTACACGGCGCTACTCCTCGGTGAGGACGCCGTCGGTGATGCGGACCCTGCGCTTGGCCCGGGTGCTCACCTCGTCCTCGTGGGTGATGACGACGATGGTCAGCCCCTGCTCGCGCAGCTGGTCGAACAGGTCGAGGACGGCCGCGGTGTTGCGGGAGTCGAGGTTGCCCGTCGGCTCGTCGCACAGCAGCAGGGACGGCTTGCCGAGCAGCGCGCGGGCGATCGCGGCGCGCTGCCGCTCGCCGCCGGACAGGCGGTCGGTCGGGAAGTCGACGCGGTGCCCCATGCCGACCTGGTCGAGCGCCTCCAGTGCCCGCCTCTTGCGCCCTTTGCGATCGTGTCTCGCGTAGATCTCCGCGAGCATGACGTTCTCCACCACGCTGCGGTGGGCCAGCAGGTGGAAGGACTGGAAGACGAAGCCGATCCGGCTGCCGCGCAGCTTGGTGCGGGCGCCGTCCCTGAGCGAGGTGGTCTCGATGCCGTCCAGGCGGTAGGTGCCGCTGGTCGGCCTGTCCAGCAGGCCGAT
This sequence comes from Nonomuraea sp. NPDC050556, assembly GCF_044457355.1. NCBI lineage: Bacteria > Bacillati > Actinomycetota > Actinomycetes > Streptosporangiales > Streptosporangiaceae > Nonomuraea > Nonomuraea sp. NPDC050556. Next base: position 309,438 of record NZ_JBITGU010000006.1, on the reverse strand, counting down.
CACGTTGAGCAGCGTCGACTTCCCCGACCCTGACGGGCCGACGATGGCCAGGTAGTCGGCCCACTCCACGCGCAGCGACACGTCCTGAAGGGCGAGCACCGGCGGCTCCGCGGGGAAGGACCTGGAGACCGAGGACAGCTCGATGACGGGTTCACGCACCGCTGACCACCACCCGGTCGCCTTCCTTGAGGTCGCCGGTGACCTGGACGTTCCCGTCCGCGGTCAGCCCGGTGCGCACCTCGACGTCCCGCGTCCTGTCGGTGGACACCTCCACCTGCACGCGCGGCTTGCCGTCCGCCGAGGTGACCACGGCCGCGACCGGCACCACCAGCACCTCGTCGTCCGTCGCGCCCACGGTCACCTTGACCGTGACCGCGGCGCCCGAAAGGCCCTTGAGTCCCTTCATCGACAGCGGCGTGACGATCACCGGCTCCGAGCCCTGCTCGCCGTCGGCCTTCTCACCGGTCGCCGCCCGCGCCTTCGCGCCGAAGGCGGTCAGCGTCGCCGGGTACGTCTTCCCCGACGCGTCCTCGATCGTCGCTGGAAGGCCGTCCTTGAGCAGCTCGGTCTCGGTGGACTGCACCGAGCCGACCACCACGAACGACGAGCTCGTCACGGTTGCCACCTCTGCCTCGATCGTCTCGCCCGGCTTGACCTTGACCTTGTTCACCCGCGCCGGGAGCTGCGACAGGAACACCAGCTCGCCCGGCGGAATCGACGTGCCGAAGGTGCGCATGAACTCGCCCAGCAGCCCCTGGGCCGCCGCCACGTCCTTGCGCGCGTTGGCCACCTTGAGCTTGGCCGGCGACACCTGGCGCGCCTGGCGCAACGCCTGCTCGGCGGACACCACCGCCTCCTGCGCGTCCCGCACCGCCTTGCGCCGCTGCTCCAGCAGCGCCGTACGGGCGATCTTCGCCTCCTCCTGGATGCGGCCGAACGAGCGCCGCGCCGCTTCGAGCTCCTGGCGGGCGTTGGTCACCCGCAGCTCCAGCAGGCGGGTGTCGGCGGACGGCTGCGCCGAGGGCGCCGGCGTGGCCGTCGGGCTCGTGGTGGGCTGTGCCCTGGCCGCGGCCAGCGCCTGTTCGGCCTCCAGCAGCTTCTCCTCGGCGGCGCGCACGGCCGCCTCTGCGGCCTCGTACTTGACCTCGTCCTCCGGGGTGTACTCGCGCGACTCCGCGTCCTCCAGCGCGCCCTCGGCGGCCTTCAGGTCCTTCCTGGCGTTGCTCAGCTTCACCTTCAGCGGCAGCACGTCGCGCCCGGCGTCCAGCGCCTTCTGCTCGGTGACGAGCGTCTCCTGAGCGGTCTGTACGGCCTTGCGCAACGTGTCGAGCGACTGCCGGTCGGCCAGGCTCGGCTTCTGCGCCTCGTACCCCCTGGCCGCGTACCACCTGGTGACGGCGGCCACGGTGGCCTGGTCGAAGACGCCGGTGACCCGGGTGCGCAACCCCCTCTGGAGCTGCTTCACGTCCGGCCCCTTGGCTCCGGGGCCGATCGTGCGGTGCATCGGGATGGCGCCCTTCAGGACGAAGACCGGGCGGCCGTTGACCTCCATCAGCACCGCGCCCTGCTTCACCTTGCCGACGCGCGGCGCCCTGGTCACCCGCTGCGCCTCGCCGGCGCCGCCGACCACCCCGGCGAGCGTCACCGGCAGCGGCGAGCCGTACTCCAGGGTGCCGGCGACGACCACGTTGCTGACCAGCTTGCGCCGCTCCACCGGGGCGGTGACCAGCGACGCCTTCGGCGCCTTGCGCAGCGCCGCCTCGTCGGCGGGCGAGCGCAGCCTGGTGCTCACCCCCCAGCCGATCCCCGCCACGACGACGACACCGGCGACGGTCGCCACCAGGACCCTGCGTGGTGATCTCATCCGGAGCTCTCCTTGTACATGCTCAGCTGTCCGGCAGGCCGTAGTCGGCGTTGACGCGGTGGCTCCTGGACGCGAGCGCGGCGTGGAAGGCCTTGCCGCACTCCAGGTCGGCCTCGGCGTCCGCGATCTCCTTGTCCAGGTACGGCCTGGTCGACGGCGCGCGGAACCCCCTGGCCCTCGGGCAGTCGCCGAAGGGCCCGGCGAGCCCGACGAGCTCCGGGTCACCGTCCAGCGCGGCCTCGCGCGCTCTGCCGCGAAGCAGGCCGGCGTCGTCACGCGCGCCGGGTGTGGCGGAGCAGGCCGTGAGTAATAACAGGCAGAGCAGGGCGCGGGAGGACATCGAAGGTCTCCGTAAATGGGCATGCAGAACAGAACAGGTGGCGCGATGGGCTCAGAGCAGGACGCGCTTGCCCGCCCTGAGGGGCACGGCGGCCGCGGCCATGGTGAGCACGATGACCAGGCCGGCGTGCGCCAGGTCCTGGCGGCTGATCATCTCGATGTTCTCCGCGAGCACGGCTGACGCCGGCAGCAGGTAGATGCCCGCGGCGATGGCCCAGCGCAGGTCGGCGGTGAGATGACCGGCGTACGCGGCCGCGCACAGGAGGGCGGATTCCAGCCCGACCCGCATCACGGCGCTAGGAGTGCCGCCGACGATGTCGAGCCAGGCTGGATCCGCGCCCGCGACCAGCGGCACAGCGAGGATCCACCACCACGAACGACGACGTGGCGGCTCTCTCCGCATGGCCAGCGCCAGCAGGCCGAGGAGGACGAGCAGGTAGGAGGTGATCGGGGCGATCGGACCGCCGCTCCCGTACAGCGCGGGGCCGGAGCTCCACAGGTCGTCGGGGAAGACCGGCAGCAGCGTCCGGTCCAGCCACGGCTGCGCCAGCGCGACGGCGGCCACCTTCACCCCGGTGAGCGCGACCACCGGGAGCGCCGGCCGTACCCGGCCGAGCAGGATGAGCACGAAGCCGGCGGCCGACAACCCCAGCCACAACGGGATCGTCGAGGCGTAGGGGATGAGGACCGCCAGGTTGAACAGGGAGAGCGCGGTCACCGCGAGGTGGATTCCGTCCGCCCAGGCGGGCCCCTGTGCCGCCTGGGTGATCCGGGTGCGTAAGCCGCCGGCCAGCAGCGCGAGCGTCTCCCTGAGCGAGGGGACGGCCCGTCCCGGCTCGGCCGTGTCCAGCAGGACGTCGAGCAGCTCATCGCCGTAGTCGGACCGGTATCCGGTCGGGTAGGCCCGTAACAGCCAGCGGTATCGCCGCTCGAGAGTCGTCATGTGAACAGTGCTCCGAGGATGCGTCTGGTGACCACCGATGCGGCTTGCTGCATGCGCTGGGCCTCGGCCTGGACCATGGCTGAGCCCTCATCGGTGATCCTGAAATATCGGCGCTTGCGGCCGTTCACGACCTCTTCCCGGTCCACGACGATGACCCCGTTGGTCGCGAGCCGGTCGAGCGCCCCGTAGAGGGTGCCGACGGCGAGGGTGATCCTCCCCTGGGACAGATCCACGACGCGTTTGATGATCGCGTGCCCGTGGAGCGGGCCGTCCAGAAGCGCGGCGAGCACGAAATAGGTCTGCTCGCTCAGCCCGGATGATCCCTTAGTCATGGCCGAGAAAATACTTCGATATGCGAAGTATCGTCAAGGGCGTCTTCATGGCACGAATCTCCTCTGTTTGGCTGAGGCGACCATACTTCGCCATGCGAAGTATGGTCAAACAAGCATGCCGAACTCCGCACTGGCCTGCCGCTCGATCTCGTCGGACTTCGGCAGGTAGGCGGCGTAGAAGTCCTTGCCGCACTCCAGGTCTTCGAGCGCCGCTTTGACCTCCTTGTTCAGGTACTTCCTGGCCTCGTCGGGGGTGAGGTTGGTGGGCTCGAAGTACTGCCCCTTCGCCAGCCCGGTGTCGGGGATGTCGTCGTTCTTGGCGATCTCGGTCTTCTGTGCCTCGAACGCCACGCGTCCCCGGTCCGCCATGGCCGTGGGCTTGTTCGAGTCGATCCGGTAGCCCTTCGCCTTGAGGCAGTCGGCCATGGTGGCGGCCAGGTCGACGATCGTGGGGTCGCCGTCCAGCTCGCGCTCGGTCCTGGCCTTGATCGCGTCGTCCATCTGCGTGGTCCAGTCCTGCAGCGAGGTGACCCGCTTGCCGGTGACCTTGGCGATGGCGTCGAGCTCGCAGGTGGTGGAGGCGTTCTGGTAGGCCTTGCGCTGCGCGGGGGAGAGCGCGTTGAGGATCGCCCAGTTGGGGTCGATGTCCGGGTTGTCGGGCTTCACGGCCGGGCTGTTCATCTCCTTGGGGTAGACGAACGCGGCGAAGACGAAGAAGCCGTACTTGGTGCGCTCGGCCTTCATGGCGGCGTAGTCGCCGGCGAAGGCCTTCCTGCGCTGCTCGGGGAGATCATTCTTATGCACGTAGGGGACATATCTGAACCCCTTCTGCTTCATGCAGTCGGCCTGAGCGGCCTCGATCTGGTGACGCTTGTCCTGCTTGGCGGGGGGTGTCCCGACCGCGGCAGGCGTGGCTGAGCAACCGGTCAGTACGGCAAGCGCCAGACACGCCAAGGTTCTCGTTGGCATGTCGCCAACGATACTACGTGGAACGAAGTATGGTCAATGAAGGGCACGGCGGCGGTGACCGTACGGCATGGCCGCGGCCAGGACCGTCAGGAACGCCAGCAGGCCCCAGTAGGCGAAGTGGGGCCGCGCCAGCGCGTCGAGGTGCTGGCCCAGAGAGACGGTGACGGCGGCCAGGTAGAGGGCGGCGCCGAACCCCCAGCGCGGGTCGTTCGCCTCGCGGCCCAGCCAGACGGCGACGCCCAGGACGGCCAGTTCGAGCGCGGTCCTGGGCAGGCTCGGCGGGAAGGGGACGCTCTCGTCCATCCAGGCGGGTCCCGCCCAGGCGGCGATCGGGACGGCGGCGAGCCACCACCACGACCGGGTGCGTGGTCGTGCCCTCCTGGCGGCCAGGGCGAGCAGGCAGCAGGCGGCCAGGCCGTACATGATGGTGACGGCTCCTGGACTGCTGGTCGAGAAGAGGGCCTCGCCGGTGAGGAAGCCGGGAAAGACCGGGATCAGCGTCAGGTCGAACAGCTGGGCGCCGCTCGCGACGGCGACCGCCTTGGCGCCCGTGACGAGGATGAACGGTAGCGCCACGAGCGGCATCCCGCGCATGACGGCCAGCAGCGCCAGCGCGGACAGGAGCGTCCAGACCGGCAGGGAGTTCGCGTAGGGCAGGAAGCCCGCCAGGTTGGCCGCGGCGATCGCGGTGACGCCCAGGTGCAGGCCGTCCCACCACGGGTTGCCTTCCGTGGCCGCGAGGGCACGCGCGCGCAGCCCGCCGACGATCAGCCCGGCCGCCTCCCTGGGGTCGGGGAGCCTGCGGTCCGGTTCCGCGGACTCGATCAGCACGTCGAGCAGCTCGTCACCGTGCGCCCTGCGGTAGGGGAGCGGGTAGGCGAGCATGATGCGGCGATAGCGCCGCTCCAGCGGCGTCATGCGGAGCTTGTGCCCAGGGAGCGCCTCATGACCAGGGACGCGGCCTCGTGCATGCGCTTGGCCTCCGCCTCGACCAGCGCGTGGCCCTCCGCGGTGATGCGGAAGTAGCGTCGGCTGCGGCCGTTGACGATCTCTTCGCGGTCGACCATGATCACGCCGCGGTCGCTCAGGCGCTCCAGGATGCCGTAGAGCGTGCCGACCGACGGCTTGACCCGACCGGCCGAGAGGTCGCCGATCTCCTTCATGATCGCGTGCCCGTGCATGGGGCCGTCTAGGAGGGCGGTGAGCACGAAGTACATCGGCTCGCTTACTTCGGAGGTACCCCTGGGCATACCTCAGACGGTATTTCGTTCAACGGAGCATTGCAACTAATCGGAGCTCATCCCGAACTCTTCGTCGATCTGCCTGTCGATCTCCACGCCCCTGGGGTTGTAGGCGGCGTAGAAGTCCGTGCCGCACTCCAGGTCGTCGAGCGCCGCCGCGATCTCCCTGTCGAGGTACGGCCTGGCCTCCTTCGGGGTGAGCGACGGCCGGTACGACAGCTCGTTGTTCCTGGGCTCCTTCTGCTGGCTCCTGCCGATGGCGTTGCGTTCCTTGAGGAAGGCGAACAGGCCGCGGTAGGGGAGTGAGCTGGGGTTGGACCTGGCGATGGAGTAGCCCTTGGCCCTGAGGCAGTCTGCGGTCCTCGCGGCGAGCTCGATCAGGAGGGGGTCGGTGTCGAGCCTTCCGGCCTCCAACTGCTCGCCGCGCCTGTTCATCTGCTGGAGGTAGTCGGCCTCGGACCTCACCGTCTTGCCGAGGACCTGCTTGGCCGCCAGGGTGAAGCAGGCATCCTTGGCGTTGAGGTAGGCGTCGGCCTGGTCGTCGGAGAGCCTGGCCATGATCTTGTCGTTGGGGTTTGCGGGGAACAGCGAGGATTTGTCGAGCTCGGGATACACGAACTTGTCGAAGACCCCGAACCCCCGTTTCTGCCGAAATTTCAACATCGCTTGGTAGTCGCCTGCGCGGCGGCGTTTGTCGTCTTCGGTGTCGTTGATCCGCATGGGGGCCACGTAGGCGACGTACTTGAAGCCCTTGCGCTTCATGCAGTCGGCCTTGACGGACTCCATCTGCTGCGCCCTGCCTTTTTGCTGCTGTGCGGGGGGTTGGGCGGGGGCTGCGCAGGCGGTGAGCAAGGCCAGGGCGGCTATCGCCAGTCTCTTCGGCACTCATATACTCCGTTGAATGTAGTACGCTCAACGGAGAGCGCGGCGGCGGTAGCCGTACGGGGCGAGGGCGGTGGCCGCGGTCATCAGGACGAGCAGGCCCCAGTAGGCGAGATGTTGCTGGGTGAGCTCCGTCGCGTGCTGGCCGACGGCCGCCGAGGTGACCAGGAGGTAGATGGCGGCGCCCAGGCCCCAGCGCGGGTCGCGGGTCTGGTGCCCGGCCCAGACGGCGAGCGCGAGAAGGGAGAGCTCCAGGGCCAGCTTGCTGAGGCTGGGGGTGTAGAAGCTGTCCTCGGACAGCCAGGCGGGGCCCTGCCAGGCGGCGATGGGTACGGTGACCAGCCACCACCACGACCTCGTCCGCCGGGTGTTGCCGCGGATCGCCAGCGCCAGGAGGCCGAAGGCGGTGAGCGCGTAGGTGGTCATGACGACGATCGTCCCGGCGTCGCCGTACAGGGCCTTGTCGGTCAGGAAGGTGGGATCGACCGGCAGGAGGGTCGCCTCGAACAGCTGCCCTCCGTGGGCGATCGAGACCGCCTTGGCTCCGGTGAGCAGCACCAGCGGAAGCGCGAGCAGCGCTTTACCCCGCATGACGGCAAGCAGCGCGAGGGCGCACATGGCTGTCCAGACGGGAACGGCCCGCGCATAGGGGAGAAGTGCGGCCAGGTTGGCCGCCATGAGCCCGGTGAGTCCCAGATGAAGCCCATCGGTCCAGGGGCTGCCCTGGGTGGCACTCTTGGCGCGTAATGCCAGGCCCCCGATGATCAGCCCGGCCGCCTCGCGGGGCTCGGGAAGGGTGCGGGCGGGGGGTGCGGTATCCAGCAGGAGATCGATCAGCTCATCACCGTGGGCCGATCGATAGGTGCGCGGGTAGGCCAGCAGTAGCCGCCTGTAGCGCCGCTCGAGTGCCGTCATGGTCACGAACGTATTACGTTAAACGAAGCATTCGCAACATTTAACCCAAACACCCAACCCTTCCCCCCTTTCCCCACCCCCAACCCCACACCCCTCCACAGCCCCGCCTCTCCACCCCTCCCAACCCCGCCTCCCGCCCATCCCACCCCGCGACTCCGCTTCCCAACCTCCCACGCCGCAACCCGCCTGCCCACCCTCCGCCCGCCCACCCGCCCGCCCCCGGTCCCGCTGTGGCTGGCCACCTCTGGCAGTTTCCGCCCGCACGTGGTGCTTGCGCTGTCGCCGTAACCGACCTACGCCTGACTGAAGGCCGAGCGTGCGGGGGCGACGTCGGGTGGGCATGCCTCGGTGGTGGCAGTGGGCGACTGGAGCGGCGCAGACGATCCTGATCTCTGACCGGCGCCGTGTGTAGCGGTTTGTTGAGACCGTCGCTGCGCGGACGGGAACTGCCAGAGGTCGCCAGCCACAGCAGGACCGGGGGCGGGCGGAGGGCGGGCAGGCGGGCTACGAGGTTCGGAAGGTGGGGAGGTGGGAGCGAGGTTGATGGGTGGGGAGGTGGGTTGCGAGGTTGGTGGGTGGGGAGGTGGGTTGCGAGGTTGGTGGGTGGGGAGGTGGGTTGCGAGGTTGGTGGGTGGGGAGGTGGGTTGCGAGGTTGGGGTTGTGGGGGTGGGGGTGGGTGGGTTAGTTTCTCAACCTCAGAAACAAACTCACATCACGCGGAGGTTCCCGGTGAGGTTGTTAGTGGTTGGTGCACTCCTGGCGTTAGCGCTTCACCCGGTCGCCGCCCAAGCGTCCACCCTCGATCCCGATCAGCGCGCCGCAGCCCTCCTCGCGCAAATGACGCTCGAAGAAAAAGCGGCCATGCTGCACGCCTCCGGCCGCAAGGTCGTCGGGGATCAGACCTGGCAGGTCCATGTCAAAGGGATCGAACGGCTCGGCATCCCCGACCTGACCATGGCCGACGGCTCCACCGGCCTCCGCGGCGGGACCCAGCTTCCCGCGCCCATCGCCCTGGGAGCCTCGTTCGATGTCGAGGCAGCCAGAAAGTACGGGGATCTGCTGGGAGCGGAGACCCGGGCCATGGGGTACGGGGTGCTGCTCGCGCCTACCGTGAACCTCGCCCGGGACCCACGGCATGGGCGGACCTTCGAGGGGTTCGGGGAGGATCCCTTCCTCATCGGAACGCTCGCCGTACCGCAGACGACCGCCATCCAGGCGCACGACGTCATCGCCGACGCCAAGCACCTCGCGGTCAACAACGTCGAGAACGACCGCGAGACCCTCGACGTCTCCATCGACGAGCGAGTGCTGAACGAGCTCTACCTGCCGCACTTCAAGGACGTCGTCATGAAGACGGACCTCGGCAGCCTCATGTGCTCCTTCAACAAGATCAACGGCGTCCACGCCTGCGACGACGACGACCTCCTCAACCGCCTCCTGCGCGACCGCTGGGGCTTCAAGGGCTTCGTCAGGACCGACGCCAACGCCCACCACACCATGAAATCCGTGGAACACGGCCTCGACCAGGAGCTCCCCAACAGCTGGACGCTCGACGACGACCTGGTCAAGGCGGTGCGCGACGGCCAGGTGAGCGAGCGGGCCGTCGACACCGCGGTCACCAGGATCCTGCGCACGATGGTCAAGAGCGGCGTCTACGACAACCCGCCGGAGCGCACCGGGGTGGACGTCCAGGACGGGCTGGCCAAGGCCCAGGAGCTCGCCGAGGACGGCATCGTCCTGCTGCGCAACCAGAACAACGCCCTCCCCCTCAAAACCCCCCAGAAGGTCGCGGTGATCGGCGCGGACGCGGCGAACACGGCGACGTACGGCGGCGGCAGCGCCAACATCAAGCCGGCCGTCAAGGACACCATCCTCGACGCGATCAGGCAGCGGGTCCCCGGCACGACGTACGCGCCAGGGGTGGACCCGATCGGCCCGGCGAGCGTCCTCCCCGGCTACGACGTCGCCCCCTCCTCGGTCATGCGTGCCAACGACGGCACCCCAGGCCTGACCGCCTCCTACTACCGCGAACCCGACTTCACCAACCGCATCGCCCAGCGGGTCGAGCCGTGCGTCTGCATCGACGACGGCTGGTACGCCGACGGCGGCACGGTGATCCTCAAGCCGCCGGGCAAGCCGCGCTCCGCCAGGTGGACCGGTACGATCACCGCCCCGGCCGACGGCACCTACAGCTTCGACCTGTCCAGCTTCGACTCGGCCCAGCTCTTCATCAACAACGAAAAGATCATCGACAACTCAGGAACCCACCCAGCTACCCCTAAATCGGGAAATGCCGTACTCAAAGCCGGACAACCCCTACCCATCAAGATCGACTATGTGATCGCGCAGGACAACGACTTCGTCGACGTCAGCCGCAAGCTCAAACTCGGCTGGCAGCCTCCAGCAGAGGCGCAGGACCCTGCCATCGCCCAGGCAGCGCAGACCGCCAAGGACGCCGAGGTCGCCATCGTCGTCGTCCGCGACTACGCCAGCGAGGCCACCGACCGCACCACCCTCGCCCTCCCCAACAGCCAGGACGCGCTGGTCGCCGCCGTGGCCAAGGCGCAGCCCAACACGATCGTCGTCCTCACCACCGGCAGCGCGGTCGCCATGCCGTGGGCCGACCAGGTCCCCGCGATCGTCGAGGCGTGGTACGGCGGAAGCGCGGGCGGCGCAGCCCTCGCCCGCGTGCTCTTCGGCGACGTCGACCCCGGCGGTCACCTCCCGATCACCTTCCCCAGGTCGCACGAGGACCTGCAGACCGCGGCCAAGGAACGTTTCCCCGGCATCGACCGCCTCGCGGTCTACGGCGAGGGCATGAAGGTCGGCTACCGCGGCGTCGAGAACCCGCTCTACGCCTTCGGCCACGGCCTGTCCTACACGTCCTTCTCCTACGAGGGCCTCGCCCTGGACCGCTCGGCCTTCGTGGCCGGGGCTGCTGCCGACCACGGCGGCTTCGACGGGCGCGCGGCCGTGACCGCCTCGTTCACCGTCAAGAACACCGGCGCCAGGTACGGCGAAGCCGTCCCGCAGGTGTACGTGCAGCGGCAGCTCAAGGGGTTCCAGAAGGTACGGCTGGCGCCGGGCGAGTCCAAGCGCGTGACGATCGCGCTCGACCAGCAGGCGTTCGCCGTCTACGAGCCCAAGGCCGACCAGTGGCGCATCCCGCAGGGTGACTTCACGGTCGAGGTGGCGGACTCGGCCATCACGCCCAAGCTCACCGCCAAGGTCAAGGTGCGGGTCACCCAGGGCGCGCCCCGCGTGGAGCTCCAGGCCCCCGCCCTGGGCGCGACCGTGGTGCGCGGAACCGTGGTGAACGACGGCACGCTGGCCCTGAACACCCCCAAGGCGACGCTCGCCGTACCCGAGGGGTGGACGGTCACCGGCGGGCGGCTGCCCGCGACCATCGCGGCAGGACAGAGCGCCCCGGTCGAATGGCGCATCGGAATGCCCGCGACGCCCCCGGGCGACTACAAGCTCACCGCCACGCTGAGGTTCGCCAAGGCGACCAGCAGGACGACCGCGACCGTGCGCGTGCCGTACCCGGACCTGAACGCGGCCAGAAACAACGCGGGGGTCACCGACGACGCCGCTGTGACCACCGGCGACCTCGACGGACGTGGCCACACCCTGTCCGCGCAGGCCCTGGCCGCCAAGGGGTTCACCCCCGGCGCCCGCGTCGAGGTCGGCGGCGCGACCTACACCTGGGCGGCCGCCAACGTCGCCACCTACGGCCAGACGGTCAGGCTGAACGGCCGGGGCAACACCCTCAACCTGCTCGTGACCAGCACCGGCGAACGTACGGCAGGCCGGTTCACGGTCCTGTACACCGACGGCTCCAGCGCGGAGACCGTGGTGCGCGCGCCGGACTGGTGGCGCGGCGGCGAGGTCACCTTCCCCTACGTCAACGCGGCCCAGCCGCTGTGCGCGGGCGGCACGCTCGACGGCACCAAGTGCGTGCGCGACGTCGGACTGAGCACCGTCAAGGTGCCGCTCGACCCTGCCAAGGAGGTCGCGGGCGTGGTCCTGCCGACCCTCGCCCCCACCCCGGTGGGACCGGTGGCGACCATGCACCTCTTCGCCATGGAGATCCAGTGATCATCCGCATCCTCGCAGCGGCGAGCCTCCTCCTGATGTCCGGAGAGACGCCCAAGGCGACCGGCATCTTCAACGTCGTCTGCGCCTACGCCAAGAGTGCCAACATCGACCCCATCGCCATGTACGGACACGTCGGTATGTCGATGAAACACGACTTCTTCGGCGCCACCCGCGTCTCCGCCACCTCCCAGGGCCCCGACCTGCTCGGCACCGGCACCACCTGCACGTCGAAGCACGACCCCTCCGCCTACTGGGCGCCGTCCCTCTACCGGAACGGCAAGCAGGTCGTGCCGGTCAAGACCAAGATCTACTACCAGAGCACCGAAGAGACCGCCAAGCACGTCGAACCGTTCCCGGTGGGCCTGCAGATGCTCGTCGGCGACAAGGCGGGCACCACTCCGCACGACGACTGGACCGTGTGGTTCAGCTGCGCCAGGGGCGACGAGGCGATCAGCGGCCCGCAGCGCGAGGCGCCGAAGGCGTGCCCGGCGAACACCGAGTTCCAGATCAACTTCCGCTTCCCCGAATGCTGGGACGGCCACACGCTCGCCGGGCGCAGCCAGCGCAACGTCGCCTACCGGACGGCCGACGGCTGCCCCAGGGGCTACCCAGTGGACCTCCCGCGCATGATCACCCACATCCACTACCCGATCAACGGCGACCTCGGCACGCTCACGCTGTCGACGGCGCCCGGCAAGGAGGCGGGCATCTACACCGCGCACATGGACTTCCTCAACGCCTGGGACCCCAAGACGTTGAAGGAGCGGGTGAGGACGTGCCTCCAGGCACAGGTCAAATGCGGGACTTTGAAGGACTGACTAAGTTTCTCACCATGACGAACAAAGTCCCAGCCACTGCTCAGGACCTCCGCGCCCACAACCGCGGACTGGTGCTGCGGCTCCTCCGCGACGAGGGGCCGCTGCCCAGGGCCGAGCTGGCCCGCCGTACCGGCCTGTCGGCCACCACGATGACCAAGGTCGTCGCCCAGCTCATCGAGGAGGGTAACCTCGCCGAGCGCTCGGTGACCGACTCGCCGGAACCCAGGATCGGCCGGCCTGCCACCGACGTGGCGCTCGTGCCCGGCTCAGCGTGGGTGGTCGGCGTCCAGGTCGGGGTGGGCGCGGTGCAGATCGGGCTCTGCGACCTGCTCGGCAGGGCCGGGTGGACGAGCGGGTTCGAGTTCGCCGCCGACGCCCCGGTGGACCCGATGCTCGACCGGCTGGCCGGCGCGATCGACGAGCTCGTCAAGGAGTCCGGCGTGGAGCGGGTGCTGGGCATCGGCGTGGCCGCGCCGGGCCCCGTCGACCCCGACCACCGCGTCAACCTGCTGTCGGTCAACGCCGGCTGGCACGACGTGCGCTTCGCCGACCTGCTGGAGGGCGCGCTCGGGCTGGCGACCGTGGTCGACCACAACGTCCGCGCCATGGCCCTGGCCGAGGCGCGGTACGGCTGCCGCGAGCGCAACCTGCTCTACGTGCACGTACGCACCGGTCTCGGCGCGGGCGTCGTGCTCAACGGCCGGCCGTTCCAGCCGGGCGTGTACGGCGTGACCGAGCTCGGCCACCTCCGGGTGGTCGAGCGGGGGCGCAAATGCGCCTGCGGGAGCACCGGCTGCCTGGAGACCGTGGTCTCCGAGCCCTACCTGGCGGCCAAGGTCGGCGCCCCGATCATGGCGGCGCTCGACGACCACCCCGAGGTGCGCGACGAGCTCGTCGACTACCTCAGCACCGGGCTGGCCGCAGCGGTCAACCTGCTCAACCCGGAACACATCAGGCTCGGCGGCATCTTCTGCGACGCGCCTGACGCGCTGCTCGACCGCATCCGCGGCGCGCTGCGCGACAAGACCTTCCCCGTCCTCCGCGACTCCGTCCACCTCGACCGCTCCAGCCTCGGCATGGACGCGGGCGTGGCCGGGGGAGCGGCGGTCGCTCTCGACCGGTTCTTCTACCTCTGAAAGGAACGCATTTGCTCCCCTTCGACCCCACCCAGGGCACGCTCATCCTGACCCCGGAACTCGCCGAGCCCGGCTACTGGGCCGGTTGCGCGGGCGTGCTGCGCGAGGCGGACCGCTTCGTGCTCACCTACCGCGAGCGCCGTCCACGCGGCGCCGACCAGGAGCGCGGCTGGCGCTGCGCGATCGCCGTCAGCGACGACGGGGAGAAGTTCACCGACGTGTGGTCGGTGGAGAAGCGCGAGCTCGGCACCCCGTCCATGGAGCGCTTCAGCGTCGTGCCCTTCGAGGGCGGCTACCGGCTCTACCTGTCGTACGTGGACCCCGTGGACAACCGGTGGCGCGTCGACGCCATCGAGTCGGCCACGATCGAGGGCTTCGACCTGGCACGGTGCACGCCCGTCCTGACCGCCGCCTCCACCGGGACCGAGGGCGTCAAGGACCCCTACGTGTTCCGGTCCGGGCCGGTCACCTATCTGTTCGCCAGCTTCGCCGCAGCGGGCGCGTTCGCCGCGCCCGACGCGCACGGCACGGCCGACATCTACAACGTGGGCGTGACCACCTGCCCGACCGGCGTCGCGACGAGCCTCAACGGGCGCGACTTCACCTGGCAGGGCGAGGTCCTGCCGGTCGGCTCCACGTGGGACAGCTACCAGGCCCGCCTCAACAGCATCGTGCCAGTTAAGGGCGGATATGTCGGCTTCTATGATGGTTCGTCCTCGGCTGAGGAGAACTATGAGGAACGTTGTGGGATCGCCGTCTCGGGCGACCTGTTCACCTGGAAGCGCCTGTCGGGCGACACCCCGTGGGTGACCTCGCCGTGGGGCACGGGCTCGGTGCGTTACGTGGACGCGCTGGTCGAGGACGGAGAGTGGTGGCTCTACTACGAGCTCACCCGGGCCGACGGCGCGCACGAGCTGCGGCTCGCGCGCGTGCCGGTGAGCTGACATGACCATCACCGCCCGCCGCCCGGCCGCGCCGGCCCGCCGTACCGCGCCGAAGGTTCCCGCGACGGTGCTCGGGGCCGTCGCGGTGGTGCTGGGGGTCGGCGCGTGGTCCGGGCTGGCGGCGGCCGGTGTGCAGGGGCTGCCGGGGCCCATGGAGGTCCTGGTCCGCGGTGGGGAGCTGATCGCCGACGGCACCCTGCTCACCGACGTCCTGGCGAGCCTGCGGCGCGTCATGATCGGGTTCCTGCTCGGGTCGGCTGCCGCCGTCCCCGTCGGCTTCCTGATGGGCTGGTACGGCACGGCCAGGGGCCTCATCGAGCCCTACGTGCAGTTCTTCCGCACCATCCCGCCCCTGGCGATCATCCCGCTCGCCGTGGTGCTGCTCGGCATCGACGAGACCCCGAAGATCTTCGTCATCTTCCTCGCCGCGTTCCTGAGCTGCGTGATCTCCACCTTCCAGGGGGTGGTCAGCACCGACGCCACGCTGATCAACGCCGCCAGGGTGCTCGGCGCCCGTGACCGCGTCGTCTTCGCCAGGGTCGTGGTCCCGGCCTCGGCGCCGTTCATCCTCGTCGGCATGCGCATCGGCCTCGGGTCCGCCTGGGCCACGCTCGTCGCAGCCGAGCTGATCGCGGCCCAGCAGGGGCTCGGCTTCCGCATGCAGCAGGCGCAGATCTACTACGACCTTCCGACGATCTTCGTCGCGCTGATCACGATCGGCGTGCTCGGCCTGGTGATGGACAGGCTGCTGCTCCTGGCCGAGCGGAAGCTGACCGGATGGCAGGAGCGGCGATGAAGATCTCATTCCAGCAGGTGTCGCAGAGCTTCCCGCTCCAGGGCGGCACGTTCACCGCCCTCGACCGGGTCTCGCTGGACATCGAGGAGTTCGTCACCGTCGTCGGCCCCTCGGGGTGCGGCAAGAGCACGCTGATGAACATCGCGGCAGGGCTCGTCTCGCCCACGTCCGGGCGGGTCGCCGTGGACGGCGAGGAGGTACACGGGCCTGGCCCGGACCGCGGGGTGATCTTCCAGCAGTACGCGTTGTTCCCGTGGCTGACCGTGCGCGGCAACGTGGAGTTCGGCCTGCGCCTGGCGGGAATGCCCAGGGCGCGGCGCAGGGAGGTCGCCGAGCACTACATCGACCTGGTCGGCCTGTCCGACTTCGCCGACGCGCTGCCCAAGACGCTGTCCGGCGGGATGAAGCAGCGCTGCGCGATCGCCAGGGCGTACGCGGTCGACCCCAAGATCCTGCTCATGGACGAGCCCTTCGGCGCCCTCGACGCGCTGACCCGGGTGCAGTTGCAGGACCAGCTGCTCAGGACCTGGAGCAGCGACCGCAGGACGGTCATGTTCATCACGCACGACGTGGACGAGGCCGTCTACCTCGCCCGCAGGGTCGTCGTCATGGCGGCCCGCCCCGGCCGTATCCAGCAGGTCATCGAGGTGGACCTGCCCTATCCGAGGACCGAGGAGATCCGGCTGTCGCCCGAGTTCGCCGCGATCCGCAACCAGGTATGGCACGCCGTCTATCACCAGTGATTGGACACACCCCCCATGAAACGCATCCTCCTCGTCCTCGTGCTCTGCCTGTCCGCCTGCTCCTCCTCCGGCGAAACCGTGAAATTTGGCTATATCGCGGACTTCAACGGCGCCAGCCTCATGGCGATCGCCCAGGAGAAGGGGCTGTGGGCCAAGAACGGGCTCACCGCCGAGCCCAAGGTGTTCACCAACGGCCCGCTGCAGGTCCAGGCGCTCGGCGCGGGCAACCTCGACTTCGGCTACGTCGGTCCCGGCGCCCTGTGGCTGCCGCCGTCCGGCAAAGCCAAGATCGTCGCGGTGAACTCGATCGCCCAGGCCGACCGCGTCATCGCCCAGAAGGGCGTCACGTCGCTGAAAGGGCTCAAGGTCGGCGTGCCGGAAGGCACCTCGGGCGACATGATCCTGCGGCTGGCGCTGGCCAGGCAGGGGCTCACCATCGACGACGTGCAGAAGGTCGTCATGGACCCGCCGACCATCGTCACCGCGTTCGCCAACAAGCAGATCGACGCGGCTGGACTCTGGTACCCGCTGATCGACACGATCAAGAAGCAGGTGCCCGACCTGGTGGAGCTGGCCAAGAACGAGGACTTCTACCCCGAGACCACGTTCCCCTCCGCCTTCGTCGCGCGCAACGAGGTCGACCCGGAGATGGCCAGGAAGGTGGTCAAGGTGCTGCGCGAGGCCAACGACCTGCGCGCCGCCGACACCAAGGCGGCCGTGGCCACCACGGCGGCGTTCCTCAAGGTCCCCGCGGACAAGCTCGCCTCCGAGGCGGCCAACGTCAAGCTGATGACCACGGCCGAGCTGGACGCCAAGACCGCCGACGGCACCGTGGTCGGCTGGCTGGCGTCGATGAACAGGCTCTTCACGTCCTTCGGCAAGCTCAAGGGCGACGTCGACCCCAAGACCTACTATCTGGGCGACGTGTACTCCGGCTGAAACGCTTTCCGGTCCTCGGTCCAAGAAGGGGTACAGGTGAGCGACGGAAGGGAGAGAGGCCAGTGCGCCTCAACGAGGACCCCGTGGCCTTTGAGGCCTTTTATCGCCGCCACGTCGATGCAGTACTGCGGTTTGTCGTACGCCGGGTGAATGATCCCCATCTGGCGGCCGATTTGACGGCCGATATCTTCGTGGCGGTTTTGGACTCGGCTCATACCTACCGCCCAGGGCGGGGCAGCGAGATCGCATGGCTGTACGGTGTGGCGCGCAACGTCGTGTCAGCCCAGTTCAGGCAGTCGGCGCGGGAGATGCGGGCAACCAGCCGCATCGCCGGCCGCCGCATGATGGACGACAACGATCTCAGCCGGATGGAAGAGCGGATCGACGCCGAGCGCCAGATGCGGCGCGCTCTCGAAGCGATGGCGGGCCTGCCCGAGGGCGAGCGGGCCGTGCTGGAGCTCGTGGCGATCGACCAGCTCACCGTCACGGAGGCAGCGGCCGCACTGGGCATCAGGCAGGTGACCGCACGAGTCCGGCTGCACAGGGCGAGACGTGCTCTTGAGAACGTCGCCTCACCATCCGCCGAGTACGTGGAGGGACAGGTATGAGCAACTTCGAAGATCGTCTGCTCAGTGCACTCAAGGAAGACATCATGGCGCCCGCGCCAGCTCCGGTCGCCCTGGAGCCCGTACGGCGCAGCCGCCGGGTCGTGGGGCTGGCCGCAGCGGTGACAGGGGTCGCCGCGGCCACCACCGTGGTGGCCTTGCTGTACGGCGGGGCCAACACTCCGGCGTTCGCCGTCACCAAGGGCGGTGACGGGACGATCGAGGTGCAGATCAACAGCCTGACGGACGCGTCCGGGCTGGCGGCTGCGCTGAGGGAGAAGGGGGTCGACGCGGTCGTCGACTACGTGCCCGCCGGTCAGACCTGCAAGCCGGGCAGGGGTGCGCGGGGCAAGGGCAACGGGGAGAAGTCCACGGTCGGGATGTCGGCGAACGCCAAGGGCGCCACGTTCTCGATCACGAAGGGGATGGTCGGGGCGGGCGAGACCCTGGTCCTGGCCGTCTCGGGCAACGAGTCGTCCGACGGCCCGTTCGCGACGTCGATCGAGGTCGTGTCGGGCCCGGTCTCCGCCTGCGAGCCGACAGCCCTTCCGGTTCCCGCGAAGGGTGGGGACCAGGGCCCCTCCACCCACGAGGAGTCGGGTGGCGGCGAGCCGACCCTGTCGACCAACGAGGGCACGTCCACCAGCGGCTGACCCTCTCCCCAAAGGCCCGGCGGCCCTCCCCGAGCAGCGAGGCCGCCGGGCCTTCCCCTCGACACCTCCTCGGGACCTCGACACCTCCTCGGGACCCTCCTGGACGTCCTTTGTGAGATTCCTGGAGGTCCTCTTGGGAGGAGGTCGTTCGTGTGGGAGGGGCGGGCAAAGGGGTTATGGGGGTGGGTTGGGTTAGATGTGCGGATATATCGGGGCATGTCCCACGGGGTGGGGGAACCGATCATCCAGGCGGAAGGCCTGGTCAAGCACTTCGGCAAGGTGCAGGCGCTCAACGGGGTGAGCCTGTCCGTAGAGCCGGGAACCGTGCTGGGTGTTCTCGGGCCCAACGGTGCGGGAAAGACCACGACGGTCAGGATCCTGTGCACGCTGCTCAGGCCCGATGCGGGCAACGCGCACATCGCCGGGATCGACGTCATCAAGGATCCCGACGCTGTCCGCGAGGTCATCGGGCTCTCCGGGCAGTACGCCGCCGTGGACGAGCAGCTCACCGGCCGCGAGAACCTCGACATGTTCGGCCGCCTCTACCACATGAAGAAGGCCAGAGCCCGAGCCAGAGCAGAAGAGCTCCTCGACCGCTTCAACCTCACCGACGCGGCCGACAGACCGGCGAAGACGTACTCGGGAGGCATGCGCAGGCGGCTCGACCTCGCCGCCTCCCTCGTCGTCAGCCCGAGGGTGATCTTCCTGGACGAGCCCACCACCGGCCTCGACCCGCGCAGCCGCAACGGCATGTGGGACGTCATCAGGGACCTCGTCGACGAGGGCGCCACCCTGCTCCTCACCACCCAGTACCTCGAAGAGGCCGACGCCCTGGCCGACAACATCATCATCATCGACCACGGCCGGGTGATCGCCGAGGGCACGGCGGACGCGCTCAAGTCCCAGGTAGGCGGCGAGCGCATGGTCGTGGCCGTCAAGGAGCGCGACAGGCTCAAGGAGCTCGCGGGCATCGCGGCCGCCGTCGGCGTGGGCGAGCCGGAGATCGACGAGGAGGCCCACGCGGTCACCGTCGCGGTCAGCGACGGCGCGCGCTCGCTGGTGGAGCTGGTCAGAAGGCTCGACGCCGACCACATCGAGCCGAGCGACCTGGCCCTGCGCAGGCCCACGCTCGACGAGGTGTTCCTGTCCCTGACCGGGAGGAAGACATGAGCAGCTGGCTCGTCTCCGACAGCCTGGTGATCACCAAGCGGCACCTGATCCACATCCCGCGGATCCCCGAGCTGCTCTTCTTCACCATCATCCAGCCCATCATCTTCATCCTGCTGTTCTCGATCGTCTTCGGGAACGCGATCAAGGTGCCGGGCGAGAACTACATCAACTACATGATGCCCGGCATCTTCGTGCAGACCATGGCCTTCTCCACCACGTCCACCTGCGTGGGCCTGGCGGAGGACCTGCACAAGGGGCTCGTCGACCGGTTCCGCGCGCTGCCGATGTCGCGCGCGGCCGTCCTCGTCGGAAGGTTGCTGGCCGACACCGTGCGCAGCCTGCTCATCCTCATCATCATGATCATCGTGGGTTACGTCGTGGGGTTCCGGTTCTCCAACGGGTTCCTGCCCGCGCTGGGCGGCATCGGGTTGCTGCTGCTGTTCTCGTTCGCGTTCTCCACGATCGGCGCGCTGATCGGGCTCAGCGTGAAGTCGGTGGAGGCGGCGAACATGGCGGGGATGGTGTGGTTGTTCCCGCTGACGTTCGTGTCGAGCGCGTTCGTCCCTGTGGAGACGATGCCGAGCTGGATCCAGCCGTTCGCCAACAACCAGCCGGTGACGGTGACGATCAACGCGCTCCGCGGGATGTTCGCCGGAGGGCCGATCGCCACGCCCCTGGTCCAGTCACTGTGCTGGTGTCTCGGGATCACGGCGGTCTGCCTCTTCTGGGCGGTCCAGAAGTACAAGAAGGTCAGCTCCCACTAGCGATGGCCTTCAGGTCGACGAGCACCACCTTGCCCTGGCTGGTGAAGCTGAACAGCCCGTTGCGCCCGGCGAGCATCCGGGCTGTCTCGATCCTCCCGTTCTTCACCCGGTAGCCGAGGTCGCCCGTCCTGCCGGTCTTGAGGTCGTAGAGCACCTGACCGGTGGTCTGGATGCCGTCCTTGGCGAGGAGGACGACGGTCGCGAACCTGTCGAGGGCGGGCGGGAACTCGGGGATCACCCCGGGCGGTGTGCGCTGGGGGGATCCGTCGCGCTTCGCCATCCCGCCGATCTTGTCGGTCCTGCACCAGACGACGTCGCAGTATCCGCCCTTCGCCTCCAGCTTCTCGCCGGTGGACAGGTTGACCAGGTGCCGGAAGGCATCGGGCGTCGTGGGGCTCGGCGATCCGGCCCAGGGCCACGACGCGAGCCACTGCTTGGCCGTACCCGGGATCAGTTCTGGCGTGCCACCGGTCAGCGGCGCGCGGAAGACGCCGGGCGCACCTCCTCGCGACCAGAGCACGTGGCCGTCGGCGATGTCCATGCGCACGGTGGATCCCGCCTGGGAGGTGACCCGGTGCGCCTCCCCGCCCGCGAGGGGAGCCGCCCAGATCTCCATCCGCCCCTTGCCCACGGTGTACCAGGCCAGCTGACCGTCGCCCACCGCCGGAGCGGCGCGGAAGATCAGGTGGCCCGGCGGGGGAGTGACCCGGACCAGCAGCTTGGCCGCGTTGGTGCGCAGGTCGATCGACCAGATGTCCCCAGGCTGGGGACGGAGCTCGCGCACCAGCACGGTGTTGGCGTCGAGGAACAGCTCGGGCTGGAAGAACCGGCCGTTGGGAAGCTTGGCGTCGATCGTGTGCAGCGCCTCCGGCCACACCTTCTCGATCGGCCCGCTCATCGGTCGCACCGCCTTGGGCGTGGCGACCCGTTCGACAGGCCTGGGAGACAGCGCGAAGGAGGTGCCCGCCGCGATCGCGGCCACCGTGACGGCGGCGGCGAGCGCGACCCGCCGGTTCCTGCGCCTGCGGTAGCCGGTCTCGACGCGCGCGCGGAGGTCGGGGGAGGGAGAGGGGGCGCGGTCCGAGGCCCGCCTGAACTCGGCGGCCAGCGACTCTTCCAAGTACGTCATGCGAACCTCACCTCCGGTAGGTCGGCGCGGAGCTTGTCGAGGGCGCGCGCCGCCTGGCTGCGTACGGTCCCCCGGGAGATCCCCATCAGCGCCGCGATCTCCGCGTCGCTCAACTGCTCGTGGTAACGCAGCACGAGGACGGCCCGCTGCTTGCGCGGCAACAAAGCCACCGCGTCCCACAGGGGAGAGCCCTCGTCGTAGGCGTCAGTGTGCGCGCGGTCGGGCGGGCTGCCGGTCACGTACTCGCGTAACCGCGCCCGCCAGGCGTTGACGTGCAGCCTGGTCATCGTGGTGCGGACGTAACTCTCCGGGTCGCCTTTGCGCCGCACCCTGCCCCACGCGCCGCGCAGCCGTACCAGGGACTCCTGGACGAGGTCGGCCGCGTCGTGCGGGTTGCCGGTGAGCACGTAGCCGTACCGGAGCAGCGCGTCGCCGCGCTCCATCACGAACTGCTCGAAGGGGTCAAGCACACGACTAAGACGGGGTCAGCCGCCAAACTGTTGCATCTACCAAGAAGTCGGTCGCTTGGCCTGGAAGAGCCACGCGTCGAAGAGCTTGTCGAGCTGCTTGCCGGAGACCTTCTCCGCCAGCGCGATGAACTGCTGCGTCGTCACGTAGCCGTAGCGGTGACCGGCCGTCCAGTCCTTGATGAGCTTGAAGAACGCGGTGTCGCCGATCGCCTTGCGCAGCGCGTGCAGCGTCATCCCGCCCCTGGTGTAGACGGACTCGTTGAACAGGTCCTTCGGCTGGGCGACGCCGGGCGGGTAGGCCCACATCGGGTCGGTGGCGCCGCGCTCGTAGAAGGACTTGAAGATGGTCTCGGCGGTGTTGCGCCCCTTGTGCTCCGACCAGAGCCACTCGGCGTACGTCGCGAAGCCCTCGTTCAGCCAGAGGTCGCGCCAGCGCTTGATGCTGAGGCTGTCGCCGAACCACTGGTGGGCCAGCTCGTGCGCGACGATGCTCTCGTCAGGCTCGAAGCCGCCGTAGATCGGCTTGGTCTGGTTCTCCAGCGCGTAACCGGCGGCGAAGTCGTCGATCACGCCGCCCGTCGAGGAGAACGGGTAGGGGCCGAACACCTTGCTCCAGTAGTCGGTGACCTCGCCGGAGGTGGTGTACAGCTTGTTCAGCTCGGAGTGGAACTTCGGGTCGACCGCCGTCAGGTTGGCCGTGCCCGCGGGGGTCTTGCCCTGGCGCAGCTCGAACTTGCCCAGCGTCATCGTGGCCAGGTAGGTGACCATCGGGTGCCGCTCGCTCCACGTGAACGTGGTCTTGCCGGACGCCGTGGCGGGCGGTTTGGTCATCTCGCCGTTGGCCAGCGCGGTCAGCCCCTGCGGCACGGTGATCGAGAAGTCGAAGCGCGCCTTGTCCGCCGGGTGGTCGTTGGCCGGGAACCACGTCTTGGCGCCGCTGGGCTCGCAGGTCACGAAGGCCCCGTCGCCGGTCGGCACGAACCCGTAGATGCCGAGGTTGCCCGCGTCCTTGATCGGCTTGGGCTCGCCCGAGTAGGCGATCACCGCGGTGAAGCGGGCGCCCTTCTCCAGCGGCGCGGCCGGGACCAGGGTCAGCTCGTCGCCCTTGCGGGAGAACGTGACGTCCCTGCCGTCGATCTTCACCGCGCCGACGTCGAGCCCGGACAGGTCGAGGTTGAAGCGCGCCAGGCGCTGCGTGGCGGTCGCCTGGATGGTGGCCGTACCGGCCAGGTGCTTGCTCTTGGGGTCGTAGGCGAGGTTGAGACCGTAGTGGGCGACGTCGTAGCCGCCGTTGCCGTCGAGCGGGAAATCGCGGTCGCCGATGCCGGGCGCCCCCGCGTCCTTCACCGGCGGTTGCTGGCGCGCGGTGGGCACCGGAGCGGCGGCGTTGGACGGCGAGCAGGCCAGCAGGCTCAGCAGCATGACGGGCACCAACGGCGTTGACCTCATGAGACCAGAAGCCTACGCGAGGTAACGCCGCTGATCAGGCATCTACGACGAGCGTCTTCGCCGCCTTGTCGTGGAGGGCCTGCTTGCGCGGGTCGAACAGGATCCAGGCGAGGTTGACGATGCCCAGGCAGCACAGCCAGTCGAGGATGACGACGGTGCCCTGGCGGATGGCGGCGGCCAGGACGGTGACCGGCTCACCGGTGTCCATGACGACGCGCATGCCGAACAGCTTCTTGCCCAGCGTCTGGCCGTTCCAGTAGGAGTGCAGCAGCCAGTAGTAGAGGAAGGAGATCACGCCTGCGATGAAGACGTGCTTGATCTCGACGCGTTCCGCCATGCCCTTGCTGCTGTCCCAGACCGTCGTGTAGGTGGTCCAGATGAAGGGCGCCGAGATGACGGCGACGATGACGCCGTCGATGAACCCGGCGAAGAGTCGTCGCCAGCGACCTGCGAGTGGTGGTGTCATGCAAGCAAGATCACCACCACCGCGTCACGACAAACTAAAGGTTCCCCCTGAGTTCCTGCTCGCGCTCGATCGCCTCGAACAGCGCCTTGAAGTTGCCCTTGCCGAAGCCGAGCGAGCCGTGCCGCTCGATGAGCTCGAAGAACACCGTCGGGCGGTCCTGCACCGGCTTGGTGAAGATCTGCAGCAGGTAGCCGTCCTCGTCGCGGTCCACGAGGATCTTGCGCTTCTTCAGCTCCTCGATCGGCGCGCGCACCTCACCGATGCGGGCGCGCAGCTCGGGGTCGTCGTAGTAGGAGTCCGGCGTGTCGAGGAACTGCACCCCGGCGGCGCGCATGCGGTCGACCGTACGCAGGATGTCGTTGGTGGCCAGCGCGATGTGCTGCACGCCAGGGCCGCCGTAGAACTCGAGGTACTCGTCGATCTGCGACTTCTTCTTCGAGATCGCCGGCTCGTTCAGCGGGAACTTGACCTTGCGCGTGCCGTCCGCGACGACCTTGGACATCAGCGCCGAGTACTCGGTCGCGATGTCGTCGCCGACGAACTCCGCCATGTTGGTGAAGCCCATGACGCGCTTGTAGAACTCGACCCACTCGTCCATCTTGCCGAGCTCGACGTTGCCGACGCAGTGGTCGACCGCCTGGAAGAACCGCTTGTCCGGCGGCTCCACGATCGGCTGCGCCGGGACGTATCCGGGCAGGTAGACGCCCGAGTAGTTGGACCTGTCGACCAGCGTGTGGCGCGTCTCGCCGTAGGTGGCGATGGCCGCGAGCACGACCTTGCCGTGGTCGTCCTCAAGCGTGTACGGCTCAGCCAGCCCGGTGGCGCCCTGAGCGAGGGCGTGCTTGTAGGCCGCCTCGACGTCGGGCACCTCGATGGCCAGGTCGATCACCCCGTCGCCGTGCTCGGCCACGTGCCTGGACACCCCGGTCCCCGGCCGTACGGCTCCGCGCAGCTCGAAACGGGCGCCGCCCGAGGTCAGGACGTAGGCGACCTCCTCACGGCTGCCGTTCTCCGGCCCGCGGTAGGCCACGAGCCTCATGCCGAACGCGGTCGAGTAGTAGTGGGCCGCCTGCTTCGCGTTGCCGACCGCGAACACCACGGCGTCCATGCCGTTCACCGGAAATACGTCAGTCATAAGGGCCACTGTTGTTTTGGATGGACGACCTGCGCAAGAGTGACTTGTTTTAGTGGACAATGTGTACATGTCTATCGACGAACTGGACGCCAAACTGCTCAGTTTGCTCGCCGCTGAGCCGAGGCTCGGTGTACTGGAGTGCTCGCGGCGGCTCAATGTGGCGCGGGGGACCGTACAGGCCAGGCTCGACCGGATGATCGCCAGAGGGGTCGTCACCGGGTTCGGCCCCGACGTGTCGCCGGCCGCGCTCGGCTACGACGTCACCGCGTTCGTGACCATGGAGATCAGGCAGGTCGCCGGGCACGACCCGGTGGCCGACCGGCTGGCGCTGATCCCCGAGGTGCTGGAGGTGCACACGATCACCGGCGGCAGCGACCTGCTCTGCCGCGTCGTGGCGCGCAGCAACGCCGATCTGCAGCGCGTCATCGACCTCATCGTGGACGTGCAGGGCGTGCTCAGGACCTCGTCCACGATCGCGCTCGACACGCCCGTCCCATACCGAGTGCTGCCATTGGTCGCGGATGTCCCACGGCATGCCGGTCGATAGTCGTACCATCGCCACGGGGGGACGAGCACCGTTATCAATCGTTTACTCTTGACATTCTCCCAGCTGACGGGGGTTTGGCGGGAGCGATCGGGGGTTGCGCGTGCAGGATGATGGGGAGAAGGGCATGCGAAAGCGGCGGATTCTCCGCTATGTGCTCATCACATTCGGCGCGGGGATCATCGCGGCGGTCGGGCTTTTCGCCGTGGCCTACGCCATGACTCCGATTCCGGACAGCACGCAGAAACAGGCCACGGCCCAGGGCTCTGTCATCTACTACAGGGACGGCAAGACCGTCCTGGCCAAGCAGGGCGTCAACCGCAAGCTCGTCGAGCTGGCCAAGGTCCCCCAGCCGGTGCGCAACGCGGTGATCGCGGCGGAGAACCGCTCGTTCTACGAGGACAGCGGCGTGTCGTTCAAGGGCACCATGCGCGCGCTCTGGTCGACGGTCTCCGGCCAGCAGCTGCAGGGCGGCTCGACGATCACCCAGCAGATGGTCCGCAACTACTACAGCGGCCTCAGCCAGGAACGCTCCATCACCCGCAAGTTCAAAGAGATCCTGATCTCGATCAAGGTCGACCAGTCCAAGTCGAAGGACTGGGTGCTGGAGCAATACCTCAACACGATCTACTTCGGCCGCGGCGCCAACGGCATCCAGGCGGCCGCGCAGGCCTACTTCGCCAAGGACGTCGAGGAGCTGACCCCGTCCGAGGGCGCCTACCTGGCCGCGGTCATCCAGCAGCCGAGCAGGTTCGCCAGCCCCACCGGCAACGAGCTCACCGCCGCCCAGGCGCGCTGGCAGTCGGTCGTCGACGCCATGAAGCAGACGGGCACGATCACCGCCGAGCAGGCGGCCACGATGAAGTTCCCCAAGCTCGCCAAGGCCAAGAAGCCGTTCGAGCTCAAGGGCCAGGCGCAGTACATGCTGGCCCAGGTCACCGCCGAGCTCAACGCGCGCGGCTACTCCGACGAGGCCATCTCCAGCGGCGGCTTGAAGATCGTCACGACGTTCGACAAGAACCTCATGGGCGCGGCGCAGCGCGCGGTCAAGTCCGTGCTGCCCGAGGGCACCAACAAGAAGGTCCGCGCGGGTCTGGCGGCGGTCGACCCGGCCACCGGCGAGGTCGTGGCCTTCTACGGCGGCGACCCGGCGAAGTACAAGTACGACAACGCCTTCTCCGCCAAGGTCATGGCGGGCTCCACCTTCAAGCCGTACACGCTGGCCACCGCGCTCGACAACGGCTTCACCCTCTCCACCCGGGTGCACGGCAACTCGCCCATCAGGGTCGCCTCGGCGCCCGACCACCCCATCCCCAACGACAGCGGCCGCTCCTACGGCCCGATCAACCTGGTCAAGGCGACGCAGAACTCGGTCAACACCGCCTTCGTCGACCTCGGCCAGAAGGTCGGCCTGGACAAGGTCGCCAAGACGGTCGAGGCGGCCGGGGTGCCCGCCGCGCAGCTCACCCCCGAGCAGCGCTCGGCGGCGTCGTTCCCGCTCGGCGTCGCCTCGCTCAGCGCCGTGCAGAACGCCTCGGGCTTCTCCTCGTTCGTCAACGGCGGCGTGCACGAGGAGGCGCACGTCATCAAGGCCGTGACCGACGCCAAGGGCAAGAAGACCGTCATCAAGCCGAAGGCCACCCAGGTGGTCAGCAAGCAGGCGGCGGCCGACACGATCTACGCCATGGAGCAGGTCGTGAAGTACGGCACGGGCACCGCTGCCCGCCTCTACGACCGGCCGGTGGCCGGCAAGACGGGCACCACGGACGCCTCCGGCGCGGTCTGGTTCAACGGGTTCACCGGGCAGCTCGCCACGGCCGTGAACATGTTCCGCGACGACAACAAGAGCGTCGTCGTCAACGGCAGCGCCCAGTTCGGTGGGCAGTTGCCCGCGCAGATCTGGCGCGCGTTCATGAGCGAGGCCATGGCGGGCAAGCCGGTCGTGGACTTCCCCGAGCCGTCGCAGTACGGCTACGACTCCTACGACACCTCGGACGACACCCGCGACCGGGGTAACAACGACAACTCCGACGACGACGGGTTCAGCGACGAGGACTTCGAGGACGACGAGGACACCCCGACCCAGGAGCCGTCGGACACCCCGTCGGACGAGCCCACGACCGACGTGGAGACCAACGGCCCCGACGACGGCCCGCCCAGCGGCGAGCCGTCTTCAGGGCCGACGCAGATGGGCGACGGCGGCGGCGAGACCGGCCGATCAACCGGCCGCCAGTAGCTCCGCCCGCAGCTCCTCTGGGGTCGTGACCGGCATCCTGCAGGTGAAGTTCCTGCACACGTAGGCGGCTGGAGCCGTGCCGCGGCCCTGGAGCAGCGGCACGTCTCCCGCGCCCGCCGCGATCACCAGGCCGGGCACGTCGGCGAGCAGCGCGGCGCGGTGCAGCGCCCGGGTGGCCGGGTCGCCGAGGTCGCCGGTGATCGCCACCTCGACCGGTCCCTTCAGCGCTGCCTGCGCCACGGCCAGGCCCCAGCCGGCGAAGCGGGCGTGCCCCTTGGCCAGCACGGAGACCGCGCCGAGCGCCTCGTGCGCTGCCTCGCGGTGCCTGGCGGAGCCGGAGAGCGCGGCGTAGGAGAGCAGCGCGCCCGCCGCGGCGAACTGTCCCGACGGGGTCGCGTTGTCGGTCGGGTCCTGCGGGCGCTGGAACAGCCGCTCGGCGTCGTCGGCGGTGTCGTAGAAACCGCCCGAGCCGTCGGGGAAGCGGTCGAGGACCGTGCCGAGCAGGAGCTCGGCGAGCACGTACCAGGCGTCGTTCCCTGTCACGCCGTACAGGGCGAGGAAGCCCTCGGCGACGTCGGCGTAGTCCTCCAGCACCCCGGCGTGGTCGCCCGCCTGGCCCGCGAGCGACGTCCTGACCAGGCGTTCGCCGTCGACGTGCAGCCGGGCGAGCAGTCCGGCAGCGGTCTCTGCGGCCTCCACGTAGTCGGGGCGCTCGAAGACGGCGCCGGTCTCGGCGAGCGCCGCGATCGCCAGGCCGTTCCAGGCGGCGACCACCTTGTCGTCGCGGCCCGGCCGTACGCGCTGGGCTCGGGCCTCCAGCAGGCGGGCGCGCACCCGGTCGAAGCGCGGGAGGTCGTCGGGGTCGTTGAGGAGCTGGAGTACGGAGGATCCGTGCTCGAACGTGCCGGTCACCTCGAAGAGGCCGGTCGCCCACGCGCCGTCCTCGTCGCCCAGCACCTCGCGGAGCTGCTCCGGGGTCCAGACGTAGAACCTGCCCTCCTCGCCCTCGCTGTCCGCGTCGAGCGCCGAGGCGAAGCCGCCCTGCTCGGTGCGCAGCTCGCGGAGCATCCAGTCGGCGGTCTCCAGCGCGATCCTGCGGGCCAGCGGCGTGCCCGTCGCGCGCCACCAGTGCGTGTAGACGCGCAGCAGCAGGGCGTTGTCGTAGAGCATCTTCTCGAAGTGCGGCACGACCCACTCGGCGTCGACGCTGTAGCGGGCGAACCCGCCCCCGAGCTGGTCGTACATCCCGCCTCTGGCCATCCGCTCCAGGGTGAACCCGCTCATCTCCCGCGCTGTGCTCATGGTCGCGCCCGCTTCGGGGCTCGTTGGCATCGGGTGAAGCCTCGCGCTCTCCCCCCGAGCTCCTGCGCTCTGGTACCTGATCAGGAATTCCAGCGCCATCGACGGCGGGAACTTCGGCGCGCGGCCGAAGCCGCCGTTGACGGGGTCGAAGGTGTCGCGAAGGTTCTGTACGGCTGTCGCCAGCGTCTCCTGCGTCGGCAGCGGGCCGCTGGGCAGCGCGGTGTTCTCGTTGAGCGCCTCGACCACCTTGGCGCCCTGGGTGACGACGTTGTCCCTGTCCTCGGTCCACGCGTTGTGGACGCCCTGGAGGAGCCGCTGGAACTGCGGCCTGGGGAAGTAGGTGCCGCAGTAGAAGGGGTGGCCGTCCGGGGTGGCGAACACCGTCATCGGCCAGCCGCCGTGCTGGGTCATGGCCTGCGTGGCGTTCATGTAGACCGCGTCGACGTCCGGCCGCTCCTCGCGGTCGACCTTGACGTTGACGAAGTAGGCGTTCATGAGCGCGGCGGTCTCGGCGTCTTCGAAGCTCTCGTGCGCCATGACGTGGCACCAGTGGCAGGCGCTGTATCCGACGGAGATCAGCAGGGGCACGTCGCGCTCGCGCGCCTCACGCATCGCCGCCTCTCCCCACGGCTGCCAGTCAACGGGATTGTCGGCATGTTGAAGCAGGTAGGGCGAGGTTTCGCCGCCGAGCCGGTTCATGTGTCCAGGCTCTCACGACGACCGCTATGGTCTTCTCCGACAAATGCCCTTCCCCTCTGGAGGTTCCGGACATGTCCGTGGTCCGACCTGGACGTTCGCCGGAGCGCGTCGTCATGTTCGTCGACGCCGTCCTGGCGATCGCCATCACGCTCCTGGCCATCGAGCTGCCCCGGCCGCCCGAGGACAGCAAGGTGCCGTTCGGGACCTTCCTGGCAGAGCACGGCGGCTCCTTCTTCGCCTTCGTGCTCGCCTTCCTCATGCTCTGGTGGATCTGGCGGACCCACCACGGCACCTTCGACCAGGTCAAGGACGTCTCGCCGCTGGTGATGACGCTGCACATCCCGCTGCTGCTGGCCGCGGTGTGGATGCCCTACCCGACGGAGGTCTTCGGCGCGGGGGAGGCAGGCTCGCTCGCCACGGCGCTGTTCGCCGGGACCGAGGGCGTCATGATGCTCAGCCTCGGTTTGATCAGCGAGGCGGTGGTGAGGCAGGGCCTGTACAAGGAAGATGCCGATGTGCCCAGGCTCCGCGTGGAGACCGTGGTGAACATCGCGATCGGCCTCTACTGGGTGGCGACGGCCGTCCTGGCGTTCAACCTGCCGGACCACTCCGAATTCCCCGTGGCCTACCTGTGGTTCGGCACGCCTCTGATCGCCTACGCCGCCGCGCGCATCGCGCGCCGCGCCCAGAAAGGTGTCACAACGCCCGCCGACGCGTAGGCTCAACGAGCGTGGATCTCGACTTCGTCTGCGTGCACTCAGGGCGGCCCGCTCAGACTCTGACCCGCAGGGACGTCGCACGCGCCCTGCTGGCCGTGCCCTCAGGCGTCGCCCTGGTCGCGCTGCAGGACCTGCGCAGGGCGCTCCTCGCCGCGGGCAACCCGCTGTCGCCGGTGTTCTGGGCCAGCGCCAAGCAGATACTCAGCGACATCGAGTCAGGCCAGGCCACGGTCGGCGACGTGCAGCGCTGGATGGAGGCCACGGGCAGCGAACCCGTCCTGGTGACCTCCAGCTACTTCGTCTGGCCCGAGGAGGACGAGCGCGGCCCGGTGGCCAGGGAGATCCACGCGCGCTTCGTCCAATACCTGGAGGAGCGCATCGCGGCCGGTGACATCGACCCGGACGCGCTCGTCGAGGGCAACCCGGCCGCCCGCCACTCCTACGAGCAGATCCAGGAGGAGTGGCTCACCCAGCCGCTCCCCGACGGCCGCGTGCCCAGCTTCGCCGTGAACGACGAGCAGGACGAGGAGCTGTTCGCCGCCTGGGACGAGGAGGAGGCCTACGCGCTCTCCGAGCTTCAGCGGATCATCGACGAGCTGCCCAAGCAGCCCGACCGGCCGGAACGCGACCTGGAGGAGGCGGCAGTACGGCTGCGCGCCCTCGTCGACCTGCCCGGCTACCCGGGCAACGTGCTGCGCGCCTGCGCCGGGCTCGCCGACCGGCCGCTGCCCGACGACGACGAGGAGTTGTGGGTGACGCTCGCGGCCGGGGTCGCGGGGCCCATCTCCGACCTGTCCGATGACGACGACGACCCGGCGGAGTTCGCCGACCTCAGCGGCGACCTGAGCCACGAGGACACCGTGCTGGCCGCCCTCTGCTCGATCGACCACGCCGACTGGCTGGCCGCCGTGGGCGCCCTGCTCAGGCTCGGCCCAGGCGTGCTCGCCTCGCCGGAGCGGCTGGCCAGGCTCATCGCCGAGTCCGAGGACATCGACCAGGACGACATCGACGACGTCGAGGCCACCGAGGTGCTGTTCGTGCCCGTCGTGGCGCTCTGGACCTATTTGGGGATCGTGGACGCGGACGAGGTGCTGACGCCACTCGGCTGGTGGGGGCTGCCCAAGGCGCTGGAGCACTCCTGGTCGGCGGAGGACTGAACCCGCAGCACCCTGGCCGCCCAGCCGGGCAGCCACCAGTTCCACCGGCCCATGACCGAGACCAGCGCGGGCACCAGCAGGGCGCGCACGACGGTCGCGTCCAGGAGGATGCCGATGCCGAGTGCGGTGGCGAACAGCTTGATCTGCAGGATCGGCGCCGCGGCCAGCGAGGCGAAGGCCAGGAAGAGCACCAGCGCGGCGCTGGTGACCAGCCTTCCCGTACGGCCCAGCCCCTCGACGACCGCGACCGTGGTCGACCCCGACCTGTCGTACTCCTCACGCATCCTGGCCAGGATGAACACCTCGTAGTCCATCGACAGCCCGTACAGGAACGCGAAGACCATCACCGGGATGAACTCGTCGATCGCGCCCAGCCCCGAGATGCCCCACAGCAGCTCTGACCCGTAGCCGTACTGCCACACCAGCACCATCGCGCCCATCGCGGCCGCCAGCGAGAGCAGGTTGAGCACCACCGCCTTCAGCGCCAGCACCAGCGACCTGAACGACCGCGCGAGCACCACGAACGTGATGAACATGATCAGGCCGAGCATCAGCGGGAAGCTGCCGTAGACGGCGTCGGCGAAGTCCAGGTTGGCCGCGGTGACCCCGCCGACCCGCGCCCCGCCAGGCGCGGCAGCCAGCACCCGCTTCACCGTCTCCTGCCCGGCCGCCGTGCCGCCCTCGTCGTCGGGGACCAGCGTGAGCAACCCGGGCTCCGCCACGACGGCCGCGCGCACGCCGGGCACGGAGCGGAAGGTCTCCAGCGCCGGCTCGGGGGCGAGCACCTCGACGGGGGTGAGCGCGCCGGTCGGCAGCTCGGCGTCACGCAGCATCGCCAGCCCCTCGTAGGCGGGGCCCGAGGTGGCCAGCGCGCCGCTGGCCGGTTCCCCGAGGTTCAGGCCCAGCGCGCCGCCGCCGAGGGCGAGCAGCACTGCGGTTGAGGCGGCCAGGGCGAGCCGGCGGAAGCGCACGACCAGGCGGGCCCAGGCGCCCCAGCGACCGCTCGCCGTACCGCGCCTGCGCCTGTCGAGGCGCGGGCCCGCGGTCGCCAGCAGGATCGGCAGCAGTGTCACCACGGCCAGCATGCACACCAGCGGCACGATCATCCCGCCGTAGCCGACGCTGCGCAGGAACGGCACGGGCAGCACGACCATCGCGACCAGCCCGATCGCGACCGTCGCCGCGCTGACCAGCACGGCCCTGCCCGCGCCCGCCATCGCCCTGCGCACGTCGTGGTCCTCCTCGCGCCACCTGGTGATGAGCAGCAGCGAGTAGTCGATGGCCACGCCGAGCCCGATCAGGGCCACGATGAACTGCACGAACATGCTGATGTCGGTGAACAGGGTCAGCCCGTAGACGGCCAGGAAGGAACCGAGGATCGCCACCAGGGCGATCACGAGCGGCACCAGGGCCAGCAGCGAGCCGAACACGAAGGCCAGCACGACCAGCGCGCCGACCCCGCCGATCACCATCTCGGCGACCACGCTGAGCCCGTCGCCGCCGCCCTCGGGCTCCAGCTGTTCGAGCCCGGTGACCTTGACCGTCGAGCCCGGGGTCTGCAGCGTCCTGATGATCTGGCCGGAAAGGTCCGCGGAGTCGTCCTCGTGGTCGCCCTGCTCCGGATAGAGCAGCGCGTACGTCGTGCGCCCGTCCTGGGAGACGAACGCGGGATCGGCGACGACCCTCCCCAAGGGTTCCAGCTTGGCGAAGTCGGCCTGGCCCGTGGCCACGACGACCATCGGCGTGACGTTGCCGCCCTCGCCGTACTTCTGCTTGATGGCCTGGTTGGCCTCGTAGGCAGGCCGGCCAGGCGTGCCGAAGTCGCTGGTGAACCGGTCTTCCACCCCGGCCGTGGCGAAGATCCCCGCGATCGCGATCGCCAACCAGGCGAGCACGACGACGAGCTTGTGCCGCAGCACGAAATCCGTGAGTCGTTCCATGGCCACGAGTGGATCAGCGCGCTCTGCGGCGGCTGTGGGCCCGTTCATAGAGTTCTCTAAGAACGGGCCACCACACTGAAGGGGTGAAAGCTCGCATTCTGGTTGTCGACGACGAGCAGAACCTCGCCGACCTGGTCGCCATGGCGCTGCGTTACGAGGGGTTCGATACGGTGACCGCCGCTTCAGGCACCGCCGCGCTCGCCCGGGTGGCCGACTTCGGGCCCGACCTGATCGTGCTCGACGTCATGCTGCCCGACTTCACCGGGGTCGAGGTGTGCCGCAGGCTGCGCAGGCAGGCCGTGCACATTCCGGTGATCTTCCTGACCGCCAGAGACGCGACGGAAGACAAGATCACCGGGCTGACCTCGGGTGGCGACGACTACGTGACCAAGCCGTTCAGCCTGGAGGAGCTCATCGCGCGGGTGCACGTGGTGCTGCGCCGTACCAAGCCTTCGGACAACCCCCGGCTGGTCTTCGCCGACCTGTCGATCGACGAGGAGCTTTACGAGGTACGGCGGGGCGGCGAGCTGGTGGAGCTCACGCCGACCGAGTACCGGCTGCTGCGTTACCTCATGGTCAACGCCAACCGGGTGCTCACCAAGCAGCAGATCCTCGACCACGTCTGGGACTACGACTTCGGCGGCAACGACGGCGTCGTCCAGACCTACGTCAGCTACCTGAGACGCAAGGTCGACGGGCGCGAGCAACAGCTGATCCACACCATCCCGCGCGTCGGCTACGTCATGCGGCTGCCCCGATGAGCCTGCGCAAACGGCTCACCCTCATCGTGCTCGCCCTGATGGCCGTGGGCATGATCGCGATCCCGGCCGCCGCCTTCGGCGTGGCCAGGGAGGCGGCGGCGGACGGCGCCAGGCGCGAGCTCGACGCGATGGCCGCGCGGCTCGGGCCGCTGCTGGAGAACGGCGCCCTGCCCGCCGCACTGAGCGGGCAGACCGCCGCGCTGATCGGCGCCACGGGGCAGTGGTTCATCGAGGTGCGCTCAGCCGAGGGCCGCGTCCTGCGTACGGTCTCCACGGGGCGCGAGCGGCTCCTCGTCCTGCCTCCACCGAAGGGCCAGCCGCTGTTCACCAAGAGCGGCGGGAACGGCAAAGCCCCCGTGTGGTGGGTGCGCTCGTCGTGGCTGCCGGACGGCCGCATCCTCGCCGTCGGCACGCCGAGCACCGGCTTCGACGACCTGTCCGGCAGGATCGTCGGCGTCGTGGCCGTCATCACCACCTTGGTACTCCTGGCGCTGGCCATCGTGGCCTACCGGATGGTGAGCAGGGTCGTCAGGCCGCTCGAGGAGATCGCCGTCACCGCCAAGGCCATCGGCGAGGGCGACCTCACCCGCCGCGTGGAACCAGCCGAGGACAGGACGGAGGCTGGACGGCTCGGGCTGGCGCTCAACGCCATGCTCGGGCACATCGAGGCCGCCTTCCACCAGCGCACCGCCTCGGAGGACCGGCTGCGCCGCTTCATCGCCGACGCCTCGCACGAGCTCCGCACGCCGGTCGCGGCGATCAGGGGCTATGCCGAGCTGTTCCGGCGCGGCGCGGCCACCAGGCCCGACGACCTGGCCACCACGATGGCCAGGATCGAGTCCGAGGCGACGCGGATGGGCGTGCTGGTGGACGAGCTGCTCCTGCTGGCCAGGCTCGACCAGGGGCGCCCGCTGGAGCGCGAGCCGGTCGACCTGGCGGTGCTCGCCACCGAGGCGGTCGCGGCTGCGCACGTGGTGGAGCCGGGGCGGCCGCTGTCGCTGGAGGTGGCGCCCGCTGTGGTGTACGGCGACGCCGTACGGCTGCGCCAGGTCCTGGACAACCTGCTGGCCAACGTCAGGCAGCACACGCCGCCCGGCACTCCGGCCACGGTCCGGGTGGCTGAGGGGGTCATCGAGGTCGGCGACGAGGGGCCGGGGCTGGCTCCTGAGGACGCTTCGCACGTCTTCGAGCGGTTCTACCGGGTGGACGCCTCGCGGTCGCGCTCGCGGGACCAGGGAGGGGTCGGGCTCGGGCTGGCCATCGTGGCTGCCGTGGCGCAGGCGCACGGCGGGGCGGCGACCGTGGTGTCACTCCCTGGTCGGGGGGCGACGTTCAGTGTGCGGATTCCGCCACCAGGTCCTGATATTCCGGGTGACGGGTGATGTATTTGGCGACATACGGACACAGGGGGACGACCTTGAGGCCGGTGTCGCGGCTCACGTCGAGGGCGCGTGCGACCAGCTTGCCCGCCAGGCCCTGGCCTTCGAACTCGTCGGCCACCTCGGTGTGGGTGAAGACGATGCGATCGGGGAGGAGGCGGTATTCGGCGAAACCGGCCAGCCGGCCGTCCACCGTGATCTCGAACCTGCTCTGGTCGGCGTTGTCGGTGATCTCGATGGGCACTTAGCCGGCCTTCTTGTCGATGTCTGCCTCGTGGGGGACCTCGATCTTGGAGATCTGCTTGTTCATCGACTTGACGAGGAAGAACAGCGCCACTCCGATGAGGGCCACGATCGTGAAGCCGAGGAGGCCCGGCCCGATGTTTTCTCCAGCGGCGAGTGCATTCACCCCTCCAGTCTGCCACCTGAAGGCCATGCCCCCGCACTCACGGTGGCGTCCCAGGTCGTGGGGTCTTGAGGACCTCTGGCGCTGAGGTCCCTTCAACCCGTGGTCGTCCCTGAGAAGCCGCACGGTCGCCTGGACCCTTTGCGGCCATCCAACCCCCTGAGGTCCTTGAGGTTGCGCGCCGGGCCCTCGGTCCTCCAACCCCAAAAGGACCTAAGCCCCTGAGGTCCTGAAGACCGTGAGGTCCTCAAGGGGTTGAGGGCCTTGGGTCGTTGCGGTGGTCAGTGGCAGGCGGGGGAGACCTCGTCGGCGTGGATGCCGGTGAACAGGTCGTCCTCAGGAAGGTCCGTGTCCACCAGCGAGCGAGCCAGGTGGTAGTCCTCCGTCGGCCAGATCTCCTGCTGCAACTCCCGAGGGCAGCTGAAGAAGAACCCATCAGGGTCGATCTGCGTCGCATGCGCAAGCAGCGCCTCGTCCCGCACCGCGAAGTAGTCAGCGCACGGCACCCGAGTCGTCACCGGCCACTTCGCAGGCCGGTCCTCCCACCGAGAGATCCAGTCCGCGTAAGGCGAGCCCATCCCCCGAGACGTCATCGCCTCGTGCAGCGCCTCGAACCGCTCCTTGGTGAACCCCATCTGGTAGTACATCTTGAGCGGCTGCCAAGGCTCCCCGGTCCCCGGATACCGGTCAGGGTCACCAGCGGCCTCGAAGGCCTCCACGGAGACCCGGTTGGTCATGATGTGGTCCGGGTGCGGGTACCCACCGTCGTCGTCATACGTGACGATCACGTGCGGCCTGAACTCCCGCACAGCAGCCACCAACGGAGCGGAAGCCGTCTCCAAGGGCTGCAGCGCGAAGCACCCCTCGGGAAGCTCCTCGTCCTCGTTCTCCGGCAGCCCCGAGTCCACGAACCCCATGAACCGCTGCTGCACCCCCAGGATCTCCCGCGCGCGGTCCATCTCGGCCCGCCGTACCTCCGCGATGTTGGCCACGATCTCGGGCCGGTCCATCTTGGGGTTGAGCACGGAACCGCGCTCGCCGCCCGTGAGCGTACAGACCAGCACTTCCACGCCTTCCGCGACATAGCGCGCCATCGTCGCGGCGCCCTTGCTCGACTCGTCGTCGGGGTGGGCGTGGACGGCCATCAGCCTCAGCGGTGCACTCACGGGCTCGATGTCTCCTCAGTTGGTACCAGGTCACTCCACCTGAGAGGTTAGTTTCTCTTGGGCGGTCGCAGGGGCGCGGCCCCCGCGGGCGACAATTGTCTCGGATAACGCCGAGGTAGTGCAGGGAGATTCCGCCATGGCCACCAGAGATGTCGAGAACGGTCCGGTTCTCGGCACCCCCGACGACTTCCCCGACCGCCCCGAGCGCCGTGGAAGGTTCGTCGTGCACGCCGTCATCGGCGTCCTGGTCGCCATCGTCGCAGGTGGCTGGGGCTACGTGATGTGGTCGGCCACCGGCAACGTCGGCGTGGTGAAGGAAGTCGTGACCTTCAGCGTGAAGAGCCCCACCCAGGCCGAGATCACCTTCAACATCGTCAAGCCCGAGGACCGGGTCGCGGTGTGCAGGATCAGGGCGACTGATACGGAGCACGTGGAAGTGGGAAGCAAGGAAGTAAGGATTCCTGCTGGTGAGGGTATTAACCACCTCAAGGAGCGCCTGGACACCAGTGCCCAGGCGACTTCCGTCCACATCCAGTACTGCAATCTCGTATAGTGAGACATTTGGGGAAGCGTTCGGGCGGCTGACTTGTTAGCCTTTCGCAATTCAACCGTACGCTACCCCCAGTGATCTCAGGGCCCCCTAAGTAAGCAAGGAGAACCCGTGGCCGACTCTCGGGATGAGAACGTCACCTGGCTGACGCAGGAGGCGTACGACCGCCTGAAGGCGGAGTACGAATACCTCTCGGGCCCCGGGCGCGTCGACATCGCCAAGAAGATCGAGGCCGCCCGTGAAGAGGGTGACCTGAAGGAGAACGGCGGCTACCACGCGGCCAAGGACGAGCAGGGCAAGATGGAGGCCCGCATCTTCCACCTCCGCCAGATCATCGACAACGCCAAGGTGGGGGAGGCGCCCAAGACCGAGGGCGTAGTTGGTCCCGGTATGACGGTGACCATCAATTTCGTGGGCGACGACGACGAGGTGACGTTCCTGCTCGCCTCCCGCGAGGAGAGCGGCGCCCCGATAGACGTCTACTCGCCCAAGTCGCCTCTCGGCGCCGCCATCAATGGCAAGAAGATCGGTGAGAAGGCGACGTACTCCATGCCGAACGGCCGTCAGATCACGGTCGAGATCCTCGAGGCCGTGCCGTACATCGGCAACTGACGCGAGAAGAACAGATCCGCCGGGCGCCACAGCGTCCGGCGGATTTTTCCGATGGCATCAGAGGGGATCTGGCATTTCTCCTGAGATCGGCAAAGCGTCGTGATCTCAGAAGGTTGATCCCGTTCATCGTGGTGACCTTGGTGGCGGTGCTGACCGCCGACATTCTGCTTTTACAAGAATTATCTCCAGATAAACCCCCGACTTCCGCCGTCAGGTTCCGTACGGTCCCCGACCAGAGCCTCGTCGCCCAGTCGCGCGCCGACGTCTCCGTCAAGCCGCTCGGCACCCTGCGCGAGCCCCAGCTGTTCGTGGTGACCCGGCGGCCGCTGACCATGCCGCTGCTGCGCAAGGTCGCCAGGCTGAGCGGCGTGCGCGCCCTCGAACTCGCCGATGCGGCGACGGTGACCATCGACGGCAAGCGGGTCCAGACGCTGGGCGTCGACCCCTCGTCCTTCCGCGCCTACACCCCCAAGGTGACGGCAGCCTCGGACTCGCTCTGGTCCAACGTCGCGGCGGGCGACCTCGCCGTGTCGTTCGTGCTCGGTCACGACGGCGGGCTCACGCTAGGCAAGAGCGTGCAGGGACCGGCCGGATCGCTGCGGATCGGCGCCTACGCCACGACCGGGTTCGGCGCCGTGGACGCGGTGGTCTCCAAGGCCACGGGCCGGGCGCTCGGGCTGCCCAGGGACAACGCGCTCATCGTCAGCGCCCCCTCGGCCGACACCGCTGCGCTGCGCAGGGGCCTGGCGAAGGTGCTGCCCAGAGGGACCCAGATCGCCACGGTCAACCCGGTGGCGCCGCAGGTCACGCCGGTGCAGTCCGGGACGTTCATCTCCGGCGACCAGATGACGACGGCGTTGCGCGCGGCCATCTCCAAGCTCGGCCGGCCGTACGTGTGGGGGGCGGAGGGTCCTGACACGTTCGACTGCTCGGGTCTCGTGCAGTGGGCGTACGCCCAGGCGGGCATCAGGATGCCCCGCGTGACGCACCAGCAGTGGGTGTCCGGGGTGCAGGTGCCGCTGTCCCAGGCGCAGCCGGGCGACCTGCTGTTCTGGCGCAACGACCCGACGAACCCGAACTACATCTCGCACGTGGCGATCTTCTGGGGCGACGGCAAGATGCTGCACGCCCCGAGGACGGGCGACGTGGTCAAGCTGGTGCCGGTCAACACCCGCAACCTGGCCGGAGTCGTCCGCGTGAACCCGGCCATGGCCGCCCAGGTCCGCTGACCCTCGCCTTTCCCCTTGTAGCGCAAGCCCCTTCCGAAGCCTGGCCTTGCGCCAGAAACGGTGTAATCTTAATTACATGGAAAGCGAAGAAGCAGCAGCGCAGTTGCGTGGATGGTTCTCCGGGCGCCTGCCGGAGGGCTGGTTCACCGGTCCTGTCGAGATCGTCCTCGACCGCGAGGAGATCGCCGTCGTCGGCGCCATCCCCGAGCCCACGGCGGAGAGCGACGTCGAGAAGGCCGCGATGATCGACGGCCTGGTGCGCAGGTTCCGCGAGGAGACCAGGGAGCGGCGCATCGAGATCGCCAAGGAGGCCGAGCGCAAGTTCCGCCAGAAGGTCTCCTGGGGCGTCTCCTGCGGCGGCGAGACAGTGATGTTCACCACTCTGTCGGTCCCCGTCATGACCCGTTTGCGCCAGTCGGAGCGCCAGGTTCTCGACACTCTTGTGGCTGCGGGGGTCGCGAGAAGCAGAAGTGACGCCCTCGCCTGGTGTGTACGGCTGGTGGGCACGCACACCGACACCTGGCTTGCCGAGTTGCGCGACGCGCTGCAGCACGTCGACCGCGTGCGCGCCGCAGGCCCGGAACTCTAGACGGAGCAGGGGAAATGGACGTGCGAATGGATTAGACCTCTCAGGAGATTGGTTTAGACCTATTGAATTGGCCTAAACCACTGTCTCCACCGTTTTCTTTAGACGCGTTCTTCGTGGGTAGGCTCCCCCAATCACCTGCGGCGACAGCCGGACAAAGGTCTATGCCAATTGGCTTTTGTCGGTACTTGTCGTCAATGATGTTTTTCCGCAAGGAAGAGTGGAGGAGTTCGAGACGTGTCCCTTTCTGTGGAAGTACCCGCCCCGACGAGCAATCGCGCATTGGTCGCCTGGGTCGACGAGATCGCAACGCTGACCCAGCCAGACCGGATCGAGTGGTGCGACGGCTCGGAGGAGGAGTGGACGCGCCTGACGAACCTCCTCGTCGAGCAGGGCACGTTCACCCGACTGGCCAAGCGCCCGAACAGCTTCTACGCGAAGTCCGACCCCAGCGACGTCGCCAGGGTCGAGGACCGCACCTACATCTGCTCCGAGCGCGAAGAGGACGCGGGGCCGACCAACAACTGGATCGCTCCAGCTGAGATGCGCGCCACCTTCGGCGAGCTCTTCAAGGGCTGCATGCGGGGCCGCACGATGTACGTCGTGCCGTTCTGCATGGGCCCGCTCGGCGGCGAGATCTCCCAGGTCGGCGTCGAGATCACCGACTCGCCCTACGTCGCGGTCTCCATGAAGATCATGACCCGCATGGGCGCCAAGGCGCTGCAGGAGATCGAGCGCAGGGGTGAGTTCGTCAAGGCCGTGCACACGGTTGGCGCGCCGCTGGAGCCGGGACAGCAGGACGTCCCGTGGCCGTGCAGCACCACCAAGTACATCTCCCACTTCCCCGAGACCCGCGAGATCTGGTCGTACGGTTCCGGCTACGGCGGCAACGCGCTGCTCGGCAAGAAGTGCTACGCCCTGCGCATCGCCAGCGTCATGGCCCGCGACAACGGCTGGCTGGCCGAGCACATGCTCATCCTCAAGCTGACCCCGCCCGCCGGCCAGGCCAGGTACGTCGCCGCCGCCTTCCCGAGTGCCTGTGGCAAGACCAACCTGGCCATGCTCCAGCCGACCATCCCCGGCTGGAAGGTCGAGACGATCGGCGACGACATCGCCTGGATGCGCTTCGGCCAGGACGGCCGCCTCTACGCGATCAACCCGGAGGCCGGGTTCTTCGGCGTCGCGCCGGGCACCGGCGAGACCACCAACGCCAACGCGATCAAGACCCTCTGGGGCAACAGCATCTTCACCAACGTCGCGCTCACCGACGACGGCGACGTGTGGTGGGAGGGCCTGACCGACGAGCCGCCCGCGCACCTGACCGACTGGAAGGGCCGTTCCTGGACCCCTTCGTCGGAGGAGCCGGCCGCCCACCCCAACGCCCGCTTCACCACCCCTGCAGGCCAGGCGCCGACCATCGCGCCGGAATGGCAGGACCCGAAGGGCGTCCCGATCTCCGCGATCCTGTTCGGCGGGCGACGCGCCACGGCTGTGCCGCTGGTGACCGAGTCGCTGAGCTGGCAGCACGGCGTCTTCCTCGGAGCCAACGTCGCCTCCGAGAAGACGGCCGCTGCCGAGGGCAAGGTCGGCGAGCTGCGGTATGACCCGTTCGCCATGCTTCCGTTCTGCGGCTACAACATGGGCGACTACTTCGCCCACTGGCTGCGGGTGGGCGAGCGCGAGGGCGCCGAGCTGCCGCGCATCTACTACGTGAACTGGTTCCGCAAGAACGACCAGGGCCGGTTCATCTGGCCGGGCTTCGGCGAGAACAGCCGCGTGCTCAAGTGGATCGTGGACCGGCTGAACGGCGAGGCGGGAGCCGTACCCACCCCGATCGGGCTGCTCCCGAAGGAGCTCGACACCGACGGGCTGGAGATCGCGCAGGAGGACCTCGACACGCTGCTCAGCGTCGACAGGGAGGTCTGGCGCGAGGAGGCCGCGCTCATCCCCGAGCACTTCGCCAAGTTCGGCAGCCAGCTGCCGAAGGAGCTGTGGGAGGAGTACGACGCCCTGGTCGACAGACTGGGCTGACGAACCGGGAACCAGTGCCACGAATCCTTCGTCTACTTGGTACCTGACGAAGGAGGTCGCTCGTGGCACTCGTCTTCCTCATCATCCCCGTGCTCCTGGCCGCGGCCGTCGGTAATACCATCACCTCGCTCAAGCGAGCGCATTACCGCATGCGCAACGTCGCGGCCAGCACCATCCCGCGCGACCTCGGCGTCTACGAGCTGGCCTACCTCGCGGGAGGACCGCGCCGGGTCGTGAACACCTCGATCGCGCGCCTGTCGACGAGCGGCCAGATCAGGCTCACCCGCGGCGGCGTCATCTACGCGGTCAAGGACGCGGCCCCGGCCGGCGACCCGGTCGACGCGGCCGTCATGGCCGCCATCGCGGCCAGGTCGGCGGGGGTGTCGTCCAACGAGCTGCGCCGCGAGCTGGTGCGGAGCGTGGAGATGGAGTCGCTCAAGCACCACCTGACCGGCGCCGGGCTGCTCGTCCCCAACGGGGCGGAGGCGCCGGTGCGCACCCAGCTGACCCGGCTGGCGGGGTTCTCGATCGCCTCGCTGACCGTGGCAGGCTCGATGGGCGCGGCGGTCTTCTTCGGTACGGAGTACAGCGTCGTGCTCGGCGTGGGCGCCGCCATCCTCCTCGTCTCGGGCGTCTGGGGGCTGGTCACGCACCGCCGCTTCAAGCGCGCCGCGCTGAACGTGCTGAGCTCGGCGGGCCACGAGGAGCTGCGCAGGGCGCAGACCCTCCACACCCAGGGCTCGTACGCCGCGGGGGCCATGCTCTTCCCCGTCGCTCTCTACGGCCTGGGCGAGCTCGGCGACCCCGGGCTGCAGAACGACATCGACCCCTACTCCAGGCACACACCGACCGACACGTACTTCACCGGCAGCGGTGACTTCGGCTCCTCCTCGGGGGGATGCGGGTCAGGCGCCGCGTGCGGCGGCGGGTCCTCGTGCGGCGGGGGCTCCTCGTGCGGTGGCGGGGGCGGCTGCGGTGGCGGCGGCTGCGGCGGAGGGGGCTGAGCGTGATCGAGCTGGGTGTCGGCATCGGCTGGCGCGCGGAGATCGACCTCACCGTCGAACGCATGGACGGCGTCGACTTCGTCGAGGTGATCGCCGAGAACGTACGGCCGGAGCGGCTGCCGGAGTCGCTCAGGGTGTTGCGCGGGCGCGGCGTCCCGGTGGTGCCGCACGGGGTCGGCCTGGGCATCGGCGGCGCCGACCGGCCCGATCCCGGACGGCTCGCGCACCTGGCCGCGTGCGCCGAGGCGCTCCAGGCGCCGCTGGTCAGCGAGCACCTGGCGTTCGTGCGCGCTGGTGGCGTCGAGGCGGGGCACCTGCTGCCCGTCCCGCGCACCAGGAAGGCGCTCGACGTCATCACGGAGAACGTGAAGCGGGCGCAGGACGCGCTGCCCGTGCCGCTGGCGCTGGAGAACGTGGCGGCCATCTTCGGCTGGCCGGAGGACGAGCTGACGGACGGCGAGTTCCTGCGCGAGCTGGTCGACAGGACCGGGGTGCTGCTCCTGGTGGACGTCGCCAACCTCTACACCAACCAGGTCAACCTGGGGCTTTCCGCCGTAGCCGCGCTGGACGAGCTGCCGCTGTCGGAGCTGGCCTACGTGCACGTCGCCGGGGGGTACGAGAGCCACGGGATCTGGCACGACACCCACACCACGAGCGTGCCGGCCGAGGTGCTCGACATCCTGTCCGAGCTCTGCGCGCGGGTCACGCCGCCGGGGGTGCTGCTGGAGTGGGACGACGAGTACCCCAGCGACGCGGCACTGACAGGGGAGCTGGACCGGGTCAGGACCGCCATGAAGGCGGGCTGAATGTCCGTCGAGGAGTCTCGGAAAGAGCTCGCCGAGGCGCAGGAGCGGCTCGTCGCGGCGCTCGTCGCCGGGGCCGAGAGCCCGCCGGGGTTCTCGCCCGAGCGGATCAGGGTCCAGGCGGCCAGCCTCGTCGCCAAGCGCCGGGGCATCGTGGCCAGGCTCAGGCCAGACGCGGCCCTGGCAGCGGGTGCCGACCTGGCCACCGAGTTCGCCCTCTACGCCGCGGCCAGGACGGCCCCGCCGACCGGCTACCGCGCGGACGCCGACGACTTCGCCGCATGGCTCCAGGCGAAGGGCCGCATGCGGCCTCCGCCCCCGCCCCAGGGCCGGATCCGGCGGTTCGCTGATACCGTAACAAGCGCTTGGAAGGGAGCGCGGCGTGCGGATCGTGAACATGGGTGAATGGCCGCTGAGCGAGGACTTGCACGAGCCAGGCCCGGAACTTCTCTGGAACGAATCCCTCTACCTCGACTTCGCCACGGAAGACGGCACGCTGGGCGGATACGTCCGCCTCGGCCTCTACCCCAACTGGGAGAGAGCCTGGGTCTGGGCCTGCGTCGTCGGCGAGGGCAGGCAGCTCACGATGGTCGCGGACAACCACGCGCCCCTCGACCAGCAGGCCTTGACCGTACGGACCGTCAAGCCGTTCGAGGCCGTCCGGGTCACCGTGGAGGAGCTCGGCCTCGACCTGGAGTGGCGCAGCACGCACGGCGTCTACGGCTACTCGCTGGTGCC
Source organism: Nonomuraea sp. NPDC050556 (assembly GCF_044457355.1). Classification (NCBI taxonomy): domain Bacteria; kingdom Bacillati; phylum Actinomycetota; class Actinomycetes; order Streptosporangiales; family Streptosporangiaceae; genus Nonomuraea; species Nonomuraea sp. NPDC050556. Next base: position 264,776 of record NZ_JBITGU010000006.1, on the reverse strand, counting down.
GCGGTACGAGATCCCCTGCGAGGTCAGCGGTGTCGTCGGCGGCCGGCCGTTCGAGGGGTACGGCGAGCGGGACCACAGCTGGGGCGTGCGCGACTGGTGGTCCACGTCGTGGCTCTGGAGCAGCGGCAGGCTGGGGGACGGCACGTTCCTGCACGGGATGCAGGCCAACGTCGGCATGGCCCTGCCCTGGCCCGCCTTCGTCGCCAAGGACGCGCTGCACCACGCGGTGGACTTCACGGCCGCGAGCACCTTCGCCGAGGACGGGCTGCCGTCAGGGGCGACGCTGAACCTCCCCGGCATGCGCACCACCGTGACGCCGCTGCACTGGGCGCCGGTGACGCTCGTGTCCGAGGACGGCAGGACGGCGGAGTTCCCTCGTGCGTTGTGCCGGTTCACGGCCGAGGACGGCAGGCAGGGGTACGGCTGGACAGAATGGCATCAGCCGCCGGGGTGGCGCAGGCACCGGTGGACATCCTAGGTTTGGGCCGTGATCGTCGACGCCCACCAACACTTCTGGAACATCGAGACGGGGTCGTACCCGTGGCTCACGCCGGACCTCGGTGTCCTCTACCGCACGTACGGACCTGACGACCTGGCGCCCGAGCTGGCTGCGGCGGGGGTGGACAGGACCGTGCTGGTCCAGGCCGCGGACAGTTATGCGGACACCGAGTCGATGCTGGCCATCGCGGACGCGCACCCGTTCGTGGCGGGGGTGGTGGGGTGGGTGCCGCTGACCCGGCCGTCCGAGGTGGCTGAGGCGTTGGACGGCAGACATCCGAAGTTTGTGGGGGTCAGGCATCTGATCCACGACGAGCCCGACCCTGACTGGCTGGCTCAGCCTTCGGTGTTCTCGTCGCTGGAGTTGCTGGCGGAGCGCGGGCTGACCTTTGACGCGGTGAGCGCGTTGCCGCGGCACATGGAGCACGTGCTTTCCATCGCGGAGCGCCTGCCGGGGTTGAAGATCGTCATCGATCACCTCTCGAAGCCCGCGATCAAGGCGGGTGCGTGGGAGCCGTGGTCCTCCCAGCTCGCGGCGGCGGCTGCTCTTCCCAACGTGTACGCCAAGGTGTCCGGGCTGGTGACGGAGGCCGACCACGAGAACTGGACGGTCGAGGACCTGCGGCCGTATGTGGAGCACGCTGTGGAGCTCTTCGGGCCTGACCGGCTGATGTTCGGCAGCGACTGGCCGGTCTCGCTGCTGGCCGCCGACTACCAGACGGTGTGGAACGTCATGGGCGCTCTCCTGGGCTCGACCGACCGCGAGAAGGTCTTCGGCACCACCGCCGCCCACTTCTACGGCCTCACATAACCCCACCCCCGCCGGGCTTCGCGACCTCACGGGCTTCGCGACCTCACGGGCTTCGCGACCTCACGGGCTTCGCGACCTCACGGGCTTCGCGACCTCACGGGCTTCGCGACCTCGCGGGCTTCGCGACCTCGCGGGCTTCGCGACCTCGCGGGCTTCGCGACCTCGCGGGCTTCGCGACCTCGCGGGCTTCGCGACCTCGCGGGCCTCGCGACCTCACGGGCCTCGCGACCTCACGGGCTGATGTCCCTTGGAGATTGGGACGCTTCAGGGGTTTTGGGGCCTCCCGAGGCGCGGCCCCTTGTGGGGCGCGACCCACAAGACCCACAAAACCTCGCGATCACTGGGGTTCACGATCCCCTTGAGAGCGGGGTCTCTTGGAGGTTGGGGTCTTTTGGGGCTTTGGGGGTGGGGTCTTTCGGGGTGCGGGGGTGGGGGGTTCTCTGGGCCCTTGGCTTTGGGGGAGCCGGGGGCTGTGGGGAAATGCGTGGGGGGTGGTGGGCGTTTCTGCGGTTTTAACTGACTTTCTGCCGGATACCCTCTCTGGGGTGGGGGGACTACGTTGCGTTGATGGTTCATATCTGACCGTTACGCCGGTTGCGTGCACGGACAGTGTCGGCATGCCGTACGAGATCACCCTCGAACTGCACCGGGACGGCACCCCGTACGGCCTCGTGGGAGAGCGGTGCGGGTGGTTTCTCGCCAGGCTCGCCCGCGGCGTGGACGAGGCCAGGGCGGGCCGAGGCGAGGCGGGACTCTGGCCCGACCCGGAAGACCGCTTCCCCGACGACGAGCCCGACAGCGAGCTCTTCGCCTTCCGCTACCGCACCCGCTCCGGCGCCGTCGGCGGTGGCGAGCTGCGCTGCCAGCTCAGGACCATCCCCCTCTGGGTCCCGGGCCAGGACAGCTGCGGCGAGTGGCGGGTGACCCGCAGGGCCTACCTGGAGGCCTGGGGCGCGACCGGCGTCGGCATGCGGGCCGTCCTCACCTCTTCCGAGCTCTCCAGGTTCGTGCAAGGTCTGGTCAGCGAGGCGGAAGGGTGCCTGGGCGGCAGGGATCTGGGACGTAATCCCGTTGAGGGGGCGGGCAGCGCGGAAAGACGGCGATAATGGCCAGTTAGGTCATACTTCCGCTGTGAGGGGGCTCCGTGGGCCTGCGCGATCTGGTCTACCGGCTGTACGAGCACCGGTTGGAGGCCAAGCTCTCCAAGGAGGACAGCATCCCCCGGCACGTCGGGGTCATCGTCGACGGCAACCGCCGCTGGGCGCGTTCGATGGGCCTCGACGACGTCAGCCGTGGCCATCGCAAGGGCGCTGACAAGATCTCCGAGCTGCTCGGCTGGTGCCGCGAGGCCGGCGTGGAGGTCGTCACGGTCTGGCTGCTGTCGAGCGACAACCTCTCCCGCCCCAAGGACGAGCTGGAACCGCTGATGCGGATCATCGAGGCGCTGGTCCAGGAGCTGGTGGAGGAGGGGTGGCGGGTCAGCCCTGTGGGGGCGCTCGACCTTCTGCCGGACAGGACGGCGAATGTCCTGAAAAATGCAAAAGAAGTCACGTCACAACGTCCAGGTCTGATTGTGAACGTTGCAGTTGGGTATGGAGGAAGACGTGAGATTGCCGATGCGGTGCGCTCACTCCTTCAGGAGCACGCAAGCAAGGGGGCGAGCATCGAGGACCTCGTGGAGGTACTCGATGTGGAGCACATCGCCGAGCATCTCTACACTCGCGGCCAGCCCGACCCTGATCTGCTCATCAGGACCTCTGGCGAACAACGTCTGTCAGGTTTCATGCTCTGGCAGAGCGCGCACTCGGAGTTCTACTTCTGCGAGGCCTACTGGCCTGACTTCCGCAGGGTCGACTTCCTGCGCGCGCTGCGCGACTACGCCGCGAGACATCGACGTTACGGCTCCTGAAAGGCCACGTGAACGCCCCCTTTCGGTCAGGCTTAGGGCCTGGAGATGGGGGCATTCAGTACGTAACGTTGGCAGTGTCCGGCCACAGGCCGGACGCTCCGGAGAGGGCCCGCCTTTGCGCTTCGACCTGCTGAGGGGGGCCGGACCCCGGCGCCTCGTGCATGTCGTGCACGCAGGTGCGGGTCCGGTCCGAATCCCACCTCGTCTGCAGGGCGCCCACCCCCACGGGTGCCCGGGGGAGAACGTGTGGCAGTGTCCTCGATCAACCCGTCGCCCAACTCCAGCAAGCGCACTTATGTGCTGGACACCTCGGTCCTGCTAGCCGACCCGGCGGCAATGACCCGCTTCGCGGAGCATGAGGTAGTCCTCCCGATCGTCGTGATCACGGAGCTGGAGGGGAAGCGGCATCACCCAGAACTTGGCTACTTCGCACGCAAGGCACTCAGATACCTCGACGACCTGCGCATCCAGTACGGCAGGCTGGACGAGCCGATGCCCACCGGCGAAGGAACCATCAGGGTTGAGCTCAATCACAGCGATCCGTCGATCCTGCCTGTCGGTTTCAGGCTCGGAGACAACGACACCCGCATCCTGACAGTGGCGCGCTCACTGGCGGCCGAAGGTTGCGACGTCGTGCTGGTCTCCAAGGATCTGCCGCTGCGCGTCAAGGCGGCCTCGATCGGGCTGACAGCGGAGGAATACCGCGCCGAGCTCGTCATCGAGTCAGGCTGGACGGGTACGGCCGAGCTGCAGGTGACGACGGAGGACGTCGAGACCCTGTTCGAGCACGGAGTCACCGAGCTGGAAGAGGCCAGGGAACTGCCCACGCACACCGGACTGCGGCTGCTGTCGAGCAAGGGCTCGGCGCTCGGCCGCGTGCTCCCCGACAAGTCGGTCAAGCTCGTGCGCGGCGACCGAGAGGCGTTCGGTCTGCACGGCCGTTCAGCCGAGCAGCGCATCGCGCTCGAACTGCTCATGGACCCCGAGATCGGCATCATCTCGCTCGGCGGGCGGGCGGGTACCGGCAAGTCCGCGCTGGCCCTCTGCGCGGGCCTGGAGGCCGTCCTGGAGCGCCGCCAGCACCGCAAGGTCATCGTCTTCCGCCCCCTGTACGCCGTGGGCGGCCAGGAGCTGGGATACCTGCCGGGTTCCGAGGGCGAGAAGATGGGCCCCTGGGCGCAGGCCGTCTACGACACCCTCGGCGCGGTGACGTCGCCCGAGGTGATCGAGGAGGTGCTCGAGCGCGGCATGCTCGAGGTCCTGCCGCTCACCCACATCAGGGGGCGCTCGCTGCACGACGCCTTCGTGATCGTGGACGAGGCGCAGTCGCTGGAGCGCGGGGTGCTCCTGACGGTCCTGAGCCGGATCGGCGCCAACTCCAGGGTCGTGCTCACCCACGACATCGCCCAGCGTGACAACCTGCGGGTCGGCAGGCACGACGGCGTGGTCGCGGTGGTGGAGAAGCTCAAGGGCCACCCGCTGTTCGCGCACATCACGCTGACCAGGTCGGAGCGCTCGCCGATCGCGGCGCTGGTGACCGAGATGCTGGAGGACATCACGATGTAGCCGGGCGGGAGGGGAGCACCGTCACTGCAGCTCCTTGCAGTTGTTGCTCCCCTCCGACCGGTCGGGCCCGTTGTCCGAGATCCGGACGATCTTCACTCTGTCGATCTTGGAGTCCTGCTGGGCCGTACAGACGATCTGGGCCTTGGCCAGGCGGGTGAGCTTGCTCTCTCCCTTGATGTAGACCGTGAGCGTCTCGGTCCTGGGCAGGCTGTCCGGGTCGCGCGGCGCGCGCTCGGTGTAGGTGCGGTCGAGGGTGAAGCCGCGCAGGTGGGTCGAGGTCTCGTCGTCGGGCATCGGCTCCTTGGAGGCGTCGAACAGCTTCGCCAGCAGGCCCTCGACGTGGTCCTTGGGCGTGCTGACCGGCACGTCCTCCAGCCTGCCGCGCTTGACCAGCCAGATGTGCGTGGACGGCGGCTGCATCGTGACCACGGGCGGCGGCGCCTTCTCGACCGCCGAGTTGGGGGTGATGCCGCACCCCGTGACCAGCGCGGCCAGGGCGATCGGCGTGCTCCATCGCCTCACCGGTGCGGCAGCCAGACCGTGAAGAGGGTGCCGGGCCGCTGCTGGCGCACCGAGATCGAACCGCCGTGCAGCTGGGCGTTGGACCGCGCGATGGACAGGCCGAGCCCGCTGCCCTGGCTGCGCTCCCTGCCGGTGCCCGCCTTGAAGAAGCGGTCGAAGACGTGGTTCATCGCTTCCATCGGGATGCCCTTCCCGTAGTCGCGCACCTTCACCTCCAGCCCGTTCTGCGTGCGCCTGGCCGCCACGACCACCGGCGGGGCGCCGTGCTTGAGCGCGTTGCCCACCAGGTTGGCGAGGATCACGTCGAACCTGCGCGGGTCGAGGATGAACTCCATGTTCTGCTGGACGTTCACCTTCACCCGGCCGGTCCAGCCGCGCACCTCCAGGCAGTCGGAGATGGTCTCGGCCACGTTGACCCGCTCGACGTTCAGCGTCGCCGTACCCGCGTCGAACCTGCTCACCTCGATGAGGTGCTCGACCAGCTCGCGCAGCCGTTCCACCTCGTGCAGAACCAGCCGTACGGCCTGAGCCGGTGCGTCGGGCAGCCGCTCGGCCTCCTCGGACAGCATGTCCGCCACCGCGGTCATCGCCGTCAGCGGGGTGCGCAGCTCGTGCGACACGTCGGCGACGAACCTGCGCGACATCGCCTCCAGCGAGCGCAGCTCCGTCACGCTGACCTCCAGCGCGGCCGCCGCGTCGTTGAACCTGGCCGTCAGCTCGGCCAGCTCGTCGTGCCCGTGCACCGGGAGCCTGGTGTCGAGCTCGCCCTTGCCCAGCGCCTGGGCGGCCGCGCTGAGCCGCCTGACCGGCAGCAGGACGCGCCTGGCCGACAGCAGGGCCACGGCCAGGGCGATGACCAGCACCAGCGCGCCGCCCTGGGCCAGCTTGAACCTGAGGTCGGCGAGCTGCGCCTCGTCGTCGCGCAGCGGGAAGAACACGTAGACACGCAGCCCGGTGCGGATCGGCGTCTCCGGCGGCTGGGTGTACACCTCGGCGCCGACGATGAGCCACAGCTCGTCCCTGAGCACGACCCGCTGGGTCGTCAGGTAGCTCTTGGACCTGCCCTGAAGGTCGGCGGGGACGTCGTCGATCGTCAGGGGGTCCATGTTGTAGCCGGGGTCGCCCGCGTCGTTGACGATGGCGACGTACCTGCCCGACCCGTTGAGCGAGCTGGCCAGCTTCTGCATGTCGGCGTGGCTGGGGTCGCTGTCGGTCGCGCTCCGGTAGCCGATGGGGAAGTCGATCCTGGTGAGCTCGCGCGTCACCAGGGCGATGGCCGAGTCCTCCGTCCGCTGGATGAGGGCGGCCTTGGCCAGCTCGTAGCCGATTCCGGCCACGAGTACGGAGGCGGCGACCGCCACCAGGGTGAAGGTGATGACGAGGCGCGCCCTGAACCCGGTGGGCAGGCGCATCACGGGGGGTTGAACCGGTAGCCGAAACCGCGGACGGTGTGGATGAAGACCGGCTCGGCCGGTCTGGGCTCGATCTTGGCCCGCACCCGCTGCACGCACGCGTCGACCAGCCGCGAGTCGGCGACGTGCGTGTGGTCCCAGACGACGCGCAGCAGGTAGCGGCGGTTGAGCACCTGGCCGGGGTGGCGCACCAGCTCCAGCAGCAGCCGCAGCTCGGTGGGCGTCAGATGGATCTCCTTGCTGGCCAGCGTGACCTTCAGCGCGCCCCGGTCGATCATCAGGTCGCCGAAGGCGATGCGGTCGGAGGTCGCGGACTCGACCCGGCGCAGGATCGCGCGGATGCGCGCGTCCAGCACCCGGGGTTCGACCGGTTTGACCACGTAGTCGTCGGCGCCCGCCTCCAGGCCCACGACGACGTCGAGGTCGTCGCCGCGCGCGGTCAGGAGGATCACCGGGAGCTGGTCCAGGCGGCGGATCCTGCGGCACACCTCGACCCCGTCGATCCCGGGGAGCATGACGTCGAGGATCGCGATCTCGGGGCGCCGCGACCGTACGTGGTCGAGCGCCTCTTCCCCGGTCGCGTAGGACGTGACGGAGTGTCCCTGCCGCGTCAGGGCCAGCTCTAGGGCCGTGCGGACGGAGGGGTCGTCTTCGACCAGAAGGATGCCAGCCACGCGCACATTATTCTTCCATGTCGCCAATATCCGTGTTCCGTCATAAAACTGTGACGTGCTGTGGAACATCAAACGACATCCTGGTTACTCCACTCCCTTCGGTCACAGGGGCACGAAGGGGGAATGTGACGGAAATCACACTTTTCCGAAAAGTCCTCTCCAACCTGGCGGTTAGCCAAGGGAACGCCAACCGAATGCCACGTTTCGGTTGCGGACCACCCCCCAGGACAGGGCAAGCTCATTGCTCGTGAGCCCAGGTCCGCAGTTGAGAGAGCGTCCGGCGCCCCCGCGATCGCGGGCGGCTCGCCGGTTGACCCCCAAGCGGGTGGCGATCATCGGCGCGACGGTGGTGATCGTGTTCGGCGGCGGCGGCTTCGTCGCCTACCGCGCGGTCGAGAACGCCAACGCTCCGCGTCCCGAGGGCCTCGACCTGGAGGACTGGGGCAGGATCGCCAACGGCGACCTCTACGCCCCCGACCCGGAGGCCGACCAGCTCAAGGCGGCCGGAGTGGCGGCGGCGAAGAGGAAGCAGCTCGCGGCCGAGCGCAAGGGCGTCGCCGCGCTCGACCCGATCATCATCGAGAAGAAGGGGCCAGGCGGCGACGGCTTCCCGCCCGCCAACTTCCCCGCGGGCAGTGACCCCTCGCCAGGCTCCAACAAGGCCACGGCCAAGGCCATGCTCGCCTCGGCCGGCTTCGGCGCCGACCAGTGGGGCTGCCTCGAAGCGCTCTGGCAGAAGGAGAGCGGCTGGAACGAGCGGGCGATGAACCGTTACTCCGGCGCCTACGGCATCCCGCAGTCGCTGCCGGGCAGCAAGATGGCCAGCGCGGGCGCCGACTGGCAGACCAATGCGGCCACCCAGATCAAGTGGGGCCTGGGTTATATCAAGGGCCGGTACGGCACGCCCTGTGGTGCCTGGGGCCACTCGCAGGCCAAGGGCTGGTACTGACACCACCTGAGATCGGCAAGCCTGCGCGCCCGCGAGCGGGTGACGTCGCACGCTAGGCCGCATGGGTGTGAAGGTCAGCGTGGTCATCAGCGTGCACAACCCCGGTGCCGGCGCAGACGCCTGCATCCGCTCCGTGCTGGAGCAGACGATGCAGGCGGACGCCTACGAGGTGATCTTCGTGGACGACGGGTCCACGGACGGCATCGCGGAACGGCTCGACGCCGTGGCGGCGGTCAGGCAGAACGTCCGGGTCCTGCACCTGCCGCACACCGGCTCGCCCGCCCGCGGGCGCAACGTCGGCATCGCCAGCGCCAAGGGCGAGTACGTCTACCTGCTCGACCAGGGCGACCGGCTGGAGCGGCAGGCGCTGGAGCGGATGTACGAGCGGGCCGTCGAGGCCGACGCCGACGTGCTCATCGGGCGGCTGGTGCGCGACTTCGGCCCGCCGATGTCCTGCTTCACCGCCAACCAGGCGCGGGCCGACATCCTGCGCGACCGGCTGCTCGGCCTGCTCACGCCGCACAAGCTGTACCGGCGCGCGTTCCTGGAGGAGCGCGGGCTCGGCTTCGCCGTACCCGGGGGGCGGGTGGCCGAGCAGGCGTTCTCGGTCCGCGCCTACCTCACGGCCAAGGTCATCGCGGTCGTCGCGGACCAGGTCTGCTGCCATCTGGGCGACACGCCGGACGTGGCGGACGAGCCGCGCCTGGTGGTGGCCGAGGTGCGCGGGCTGCTCAACGTCATCGACGCCTACACCGAGCAGGGGCGCCAGCGGGACCGGATGTACGCCCACTGGTTCCGCTCCGCCGTACTCAAGCCGTTCGTCAGCAACAGGTTCGCCGGGTCGTCCGTGGACCGCGGGGCGATGTTCACCGCCTACCGGGAGCTGGTCGTCGAGCGCTTCCCGCCGCGCCTCGACAGATACCTGCCCGTGCACCTGCGCGCGGTGGCCGCGCTGGTCCGCGCCGGCCGGCTCGACATGCTGACCAGCTTCGCCAACGCCACCAGGCGCAGCTCGCTGCGCGCCGAGCTGCGCGAGGTGAGCTGGGACGCGGGCGTGCTGGTCATGGGGCTGACCGCGGAGATCTTCGAGGGCACCGGTCGGCCCGCGCTGTTCAAGGAGTTCGCCGGCGGGCTGTCGTGGTGCCCGCCGGACTCGGTCGACGCGCGCCTGCTGCCCGAGGAGCTGACCGACGTCACCGACGCGGTCGAGCGGGCCAGGATGGACGTCTACGTCCGGCACACCGAGACCGGCGTCAACTACTTCGCGCCCGTCGCCTTCCGGGTCGAGCGGGTGGCCGAGCGCGGCAAGGTGCGCGTGCAGATCGTCGGCGAGGCGCGCCTCGACGTCGGCAGCGCGGCCCTGGGCGAACCGCTGCGGTCCGGCCAGTGGGAGGTGCACGTCAGGATGTACGGCGGCGCCCACCAGGCCAGGACCAGGGTCAGGCGCCCGGACGGCCCGCTCAACTGCCTGGGCGTGCTGGCCAAGCGCCCGCGCAGGCGCCTGGTGGTGCCCTGCTGGACCGACTCGGGCGAGCTCGGCCTGTGCATCGAGCCGCGCTCGTTCTCCGAGTCGATCGCGCTGGTCTCGCCGGGCGCGAGCGTCATGCGCCGCGACGACCACCTCTACGTCGTCGTGCCCGTGCCCTACGTGCCGCCCAGCGGCGGTCCCGCGCTGGAGCTGGTGCTGCGCACCACCAAGGGCAGGTTGCGCGAGGTGTGCGCGCCCGCGCTCGTCGAGCCTGGGCTGCCGGGCAGGATGGCCGGGCAGCTCGTGGCGAAGGTGCCGGTCAAGCGGCTGCTGCCGGGCAAGGACAGCCTGGGGCCCGGCGCGTGGATGTCGTCACTGCGCACCGAGGAGGAGGAGACCGAGCTGCGGTTCGGGCTGGAGATGCGCGGCAGCAAGGTCGAGGTGTGCCCGTCGGGCGACGTCGACCCCGAGCGGCGCTCGCCGTACGGGCGCGACACGCTGTTGCGGCGCATCGCCCGCCGCGTGCCCGGCGCACGGCACGCCGTACGGCTGGCGCGGGCGGGCAAGCACCGCTACCTCACCGACTGAGATGCGCCTGGAGCGCCTGCTGGAACTCGGCCGGGTACTCCAGGTGCGGGCTGTGGCCGCACTCAGGGAGCACGACCTCGGTGTACGGGCCGTAGCGCTCCAGCACCGCCCTGGTCTGGGTGACCATGGGCTGCGCCGCGGTGCCCGGCGAGCCGGGCACGACGCCGAGCGCGCCCAGGTGGGCCAGGTCGAAGAGGGACGTGTCCGAGACGATCACGTCGTCCGCGCCCCTGATCCACAGGATCGGCGGCTTGACCTCCAGCTCGTGCAGGTCGTCGAGGCGGAAGTGGGTCGGTGCCAGCGCGTTGAGCACGCCGCTCACCCCCGGGCGCACGCCAGGCCAGGCGTCGGAGGAGACGGCGTCGCCCGGGTAGTGGGCCGGGCCGACCCTGGTCGTCAGCATCGACTCGACGTAGAAGTCCTCGTCGGCGACCGGCTTGGCGACGTAGGAGCTGCGGAAGACCGACCTGGGCGAGGTGGGGGCCTCGTCGCCGCGGTCGCCGCCCTGCAGCCTGGCCACGAAGTCGGGGTTGGCCGCCCCCGCGCCTGAACCGGTGCCGTCCTGGTGGGTGAGCCTGCCCTCGGCGCCCTCCGTGCCGCTGTAGCCGTACGGCGAGACCGGGTTGACCAGCGTCACGCTCGCCACGACTGACGGACGGTCGCGCAGCGCCTGGAGCACCACGCCGCCGCCCATGCTCCAGCCGACCAGGTGCACCCGCTCCAGGCCGAGCGCGTCGAGCAGGGCCAGCAGGTCGTCGGAGTAGTCGCGCAGCCCGCGGGTCGCGTCGACCGGCTCCGGGTCGGTCTGGCCGAAGCCGCGCAGGTCGGGGGCGAGGGGGCGGTAGCGCTCGGGGAGCGTCGCCATGGTGTCGCGCCAGAACGCGGCGCTGGAGACGTTGCCGTGCACGAACACGACAGGCTCGCCCTGGTCGTTGCCCGTGGTCAGGACGTTCTGGACGAGCCTGGACGTGGTGACTCTCATACCTTCACTTTCTCCTGCAGAGTGGCGAGGTCGCGACCCCGGGTCTCCTTGACCAGCACCACGGCCAGGATCGTCAGGACCGCGGCGATCGCCAGGTAGATCGAGATCGGCAGGCTGGAGCCCGACGACTTGAGCAGCGCCACCGCGATGAGCGGCGCCGGCGCACCGGCCACGATCGAGGCGAGCTGGTAGCCGACCGAGACGCCGGAGTAGCGCACGTTGGTGCCGAACAGCTCGGTGAAGAAGGCGGCCTGCGGGCCGTACATCGCGCCGTGCAGGACGAGGCCGACGGTCACCGCGATCGTCACGTTGACCGGAGAGCCCGAGTCGACCAGCGGGAAGAACGCGAAGGCCCACAGCCCGACCCCGGCGGCGCCGAAGAGGTAGACCGGCTTGCGCCCGACCCGGTCCGACAGCGCGCCCCACATCGGGATCGTGATCAGGTGCGCGACGGAGGCGACGATCAGGCAGTTGAGCACGAACGACTTGCTCAGCCCGATGGCGGGCGCGGTGGCGTAGGTGATGACGAACGCGGTGATCACGTAGTAGGAGATGTTCTCCACCAGCCGCGCGCCGATCGCGCCAAGCACCTGGCGCCAGTGGAAGCGGAAGACGTCGACGATCGGGAGGCGGGTCTTCTCGCTCGCCTCGAAGACGGGCGGCTCGCTGATCGACATCCTGATCCAGAAGCCGATGAGCACCAGCAGGCCGGACAGCAGGAACGGCACGCGCCAGCCCCACGACAGGAACGCCTCCTCCGACTGCACGCCCGACATGATCGCCAGGACGACGGTCGCCAGCAGGTTGCCGATCGGCACGCCCGCCTGCGGCATCGAGGCCCAGAAGCCGCGCTTGTCCGAGTCGCCGTGCTCGGAGACGATCAGCACCGCACCGCCCCACTCGCCGCCGATCGCCACGCCCTGGATCAGCCGGAGCGCCACGAGCATGACGGGAGCGGCGACGCCGACGCCCTCGTAGGTCGGCAGGACGCCGATCAGGGCGGTGGAGCCGCCCATCATCAGCACGCTGACCACCAGCAGCGTCTTGCGTCCTATGCGGTCGCCGTAGTGACCGAAGATCAGGCCGCCGATCGGGCGGGCGCCGAACCCGAGCGCGAAGGTGAGGAACGAGAGCATCGTGCCGACGAAGGTGTCGGCGGTGGGGAAGAACAGCTTGGGGAAGACCGAGGCGGCCGCGAGGCCGTAGAGGAAGAAGTCGTACCACTCGATGGTGGTGCCGATCATGCTCGCGCCGACGATCTTCTTGAGAGGAGTGGCCATGTCACGCACCTAAAGTCGCGGGGGGTGTGCCGCTCACGCTAAGGAGTGACGGGGGTCACTCATATGGGTCATATCTCCACAGTCTTCGCAGGTGGTATGTCGGTCGGCGCCATCCGGCCCGGCGCTGGTTAGCCTCGACGGGTGAGGTCGATCATGTCGGGCCCGGTGTTGCGTTCCTGGGGGCACGTGCGGCCGACCGAGAGCGCGTTCATCCTGGCCGCCCACCTGTTCCTGTCGGTGTTCCCGCTGCTGCTGGTGATGTCGCTCTTCACGCCGAGGATCGTGGCGGGCATCGGGGAGGTCATGCGGGAGCGGCTCGGGCTGAGCGGGCCGTCGGGCGACGCGGTGCGCGAGCTGATCGGCGGCACCGAGGCGAGCGGGCACGGCTGGGTGACGGTGATCGGCCTGCTGATGGCGCTGGTGTCGGCGACGAGCTTCACCAGGGCGCTGCAGCGCGTCTACGAACGGTCCTGGGAGCTGCCGCCGCTCGGGCTGAAGGGGAGCTGGCGCGGGCTGGTGTGGCTGCTCGGGCTCTTCGCCTACCTGGAGATCCTCTACCTGTCGGTGAGCATGACCTCGGGAGCCGCCTTCCTCAAGCCGCTCCTGGTGCTGGTGTGCGCGTTCCTGCTGTGGTGGTGGACGCCGTACGTGCTGCTCGGCGGGCGGGTGCGGTGGCGCTCGCTGGCGCCCACCGGGGTGATGTCCGCCGTCGCGGTGGTGATCCTCGGTGTGGTCTCGTCGGTCTACATGCCCATCGTGCTCAAGGGCAACGAGGGCAAGTACGGCGCGATCGGCGTCGTCTTCGCGCTGGAGTCGTGGCTGGCCGTGCTCTGCGGCGCGCTGGTCATCTGCGCGATGGTGGGCGCGGTCGGTGCGCGGCTCGACTCACCCCTCGGACGGCTGGTCAGGGGCTGCGACGACTGGCGGCGTCGCTGAGCTTGTGCAGGCGCAGGGCGAGCTGCACCTCCAGGGCGCGCTCCGGCTCCTGCCAGCCGTCGCCGAGGAGCTGGCCGATGCGGTCCAGGCGCTGGGTGACGGTGTTGACGTGGATGTGCATGGCGTCGGCCGTGCGCGAGGGCGAGGAGCCGGAGCCGAAGTAGGCGGCGAGCGTGCGGGCCAGCGCGGTGCCCCGGCGCGCGTCGTAGTCGAGCACGGGGCCGAGCACCGAGTCGACGAAGCCGCCGACGTCCTGGCCCTGGCCGATCAGCAGCCCGACGAAGCCCAGCTCGGCGGCGCTCGCGCCGTCTCCCGCCCGGCCCAGCGCGATCAGCGCCTCCGCGCACCGCTGGGCCTCCCGATGCGCCTCTCCCGCGCGCTCAGGACCCCCTTCGAGTACGGCTGCGCCGGCCGTGGCCGGGGTGCCGAGCGACGCCGTCAGCTCGGCCGCCGTCCGCTGCGCCAGGTGCCCCGGCTTGTCGCCGGGCAGCAGCAGGACCACCTCACTGCCGATGCCCGCCGCCAGTCCGTGGCGCATCGACGCCTGCGAGGACGCCCAGAAGGCGGCCCGCTCGCGCTGGCCGCCGTGCCTGGCGACGATCATGACGTGCGGTTTCGAGAGGTCGACGCCGAGCCTGCGCGCCCGGTCCGTCAGCCCGTCCGGGTCGTCGGCGGCGCGGGAGATCAGGTCGTCGAGCAGCTCGCCGCGCACCCGCCCCTCGGCCTCGGCCACGCTCCTGCGGAACAGCAGCAGCAACGCGCACACCAGCGCCGCCCGCTCCAGGATGCGCTCGTCGGCGTCGTCGCTGCGCAGGATGAGCGTGCACAGCGGCTCCCCGCCGACGTCCACCGACGCGATGAGCAGGTCGCCCCGCCGTACCGTGCGGCCCAGCGCCCTGGAGGCCTGCGCGGCCTCGAACACGCCGGGGTCGAGCTCGCCCAGGTCGCCGGTGATCGCCCTGCCCAGGTCGTCGAGCACGGTCAGCGAGCCGCTCTCGGCGACGACGGCCGCGACGTCCTCGATGCCGCCGCCGCGCAGCACGAGGGACATCATCCGGTCGTGCGCCAGCGCGGCCCGCTCGACCGCGTCGCCGTGCTCACGTACCTTCCTGTGCGCCTCAGACAGCTCCTCCAGCGCGTTCCTGGTCTCCTGGAGCAGGCGGGCGTTGTCGATGGCGACGGCCGCGTGCGCCGCCAGGGAGCCCAGCAGCGCCACCTCCTCCTGGAGGAACGGCCTGGCGCTGCGGTTGGCCGCCATGAGCACGCCGATCACCCGCTGGCCCAGCCGCAGCGGCACCCCGAGGATGGCGACCAGCCCCTCCTCCTGGACGGCCTCGTCGATGTGGTGCTTGTGCTTGAACCTGGCGTCGGCGAAGTAGTCGGCCGTGGCGTACGGCGTGGCCGTCTGCGCCACCAGACCGCCCAGCCCCGCGCCCATCCCCAGCCGGAGCGCACGGAACTTGGCGGAGATCGTGCCGTCGGTGACCCGCATGTAGGTGTCACCCTTTTCCGGGTCGTGCAGCGTCAGGTAGGCGGCGTCGGTGCCGAGCAACTGCCTGGCCCGGTGCACGATGGCCTCCAGGACGGCGTCGAGGTCCCTGAGCGCGGCCAGGTCGCTGGCCGTGTCGTAGAGGGCCGACAGCTCGGCCTCGCGCCTGGCCCTGCGCCTGAGCAGGGCTCTGACCTTGAGCGCCGCGACCTTCGCCTGCTCCAGCTCCTCGATCACCTGCGCGCTCGCGCCCTCGGCCCTGGCCTTGAGCACCGGGCCCTCGAACTCCACGGCCGACGCCTCGCGCGCCAGGAGCTCCAGGTAGACGCTCATCTGGCCGACCAGCCGCCGTCTATGGGCAGGGAGACGCCGGTGATGAACGAGCCGCTCGGGCCGCACAGGTAGGCGACCAGGTCGGCGACCTCCTCGGGCTCGATGAGGCGCTTGACGGCGGCCGGTCTGAGCATGATGTCCTCGACGACCTCGCTCTCGGGGATGCCGTGGCTCCTGGCCTGGTCGGCGATCTGCGCCTCGACGAGGGCGGTCCTGACGTAGGCGGGGTTGACGCAGGTGGAGGTCACGCCGTGCTCGGCGCCCTCCAGCGCGATGACCTTGGACAGGCCTTCGAGTGCGTGCTTGGCCGCCACATAAGCAGACTTGTACGGCGAGGCCCTCAGGCCGTGCACCGAGGAGATGTTGACGAACCTGCCCCAGCCCCTGGCGTACATGCCGGGCAGCGTGTGCCTGGCGATGAGGAACGGCGCCTCGACCATCACCTTGAGGATCCTGGCGAAGATCTCGGGCGGGAAGTCCTCGATCGGCGCCACGTGCTGGAACCCTGCGTTGTTCACCACGATGTCGATCGGCTCGTCGGGGATGCGCTCCACGAACCCGGGATCGCTCAGGTCGGCCGTGACCGCCTGGCCGTGGATCTCCTTGGCCGTCGCCTCCGCCGCCTCCGGGTTCATGTCCACGGCCAGGACACGCGCGCCCTGTTCCGCCAGCCTGACGGCACACGCCCGGCCGATCCCGCTCCCGGCCCCCGTCACCAGCGCCGTGCGCCCGGTCAGCTCCATGCCACGGACCCTAACTCCTGCTCACGGATCACGGCATAGCACCTCCCCACATAGCGGTCTTACCGCCTATGTGGCCGGACGCCCCGATGTCACGGCGGGCAACCACGTCAGACTGCCTGCCATGACGCACGGACGGCCACCCGCGTCGGCGGGTGGCCGTCCCCACGGCGACAGCCGTACCCCTAGGGCTTTGTCATCGAGAGGACATCGAGCAGCGCGTCGAGCTGCTCCTCGGTGAACTTGCCGCTCTCGACGTGGCCGCGCTCGACGACCACCTGCTTGATCGTCTTGCGCTCGGCCAGGGCCTGCTTGGCGATCTTGGCGGCCTCCTCGTAACCGACGTACCGGTTGAGCGGCGTCACGATCGACGGCGACGACTCGGCGTACTCGCGCATCCGCTCCACGTTGGCCGTGATGCCGTCGACGCAGCGGTCGGCGAGCAGGCGGGAGACGTTCGCCAGCAGCCTGATGGACTCCAGGATGTTGCGGGCGATCACCGGGAGCTGCACGTTGAGCTCGAAGCTGCCCGAGGCGCCGGCGAACGTGATGGCCGCGTCGTTGCCGATGACCTGCGCCGCGACCATCACGGTCGCCTCGGGGATCACCGGGTTGACCTTGCCGGGCATGATCGAGGAGCCGGGCTGGAGGTCGGGCAGGTTGATCTCGCCGAGACCGGTGCGCGGGCCTGAACCCATCCAGCGGAGGTCGTTGGCGATCTTGTTCAGCGAGACGGCGACGACCTTGAGCTGGCCGGACAGCTCCACGATCGCGTCCTGGGCGCTCTGTGCCTCGAAGTGGTCGGGCGCCTCGACGAAGACGATGCCCGTGGCGGCGCTGAGCTTCTTGATCGCCTCCTCGGCGAACCCGGGCGGGGTGTTGATCCCGGTGCCCACCGCTGTGCCGCCCAGGGGGAGCTCCACGACGTGCGCCATGGCCGATCTGACCCGCTCGACGCCGTGCTCGATCTGCGAGGCATAGCCCGAAAATTCCTGACGAAGCGTGACGGGGGTGGCGTCCATCAGGTGGGTGCGCCCTGCCTTCACCACGCCGTCGAACTCCGTCGCCTTCACCCGCAACCGCCGCGCGAGATGCTGCAAGGACGGCAACAGGTGATAGGAGACCTCCGTCGCGGCGGCCACCCTGATCGAGGTCGGGAAGACGTCGTTCGACGACTGCGAGGCGTTCACGTGGTCGTTCGGGTGCACGGGACGGCCCAGCCGCTCCTCGGCCAGGCTCGCGATCACCTCGTTGGCGTTCATGTTGGACGACGTGCCCGACCCGGTCTGGAACACGTCGATCGGGAACTGGTCGTCGTGCTCGTTCTCCGCCACGTCGGCCGCCGCCTGCGCGATCGCCTCGGCCAGGTCCTTGTCGATCACCCCGAGCTCGCCGTTGACCTCGGCGGCCACCGCCTTGATCAGCCCCAGGGCGGCGATGTGGGACGGCTCCAGGGTCCGCCCGGACACGGGGAAGTTCTCCACGGCCCGCTGGGTCTGCGCGCGCCACCTGGCGGTAGCCGGGACGCGCACTTCGCCCATGGAGTCATGTTCTATGCGGAACTCACTCATGAGTCCCAGTCTGCATCAGCTCGCCAGCAGCGCCATGATCAGGACGGCGATGACGACGGCCGCGACGGCTGCCACGGCCATGAGGACGAGCATGCCGGTCTTGGCGCTCTTGGGCTGCTCGGGGGTGTTGGCGATGGCGAACAGGTCCGTGCCCAGCCCGCCGCGCCCGTGGGCGATGGTCTCGTCCTGCGGCTCCAGCTCGCGCGGCGGCTGCTGGCCGGGGAACGGCGGCTGGTTCTGGGGCTGCTGGCCCATGGGCGGCTGACCCGTGGGCGGCTGGCCCGTGGGTGGCTGGCCTGTCGGCGGTTGGCCCATGGCGGGCTGGCCCGTCGGCGGCTGGCCTGCCGGGGGCTGGCCTGCGGCTGGGTGGCTTGCGGGGGGCTGGACCGCCGGGGGCCATTCCGGTGGGGCGCTGCGCGGTGGGGTGCTCGGCGGGGTCTGGCCCGGGGGAGTCGGCCAGCCGGACGGCGTCCGCGGGGGAGGCGCGGGGACCGGGTAGACCTGCTGGCCCGGCGAGCCGTTCTGCTGCTGCGGCTGGAACCGGGTCGTGGTGACCGTACCCTCGTCGTCGGACGGCGGCGGCTTCTGCGGCTCCTGCACCGGAGGCTTGGGCGGCACAGGACGCTTCACCGCCATCGTGCGGTCGGCGTCGAACTCCGGTGCTGCCGGGGGCTCCTCCGGCGCCGGGGGGTCGATGACGATGGCCGCCATCTCGCTGGTCGGCGTGTCGGCGACCATGCGCAGCAACGTCTCCGCCTTGGCGGCGGTGAACCGCTGCTTGTGGTTCTTGTGCAACAGCCCTTCGAGGACCGGACGCAACGCCCCCGCCTGGGTGGGCGCGTCCGCGCTCTCGGTCATCAGCGCCGCCAGCGTCTCCGACACCGTGGCCCGCTCGTAGGCGGGACGCCCCTCGACGGCGAAGTACAGCGTCGCCCCGAGCGACCAGATGTCCGACTCGGGCCCGGTGTACTCACCCCGCGCCCGCTCGGGCGCCGTGTAACCGGGCGAGCCGATCACCATGCCGGTCTTGGTGAGCTTCGTGTCGCCCTCGGACTTGGCGATGCCGAAGTCGGTCAGCACCACCCGCCCGGTCTCGGTGATGAGCACGTTGCCCGGCTTCACGTCGCGGTGCGTGATGCCCTGCGCGTGCGCGGCCCGCAGCGCGCCCAGCAGGTCGACGCCGATCTCGGCCACCAGCCTGGGCGGCAGCGGACCCTCCTCGTCGATCACCTGCTCCAGCGAGCGGGCCTCGATGAGCTCCATGATGATCCACGGACTGTTGTCCTGGATCAGCACGTCGTGGATCGCGGCGACGGACGGATGGTTGATGCGCGCTGCGGTGCGGCCCTCGCGGACCATGCGCTCGCGCAGTTCGGCGCGCTGTTCCTCGGTGAGACCCGGATCCTGGCGAATCTCCTTGACCGCGACCTCGCGCCCGAGGGCACGGTCGCGGGCGCGCCAGACGGTACCCATGGTCCCCCGACCAAGTGGCGCGATCAGCTCGTAGCGCTCCGCGAGCAGGCGGGTCTGCTGTTCCGGCATGGGAAGAAGATATCGATTCTCGCTTGGGAAGTGCTTTACCCTCGCTTGCGAAGTTCTCGTGGCCAGAACCGCCGAGGAAGACACAACTTTATCACCGCAGCCATGAAGCGGGCATAAGCGGACGGAGCGGGCTTGGATTCCACCTGCTTCCTGTGCGAACCGGTGCTCCTCGGGGGCGGGACGGCCAGCGCGGCTGCGGTGGCCTCCGCCCTGTGTAGGCCCCGGTGGGCGGGCCTCCTGGCGAAGGTGGGCGCGGTCAGCACCGGCGACATGCGCACAGGTCTGCGCGCGACGGGCGTCAGCGGCTCCTCGGCCGAGCCGCCGGCAGCGACCCTGGCCAGCATGAGCGAGGCGCGCACGGAGTCGATGCGGGTCTCGGGATCGATGCGGAGCAGCGCGTCGAGGATCGGCGCGAGCGGGCCCGCCTTGGCCATGGGGATTGGTTCGCCGCTGGTGAGCGCGGCCAGGGCGGCGGCAGCCGTACGCCTGCCGTGCAGACCCCGGCCCTCGACGGCCGTGTAGAGGGTCGCGCCGAGCGACCACAGGTCGGCGGCCGGGCTGGCCTTCGCGCCGAGCACCCGCTCTGGCGCGATGTAACCGGCAGAGCCGAGCACGATGCCCGCCTGGGTGATCGAGACGTCGCCCTCCAGGGCGGCCAGCCCGAAGTCGGTCAGGACCGCGCGGTCCTCGGTCACCAGCACGTTGCTGGGCTTCACGTCGCGGTGCAGGATCCCCTTGGCGTGTACGGCACGCAGCGCGCCCAGGATCTGCCGCCCGATCTCCGCGGCGTTGCGCGGGTGCAGCGGGCCCTCCTCCTGGATGAGCTGCTCCAGGGATCTCGCCTGGAGCAGCTCCATCACGATCCAGGGCCGCTCGTCCTCGGTCACCACGTCGAAGACGGTGATCACCGAGGGGTGGGCGACCATCGCGGTCGCCCTGCCCTCACGCTCGGTGCGGGCGCAGAGCTCGGCGCGCAGGTCCTCGTCGAGGACCACCGGCAGCCTGACCTCCTTGACGGCCACGTCGCGGTTCAGCAGCTCGTCGTGCGCCCGCCAAACGGTACCCATGCCGCCGCGCCCGACCGGCTCCATAAGCCGATAGCGCGCGGCAAGGAGGTAACCGGACGGCGCACGCATGGCAGGCAGCTTACCTATTTGTGGATTCTGACAAGTAGAGGCCGGGCCGATAAAATATTGCGAACTTCTGTCAAGCTGTCTGACTCGTCACGTCAGTAAAGCGGCGCGCCACATCGTCCCAGTTCACGAGGCCCCACAGCTTCTCCACGTAGTCCGGGCGGACGTTGCGGTACTGCAGGTAGTAAGCGTGCTCCCAAGCGTCGAACACCAGCAGCGGTGTGGAATTCATGCCCACGTTGCCGTGGTGGTCGTAGATCTGCTCGACCACGAGGCGCCTGCCGAGCGGCTCCCAGGCCAGCACGCCCCACCCGGAACCCTGCACGCCGGACGTCGCGGCGGTCAGCTGCTTCTGGAAGGCCTCGAAGGTGCCGAAATGCTCGGTGATGGCGTCACCGAGCGCGCCGTCGGGGCGGTCGCCGCCGTCGGGGGAGAGGTTCTCCCAGAAGATCGAGTGCAGGACGTGGCCGGACAGGTGGAACGCGAACGTCTTCTCCAGGCCGACGAGGTTGGAGAAGTCGCCCTTGTCGCGCGCCTCTGCGAGCCGTTCGACGGTGTCGTTGGCACCCTTGACGTACGCGGCGTGGTGCTTGGCGTGGTGGAGCTCCAGGATCTCGCCGGTGATGGCGGGCTCCAGAGCCGCGTAGTCGTAGGGCATGTCGGGCAGGCGGTAGTCACCCATCGAGTGCTCCTTTCAAGAGATCTCGACACTATTGCAAGTCATTCGCACTTGCATCAGCCTTGCGACCTAGGACTACGATGGGCTTGTTTGGTCCCGAGCGCGATGCGGGCAGGCCCTTCGACCTGCCCGCATCCGCCCTGTCCTGGCCCTGGCCTCGCGCTCGTTCCCGCCTCTGATCGTCCTGTGGTGAGTAGGGGTTTACTCAGGACCGGGCGCCTTTTGCGCGCCTAACGTGAAGGTGGGCAAGCACCCTGCAGGCCATCGTCAGCGTTCTGTAGGCGACTGGTAAGCGTATGGATGCATGCTCATCACATGACCTCGACGAACAGGCCGGAAAATGTCGGTGATGGACGTCAGAATGAGGTCGTGCGACCGAGTTTCACCGACTTCGCTGAAGGACGTGATGAGGATGCGACAGGTGCAGATCAGCAGGCGGCCGTCGAAACGCCCGGCCAAGAACACGATCGACCTCCGCACACCATCGGGGCGCCAACTGCCCTACTGAACACAGATCCACAGGAGCGTCACCTGAGAGGTGTCACGATGTGCCAGCACCAGCCCACCTGCCCCACCGCCTACGCCGCTGACCGCGAGGCTTCGCACGTGCTCGTAGCCCACCCCGACCAGGGCTGGAGCCTGCTGTGCAACGGGATCGTCCTTTTCGAGGACACCGGCCTGCTGCTGCCCGACGGCACCGTCGTCGCCCCCCACCGCACCCTCGCCGCCGCCTGACCCGCCCCACCCCTTCGCGGTGCGCCCGCACTCTCGCGGCCGCCTGACCGCCGCCGAGGATAGGCCTTGCTTCCCTTACTTCCGAGGGACCTCTCGCGTCAGTTCTACCTATGTAGGTTCCGAGATATGTCGGATCCCGCGGTGAAGATGACCTCCACGCGTGAGGCCGTGCTCCAGGTGTTCCTGGCCGATCCCACCCGGGAGTTCTACGGGCTCGAGGTGATCAGGGCGACCGGTCTCGCCAGTGGCACGATCTACCCGATCCTCGCCTACCTCGAAGACGAGCGGAAATGGCTGGAGAGCCGCAGAGAGGCGCCTGAGGCGTACATCGCCGAGAAGCGCCCTCCTCGCACCTACTACCGCATCACCCCCGACGGCGCCGCGCTGGCCCGGGAGGCGATCGCGCGGGCCTACAGGGGACGGCGCCGGCCGGTGCCCGGATGGGCCGGGGGTGGGGCGTGAGCATTCAGGAGATCCTGGACGGCCTGCCCGACCAGCAGCGGGAGCTCGTTGAGCGGGCCCACGTGGTGGCCTCCTACTGGCATCGGGATCAGCGGCGGGCGAGCGGCGAGCCGTACATCTCCCATCCGGTCGCCGTGGCGGCGATCCTGGCCGAGCTGGGGCAGGACCACGAGATGCTGTGCGCGGCCCTGCTGCACGACACCGGCCTCAGCGAGGAGGAGCTGGCCCGCGAGTTCGGTCCGGGCATCGCCGGGCTGGTGCGTGACGTGGCGGCCCTCGACGGGCAGGGTGGCTGGGAGCGGCGGGTGGACGAGCGGGTGCTCACGCTCAAGCTCGCCGATCGCCTGCACAACCAGCGGACGATGCACTTCCTGCCCCGGGAGAAGCAGCGGCGCAAGTCCAGGGAGACGCTGCAGATCTACGCGCCCGTCGCCAGGTGGCTCGGGATGGACCAGGTCGCGCTGGAGCTCGAACAGCTCGCGGGCCCGCCCGGCGGCTCCTTTCGGCTGATCTCCGCGGGGGCGGTCATCCTGCCCGCCGAGGCGCGGGCGCGCTGGTTGCGGGAATGGCTCGGTGAGCTCCACGCCCTGCCCGCCGGGCGGGCGCGGCTGTGGTTCGCTGCGCAGTTGCTCTGGGGGATGCCGCGGATGGCCGCCACGCTGCGCCGGATGCGGCTGGGCGGGTTCGCGCGGTGGATCGTCGCGTCTGACGTCCGGGTGTGGGCACTGCTG
The DNA here is from genome assembly GCF_044457355.1 of Nonomuraea sp. NPDC050556. NCBI lineage: Bacteria > Bacillati > Actinomycetota > Actinomycetes > Streptosporangiales > Streptosporangiaceae > Nonomuraea > Nonomuraea sp. NPDC050556. The sequence continues at coordinate 241,766 of NZ_JBITGU010000006.1, read as the reverse complement.
ACGCCTCCGCTCGCCTGGCTGGTCGTCGACACGGCGATGAGCCGGTTGGGAGACGCGCTGACCCTCGTGATCACCGTGCCACCCGCGCTGGCCGCCGGGATCCACGTGCTGCGCGAGCGGTTCAAGGAGTGAGGGCTCCGGCCCAGGTGGATCACCTGGGCCGGAGAGGGATCACTTGCGCCGGTAGACGCTGCCGGCGGTCTCGTCAGGGTCGGGCGCGGGCGCGCACGAACCGCAGATCGAGAACGTCACGACGGTGGAGCTGCACTGGCCGTACGCGTCGCACGCCTTGATGGTGGGCCGGAACTGACCGGCTTCCGTGGGCGTGCCGGTGATCTTGCCGTCCTTGCCGAGGCTCACCCCCGGCGGCAGCGAGCCGCTGGAGACCTCGAAGGTGACCTTGCCGCCCTCCGGGTCCTCGGAGGTGAGCTGGCCGGTGATCGGCGTGCCGACGGCTCCGGCGACGGTCGCCTCGCTCGGCCGCGGCGCCGTCGGCGGGCGGTTGTCGTACGGCTTGGGCGCCACGACCGGAGGCGTGACCACCGGAGGCGTGACCACCGGGGGCGTCACGACCGGAGGTGTCACGACCGGGGGCGTCACCACTGGAGGTGTCACGACCGGAGGCGTCACCACCGGCGGCTCCGAGGTGGTCGCGCCCGCCGTGTAGCCCACGTCGATCGTGTGGTCGTTGGCCCCTGCCGCCCCGACGGTGACCGTGGCGACGCCCGAGGCCGGGTCGGCGTTGGAGTCGGTGTTCGCCGCCCCCGCCCCCCGCTTGGTCAGCTTCAGGTCGTCGCTGGAGACCCCCTCGGGCAGCCCTGCGGCGTCCGAGGCGTCGAAGGTGAGCGTGCAGGCGGTCTCCGCCGGGACGTTGTTGAACGCGTAGGACCCGTCGGCCCCCGTGGTGGTGATGCGGGCCGTGTCGTCGTCGCAGGCCAGCGCGACCTCGACACCACCGACCCCGTCCTCACGAGCGTCCTGCACCCCGTCGGCGTCGGCGTCGAACCAGACGCGGTCGCCGATCTGGACCGGCGCGGGCGCTGCGAGGAACTCCAGGTCACCGAGCCCGTTCGCCTTGCCGAACAGCGTGCGGTCGTTGTACCAGCTGCCCACGGTGTACGGCTTGCGGTTCACCCTGCCGGTGTTGTTGTCGAAGGCGCGCACGCCGTTCGCCCACACCTCGCCGTACCACGGGTCGACGATGGTGGTCATGACCTCGCCGAACCGCGGCCCGTTGGCCAGCGCCCCGGCCGCCATCTCCTGGTGCCCTCCCCCGTCGAAGAACTCCTCGTTGGGGTAGTACTCGACGGTGCCCGGAGGCTGGTTGCCGCCGAAGGTGCCGTCGTAGTGGTTGGGGCAGGCGCCCTCGCCCTCGAAGTCCCAGCCCTTGCCGTTCCAGCAGGCGCGCTTGATGTCGCCGGCCGCGGAGGTGGGTTCCCTGTTCTGGCCGTCGTTGGCGTCGACGCCGAGGGCCTGGCTGCCGAGCTGGTCGCCGAAGCGGTCGCGGAACCCGAGAAGCAGCGAGCCCCTGTCGAACTCCAGGTCGGTGAGGATGGGCTGCGGGTAGGCGGGTCCGCCGACGTTGCCCTGCCACTTGCTGGGATCCCAGGCACCCTGCCAGGGGTTCCACTCGCCCTTGGAAGCGGCGTCCGTCCAGGCCATGCCGCGCACGTAGTCGAGGCGGTGCGAGAAGACCTTGCGGAAGGTCTTGGTGGCCGGGTTGAAGGTGAGGATGTGCACGGCCAGGTCGGCCTTGCTCTGGGTGCTCTGGCCCGAGCAGACGCCGCCGACGTAGACCTTGCCGTCCTGCACGCCGAGCGCCCACGGCCGCCAGTCGCCGGGGTTCGGGCAGCCGGGGTCGGGGATGGCCGTCGTGGTGGCGGGCTCCTTCATGGTGCCCGGGTCGACCTTGGCGACGTCGAAGGTCAGGAGCTGGCGGGTGGCGAGGTTGACGGCGTAGAGCGTCTTCTCGTCCTCTGACAGGTCGAGGTCACCGAGGCCCTGCTTGCCCGGCACGTCGTAGAAGGCGGAGTCGTGCAGCATGCCGTTCTGACCGTGCTCGGTGCTGCCCGCGTTGGCGAGCTTGGCGAAGCCGGAGGCCTTGCCACCGGCGTCCACGACGTAGATGCCGCCGCTGCCCAGCGGGCCGTACTTGGTGTGCCGCTTGGCCATGGCGCTCGTGAAGAGCAGCTTGCTCTGCCGCTGCCAGGCCAGGCCGTACGTCGTGCCGACGTCTCCCTGGTTCGCCCGCAGGTCGGGGCGGGCGCTGTTGCGGTCGCCCGTCCTGTCGAAGGGCCAGCTCACCACCGCGGACAGGGCGGGGTCGACCTCCTTCTGCTGGTCGTTGTTGAAGCCGCGGTGCAGCGGCGAGGCCAGCATGGGGTCGGCCTGCACGTAGTCGGCCGGGTTGTGCACGCCGATCGTCACCGCGGCCGCCTGGCCACCGCTGACGTCGACGAAGCTGGTCAGGGGGGACAGCGACGGCGCTGGACCGTAGGCGGGGGCCGGTTTGAGATACGGCATGCCGCTCGGAATGGTCGCCTCGACCCGGTACCTGCCGCCGGTCAGCCCAGCGGTCGCGGGCGAGAAGGCGGCCGCGCCCTGGGCGTCCGTGGTGGCGCTCGCCACGGCCCCGGTGTCGTCGTAGAGCTTGACCGTGATGCCGGCCACGCCCGGTTCACGAGCGGCGGTGTAGCTGCCGTCGGAATCGTTGTCGCGGACGACGGTCACGCTGACCGCCCCGTCATCTGCTTGTGCGGGGGCCGCGATCACGGCCATCCCCGCGAGCCCGGCGGCGACGGCAGTCACCGCGCCCAGGCCCTTGCGGACTGATCTCCCCATCGAAGTGCCTATCTGAATATAGGTGCACACGTGTGATTACACGCGGTTACCAGATGGCTTTGCCCGGGAGTCGCCCAAGTCAACGTCAAGGTCGATTGAGAACCTGCACCCGGGGAGAGATGAGGGACGTGAGAATCGCCCTCGCCGCCGCCGCGGTCCTGCTCACCGCGTGTGCGGGCGTCGACAGCCGCCCCGTCACCGGCGACGAGGCCAACCGCCTGGCCCTCGTCCGGCTGGCCAACCACAACGAGCGCGGCGCCGCGTTCTCCACCACGCTGGTGGACCAGGGCAGGGAGCTGGCGATCCGCGGCTGGGTCGACTGGCGCAGACCGATGGTCTACGCGGCGGTCAACGGCGCGATGCTGGTCCAGGCGGTGCCCGGCGCGCTGGCCGAGCTCCAGCAGCCCGCCGAGGTCCCGCCGTTGCCGGTCCCTCAGGGCCAGTGGCGAGCGCGCCCGCTCAGGCCTGGGCCGCAGGGCAGCCCCTTCGACTCGTTCCTGGCGATCATGCTCGGGCTGGCCGCGGACCGCCCGGACAACCCGCAACTCCTGCTCCAGCAGGGCGCAGCCTGGATCGGCGAGGACGGCGAGCTGGACGGCTTCCGCGGCCCGAACTCGGGGCGGGACGGCTCGCGCGGCGGCGGCATCAGGTACTGGATCGACCGGCGCGGCCGGTTGCACCGCCTGGAGCTGACCCTGGGCACGGCCGAGCCCATGACCGTGCTGCTGGAGCGGGGGTCCCCGCCCGCCATCACGCCGGTGGGACCGCTGGCCTGACCGCCGAGGGGACCCAGAAGATCCCCGACGCCGTGGTCGTCACGTAGGCCATCAGCGCGTCGCCCTCGTCCAGCCTGGCCTGGGTGGCGGTGAACGTGCGCGGGTCGCGCTGGTAGGAGACGAAGAGCAGGCCGCGGTCGGCTGGGCCGTTGTCGTAGGTGAAGCCTCGGCGCAACATCATGCCGCTGCCCGACGCGAGCGCGTGCGCCCGCCGCACGTGCGCGTCGGCGGGGATGAGCCACTGGCCGTCGGGGGTCTTGGCATGCAGGTCGGCCAGCCCGCGCGGCGGGCCGCCGGACAGCGGCGCGCCGTCGTCCCTGCGCCGGCCGACGACCCGCTCCTGCTCCTCGACCGTCAGCGCCAGGAACCGGTCGGCGTCCAGGCGGAGCCGGCGCACCACGGCCACGGTCGAGCCGTCGGGACGCCACACCTCGGACCGGAACTCGGCCTCGGTGGCGGGGTTGACGATCGGGTCGTGGAATCCCAGCAGGTTGCGTCCCGAGCGGAAGCCGTCCTGGACCCATCGCGGGCGGCGGCCGAGCAGCGCGTTCACGTCCGTCGCCGCCCGGGAGAGCGCCGTCCGATCCGACCCGGACACCTGCACGAGGAGGTCCCCGCCCCGGCACTCGGGCGCGATGTGCTCGCGGGCGAACGCGGGAAGCTCGGCGATCTCGCCGCTCAGCCTGGGGCCCAGGCCGTACATCGCGGTGAGGTCGCCGGTGGCGAGCCGCGCCAGCCGTTCGGCGAACCCCGTGGGGAGCCGGTCGGCCTGGAAGACCATCAGCCGCGTGAGCAGGGCAGGGCCGGACGCCGGTGCGCACGCCGTACCGAGCAGACAGGCCAGCCCGGCCCCGAGAAGGGTGCGGCGCGAGGTCACCGGCGCCCGCCCTCGGCGAGCAATCCAGGTCCCGGTACGGCCAGCGCCCGCCAGTCCGCCGTGACGCCCGCCGCGCGCGGGTGCGGCGCTGTCGCGGGGTCGGCCATCGACACCTGCGCGGGCGGCGGCGGCACTTCGAGGAACGACATCCCGGCCGGTGCCCGCACGGCCCGTGGCGCGGTGTGCGGCAGCGTCCCGCCCGGGCAGCGCGGCAGCCGGGCCGGTGGGTGCGCGCTGTTGGCGAGGAAGCAGTTCTCCCTGCCGGGGGCGCGGCGCGAGGGCACGTAGGCCAGGTCGGTCCCGTTGCGTGTCATGGCGTTGCCGGTCACGCGGTTGCCGATGGGGGACAGGTCCTCGCTGGAGGAGACGATCACGCCCACGGACGGGTTGCCCTCGATACGGTTGCGGACGATCAGGTTGTCCTGCCCGCCGCCGATGCCGATCCCGACGCCGAAGGCCCCTTCCGCGTGCGCGGGGGAGTCGGCCGAGGCGTTGTCGGCGATCAGGTTGCCCGCCACCACCGACTCCTGCTGGGGGATGAACGCCTCCTGGTAGTCGGAGGTGATGCTCAGCCCGACCCGGTTGGCGACCAGGCGGTTGCCCAGCACGTAGACGCCCTTGGAGGCGTTGGCGTTCTCCAGACCGACCGCGTTGTGCTCGGCGACGTTGTCCCGGATGACCGTGTCGCACGGCTTGCACTGGCCGAGGTAGATGCCCGAGTCAGAGCCGCCGGACGCGTGGTTGCGCTCGATGACGCCGTTCCTGGCGTCGAAGGCGTAGATGCCGTAGAGGCCGTTGTCCGTCGCGGTGACATAGCGGACGGCGAAGCCGTCCAGCAGGGGGAACCTGGCCGGGTCGAGCGGCTTGTAACCGGTGCTGCCCCGGCCCAGCCCGGCCCCGGAACTGTCGGTCATGCCGGTGACCAGCACCCCGTTGAAGGCGTAGCGCGTGACGGTCAGGTTCTCCACCGACACCCCGGGCGCGGTCACGACCACGCCGTCGGGGCGGGTGCCCTCGCCGTCCAGGACCACGGTGTTGCGGTCGAGGCCGCGCAGCGTCACCCCGGGTACGGCGACGCGCACGGATTCGCGGTAGAGGCCGGGCGAGATCAGCACGAGCCCGCCCGGGTTCACCTGGGTGACGGCCCGCGCGATCGTGCTCGCGTCCTGCGGCACCCGGACCACGTCGGCCCGCGCGGGCGGCTGGGCCGCGCACGCCGTACCGCCGAGCAGCAGCAGGACCGCCATGACCGTTCGCATGCAGCCATGATCGGCCGGGCGTCCTGGCCCGGGGTACGGACACGCTCCTCTTGGAGAGAAATTACGAAGGTCAGCGGCGGCCGATGGAGAGGACCGGGCCGGTCCTGTCGGTGAAGAAGTCGTCGCCCTTGTCGTCCACCACGATGAACGCCGGGAAGTCCTCGACCTCGATCTTCCAGACCGCTTCCATGCCCAGCTCGGGGTATTCGAGCACCTCGACCTTCTTGATGCAGTCCTGGGCCAGGCGCGCGGCAGGGCCGCCGATCGAGCCCAGGTAGAAGCCGCCGTACTTCTGGCAGGCGTCGGTCACCTGCTTGGAGCGGTTGCCCTTGGCGAGCATGACCATGGATCCGCCCGCCGCCTGGAACCGCTCGACGTAGGAGTCCATGCGCCCGGCCGTGGTCGGGCCGAAGGAGCCGGAGGCGTAGCCCTCGGGGGTCTTGGCCGGTCCGGCGTAGTAGACGGCGTGGTCCTTGAGGTAGGCGGGCATCTCGCCGCCCGCGTCGAGGAGCTCGGCGATCTTGGCGTGCGCGATGTCGCGGGCGACGACCAGGGGGCCGGACAGCGACAGGCGGGTCTTCACCGGATATTTCGTGAGCTCGGCCAGCACTTCGGACATCGGGCGGTTGAGGTCGATGCGGACGACGTCGTCCGACAGGTGCTCGTCGGTGGTCTCCGGGAGGAAGCGCGCCGGGTCGGTCTCCATCTTCTCCAGGAAGACACCCTCGCGGGTGATCTTGGCGAGCGCCTGGCGGTCGGCCGAGCAGGACACGGCGATCGCGACCGGGCACGACGCGCCGTGGCGAGGGAGGCGGATGACGCGGACGTCGTGGCAGAAGTACTTGCCGCCGAACTGCGCGCCGATGCCCAGCTTCTGGGTCAGCTCGAAGACCTTGGCCTCCAGCTCGACGTCGCGGAAGCCGTGGCCGGAGGCGCTGCCCTCGGTGGGGATGGAGTCGAGGTAGCGGGCCGAGGCGTACTTCGCCGTCTTCAGGGCGAACTCGGCCGACGTGCCGCCCACGACGATGGCCAGGTGGTACGGCGGGCAGGCGGCCGTGCCGAGGGAGCGGATCTTCTCCTCCAGGAAGGCCAGCATGCGCTTCTCGTTGAGAACCGCCTTGGTCTCCTGGTAGAGGAACGACTTGTTGGCCGAGCCGCCGCCCTTGGCCATGAAGAGCAGCTTGTAGGCGTCGTCGCCCTCGGCGTACAGCTCGATCTGGGCGGGCAGGTTGTTGCCGGTGTTCTTCTCGTCCCACATCGTCAGCGGGGCCATCTGCGAGTAGCGCAGGTTGAGCCTGGTGTAGGCGTCGTAGACGCCGCGCGAGATGTGCTCGGCGTCGCGGCCGTCGGTGAGGACGTGGCGGCCGCGCTTGCCCATGACGATCGCGGTGCCGGTGTCCTGGCACATGGGCAGCACGCCGCCGGCCGAGATCGAGGCGTTCTTGAGCAGGTCGAGCGCGACGAACCTGTCGTTGCCGCTGGACTCGGGGTCATCGATGATCTTGCGGAGCTGGGCGAGGTGCGACGACCGCAGGTAGTGCGAGATGTCGTGGATCGCGGTCTCGGTGAGCAGGCGCAGGGCCTCGGGGTCGACCTCGAGGAACGTCCTGCCCGCCGCCTCGACCGTCCGCACCCCCTCCTTGGTGATCAACCGGTACTCGGTCTCATCGGCGCCAAGCGGAAGCAGGTCGGTGTAGTCGAACTCGGGCATTACTCGATCCTTTCGGTCCCTTCTGAGGGTACGACCACCGGGTGGTGTCCAAGACCTTTCTGTGGGTACGGCGGAGCCGTGGGATCCGCCGCCCGCCGCACGGGGCTGGGGTCCTCGGGAGGGTGACGCTCACCGAGCGGACGTGGCCGGGCGCCGCAACGGGTCAGTGCACCGACAGCCGTTCTTCGAGGATGCGGGCCCTGGCGAGTTGGACCTTGCGTGCCTGTCCTGAGGCGAAGCGGACGAGGTACCAGGGGGCGGTGAGTTCCAGGCGGTCCTCCACCTGAGTGCCCGACCCTGAAGCCCTCAGGTCGAAGCGGTAGGCCAGCCGTACATTCCCCGGGCTGCGGACCTGGCCGAAGACGGACAGTCCCTCGACGAAGAGCTCCACGTCGATCGGGTTGGTGATCCCGAGCGGGAACCGTTCGACCGCGGTGTACCGGATCATCCCGGCCGCCGAGGTGTCCACGTCGCGGACCTCGACCACCAGCGGCGAGAGGCCGACGTAGTTCGCCGGGGTGGTCAGATGCTCGAACACCGCCGAGGGGGCGGTGTCGAGGTGGAAGCTGTTGACCATCAGGGGCATGCGCCATTGTCAGGGGATCAGCAGTCCCCAGTACAGCGCCCAGGCCACGAACGGCACGGACGCCCCCAGCAGCACCCGCTGCCTGACCGTCGTGGACCGCCACCGGGTCGCCAGGACCACCCCGGAGATCAGCGTCACGAACGCCAGCACCTGCAGCACGATCCAGTCGATCGGCCGTCCGGCCAGCAGCGGCCCGAGGTGGATCCCGCTCCCGTCGGTCGCGCCGTTCATCCGCACCATGGAGACCAGGAACCCGGGTACGGCCAGCAGCCCGCAGACCGCCAGGATCCGCGCCGGCCACGACCGGACCTTGCCGCGCCCGGTGACCAGGTACCCGGCGAACGCCAGCGTCATCGCCAGCATCAGCCCGATCTGCACCTGCCACGACTCCCACCACGCCGACCGCGGCAGGTCGCGGCTGGCGGTCTCCTGCACGGGCAGCGGCTCGGCCGACGAGGCGGGCACGTCGCCCGAGGTCACGTCGCGCACCCACGACCCGACCGCCTCGGGGTAGCCCTTCACGAGGACGCCCTCGGTGCCCAGCGAGTGGCCGGAGGGGAAGAACTTCACGGTCAGGCTGCCGGTCAGCGACCTCTTGAACACCTGGGCGCTCTCCGCGGCCATGACCTGGTTGTCTTCCTTGCCCCACAGGGCCAGCACCGGCTGCTTGACCTGGCTCAGCGTGGCCGACGGGTCGCGGTAGGCCTCGGGGAAGAGCCCGGCGTCGCCGACGAGGCGGAAGAACTGCCTGTCCAGCGCGCCGACCACCGAACCCTTGACCTCGGCCCGGTTGAGCTTGTTGGCCATGTTCCACGCCTGGGTGCGCAGCGCGCCGTAGCCGGGGCCGCCGACGGTGACCATGAACTTCACGTCGGAGGAGCGGGAGGCGATGATCGGCGCCACCCAGCCGCCCTCGCTGATGCCCCAGATGCCGGTCTTGGCGGGATCCACCTCCGGCTGCTGGCGCAGCACCGCGAAGGCCTTCAGCGCGTCGTCGGCGAGCTGGGAGAAGTCCCGCTTCGTCGAGGAGTAACCACCGCTGCGCTTGTCGGGGGCCAGGACGGCGATGCCCTGGCGGGCGAACGCCTCCGCCTCGACCTGCAGCTCCTGCCAGCTGTTGCCCTTGCCCGACCCGTGCACCAGGAGCATCGCGGGGAGCTTCCCCGTGGCTGAGGCGGGCTCGAAGATCCGGCCGCCGAGGGTCTCGCCGTCGCTCGTCGTGAACGTCACGTCGTGGGACTTCAGGTCCGCGCCGGTGGGCTGCAGCAGTGCGGAAAGGGCCAGGCCGATAAGAGCAATCTTCATGCCTTAAGTCTCGAAAAATCCGACCTCAGGCACATCGCCGACGCGGGCGGTTGTGCGGCTCCCCCGCGCGGGGGAGATACCTTTGGGCGCTGTGTCGGATTTCCCCCTCTTGCGGCGGATCGTCGATGACCTGAAACGGCTGCCGCCGCTCGTCATCGACCTCGCGCTGACCATCGGCGCGCTCGTCGCGCAGTCGGCGCCGTACGTCTCCGACGAGCGCGCCGGCACCTGGACGCCGCTGCAGTATCTGCCCATCCTCGTGGCCACGCTGCCGATCCTGGCCAGGCGGCGCTTCCCGCTGATCAGCTTCCTGGTGATCCTGCTCGGGATGTCGTCCTACGACTGGCTCGGCCGCGGCATGCCGAGCCAGCCCAACTGGTACGCCTTCCTCATCGCGACCTACACGATCGCCGAGCGGTCACCGTTCAGGATCCGCATGGGCGTGATCGTGCTGACCGTGGTCGGCTCGGTCATCGGCTCCGGCTCGTTCGACACCCTGGTGCGCGGGCTGGTGAGCTGGGCCGGCGCGTACGCCATCGGCAGGGCGGCGGCGATGCACAGGGAGCGGCTGGTCATGCGCCAGCAGGAGGCGACCGAGCGGGAGCGCACCAGGATCGCGCGCGAGATGCACGACATCCTGGCCCATGCGGTCAGCGTCATGGTGGTCCAGGCGGAGGCCGGGCCGCTGGCCGTACGGACGAAGCCCGAGCGGGCCGAGGCGGCGTTCGACGCCATCGCGGCCGCGGGGCGCGACGCCATGGGTCAGCTGCGCAGGATGCTCGGGTTGCTCAAGGAGGAGGAGGGCGTCCGCGATCCGCAGCCGACCCTCGACCGGCTCCCCGAGCTGGTCGCGCGGGTCGACGGCGCCACGCTCGTCGTCACCGGCGAGCCCGTCCCCATCGGCCAGGACATCGAGCTGGCCGCCTACCGGATCGTTCAGGAATCGCTCACCAACACAGTCAAGCACGCGGGAGCGGGCGAGGTCGAGGTGCGGCTCGACTGGAAGGACAACGCGTTGACGATCACCGTCACCGACGACGGCAACGGGACCTCGGCCAACCTCAGCGGCGGCGGTCACGGGCTGATCGGCATCCGCGAGCGCGCGGCGGCCTGCGGCGGCACCGCCACGTTCGGCCAGGCCCCGGGTGGCCGTGGTTTCCGGGTCTCCGTACGGTTGCCCGCATGAGCATCAAGGTAGTGGTGGCCGACGACCAGGAGCTCGTGCGCAGCGGCTTCGCGATGATCCTCGACGCGCAGCCGGACATCGACGTGGTCGCCGAGGTCGGCGACGGCCAGGAGGCCGTGGACAAGGTCCGCGAGCACGCGCCCGACGTGCTGCTCCTCGACATCCGCATGCCGCGCATGGACGGCATCGAGGCGGCCAGGCTGGTCTGCGCGGAGACGCCGACCCGGGTGATCATGCTCACCACCTTCGACCAGGACGACTACGTCTACGACGCGCTCAACGCCGGGGCCAGCGGCTTCCTGCTCAAGGACGTGCGCCGCGACGACCTCGTGCACGCGGTGCGGGTCGTGGCGGCCGGCGACTCGCTGCTGGCTCCGGCGGTGACCAGGCGGCTGATCGACGACATGGTGCGCAAGCAGGTCAGGCCTGGCCCGGTGCACCGGAGCCTGGACGTGCTGACCGAGCGCGAGCGGGAGACGATGGTGCTGCTCGGTCGGGGCATGTCGAACGCGGAGATCGCCGCCGAGATGATCGTCAGCGAGCACACGGTCAAGACCCACGTGAGCAGCGTGCTCAGCAAGCTGGGGCTGCGCGACCGGGTCCAGGCCGTCATCGCCGCCTACGAGACGGGCCTGCTGCAGCCGGGGAAATAACCGTCACTCCAATCTAGTTAAAAGTTCAACTAGATTGGAGCTCATCATGATCTTCGCACTCATCATGGCCGCGGTGGTCGGCCTGGCGCTGACCGTGCCGACGGTGGTCCTGGTGCTCAGGGGCATCAGGACGCAGGAGTGGCCGGTACTGCGACGGCGGCGGGTGATCTACCGCGGCTTCGTCGTGCGCTGAGCCCGACCACGATCCCGGCGACCACCAGCCCGGCCCCGACCAGGTCGGCCCCAGCCGGTACGGCGACGCCCAGCACGAGCCCGGTGATGATCGCGCCCACCGGGATCAGCCCGGCGAACAGCCCGGCCGTGCCGGGACCGAGCTTGGGCAGCGCCGAGTACCACAGGAAGAACGCGACGACGGTGACCACGACCGCCTGGTAGGCGTAGCCGAGCGCCTCGGCGGTCGTGGGCACGCGCAGCATGGAACCGCCCTCGGCGACCAGCCCGACGGCGGCCAGCATGGGGACGGCCAGCGCCGTCGAGTACGCCGACAGCCGGACCGCGCCCAGCTTCGGCAGCAGCGGGATGGCCAGCATCGAGAAGCTCACCTCGCCGACGAACGCCGCCAGCGACCACAGCAGGCCGGTCAGGTTCCCGCTGCCGAGCCCGGTGGCGATGGTCGCGCCCGCGACCACCACCACGGACCCGGCCAGCAGGCGGCGCGAGGGCCTCCCGCCGAGCAGCGCGAGCGCCAGCGGGACGGTGCCGAGCACGGTGCCGACCAGTGCGGGGCCCGAGGCGCGGGTCGCCTCGACGACGGCCACGTTGAAGACGACCAGGCCGAGAACGACGAGGCCGATCAGATAGAGCCATTCGCGGGCGGTCAGCCGGACGGACCGCCCCCGTATCACCGCCATGAGGATGACGGCCGCGACCAGGTAGCGAACGGCCTGCCCGCCGTACACCGGATAGTCCTTGATGAGGCCGGAGACCCCCGCGAGCGTCCCGACCAGGAACATCGCGGTCGCCGCTCTGATCACTCCGTTTGTCATGTGTCAGGATGTTATGAGGCTAATGGCTCGGTGGGAGGGTCCAATCGGGCGGCGAAAGTGTGGACCAATTGGCTGACCTGCATATCTCGATAAATCGCGAAGAGGGTGGGATCGCGGCGCAGATCGCCTGCGAGCTGCGCGAGTCCATCAGGCAGGGGCGGCTGGAAGCAGGAGTGCGGTTGCCCGCCACTCGCGACCTCGCCGCTGATCTGCAGGTCTCGCGCGGAGTCGTGGTCGAGGCCTACGAGCAGCTCGTCGCGGAGGGGTTCCTGCTGTCGCGGGTCGGCGTGGGCACCGTCGTCGCCCCGGCCGGCTCGCGCGAGGAGCCCCCGGCGCCACCCCAGCCGCCACCCGTCTGCACGCCCTTCTACGGACATCGGGCCACCTCGCCAGATCTGAGCAGTTTCCCGCGCGAGCGCTGGCTCGCCTCGCTGCGCCACGTCCTGGCGCACGTGCCCTCGGACGCCCTCGACTACGGCGACCCTGGTGGCGTTCCCGAGCTGCGCGAGGAGCTGGCCGGATACCTCAGGCGGGTCAGGGCGGCCGACGTGCATCCGGAGAACCTCATGATCGTCGGCGGCGTCGCCCAGGGGCTGAGCCTGACGCTGCACGTGCTCGGCGGGATCCGGCTGGCCGTCGAGGACCCGACGAGCAACCGCCAGATCCCGCTGCTGCGCCGCGCAGGGGCCGAGATCGTCCCCGTGCGCGCCGACGAGCAGGGCATCGACGTCGGTGCGCTGCGCGCGAGCGGCGCGGACGCCGTGCTCGTCACCCCGGCGCACCAGTACCCCACGGGCGTGGTGCTGTCGCCGGGACGCAGGGCCGAGCTGATGGCCTGGGGCGGGCTGATCCTGGAGGACGACTACGACGCCGAGTTCCGCTTCGACCGCGACCCGGTCGGCTGTCTTCAGGGGCTCGCGCCCGACCGGGTGGTGCTGTCGGGCAGCATCAGCAAGTCGATGGCCCCCGGCCTGCGCATCGGCTGGGTCGCCGCCCCGGCCGACCTGGCCCATGGCGTACGGCAGGCAAGAGGCGAGCTCGACCTCGGCTCGCCCGTCATCGACCAGTACGCGCTGGCCCACTTCCTGCGCACGGGCGCCTACGACCGCCACCTGCGCAAGGCGCGCAGGGAGTACAGGCGCAGGCGCGACGCGCTGGTCAAGGTGCTGGCCGAGCACCTGCCCGAGGTCCGCGTGCACGGCATCGAGGCGGGGCTGCACGTGTACCTGGAGCTGCCGCCGGACTGGGACGAGCACGGGCTGGCGCTGGCGGCGCAGAGCCTCGGGCTGGCTGCCGAGCCGGTCGGGCCGATGCGCTTCACCCCAGGACCTCCGGCGATCGTCGTGGGATTCGCCAGGCTGCCGGTCCACAAGACGGCGGAAGCCATAGCGGCGCTCCGCTCCCTGACGTCGTCGCGCCGATAGAGCTCACAACCCTCCGGGAGGGGCGACCCTCCCATCTCTGCTCCTTTCCCTTGTGAGAGGAGAGTTTTTTGTGGGGGAGGTCCTTCTGTTGGGGGCTCTAAGTCAGAATGTCAGGACAAATCATTGACTGCGGGGGAAGGTCTCGCTTAGAAAGGAAAACCGAACCCCTTGGAGGCGCCATGCGTGTTGGTCTGCTGGGCCTGGGCAGGATCGGCGCATTCCACGCCGAAACCCTGGCCGCGCACCCGCTGGTCGACGAGTTGATCGTGTCCGACCCCGTGCGCAGCTCGCCGCATGGGAGACCGGGAGACCCGTTCGAGGCCGACGCCTTAGTGATCGCCACGCCCACGGACACCCATGCGGAGCTGCTGACCCGCGCGATCGAGCGAGGACTCAAGGTCTTCTGCGAGAAGCCCGTCGCGGGCAGCGTCGAGGAGACGATCGAGGTGCTGAAGGCGGCGCGGGGCGCCTTCGTGCAGATCGGCTTCCAGCGGCGCTTCGACCCCGGCTACGTCGCCGCGGCCACCGCCTGCCGCGCCGGCGAGCTGGGCGCGCTGCACCGGATCCACATGATCACCGCCGACCCGAAACCGCCGCCCGCCGAGTACATCCCGAAGTCCGGCGGCATCTACCGCGACTGCCACATCCACGACTTCGACATCCTGCGCTGGGTCACCGGCCACGAGGTGGACACCGTCTACGCCACCGGCGCCAACCGGGGCGAGGCGTTCTTCGCCGAGGCGGGCGACGTGGACACCAGCGTGGCGCTGCTCACGCTGGACGACGGGACGTTAGTAACGGTGCAGGGCTCGCGTTACAACGGCGGTGGTTACGACGTGCGCATGGAGCTGGCGGGTACGAAGCGGACCCAGGCCGTGGGGCTGAGCCCGTGGTCGCCGCTGACCAGCACCGAGGGGTTCCAGCCGCCCGGCGACCCGTGGCCCGACTTCGTGGCCAGGTTCAGGGTCGCCTACGAGGCGGAGATCGACGGCTTCCTGCGCGCCGACAGCACGTTGTGCTCGGTCGACGACGCGCTCGAAGCCCTGTACATCGCGGAGGCGGCCGAGCTGTCCCGCGCGGAAGGACGGCCGGTGCGGGTCGCGGAGGTGCGCAGATGAGGATCGCGGGAGCCCCGATCTCGTGGGGTGTGTGCGAGGTGCCCGGCTGGGGCTACCAGCTCCCACCCGCCAGGGTGGCCGCCGAGATGCGGGAACTGGGGCTGCGGGCGACGGAGCTGGGGCCCGACGGCTTTCTGACGGCTGAGGTTCTCGAGGAGCACGGCCTGCGGGGGATCGGCGCCTTCGTGCCCGTGGTCCTGCACGACCCGTCCTTCGACCCGATCCCCTCGCTGCTGGCGCAGCCCGGCGTCGAGGTGCTGGTGCTGGCCGCCGCCACCGGCATGGACGGCTACGACGCGCGGCCCGACCTGGACGCGCGCGGCTGGGAGACGCTGCTGCGCAACCTCGACCGGGCCATGGACCTCGACCGCATGGTCACCCTCCACCCGCACGTCGGCACCATGGTCGAGAACCGCGCGGAGGTCACCAGGGTGCTCGACGGCAGCGGGGTCGCCCTCTGCCTCGACACGGGACACCTGCTCATCGGCGGCACCGACCCGCTCGACGTCGACCCGGGCCGGGTGGCGCACGTGCACCTCAAGGACGTGTCGCTGCCGCTGGCCGAGCGGGTGCGGGCGGGCGAGCTCACCTACACCGAGGCCGTCGCGCAGGGCATCTACCAGCCACTCGGCCAGGGCGACGTGGACGTGGCCGGGATCGTGTCCCGCCTCGACAAGGACGGGTACACGGGGTGGTATGTCATGGAGCAGGACGTGGTCCTGTCCGACGCGGAGGACGACCCGATGGAGAACGTACGGCACAGCCTCGCCTACCTGGAGACCCTCGCATGACAGACGTCCTGACCATGGGACGGGTGGGCGTGGACATCTATCCGCTGCAGGTGGGGGTGTCGCTGCGCGAGGTCGAGACGTTCGGCAAGTACCTGGGCGGCAGCCCGACCAACGTGGCGGTGGCCGCCTCGAAGCTCGGGCGGGCCGCCGCCGTGATCACCAGAACGGGGAAGGACCCCTTCGGGGAGTTCATCCACGACGCGTTGCGGGAATACGGGGTTGATGATGCGTTCGTCACCGCCGTGGAGGGGTTGCCCACACCGGTGACGTTCTGCGAGATCCGGCCACCGGAGGACTTCCCGCTGTTCTTCTACCGCTTCCCCAAGGCCCCCGATCTGGTGATCAATCCGGAGGAGCTGGATATTTCGGCTGTCAGAGAGGCCAAGCTCTTCTGGGCCACGGTCACCGGGCTGTCGCAGGAGCCCTCGCGCGGAGCGCACTTCCACGCCTGGGAGGCGCGGGCCAAGCGCGGGTTCACCGTGCTCGACCTGGACTACCGCCCGATGTTCTGGGACTCGGCCGACGCCGCCCGCGAGCAGGTGCGCAAGGCGCTGCCGCACGTCACCGTCGCGGTGGGCAACCTCGACGAGGTCGAGGTGGCGACCGGGCTGCGCGAGCCGTACAAGGCAGGGCAGGCGCTGCTCGACGCGGGCGTCGAGCTCGCGGTCGTCAAGCAGGGCGGCGCCGGCGTCCTGGGTATGACCAGGGACGAGACGGTATCCGTGCCGCCGGTGCCGGTCGAGGTGGTCAACGGGCTGGGCGCCGGCGACGCGTTCGGCGGGGCGCTCTGCCACGGGCTGCTCGCCGGGTGGCCGCTGGAGCGGGTGCTGAGGTTCGCCAACGCGGCAGGTTCGATCGTCGCGGGACGGCTGGCCTGCGCGCCGGCCATGCCCACCGCAGCTGAGGTCGAGGGGGTGCTGGACGTTGGCTGACTACGACGACCTGCAGGAGATCAGGGCCAGGTTCCCCGAGCGCATCGTGGAGGCGGCAGCCGTACGGCGGCGCCGCCCGCTGCTCGGCGAGCGCGGCCAGCTCATGATCATCGCGGCCGACCATCCGGCGCGCGGCTCGCTCGGCGTCGGCTCGCGCGCGCTGGCCATGGGCAGCAGATTCGAGCTGCTCGACCGGCTGCGGGTGGCCCTGGCCAGGCCGGGCGTGGACGGGCTGCTCGCCACCCCGGACATTGTCGAGGACCTCCTGCTGCTCGGCGCGCTGCACGACAAGGTCGTCATCGGCTCGATGAACCGCGGGGGCATCCAGGGCGCGGTCTTCGAGTTCGACGACCGGTTCACCGCCTACGACACCTCGACGATCGTCAGGATGCGCCTCGACGGCGGCAAGATGCTCTGCCGCGTGGCCCGCGACGACATGGGCACGGCCGCCACGCTCGAAGCGTGCAGCAAGGCCGTGTCCGAGCTGGCGGGCAACGGGCTGGTGGCGATGGTCGAGCCCTTCTGGTCCTCCAAGCGGGGGCACGACCTGTCGCCGGAGGGCGTGATCCACGCCATCAACGTCGGCCAGGCGCTGGGCACCACCTCGGCGCGCACCTGGCTGAAGATCCCCGTCGTGGAGGACATGGAGCGCGTCATGCGCGCCACCACCCTGCCGACGCTGCTGCTCGGCGGCGACCCCGGCGACACGCCCGACATGGCCTACGCCTCCTGGCGCAAGGCGCTGAGGCTGCCCGGCGTGCGTGGGCTCGTGGTCGGCCGGGCGCTGCTCTACCCGCCGGACGACGACGTCGCCTCGGCCGTCGACACCGCCGTTTCCATGCTGGAGGCCTCGTGAGCTTCATCGCCGCAGGAACCACGGCCCGCTCGCCGTGGGCGCTGGAGATCACCCCGATCTCCGCCGGATGGACCTACAGCGGCCTGCGCGTGCTGCAGCTCTCGGGCGAGAGCGTGGAGTTCGACACGGGCACCGAGGAGATGCTGGTGCTTCCCCTCTGCGGGGGCTGCGTCGTGGAGGCGGACGGCGTGCGCATCGAGCTGGCCGGGCGCAAGTCCGTCTTCGCCGAGGTCACGGACTTCGCCTACCTGCCCGTCTCCGCCCACGTGCGGATCACCGGCGAAGGGCGCTTCGCGCTGCCGTCCGCGATGGCCAGGAACAGGTTCCCGGTCAGGTACGGCCCGGCCTCGGCCGTGCCCGTGGAGATCCGCGGCGCAGGCCAGGCCAGCAGGCAGGTCAACAACTTCTGCGCCCCCGACACCTTCGAATGCGACAAGCTCGTCGCCGTCGAGGTGCTCACGCCAGGTGGCAACTGGTCGTCCTACCCGCCGCACAAGCACGACACCGCCTCAGAGCACGAGGCCGAGCTGGAAGAGATCTACTACTTCGAGGGCGGCCCCGGCTACCAGCGCGTGTACGGCGGGCACGACGTGCTCGCCGAGGTCGCGTCCGGCGACGTGGTCCTGGTGCCGCGCGGCTACCACGGCCCGTCGATGGCCGCTCCCGGCTACGACCTGTACTACCTCAACGTGCTCGCCGGCCCGGCCGAGGAGCGGTCGATGGCGTTCTGCGACGATCCGCGGCACGCGTGGATCCGCGCGTCGTGGGAGGGGCAGCCGCTCGATCCGCGCGTTCCCTTCGGAGGTGCCTCATGAGGATGACGGTCGCCCAGGCGCTGGTGAAGTTCCTCGGGGTGCAGTACTCCGAGCGCGACGGCGTGGAGCACAAGCTGTTTGAGGGGTGCTTCGGCATCTTCGGCCACGGCAACGTGGCCGGGATCGGGCAGGCGCTGGCGGCGCAGGGCGCGGGGCTGTCGTCGGCCCTGCCGTACTATCTGGCGCGCAACGAGCAGGCGATGGTGCACACGGCCGTCGGGTTCGCGCGCATGCGCAACCGCCTGTCCACGTTCGCGTGCACGACCTCGATCGGGCCGGGCGCGACGAACATGGTCACCGGGGCGGCGCTCGCCACGATCAACAGGATCCCGGTGCTGCTGCTGCCCGGCGACGTGTTCGCGACGCGGGTGGCGAACCCGGTCCTGCAGGAGCTGGAGGACCCGCGTTCCTACGACGTGTCGGTCAACGACGCGTTCCGCCCGGTGTCGCGGTTCTTCGACCGGATCAACCGGCCCGAGCAGCTGCCGTCCGCTCTGCTGGCGGCGATGCGGGTGCTGACCGATCCGGCGGAGACGGGCGCGGTCACGCTGGCGCTGCCGCAGGACGTGCAGGCCGAGGCTTTCGACTGGCCGGAGGAGCTGTTCGATCGCCGGGTCTGGCACGTGGCGCGTCCGGCGCCCGAGCGGGCGGCGCTGGCCAGGGTCATCGAGGCCATCAGGGCTTCCGAGCGGCCGCTGATCGTGGCCGGTGGCGGGGTGATCTACAGCGAGGCGTGGGACGACCTGCGGGACTTCGCGGCGACCTACGGCATCCCGGTCGCCGAGACGCAGGCGGGCAAGGGGGCTCTGCCGTACGACGACCCGCTGTGCGTGGGCGCGATCGGGCACACGGGGACGTCGGCGGCCAACGCGCTGGCCAGGGAGGCGGACCTGGTCATCGGGATCGGGACCCGCTACAGCGACTTCACCACCGCCTCGCGGACGCTGTTCGGCAAGGCGCGGTTCGTCAACATCAACGTGGCGGCCTTCGACGCGGCCAAGCACGCAGGGCTGATGCTGGTGGCCGACGCGCGGGAGGCGCTGCGCGCCCTCGACCTGCCTGGCTGGCGCGCTCCTCGCGAGTGGTCTTCTTCGTCACCTGTGTGGTGGAACCATCGGGCGGGCCCGTCGCTCACCCAGGAAGCCGTGCTGGAGGACGTGCAGGCGGCCATGGCGCCCACCGACGTCGTGGTCAACGCGGCCGGGTCGATGCCCGGCGATCTCCACAGGCTGTGGAAGGCGCGCGACCCCAAGGGCTACCACGTCGAGTACGGCTACTCCTGCATGGGCTACGAGATCGCGGGCGGGCTCGGCGTGAAGCTGGCCGCACCTGAACGCGAGGTCTTCGTCCTGGTCGGCGATGGTTCCTACCTGATGCTCGCCCAGGAGATCGCGACCTCGGTCCAGGAGGGCGTGAAGCTGGTCATCGTGCTGGTCAACAACCACGGCTTCGCCTCGATCGGCAACCTGTCCGAGTCCGTGGGCGCTGCCAGGCTGGGTACGGCCTACCGCATGCGCAGCACCACAGGGGAGCTCGACGGCGCGCACCTGCCGATCGACCTGGCGGCCAACGCCGCGTCGCTCGGCGCCGACGTGCTGCGCTGCGCCGACCGCGACTCGCTGCGCGCGGCGCTGGTGAAGGCGCGCGAGGCGACCCGCACCACGGTCGTCTACGTGGAGACGGAGCCCGGCGGCGACGCCCCCGGCTCCGGCGCCTGGTGGGACGTGCCGGTGGCCGAGGGTTCCGAGCATTACGAGGCGTACGTCGAGGCGAAGAAGGAGCAGAAGCCCTACGTGTAGACCTTGGCGGACGGCTGGAAGCCGCGGGCGAGCACGATGATGCCCGCGGCCAGCACCAGGGGCGCGGCGAAGGCGATGCGCATGTCGAAGCTGTCGGCGAGGAAGCCGACGGCCGCCGCGCCCACGATGAAGCCCACGTAGTTGAACAGGTTGACCCGGGCGATCGCGATGCCCGTGCCCTCCGGGTCCAGGCGCCCGGCGGCCGAGAACGACTGCGGCGCGACCACCGACAGGCCGACGCCGGTCAGGCCGAAGGCGATGATGGCCAGCGGCTGTGTCTGGGCCAGCACCACGCCGAGGAAGCCGAGCGTCGCGATCGCGCCGCCGATGCGCACGATGGCGGCCGGGCCGTACCTCCTGACCGCGACGTCGCCGGCGAGGCGCACGACCAGCGTGGTCGCCTGGTAGGCGGCGTAGGCGAGCGGGATGACCGAGGCGTTGGCGAGCAGGATGTCCTTCATGTAGACGGTGCTGAAGTTGGAGACCGCCGCGTCCCCGACGTACAGGAAGCCCATCGCCAGGCAGAGCGGGATGATCGGGCCCCACGGGAAGCGCTTCTTGACGGCCGTCTCCGCCGACTCGACCTGCTCCTCGGCGATGGAGTAGAGCTTCGGCGCCGCGTAGAGCGACCCGGCGACGGCCAGCAGCATCGGGACGGCCATCCGGATCTCCACGTCGATCCGGTCGCCGGCGAACGACATCCACAGCGCGCCCAGGAGGCTGGCGACGCTCCACAACGCGTGGAAACCGTTCAGCACCGGCGTCTGGTAGCGCCGCTCCACCGCCACGCCCTGCATGTTCATCCCGGCGTCGACCCCGCCGACGCCCAGGCCGAACACCGCCACAGCCGCGACGAACAGCGGCAGGTTCGGCGCGAACCCGGCTGCCACCACGGCCAGCGCCACGAGCGGCTGCGCGAACCGGAGCAGCCAGCGGCTGCCGTGCCGCGCGGACAGCGATCCGGCGCCCACGCTGCCGACCCCGGCGATGACCGGCACGACCAGCAGGATCAGCGTCAGCGTTCCCTCGTCGAGGTGGTGCTTGGTCTGCAGCGCCGCCACCTGGGTGAGCAGCGTGGCGAAGGAGAGGCCCTGCACGGCATAGACCACGAACGTGGCCATACGCGCCTGGCGGTCACGCGGGGTCGGCATGGCGACCTCCTCGAAGAGGAAAGAAAAACATGAGGGGTCGTCAGGTTAGTGGCTTTACTTGCTGTTTCGCCAGACGCCGGAGGTTGTCCTTTTCCAGGAGCGGAGCGAAGCCCCACCACAACACCAACGTAGTGCCACCACCCAGGAGCGCGCCGCCGATCGTGTCGCTGAACCAGTGGGCGCTGACGTAGGTCCTGTCCCAGATCATCAGCAGCGTCACCACCGCCGTGGTGACGAGCCCGGCGCGCAGGCGCGTCGAGACCATCACCGCGACGACGACGAGGCAGAGCGCGACCGTGGTGACGACGTGGCCGGAGGGGAACGAGCCGGTGTCGACGGTGACCATCGGGTCGGCCGGCCGCGGGCGCAGCACCAGGTGCTTGACGCCCTGGGTGAGCACGGTCGTGGCGAGCACCGTGGCGAACAGGAACAACGCTCCCCAGCGGCGTCCCGTCGCGAGCCACCAGGCGAGCAGCGCCAGCGTGATGACCAGGCTGGCCGGTCCGCCCGCCAGGTTGAGCGCGTGCGAGACGGCGGTGAGGGCGTCGTTGCGGGTGGCGAGCATCGCCTCGCGCCAGGCGGCGTCGAAGCTCCGGGTGAAGGGGGTGAGGATGAGGAGCCCGCTGACGGCCCCGGCGAGCAGCAGTCCGAGGCCGTAGGCGAGTGCCCATCGGGGACGGTTCATGGGCACGGACTCTAAGCTGTCGCACTGAGTGCTTGGTAGGTTTGTTGTCATTGTGTTACCTGTTAGGGTGACGTGCGTGAAACGGCGGGGATACGCGTCCGGCGACGCGCGGCGCGAGCGCATTCTGGCCATCGCGATCCAGGAGTTCGCGGAGAACGGCTACCGCGGCACGTCGCTCGCGCGCATCGCGGAGCGGGCCGAGCTCTCCCAGGCCGGGGTACTCCACCACTTCAGGAGCAAGGAGCGGTTGCTCATCGCGGTGCTCGACTACCGCGACCAGCTCGATCTGGAGCGCTTCAACTACGGCGACCAGCACGGGATCGCCATGCTGCGGTCGCTGGCCGACGTGGTGGAGCACAACGCGCGCATCCCCGGCCTGGTCCAGCTCTTCTCGGTGATCAGCGGCGAGGCGGTCACCGCCGACCATCCCGGCCACACCTGGGCCAAGGAGCGGTACCGGCGGCTGCGCTCGGAGGTGGCGGGCGCGCTGCGCAGGGGCGCCGAGGCGGGGGAGTTCCGTACCGACCTGGACGCCGAGGCGCACGCCGACCGGCTGATCGCGATGATGGACGGCCTGCAGACCCAGTGGCTCATCGACCCCGAGCAGGTCGACATGGCCGCCGTCTTCCGCGGCTACATCGACGACCTGATCGCCACTCTCCGCCCCTGACCGGCCAGCGCTCCCAGGGCGATCAGCGCTGCGATCTCCGTGACCGCCAGCCCGCGCTCCACCAGGCCCAGCGGCATGACCTGCCACCACGGCCGGTCGGCCAGGAAGATCACGGCGGCGATGCCCGCCACCCACGCCAGCGACCCGAGGCCCAGACAGAAGGCGGCCAGCGCTGGGCGCCTGCCCTCCTTGTGCCGCCACGGCCTGGCGATGACGAGCGCGGCCAGCGGCAGCGCGAGGAAGGCCACGACGCTGGCGGTCCTGTGGACGTAGCCGCTCATGCTCGGGCCCACGGCCCAGTTGGCCTTGGGGAAGGTGGCGGCCATGAACAGCCCGACGCTCCACACCATCATCGCGATCGTCCCCACCGCCCCGGCGAGCCGGGTGCGGGCCAGCGTCACGCCGATCGCCGCAGAACCGGCCGCGAGGACGGCCACGCCGAGCCCGAAGACCCAGCCGTAGGCGCCCAGACCGTGCTCGCTGATGGTCCTGTGCAGCGGGTTGACCGTGTCCAGGGAGGCGAAGTCCAGCCCGATGACCACCACGATCCCGACGCCGACCGCCGCAAGCCCCACCCGATGCATGCCTGTGACAACGGTCACTTGTCGGCTTCTGTTCCATCAGGAACAAAGCCTGGGCCCATCCACTTGAGGGTTCACCATGACGTACTTCAACAGGATCGGGTTCGGCGCCATGCGACTGGCGGACGCCGACATCTGGGCGGGACCGGCTGACCGTGACAACGCGATCGCCGTCCTGCGGCGCGCGGTGGAGCTGGGCGTGCAGGTGATCGACACGTCCGACGCCTACTCGCTCGGGCTGAACGAGGAGCTGATCGCCGAGGCGTTGCACCCCTATCGGGACGATCTGGTGATCGCCACCAAGGCCGGAGTGACCAGGCCCAGCGCGGCGGAATGGGTGCCGCTCGGCCGTCCCGAGTATTTGCGTCAGCAGGCCGAGGTCAGCCTGCGCCGCCTCCGCCTCGACCGGATCGACCTGTTCTTCCTGCACCGGGTGGACCCCAACGTGCCGCTGGTCGAGCAGGTGGGCGCTTTGAAGCAGCTCCAGGACGAAGGCAAGATCGGCCGCATCGGCCTGTCCGAGGTGAGCGTGGCGCAGCTTGAAGAGGCGGCCACGGTGGCGCCGATCGCCGCCGTGCAGAACCTCTACAACCTGCGCGACCGCCAGCACGAGGACGTCGTCGATTACGCCGACCGGCACGGCATCGAGTTCTTCCCGTTCTTCCCCATCGCCACCGGCGACCATGCCGCGCAGGACGGGCCGCTCGCGGTGCTCGCCAAGGAGCTCGACGCCACGCCAGCGCAGGTCGCGCTCGCCTGGCTGCTGCGCCGCTCGCCCGTCATGGTTCCCATCCCCGGCACCACGTCCCTCTCCCACCTCGAGGAGAACATGGCCGCCACGCGGATCGCCCTTACGGACGAGCAGTTCGCAAGCCTCCGTGGTTAGTCCGGGCTTTCTGCAGATACACCGGATATCGTCGGAGGTGTGAAGGAACGTCCGGAGTCATGGCTCCCTCGGCTGGCAGAAGTCGGTGAACGGCTGGCCGAGGAGTGGCAGTCGGCCCGCCGACCCAGGAGCGGCGACCAGCCGCAGCCGCACGAGTTGCGGGCCTCCGACGACGACCGCGAGCGCATCGCGCAGGTGCTCCAGGACGCCCACGCCGACGGCCGCATCAGCATCGTCGAGCTGGAGGAGCGCCTGGGGGTCGTGTACGGTGCCCGGACGCTGGGGGAGCTCGCCTCCCTGACGGCCGACCTGCTTCCCGCCGACCAGCAGCCTCTGCAGCTGGACGACCGGCCGGTGTCGGCCATCTTCAAGCAGCAGCAGCGCGGGGGGCGGTGGGTGGTGCCCGCCGAGCTCGGGGTGACGGCGATGTTCGGAACCACCAAGCTGGACCTTCGGGACGCGATCCTGCAGAACCGGCGGATCATCATCAACGCGACGATCGTGTTCGGGGGGTTGGAGATCTGGGTGCCTGAGGGGTTGGAGGTGATCCGGGTCTCGAAGGACAAGACGATCCGCCTGACCAAGCAGCTCACCGCGCCTGACGCCCCGGTCATCGAGGTCCACACCTCGAACCTGATCGGCGAGATCAAGGTCAAGGAGCCTCCCCGGCGCAAACGCCGCCGCTGACCCGCCCTGACGCCCCGGCCGTAACGGCGCCCAGCCACGCCCACCGGCCGACCGTGCCCCTGGACAGCCCCCAGCCCCGCCCCCACCCAGGCCATCCCCCGGCCCCGCCGTACCCAAGCCTTTTAGGCCCTGCCTTCTAAAGGACCCCAGCCCCGTGAGGGCTCTTCTTCTCAGGGACCCCCTAACAGGCCCTTCTTCTCAAAGGACCCCAGCCACCCCACAGAGCGGTTGACCCTGAGGGACCTCAGCCCCTTACGGGGAGAGGTCCCTCAGCCAACTCACCCCGCAGTGTCGAAGTTGATCGCGCTATAAGCACGAAGCTTCCACAACTGATGCTCGCTCTCCACCTTCCGGATCGTCCCCGACCGCCCCCGCATCACCAGCGAGTGCGTCACCGCCACCCCGCCCCGGAACCGCACCCCCTGCATGAGCTCCCCCTGCGTGATCCCCGTAGCCGCGAAGAACACGTCGTCCGACGTGACCAGATCGTTGGTGTGCAACACCCGGTCCAGATCGTGCCCGGCCTCCAACGCCCGCCGCCGCTCCGCGTCGTCCTGCGGCCACAGCTTGCCCTGGATCACCCCGCCCATGCACTTGAGCGCGCACGCCGCGACGATGCCCTCCGGCGTGCCGCCGATCCCGAGCATCAGGTCGATGCCGGTCCCCGCGCGCGCCGCCATGATCGCGCCGGCCACGTCGCCGTCGGTGATGAACTTGATCCGCGCCCCCGTCTCCCTGACCTCCTTGACCAGCTGCTCGTGGCGCGGCCGGTCCAGGATGACCACGGTCACGTCGGACGCGGACGACCCCTTGGCCTTCGCCACCGCCGCGATGTTGGCCGCCACGGGCGCGTTGATGTCGACCACGTCGGCCGCCTCCGGCCCGGTCACCAGCTTCTCCATGTAAAAGACGGCCGACGGGTCGTACATCGACCCGCGCTCGCTCACCGCGATCACCGACACCGCGTCAGGCATGCCCAGCGCGGTCAACCGGGTCCCGTCGATCGGGTCCACGGCCACGTCGCACTCCGGACCGCTGCCGTCCCCGACGCGTTCGCCGTTGAACAGCATGGGCGCGTGGTCCTTCTCGCCCTCCCCGATCACCACCACGCCGTTCATGGACACCGTGTTGATCAACTGCCGCATGGCGTTCACGGCCGCGCCGTCGGCGCCGTTCTTGTCGCCCCTGCCCACCCATCGGGCGGCGGCCATCGCTGCGGCTTCCGTCACGCGAACGAGCTCCATGGCGAGGTTGCGATCAGGGGCGTGTTCGCCCGTGGCGAGTTCGGCGGGGACAGACGTCTGATCGGACATGATGGTGAGGCCTCCTCGTGGACAACTGTCTCGATGGTAGTTGTCCCCTTCTCCCCGGCCAGCGGAGGATAATGTGCCCACCATGAGCAGCGATGTGGAACAGCCGGTGACAGTGCGGGGCGCGGCGACGCGTACCGCTCTCCTGACCGCAGCTCGCGAGGTCTTCGTCTCCAAGGGTTTCGCCGAGGCCGGTGTCACGGACGTCGTGTCGAGGGCCGAGGCAAGCGTCGGGAGCCTCTACCACCACTTCTCCGGCAAAGCCGACCTCTACCTCACGCTGTTCGAGGAGTTCCAGTCGAGGCAGTGGCAGCGCACCAAGCTGGCCGCCCGCGAGTCGCGCGCCTCGGGCGAGAGCGATCCGATGAAGGTGTTCATCAGCGCCGCCCGCGCCTACCTCGACGGTTGCCTGGAGGAGCGCGAGCTGGCGGCGCTGTTCCTGCGCGGCGACGGGCCGCCCGGGTTCGAGGTCGTCATGCGCGATCGGCTGCGCACGTGGGCCAAGCGCAACGCGGCGCTGTTCGAGGAGGAGGGCGCGCTCGTCGTGGTCGTGACCGGCGCCCTCGCCGCCGCCGTGTCGGAGGTCGTGCTGTCCGGCGACCGCCAGCTGGCCGAGGACGTGCTCGCCATCATCGGCCAGATCCAGCCGGTCGCTGCGCAGGGCGGCCAGGTGAGCGGGTAACCTCGCCAAACGTGCGACGGTTCACTCAAGGTTTCTACGGCTACGCGGTGGCGCTCGGCGTCTGCGTGGTCGCGGCGGTGCTCTTCCTGCTGGTCACGCCGCAGAGCAGGGAAGAACACATCCCCAGGCGCGAGTACACGATCACGGTCGCCAACTTCAACAGGGACGTCACGTACAAGATCTGGGAGCCTGCGCAGGATCCGAGCGGCTGGATCCCGAACAGCAACCGGATCGTCAAGGGCGCCGACGGCTCTCCGACGCTCTACCTCGGGTACGCCACGGCGTCTCGCGAGCACGCGATGTTCGTGCAGAGCGCAGAGCAGCCCGCGGCCGGGTTCGCGAGCCGGATCGCCAACAGCGACAAGGTGATCGGTACGCAGCAGATCGACGGGCAGCCGTGGGAGAAGCGGTTCCGCGAGGACAAGAACCAGCGGACTCTGGTGCGTACGCTGCCGGGGGTGACGTTGATCGTCACGGGTACGGCCGACTGGCCGGAGCTGGCCACGCTGGCCTCGTCGTTGAAGGAACTGTCCAAGCCGACGAGCTGACTCCTACAGTCGTGCCATGAGCCTGAGGCAGGTGGCACAGCACGCGGACGATCTCACGAGGGCAACCGCGTTCTACCGCGATGTCCTGAAACTTCGGCACATCGCGACCTTTGATCCGCCGGGGTTGGTCTTCTTCGACCTTGGCGGGGTTCGGCTGATGCTGGAGAAGAGCGCGCCGTCCGCGCTGCTCTATCTCGCGGCAGACGACCTGGAGGGGGAGGTGGCGCGGCTCAAGGCGCTCGGCGTGGTCTTCGTGGAGGAGCCGCACCTGATCTTCACCGACGACGGCACCTTCGGTACGCCGGGGGCGGAGGTGCGGATGGCGGCGTTCCACGACTCCGAGGGCAATCTGGTTTGCTTGTCCACGTGAGGATCACGAAATATACCCATGCGTGTGTGCGGATCGAGCATGAGGGCCGCGTCCTGGTCATCGATCCTGGTGCGTGGACGGAGCCCGAGGCTTGGGACGGGGCCGACGCCGTCCTGGTGACGCACGAGCACGCCGACCACGTCGACGTGACGCGGGTTTCCGGGGTGCCTGTCTACGCGCCTGCCGGGGCTGACCTGCCGGACTTCCCCTTCACGGCTGTTTCCGTGGGGGAGGAGTTCACCGCCGGTGGGTTCCGTGTCCGTGCCTTCGGCGGGGAGCACGCGTTCATCTACGAGGAGCAGCCGTCGTGCGCGAACCTCGGTTACCTGGTGGAGGACGCCCTTTACCACCCGGGGGACTCGGTCTTCGTGCCTCCCGTGCCGGTGGAGACGCTGTGCGTGCCCATGCAGGGTGGGTGGTTGAAGCTGCACGAGGCGATCGACTTCCTCAAGGCGGTGAAGGCTTCGCGCGCCTTCGGTATTCACGACGGGCAGCTCAACGAGCGGGGGTTGGGGAGCGTCAACGCGTGGCTGAGCGAGGACGGCGGGCACGACTACCGCTGGCTGCCCCCTCGCGAAACCGCCTGACCCAGACCGCCCCCCGGGGCCCTTAACCCCTGAGGTCCTCAGCCCGACCCCTTCTTCGCCTCTCCATCTGCGTTCTGGGTGCGGTGGCCTGTCAGCGGATGGCCAGCGCGGTGACCAGGTCGGTCAGGCCTGCTTTCACCGCGTCGGTCGTCATGCCCATCTCGTTGAGCTGGAAGTCGAGCAGGCTCGCCGTCAACGGAGCCAGCAGCGCATCGGCCAGGAAATGCGCGTCCCCACCCGGCCGTACCTGCGCCACCAGCACCGCCAGATGCGTGCGCCGCACCCGGTAAGGCCCGTTGAAGCGGCTCTTCGGCTTGCCCTCCTCCAGCAGCCGGAAGATGTCCTGCAGCTCCAGCGTGTAGTCGACCATCGCGTGCAGGAACGCCGTGATCCGATCCACCGCCGGAGCGCCGGGCCCCATCGGCGGCGGGCCCGTCATGTACGCCTCCTGGAAGCGCCGCTCCCGCTCGTCGAGCAACGCGTACGCCAGGCCGGCGCGATCGCCGAACCGCCGGTACACCGTACCCACGCCCACCCCGGCCTCGCGCGCCACCTCGTCCAGCGACAGGCGCGTAGGACCGCAGGTCGCCAGAAGGCGTGCGGCCACGTCGACGATCTTCTGCCGGTTGCGCGCCGCGTCGGCGCGCTCCGGCGGCCGCTGGCCGATCAGCGGTAGCGGCTCGCGTTCTCCCATGGTGGCTCCCGACCCACGAGCATACGCTCCTGCTTGTAAACGGAGGTTCCTCCGTTTAGTATAAGCGGAGAGCTTTCCGGTTAAGGAGTAGAGGTCATGGCAGACGGTTTCAACGCACAGGTCATCGAAGAGTTCCGCGCGAACGGCGGCAAGGTGGGCGGCATGTTCGAGGGCGCGAACCTCGTGCTCCTCACCACCACGGGCGCCAAGAGCGGCAACCCCACCACGAGCCCGGTCATGTTCCTCCCGGACGGCGACCGCTACGTGATCATCGCCTCGAACGGTGGCGCCGACCACCACCCGGCTTGGTACCACAACCTCAACGCCCACCCGACGGCGACGGCGGAGGTCGGCACCGAGACGTTCGAGGTGAAGGCGGCTGTGGTGGAGGGGACGGAGCGGGACGAGCTTTACGCCCGCATGGTGGAGATCGCCCCGGGTTTCGCCGAGTACCAGGCCAAGACGACCCGCCACATCCCGGTCGTCGTCCTCAACCGCTCCTGACCCCACAGCCGTACGGCCCACCACCGGCCCGCCACACCGACCCCGTCGTACGGCCACGCGGTCGCGACGTTGCACGGCCTCACGCCCGCCACGTCGGGCGGCCTCACGCCACGCCACGATGTACGGCTTCACACCCGGCGGCTGCGCACCGGGCTCGCACGGCACCCGCCCAGCCCCGAGCCCCCGCAGCGCCCGCCCCTGCGCCGTAACGCCCGCCCTGAGCCCGCGAGAGGCGCTCCGCGTCGGGCGGTCCAAAGCCTCTGGGCCAATGCCGCCCGCCTCGCTCCGGAATGGCGGCCTGGGGCCCACGCCCGCACAAGGCCCAAGCCACACAAGGCCCAAGCCACACAAGGCCCAAGCCACACAAGGCCCAAGCCACACCAGGCCTTGAGCCACTCGAGGCCTTGAGCCGCTCTGGGCGGGCCCGCATGGCGGCCTTCAGGCGCTTGCATGCGTGGGTCGGAAGGCGGACCCACAGTGTGGTGGACGGGCTAGAACGGGGTGTCCGCGCCCGGCTGTTCGGTGGGGTCCGAGCGGCGGGCCATCGCGGCGGCCAGCTTCACCCGAGCCCCCTGCAGCCACTCCTCGCAGATCGCAGCCAGCTTCTCCCCGCGCTCCCACAGCTCGATCGACTGCTCCAGCGTGAGCCCGCCGGTCTCCAGCCGACGCACCACCTCGGTCAGCTCCTCGCGGGCCTGCTCATATGAGGGTGCCTTGTCATCTGCCACGCGCACCACCCTAGGGTCAGGGACCGACAATCGCGTCCTGGCCCGCCGAGGAGAGCGCCCGTGTCCATACGCAACGCGACCATAGCCGACATCCCCGAGCTGGTACGGCTCCGCGAGATCCTCGCCGCCCGGATGGCCGCCGACACGCACCCTCCCGAGGACGGCTGGCAGGACGCCTACGCCACGGAACTGACCGCCAGGCTGGGCGACGACGACGTGGCCGTGCTGGTCATCGACGCTCCCGACGGCACGCTGGCCGCGTGCGGCATCGGCTTCGTCTTCCACCGCTTCCCCGGCCCCGGCCTGCCCGACGGACGCTTCGGCTACATCCTGGGCATGACCACCGCCCCGCCCCACCGCCGCAGGGGGTACGGCAGAGCCATCCTGGACGCGCTGATGTCCTGGTACGCGGCCCGTGGCGTCACGAGGGTCGACCTCCACGCCACCTCGGACGGCGAGCCCCTGTACCGCTCCTACGGCTTCACCTCCCGCTACCCGGGCCTCACCTGGACCGCCCCCCACCCGTAACGCCGCGCTCCGTGCAGGCTTGAGCCCCGCTCGCGTCTTGCCCAGCCTCCGTAGTGGGTGCCCGTGCTTATAGGGACCTCGGCCCATCCAGAGGCTGAGGTCCTTCAGAGACGGCCGCTTCGCAGTGTCGGGGGGCACCAAGGGGGCTGAGGTCCTTTGGAAGCGGTCCCACACGAAGGGTCAGGGGTCTTCGGTGGGGTCCGGGAGGAGGGGGAGGGCGTCCTCGTCCGCGGGCTTCTTGCGTGGCTTGCTGGGTTTGCGTGCCTTCTTGGCCGGTGCGGCGTCGTCGGGGGACTCGGTGCGCACCGTCAGACGGTCGTCCGTGAGGCGGATCGTCAGCAAGTCTCCCGGCGCGATGTCGGCCGCTCGCCGTACCACCTCGCCCTCAGGGCGCTGCACGATCGCATACCCCCGCTCCAACGTCGCCGCCGGAGAAAGCGCCACCAACTGGGCGCGCAAATGGCTCAAAGAGTCCTCAGCCCGGTCGATCGAGGTCCCCAGCGACCGCCGAGTCCGGTCGCGCAACGCGTCCACCTGCTCGGCCCGCCGTTCCAGCTCACGGACCGGATCCGCCAGCGACGGCCGCGAGCGTACCGAGGTCAGCCACGACAGCTCCCGCTCCAGCCACCCACCGACCACCCGCCGCCCCCGGTCGCGCAGCTGCCGCACCAGCGTGAGCTGCTCGCCCACGTCGGGCACGACCTTCTTGGCCGCGTCCGTGGGCGTCGAGGCGCGTACGTCGGCGACCAGGTCGAGCAGCGGACTGTCCTGCTCGTGCCCGATCGCGCTGACCACCGGAGTACGGCACGCCGCCACGGCCCGCACCAGCGACTCGTCCGAGAAAGGCAGCAGATCCTCCAGCGAGCCACCGCCGCGCGCGATGACGATGACGTCGACCTCGCGATCCGCGTCGAGCTTCTGCACGGCCTCGGTGACCTCGGTGACCGCGTACGGCCCCTGGACGGCCACCTCCTCGACCTTGAAACGTACGGCCGGCCAGCGGCGCCTGGCGTTCTCCAGCACGTCGCGCTCGGCCGCCGAGTCGCGCCCGCAGACCAGCCCGATCGTGCCAGGCAGGAACGGCAGCCTGCGCTTCCTGTCGGCGTTGAACAGCCCTTCCGACGCCATCACCTGGCGCAGCCGTTCGAGCCTGGCCAGCAGCTCGCCCACGCCGACGGGACGGATCTCCAGCGCGGTCAGGGCGAACGAGCCGCGGTTGACCCAGAAATCGGGCTTGACGTGCACCACGACCCGGGCGCCGTCGACCGGGCGGGGCACGGTGGCCTCGTAGACGTTGCGCGGCGCCGTCACCCTGGCGGACACGTTGGCGACGGGGTCGCGCAGGGTGAGGAACACGGTGCCGCCGCGCGCGCTGAGGTCGGTGATCTGCCCCTCGACCCAGACCGTGCCGAGCTTGGCGATCCAGCCACCGACCATCTGCAGGACCGTGCGGACCGGCAGGGGGTTTTCCGGCGTGGTCTTGGCGCTCATGGCGGCAGCCTACGGGGCGTGGCCGACGTTTACTCGGCGGCCAGCTTGGCCAGGCGGTTCTCGTACATCCTGATGACTTCTTCGCGGGCCTGGGTGGCCTGCTCGTAGGCGAGGAGCTCGTTGATCTGGTCGGCGGACTTGCCACGCAGCCTGGCGCGCAGGGAGGCGACGGTGAGGTCGGAGTAGCCGGGGAGCGGCTCGACCAGGCCGTTGGAACCGGCTTCGACGACTTCGACGGGCTTGGCGGCCTTGGTCGCCCTGGGCTTGGGCGCGGCCTTGGGCTTGGCTTCCGCCTTCGGCTTGGGCTTGGGGGCGGCCTTGGGCTTGGGCTTGGCGGCGGGCTCGGCGCTGTCGGGTACGGTGCCCACGGCCTCGACGCTCACGGGCTCGGGGGCGGCGACGGGCTCGGGGGCGGTGACCGGCTCGGGGGCGGCGACCGGCTCGGCCGAGGCGACGGGCTCATCGCTGACCGGCTTAGTGGCGACCGGCTCAGGGGTGACCGGCTCGGCGGCGGCCGGCTTGGGGGCGAAGATGACGGGTTCCGGCTTCGTCTTGGCTGCGCCGTTCGACTCGACGTCGCTGGTCGAGGGCCTGGGCGCGAAGATGACGGGCTCCCGGCGCGCGGGCTTCTCCTCCGGCTCGGCGGCGGCCACCTGCTCCGCTGCCGACGGCTTGGACTCGGTCGTCTCCTCCTCGTCCCTGCCGGCCAGCCCCTTGATGGAGTTCTTCACCCGGTCGGCGAGCAGCAGAGCCTGCCCGGCCGCGCTGAGCGTGGTCTGGATCACGAGCAGCGGAAGGTCCTTGGCCTTCGCCTTGAGCTCGTCCTTGTCTGTCATGGTTTTAGCGATGCTGCGTATCACGTCGCTGAGGGACATGCCGACTCCCTGGGAGGTCCTGTTCGGGACGGCCAGTCTGGCAAACGCTCGGTGCCATGCGCGAGCGGGCCGCTTTGCCGCTCCACGTAGCATATGAAGCATGGAGCCGAAGACCCCCACCGCCCGACGAGTACTCGTAGCCAAGCCGCGCGGCTACTGTGCCGGAGTCGATCGCGCCGTGGAGGCGGTCGAGAAGGCTTTGGAGCAGTACGGCGCGCCCATCTACGTGCGCAAGCAGATCGTC
Source organism: Nonomuraea sp. NPDC050556 (assembly GCF_044457355.1). Lineage (NCBI taxonomy): Bacteria > Bacillati > Actinomycetota > Actinomycetes > Streptosporangiales > Streptosporangiaceae > Nonomuraea > Nonomuraea sp. NPDC050556. Next base: position 208,609 of record NZ_JBITGU010000006.1, on the reverse strand, counting down.
CACAACACCCACGTCGTCAAGACGCTCGAGGCCCGTGGAGCCATCTTCGTCGAGGAGACGGAGGAGGTGCCCGAGGGCGAGATCGTGGTGTTCTCGGCGCACGGCGTATCGCCCGCCGTACACGACGAGGCCGCCCAGCGGCAGCTGCGCACGATCGACGCGACGTGCCCGCTGGTCACCAAGGTGCACAACGAGGCCAAGCGCTTCGCCAACCAGGACTACGACATCCTGCTCATCGGTCATGAAGGCCACGAAGAGGTCGAGGGTACGGCCGGCGAGGCGCCCGAGCACATCCAGCTCGTGGACGGCCTCGACTCGGTCGACCGCATCCAGGTGAAGGACCCCGACAAGCTGGTGTGGCTCTCGCAGACCACCCTGTCGGTGGACGAGACCATCGAAACGGTCAAGCGACTCAAGGACCGGTTCCCGACGCTGCTCGACCCGCCGAGCGACGACATCTGCTACGCCACCCAGAACCGGCAGGTCGCGGTGAAGGAGATCGCGGCGGAGTCGCAGCTGGTGATCGTGGTCGGCTCGGAGAACTCGTCGAACTCCAAGCGGCTGGTGGAGGTGGCGAAGGACCATGGGGCCGATGCGGCTTATCTGGTCGACTACGCGGCCGACATCCGCGACGAGTGGCTCGAAGGGGTCACCACGGTGGGGGTGACCAGCGGAGCTTCGGTGCCTGAGGAGCTGGTGGACGAGGTGCTGGCACGGCTGGCGAAGCACGGGTTCGACGACGTGCAGGAGGTCGAGTCGGTGAAGGAGAGCATGCGGTTCGCGCTCCCGCACGAACTCCGCAAGAACCTCCGCGCCAACTAACCCACCCACACGGCCCCGACTCACCCGAGAAGGGGCCTGGCGCACGCAATGGGCCTGCGCAAGAGCGTGCTGATTAGCCCCGAGCTTCCCTTCTTTGGGGGCAGAGCCTCCCGAGCCCCCGGACCCCCACCCACCCGTGCGCGCTTCCCAGGCCGAGCCCGGATGTCCCGCCCACTGCACGGGGCGAGGGACACGAGGTGGGTTGCGTGCTCCGCCCACTCTGACAGGGGTCCTGCGCCGCCATACCTGGCTTGAGCTCGGCATGGACATCAGCGGGGTCTACATCTCAGGTGGTTGTTCCGCGCCCGGCGTGGCCTGGGCGTCTTCCTCCTCCACGCGCACATAACCCGCCCCATGCACCCCCAGCCCCACCGCCGCGCCAACCAGGATCGCGATCCCGGCGATCGTCATGATGTGCCAGAACCCCGCCACCACCCCCACGAACCCCAACGCCAGCGCCCCCTGCTGCGCCACCATCACGACAGCCGAGCTCGTCGCGCGCCGCCGATACGTCTCGTGCCGGTTCAACAACAACAGAGCAGACAACAGCGGGATGGCCAACGCAAACGCGACCACGCAGATCTGGGCGGAAAGGTCGAGGGGAGCGGTCCCGGGCGTGAGGAACGGCTGCACCAGCACGACTCCGATGCCGATCAAGCCGCCGTACATCATGTTGTTCTGGCGCAGGGACTCCTCCTGCTGCCCCGCCGCCCGCTTCTTCCACCACTCCCCATGCGCGGCGGATTGTCGCTTCCACCACGCTTCGTCCCTAATGTTCTCGTCCATGGCGACCATTGTGTTCCACCACTACGCCCCAGAGCCGCTCAGCGAGCCGGGCCGTACAGCCAGATCTGGTTGAGGGGGAAATACAGGGCCAGCACCACCAGGCCGATCCCCAGCCCCGCGATCAGGCGCAGGCCGGGCCGTACGCCGGGCAGCAACAGGCCCAGGACTCCGACCGCCACCACCAGGTGCCCGCCGTACCACCAGCCCGCGTCATCGCCGTCGGTCAGGCGCCAGCCGGTGAGGAGCCCGGTTCCTACCAAGACGAGCAGCAGGGCCCAGCGCCAGGTGAGGGCCGCGCGCAGCAGCACGCCCGCACCGAGCAGCAGTGCCGACCACGCGTGCAGGTGCCGGATGAGCAGCCCGCCGCGCACCTCGAAGCTGATCCGCATGGTCGACGCGTACGCCTGGCTCATCTCGATGCCGAGCAGCGGCGCGAACGGCCCGCCGTACACCACGGGCGTGCCACCCGCCCGGTAGAAGAACGCCAGGAACGCCCCGGTGACCACCAGCACCACGAAGCAGCAGACGACCATCTCGTCCGCCAGCCGCCTGGATAAGTGCATCAGTCCTCGACCCGGGGCGTGCCGTACAGCCGTGGCTCGAAATAGCCCTCGGGCTCAGGCGCGAACGAGCTGGTCCGCGGCTTGGGGATGTCCGGCGCGCCGATGCGCAGCTCCTCGCGCAACTCCCGGACGTTCTCCCGCAGCCCGCGCCGCCAGGCCACCGCCAGCACCAGCGCCGACCCGGCGAACAGCCAGGGCGCCCCGGCCGACAGCGCCGTGTAGAGCCCGACGGCCAGCGACTGCAGGAACGACCGCGCCGTCAGCGCGGAGCCGAACTGGACCACGAACGTGGCAGCGAAGAACACCAGCGGCGGCGTCACCACCAGCGACAGCAGCTCCCGCTGGTTGACCAGGAGCACCCCGGTCAGGCTCCCCGCCAGGAAGGCCGCACCGACCAGCAAAGGCATCCCGAACATGGCGGACAGGACGTATCCCGCCAGGGCGGACAGCAAGGCGAGCGCGATCGCGCCGCGGGAGGTCAGCTTGATCGCCGACCGCCGGGTCTTTCCGCTCATGTTCATCCACCCCCGCTCGCCAACTTACCGTTCACATGGGAAATCAGAGACGAGGTTTCCAGCAGTTCAGGGGAGGCGAGCGGCCTGGGCAGCCCTTCGAGCATCTCCGGCGCGTCCAGTTCGCCGTCGACCACACCGAGATCGTGTAGTTTGCGCGCCGTCACCAGGACGCGGGTCTCCAGCGACCCGACCGTCTTGTTGTACGACTCGACCGCGCGCGACAGCGACTTGCCCAGCGACTCGACGTTGCGCCCGAGCGACGAGAGCCGCTCGTAGAGCTCCTTGCCCAGCTCGAAGACGGCGCGCGCGTTCTCGCTCAGCGCGGCCTGCTGCCAGGCGTAGTGCGCGGTGCGGAGCATCGTGATGAGCGTGGTCGGCGTGGCGATGTGCACCCGTTTGGTCATCGCGTACTCCAGCAGCGACGGGTCCCGCTCCAGCGCGGGCGCCAGGAACGCCTCGCCGGGGATGAACAGCACCACGAACTCCGGCGTGGGGCTGAACCCCTGCCAGTAGGCCTTGGCGGCGAGCTGGTCGACGTGCTGGCGCACGTGCCTGGCGTGGGCGTCGAGCCGTACGGTCGCCAGCGTCTCGTCGCCCGCCTCCGCCGCCTCCAGGTACGCGGCGAGCGACACCTTGGAGTCGACGATGATGTTCTTGCCCCCGGCCAGCCTGATCACCATGTCGGGCCGCATCGCCCCCTCGACCACCTGCTCGTCGAAGTCGCAGAAGCGCTGCATCCCGGCGATCTCCGCCACCCGGCGCAGCTGCAGCTCGCCCCACCTGCCGCGGGCCTCCGGCCGCTGCAGCGCGCGCACCAGCGAGGTGGTCTGGGTGCGCAGCTCGTTGTTGCTCTGGCGGACGAACTCCATCTGCTTGGCGAGCTCGGCGCGGGCGGCGCGCTGGCCGGACTCGGTGTCGCGCAGCTGGGCCTCCACCCTGGCCAGCGCGTCGCGCAGCGGCTCCACCAGGTGTTCCACGGCCTGCTTGCGCTGGTCGAGGTCGCCGGTGGCCTCGGCGCGGCTGGCGGCCAGGCGGGTCTCGGCGAGCTCCAGGAAGCGGATGTTGTTGACGTCGAGCGCCCGGGTGGACAGGGCCTGGAACCGTTCCGCCAGCTGTTGTTCGACGTAGACGAGCTTGTCCTCGGCGGATTTGGCGCGCGCGTCGGCCTCGGCCACCCGCACCGCCGACCGCGTTCTTGCCAGGAGGAACCCGATGGCCACTCCGGCAGCCAGGCCGATGAGAAGCGAGACGACATCCACTCCATCGATGATTGCAGGGCATTCTGCGTGGGTCTTCCCGACACGCCTGGGCCATTCCGCTTGTGCGCTACATCTCTGTCACCGAGAGTATCGCTATGGCTACGGGATCGAGGATGCTGCTGTCGCTCGTCGTGACCGTGGCGGTGGCCATCGTCGCGATCGCGGCGGCCGGAACGGTCATAGCTGGACGGGTCACCGCGCCGCCGTCCGTGCCCGTCTCCCGCAAGACGCTGCTCTGGGCGCCTGGCGCCTGCGTGCGCCAGGCGGGCGCGCGGGTCGAGCTGGTCGCGTGCAACGGCGGCGACGCCGAGGTCACCGCCATCGCCGCCGACCCGCCGGGGCTGGGCGGCTGCCCCGACGACACCGACGACGTCGTACGCATCAGCTCGGGCCGTACGGCCTGCACACGCAACGACCTCGACCCGCACCCCGGGGACCCCGGCAGGGGCGGCGGGGTGCTCAGGGCGGGCGACTGCCTCGCCCTGGACGGCCGCGAGCGCTCCTGCGCGACCCCAGGCTGGTACGGCAGAGCCGTCGCGGTCGTCAGATCCCCGGCGACCTGCCCCGGAGGCACCCTCGACGTGCTGAAGGTTTCCAGCGGGGTGGCGTGCCTGGGGGAGGGTGGCCAGGTGCTTGCGCGGGGTTCGTGCGTGGCGAGGCTGCGCGACGAGGTGGTCCCCAAATCGGAAATTTCACGAGTTGACTGCCGGTCTCATCGGGCATGGGCGCGGGTGACGTCCTTCGGGAAAAGTCCTGCCATGTGCCCTAAGAGTGCCAACCGTTACCTCAAGGCGTCCGGGGCGTTCCGTCCAGTGACCTGTCTACGTCTGCTAGAGCACTAAACTCGCTATACGTGAGGGAGCGAAGCGAGCGAACCAGTAAACACAGCAGTCTTAGACTCATGCGCCCGACGGAGTCGGGCGCATGAGTCTCTCCATCGGCATCGTCGGCCTGCCCAACGTCGGCAAGTCCACGCTTTTCAACGCGCTGACCAAGACGGGCAACGCCCTGGCGGCGAACTACCCGTTCGCCACCATCGAGCCCAACGTGGGCATCGTGGGCGTTCCCGACGACCGCCTGGCGACGCTCGCCGAGATCTTCGGCTCCGCCAAGATCCTCCCGGCGAAGGTCGAGTTCGTCGACATCGCCGGCCTCGTGCGCGGCGCCTCCGAGGGGCAGGGCAGGGGCAACCAGTTCCTCGCCAACATCCGCGACACCGACGCGATCTGCCAGGTCATCCGGGTGTTCAACGACCCCGACGTGACCCACGTGGACGGCGACATCTCGCCCAAGCGCGACATCGAGACGATCAACACCGAGCTGATCTACGCCGACCTGCAGACGGTGGAGAAGGCCATCCCGCGCCTGCAGAAGGAGGCGCGGACGAACAAGGACAAGAAGGCCGCGCTGGAAGCGGCTGAGGCGGCGGCCAAGGTCCTGGAGACCGGCAAGACCATCTTCGAGAGCGGTCTCGACCGCTCCGAGCTGCGCGAGCTGCACCTGCTGACGGCCAAGCCGTTCCTCTACGCCTTCAACCTCGACGCCGACGAGCTCACCGACACCGCGCTGCGGGCCCAGCTCTCCGAGCTGGTCGCCCCGGCCGAGGCGGTCTTCCTCGACGCCAAGATCGAGTCCGAGCTGGTCGAGCTCTCCGACGAGGAGGCGCTGGAGCTGCTGCAGTCCGTCGGTCAGGAGGAGTCCGGGCTGGCCCAGCTGGCCCGCGTCGGGTTCGAGACGCTCGGCCTGCAGACCTACCTGACGGCGGGTCCCAAGGAGACCAGGGCCTGGACGATCCGCAAGGGCGCCACCGCCCCCGAGGCGGCCGGCGTGATCCACACCGACTTCCAGCGCGGCTTCATCAAGGCCGAGGTCGTCTCGTTCGCCGACCTGGTCGAGGCCGGTTCGATCGCCAGCGCCAGGTCCGCAGGCAAGGCCAGGATCGAGGGCAAGGACTACGTCATGCGCGACGGCGACGTGGTCGAGTTCCGATTCAACGTCTGATACCGGGACAACTGCCGCGTCAACCACTTTCGCCTCCCGCGCGTCGAATCATCACGGCGCTCACGCTGAATCGGGAGGGCACCATGATCAGTCGGATACTTCGCAAGCGGCGTCCAGCCGTACCCACGCTCGTCGGCATCAGCCTCGAGGAGGAGCTCGCCCTGCTCAGGGTCGAGCTCATGTACGGCCTGCGAGTGGACAGGGAAGACTATCTCCGCAGAAAAGTGGACGAGCGCGAGGAAGTCCTCAGGAGGCTCGGGCGGCGCACGCCCGCGTCGATGCTCGCCGACCTCCGTGGCCGCCTTGACCACGTGAGCCCGCCGAGCGTGGTCGATCTCAACTCCCGGCGCAGACTGCACGCCGTGGACGGGCCGGAGCCCGCCTGACGTTGCCGTTCACCAGGCCGCATGCCCCTGAGGGGTGTGCGGCCTGAGGTGTCTTATACCAAATGCGCAGCTCGGGACAGTCCCTGCGCTCTTTGGACACCAATCCCTGGCCGCAGGGTAACGTTCCAACCGTCTGGCCAGGCCAAATACCAATTCGCAACGAAGCGGACGCCTTCTGTCATTCCATGGCGTCATGCAGACTCGGTTTGCCCCCGCACGGCGATGCCTGCAGCATGGGCGTGGCTTTCCTGGAACAATTGCAGGGACCGGTAAGGTAGCACCTTCACCACGGGTGACAGCGATCGACTAGGACGACACCGCGCCAGCCGGGGGGACGGCGCGAGCGGAGGCGTGATGGCTCGAAGGTCCACCGTCCAGCAAGGTCCTCGGATCGCTGGCGACCCCGAGCTTTCGGCGTACCCGGATTCGCCTGACTTCGACCAGCCGCCCGCGCGCAGGCCGCGCCGCGGTCGCTGGTCGGGCGGGGGCGGCCGGTGGCTCGTCTGGACGGGCCGCGCCATTCTCTGGGCACTTATCGTCGTCATCCTTTTTAATGGGATTCGTGCACCTTTCGAGCGATTTACCCAGTCCGCCGATCCAACGCCCAATGGCGTGACACCGGCCGGTGAGGGATTCCCGTCGGCGCGCGCGTCGGCATTCGCCGCGCAGTTCGCCGGGGTCTATCTGAGTTTCGACGCGGCCAACGCGCAGAACAGGGCCGCCAAACTGGCGCCCTACCTGCCCGAGGACGCCGACGACCAGTTCGGCTGGGACGGTTACGGCACCATGGGCGCAGCGGCGATCGTGCCGTACGACATCGAGATCGTCGACCAGCAGAACGCCGTCGTCACCGTGGCGTTCCAGTCGAGCGGGCGCAGGCTGCTGCTGTCCGTGCCGGTCTACACCAAGGACGGGAAGTTCGTGGTCTCAGGGCGTCCCGCGCTGCTGCCCGCTCCCGCGCCGGCCGACGCGCCGCAGGTGGTCGCGCCGGAGACCGACGACGCCGTGGCGGCCGAGCTGCGCACGCAGCTCGAAGGGTTCCTCAAGGCGTACGGCGAGGGCGACACGAACGCGCTGAGGCTCTACGTCGCCGACGGCAAGAGCGTGCCGGGCTTCGGCGGGGCGTTCAGCTTCGTCGAGCTCAAGAAGCTCGTGGTTCCCGTGGGGGGTTCCACCAGAGAGATCCAGGCCGTGGTGGTGTGGGGCGTGCCCTCGGGCGCGGTGCCTTCGGCCCAGCCAACGGGTGCGGACGCCAAGGCGGTCGACGGCCGCCTGGAGCAGGCCTACCGCATCACCGTCGAGAAGCAGGGCGCCAGATGGTTCGTCGTTGACATCCGCGGAGCCGGTCGGGCCGTTGGATAGACGTACGACCGCGCTGCTGATCGGTACCCCCCGGGAGGACGAGAAGTGATCCTTAAGACCGTAGTGCTTCACCTGATAGAGCTGGCCACGCCCTCACCCAACCCCACCGGGGTCAACACGGCGGGCCTCGCCGACTTCCTGCGCGCCTTCTTCGCCCCGCTCTTCCTCGTGGTGGTCTCCGTGGTCGCGCTCTTCTTCCTCTTCACGCGGGAGATCACGAGATTCGTGCAATTTCTGATTCTGGCTGTGGCGATCGGCGTGATCTTCTACGTTCCCAACGTCATCGAGGTGACGGCGAAGGCGATCGCGGGAGCGTTGGGCATCAAATGAGGGGTTGAGACCCGGCCTGGGCGGTCATTGAACGAGAGCGAGCGAGGGTGGAGAGGAGGACCGCGTGGACCTGCCTACGTATACCAATATCTGGCGAATCGAGAAGCGGCTCTACAAGCTGTACGACCTACGGCTGCCGATGCCGCTGCCCATCGTCTGGATCGGCGTGTTCGTCGGCGTGCTCGCCCCGTGGTCGCTGCTGCTCTACGTGGTCGGGGTGCCGATCGCGATGCCCTGGCACGTCCTTTACCTGGTGCCGCCGGGGATCGTGACGTGGTTGTCCACGCGTCCGGTGATCGAGAACAAGCGGCTGACGGAGCTGATGGAGTCGCAGCTGCGGTACCTGGGGGAGCCGCGCACGTGGGCCAGGATGGCGCCGGTCGCCGAGCCTGAGACGATCACGTTCTCTGGGCGGGTTTGGCGGGTCTCGCCTGCTACGGTGCGCGTCAAGTCGCGTACGGCGGAGCGTAAGAGGGGTCGCAAGGCTGCTCCTGGGGTGCGCACGGTGCAACCCGCTGTGGCGGCGGCCGCGGCCGCGGCCGCGCAGGCCCCGGTGGCCGAGACACCCCCGATCCGCCGAGGCGCCGCTCCTGCCTTGGGCACTGCGGCCCTTCCACAGGTGAAAACCCAGGACCTCGTGGTGGAGCCCGTCCGCGCTGCCACCCCACCCCCGAACCCCACCGTCCGCCAGCCCGAGCCTGTCCGTCAGCCCGAGCCTGTACGGCAGGCCGAGCCTGTGCTGCAGGTCGAGCCCGAGCGTCGTGTCGAGCCCGTGGCCCCGGCGGATGTGCCCGTGGAGACGCCCGCCGTACAGGCTGGGCCCACGCCGGCAAAGCCCATCGACACAGAAGCCCTGCGCCGCCTGCGCAAGCTGGCCGCCACCGCCCAGACCGCCCCCGCAACCCCCGCGGCCATCGAGACGACCCCGGCCACCACTACGCCTGCGGCCATCGAGGCGACGGTCAGTGAGGCGGCCACGCCCACGCCTGCTGCCATCGAGGTGACCCCAGCCACGCCTGCGGTTGTTGAGGCGGCCCCCGTTGCCGCGACGCCCGCGAGTGAGGCCACGCTCACCCCTGAGCCAGGCGCGGCCATCACTGAGGCCACCCCAGCGCCATCCACCCTCGAGGCCGTGGAGCCCCCTGCCGTGGACGAGGCCCGGGTGCAGCACCGCCGGGGACAGCCGCCACGCCAGGGCACCCCGGCCCCGCAGCCCGAGCAGCACATCTGGCCGCAGAAGGACCCGACCCAGGGCAGCACCGCCGTACCCGCCAAGCCCACCCAGGCCAGCCCCGCTGGGAAGCCCGCCAAGGGTGTGCCTGCCGTACCCGCCAAGCCCCTCCCGCGCCCCCCGGTCAAGGCCGCCCGTCCCCCCGCCGTCCCCCCGCCGCTGCCCGACACCCAGACCCCCGACGTCCCCGTCCCCAGGCCGGGCGACGGCAGGGTGCGCAGGGTGGAGTCCGTCGTCGGACGTGACTCCGGCGGCTGGCGCCGCATCGCGCAGGTCGTCGTCGGCGGTGGCAGCGTGCGCGGCGACGGTTCCGAGATCGACGAGGCCAGGGCCAGAGCGGTGTTCGGCGGCAGCCGGAGGATCGTCGTCCTGGGCTGCACCGGCGGCGCGGGCCAGAGCACGACGGCGCTCATGCTCGGCCACACCCTCGCCCACTACCGCGACGACCGGGTGCTCGCCGTCGACGCCAACACCGGCGGCCACACCCTGACCAGCCGCATCAAGGCCGACTCGCCCGAGACGCTGACCTCGCTGCTGTCCGGGCTCGACCGAGTCAGCGGCTACCTGACGATGCGCGCCTATACCACGCGCACCCCGAGCGGCCTGGAGGTGATCGGCGCGGACACGGAGGCGGGCGCCGAGCAGCGCCTGGCCGACCGATCCCTCTTCTCCGAGCAGCGCATGGGACAGGCGATGCACCTGCTCGACAGGCACTACAAGCTCGCCGTCATAGACCCGGCCGCTGCTCTGGCGGCGCGGATTCTGCCGTACGCGGATCAGCTCGTGCTCGTCGTCCCGGCGAGCGAGGATGCTTCCGAAGCTGTGGCGATGACGTACGAGTGGCTCGACGGGCACGGCTGCGCTGACCTGCGCAGGCGTGCGGTGATGGTGGTCAACGGGGTGAGCAGGCGCAGCATGGCCGACGTCGAGCAGGCGGAGGCCGTGGCGCGCGGCAGGTGCAGGGCGATCGTGAGAGTGCCCTGGGAGGACGAACTGGCCGCGGCCGAGCCCGTGGATCCAGGTCAGTTGCGCGCCGCCGGGCGCAGGGCCTACCTGGCCCTGGCCGGGGTCGTGGTGGCGGGCTTCGCGGCGGCGCAAGCCGTACGGCCGAGCGAGGAGGAGTTGGCGAGTGACCCCCCGGGCACGAGAATCGGTGAGCGCTAAGTGAGTAGGGCTTCTCGGGCACACAACCGACTTGCGGTCAGATACTTCGACGACCGCATCCTGCTCACGGACACCTCCGCGTGGGCATATTTCCGGCTTCCAACGGTCAGCTATGAGTTCGTCACCCCGGAAGAGCGCGAGGCGCTGGCCACCAACGTCACGATCGCGCTGGCCGCGATCCGGATGCCGGACGCCGAGGTGCACCTGCGCGTGGCGCACCGCACCTACCCGGCGGCCGAGTGGGCGATGGCGCTCAACGGCACCTCGGACGAGGGGCCTGGCTGGCGTGACTACCTGGAGGAGATGTACCGGCACGTCTGGGCGAAGGACTTCTGGTCCAAGGAGGTCTATCTCGGGGTACGGCTGGGCCCGCGCGGCCGCCAGCTCGGCGCCGGGGTGCTGTCCCAGCTGTTCGGCTTCTACCAGCGCAGCGAGAAGGCGCTCGGCCTCGACGACGACCACGTGCCGGAGTCCGAGATCACCAAGTGGGCCGAGCAGGCGGAACGGCTCGGCAGGGCCCTGGCCTCCAGCGCCCTCTACGCCAGGCACGCCACCTCCACCGAGATCGCCTGGCTGTTCCAGCATGCGGCGACCGCCTCGCTCGGCGATCCGCCGCCGTCGGCGAGCGCGAAGCGGCGCTGGGGCAGGGGCGAGATCGAGTCGCTGGTCGAGGGGCAGATCCACAACGGCAGGTCGCTGCTGCGGATCGAGCAGCCGCAGGGCGACTCCTACGTCGCGCACCTGTCGTTCGCCCGCTTCCCCGACCTGATGCCGTTCCCTGACGGCGAGCCGTGGATGCACTTCGCCGACCAGCTGCCCTTCCCTGTGGAGATTTCCAGCAGGATGCGGCTGATCCCGCCGGTCAAGGCGTCCAAGGACGTCGCGCGCAAGCTCGCGCACGCCCGCGACATGGACATCCACATCCGCGAGGCGGGCGCCGAGGCGCCGATCGCGCTGGCCGAGCAGATCGACGCCGCGCGCATGCTGGAGCACGGCATCACCAAGGAACGCCTGCCCTTCGTGTACGGCTGGCACCGCCTGATCGTGTCCGCGCCGACGGAGGAGATCTGCGTCCAGCGCGTCGAGGCGGTCGTGGAGCACTACCGCGACATGGGCATCGACATCGTCAACTCCACCGGCGACCAGTTCTCGCTGTTCTGCGAGGCGCTGCCCGGCGAGAAGGTGCGGGTCAACGCCTACGCCCAGCGCCAGCCGTTGCGCACGATCGCGGGCGGCATGGCGACGGCCACCGTCGACCTGGGCGACCGGCTCGACGACGGCGCTTCAGGCTGGCTCGGGCCGTACATCGGGGAGACCGTCGGCAGGGCGCGCAGCATCGTCCACTTCGACCCGCTGGTCGCCGCCAGCCGCAACCGGCCGACGGCCATCGCGGTGACCGGCGAGCCTGGCGGCGGCAAGACGACCCTGGCGCTGCTGATGATCTACCAGATGGCGCTGCGCGGGGTCACCGTGGCGGTGATCGACCCGAAGGGCGACGCCGAGTCGCTGGTGCAGCTGCTGCAGAAGCGGGGCCGCAAGGCGCGCATCATCCCGCTGGGCTCGGCCGCTCCCGGCCTGCTCGACCCGTTCTCCTTCGGCGACGACATCGCGGCGAAGAAGACGATGGCCACCGAGACCCTGCGGCTGCTGCTGCCGCGCATGTCGGAGGAGCGCGAGTCCGCGATGATCCAGGCGGTCGCCGCGGTCTCCAACGCGCCAGACCCGTCGCTCGGCAAGGTGGTCGACTTCCTGGAGCAGGCGGAGGACGCCGCTTCCAAGAACCTCGGCGCGGTCCTGCGCTCGATGTCGGAGATGCACCTGGCCACGCTCTGCTTCGACCCGTCGGGCGGCGACCAGATCGACAGTGAGGGCTGGACGACCGTGTTCACCCTCGGCGGTCTGACCCTGCCGGACGTGGCGACCGGGCGCGACGACTACTCCTACGAGCAGCGGCTGTCCGTGGCGCTGCTCTACCTGGTGTCACAGTTCGCCCGCAGGCTGATGAACGGGCTCGACCGGCGGGCGCCGAAGGCGATCTTCCTGGACGAGGCGTGGGCGATCACCTCGACGCCCGAGGGGGCCAAGCTGGTGCCCGAGGTGAGCAGGATGGGCCGCTCGCGCAACACCGCGCTGGTGCTCGTCTCACAGAACGCGGGCGACCTGCTGAACGAGCAGGTGACCAACTGCCTGTCGTCGGTGTTCGCCTTCCGGTCGACCGAGCGGGTCGAAGTCGATCATGTGATGGCCCTGCTGGGGGTAGACGGATCTGAAGAACACAGGGCCGTTCTTCGCTCCCTGGGCAACGGGGAATGCATTTTCCGTGATCTCGATGGCAGGGCCGGGCGCATCGGAGTAGACCTGATCTCCGAGGAGCTGCTCCGGTGGCTCGACACGAACCCGACGCACGACAAACCCGGCGAGAACGGGCATGATCATCAAGGGGGAGTGGGCAGAGCGCAGGAGGTGCGGTCATGAGGCTTCGCAGGCGGCTGATGCTGGCCCTGGTGTTCATCGTCGCCTTGCTCGCCGTACCCATCGTGACCACGGCGTTCCAACCAGCGGCTGCCGCGCCCTGTGACCTGTCGCCCGACCTCGCCCCCGAGGTCGTCGGCGCCGGGGTCGACGGGCTGCTCGCCGCGCCCAACCCGCAGCAGGGCTCGCCGACGACCAACTACGCCGAGTTCGGCAACGCCGGGCTGTTCTGGCACACGAACGAGCTCGGCTGCGACGACATCGCGGCCGTGCTGGGCAACGCGTGGGCCAACACGATCTTCTCCTGGGCCAAGGCGCTCGACCGGCTGACGATCACCACGTACCAGGCGGCGGCGACCGAGGGTCCGCTGCAGTCCATCAAGGACGTGGTCGACGACATCGTCACCAACCTGTCCAACGCCATGTACTGGCCCTATCTCCGGCCGATCGTGATCCTCGGCGCGATCTGGCTCGCGTGGTACGGCCTGCTGCGCAAGCGCGCCACGACCACGGCCGAGGGCGTCATCTGGATGGTGCTCGCGGTCACCGTGGCGACCTGGTTCTTCAGCAGGCCGGGCGACTTCACCGGCCTGGGCAAGGTGGTGACCGACAAGACCGGCGAGATCGTCAACTCCGCCTTCTCCGGCCTGCCGGGCGCGGGCGGCGCCTCCTGCCTGCCAGGGCCGAACGGCAGCGCCATCGAACCCGGCGGTTACGGACATGTCGGTACGGCAGGCGTCGACCAGAACGCCGACGCGCTGTGGTCCACGCTCGTCTGCAAGCCGTGGCTGGTCGGGCAGTTCGGCACCGCCGACCCCAAGGCGCACATCGTCCAGGACTTCGGGCGTCCCATGCTCGAGACGCAGTCGATCAGCGTGGCCGAGCAGGCGGGCCAGGTGCCCAACAGCGGCGCCCACCAGGCCAAGTACGAAGAGATGGTCAACAAGCTCAAGGGCGACTCGCACTACTACCTGGTGCAGGGCAAGGACTGGACGACCAGGCTGGGCGTCGCGATCGGCGCGCTGATGGCCGCGATGGTCGCCGGGGTGCTGATCTTCCTGGTGGCGGTGTCGCTGCTGGTGCTCAAGGTCGGGTTCCTGCTGCTGCTGATCATGGGGCCGATCTTCCTGCTCATCGGCGTGCACCCGGGGACCGGGCGGATCATCGCGATGCGGTGGGTGGAGATGCTCATCGGCACGCTGCTGCGGCAGGCCGTGCTGGCCCTCGTGCTCGGCGTGCTCATCTACGGCTATGCGCTGATCATCTCGACGTCCATGCCGTGGGGGATGCAGATCCTGTTCATGGCTTTGCTGACGATCGCGGTGTTCTTCTACCGGCGACCGTTCCAGCACCTGTTCTCGTCGATGAACGGGCACACGCTGGCCACCCGGATGCTGGGCGACGCGGCCAGCTCGCCGACGCTGGAGCGGGCGGCGAACGTGTTGCCGCCAGTGGCCGGGGCGCGGGTCGGGCGTTGGGGTATGCGGAAGGCCGAGCCGTTGCTGCAGGCTGCGGCGATGGGTGGGGCTGGGGCGGCGGCTGCGACGGTGGCGCAGGGGTTGGCTCGGGGGGAGGACGGGGCCACGCCTGGCACGCCGTCGGGCACCCGGGTACCTGTCACGCCGGCGCCTCTCAACACCGACCAGCAGGGGGGTAAGCCTGGTGGCCGGCCTGCGCCTTCTCCTCGGACGGGCGCCGCACCACCACTCAACCTCAGCGGCACCGGGTCCGCCCCGACCCGCTCCGGCAGCCGTCCGGCGGGGGCGGCAGGGGCGGGGACGTCCGGCTCAGGCGTGCTGAGCGGCTCGGGCGGCCCGCGCACCGCATCCGGCGGGTCTGGTGGCTCGGGCGGATCTGGCGGCTCGCGCGGCGGTTCTGGTGGTTCGCGCAGTGGGTCGTCTGGCAGCCCCCGGGTGGGTGCCAGCGGTACGCGCGGCGGCGGTTGGTTCGGCGGCCGCTCAGGCGGCGGCTGGGCCCCGGGCGGTTCTGGCGGCTCGGGCTCGGGCGGGTCCAGTGGCTCGCGTAGCTCAGGCTCCGGTGGCTCGCGAAGCTCTGGCTCTGGTGGCTCGCGTGGCTCCGGCTCGGGCGGCTCCCGCGGCTCCGGCGGCAGCCTCTTCGGCGGCGGCAGCGGCGGCTCCGGTGGCAGCAGCGGCGGCGGCCGCGGATCGGGTGGAGGTATCTTCGGCGGGCGTGGTGGATCCGGTGGATCTCGTGACTCCGGTGGGTCGCGAGGCTCGGGCGGGTCGGGCGGCGGGCTGTTCGGAGGCGGTGGCCGGGGTGGGTCGGGTGGCGGTGGGAGTCGTAACGCCGACGTCCCTCAGGCACGTTCCGCAGAACCCCCACCCCTGTGGCTCCCCAGCCGCCCAGGCAACGGCCGCGGCGGCGACGACCCCCCGGTCCCGTTCTGGCTCAAGCCCAACTCCGACAAGGACTAGCGATGGCGCGCCCAGCCGTGAAGCCGCGCCAAGGCCCACTCCACGCTGCCCTTGCGCCCGGAGCGCGCGTCCGCCTGGGTGGGCGCGTGCGTGCGGACATCTCGCCCGGAGTGCGCGTCCGCCAGGGTGCGCGCGTACGTGCGGACCTTCCGTCCGGAGCGCGCATCCGCCAGGGTGCGCGCCTGTGTGCAGACCTTCCGTCCGGAGGGTGCGGACGCCGGGATGTGGACGGTGCGTCTGACACGCGCCTCCGCCAGGGTGTGCGTGCTTCGTTCGGAGCGCGCGTCCGTCGGGGCGTACGCGTGCGGTCACTCCGCCGCGAACGTGAATCCGTCACGGCGCATGTGGGAGTGCCGTCACCCTCCGGTGGGTGGCGTTGTAGGTGGGGGATCGTGATGGTGCAGGCGGGCGTGGGATGCGTCGGCCCTACTCCGGCGGGGACGCGTGATGGCGCAGGCGGGTGACAGGCGGGGTGTGGTCTTCGCCGTCGTGGTGATAATCCTGGCAGCGGTCGGGATCTACCTGACGATGATGAAGCCCAGCTCCGGTGAGCAGACAACGGCGCCACCACCGGCCAGCCGTACCACGAGCGAGGCCCCGGCGGCGACGGCGGCGCCCAGCCCGAGCAAGCCCCTGGCCACCGCCAGCGCCGCGCCCTTCGACGTCTACGCCTACCTCCCCATGACCAAGCAGCAGCTCGCCGCAGCTGCCGACCTGGCCGAGCGGTTCACCGCCGCCTACGGGACGTTCCGCTTCGACGAGGATCCCGCCGCCTACGCGTCCCGGGTCAAGGTGTTCACCACCGGCGATCTCGGCGACGCCCTCACCAGGTCCATCACGTCGCCGGGCACCGTACAGCAGAACAGGGACGACCAGGTCGTCTCCAAGGCGACGGCGAAGATGAAGGAGATCAGGCAGGTCGACAAGACGTCGGTGGTCTTCGTCGTCGTCGGTACGCAGCAGATCACCGCGAAGAGCGGCTCGTCGACGAAGGCGGAGGAGTACGCGGTCACGCTGACCCAGATGGGGTCGGACTGGCGCGTCTTCGACCTGCAGCTCGCCAAAGAGGGTCAGGACGGTGACCCAGCAGGGTGAACCGATTTCCCCCCATGCGCATCGCCCTGGCGATCGGTATCGCCGGGTTCGTCCTCATCGCGTTGATCATGTCCCCCATGTTGATGAGCTCGATCCCCTCCTTCCTCGGCGGCGGCGACCTGCCCGACTGCGAGGACGGCTCGACGCAGGTCCAGGACGCCTCGGACAACGCCACCTCCGACATCCCGCCCAACTACCTGGAGCTGTACAAGAAGCACGGCAAGAAGATCGGCGTGCAGTGGACGATCCTGGCCGCGGTCGGCAAGCGGGAGAGCGACCACGGGCGCTCCACGATGGCCGGGGTGCAGAGCGGGACCAACTACGCGGGCGCCGCCGGGCCGATGCAGTTCCTCATCAGCACGTGGGGCGGCAAGGCGCAGATCCCGATGACGGAGAAGGTCAACGGCTACGCGTCCGACGGTGACGACGACGGGATCGCCGACGTCTACAACCCGGCGGACGCGATCCTCGGCGCGGCCAAGATGCTGAAGCGCAACGGGGCGCCGGAGAACGTGCGCCAGGCGCTGTTCGTGTACAACCGCGCGTGGTGGTACGTGGATCAGGTCGAGGCGATCGCGAAGAAATACGCCAAGGACGGCGAGGTCAAGGTGCCGCCGCAGGCGGACGACTCGTGCGACGAGCCGCTGGTGGAGGCGGCGCCCAGCGATGTGGTGGGGAAGATTCTGGCGTACGCGCTGGCGCAGCGGGGCAAGCCGTACCTCTGGGGTGGGACGGGGCCGGACGCTTATGACTGTTCGGGGATCATCTACATGGCTTATCGGAGTGCCGGGCTGTCGATCCCGCGCACGACGTTCGGGCAGTGGCCGTTCGGGGTGAAGGTGCCCGCGGGGTCGGAGCAGCCGGGGGACCTGGTGTTCTTCAACGCGGGACCGGGGACGGGGCCGGACAATCCCGGGCATGTCGGGTTGGTGGTGAAAAAGGGGAAGATGGTGGAGGCGCGGTGCCGGTTGTGCGGGCCGATCAAGGTGACCAGCTACCTGGTGCGGGACGGGATCGTGGGGTTCACGCGGCCGTTGCAGAACCCTGATGTGGTGGAGCAGCTGAAGAAGTTGCAGAATTCACCGCTTTGACCACCCCCGTCCAGGCCACCGTACGGCCCAGCCAGCGAGACTGGGCATCGCGTGGATGTGCTGCGGCGTCGGAGGCAAGGGTCATAGGGCGGACGACCCGCCCGGAGAGGAAGGGCTCGCAGGGCGGAGGGTGTGAGAACGCCCACCATGGGCGGGCTGAGGCTTGGGGCCGCCTTGCGTGGCTCGAGGTCCCAGGGCCGGGGTGCCGTAGAGCGGGGGTGGCTCAGGGCGCGGTGGCGGGAAGCGGGCGAGTGGGGCGGCGTCTCCTGGGAGGGGTCACTGGAGCGGCCGGGTGGCAGGGGCGCGGCCTGAGGTGGGACGCCACTGTGGAGAAGGGCGAGCGGCGGGGTGTGTAGCCAGGCCGCGGGGGGAGGTGAGGTGCGTTTGGAGGCGGCGGGTCCCGGGGTGGTGAGGTGCGTGTGGCCAGGCCTCCCCACGAGGTGAGGGCGCGTGTGGCCAGGCTTCCCCACGGGGTGAGGGCGCGTGTGGCCAGGCCTCCCCACGAGGTGAGGGCGCGTGTGGCCAGGCTTCCCCACGGGGTGAGGGCGCGTGTGTGGGTGGCCCCCGGGAGGTGAGGGTGCGTGTGTGGGGCAAGTAGGCCGCCCTGGGTGGTTGGGGTGCGTGTGTGGGTTGGCCTCTTGGGTGGTGGGGTGTGGGGGAAGTGGGTTGGGGTGGGCGGGGCATAGTGGTTCTGGGTTGAGGAGGGTTGATGAGCATTGTTGTGGTCGCGGCGGTGATCGTGTCCGAGGGCAGGGTGCTGGCGGCCCAGCGCGCCGAACCGCCGTCCCTGGCCGGAGGCTGGGAGTTTCCCGGTGGCAAGGTCGATCCGGGCGAGAGCGATCAGCAGGCGCTTGTCAGGGAATGTCAGGAAGAGCTCGGCGTCGAGGTCGAGGTGGGCGCGCGGGTCGGTGGGGACTGGCCGCTGTCGCCCGGGTATGTGCTGCGGGTCTGGATGGCCACCATCGTCTCCGGGGTGCCGCATGCCAAGGAGCACATGGCGTTGAGGTGGCTGGGGCCGGGGGAGTACTACGACGTGGCGTGGCTGGGTGGGGATCTTCCGGTCATGCGTGCCGTAGCGGATTTGCTCGAAGAGGGTTAAGACGCTGCTCTGTGTGACATAACGAATACTAGGCGTAATGTGTCGTGCGTCGATCGGGGGATGACGCAGTGGCTGGTTGGATGGCGGCGGCCGTGGGGGCCGGCGCGCTGATTCTGGCGACCACCTCGACCACGTCAGCGGTGGCCGAGGATGCTCAGGTCGGGTTGGTATTCGATCGCATCGATGACCCTGACCCGAGCATGTGGGCGCGCACGGGGGACGTGCTGCGGTTCCGGGTACGGCTGGAGGCGGTGGCCGACGAGGCCCGCCTCGCCGTGGCCGCGAACCCGGCTGAGGCGCTGTCGGAGGTCACCTGCACGGCCTCCCCACCTGGTACGGCGACGCCCACACCTTCACCGTCTCCTTTGAGCGGCGTGTCCTGGACCTCCGCCCGGCCCAGCCTCTTCGCGTCGGTGCTGAAGCCGTCGCCTGTCGGCTGGTCCCCGATCCGCATCCCGCCGACCGTCTCAGGCGTTGTGGCCTCAGGAGCCCAGAGCCCTGCCCTCGGCAGCGCACCCGCAGGCCCCGCGATCCGCGGCGAGGCCGCAGGCCCGGTGGCTCGGGGCGAGGGTGCAGGTCCGGCGGTTCGCGGCGAGGCCGCGGCTCGGGGAGAGGGTGCGGGTCCGGCGGTTCGTGGGGAGGTCGCGGGTCCGGTGGGTCGGGGCGAGGGTGCGAACCCCGGGGCTCAGGGGAGCGTAGGGGAAGGCCAGGCGGCTACCGCTGGGGATGTGGCGATGGCAGCGCTTGGAGCCCCCGGCACGAGTGGCGTGGGGTCTGTTGGGGTTGTGGCTGGCGGTGTCGCCGCTGCGCCGGGTGGTGCGGTCGCTCTGCCGGGCGTGGATGGGGTGGGCGTGGGATCCGCCGGGGCTGCGGTCGGTGGCGCGGGTGTTGTGCCGGGTGCTGGTGGCGCGGGTGTTGTGTCGGGTGCTGGTGGCGTGAGTGTGGGGCCGGAGCCGGAGCCGGATGGGACGTTGGCGCCGGGGGTGGGGCCTTCTTCGGTGGTCACTACGGTGGCTGAGCCGGCGGGGGCGGAGGTTTGCACGCTGGGGGCGGTGTCCGGGGAGCACACGGTGGATGTTCGGCTCACTGTGCCCAAAGGTGTGGAGGAAGTGACGCTGGCTGCTGTCGCCAAGGTGCGGCGGGTGGCTGGTGAGGCGGAGCAGACGGTTACCAAGGCGCAGACCACGCCGGTCGGGGCTCGGACGGTTGTTCAGGGGTTGCGGGTGCCTGCTGAGGGGGCGCCTGAGGCTTCGGCCGGGAGTCCGCCTGAGCCGCCTGTGGGGTTCGGGGTGGAGCAGGAGCCTCAGGAAGTGGCGAGCGGCGCGCAGGAGCCGGGCGGGGCTGAGGATGGTGGCCTTTCCGTGGGTGGTCCGGAGAGTGGCGGGCCTGACGCGAGTGGCTCCGACGTCGGGGGCTCCGATGGCCGCCAAGACACGCGGGATCAGGACACGCGGGGTCAGGACACGCCGGGTCAGGGAGCGCAGCACCAGGACACGCGGGGCCAGGACGTGGGCGGGCAGGACACGCGAGGCCAAGACCCGGGTGGGCAGGACACGCGGGGGCAGGACCCGGGTGGGCAGGACGCGCAAGGTCAGGACATGCAAGGTCAAGACGTGCAGGGTCAAGACGCGTCCGGGCAGGACATGGGTGGCCAGGATGTGAGTGGCCAGGACATGGGTGGCTTCGAAGAGGGGGGAGGGGAGCAGGAACTGGAAGGTCCGCCGGAAGGGTTCCCCTCCGACCTTGGTGCGAGCGACGTCAGCGAGCAGCCCGCCGCCGACCCGGCCGTCGGCGCGACCCCGTCGCCCTCCGCCGGGCTGGCCGAGGCCGGGCAGGTGCAAGGGCTGTGGAACGATCCCCAGCTGCGCCTCCCGCAAGCCGCCCCCTCCACCGCCACCCCCTCCCCGTCCGCCCAGCCCATGGGCGCTCCACTCCCACGCCAGCTGGCGATCGCCAACAGGAAGAGCGTCAGGGACGAACCGCTGAACATGCTCACAGGCGTGCGAGGCCTGCCGCTGGCCGGGATGGGCATCGCCGTACTCCTGGCCGCTCTGTGGGGTGTGGTCAAGGCTCAGAGGGTGCGAATCCAGAGAAGGTCGCAAGCTGTGCCGTAATTCGGACTTTACTGTTACTTTTACCCGACTAGTATTCCCTTGACCATGGTTCCGGGACTGCGACGGAGGGTACAGGTGGCAGCCAGGCGAGTGACGGCCGTGTCCGCCATGCTCCTGTCGCTCGCGCTGAGCGGGACCGCGGTGGCGGCAGCCGTACCCCTGCTGGGGGCCAGTGCGTGGGCGGACCCGGGCGTCGACCCCTGCGACGCGGGCGAGACCTGTGACCCGCCGGAGGCGACGGTCACGGTGACCACCACCCTGCCGACGATCTCGCCGACCGAGGCGGTCACGACGATCACCGTGACGCCCACGCCGAAGAAGACGAAGACCCCGAAACCCACCCCCACCAAGACGGATGCGCCGACGCCCACCCAGGCGCCCACGATCACCCAGAACCCGCAGCCGATCTCCACCGCGCCGAGCGTGCCGGTGTCGACTCCCGCGCCGACGACGCCGGAGCCCGAGGTGGCGCTGCCGACGGTGAACGACACCCCGACGACGCAGCCCACCACCGACACCACGGCCTCGGAGACCGAGCCGGTGCAGTTGGAGATGCACAAGGCGCAGGACGAGTTCGACCAGTCGACGCTGACCAAGCAGCTGAGCATCCCGGCGCTGATCCTGGTGCTGCTGGCGCTGTTCGCGGTGCTGATCTTCGAGGGACGGCTGCGCAGGCTGGCCCACGCGGCGGCGGTGCGCAGGGCGGGCCCGCAGCAGCCCGAGGCGGCCGCTCCGATGCCGCCCGGCTACCCTGCTGGGCCCGGGTATGCGACGGCGGCCATGGCTGCTCCCGGTTATCCGGGGGGTACGGCTTACGCGCCCATCATCAGCTTCGTGCCGATCCAGACGTATCCGAGCGGGCCCGTGCAGTACGCCCCGGTCTATCAGCAGCCTGAGCCGGTCTACGAGACGCCACAGGAGCCCGTGGTGCTGGAGCCGGACCAGTTCGAGTCGTCGGCGGAGCAGCCCGCCTACCGGGACCCGTTCGAGCCGCTGGTGCCGCCGGTGCCTGAGGAGGAGCACGGGCTCCCGCACGGGGCCGGCGCGCCGTACGACCCGACGGTGGAGGCGCCGCTGAGCCCGGCGTCCGCGGCCGAGCTGGGCGACGAGCTGCCGTGGCAGGAGGAGGGCCCGACGGTCGTCCACCCGCTGCCGCAGAACCCCACCCTCGAAGCCCCACGCCCCACCAAGCGCACCATCTGGCGCAAAAACCCTTAACCCCTTCTTCTCGTACGGCGGAGCCAGCGGACAGCCACCCGCCGACGCTGGTTTCCGCCTGTCATGGCCAGTCGTGAGGGCTCACGGGCTGCTCGCCGTAACGACGCAACGTCAGGCGCTTCCCAGGAAAAGGCGCTTCCCGGAAAAGCGCTTCCCCGATAGACGCGAGAAGCGCCGTCGCGGAACGACGGCGCTTCTGCGGAGGAACGGCTAGCTCGGGCGGCGGAAGATCTTGTTGCCCAGCCACACCAGCGGGTCGTACTTACGGTCCACCACGCGCTCCTTCATCGGGATCAGCGCGTTGTCCGTGATCTTGATGTGCTCCGGACACACCTCGGTGCAGCACTTGGTGATGTTGCACATCCCCAGCCCGTGCTCCTTCTGCGCGGCGTCCTTGCGGTCCACCACGTCGTAAGGATGCATGTCCAGCTCAGCGATCCGCATGAGGAACCGCGGCCCGGCGAACGCGGGCTTGTTCTCCTCGTGGTCGCGGATGACGTGGCAGACGTTGTTGCACATGAAGCACTCGATGCACTTGCGGAACTCCTGCGACCGCTCGACGTCGACCTGCTTCATCCGGTACTCACCCGGCCGCACATCGGCGGGCGGCGTGAAGGACGGGATCTCGCGCGCCTTCTGGTAGTTGAAGGACACGTCGCACACGAGGTCCTTGATGACCGGGAACGTCCGCATGGGCGTGACGGTGATCGTCTCTTCCTCGTTGAATGTCGACATGCGCGTCATACAGCCCAGCCGAGGCTTGCCGTTGATCTCCATCGAGCACGAGCCGCACTTGCCCGCCTTGCAGTTCCACCGTACGGCCAGGTCGGGCGCCTGGGTGGCCTGCAGCCTGTGGATGATGTCGAGGACGACCTCGCCCTCGTTCACCTCGACGGTGAAGTCCTCGAGCTTGCCCTCGCCGCCCTCACCGCGCCAGACCTTGAACTTCGCCTTGTAACTCATCTGTCCATCTCTTCCTCGGTGAGGTACTTCTTCAGCTCGCCCGTCTCGAACAGGTCGAAGAGGTCCTGGCGCATCGGCACCTGCTGCTTCTCCTCCACGGTGATGGCCGAGCCGTCGGGCGAGGTGGAGCAGACGAGGAGCTTGCGGCGCCATTCGGCGTTCATGGTCGGGAAGTCGTCGCGGGTGTGCCCGCCCCGGCTCTCCTCGCGAAGGAGCGCGGCGCGCGCCACGCACTCCGACACCAGCAGCATGTTGCGCAGGTCGAGCGCGAGGTGCCAGCCTGGGTTGTAGATGCGCGTGCCGGCCGCGCCGACCATCTGCACCCGCTCCTTGAGCTTCTCCACCACTTCCAGCGCTTCGGCGACCTCTTCCGACTTGCGGATGATGCCGACGAGCTCGTTCATCGTGCGCTGCAGCTCGTGGTGCACTTCGTACGGGTTCTCGCCGGTCCGCTCCAGCGGGGCGAGGGCCTCGGCGTGAGCCTCCTCGATCGACTCGGCCGAGACGGTGGGACGGGCAGGAAGGGAGTCCAGGTAGGCAGCCGCGCCCGCTCCGGCGCGACGGCCGAAGACCAGCAGGTCGGACAGGGAGTTGCCGCCCAGCCGGTTGGAGCCGTGCATGCCGCCGGACACCTCACCGGCCGCGAACAGCCCGGGTACGGCTGCCGCGCCCGTGTCGGCGTCGACCTCGACGCCGCCCATGATGTAGTGGCACGTCGGGCCCACCTGCATCGGCTCGGTGGTGATGTCGACGTCGGCCAGTTCCTTGAACTGGTGGTGCATCGACGGCAGCCGCTTGATGATCTCGGCTGCTGGCAGTCGCGTCGACACGTCGAGGAAAACGCCGCCCTGCGGCGATCCGCGCCCCGCCTTCACCTCGGCGTTGATCGCGCGGGCGACCTCGTCGCGCGGCAGCAGCTCCGGGGGACGGCGGTTGTTGGCCTGGTCGGTGTACCAACGGTCGCCCTCCTCCTCGCTGGTGGCGTACTTGTCCTTGAACACCTCGGGGATGTAGTTGAACATGAACCGCTCGCCCAGCGAGTTGCGCAGGACGCCGCCGTCACCGCGGACCGACTCGGTGACGAGGATGCCGCGCACCGAGGGCGGCCAGACCATCCCGGTCGGGTGGAACTGGATGAACTCCATGTTGATCAGCGAAGCCCCGGCCAGCAGGGCCAGCGCGTGCCCGTCACCGGTGTACTCCCAGGAGTTGGAGGTCACCACGTAGGACTTGCCGATGCCCCCGGTGGCCAGCACGACCGCGGGCGCGTCGAACAGGATGAAGTTCCCCGTCTCGCGCCAGTAGCCGAATGCACCGGAGATCCGGTCGCCGTCCTTGAGCAGCCGGGTGACCGTGCACTCGGCGAAGACCTTGATGTAGGCCTCGTGGTCGCCGTGCGTCTCGTAGTCCTCCTGCTGCAGGGCGACCACGCGCTGCTGCAGCGTGCGGATCAGCTCAAGCCCGGTACGGTCACCCACGTGCGCCAGCCGCGGGTACTCGTGCCCGCCGAAGTTGCGCTGGGAGATCTTGCCGTCCTTGGTGCGGTCGAACAGCGCGCCCCACGCCTCCAGCTCCCAGACCCGGTCCGGGGCCTCCTTGGCGTGCAGCTCGGCCATGCGCCAGTTGTTGAGGAACTTGCCGCCGCGCATGGTGTCGCGGAAGTGCACCATCCAGTTGTCGTCGCTGTTGACGTTGCCCATGGCGGCCGCCGCGCCGCCCTCCGCCATGACGGTGTGCGCCTTGCCGAACAGGGACTTGCAGACGATCGCCGTGCGCTTGCCCTGCTGGCGCGCCTCGATCGCCGCCCTTAGCCCCGCTCCGCCCGCTCCGATGACAACGACGTCGTAGTCGTGACGTTCGATTTCCACTGAAATAGATCCTTATGCGAACGAGAAGGTGATGACGTCCATGGCGACCAGCCGGACGTACAGGTCGGCGATCATGACCGAGAACATCGACGCCCAGGCCAGCGGCTGGTGCTTGGCGTTCAGCTTGGAGACGATCGTCCAGGCCTTGTAGCGCACCGGGTGCCGCGAGAAGTGGTTGAGCCGTCCCGCCGTGATGTGGCGGCAGGAGTGGCACGACGCCGAGTACAGGTTGATCAGCACCGCGTTGACGATCAGGATCCAGGTGCCGAGTCCGAGCGGCTTGTGGATCAGCGCCAGGACGGCGTCGTAGGCCAGGATGAGGCCGATGACGATCGCCGCGTAGAAGAAGTAGCGGTGGATGTTCTGCATGATCAGCGGGAAGCGCGTCTCGCCGGTGTACTTGCCGTGCGGCTCCTGCACCGCGCACGCGGGCGGCGACAGCCAGAAGGAGCGGTAGTAGGACTTGCGGTAGTAGTAGCAGGTCAGCCGGAACCCGCCGGGCAGCCCGAGGATGAGCAGGCCGGGCGGCAGGGTGTACCAGTCGCCGAAGGGGGCCAGGCCGAGGAAGCGCGCCCCCTCGGGACAGGACGTCGCCAGGCAGGGCGAGGAGAACGGGGCGATGTACTCGGCCGACGGCACGTAGTAATAGCTATTGAAGATCGCCCATACGCCATAAACAAGGAACGAGCTGAGCCCCAGGAATGTCAGCAGCGGGGCCAGCCACCATCTATCCGTACGGAGCGTGCGCACCGTGATCTGGGCGCGCTGTCTCCTGACGGGGCTCTCCGGGGTCGTCTGGGTCATTGCGGACCTCTCCACCTCCCGCGGACCCTCTGATCTCATCCGATGGGTCCGGGTCGTTCGCTGGGCGCTCGGTTCTGGCGCGTTGGTGGGGGATACGTTACGACGACGGCATCCCATTGTGTGAGAAGGGTCACTCACTTTTTCGTTGACCAGCTGTGATTCCTGTCACGTCCGCCTGTCGAGACGCGGCAGCCGGACCACGCTGACGAAGAAATCATCAATTTGCCGGACAATCCGGATGAATTGCTCGAAATCCACAGGTTTCGAGACATATGCATTGGCGTGCAGGTGGTAGCTGCGAAGGATGTCCTCCTCGGCCTCCGACGTGGTCAGAATGACCACCGGAATGCTCAGAAGCGAAGAATCCGCCTTGACCTCCTGTAATACCTCCATTCCATCCATTCTTGGGAGGTTCAGGTCGAGAAGGATCAAGTCCGGACGCGGCGCCTCCGCGTACTCGCCCTCCTGCCGCAGGAACGCCATCGCCTGCTCGCCGTCGCACACCACGTGCAGCCGGTTCTTGACCTTGTTCAGGTCGAAGGCCTCGCGGGTGAGCAAGATGTCACCCTTGTCGTCCTCGACCAGGAGGACCTCGATCGGGCGCCAGTCGTTCATCAGGAGTCTCCAGCGGGAAGGGTCCAGCGGAACGTCGCCCCAGGACCCTCGGCCTCGGCGTCCAGCCACAGCAGGCCGCCGTGGTACTCGACGATCTTCCTGCAGAGGGCCAGGCCGATGCCGGTGCCGGGATACACGTCGCGGGCGTGCAGGCGCTGGAAGATCAGGAAGATGCGGTCGGCGTACTTGCCCGCCACCCCGATGCCGTTGTCCGAGCAGCTCAGCTCCCACATCTCGCCCACCCGCTTGGCGCCGATGTGGATGCGCGGCGGCAGGTCGGAGCGGAACTTCACCGAGTTCTCGATCAGGTTCTGGAACAGCTGGGTGAGCTGCAGCTTGTTGCCGATGACGACCGGCAGGTCGTCCCAGGTGACCACCGCGCCGGTGTCCTCGACGGCCGCGGACAGGTTCAGCAGGGCCGCGCGCAGCGCCTCGCCCGAGTTGGTCACCGATCGCTCGCCGGTGATCCGGCCGACCCTGGAGAAGTCGAGCAGGTCGTTGATCAGCGCCTGCATGCGCTTGGCGCCGTCGACGGCGTAGGCGATGTACTGCTTGGCGCGCTCGTCGAGCTGGTCACCGTACCTCTGCTCCAGCATCTGGGTGAAGCTGGCGACCTTGCGCAGCGGCTCCTGGAGGTCGTGGCTGGCGACGTAGGCGAACTGCTCCAGCTCGCCGTTCGACCTGCGCAGCTCGTCGGCCTGGTCCTCGGCCGAGCGCATGCTGCTGACGATGCGCCGGCGCATGGAGTCGATGTGGCTGGACAGCTCGGCGAGCTCGGCAGGACGGTCCACGCCCAGCGGACGGTCGAAGTCGCCCGCCGCCACAGCGTTCACCTGGGCGGCCAGCTGCCCGATCGGGCGGAGTACGGCGTAGCGGATGATCAGCCACAACCCGACCCCGCCCAGCACCACAACGGCCAAGACCGCGCCGAGCGCGTAGCCCAGCCGGTTCACCTGCTCCGCGACCTCGGGACGCGGGGTCAGGTTGCCGATCTGGATGATCATCGCGAGCGAGATGCCCGCCGCGATCAGGAACGCCACGGTGGTCGCGACCCCCGCCAGGACGAACCACCGGGCCACGGGCAGCCGCCCGAGCCCCTGCGGCTCCTTGGCCGGTGGCAGGGGGCTGAGATTCACGGTCTCCTCCTGATCAACACGGCGGCGAGGTCGTCGGTGAAGGAGTCGACGTGGCCGATCAGGTGGTCCAGGTCGATCGAGCCGTGTTCCCTGACCAGCTCGACCAGTCCGTCAGCGCCCAGTTCGTGCCCGTCCACCGTCGCCTCTATCAGGCCGTCCGTGTAGAGCAGCATGGACCAGTCCTGCCCGAGCTGGACCTCGATAGTCCGCCACTCCTCGTCGGGAAAGATGCCCAGCGGCGGCCCGGAGGGCGCGTCGGGCACCGTCTCGACCACCCCGTCGCGCACGATCAGCGGCGGTGGGTGGCCGACCACCCGCATCAGCGCCCGCTGCAGGTCCGGGGTGATGGTGGCGATGCACAGCGTGGTGAAGATCTCCGGAGCCTTACGCTCCACCCGCAGGAGCGCGTCCAGGGTACGCAGCAGGTCGTCGCCGGTGTGCCCGGCCAGCACCAGGGTCCGCCAGGCGATCCGCATCGCGACCCCCAGGGCGGCCTCGTCCGGGCCGTGCCCGCACACGTCGCCCACGACCACGTGGATGGAGCCGTCCGGCGCCTCCACGGTGTCGAAGAAGTCCCCGGCGAGCAGCGTCTGCTGCCTGCCTGGCAGGTAGCGGGTGGTGTGCTCCAGCGCCTGGGTGCGTAAGAGCGCGACGGGCAGCAGCCCGTGCTCCAGGCGGGAGTTCTCCTGGGCGAGCAGGTCGGCCTCGATGAGCCGGTGGTGGGCCAGGTCGGCCCGCTTGCGCTCCATGGCGTACCTGATGGACCTGGCCAGGAGGGGCGCGGTGATGTCCTGCTTGACCAGGTAGTCCTGAGCTCCCGCCTGGACGGCCGCGACGCCGGCGCGCACGTCCCTGTTGCCGGTCAGGACCAGCACGGCCGCCTGCGGCGCCAGCTCCACCACCAGCTCGGGCGCCTCCAGGCCGGACGCGTCGGGCATCGACAGGTCGCACAGCACGATCTGGATGTCGGCGTTGAGCTTGGCCCTGGCCTCGGCGAGGTTGCGCGCCCTGGTCACCTTGGGCGGCGCTTCAGCCTGCTCCAGCAGGTCCTGGACGATGAAGGCGTCGCCGTCGTCGTCCTCGATGAGGAGCAGTGTCAACGTCACAGACAGAGTCGCCGTCACACGTGACCTCTTGGGGTTAGGACGTATCGAGCCCCATTGTCTACACGTAAGGGACGATCAGCTCAACCCCCTGCGGGAGAGTCGCCTCGTGCGCGGCTTCGGCCAGGAAGAACAGCAGTGTCGCCCGGAACGCCTGGGCCGCCCGGGTCGGTTCGACGTCCTTGCGGTGGGCGAGCGCGATGGACCTGCGCAGGCCCGGAGGGGCCAGCGGGGTGCCGGCGAGGCCCGGCCTGCCGTCCAGCACCATCGAGGGCACCACGGCCACGCCCAGCCCCGCCTCCACGAAGCGCAGGACCGCGTCCATCTCGCCGCCCTCGACGGCGAAGCGCGGCTCGAACCCGGCCTGCCTGCACGCGGTGAGCGTGGCCTCGCGCAGGTCGTAGCCGCGGCGGAACATCACCATCGGCCGCCCACGCAGGTCCTCGATCCTGAGGTACGGCTTGCGCGGCCGCTCGTGCGACGGCGAGACCACCACGAGGTTCTCCCGCAGGATCTCCTCGGTCACCAGCGACGGGTCGTCGCTCTGCAGCGGCAGGATGATCAGTGACAGGTCGAGCTGGCCGCGCGCCAGCGTACGCACCAGATCGCGCGAGCCGCCCTCCTCGACCAGCAGCTCGATGCCCGGGTAGTCGCGGTGGAAGCGGGCGAGCGCGTCGGCCAGCAGCCCGGCGCAGAGCGACGGCGTCGCGCCCAGTCGTACGCGGCCCCTGCGCAGCCCGGCGAGCTCGGCCACCTCCTGGCGGGCCGTGTCGGCGTCGGCGAGCATCCGGCGCGCCAGGGGGAGCAGCGCCTCGCCCGCCGGGGTCAGCGTCACGTTGCCGCGCGCCCTGGAGAACAGCGGCGCGCCGAGCTCGGTCTCCAGAGCCTTGATCTGCTTGCTGAGGGACGGCTGCGCGACCCGCATCCGCTCGGCCGCCTGGGTGAAGTGCCTGGTCTCCGCGACCGCGACGAAGTAGGCGAGCTGCTGCAACTGCATGGAGGTCCTGTGATTTTGATCGCACGGAGCGGCCCCGATCAACCGCGATAGCCGTACAAATCTAGGTTAATAGCCTATGGCTATGGAAACCAGAGCGGTGATGACTTGGACGGATGAAGACGGGATATCTACCGTCGGAAGACGTGACAGCCACGATTGAGCGCGGAGCCGCCACCGCGCCGGTGACCTCCCGCCAGAAGAGTGCCCCCGTCAAGGCACCAACGCCCAAGAGGACCGGCGGGTTCCTGGGCTCCTCGAACGGCAAGAAGGTCGTGATGGCCGTCACGGGCGCCATCATGGTGGGTTTCCTTGCCCTGCACATGCTCGGCAACCTCAAGATCTTCTTCGGCAACGAGTCGTTCAACGAGTACGCGCACTGGCTGCGCACGCTGCTGGAGCCCTTCGTGCCCTACCGGACGGTGCTGACCGTCCTCGAGGCCATCCTCGTCGCGAGCGTCGTCCTGCACATGTGGGCCGCCATCTCGCTCGCGCGCCGCGCGGGCCGGGCCCGCCCGGTGAAGTACGTCGCGAAGAAGTCGCAGGCGCAGGGGTACACCACCCACATCATGCGCTGGGGCGGCGTGACGATCGCGCTCTACCTCGTCTGGCACCTGCTCGACCTCACCTTCGGCGTCGTCAACCCCAAGGGCTTCGACTCCTCGCCGGCCGACCGCATGATCGCCGGGTTCCAGCCCGAGCGCTGGTGGGTCACGCTCATCTACGTGATCGCCCTGATCATGGTCGGCCTGCACCTGCGGCACGGCCTCTGGAGCGGCTTCCAGACGCTCGGCTGGGCCAAGGGCCGCCAGAAGCTGCTCAAGCTCATCGCGGGCGGCGTCTCTGCCGTGCTGGTCCTCGGCTTCCTGGCCCCGCCCATCGCCATCATGATCGGATTCGGCAAGTGAAGTACTCAGAGGGCGCGGAGATCCGCGACGGCAAGGCTCCAGAAGGCCCGATCGAGGAGCGCTGGGAGAAGCGGAAGTTCAGCGCCAAGCTGGTCAACCCGGCCAACAAGCGCAAGCTCAACGTCATCGTGGTCGGCACCGGCCTGGCCGGCGGCTCGGCCGCCGCGACCCTGGGCGAGCTGGGCTACAACGTCAAGTCCTTCTGCTACCAGGACTCACCCAGGCGCGCGCACTCGATCGCGGCGCAGGGCGGCATCAACGCGGCCAAGAACTACCGAGGCGACGGCGACTCGATCTACCGGCTGTTCTACGACACGGTCAAGGGCGGCGACTTCCGCGCCCGCGAGTCGAACGTCTACCGCCTGGCGCAGGTCTCGGTGAACATCATCGACCAGGCCGTCGCGCAGGGCGTGCCGTTCGCCCGCGAGTACGGTGGCCTGCTCGACACCCGCTCCTTCGGCGGCGCGCAGGTCTCGCGCACCTTCTACGCCCGCGGCCAGACGGGCCAGCAGCTCCTCCTGGGCGCCTACCAGGCGCTGGAGCGGCAGATCAAGGCCGGGACCGTGGAGATGTTCACCCGCCACGAGATGCTCGACCTCATCGTCTCGGACGGCAGGGCCCGCGGCATCATCGTGCGCGACATGGTCACCGGCGAGATCGAGCGGCACCTGGCGGACGCCGTCGTCCTCGCCTCCGGCGGCTACGGCAACGTGTTCTTCCTGTCCACGAACGCCAAGGGCTGCAACACCACGGCGATCTGGCGCGCGCACGAGCGCGGCGCGTACTTCGCCAACCCCTGCTACACGCAGATCCACCCGACCTGCATCCCGGTCTCCGGCGAGTACCAGTCGAAGCTGACGCTGATGTCGGAGTCGCTGCGCAACGACGGCCGCGTCTGGGTGCCGGTCAAGGGCGGCGACGACCGCGCGCCCGGCGACATCCCCGACGAGGAGCGCGACTACTACCTGGAGCGCATCTACCCGGCCTTCGGGAACCTGGTCCCGCGCGACATCGCCTCGCGCGCCGCCAAGAACGTCTGCGACGAGGGCCGCGGCGTCGGCCCCGGCGGGCTGGGCGTCTACCTGGACTTCCGCGACGCGATCGGCCGCCTCGGCCGCGACGCCGTCGCAGCGAAGTACGGCAACCTCTTCGAGATGTACGAGCGCATCACCGGCGAGGACCCCTACACCCAGCCGATGCGCATCTACCCCGCCGTGCACTACACGATGGGCGGCCTGTGGGTGGACTACGACCTGCAGTCCACGATCCCCGGCCTGTTCGTCGTGGGTGAGGCGAACTTCTCCGACCACGGCGCCAACCGCCTGGGCGCCTCGGCGCTGATGCAGGGCCTCGCCGACGGATATTTCGTGCTTCCGACGACGATCGGCGACTACCTGGCCAACGGCCCGTACGGCGAGGTCGACGACGAGGCGATCGCCGAGGCCGAGATCAAGGTCAGGCAGAAGATCGACAGGCTGCTGTCGGTCAACGGCACCCGCACCCCGGACTCCTTCCACCGGGAGCTCGGCAAGATCATGTGGGACTACTGCGGCATGGAGCGCACCGAGGAGTCGCTGCGCAAGGCCCTGGAGCTCATCCCGTCGCTGCGCGAGGAGTTCTGGCGCAACGTCAAGGTCTCCGGCGAGGCGGAGGAGCTCAACCAGACGCTGGAGAAGGCCGGGCGGGTCGCCGACTTCTTCGACCTGGCCGAGCTCATGTGCCTGGACGCCCTGGTGCGTACCGAGTCGTGCGGCGGGCACTTCCGCGCCGAGTCGCAGGACGCCGAGGGCGAGGCGCTGCGCGACGACGAGCACTTCGCGCACGTGTCCGCCTGGGAGTGGACCCCGGACCGCGAGCCCGTGCTGCACAAGGAACCGCTCGAGTACGACTACGTCAAGATGAGCCAGCGGAGCTACAAGTGAGTGAGCGTAGCGAGCGAACCAACAGACACGTGAACATCGTTCATGCCCGGGTTTTTGGGCGACTGAGCGCAGCGAAGGAGCCCCGGGCATGAACCTGACACTCAAGGTCTGGCGGCAGAGCGGTCCCGACGTTCCCGGCAAGATGGTGAAATATCTGGCCAAGGACGTCTCGCCGGACATGTCGTTCCTGGAGATGCTCGACGTCGTCAACGAGGGCCTGATCCTCGCCGGCGACGACCCGATCGCCTTCGACCACGACTGCCGCGAGGGCATCTGCGGCATGTGCGGCATGGTCATCAACGGCGTCGCCCACGGCGAGCAGGTGGCCACCACCACCTGCCAGCTCCACATGCGCCACTTCGAGGACGGCGCGACCGTCACCATCGAGCCCTGGCGCGCGGCGCCGTTCCCGGTGGTGAAGGACCTGGTCGTCGACCGCAGCGCCTTCGACCGCATCATCCAGGCCGGCGGCTTCGTCTCCGTCCCGGCCGGCTCCGCCCCCGACGCGCACAGCGTGCCGGTGCGCAAGGAGGACGCCGACGACGCGTTCGACGCCGCCACCTGCATCGGCTGCGGCGCGTGCGTGGCCGCCTGCCCGAACGGCTCGGCCTCGCTGTTCACCGCCGCGAAGATCACCCACCTGTCGCTGCTGCCGCAGGGCCAGCCGGAACGGCTCGCGCGGGCCAAGTCGATGGTGGACCAGATGGACGCCGAGGGCTTCGGCGGCTGCACCAACACCGGCGAGTGCACCGCGGTGTGCCCCAAGGGAATCCCGCTCGATACGATCGCCCGGATGAATGCGGACTACCTGAAGGCATAGGTCCCTCATGCGCATTGCCGCCGCCCAGCCCCTGATCGTCGCCTACGACGTGGCGGCCAACGCCGTCACGCACGCCGAGGCGGTGAGACGGTCGGGGGCCAGGGTGGTGGTGTTCCCCGAGCTCTCCCTGACCGGGTACGAGCTCGACGCCCCCGTGCTGGATCCGGCGGATCCCCGGCTGGGGCCGCTGGTGGAGGCGTGCGCGGAGACGGGGGCCGTCGCCCTGGCCGGGGCGCCCGTCGAGGGGCCCTGCATCGGGACGCTGGCCGTGGACGGCGAGGGCGCCAGGGTGGTCTACCGCAAGATGTACGTGGACGACGGCACCGAGGGCCTGCGGTTCGTCAACGGCGACAAGCCAGGCGTGCTGGAGGTGGACGGCCGGCGGCTCGGGCTGGCCATCTGCCGGGACACCCGCTTCCCCGAGCACGCGGCCGCCACGGCCGCGCTGGGCATCGACGCCTACGTGGCGAGCGTTCTGGAGACGGACGACCGGGCGCACGTGCAGGTCGAGCGGGCCCAGCGGGTCATCGCCGACCACGGCGTGTGGGTGGTGACCGCGAGCTACGCCGGGTCGACGGGCGGCGGGTTCGACGTCGCGGCCGGGCGGTCGGCGATCTGGGCGCCGGACGGATCCGTCGCCGCCGAGGTGGGGACCGAGCCTGGCGCGATCGCGGTGGCCACGCTGAGCGTGTAGTCGCGCTCGAACGTCGCGCCGATGCGGTCGAACGCCTCGGCGGAGGCGCGGAGCTCCGCCGCGTCGCCGTACAGCCTGCCGCGGCAGCGGGACAGGCACGCCGCCGCCCACAGGTTGTCCTCGCCGTCGGGAAGAGCGGCGGCCAGCCGTTCCGCCGCGTCGGGCAGCCCGGCGGCGATGGCCAGCTCGGCCCCGGCGGGCCGGGCGTATCTGACGAACCACCCGGGCAGGAAGTCGGCGAAGGCCCGCTCCACCAGCTCGGCCGCGTTCTCGAACGACCCGTTCTGCAGGGCGACGCGGGCGTCGGTGAAGGCCGCCATGGGCGCCATGTTGGGCATGGCCGCCAGGCCGCCAGGGGCGAAGATCGCGTCGGCGCGCTCGCGCCACGAGGCGGACAGCTCCTGGTCGCCGAGCAGCCCGTAGGCCAGCGCGGCGGCGCACGCGGTCGGGGCCATCCACCGCTCGGCCCGCTCCTTGTGGTTCCAGGTCATGGCGGCGTAGCGGAGAGCCTCGTCGAAGTCGCCGGTCAGCACCAGCGGTGGCACCAGCTTGCTCGTCGCCAGCGCCGGGTTGCTCCCGACGAGGTCGTCGCGCTGGACCATGGTGGACACCGAGACCGCCTCAGGCAGGTCGCCGACGGCCATCGCGTACGTCGAGGACGTGTGGAAGGCGTCGACGATCTCGATCCCGGCGCGCGGCTCGTCCCTGTCGAAGCAGCGCAGCAGGGCGAAGCGTTCCCCGGCCAGCCGGTACGCCTCGGCCAGCCGTCCAGCCGAGGCCTCGGCCGACAGGACCGCGTCGAGGGCGCAGCTGATCAGCACGTCGTCACCGGCGGCGCGCGCCGCCTCGACCGCCGCCAGCGCGAACGCGGGGTCGGGCGTGACGACCGCGCAGGCCGCGTTCCAGGCGGCCGCGACGGCCACGTAGGCGGCCACCGTGGCGTCGTCCTGGTCGCCCGCGGCCCTGGCCTCGTCGACCATCGACGCCAGCTTCGCGTACGGCACGGGCTCTCCCATGCCGAAGCCCCGATGCCGGGTCGCGGTGGTGACGGCTGCGGACAGCGAGATCGCGACCATGTCGCCGTCACCGGCCAGCCGCGCCTGCTCGGCAGCCGCCTCGTAGAGCTCGAAGGACACCCCGGCCTGGGCGATCGCCAGCGCGCACGCCGCGGCCTTGCGGTAGTCCTGCGCCGACTCCGCCGGGTCCGGCGCGAGCGCGGCCGCCTGCCGGTAGTGGTCGATGGACTCCATCACGAACCTGCGCCGGTAGGTCAGCACGGCCAGGGAGCGGGCCAGCCCGTGCGAGGGCGCGAGCGCCAGGGCGGCGCGCAGGTCGTCGCCCACGGCGTCGAAGCCGTCCGTCATCGCGGCGGCCGTGTCGTTCGCCCAGCGCACGTAGCGCTCGCGCACCTCGGGCGCCTCGCCGGAGGCCTCCAGCTGGTCGAGGGCGAAGGCGCGGACCGTCTCCAGCAGCCGCCACCTGCCGCGGTAGGCCACCAGGCTCTTGTCCACCAGCCTGCCGAGCACGTCGATGGCCGCCATCCGGTCGCCGTCGGCGGCCACGGCGGTGACGGCGTCGAGGTCGAAGGTGCCGACGAACATCCCGAGGCGGCGGAACAGCGCCTGCTCCTCGGCGTCGAGCAGGTCGTGGCTCCAGCCGAGCACGGCGCGCAGCGAGCGGTGCCGCTCGTCGCCGCCCCTGCCGCCGGCCAGCAGCCGCAGGGAGTCGTCGAGCGCGCTCAGCAGCCCGTCGGCGCCCAGCGTGGCGCTGCGTGCCGCGGCCAGCTCGATGGCCAGCGGCATCCCGTCGAGCCTGGCGCACAGGGCGACGAGCACCTCGTCAGGCGCCGAGAACGCGGGGTCGGCGGCGGTCGCCCGATCCAGGAACAGCGCCTCGGCGTCCGAGGACAGCGGCAGGGGAGACACGGGCACGACCCGCTCACCGGGTACGGCCAGCCGCTCGCGGCTGGTCACCAGGATCCTGGTCCCCGGGCAGGCGGAAAGGACGCGGTCGGCGAACCCGGCGACGGCGTCGAGCACGTGCTCGCAGTTGTCCAGGACGAGGAGCACCCGGTCCCTGCCGAGCCGCTCCACGATGGCCGACTCCAGGGGCTGAGCCGCCCGCTCCGTCACGCCCAGCACGGCTGCCACCGCCTGGGCCACGAACCCGTCGCGGACCGGTACGAGGTCCACGAAGGCCCCGCCGTACCCCAGGGAGGGGGCGGCGGTGGCTGCCAGCCTGGTCTTGCCGACGCCGCCGGGCCCGAGCAGGGTCACCAGCCGGGAGCTCTCGAAGGCCGCCTCGATCGCCGCGCGCTCCTCGGCGCGGCCGACGAAGGTGGTCCTGGCCGCCGGGACGCCCACCAGGTCGCCGGGCGCGGGAGGGGCGTCCGCCGCCAGCCCCGCGAGGGCGCGGCGGTCGGGCACGCCGTACTTGCGCAGCAGGGACGAGACGTGGCTCTCCACCGTCCGCACCGAGATGTGGAACTTCCTGGCGATCTCGGCGTTCGTGAGATGGGCGCCGAGCGCCTCGAGGACCTGCGCTTCCCGTTCCGACACCACCCGGACATCGTAGTCAATCAGTGGTGAATCCGTGGCGACCACGGATGTCCGTACAGGCTGGTCAGGCCAGCCTTGAGTCATGAGCAACCACCTGATGAACCTGCCCCGCCTCAGCGGCGGAACCGTCCACCTGCCCGGCGAGACCGGCTACGACGAGCGGCGCGGCTCGCTCAACCCCGCGGTCGACGCGCACCCCGTGATGGTGATCGAGGCGGCCGGCGCGGCCGACGTCCGCACCGCCGTCCTGGCCGCCGCCGACTGCGGGCTGGCGCTGGCCGTCCAGGCCACCGGCCACGGCACCCACACCGCGGCCGAGGGCATCCTGCTGCGCACCACCTGTATGGACTCGGTGCGCGTCGACCCCCTGCGCCGCACCGCCACGGTCGGCCCAGGCGCCCGCTGGGGCCGGGTGCTCGACGAGGCCAGGAAGTACGGCCTGGCCCCGCTGTCCGGCTCCTCCCGCGACGTCGGCGTCACCGGCTTCACCCTGGGCGGCGGCGTCGGCTGGCTCTCGCGCCGGTACGGCTTCGCCGCGGACAGCGTGCTGAGCGCCCAGGTCGTCCTGGCGGACGGCAGGCAGGTCCGGGCGAGCGAGGAGGAGAACGCCGACCTGTTCTGGGCGCTGCGCGGCGGCGGTGGCGGCTTCGGCATCGTCACCTCGCTGGAGTTCCGCCTCTACCCGGTGCGCGAGGTCCAGGCCGGGGTCATCACCCTGGACAGGGAGACCGCGCTGGCCACCTACCGCAGGCTGACCGAGAACGCCCCCGACGCCCTGTCCACCGCGCTGATGATCACGCCGGACTCGGTGTGGATGAAGGTGCTCTACGCGGGCGGCGCGGCCGAGGCGGAGAAGCTCGTCGGCCCCGGCCTGACCACGATGGAGTACGCGGACGCGGCCATGGGCGGCACCCCCGCGCGCTACCTGGACTTCTACCACGACCTGCCCGACGAGGCGCTCATGCGCACCGGC
Organism: Nonomuraea sp. NPDC050556; assembly: GCF_044457355.1. NCBI lineage: Bacteria > Bacillati > Actinomycetota > Actinomycetes > Streptosporangiales > Streptosporangiaceae > Nonomuraea > Nonomuraea sp. NPDC050556. The sequence continues at coordinate 171,308 of NZ_JBITGU010000006.1, read as the reverse complement.
TCCAGGGCGACCGTGGAGATCAGGCACTGGGGCGGCGCCATGGCCAATCCGGGCGGACCCGCCGGACACCGCTCGGTTCCCTACTCCGTCATCGTCAACGAGGCCACCGAGGACATGCCACGCGGCGTCGGCGCCACGTTCCTCAACTTCCTGGCCGACCCGTCCAGGATCCACACGGCTTTCACCGCCGACAACTTCCGCCGCCTGGCCGAGGTGAAGCGCGCCTACGACCCGAGCGGGATGTTCGGCCCCCGATGAACACGCTGACCTCCTACGACGGGACCACGATCGCGTTCGAACGGCTCGGCGACGGGCCGCCGATCGTCCTGGTCGGCGAGTCCGAGCCACTGGCGACGCTGCTCGCCACCCGCTTCACCGTCTACCGCTACGACCGCAGGGGCTGCGGCGGCAGCGGGAACATCGCCCCCTACTGCCTGGCCCGCGAGGTCGAGGACCTGGAGGCGCTCATCGAGCTGGCCGGGGGCAGGGCCTGCGTCGTGGCCCTGCCTTCGGCCGCCGAGCTGGCGAGCGCGGCGGCGCGGGCGCTGCCGTGCATCACCCGGCTGGTCACGCTGCCCAGCTAGCCGTGGCCTCGATCCTGGCCCGCCACTCCTTCTCGCCGGGACCGCCCGGCTCCCACCTGCCGCAGAAGTCGGCCAGCTCCTCGCACCTGGCCAGCATCGCCGCCTGACGGTCAGCCCAAGCGGGCACCTCGCCGCCATAGGCCTCGAAGAGGTACGGCAGAGCCGCAACGTGCTCGGGATGATGGGTCCTGACGATCCACTCGCACCACGCCAGATCCTCCACCGGATCGCCCAGGTGCGCCCACTCCCAGTCGAGCAGCGTCTCCGGCTCCAGGAGCAGGTTCTGCGGCCCGAAGTCGCCGTGCACCAGCACCTTCCCGCTGCGCGCCGGCATCGACTGGATGCGCTGCAGCAGCCGCCCGCAGGCGGCCAGCACCTCGGCTGCGCGGCCCTCCTCGATCAGGTCCTGGCCGTGCTCGCCGGTGACGAACCTGGTGGTCAGGCTGGAGCCGCTCTCCCTGACCAGCGCGGGCACCGGCAGCCTGCCCTTGTAGCGGCGCAACATCGTGCGCTCGGTCTTGAGCCTGGCCTCGGCGCCGGGGCCCTCGTAACACTTCACGACAAAGAAGCCGTCACCGATCGTGCTGTTGGTGTAGCCGTGCCGCAGGTGCCCCATGGGGAGCTATCTTGCCGCAGTCGGGCACCCCCGGTCGCCCACTCATGCCCCCCGGCTTCATCGCATTATGTGACGATCTGTTACACAGGGTGATATGCAGTCGCGAAACCTGGTGCTCGCCACCGCCGCCTTCGCGATCACGTTCTGGGCGTGGAACCTGATCGGTCCGCTGTCCGGCAGTTACAGCAAGCTGCTGCACCTGTCGCCGACGCAGACCTCGATGCTGGTGGCCATCCCGGTGCTGGTCGGGTCGCTCGGCAGGATCCCGGTGGGCGTGCTCGCCGACAAGTTCGGCGGCAGGCTGATGTTCGCCGTCATCTGCTTCGCCACGATCGTGCCCGTGCTGTTCGTCGGCTGGTCGTCCTCGTACGGCTCGCTGCTGTTCTGGGGGTTCGTGCTCGGCATCGGCGGCACGTCGTTCGCGGTCGGCGTGCCGTTCGTCAACGCCTGGTACGAACCGGCCAGGCGCGGTTTCGCCACTGGCGTGTTCGGCGCGGGCATGGGCGGCACGGCGCTGTCGGCCTTCTTCACCCCGCGCCTGGTCGAGGCGCTCGGGCGGTCGGCCACGCACGTGCTGATGGCGGTCGCGCTGGCGGCCATGGGCGTGATCATGCTGGTGGCCAGCAAGAACGCGCCTTCGTGGCAGCCGTCGACGGCTCCGGCGCTGCCGCGTATGCGCGAGGCGATGAAGATCAAGGCGACCTGGCAGTGCGCGTTCCTCTACGCGGTGGCCTTCGGGGGGTTCGTGGCGTTCTCCACCTACCTGCCGACGTTGCTGCAGAACGTGTACGCGTTCGCCCAGACCGAGGCGGGCATGCGGACCGCCGGGTTCTCGATCGCGGCCGTGGTCGCCAGGCCGCTCGGCGGCATCCTGTCCGACCGGGTCGGCCCGGTGCGGGTGCTGCTGACCTCGTTCGCGGGCACCGTCCTCATGGCGATCGTGCTGAGCTTCAACCCGCCGCTGGAGGTCGCGGCCGGGGTCAGCTTCGTGGCCATGGCGTTCTTCCTCGGCCTCGGGACGGGCGGCGTCTTCGCGCTGGTCGCCAAGGTCGTCGAACCGTCCAGGGTCGGTACGGTCACCGGCCTGGTCGGCGCGGCGGGCGGGCTGGGCGGCTACTTCCCGCCGCTCGTCATGGGCGCCGTCTACACCGCGACCGGCGCCTACACGATCGGCTACCTGCTGCTGGCCCTGACCGCGGGTGCCGCCCTGCTCTACACGGCCCGCGCCTTCCGCTCCTAAAATGGTTTGCCTGGTCAGCGCGTCGCTTGTCACTCTTGACGTTCTATGCGCTCTCTCCCCCAGGCCGACCCTGGCACTCCGGATGCGCGCGGTCCCCTTCGCTACCTGTGGTGGAACGCGCGCAGTCAGTCGCGTGCCCTGACGACGGGCATCGGCTTCGCGATCGTCTGGTGGCTCGGGCAGGCGCTCGTCCCGGCGGTGCTCGGCAAGGGCATCGACGCCGTCACCGGCAAGGACACCCGCTCCCTCCTGATCTGGTCGGGCGCGCTGCTCGCGCTCGGGCTGATCCAGGCCTACGCCGGGATCATGCGCCACCGCATGGCCGTCTACAACTGGCTGGCCGCCGCCTACCGCACGGTCCAGGTGACCACCCGCCACGCCACGAAGCTGGGCGCGACGCTGCCCAAGCGGCTGTCGACCGGCGAGGTGGTCAGCGTCGGCAACTCCGACATCGCGCACATCGGCAACTCCATGGACATCCTGCTGCGCGGCACCGGAGCGGTCTTCGCGATCGCCCTGGTGACGTGGATCCTGATCGCCACCTCGCTGCCGCTCGGCCTGATGGTGCTCGTCGGCGTCCCGGTCATGGCCGTGGCCGTCGGGCCGCTGCTCAAGCCGCTGCACAAGCGCCAGCACGCCCACCGCGACCTGCAGGGCGACCTGTCCACGCGGGCCGCGGACATCGTGGCGGGCCTGCGGGTCCTGCGCGGCATCGGCGGCGAGCAGGTGTTCGCCGACCGCTACCGCGAGGAGTCCCAGCGCGTACGGCACGCCGGGGTGCGCGTCGCCGGGGTCGAGTCGCTCCTCGAAGGCGCGCAGATCCTGCTGCCCGGCCTGCTCATCGCGGCCGTCACCGGGCTCGGCGCCTCCTTCGCGATCGGCGGCCAGATCACCACCGGGCAGCTCGTCGCCTTCTACGGCTACGCGGTCTTCCTGATCGGCCCGCTCCGCACGCTCACCGAGGCGGCGGACAAGCTGACCAAGGGCCACGTCGCGGCCAAGCGGGTCGTCCGCATCCTGTCGATCCAGCCGGAGATCACCGGCGGCACCGCCACGTCGCCGGGCGGCGTGCTGCGCGACGCCTACAGCGGGGTCACGCTGCAGCCGGGCGCGCTCACCGCGATCGCGGCCACCTCGCCGGACGAGGCCATCGCGATCGCCGACCGGCTCGGCCTCTACGCCGAGGGCGACGTGACCTTCGGCGATGTTCCGCTGGGCGACCTGCCCGTCGCCGAGGTGCGCTCGCGCATCCTGGTGGCGGACAACAACGCGCGGCTGTTCACCGGCAAGCTGCGCGACGAGCTGGACGTGCGCGGCACTGGCACCGATCTCGACCCCGCGCTCCACGCCGCCTGTGCTGAGGACATCGTCGAGTCGCTGCCCGAAGGGCTCGACGCCTGGGTGGCAGAGGCGGGGCGCGAGTTCTCCGGCGGGCAGCAGCAGCGGCTGCGGCTGGCCAGGGCGCTCGTCACCGACCCGGAGGTGCTCATCCTGGTCGAGCCGACCAGCGCCGTCGACGCCCACAGCGAGGCGCGCATCGCGGAACGGCTGGCCAAGGCGCGGTCCGGGCGGACCACGCTGATCTGCACGACCAGCCCGCTCGTGCTCGACCGCGCCGAGCACGTCGTCTACGTCGACCAGGGCAAGGTGTGCGCGGAAGGCACGCACCGGGACCTGCTCGACTTCGAGCCCGGATACCGGGCGACCGTGACCAGAGGGGAGGACTGATGGCGAAAGAGATCCTGCCGGTGGCCGACGAGGCCCAGGTGCGTGCTTACGCGCGCCGGCTGACGCTGAAGTACCCCCGCGAGCTCACCGTGGCCCTGGCCCTGCACGGCCTGGCCGCCGCGACGGGGCTGGCCGTACCCCGCCTGCTGGGGGACCTGGTCGCGAACGTGCAGAACCACGTGGCGGTGAACGTGCCGCTCGTGGCGCTGGGCATCGGGGCGTTCCTGGTGCTGCAGGCCGTACTCGTGCGTTATGCCGTGCTCGCCTCGGCGCGGCTGGGCGAGAAGGTGCTCGCCGAGCTGCGCGAGGAGTTCGTCGACCGGGTGCTCGGGCTGCCGCTGTCCACGATCGAGCGGGCCGGTTCCGGCGACCTGATCACCAGGACCTCCCGCGACGTCGACTCCCTGTCGCGGACCGTACGGCACGCCGTACCCGAGACGCTGATCGCGGTCGTCACGTTCACCATCAGCGTGGGCGCGCTGCTGCTCGTCGGGCCGCTGCTCGCGGCTCCCATGCTGCTGGCCGCGCCGATCCTGTGGATCTCGACCCGCTGGTACCTCAAGCGCGCCCGCGACGGGTACCTGCGGGAGAACGCCGCCTACTCCGAGATGACAGAAGGGCTCGCCGAGACCGTCGAGGGCGCCAGGACCATCGAGGCCCTGGGGCTGCAGTCGCGGCGGCACGCCCGCACCGACGGCGACATCGGCGGCTCGTGGGCGGCCGAGCGTTACACCCTCGGGCTGCGCACGCGCTGGTTCCCGGCCGTCGAGCTGGGCTACGTCATCCCGATCACGGCGACGCTGCTGGCCGGTGGGCTGTTCTACATCAACGGCTGGGTGGCGATCGCGCAGGTCGTCGCCGCCACGCTCTACGCGCAGCAGCTCGTGGACCCGCTCGACCGGTTCCTCATGTGGATCGACGAACTGCAGGTCGGCGGGGCGGCGATGGCGCGCCTGCTGGGCGTGGCCAACGTGCCCGACGACCGCACTCCGGGTACGGCCGTGCCGTCCGGGGAGGAGCTCGCGGTCTCCGGCGTGCGGTTCGCCTACCGGGAGGGGCGTGACGTGCTGCACGACGTGTCGCTGAGGGTCGCGCCGGGGGAGCGGCTGGCCATGGTCGGGCCGTCGGGGGCCGGGAAGTCGACGCTCGGGCGGCTGCTGGCGGGCATCCACGGGCCGCGCACCGGAGAGGTGACCGTGGGCGGGGTTCCGCTGGTCGACCTGCCTCTGGACGCGTTGCGCGGGCATGTGGCGCTGGTGACGCAGGAGCATCACATCTTCCGCGGGACCGTGCTGGAGAACGTGCTGATCGCTCGGCCTTCCGCATCGGCTGACGACGTGTCGAAGGCGTTGGCGGCGGTGGACGCGCTGGAGTGGATCACGGCGCTGCCGTTGGGTCTCTCGACCGTGGTGGGGTCGGGCGGGGAGGCGGTCTCGCCCGCTCAGGCGCAGCAGTTGGCGTTGGCGCGGTTGGTGCTGGCCGACCCGCACACGCTGGTGCTCGACGAGGCGACCTCGCTGATCGACCCTCGGGCGGCGCGCAACCTGGAGCGGTCGCTGGCTGCCGTCCTTGAGGGGCGTACGGTCATCGCGATCGCGCACCGCCTCTACACGGCGCACGACGCGGACCGGGTCGCGGTCGTGGAGGACGGGCGGATCAGCGAGCTGGGGTCGCACGACGAGCTGGTCGCGGCCGGGGGCTCCTACGCCGCCCTGTGGTCGAGCTGGCACGGCACCCCGACCTCGACCTCCCGCTGACCCCGTTCGGGGCTTTGGAGTCCCTGAGGGCCCCTACGACCCTTGAGGTCCTTACCTCAAGGGTCGTAGGGGTTTTGGGCTTACAGGCCCAGGGACTTCTTCAGGAAGTCCACCTGGAGGAGCAGCAGGTTCTCCGCCACGACCTCCTGCGGCGTCATGTGCGTCACCCCCGACAGCGGCAGCACGCTGTGCGGCCGCCCGGCGGCGAGCAGCGCCGAGCTCAGCCGCAGGGTGTGCGCCGCCACCACGTTGTCGTCCGCGAGCCCGTGGATGAGCAGCAGCGGCCGCTCCAGCTTCGCCGCGTCGGCGAACAGCGACGACTGGTCATAGACCTCGGGCTGCTCGTCCGGGTGCCCGAGATACCGCTCGGTGTAGCACGTGTCGTACAGCCGCCAGTCGGTCACCGGCGCCCCGGCCACCGCCGCGTGGAACACGTCCGGACGGCGCAGCACGGCCAGCGCCGCCAGGAACCCGCCGAACGACCAGCCGCGGATGGCCACCTTGGACAGGTCGAGGTCGTCCGGATATTGCTGAGCCACCCCCTGGAGCGCGTCGATCTGGTCCTCCAGCGGCGGGTCGGCCAGGTCGTTGAGCACGGCGCGGTCGAAGTCCGGGCCTCGCCCAGGGGTGCCGCGGCCGTCGGCGACGATCACCGCGAAGCCCTGCTCGGCGAACCACTGGCTGGTCAGGTACGCCCCATAACGCTGCTGGACGAGCTGGCCGTGCGGCCCGCCGTACGGGTCCATGAGGACGGGCAGCTTCCGCGAGCCCTGCTCGTGCCACGACGGGAAGACCACGGCCGTCGACAGGTCGCGGGTGCCCGCGCGGCCGACCGAGACCCGCAGGTCGAGGCCGGGACGTTCGGCCCGCGACGGGATCGGGATGGTCATGCCGCTCGGCAGGACGACCGTGGTGGAGACGCCCTCCTTCTCCAGGCTCTGCTCGGTCAGCACGCCGACGCCGCCCCTGAGGCGGCCGGAGTAGACGCCTGACTGGGTGGAGACGGGCATGAGCGAGGTGCCGTCCCAGGTCCAGAGCTGGATCTCGGTGGGGTCGCCGCTCGCCCTGAACAGCACGGTGTCGCCGTCCACGTCGAGCACGTCGCGCACCTGCAGCGTGGGCGGGGTGACCGGGGTGTCGCCGACGATCAGCCGGTAGCCGTGGTTCTCCGCCGCGATCCAGACGAGCGAGCCGTCGTCGAGGTGGCCGGGGACGCCCGTGAAGACGTCCACCCACGCTGGGTCGGTGTCCTCCCTGACCAGCGTGCTCGCGCCCGTCTCCGGGTCGACGGTGAACAGCTTGAGGCTCTTCTGGTCGCGCGACATGGTGACGATCGACAGCGCGTGGGCGTCCCAGTCGGCGGTGGTCAGATATTCCTGCTCGTACGGCACGGCCGTCCTGCTGCCGTCCAGGCCGAGGACGAACAGTTCGGTGGTCGCGTTGGGCGTGCCCGCTGCGGGGTAGCGCTGGTCGGCGGCCGGTTTGGCGGGGTTGGCCGGGTCGGCGATGTGCCAGGTCTGCACGGGGGCCTCGTCGGCGCGCTCGACCAGGAGGCGGTCGCTGTCGGGGGACCACCAGTAGCCACGCATGCGGTCCATCTCCTCGGAGGCGATGAACTCGGCGAGACCGTAGGTGACGGTGTCACTCTCAGGCTCAGCCAGCGTGGTGCCCTGGTCGGTTTCGAGGTCGTACACATGGAGGCTGCCCCCCTGCACGTAAGCAACCTTCCGCCCGTCCGGCGATATACGCGGATCAATCACCCCAGGGTCAGTGGGGATCTTGCGAGTCTCTCCAGCAGCCAGCTCTGTCAGATAGAGCCCACCGGACAGCGCGAACACCGCCCTGCTGACCGCCGAGTCCGTCGTGTAGCCCACCACCCCACCCGCCTGCTCCCGACTCCGCTCCCTGCGAGCCTTTTCCTCAGGCGGCAGATTTTCGTCATCGGCATCCAGGGCACGAGGATCGACGACGAGCCGTTCGACGTGGTTGGTGGTGTCGAGCTCCCAGAGGCAGGTGACGGGGTCGGTGCCGGACTGGGTACGCAGGAAGACGACACGGCGGCCATCGGGGGCGATGGTGAATCCCCGGGGAACACCCAGGGAGAACCGGCGGGTCCTGGCCAGCAGTCGCGGGAAGCTCTCACTCATACCCCCAATCCTGCCAGCCCGCCCACACAGCCCCACACAACCCACCACCCCCCAACGCCCACCACCCCTCCCCAAGCCACCCACCCGCCCATCGATGGCCGCTACACCCACCCCAAGGGAAGCCGTCGAGCAGACGACCACCCGCGCACCACCTCCCCAGCGCCGGTGCGGCGAGACGGTGTGCGGTGGAGCCCGGCGCAACACGCACGGCCCCCAGCAACCAGCCCCCGCGCGGCCCCCGGCAAGCAACCCGCGTGGAGCCCCAGCCGCTCAACGCGCCGATGTAGCGACGAGCAACCACGTCCGACTGAGTGCCATGACCCCGAGCACGGAAACCCACGACGGCGAGTAGCGATCCCCTGGCGCCAGCCGTACCACCAAAAGCCCCAAGAAAGACCGTGCAATACCCTCATGTCTATGTCTGACCGACGGTTGTTGCTCGTGCACGCCCACCCCGACGACGAGTCGATCGGCTGCGGCGCCACCATGGCCAAATACGTCGCCGAAGGGGCCCAGGTCACCCTGGTCACCTGCACCCTCGGCGAGGAAGGCGAGGTCATCCCGCCCGACCTCGCCCACCTCGCCGCAGACCAGGACGACACCCTCGGCCAGCACCGCATAGGCGAGCTGGCGGAAGCGTGCAAGATCCTCGGCGTAACCGACCACCGCTTCCTCGGCGCCCCAGGCCGCTGGCGCGACTCCGGGATGATGGGCGTCGCGTCCAACGACCGTCCCAACGCCTTCTGGCAGGCCGACCTCGACGAAGCCGCCGGTGAGCTGGTCAAGGTGATCCGCGAACTACGTCCCCAGGTGCTCGTCACCTACGACGAGAACGGCTTCTACGGTCACCCCGACCACATCCAGGCCCACCGCGTCTCCATGCGCGCCTACGAGCTCGCCGCCACCCCCGGCTTCGGCGACGGCGAACCGTGGCAGATCGCCAAGTTCTACTACACAGCCGTTCCCAGGTCCGTGATGCGCCGCCAGGCGGAGGCGCTGCGGGAGGCGGAGGTGGAGTTCCAGATCGAGGACGTCGACGACATGCCGTTCGGCTGCTCGGACGACGTGGTGACGACGGAGATCGACGCCCGGCCGTACGTGGAGCAGAAGCTCGACGCCATGCGCGCCCACGCCACCCAGATCGCGGTTGACGACCCGTGGTTCGCGCTGTCGAACAACATCGGGCAGGAGGCGATGGGGGTGGAGCATTACATCCTGCACCACGGGGTTCGCGGGCCTGCCGTGGTCGGGGCGCCGATGGAAGCAGGAGGCATCGGCGAGCCGCAGGTGCGCGAGAACGATCTTTTCGCGGGCATCCACTAACCTCGACCACCATGGAACCACCCCGCCAGGACACCCCACCCGGTTCCCCCACGCCCGCACCCGATGGCCCTTCTGCAGCGGATAGCGGCGGTATGTCCTGGGGTGACATGCCACCGGGCGGGGTCTTCCACAGCGCCACCCAGGGAATGGCGCACCACAGGAACAGCCAGCTCGAAGCCGCCCTGGGCGGGGCCGCCTACGGGATGCTGTTCGTCCTCGGGATGGTCGTAGGCGTGATCGGCGGTTTCTCTCAGGACTGGTACGTCGGAGATGTCCCCATCTCCGCCATCGCCTGGGTCATCGCCCTGTTCGTTCTGTGCCTGGGCGCCGGACGCCTGATGCGCACCAAGCTCGCCGCCACGTGCCTGGCCATCGGCTGGCTGGTGGTGTCGATGGTCCTGTCGATGAAGCTGGCCGCCGGCGACCTCGTCATTCAGGGCGATCTGGCCGGGGTGATCTACCTTTACGGCGGGATGGCAGCCATCGTCGCCGCCTTCCTCCTCTCCCCGAGCTCCGGCACCTCCTGGCTCCTCCGCGGCCACCCTTCCCGGTAGCTCTTAGGGGTACGGCTCCCGCCAGCAACACCCCACCCGCCGTCGCCCGTGACCGCCTGTGCCCCATTAGCACGCGGGCGCGCCGACGACCCGCCGCAACATCGGCGCGCAGAACCCCGAGACCTCCCACCCTCCCCAAGCGGAAACCCCACACCCCCGCCACCAGCACCCCCCGTCACGAAGATCACCACCACACGAGGGTCTCCACGCCTGGGACCCTAACCTCGGGGAGTCCACGCCCGGGGACGGAGACCCAGGGCCGCATCCCACGCCCGGGGACGGAGACCCAGGGCCGCATCCCACGCCCGGGGACGGAGACCCAGGGCCGCATCCCACGCCCGACCCCTACGCCCGGCTCCTGCGCCCGGCTCCTGCGCCCGGCTCCTGCGCCCGGCTCCTGCGCCCGGCTCCTGCGCCCGGGGCCTACGCCCGCGGAGGACCCCGCCTGCGGAGACCCTCGCGTCCGAGACCCTCTACGCCGCGAGTGGAGCCACACTCGCCACGACAAGGCCGCCACAAGGCCGCCACGACAAGTCCGCCGTGAGCAGGCCCTTCTCGCCGGATTCGGTCCCGCAGGTGCCTCCCAACAGGCCCCGAAAAAGGAGCGGCCGCGGCCCCCTGTTGTGCGGGGGACGCGGCCGGAAAAAGGTCGTGCCGTTCTACTGGGTGGTCGGGGTGGTGCAGGGGTCGTCGGACGGGGATGGGCTGGCGGTGTCCGTGACACCCGGGTCAGGCGTCTCGCACGTGGAGTCGTCCGGCACGCAGGTCGCCACCGGCACCGCGTTCGCCGGTGGAGTCGTCGCAGCCGGGTCCGGGGTCGAGGCGGGAGCCGCCGTGGGTTCCGGAGTGGCCGGCGCGGCGGCCGGGTCCGTGACGGTGGACGGGTCCGACGGGTCGGTGGCCGCGGGCGTGCTGGGGGTCACCGTGGGGGTGGCCGTCGGGGCGAGGGCAGCGGGTGGGGTGCACGTGACGGTGACCGTGGGGGTCGCCGTGACCGTGACCGTGGCCGCCGGGGCCGTCACCGTTGCCGTCGTGGACACGGTGGCCGTGGCGGTCACCGTACTCTGGACCGTCACCGTCGCAGCGGGCGCGGCGGACTGCGTCACCGTGGCGCCGGTCGTGACCGTGGTCGTCGCCGAGGGGGTCGCTGTCGTCGTCACCGTCTTGGTGGGCCACGGCAGCACCTTCAGGCTGACCGACGGCTTGCCCTTGGTCTTGTACGAACCCTTGCCCAGCTTCTTCGACGCGTTGCCCGCTCCCGTGGTCACGGGGAGTTCGGCGGCGGCCGTCTTGCATGACGTGCCCTTGCACACCTTCTGCTTCACGGTGAATCGGGCTGCTCCGCCGTACTTGACGGAGACCTCCAGGTAGGAAACGCCCTTCTTTTTCACGACCTTCGTGGTGGCGGTGTATTTCGCCGCTGTGGGCGAGGGCGTCGTCGAGGAGGATGTGACGGGGGTGGCGACGGGGGCCGCCAGATGGTTGGGGAGTGGATTGTCGGCTGCGGTCGGGCTCGTTGTCACGGCCAGACCGCCGAGTGTGGCGAGCGCCATGGTGCAGACCAGCGCAGCCAGAATGATGAATCGCATGATCCTGCTCTTGTGGGAGATTTCAGGACGGGGATCATTATTCCGAGTTGTCAAGATTGGTCAATACTGGGACGTGTGAACAGGCGCTTCCGGATCCGGCGGGTGGCGAACTTCGTCAACCTCTCCACCCCGCTCGGCCTGCTGATCGCTGCGGTAGGCGGAGCGCGACGCGCTCCCGGGCCTGACGGCCTGGTCATCGCGTACGGCTACCGCTACCCCTTCCCCATCGCCGGGGCCTTCACTGTCGGCAACGTGGTCGTGACCAAACACCTCCAACTCGACGATCGCCTCATCACTCACGAGGCCCGGCACGCCACCCAGTGGGCGTGGTGCGTGGGCCTCCCGATGCTGCCCCTGTATTTGGTGGCCATGCTCGTATCGGTGCTGATCTGCGGAAACCAGGCTTCTTACAACCCTTTCGAACGGCTCGCGAACCTGGAGGACGGCGGCTACCCCCGCGTCCCCCCACGCTGGCGCCCCACCCCCAAGTAACCCCTGGCCTGTCGCTCTGACCATGTCCTCTCGGGTCCACCTGTCGATGCATACGAATGGGCACTTGCCCAAGGCCTGCATGTGGCCGTGCATATGAGTGGGCGCTTGCCCAAGGTCTGCGTGTGACCGTGCGTGCGAGTGGGCGCTCGCCCAGGGCGTGCACCTGCGGGCGTGGACGAGTGGGCGTTTGCCCAAGGTGTGTGCGCTTGTGCGCGCGCCTGAAACGACATCGCGTCACGCCCCCCGCTGCCGCGTGCCGGGACTTGAGGCGGGGAGTCACCTGGTCCTTGGCGTACAGGCGAGCACAGGCGGTGGAGCGTGGCTGGTGTTCCTGAAGGTGAGCGGGCGCGTGAAGGGGTGGTGTGGAAATGGTCGTACCCCAGGTGGAGGGCGGGTAGAGCCAGGGGTGAGTGATCCGTAACAGAGGGCAGGGGACCCGACATGTCGCAGACCACGCACCCGCAGGCGCCACCCAGGCGATGGCCTGACACGTTCAGGGACCGGCTCACCGCGCCGCTGCCGGAGTTCAAAGAGCTGCTCAGCGTCGCCTGGCACGGTGGGTTCCGTCCTGACATCGGGGACGCCGACCAGATCCCCGTGCTGCGCGGCGGCGGCCTGCCGCGCGCCGCCACCGGTGAGACCGTGGTCACCTGGGTGGGCCACGCCACCTACGTCGTCCAGATCAAGGGCCTCACGATCCTGACCGACCCGGTGTGGTCGCGCAAGATCCCCGGAGTACGGCAGCGCCTGACGCCTCCCGGAGTCGCCTGGAGCGATCTGCCCAGGATCGACGCCGTCGTGATCAGCCACAACCACTACGACCACCTGGACGCCCCGACGATCCGCCGACTGCCCAAGGACACGCCGATCTTCGTGCCCGCCCGGTTGAAGCCGTGGTTCACGCGGCGGCGGTTCCGCGAGGTGGTGGAGCTCGACTGGTGGGAGTCGGCGTCGGTGGGGGAGGTGCGGTTCGACTTCGTACCCGCGCATCACTGGAGTCGGCGCAGCATCTGGGACACCTGCAAGACGCTGTGGGGCGGCTGGGTGATCGGCGAGTCGGTGTATTTCGCGGGGGACACGGCGTATGGGGAACGGCTGGCGCAGATCGGCGAGCGGTATGCGGGGCTGGATCTGGCGTTGATGCCGGTGGGGGCTTACGAGCCGCACTGGTTCATGAAGCACGCGCACGTGAATCCGGCGGAGGCGGTGCAGGCGTGCCTGGACGTGGGGGCTCGGCGGATGGCGACGATGCACTGGGGGACGTTCGTGCTGTCGGGGGAGCCGTTGCTGGAGCCGGTGGAGCTGACCCGGGCCGAATGGGTGTCCCGCGGGCTCAACCGCCCCGACCTCTGGGACCTCGCCATCGGCGAATCCCGCACCATCACCCCATAGACCACCTGCCCCCGAGCAGACAACACAGCGCCGCCGCAGGTCAGCGCGGGGTGTTGGACGGATACGCAGCAAGGGCGTAGTTGAGGCAGCCGTGCATCGGCGAGCGGCACGGTGTGGCAGGGGCAGGGGCAGGGGCGGGGGGCGGGGGGCGGGATCGCGGGGCATCAGCGTGATGTCACACAGAGAGCCTCAGGGGCTTGGCGCGAGGGTGCGGCAGGGGCCGACGGTTGCGCCGAGGGGATGGGGCGGCTTGGTAAGGGGTCCTCTCGGCGCTGAGAGGTTGGTGGCGCTGGTCGATCTTGGTGATTGGCGGGCTGGGCGCTTTGGGCCTGAGTCTTGCCTGACCGTCAGGGGCTGAGGGCGGCTGACGCGGGCCTGTGGGCTCGGAGCGTGGGGCGCTTCAGGCGGCCGCGGAGGTGGTACGGGCGGTGCCATCGGGGCGGGCTGTGGTGTGGCTTAGCTGGCGCCAAGGGGAGTGGGCGGCGTGGCCCAGGCCAGGGCAGTCAGGAGGTCGGGAGAGGCGGGGGCGGTTGGGAGGGCCTGGGGTTAGGGGGTGGTGGTGGGGTGGAGGGTGAGGGTGTTGGTGGTGGCTTGTTTGATGGCAGCGGCTGAGGTGAGCATCGGGAGGGTTTGGCCCTGGGACCACAACGACGCCTGGTCCCAGTAGTTCGTGTTGAAGGCGTGGCCTGACGCGCCCGTCAGGTTGATCCAGCGGGACTTGTCCAGGTCACCAAGGTCGACGATCATGCGCATCGACGGGACCGAGGTGATCGCATATGTCTTCTGGATGTTCCAGCCCGTCGCGTTCACGGCGTCCTTGTTGCCGGGAACCGGCAGGGGGCCCCGGTTGAACAGGGCTTCGATGGGGGCGATGCCTGACGTGCCGAAGGTGCCGTTCGTCAAGGTCAGTTGGTGGAGGTCGCCCCAGCGCCACGCCTTCACGTCCGGGCCCAGCAAGTCGGACAGCTCCTGATGCGCAGACGCCATCGCCTGGCGCAGCATGTCGTCACGGTGCTCCACCACGCCCTTGGTCGTGACGTCGTCCCAGAACGGGTCGTCCGCTGGCAGGGAGCGGATCACCTCGTACCACCGGTCACCACCGCTGGGCCTGGCCGCCTCCGGCAGGTCGTCGTCGAAGGTGACCTTGAGCAGGTGACGCCACACGGCGTTGAAGTAGGCGGCGGGCGCCGAGTCGAGGCCCTGGGAACCGTCCCACGTGCGCAGCAGGTCGCGGGCCGAGGTGCTCGGCCCGGCCAGGGAGACCTTGAGGAGGATGGGCACGAGGAACTCGGCCAGCCCGTTGTGGTCGTCGGCCTGGATGCGGGCCATCGTGTCCGCGTCGACCTTGCCCTTCCTGGTCTCCTGGGACAGCCGGTCGAGGATGCGCTGGCTGCGGTAGCCGTACGACCAGTCCTTGGTCAAAAGCGGCTGGTAGCGCGCCGGGTCGATCACGGCGTTGTTGGCCGTCGCGATGTAGCCCGAGGCCGGGTCGCTCACCGAGGGGAGCAGGTCGAAGGGGATCGGCGCCGCCTTCCACTCGTACTCGCCGGTCCAGCCAGGCACCGGCCAGGTGCCGTCGCCCTTCTCGCGCACCGGGATGCGCCCCGGCGCCTGGTAGCCGATCGCGCCGTCCACGTCGGCGTAGACGAGGTTCTGCGCCGGGACGTCGAACAGCGAGGCGGCGGCGCGGAACTCGTGCCAGTCGGACGCCGTGTTCAGCTCGAAGATCGCGTCAGCCGCCGTGCCCGGGTCTAGCGCCGTCCAGCGCAACGCCACGGCGTTGGCCTCGCCGCTCGGCTGCACGCTCGACATGACACCGCTCACCAGCGGCCCGTGCCTGGTGGCCCGCACGTCGAGGGTGACGGGCTGGCCGCCGGCGACCTTGATGGTCTCGCGCCTGGTCTGCAGCGGCAGCCACTCGTCCTTGTAGAGGTAGGTGTCGCCCTTGACCTGCTCCAGGAACAGGTCGGCGACGTCGGGCCCGAGGTTGGTGAAGCCCCACGCGACGCGGTCGTTGTGCCCGATGATCACGCCGGGCACGCCGGAGAAGGTGAAGCCGGTGACGTCGTAGGGGCAGGCGTCCGACTTGACCCGGCAGTGCAGCCCCGCCTGGTACCAGACCGAGGGCATCTGCGCCGACAGGTGCGGGTCGTTGGCCAGCAGCGGCTTGCCGCTGACCGTGTGCTTGCCCGAGACCACCCAGGAGTTGGAGCCGATGCCGTCGTGCTCCTCCGTGCCGAGCATCGCGGGCACCCGGCCCAGCGTCTCCGCGGCCCGGGTGAGCGCGGCCGCGCCCTGCTGCTGCGGCTCGCCCTTCTCGTCGAAGCGGCCCTTGGCGATCGCGCCCTGGGTGACGATCGGCTCGTGCCGGTCGAAGGGATAGCCGGGGTAGAGCTGGTCGACCCGCTCGCGCGGCAGCGTGGTGGCGGCCAGCGAGCGGTCGATCTCGTCCTCGAGGTTGGAGCGGAGGTCCCACGCCATCGCCTTCAGCCAGGAGACCGAGTCGAGCGCGGTCCACGGCTCCGGCTTGTAGCCGCCGTTCTGCAGCTTCAGCACCGAGTATTCGAGGCTGCGCGCCGAGGCGTCCGGGTTGGCGGTGAGCCAGGCGTTGACGCCCTTGGCGTAGGAATCGAGAAAGCGCCGCGTCTTGTCGGTAAGCTCGGGCAACTCGCGCTCGGCCACACTGCGCCAACCCATCGTGCGGATGGCTTTGTCCTCCTCCAGCGTGGCCGAGCCGAACAGCTCGGACAGCCGCCCTGAGGTGACGTGGCGGCGGAAGTCCATCTCCCAGAAGCGGTCCTGCGCGTGCACGTAGCCCTGGGCCACCCACAGATCTTCCGGCGTGTCCGCGTAGATGTGCGGGATGCCCGACCTGTCGCGCAGGACGTCGACCGGCCCGGTCAGCCCCGCCACCCGCAACGACCCGTCGACCTGCGGGAACGACTGCCGCACCGTCCACACGCCGACGGCGGCGAGCACGACCGCGAGCGCCACCAGCACGGTGAGGAGGCGCGCCAGCCAGCGCAGGGGACGGGGCATCCAGGCGTAGGGGCGAAGCTTCACGCGACCTAGTTTGGCAGTCGGGTGGGAGTGCGTTGACCAGCCTGTGGATAACTAGTTCCGGCCGATGTCCACCGACAGGTCGAGCGCCAGGACGTGGTCGAGATGGAGGAACGACTCGAACTTCGACCCCGGCTCGACCGAGGCGTCCTGCTCCAGCTCGCGAAGGGCGCGCAGCGCGGTCGGCGTGTGCAGGTCGTCGTCGAAGGCCGCCTCCGCCCGCCGTACATATCCGTCGTGCATGGGCTTGGACGCCGACTCCGCCCACCGCGCCACCTGCGTCCGCCACAAAACAAGCGCTTGGTGGGCATCGCGAAGGGCGTCCCAATCCAGAACCAGAGGATCCCGGTAGTGATGCTCCAGAAACACCAGCCGTACGGCGAGCGGATCGAGACCGGCGTCCACGATCTCGCGCACGGGGATGATCGGCTCGTCGAAGGACACCGAGCCGATGGTGACGTCCACGGCGGGCGGCGGGCCGACGTGCTCCGGCGGGCGCAGGTTCAGCGCTCCCGCGTCGGGACACAGCGCGTCCTGGTACACGACCATGCGCACCTTGTGCCGCTCCAGGACCCTGCGGACCAGGTCGGACAGCAGGTACGCCCGCAGGTCCCCGCTGGCGTACATCCGCCGGGCCCGTGCCGACGCGAGGTCCTGGATCCGCAGCATCTCACTCCCCAAGGAAGCCCAATATGTCCCTGTCGCCCCGCTCGCGCAGCCGGGTCACCACCTCTTCGGGCGTCACCGTGTCCGGCAGCCCGATCCGCGCCCCGATGAGCCGCAGCCCCTCGGCCTCCGACCCCACGGGGGCGGTGTAGCCGATCAGGTGCAGCGCCCTGCTCAGCGGCGGCAGTCCCGGCGCGGCGGCCGGCAGGTAGCGGGTCAGCAGCTCGCCCCCGTCGGAGACGGTCAGGAAGACGTGGTCGCCGTCCTTGGCGTTGAAGTCGGCCAGCGTGTTGCGTATCGACCCCATCGTCGGCTGGTTGTGCCAGCTGATCACCACGTCGCCCGAGGGCGACGACGCGGTCAGCTGCCCTCCAGGCGCCATGCCCAGATAGGCCGCGAACCCGGTCGGCAGGGGCGAACCCGACCCGCGCAGGTGCTCGGCGTTGACGTCCACCCGGTGCCACCAGCGCCCGTCGCGGCTGCGGAAGCTCCTGCGGGTCTCCGAGACGTCCTTGCGCGGCGAGTACGGCTCGGCCGGGGACGTGCCCGCCACCCTGACCCAGCCGCGCTGCGTGCGCTCGAAGCCCGGTCCGCCCGCATAGGCGCGCACCGAGCTCTCGCTGACGTCGTAGCGCGCCGTCAGGTTGGTGACGATCGTGCTCACCGACGCCTCGCCGCCGGCCCGCTCGATCTCGCGGACGATCATCTCCCTGATGCCCAGGTACTCGTCGCCGCCCCACCTGGTCAGCCCGTACTTGTTGCGGTCGATCCTGCGGAACCTGTCGTCCGCCGTGAGCTGGTTGCGTATCCCGACGAGGCTGTAGTCCTCGCCGATGCGCTCCTGGATTTCCTCGGGGGTCAGCGGTTCTCCCGACACGGCGAGCACCGCCTCGGCCTTCTCGTTGATGCTGCGCGGCCACGGCACCACGTGCTGGTCGAGCACGCGCAGCTGCGGCACGTCGAGCAGCCAGCGCTCGGCCACGTCCTCGCGCACGCCGAGCTGCGCCACCATCGACACGGCCTCGCCGATCGGCCTGGGCCCGTCGGTGAACAGCTGCCGCGTCTTCTCGCGCAGCTCGTCCGCCCCGCCGGAGACGAGCCAGCCGTCGGCCTGCTCGTAGCCGGTCAGCAACGTCCGCACGAACCGCCAGGCCGGGATCCCGAGCGTCCTCAGCTCCTCGCGGTGCCAGGGCACCGCGGCGGCGAGGTCGTCAGCCGGTACGGCGGAGCCGAGCCTCGCGCGCAACCACGTCACATGTGCCATGAGCTGCACGGCCCCCGGCCCGGACAGCCAGGCCTCCACGTGGTCGCGCAGGTCGCGCTCGATCTGCCTGATCCGCTCGCGCGTCACGGAGAATCGCTGCGCCAGCTCGTCCAAGGTGGCCCGCTGCCCCGCGTAAAGGCGGTCGCGGGCGATCGCCCGCTGCCGGTCGTCGAGCGCGGCGAACACCTCGTCGATCACCTCGGGCAGCGGCCGGTCGGGCCTGGCTGCCTGCACAGGCGTGCTCTGGCGCTCCTCAGCCGGCTCCAGCAGGCGGTCGAGCACGCCGCTGAACAGCTTGGCCACCACGTCGCGGCCGAGCGTCTCAGGCGTGCTCTCGGCCTCGGCCGGGTCGGAGAACCTCAGCAGCGGCAGGATGTCGCCCAGTTGCAGGTGTCCCCAGAGGGCGACGGCGAGGTCGGTGAGGTGTGCCGCGACCCGCTGCGTGCCGACGATGGCGCAGGCGCGGTCGAGCGGAATGGCCTGCCACCAGGCTTCTGGCAGCTGTTGGTCGTCCGCGATCGGCGCAATCTGGCCAGGGGAGGTCCAGCGCAGGGGTGGCGCCAGGTCACTCAGGCTGAGGTTCATTGGGGTCCAACCGGCAAAAGGGAGAGATATCCGCAGTTCAGACTATGTGATCAGACGTAAAGAAAGGGGGAGGCCCTCCCGGTGTGTGAGATGTAGAGCAGAGAACGCGCCCGGGTGCAGGCCACGTACAGGATGCTGCGCTCGCGTTGTAAGGCGTGCGCACGCTGTCCCGGATCGTCTGGAGGTGTTTCCGGCACGACACCCTCCGTCACTCCCACGAGCGCGACGCGTTCGAACTCCAGCCCTTTGAGACCGGCGAACGTGGTGATGAGCACGTCGGCCCCGGCCAGCGCCTCGCGCGCCCTGCGGACCAGGGGCTGCGTGCGGGCCGCCACGGCGATCTCGGCCGCTGGCACGCCGTCCTCCAGCCACCACTGGACCGTCTGCGCCAGCCCGGAAAGTTCGGCCTCCGGCGTGTCGTACGACCGCACCATCGGGCGCTCGCCGTGATGCGTGGCGCGCAGGCCGTACAGCTCCCAGAACCCCTTCACCAGCCCGTTGGCCGGTCCGCCGCCGCGCAGCCGTACGCCGAAGGAAAGGATCTCGTGCGGCAGCCGGTAGGAGGTCATCAGCGTGTGCTGCTCCGCCGGAATGCCGACCGCGCCCAGCGTGACGCGCGTGTCGGTGACCCGCTGGTGCGGGTCGCCGACGATGAACAGGTCGTTGTGCTCGCGCGGAGCCGCAGCCCGCAAGAGCCGCCACTGCGCGGGGCTGACGTCCTGCCCCTCGTCGACCACGATGTGCCTGTACGGCTTGCGCCCCGGCCCGAGGTCGTCGAGCAGATCGCCGGTGTCCCTGCTGAGCAGGCGCAGCGCCTCGGTCGTCAGCTCGGCCAGGCTGCGCGCCCCCGGGCCGACGAGCGCGGGCTGGCGGCCCTCGGCGTCCGCCACGATGCGCATGGCCAGCCGGTCGACGTTGCCGACCTCGATGCGCTTGCGCGTCACCTCGTCGGTGATCAGCGTGTCGAGCCTGGACGACAGGTCGTTGCTGAGGCTCTGGGTGAGCGTCACCAGCAATACCGGCCCCAGGCCGCGCTCGGCCAGGCGGGCGGCCCTGTGCAGGGCGACGAGCGTCTTGCCGGTGCCCGCGCCGCCCGTCACCAGCACGGGGAAGTCGTAACGGTCCGTCCTGGCCAGGCGGTGCTGCGCGGGATGCAGGAACGTGCACCAGCCGGGCGCGTTCAGCACCCGGTCGAGCTCGTCCTTACCGGGCGTGAAGACCGCCAGGTCCGGGCTGCGCCGCAGCGCGGCGTGCAGGTCGTCCGGGTTCACCGGCCCGGACGGCGCCTCGACGGCCCGGCACGCGTCCAGCTCGCGCCAGGCCTCAGACAGCGACCCGTCACGAGCCAGTACGGCCAGCGGCCGGTATTGCGTCGGCGGCAGCAGTGGCTCCAGCGCCTCCACGTCGGCTTCCGTGGTGATGTGCCGGACCAGGGGCAGCGCGCGCACGTCGATGCCCAGGGCGAGCAGGTCGCCGTCGCAGATCGGGTCGAACAGCCGCGTGGCGCCCGCCGACCTGCGCAACGCGGGCTCCACCCGCTCCAGCGACTCCGCGTCCCACTCCTCGACGACGCCGATGACCGGGTTGACCGTGTAGCGGTGCCGCTGCGCATAGGACCACGCCTCGGCGTCCTCCAGCACGGTGACCGCCCAATAGACGTCGCGCTGACGTACGACGACCGCCCTGAACCCCTCGACCAGACGCAACGTCGCCACACGCGGATCGCGACCGCCCCTGACCCGCTCGGGGTGCGGGCCGCCGGGGGCGTTGGCCAGGAACCGGCGCAGCGCGACCACGACGTCCCTGCGCACCGGCGAGGCCAGTGCGCTGAGCTCCATGGGGAGCTGCGGGCCGATCGCGAGCCGCGGCACGGCGATCAGTCCAGCAGGGCGAGCAGGTCGCGGTCTCCGCGCTCGCGGAGCCTGGTCTGGAGCTCTGGCAGTCCGATCGGCCCCGTCATGCCGATTCTCGTGGCGATCACCCTGGCCGCCTGGTCGGCCGTACCGCCTGGAGCGGTGTAGCCCACCAGGCGCAGCGCCCTGGTGATCGGCGGCGCGTCCGGCGAGGCTGACGGCAGGTGCCTGGCGCGCAGGACACCCTCGTCCGACAGGGTGAGGAACAGGTGACCGCCCTCCTTCGCACCGACGTCGGCCAGCAACCTGTTGACCGACTCCAGCGCGGGCCTGCCGTGCCAGCTCATGGTCAGCTCGCCCGCCGCACTCCTGACGGTACGGCTCTCACCGGGTGTCAGTCCGAGATATGCGGCGAAACCACTAGGCAGCGGGCACTCGCCGCCGCTCAGTTGCTCGGCGGTGACGTCGACGCGGAGCCACCAGCGGCCGTCCGGCTGGCGGAAGCAGCGCCTGGTCTGGGAGACGTCCTTGAGCTTGCCCTCCTTGGGCGGGCCGTTCTGCGCCTGCGGCTGGGGCTGCGCGGGCTGGAACGCGCCGAACATCGGCGGTCCTGCCGGCGGGTCCTCCTGCGCGCCCCCGAAGGGCGGGAACGGCGGGGCGGGCTGCGGGAACGGCGGCGCCGCCGGAGGATAGGGCTCCTTCCGCGGCGGCGGCTCCTGCGCCTTCTGCGGCGGGTAGGGCTCCTGGACCTTCTGCGCGGGCAGGGTCGCCAGGACGAACTGCCACGCGGGCACGTCCAGGGCGCGGATCTCGCCGCGGTGCCAGTCGGCCGCGCCGATCAGCACGTCCTTGGGCGGGGCGACGCCGATCGTCTTGCGCAGCTCGTCGAGGTGCTCGCGGTACGGCGCCGCCTCGTGGCTGGACAGCCACGCCTGGAGCCTGGCGCGCAGCTCGGCCTCGACCCCGGCGATCTCGCTGGGGGAGACGGCGAACAGCTTGGCCAGCTCCTCCACGGCGGACGGCGCGTCGGTGAAGACCCGGTTCTGCGCGACGGCCCAGCTCTTGTCGTCGAGCCCGGCGAAGGCGGACTCGATCAGCTCGGGCAGCCCGGCGGGCCGCTGCGGTTCGGGAACAGCCTCGACGACCGGCTCAGGGACGGGCTCGGGCTCGGGCTCCGGTTCGGGAACCGGCTCAGGCTCGGGCTCGGGAACCGGCTCAGGCTCGGGCTCGGGAACCGGCTCAGGCTCGGGCTCAGGCTCCGGTTCAGGAACCGGCTCGGGCTCGGGTTCCGGCTCGGGCTCGGGCTCCGGTTCAGGAACCGGCTCCGGCTCCGGCTCTGGGATGGGCTCGGGCTCCGGTTCGGGCAGCGGCTCGGGCTGGAGCTCCAGGTTTTGTGCGTCCTGGGGCTCTTCCACGGGAACCGCCACCGGGGCGGCGGCCGCGCGCAGGTCCGGCGCCAGCCGTACGAGAACGGCAGCGAACAGCGTGTTGAGCACGGGACGAGCCTGGATGAACGGCGCGTCCACCAGTTCCCGGCTCGTCAGCCGCAACAGCCCCGCCCACGACCCGGCCCGGTCGATCGCGATGGCCACGTGGGGCTCGTCCGCGTCGTCCGGGTCGAGCACGTGCAACGCGGGCAACACGTCCCCCACCGACGCGGCGGGCCAGTGCTCCAGCGCGATCTCGGTAAGGAGCTCGCCCAGAGACTCGGGCCCGATCGCCGCGAGCACGTGAGGCATCGGCAGGCTGCGCCACCAGGCCTCAGGCAGCTCGGGCTGCCCCGTCAATAGCGTGATCGTGGACGCATCGCTCCACCTCAGCGGTGGTACGAGGTCGCTCAGGCAGAAGTTCATCCCGTTCCGTTCACCAGCCCCTCACGCCGCGGTCACGGCTCGCTTCTCGCCGCCCACGGAACAGACCATAGTCTGGCAAAACGGCCCTACGCATCATGGACTACGCATCAGCGCCGAACAGCGGCGAAGCGTAGACGTACGTAGTCGGCCATCCAACCCGTCTCCCGGCGCAGCGCGGGAGCGGCCAGCTCGTTGACGCGATGCAGGAGCGGGTCGACGATCTCGGGCGGCAACCCCGCAAGCAGGCTACCTGCGAACATCCGTACCCAGTCAGCGGCCCCGCGCGGGCACTCGTCGAGCGGGGTGGGGCGGTCGAAGTATTCGAGGATCCTGACCACGAATCCCCCCTGCTCCAGACGATGCGCATATTCCGCCGGGGTCGGGAAATACCAAGGCATTTCCGGTTCGCGCAGGCCGTACTCGCGCCAGGCGGTCGACATCGCGGCGGTGAGTTCCGCGCAGTTGCCCGAGCCACCCATTTCCGCCACAAAACGCCCCCCGGGCAGCAGCGCCTCGCGCACGTTGGCGATCACCATCTCGGGATCGCGGCTCATCCAGTGCAGCGCGGCATTGGAGAAAACGGCGTCGAAGGACTGCGCGACGGAGAAGTCATGGCCGTCGCCGATGATGAAGTCGAGGCCGGGATGCTGGGCGATCGCCTTCTCGATCATCGCGGAAGAACCGTCGATTCCCAGCACATGCGCACCGCGCGCGGCGATCTCGCCGGTCAGCACCCCCGTGCCGCAGCCGAGATCGAGAACCCTCTCTCCCGGCCGCGGGTCGAGCAGGTCCACCAGGGGCGCACCCTGGGCGGACACATAGCCGAAGCTGGAGTCGTAGGCGCGATGATTCCATCGCACTAAGCTCGCTGTGTCATATAGCAAGACAATCAGCTCACATTCTGAGACATCGGGCCCCCGTGGCCGCATGTCTGCCCACTTTAGATGCTGAATGTCTCTACGACATATCAGGTCACATGCGTCTCACCCGATTGCTTCTGCCCATTCTTTCTTCAGGTACGACTTCGCGCTGTCCGTCTGCGGAATCGTGAGCAGAACCGGCGGGCCGGGAGCAACAGGGAGCTTCGCCGCCTGCTCGGTGTCGAGCGTGCCCTTCATCAGCATCGCCTCGCCGCGCGCCGGCCGCGCGTAGCCCTTCTGCAGCAGGTTCTGGCCCTCGTCCGAGAACAGGAACTCCTCCCACAGCCGCGCGGCGGCGGGGTGCGGCGCGTCCTTGCTGATCGCCTGCACGTAGAAGGCGCCGAGCGGCGCGTCGCGCGGGATCGTCACCTTCCAGGCCTCGGGGTCCTTGGCGGCGCGGTCGGCGTTCACGTAGTCCCAGTCGACCACCACGCTGGCCTTCGGCGCGTCCGTGAGCTGGCCTGCCTTCTTGAGTTTCGCGAAGAGCGCGACGCCCTGTCGTACGTCAGGAGAGCCCTTGTGCAGCGAGGCGGCCATCACGCCGTCGAAGGCGGCGGCGGTGTCCAGCGGGCTGCCGGCGAGGGCGACGGTGTATCCGGGCTTGGCCAGGTCGGCGAAGGAGGCCGGCGCGGCGCCCTTGCGCGGGTCGTAGCCGATCGACATGTAGCCGCCGTAGCCCGCGTACCAGCCGCCGTTGTGGTCCTTGACGTGGTCGGGCAGGTCCTGCCAGCCCTCGACCTTGTACGGCGCGAACTTCGCCGTGTTGTCCAGCGCCACGTCGAGGCTGAGGTCGAAGGCGTCCGGCTTGAGCTGGGCCGCGGCGTCGATCTCGCGCTGGCTGCTCGCGGCGGGTTCGAGCTCGTTGACCTTGATGCCGTAGCGGGAGGCGAAGGTGTCGATGATCTCGCCGTAGTTGACCCAGTCGCGGGGGAGCGCGATCAGGTTGAGCGAGCCCTCCTTCTTCGCGGTCTCGGCGAGCCGTTCCATGGTCGTGAAGCCGTCCTTCATGGAGGCGGCCTTCGCGTTGACCGGCGGAAGAGGTTTCGCCTCTTCTGTTGGCGATGCGCCACATCCGGCGCTGGCAAGGAGGGCGGCGGCTATTGCGGCGCAGGTACGTACGGTCACCGTGACTCCTCCGGAGTCACGGTGACCACGGTGCTGTGCTTTTTTGTTCCTTCACTACGTTCAGTCACGATCTAGATACTCGCTGGTACTACCTTTGCCGCCACCAGCGACTCTTCGGGGATTTCCACAATCGTGCCGTCCCGTTTACGGACAACGAGCACGCCGCCGTCCCACGATTCGAGAATCCCCACCGCGTCACGGAAGCCTTCTGGCACTCTTCGCCTTGTCGTGATGCGGGACCCTATGTCCGAGTTCGTGATGGCGATCACCAGCCGTGCGGCCACGAGTTTGCCACCCTCCGTTCCGGACACTTGGCGGACACGTGAATACTAGGGCGTAGCAAACCGCGGTCGAAGTCGTGCCATGGTGCGGAGAAGAAGGAGCTCGAGGTGACCTACGTCATCGCGCAGCCTTGCGTGGACGTCCTGGACAAGGCGTGCATCGAGGAGTGCCCCGTCGATTGCATCTACGAGGGCGAGCGCATGCTTTACATCCACCCCGACGAGTGCGTGGACTGCGGCGCATGCGAACCGGTCTGTCCGGTTGAGGCCATTTTCTACGAGGACGACCTTCCCGAGCAGTGGAAGGACTACTACAAGGCCAACGTGGACTTCTTCGAGGACCTGGGCTCGCCCGGCGGCGCCTCGAAGGTCGGCAAGATCGACAAGGACCACCCGGTAGTGGCAGCGCTGCCGCCGCAGGCCGAGGACCACTGACCTTTGGCGCACAAGCTGCCCGACTTCCCCTGGGACAGGCTGACGCCGTACAAGGAGCGCGCTCTCGCGCACCCTGACGGGATCGTCGACCTGTCCGTGGGGACGCCGGTGGACTCCGTACCCCGGGTCGTCCAGGACGCGCTCGTCGCCGCCGCGGACAGCCCCGGCTACCCCCTGACGCACGGCACCCCAGCCCTGCGTACGGCGGCGGCCGGATGGCTGGCGCGCCGGCACGGCGTCTCCGTCGACCAGAACGACGTGCTGCCGGTCCTCGGCACCAAGGAGTTCATCGCCTGGCTGCCCACCTACCTGGGCTCGACCAGCGTGGTCTTCCCCTCGCTCGCCTACCCCACCTACGACGTGGGCGCGCGCCTGGCCGGAGCCTCGGCCGTCGCGGCCGACGGGCTCCTCACCCTGGGGCCGGCGCCGGTCGACCTGGTCTGGGTCAACTCGCCGTCGAACCCGACGGGCCGGGTACTGCCGGCGGAACACCTGCGCAAGGTGGTCGCCTGGGCGCGCGAGCGCGGGGCGATCGTGGCCTCCGACGAGTGCTACATCGAGCTCGGGTGGGAGGCGGAGCCCGTCTCGATCCTGCATCCCGACGTGTGCGGGGGGTCGCATGAGGGGCTGCTGGCCGTACATTCGCTGTCGAAACGGTCCAACCTGGCGGGCTATCGGGCCGGGTTCGTCACGGGCGATCCTGCTCTGGTCAAGCGGCTGCTGGAGATACGCAAGCACGCGGGCATGCTGATGCCGCAGCCGGTGCAGTCGGCCATGGCGGCCGCGCTGGCCGACGACGCGCACGCCAAGGAGCAGCGCGAGCGTTACGCGGCGCGCAGGGCCGTGTTGCGTCCGGCGCTGGAGCGGGCGGGCTGGCGGATCGAGCACTCGACGGCCGGGCTGTACCTGTGGGCGTCGAACGGGGAGAACTGCTGGGATCAGGTAGGCAGCCTTTCCGAAATCGGGATTTTGGCCGCGCCGGGCGATTTTTACGGAGTCGCAGGTGAGAGGCATGTCCGGATCGCCCTGACGGCCACCGACGAACGCATCGATGCGGCCGTGCGCCGCCTCCACTAGGATCCTCCCCTCAGCGTTTGCGACTGCGAGCGAAGCGAGCCAAATATGAGCATGACCTCCGTGGTCGTACTCGGACTGAGCATCGCCACGGTCGTCCTGCTTCTGGGCGCGTTCTTCGCCACCATGCGGCAGGACAGGAAGACCGAGCGCCGCCGCGCCACCGCGCCGCCGCCGGCTCTCGTCGAGGTGCCGATGCAGGAGCGGGTGAGCGCGGCAGGCCATGTCGGGTCCGACTACGCCGACCCCAGGACCATCAAGGTCGGGGACCGGATAGAGGTGCACGGAGCGGGTTCCCGCGTGCTCGGGGCCATGCATGTCTCCTGTCAGGGGCAGCAGTGGACCGAGTATCTGCTGGATGACGGGAGCCGGCGGTACAAGTGGCTGTCGGTGGAGGTACGGCTCGGCCTGGCTACGGGGGATCCGCCGCACCTGGAGGTGTTGTTGTGGAACGACGTGCCTACGCAGGGGATGGTGCCGGCGAAGAGCATGCTCATCATGGAGGGCGTGGAGTTCTTCCCGATTGACCGGGGGACGGCGGCTTTCAAGTCGGAGGGCGACACGGGGCATCCGGACCGGGGGTTGCTGGATTTCGCGGATTACCGCGCGGCGGACGGCCGGTTGCTGTCTTTCGAACGCGTCCACGGCACCATGTGGACCGCCGCCTACGCCCAACCGCTCCCGCCTGGCTCCATCACCATAATTTCGACATAGCGGAGATCTGGGGTCCTGCACAGCATGGGCCTCCGCGCTTCGCGCTGGTCTTATTGGGGGGCCGAGACCTCAGCCGGGCGGCCTCCCGGCCCCGAGACGCCGGGCCGCTCCCGGAGAAGACACGGCCCCGCCCCTCGCCGGGGACTTCTTGCGCCCCGCGGTGTCGTCGACACGGATCCCGACGGACCGTGCGCAGACAATTGCCGGGTTCACGCACCTTTGTCGGGAGCGCGCCTGATGGGGTCGTTGCCCATCAATGGGCGCAGCAGTGCGAACGCGGGGCGTATGGCTGCGTGGAAACCTCGTCGACACGGCTGGTGACGGCCGCCTATGTTGCTGGTCATGGCAGATGGTCTCGACACAGGTGAGTGCGACTGCGGTGCGATGGCCGGGCCGCTGGGTCTGTGTGTGGACTACTACCACGCGATTCTCGCCGAAGAGCAGTCCGATCCGCAGATGTACCAATGGCACGCGCCGGTCGTCTGCGCCTACCTTCTGCAGCATTCTTCCCACGCCCACGGGAAATACCTCGACGGCCAGTTCCGCCAACTGCAGCTCTACGTAGACCAGGGTCTCGACGCGCTCCTTCGCGTGGCCGCACACCAGGTCGCACGCAACAACCACAAGGCCCAGTCAGGCTACGACCCAGCCCCGCTGGCGCCCTACGCGCCGCTCCCGACCAGTGGATCTCCCGACAGCTTCCGCGCAGCCTTCAGCGGTTTGCCGGTCGTGAACGGCAGTTTCGTGGCTGATGGGCACCAGGCCTACGGACGCCGCATCGAAATCATCGCCGCAGCGACGGTGGAGTCCTGGATTTCGCGTCATTAGCGTGGCGACATGCGGTTCAGACACCTCGGGCTTCCGGTGCGGGATCGGGAGCTGTCGCGCGCCTTCTACGCGAAATACTTCGGCTTCGCCGTAGGAAAAGCCACAGAATACCCCGATGACACGCTGATCATCCGGAGTGGTGACGGGTTCGATCTGGCGCTTCACCCCGATCCCGAGCATGGGAAGGCTCCGGATTTCCTCCACTTCGGGTTCGCCTGCGAGACCAGGGAAGAGGCAGGCGAGATGCTGGAGCGGCTGCGGGCAGACGGGGTGGAGATCGTCGAGGAGTGCGACGAACCCACGCTGTTCAGCTTCAAATGCCTCGACCCGGACGGCTACCGGGTCGAGGTGTACTGGGAGTCTCTTTAGCGGACCAGCTGCGATCTCAGCACGTCGACCTCGCACCCCGGCAGCGACGGGTCGAAGCCGTGCTCGATCAGCCACCGCACCGCCACCAGGCTGCGCAGCGACCACCACGCGCGGATCACGTCCAGGTCGACGTCAGTGCCGTACCCGGCCAGCAGGTCGTCAAGGCGCTCCTCGTGGCCGAGCGTCAGGATCGCGAGGTCGAACATGGCGTCCCCCCGGCTCGCCTCGGACCAGTCGATCACGCCGGTGACCGAGTCCCCGTCGACGAACACGTGGGTGATCTGCAGGTCGCCGTGCGTGAACACCGGCCGCCACGGACGCAGCGCCGCCTCGGCGATCTCCCGGTTGCGCGTGACCAGGTCGGCGGGAAGGGCGCCGCTCGTGATGAGCAGCTCGCATTCGCTGTCGAGGCGCGCGGTGATCTCCTCGAGGCTGGGACCGGGCCAGGGCGGCAGGGGAGCGTCGTGCAGCTTCCGTACGGCAGCGCCCGCCGCCGCCCACGCCGCAGGTGACGCGGTCGACGGCTCGCCCAGCCGGCCCAGTGCCGTGCCAGGGACGGCTGCGATGGCGAGCACGGGTGGTTTGCGCCAGAGGACCTCCGGGGTCGGGATCGGCGCCATGGCCATCGCCTCGACCTCGACGTCGAGGCGCCCCTGGTCGGAGTCGACCTTCAGGAACACCTCACCGACCCGCAGAGTCGCGCGCTCGTTGTGCGCGACGACGACCTCGACGTTTTCCACGTCGGCGATTATCGCGGGGGACACCCACCGGCGTCGCCGGGTTTTCTGCCAGCAGGCAGGTAGGCGGCCTTCTCGGCCGGTGTCAGGTCGCGGGCCACCTCGTCGCAGATCTTGGCCACCGCCGCCTCGGGCGCCAGCGACCACCTGATCACCCGGTGATCGTCGGAGCCGGAGATCAACGCCCCGTCGGCGGTGAAGGCCAAACCCTGGATGCGGGCGTCGTGGCCGGTCAGGGTCGCCAGCCGCTGCCTGCTCCGCACGTCCCACACCACGATCGTGTGGTCGGCCCCCGCCGTGGCCAGCCGCAGCCCGTCCCGGCTGAACGCCACCACCTCCAGCGACGCGGAGTGGCCGGCGAACCTGGCCAGGGGCTTGCCGGAGGCGGAGTCCCAGAGGATGGCCGTCCGGTCCGACCCTGCCGTGGCCAGCAGGCGGCCGTCCGGGCTGATGGCCACGTCCTGCACCGACCCCTGGTGCTGACGGTTGCGATAGATCTCCCGGTCGCCCGCCAGGTCCCAGGCGAGGAGACCGCCGGAGGGGCTGGTGGAGTACAGGGTGCGCCCGTCCGGGTGGTAGACCAGCGCGCTGGCCAGGGCAGCCGCGTTGGCGAACGGCACGGCCCGCAGCTTGCCGTCCGGACCGACGGCGAACTGCATGCGCACGGTCGAGGCCACCGTGATGCTCTGGCCGTCCGGGCGGAAGGCGATGTCGGTCGAGGCCCCCACCCCCTCGATGGTCGTGGCGGCGATCCTGCGGCGCAGCCGTACGTCCCAGAGGACCACCGTGTGGTCGCGGGTGAGTGCGGCCAGGCGCGCCCCGTCGGGGCTGAACGCGATGGCCTGGACCTGGTCGGGGTGGTCGGCCAGGGTGGCGACCGGGTGACCGTACTGGTCCCAGAGCCGCACGGTGGTGTCGCTGCCCGCTGTGGCGACCAGGGTGCCGTCCTGGCTGGTCTCGATGTCGTTCACGGCTCCGCTGTGCCCGGCGAACGGCGGGGTGGCGCGGTTCCTGACGGTGATGGTCCTGCCCAGGCCGGTGGAGGCCAGGGTCTGGCCGTCAGGGCTGAGCGCGAGGGCGAGGGTCTCCACCCGGTCACGGTCGTGGAAGGTCTCCAGCGGGGTGCCGCGCTGGGCGTCCCAGATGGTGACGTTCCCGTTCTCGTCGGCTACGGCGATGCGGTCGTTGACGGGCTCGGAGACGTCCCAGGCGAGCGTGGAGGTCTCGGGCAGCCGGGAGCGGGGCCGTACCCCCTCGTGGTCCACCGTCCAGAACCGCACACCCTCCCTGAACGACGCGGTGACCAGCGCCCCCGTCGCCGCGTCGAAGGCGACGGTGTGCACGTTCTTCGCGGGGACGGTCGCGCGGCGCCTGCCGTTCTCCCAGATCACCGGCGACCTGTCGGCGGGGTCGACGGAGACCAGCAGTGCCCCGCCGGGGCTGAACGCCATCGAGCTGCCGCCCGGGACGGGCTGCGTCCTGCTGGTGCCCGTGGCCAGGTCCCAGAGCTGGGTCGTGCCGTCAGCCAGGGCCACCGCCACAGCGGTGCCGCTGAACGCCATGCCGTTGGCGGCCTTGGGGAACGCCTTCTGGAGGACCGGCTTCCTGGTCCGCACGTCCCACACCACGAGCGAGGCGAAGCTCGGCCCGAGCGCGGGCTCCTTGGCCAGCGACGCCAGCAGGCGGCCGTCCGGGCTGAACACGACCCGCTTGGCGTAGAGGAGCTTCACCTCCTTGCCCAGGTGGACGCTGTGCTCGGGCAGGCGGGCCACCCGGGCGCCGGTGCGCGGGTCCCACAGGCTCACCACGGCCTCGCTGTCGGCCGCCGCCAGGAGCTTCCCGTCAGGGCTGAACGCGATGCCGTTCACGCCGGGCCCGCCCGCGTTGAGCGTGGTGCGCCGGCTGGCCGCGGCGGCGGTGCTCAGGACGCCGCCCTCGGTGTCGGTGTCGGCGTGCATCCGGTAGCCCTCGATCGCCAGCAGCCCGGCCAGGTCGGGGTCGGTGGCCAGGAGCGACCGGGCGGTCATGGAGAGCTGGTGGGCCTGCTCGACGGTCTGCCGGCGCAGCGCCTCCTGCCATTCCTGTACGGCGACGCCGCCACCTGCCGCGGCCAGCACCGAGACGGCGGCGAGGCCGACGAGCAGCCGGTTCCTGACCCGCTGGCGGCGCACCGCCGAGGCCCGCTCGCGCTCCTCCTGCTCCCGGCTGGCGCCCACGAACTCCTGCTCCAGCTGGTTGAGCGGCTGCCGCAGGGTGCGCGAGGCCTGCAGCTGGGCTCCCCGGTACAGCACTCCGTCGTCGCGGCCGAGCTCCTCCCAGGTACGGCTGGCCGCGCTCAGCCGCCGGTGCGCCAGCAGCTCCTCCCGGTCCTCGCTGAGCCAGCGCCGCAGCCGGGGCCAGGCCCGGATCAGGGCCTCGTGGGCCACCTCGACGCGGCTGTCGCCCAGCACCACCAGCCGCGCCTCCACCAGCCTGTCCAGCACCTCGGAGTGGACGAGCCCCTCCAGCTCCAGGCTGTCGATCGGGCGCCGGGTGTCCTCGGTGCCCTCGCCCAGCGCGGTCAGCCTGAGGAAGATCGCCTTGAGCTCCTCCTGCCCGTCCTCGTCGAGGCCCGCGTGCACCCGCTCGGCCGTCTTGGCGATAGCCCCGCGCACCCCGCCGGTCTCGTAGTAGCCGGCCAGGGTCAGAGCTCTTCCCGTACGGCTCCGCCAGGTCTCCAGCAGCGCGTGCGAGAGCAGGGGGAGGGCTCCGGGGTGGCCGCCGGTGTCGGCGAGCAGCGTGGCCAGGAGGTCGGGCTCGACGGTGAGCCCGGCGCGTACAGCCGGCCGTACGATGATCTCCCTGACGTCCGTGGGGGACGGGGGCCCGACCAGGAGCTGGCCGTCGCCGAGGGCGGCCACCAGCTCGGGGTGCCTGGTGAGATGGGCCAGGAAGTCCGCCCTGACCCCGAGGACCACGGTGGCGCCCCGTCCGGCCATGCCCAGGAGGGTCTCGATGAACCCGTCCCGCTCGCCGGAGTCAGCGCAGAGCGTGAAGATCTCCTCGAACTGGTCCACCACCAGCAGGACCCCGGCGCCGATCTCCTCGAGATCGCGGCCCGTCGCCTTCTCGACCTCGGCCGACAGCGCCTCCATCGGGTGCTCCGTCGGCGTCAGCAGCAGGGTCTGCCAGCGGTCCTCGTCGATCCCCGCCACCAGCCCGGCGCGGAGCAGCGAGGACTTGCCGCTGCCCGACGCGCCGAACACGGCCACCACCGACCGGCGCTCGATCCGCTCCAGCAGGTCGGCGACGAGCTGGGAGCGGCCGAAGAACCAGGTGCTGTCCTCGGGCTGGAAGGAGACCAGACCGCGATAGGGGCAGACGTCGTCGTCCACCGGGCCGGAGTCCCTGGCGGGGGGCGCCAGGTCGTCCTCGGCGCGGAGGATCGCCTCGTTGAGGCGGCGCAGCTCGGGTCCCGGCTCGACGCCGAGCTGGTCCACGAGCAGGGCGCGGGTCTGGCGGAACACCTCCAGCGCCTCGCTCTGCCGGTCGCTGCGGTAGAGGGCGAGCATGAGCTGGGCGCGTAAGCCCTCGCGGTAGGGGTGCGCCTCGGCGAGGTCGCGCAGGCCGGGCACCAGCTGGGCGTGCCGTCCCAGGCTCAGGTCGACCGCGATGCCCTCCTCGTGGACCAGCAGCCGCTGCTCGGTGAGCCGGCGGACCTCGTCCTGGACCAGGTGCCCGGCCTGGATGTCGGCGTAGGCGGGCCCGCGCCAGAGCCCGAGCGCCTCGTGGAACAACCCGGCCGCCCCGGTGGGCGAGGCGGCCGCTCTCGCCTCGGCGGCCAGCTCGGCGAACCGCAGGACATCCAGCTCGTGGGGCTCGACCGCCAGCGCGTATCCGGCAGGTCCGTAGGAGATCCGATCCTCCCGGTCGAGCTCCTGCCGGAGGCGGTGCACGTACACCTGGAGGGTCTTGCGCGCGGTCGGCGGCTGGCCCGCCTCCCACAGCGTGTCCATCACCGTGCTGACCGGCACCGGCCGTCCGGCTTCACACAGCAGTACGGCGAGCAGGCGGCGCAGCATGGCGGCACGGATCGGAACGGGAACGCCATCTCGCTCCACGATCAACGGCCCCAGAACACCAAATTTCATCATTTACAGCCCCCGTGGCACGCATGGCGGCCCCCAGCGTGCCCGGCGCCGAGTGATCTCGTCAACGACGGGTCACACCGCGAGGGGCTGGGTGAGGCGGTGGAGCTTGGCGGCGGTTTCCGAGCCGGGTGGCGCCGTGTACACGACCACCAGCTGGTCCTGGTCCCCGGGCAGTTCCATGGTCTCGTAGCCCACGTCGAGATCGCCCAGCACCGGGTGACGGAGCCGCTTCACGCCGTACGTCTTCGCCTTCACCTGGTGCTCGGACCACAGCGCCGTGAACGTCGGGTCCGCCGACAGCTCGTCCACCAGCTCCTCCATCAACGGGTCGCCGGGGTGGCGGCCCGCGTCCAGGCGCAGGTGGGCGACCGTTTCCGCGGCCACCGTGGCCCAGTCCCGATACAGCGTGCGGGCGGCGGGGTCCAGGAAGGTCAGTCTCGCCATGTTGGGGGAGGGGAGGCCGGACAGGCCGGTGACGGCGTCCATGGCGGCGTTCCAGGCGAGCACGTCCATGCGCCGGCCCAGGACGAAGGCCGGGCCCATGCCGGCCAGCATCGTCCTGACGCCCTCGCGTACCGATCCGCTGGACGGGGACAGGACCGACGGGCGGACCAGGTTGCGCAGGTGGTCGCGTTCCGTCGGGTCCAGGCGCAGGACGTTGGCGACCGCGTCCAGGATGGCGTCGGAGACGTGCTGTCCCCGGCCCTGTTCCAGGCGGATGTAGTAGTCGACGCTCACCCCGGCGAGCTGCGCCACCTCCTCGCGCCGCAACCCCGGGACCCGTCGGCGGCCGTAGTCCTTCAGGCCCACGTCGGAGGGCCTGATCCGCGCCCGCCGTGACCGGAGGAACTCCCCCAATTCGCCATCCATGTCCCTAAAGGTAGTACTGCCGGACCCAGGAAAAGCTCTGCCCTGGGTGGCCGCCACCAGGCCGGGCAAGCTTGACGACATCACCAAGAAACGGGAGAAACACCATGTCGAACAGGACTGCAGTCATCACCGGCGCCGCCAGCGGTATGGGCGAGGCGATCGCGCGCCACCTCGTCAAGCAGGGCGACCGCGTGGCGCTGCTGGCTCGCCGTACGGACAGGCTGGGGGAGCTGGCCGAGGAGCTGGGCGACCGGGCGCTGCCGGTCACCGCCGACGTGACCTCCAGGGAGAGCGTGGACAATGCCGTCCGGCAGGTGCACGACGCGTTCGGACCGGTGGACCTCGTGGTCAACAGCGCGGGGGTCATGTTGCCCAACCCGATCGACGACGGCCGGGAGGACGAGTGGGTGCGGATGATCGACACCAACGTCACCGGCGCGCTCCGGGTGATCGGGGCGTTCGGCGCGGACCTGGTCGAGGCCGCCGCCGCGGGCCGTACCGCCGATCTGGTGAACATCTCCTCGATCGGCGCGCACGTGACGTTCCCCAACTACGCGGTGTACGGCGCGACCAAGGCGGCGCTGACCCACCTGTCCGCCTCACTGCGCAGCGAGTACGGCCCGCGCGACGTCCGGGTGACCAACATCGAGCCCGGCCTGACCGACACCGAGCTCGGCGGGCACATCGACAACGACGGACTCCAGGGCCAGCTCGGCCAGATGGTCGACGCCATCGGCGCCCTGTCGGCCGACGAGATCGCCGACCTGGTCGGCTACGTCACCAGCCGCCCGCGCCACGTCAACCTGCGCCAGATCGTGATCCTGCCCACCCGCCAGGCCTAGGACAGCTCGACCGCTGAGTCGCCCGCCTTGGGGTCGGCCTTCCACTCGTCGGAGCGCGGCGTGTCGGCCGACCAGGCGGCGCCGTTGAAGCCCACCCGGCGCAGGCCGTACTTCTGGGCGTGCGCCACCGACCACGACGCCACCAGCCATCCCCGCTTCTGCGTCACGATCGACGTGTCGCCCAGAGCCCGCCTGAGCTGCTTCCTGGCCTCGTCGGTCTGCGCCTTGGGCGCGGGCGTCGGCGTGGTCCTGGGCGGCGGGTAGCGGCAGTGCACGGACTTCGGGACGCGGCCGGTGAAGGCCGCGGCGAGGATCTTGGCGTCGCCCTCGTGCGCGGCATAGGCGTAGCCCCCGGCGGAGCGCTGGACGGCCTGCGCCGCCTCCTCCAGCGGGAGCTTGCGGTAGTTCTTGACCTTGACCAGCGCGGCGAAGAACTTGTTGGTCGCGTAGACCGGGTCCATCAGCTGCGCGGGCTTGCCCCACCCCTGGGACGGCCGCTGCTGGAAGACGCCCACCGAGTCGCGGTCGCCGTAGTCGAGGTTGGAGAGCTTCGACTCCTGGATGGCCGTGGCGTACGCGATGACGATGGCACGTTCCGGCAGCTTCCTGCGCGCGCCGACGGCCGCGATCGTGGCGGCGACCTGGGCCTGCTCGACGCCGAGGTCGAGGTTGCCCGTGGGCGTGCTCACGGTGCAGCCGGCCGTCACCGCGGTGAACGGTTCGGCCCGTTTGAGCAGGTTGTAGAGGCCCACGGCGATAGCCACACCGAGGACGACGACTATGGCCGTGATCGTCAAGGCCACGCGGGACAAGCGCAGACGCACTCTGAAGAACCTACCCGGCCCACTAGGCTTCGTGGCCATGAGCCAGTCCTTCACCAGCCCGCTCCCCGCCGCGATCGACACGTTGTGGGAGCGGCGCGCCGACCTGTCGCCCGGCGACGCGGAGGCGCGGAGCGTCGTGGTCGGCGCGATCGACCAGCTCGACGCGGGCCGGGCCAGGGTCGCCCGGGTAGAGGGCGACGAGGTGGTGGTCGACGAGCGCGCCAAGCGGGCGATCCTGCTCAGTTTCAAGGTGCTCGGGATGGCGAGGTCGCAGGTGGGCGACTTCCAGCACCACGACCGCATGCCGTTGAAGACGACCTTCGAAGGGGTCCGCGTGGTGCCGGGGGCGATCGCCCGCTGGGGCGCCTACCTGGCCCCCGGGGTGGTGCTGATGCCGTCGTTCACCAACATCGGGGCGTTCGTCGACGCGGGCACGATGATCGACACCTGGGCGACGGTCGGCTCATGCGCCCAGATCGGGAAAAATGTCCATCTGTCGGGTGGGGCCGGCATCGGCGGCGTGCTCGAACCGCCGAACGCGGTGCCCGTCGTGATCGAGGACGACGCGCTCATCGGCAGCCGCGCGATGATCGTCGAGGGCGCGCGGGTGGGCCGCGGCGCCGTCGTGGGCGCGGGAACGATCCTTTCCGCGTCGATCCCGGTGATCGACGTGCAGACCGGCGAGGAACTGAGCAGGGGCCGCATCCCCGACTGGTGCGTCGCCGTGGGCGGCACGCGGCAGAAGGAGTTCCCGGGCGGCACGTACGGCCTGCCGTGCGTGCTGGTGCTCAAGCGCCTCGACCCCGGTCAGCGGCACGACAAGGCAGCGCTCAACGACGTGCTGCGCGAACATGGAGTGAATGCCTGATGCTCGACCTGACCCAGGACGTCGGCGCGCTGACCGCGCGCATCGTGGACATCGAATCGGTGAGCGGCGACGAGCGGGCCCTGGCCGACGCGGTCGAGGAGGCGCTGACCGCCCAGAAGCACCTCAAGGTGGAGCGGTCCGGCGAGACGGTCATCGCCCGCACCTTCCTCGGCAGGCCGGAACGCGTGCTGATCGCCGGGCACCTCGACACCGTGCCCGTCGCGGACAACCTGCCCAGCCGGGTGGAGGGCGACCTGCTGTACGGCTGCGGCACGTCCGACATGAAGGCGGGCGTCGCCGTCGCGCTCAAGCTCGCCGCCACGGTCCCCGAGCCCAACCGCGACGTCACCTACGTCTTCTACGACTGCGAGGAGGTCGAGGCCGAGCGCAACGCCCTGACCAGGCTCGCCCGCGACCACGCCGAGTGGCTGCACGCCGACTTCGCCGTGCTCATGGAGCCGACGGACGGCGTGATCGAGGGCGGCTGCCAGGGCACGCTGCGCGCGGACGTCAGCGTGTCCGGCAAGCGGGCGCACAGCGCCAGGTCGTGGCTGGGCGTCAACGCGATCCACGGCATCGAGCCGGTGCTGGCCAGGCTCAACGCCTACGAGGCGCGCAGGCCGGTGGTCGACGGGCTGGAATACCACGAGGGGCTCAACGCGGTCGGGGTGCGCGGCGGGGTGGCGGGCAACGTGATCCCCGACGCGTGCGTGGTGAGCGTCAACTACCGCTTCGCCCCCGACCTTTCGCTGGAGCAGGCGGAGGAGCACGTGCGCGAGGTGTTCGCCGGGTTCGAGGTGGCCTTCACCGACGGCGCTCCCGCCGCGCGTCCCGGGCTGACCGATCCGGTGGCCGCCGCGTTCGCGGCGGCCGTGGGTGGTACGCCGAGGGCGAAGCTGGGGTGGACGGACGTGGCGCGGTTCTCCACACTGGGGATTCCGGCGGTGAACTACGGGCCGGGCGATCCGAACCTCGCGCACCAGCAGGGGGAGTACGTGTCGCTGACCAAGATCGCGGAAAGCGAATCGGCGATGCTCGCCTGGTTGAAGGGCTGACATACGTGAAAGTGGCTCTCCTCGCCGGCCATTTGGCGGGGAGAGCC
Source organism: Nonomuraea sp. NPDC050556 (assembly GCF_044457355.1). NCBI lineage: Bacteria > Bacillati > Actinomycetota > Actinomycetes > Streptosporangiales > Streptosporangiaceae > Nonomuraea > Nonomuraea sp. NPDC050556. The sequence continues at coordinate 133,486 of NZ_JBITGU010000006.1, read as the reverse complement.
ACTTTCAGTCCCGAGCAGCACCCTCGCCGGTTAGACGCAAGCTCGTGGAAATTCGGTTCCCTAGTTTCCAGGAACTTTTTCAAGATTCTTTAGCGCGTGTTCCCCTGCGCTCCGACCTGCGCTTTCGCGGTGGTCAAGATCGAATATAGGGCGCATATGGCCGTGCTGCGGATGCTGAGCGGCGTAGGCACCGCAGTGGGACGGAGGTGATCACATGCGCAGAGACTTCACGTGGAACGCACCTGACTTCGTCTGGACCGCACCCGACTTCACCGAGTAGTGATCGACAAGCCGCCATGGCCGGTGACGGTCACGACGCCACCGGCCATGGTCAGGCGCGCGGTGCCAAAGCGCACTAGCGTGATCCATATGAAACAGACACGACCAGAACGGCGCCAGGGGCAGGCTGTCGTGCGCGGCAGCATGGTGCCGAAGTCCACCCACGACCAGCGCCTGCTCGACCGCCAGGGCCCGGCCGACTGGGTGCACATGGATCCGTGGCGGGTGCTGCGGATCCAGGCGGAGTTCGTGGAGGGCTTCGGCGCGCTGGCCGAGCTGCCTCCCGCGGTGACCGTGTTCGGCTCGGCGCGTACCAAGGTGGACTCGCCGGAGTACCAGCTCGGCGTCGAGCTCGGCAGGGCGCTGGCGGAGGCGGGCTACGCGGTGATCACCGGCGGTGGGCCCGGCGTCATGGAGGCGGGCAACCGCGGGGCGGTCGAGGCCGACGGGATCTCGGTGGGGCTGGGCATCGAGCTGCCGTTCGAGCAGCAGATGAACGAGTACGTGGACCTCGGCATCGAGTTCCGCTACTTCTTCGTGCGCAAGACGATGTTCGTCAAGTACTCGTGCGGGTTCATCACGCTGCCGGGCGGGTTCGGCACGCTGGACGAGCTGTTCGAGGCGCTCACGCTGGTGCAGACGCGCAAGGTCACCTCGTTCCCCGTCGTGCTGATGGGGACCGAGTTCTGGGGTGGGATGGTCGACTGGATCAAGAGCTCGCTGCTCGGCTCCGGCAAGATCTCGCCGCAGGACCTCGATCTGATCCACCTGACCGACGACGTCGGCGAAGCCGTACGGATCATCGTCGATGCGGACAAGGCGCGACGCGAGGAGCAGGAGGCCGCCTCGAAGCACCAAGTGGAGCCGCAATAAGCTGATTTTTCGTGAATGTCTGTGTGTATTGCGCTTCCAGCCAGAAGATCGACCCCAAGTACCTGGACCTCGCCGCCCAGGTCGGCGCCGAGCTCGCCGGGCGCGGTCACACCCTGGTGAGCGGCGGGGCCACGGTGTCGTGCATGGGCGCGGTCACCAGGGCGGCCAGGGCTGCCGGTGGGCGGACCATCGGGGTGATCCCGCAGGTGCTGGTGGACATCGAGATCGCCGACACGGAGTCGGACGAGCTGATCGTTACATCCGACATGCGGGAGCGTAAGGGCGTCATGGACGCGCGGTCCGACGCGTTTCTCGTGCTGCCCGGGGGGATCGGGACGCTGGAGGAGCTCTTCGAGATCTGGACCGCGCGGGTCCTCGGCGTCCACGACCGTCCGCTGGTGATCCTGGACCCGTGGGGTCTTTACGCGCCGTTGCGGCAGTTGATCGACGACATGTACGAGGCGGGGTTCACGAGGGCCAACGTGTACGACGGGATCGCGTGGACCAGCACGCTCGACGAGGCCGTCGCCCACCTGGAGTCCAAGGCCCCGCACCTCACCCCATCAGCCACCGACCTGACCGAATCCACCCCCTGACCCCCACACCCCTCTCAACCCCCACAACGCTCACACCTCTCTCAACGCTCACACCTCTCTCAACCCCACAACCCCACAACGCTCACAACGTGATGTCGTCGCTGTGTGGCCAAAGGGGTGTGTCGCGGGGTGGTAGGGGCCCGCGGCTCCTGAGGGTCGCCCGCCCCGTGCGGGCTTTGGGGGTCGGGCGGCCCCAAGGGGCGGATGGTCGCGAGCGGGGGGTCTTGTGGGGTGGCGAGGTCGTGCGGTGGATGGTCCTTGTGAGGTGACAAGGACACACAGTGGGGTGACAAGATCACGCAGTGGGATGGGGGGTCATGCGGTGGGTGGGTGGTTGGCGTGGTCTTCCCGGGGGTCCCGCGTCGGTACGGTGACCAGGTCGAGGAGGGTCATCGCGTCGTGGTCCGGCGTCCCCGGCGTGGCGACGTACGCGATCAACCGCTGCCCGTCCGCGTCCGTCAACGGCATCGCCTCGTACTCCAACCGCATCCGCCCCACCACCGGATGCCGATAAGCCTTGGACCCCGAACTACGCGGCCGGACGTCGTACCGCCCCCACAACCGCCCGAACTCCTCGCTCTTCACCAGCAACTCACCCACCAACGCCGTCAGATCCGGCGCGGAAGGATCCGCCCCCGCCACAGCACGCAGATGGGCCACCGTACCGACAGCCAACTGCTCCCAGTCCTCCCACAACGTCCGAGCCGCAGGATGCAGGAACACGTACCGCGTGATGTTCCGCTCGAGAGGAGGCCAGTCGGCGAGCCCGGGCAGCAACCCCAGCCCACCCGGGTTGGCAGCCAGCAGATCGTTGGTCCTGCTCACCACATAGGCCGGATTGGGCCGCAGGCTCTCCAGCAACAACAACGCCGTAGGCCGCACCGTCCGCGACAGTCGTACGGGCGACACCCGCGACGCGACCAAGGTATGCAGATAAGCGGTCTCCGCCGAGTCCAGCAACAACACCCTGGCCAGCGCGTCCAGCACGGCAGCGCTCGGATGCGCCTCCCGCCCCCGCTCCAGCCGCGTGTAGTAGTCGGTGCTCACCCCCGCCAGGCTGGCCAGTTCCTCCCGCCGCAACCCGGGCGTCCGCCGGAGTCCCGTACCAGCGGGAAGTCCCACGTCGGCAGGCTTGACCCGCTCCCGCCGCGCCCGCAGATACCGCCCAAGCTCCGTACTGTCCGTCATGCAGCCAGTATTCCTAAATGTCGGGAAATGTGGGGGGGTGTGTCCCGCCCTGGCACCGCCACGAGCCCGAGCAAATGATCGATCCCATGCGCAGAACCCTGATCGCCGCACTGCTCGGCTTCTTCCTGATCATCCTGGACGCCTCAGCCGTCAACATCGGCCTCGACGCCATAGGCGCCGGCCTCCAAGGCGGCATGACCTGGCTGCAATGGGTGGTCGACGGCTACACCTTGATGTTCGCCGCGCTGATGCTCTCGGCCGGCGCGCTGTCCGACCGGATCGGCGCCAGCCGCGCGTTCGCCATCGGACTGGCCGCCTTCACCCTTGCGTCCGTGGCCTGCGGCCTCGCCCCCACGCTGCCCCTGCTGGTGGCCGCCCGCGTCGTGCAGGGCGCGGCGGCCGCTCTGACCATGCCTGCCTCTCTTGCTCTGGTACGGCAGGCCTACACGGACCCGGCCAAGCGCGCCAGGGCGATCTCCATCTGGACGGCCGGCGGAGCGGCGGCCGTCGCCGCTGGACCGGTCGCCGGTGGCCTGCTGACCGACGTGTGGAGCTGGCGCGGGATCTTCCTGATCAACGTGCCCGTCGGCGCGCTGGCCTGGTGGCTGCTCCGCCGTACCCCTGCCTCGGAGCGCAGGGCGGCGCCGCTCGACCTGCCGGGACAGGTGACGGCGACCGTCGCCCTGGCCGCGCTGACCTTCGCGGTGATCGAGCGGAACGTACTCGCCGCCGTGGTCGCGATGGCGGCGGGCGCGGCGTTCGTGCTCGTCGAGTCGCGCGTCGCCCGGCCGGTGGTGCCGCTGTCGCTCTTCCGGTCGCGCGCCGTCACCACCTCGATCGCCGCAGGTTTCGCGCTGAACGTCGGCTTCTACGGGATGGTGTTCCTGCTCGGCCTCTACTTCCAGCAGGTCAAGGGGATGTCGCCGCTGGCCGCCGGGCTGATGTTCGTGCCGATGACGCTGTTCATCACCACGGCGAACCTGCTCAGCTCCAGGATCGCCGCCCGCTTCGGCAACCGGGTGCCCATCGTCGCCGGGCAGGTCGCGATGATGGCGGGCCTGCTCGGTATGGTGCTCGTGGGCCGCGACACGCCGGTTCTGGCTCTGCTCATGATCCCGATCGGCGTGGGCGGCGGGCTGGCCGTACCGACCCTGACGGCCGTGCTGCTCGACAGCGTCGAGCCCGAGCGGGCCGGGCTGGCCGGCGGGCTGTTCAACGCCATCAGGCAGGCGGGAGCGGGGCTGGCGGTCGCGGTGTTCGGGTCGTTCACGGCCGGTTTGACGGAGAGCGCCCTCATCGGGGCTGGGCTGCTCCTGCTGACCGCGTTCGCGTCGCTCCGTCAGGCGAGGCCGCGCCGGGTGAGCGCGGGCGGGCGGCGCCCGGCGAGCGAGTCGGCCATGTCCAGCGCCAGCCGTACCTGATCGGTATGTTCGGTGACGAATACCGTCACACCTTCCCAGCGGTATATCGCCGCGGCCGCGAGGGCGGCGTCGAGCTGCGGTGGCAGGCTGACCAGCACGGTAGCCCCGTCCTGCACCAGCGTCCTGGCCTCGGCGGGCGAGTGCGCCTCTGTCCATGCGAGCGTCGAGGGCGCGCCGGGTGAGACAAGTGCGGGACTCATGTCGCAATCGTATGAGTACGATGCCAATGTGCTGGTCGTACTCGCCATCGCCGCGCTGGCGATCCTCACCTGCGTGGTCTTGGTCTCCCTCGGCAGGGGCGGTGAACTGACCGAGTTCCCGCCCGACGTGCCGCCGCTCAACCTGCCTGAACCCGGGCAGCTCGCGGCGGCCGACTTCATGGCGCTGCAGCTTCCGGTCAACCTGGTCGGCTATCACACGGCGAGCGTCGACGAGACGCTGCGCCGGGCGGCCACCGCGCTGAGCGCGCGGGACACCAGGATCGCCGTGCTGGAGCAACGCGTCTCCGAGCTGCTCGCGAGCCGGTTGCAGGCGCGCCAGGAGGTCTACGCGGGCCCGAACGGCGGCCCGCGCACCGAGCACGAGCCCGAGGCTCCGGAACAGCCGCTGGTGCTGGAGGAGGAGATCGTGGAGACGATGACCGTCGACTCCAAGGGCGTCGAGCTGAAGACCGAGGAGCCCGAGTGACGGAGGTGATCCGTTGCTCGTGGGGCACGATGACCCCGCTCTACATCGCCTATCACGACGAGGAGTGGGGCCGTCCCGTCCACGGCGACGACCGGGTCTTCGAGCGGGTCGCGCTGGAGGCGTTCCAGTCGGGGTTGTCGTGGATCACGATCCTGCGCAAGCGCGAGAACTTCAGGAAGGCCTTCGACGGCTTCTCCATCGCGAAGGTCGCCGCCTACACCGAGGCCGACGTCGAGCGGCTGCTCGCCGACGAGGGCATCGTGCGCAACCGGGCCAAGATCGAGGCGACCATCCACAACGCGAAGGCGGCCCAGGAGGTCTCCCTCGACGAGCTGGTCTGGCGCTTCCACGACCCGGACTCGCCGGTGCCGAAGACGATGGCCGACGTCCCGGCGATCACGCCGGGCTCCAAGGCGCTGGCCAAGGAGCTGAAGAAGAACGGCTTCCGCTTCGTCGGGCCGACCACCGCCTATGCGCTCATGCAGGCGATCGGCCTGGTCAACGACCATATCGAGGGGTGTGTGGCGCGCGGCTGAGCTGCGCGCGCGGCTCGGGGTCCCAGACCATGGCGGCGAACAGGTCGCCCGCCCTGATCGCCTGCACCTCTGGCGTGTTCGCCACGATCTCGACGCCCGGCCACTGCTCGGGACGCAGTCCCGGCAGGATCGCGTAGGCGTAGGTGGCGTCGTGCTCAAGGAGCAGCGTGGTGTAGTGCCTGGTCAGCGGGGTGGTCGAGCCGCGGTTCAGCTCGTCGCCCGCGTTGATGTCCCGCCAGCTCCCCGTCCGCTCGCCGCTGAACGCCCGCGGCCGCCCGTCGAGGAACGCGTAGCCTCCGACGGTCTCCAGGTGCGCCCACCCGTCGCCCAGGGTGAGCGGCGCGCCCGTCTTGCGGTTCTCGACGACGGTGACCACCCGCCCCGGGCCGCTGATGCCCGCGCCCAGCGCGACGACGGCGTCGTCGAGGAAGAACCACGCCTTGCGCCCGGTCGGCCCTGGACCGGCCAGCTCCAGCCCGGCCACCCCACACCCGTCGAGTACGGCTCCGCCTGCCCATCCACCAGCGGGTCCCGGACCGGGGTGCTCGTGCGGCGCCGTGGACACGGTCGTGCCGGGCAGCAGGCACGGGTCGACCGTCGGCCAGTAGCCATCCACGTAGTGGCCGAGGTCGTCGTCGTACAGGTACGTCATTCCGTCGGCCGTGTGCCAGGCGCGCAGGTTCTCGCCGTTGATGCACTCGTAGCGGGCGATGCGCCGTGACGACAGGCTGAGCGCGAACGTCCAGCCCGGCCGCCGGTGCACCACCCGGTCCTGGGCCGCGTAGACGCGGCAGCCCAGCGCGGGCTCCGAGGGGTGGTCGACGAGGAGCGCGACCGCCTTGGCCAGGTCGCGGCCCGCGTCGGCGTCCGTGGTGGTCTCGCGGGAGATCGCCCGGCCGCGCACCGGGGCCATCATCAGGCCCTTGTGGACGAACGGCAGGAAACCGCGCTCCACGGCCTCGGTCACGTTGCGCAGGCCAGGGTCGGTGATCTCCCAGGGCGAACCGGCCAGCAGGGCGCGGGTCCAGCCCAGGGAGGTCAGCAGGGCTATGCCGTACGAGCCCGCGTAGGGGAGGTTGTCGTGCTGGATGAACGAGCCGTCGGCGTAGAAGCCATCACCGCTGGTCACGTAGGGGAACAGGGCGGACAGCGCGTCCCTGGCCCCCGCGACGCGGTCCGCGTCCCCGCCGAGCACGCCGCTCAGGGCGACGATCGCCGCCTTGTCCGCGAGGTTGGCCCCGGTTCCCTCCGGCTCGGGGCAGAACCGGTCCACCGCGCGCAAATAGGCGGCCAGCCGGTCGGGGGCCAGGTGGTCGTGGACGAGCACGCACGTCTCCAGCAGCGCCATCGGCGCGCCGATCACCCAGTGCCACCAGTTGCCCGCGCCGTCCGCGCCCTCGTGGTAGACCCCGTGCAGCGCCTCCAGCCCGTCCAGGACCTCGCCCACCGCGCCCCCGGTGACCGCCAGCGAGCAGAGCCGCCGGTAGGCGTCGGTGATCTCGTCACACCCCCTGGCCGTACGGCACGCCGTACTCGATCCTGGCGGATACGTCGGCCCGGGGGAGGCCCCGGAACGCAGCAGGGACGCGGCCCGCAGGCGCACGCCGTCGAAGGGCGTCACTTGCCGGTGAACACCGGCGCCTTCTTGGACAGGAACGCCCGGGTGGCGTTGAGGTGGTCGCCGGTCGCCGCCAGCGAGTCCTGCAGCCTGGCCTCCACCTCCAGCGAGTCCGTCAGCGAATGCGTGGCCGCGTAGGCGATCGCCCGCTTGGTCGCCGCGTAGGCCTGCGTCGGGCCCTGCGCCAGCCGTACGGCCAGCTCGTGCGCCGTCTTGAGCAGCTCGTCGGCCGGGACCACCCGGGAGACCACGCCCAGCTCCAGCGCGCGGGCGGCGTCGAGCGGCTCGCCCAGGATCAGCAGCTCGGTCGCGCGGGCCGGGCCGACCAGGCGCTGCAGCGTCCACGACGCGCCGGAGTCCGGTGCCAGGCCGATTCCGGAGAAGGCCATCGCGAACTTCGCCCTCTCGGAGGCCAGCCGCAGGTCGCAGGCGAAGGCCAGCGACGCGCCCGCGCCCGCCGCGACTCCGTTGACCGCGGCGATGACCGGCTTGGCCATCGTGGTGATCAGCTCGACGATCGGGTTGTAGTGCTCGCGGACCGTTCCCGCCAGCCCGCGCCCCGCCTCCAGGTTCTCCGCGTGCTCGCGCAGGTCCTGCCCGGCGCAGAAGGCCCGGCCTGAGCCGGTCAGCAACACCGCGCGGATCGTCTCGTCGGCGGCCGCGCGCCGCAGCGCCTCCAGCAGCGCGGCCTTGACCTCGACCGTCAGCGAGTTCATCGCGTCAGGACGGTCGAGAGTGATGGTGGTGACGGCGTCCGTCACGTCATAGCGGATCACTGGCGCTCCTCGTAGAGATTGCGGTCGACGAAGGCGGCCGCCGCGGGCAGCAGGCGGGCGGCCTCCTGTTCGAAGTACGCTCTGGCCTTCTCACCCGGCCAGCCTGGCGGCAGCAGCGCGTTCGGCAGGCCTGGGTCGCGGAACAGGAAATTGCGCCAGCCGTGAACAAGTCTGCTCCTGGTGGCGAACACCTGATCGCCCGGGGCCCGCTCGGGCAGAGCCCCCACGAGCTCCATCGCGTCGGCCAGCCACTGCTCGTAGGCCTGCCCGATCGCGACCAGATCCCACGCCCTGGCCACCAGCTCGCACGGGTCGCCCTCCAGGGTCGCGTCGAACCGGTCCGCTGGAACGTTCTCCGCCCCCAGCAGGTTGTCGAGCTCCACCGAGGAACGCGGGCCGACCCACGTCGTCTCCGACAGCGGCGCGTACCCCAGGAAGGCCAGATCGGCCCTCAGCCGCTCCCGTTTCGGACGGTCCCTGACCGGCTCGAAAACGATCAGATGCCAGTGGCCGGCCCACTCGATCGTCCCAGCTCGGTAAATTCTCAGTGCCGCCTCGTCCAACCGTCTGACGCACTTCGGAGTCAGGCCATAACCCGCTCCCTGGGGCAGCCGGATCGGGTCCAGCCAGCCCTGCCTGACCATGCGCGAAACGGCTGTACGCACGGCTGGAGCGGCGATTTCCAGGGGCGCGAGCAGCCTCACCAGGGCGGCCACCGTCGCCCTTCCACCACGGGAACGAAGGTGGTCCCCGTAGAGGTCGAACAGCGCGGCGCGTGCGTTCACGAGGACCAGTTTGGCCGCCTTCGCGACCCTCGACAACGCATTCTGGGAGGAGATCGTTACCCATCAGGGCCCTCTATGCGGGAGAATAGGACATCACAGAAGACGTGAATGCGTCGGCCACCCTCACGGGCGGTCGGAATTGCCGGGCCGCGGGAGCCCCAGGCAGGAAGGGATGCACGCATGGCGGCGATGAAGCCGCGGACCGGCGATGGTCCGCTCGAAGTCACGAAGGAAGGGCGCGGCATTGTCATGCGGGTCCCCCTGGAAGGTGGCGGCCGGCTCGTCGTGGAGATCTCTGCCGACGAGGCGAAGGCGCTCGGCGAGGCGTTGAAGAACGTCGTCGGCTGAGGCCCACGAACACATACTTGATCGACGGCCTCGGCGCGCACGCCGAGGCCGCGAGTATGAAGGGCCTCGCTGGACGCTCACCCTTCATACTCGCGGAGCGATGCTGTGTTCATCGGCTTACTCGCTTCGCTCACTCACATTTGAAGGGATGACTCCCCGTGCCCATCGAGACCACCGTCTCCGTGGTCGCAGCGGCGCCGCACGACGCCGAGCTGCTTGCCGTGCCGTACAGCCCGGAACTCGACCCGCAGCTCGCAGCCGACCTGCCCGTGCCCGTCGCCGCGCTCTTCGCCCACTACGAGGCGAAGGGGGAGGCGGGCGAGATCGTCGAGGTGCCCGTCGTCCGCGGTGACGCGGTGGGCCGGGTGTTGCTGTACGGCGTGGGCGACTCCTCGCCGCGCGCCCTTCGTAAGGCGGCCGCCGCGCTCACCCGCAGGGCCAGGGGCCGTCAGTCACTGACCGTCGTGCTGCCGTCCGGCTCGTCCTCCGCCTTCGTGGAGGCCGCTCTGCTGGCCGCCTACACCTTCAAGATCGGCGCGCCGGGCAAGCTGTCCGTCCGCGAGCTGGTCCTGGTCGGTGGGGACGAGGCTCCGGTACGGCGGGGCGAGACGGTCGCCCAGGCGGTCGCGCTCGCCAGGGACCTGGCCAACACGCCCGCCTCGGTCAAGAACCCGGCCTGGCTGGCCGAGCGGGCGGCTGAGCACGGGGTGCCGGTGCGCGTGTGGGACGAGGAGGCGCTGGCCGGCGACGGGTTCGGCGGCATCCTGGCGGTCGGGCGGGGTTCGGTGAACCCGCCTCGGCTGATCCAGCTGTCCTATGCGCCTTCCGGGGCCACGAAGCATGTGGTGCTGGTGGGCAAGGGGATCACGTTCGACTCCGGCGGGTTGTCGCTGAAGCCGACCGAGAACATGAAGACCCAGAAGACGGACATGGCGGGCGGGGCGGTGGTGATCGCGGTCATCGCGGCGCTGGCTCGGCTCGGGGCGCCGGTGAAGGTCACGGGGTTGATCGCGGCTGCGGAGAACATGCCTTCCGGGAGTGCGCAGCGGCCGAGCGACGTGATCACGCACTTTGGCGGGCGAACTGTCGAGGTGCTCAACACCGACGCCGAGGGGCGGTTGGTGCTGGCTGACGCGCTGGCCTATGCGGACGCTGTGCTCGATCCCGACGCGGTGGTGGACATCGCTACGCTGACCGGGGCTGTCACGGTGGCGTTGGGGCGTCATGTCGGGGCGGTTTACGCCTCTTCTGACGCGCTGGCTGAGGAGCTGGTGGCGGCTGGGCAGGCGAGTGACGACCGGTTGTGGCGGATGCCCTTGATCGACGACTACACGCCTGCGTTGAAGTCGTCGGTGGCGGATCTGGCGAACGTGGAGGCGGGTTCCACTTACGGGGCCGGCTCTATTACGGCGGCGCTGTTCCTGCGCGAGTTCGCCGGTAAGCGGCCTTGGGCGCATCTGGACATCGCGGGGGTGGGTCGCAGCACGGTCGACGACGGCATCCTCACCAAGGGCGCGACCGGCTTCGGCGTCCGAGTCCTCCTGGAATGGCTCACCCAAACCCCCTGAAAACCCAGGAAGACAAACCCCAACGGGGGAGAGGTCCCTCAACGGGGGAGAGGTCCCTCAACGGGGGAGAGGTCCCCCAGCGGGGGAGAGGTCCCCCAGCGGGGGAGAGGTCCCCCAGCGGGGGAGAGGTCCCCCAGCGGGGGAGAGGTCCCCCAGCGGGGGAGAGGTCCCCTAACGGGGGGAAACGCCGTTTGTGGGGGTTCTTGGGTGGGTGTGGGTTAGTTGGTGGTCTTGATGGCGCAGAGCAGGCCGTCGCCCAGCGGGATCATCAGCGGCCGCAACCGGTCGTCCGCCTGCACCAGCTTCCCCAGCTCGCGGATCGTCACCGTGTCCGGGTCCCGCTGCGTGGGGTCGGCGACGCGGTTGTGCCACAGGGCGTTGTCGAAAGCGACGATGCCCCCGACCCGGAGCAGCCGTACGGACTCAGCGAGATAGTCCGCGTACTCCTGCTTCGCCCCGTCCGCGAACACCAGGTCGTACCCGCCGTCCGACAACCGCGGCAGCACGTCCAGCGCCCGCCCCACGATCAACCGGATCCGCGACCCGGAGAACCCCGCGTCCGCGAACGTCTGCCGAGCCATCCGCTGGTGCTCAGGCTCCACGTCCACGCTGGTCAGCGTCCCGTCGGGCCGCATCCCGCGCAGCAGCCACAAGCCCGAAACCCCGCACCCCGTGCCGATCTCCACGACCGACCGGGCGTTCACCGCCGTGGCGAGGAAGCACAGGGCGGCACCGCCCCCGGGAAGGATGGGCGGAGCGCCCATCTCCTGGCCGCGCAGCCGCGCCGCGTGCAGAATCTCATCCTCGTGATGGAACTGCTCCGCATAGGCCAGAGTGGCCTCTACCGGAGTGGTCATCGGCCGCTCCCTCCCACTTCCGTGCAATTGGTCACCGATCGCAGCCTAGGGGAGACACGCCCTCTCGGGAACTCTGCTCGCGCTCAACGCGTTGCAGGTTTAAACGGGCTTTGCCGTCCTCAAGGTAGGCAGTGCGCACGAAGGGACGAAACCAGGCACTATGGCGGTAGCGGTGGTCCCAATGAGAGGAGACTTGGTGGACGAAAGCGACCACCAGGTGTCGACGTGGACTCCTCCCACTTGGGAGGAAGTGGTGCGGACTCACTCCGCACGCGTTTACCGGCTGGCCTACCGGCTGACCGGGAACATCCACGATGCGGAAGACCTGACCCAGGAGGTCTTCGTCCGGGTCTTCAGGTCGCTGTCGAGCTACACGCCTGGCACTTTCGAGGGTTGGCTGCACAGGATCACGACGAACCTGTTCCTCGACATGGCGCGGCGCAGGCAGCGCATCAGGTTCGAGGGCCTGGCCGACGACGCGGCAGAGCGGTTGCGCGGGCGTGAGCCGTCGCCCCAGCAGGCATGGGATGACGCGCATCTCGAGCCTGACATCCAGGCGGCGCTCGACGCGCTGGCGCCCGAGTTCAGGGCGGCCGTCGTGTTGTGTGACATCGAAGGCCTGTCGTACGAGGAGATCGCGGCCACGCTCGGCGTGAAGCTGGGTACGGTCCGAAGCCGGATTCACCGTGGCCGGGCGCAGTTGCGAGAGGCGCTCGACCATCGGGCCCCCCGCAACCCTGAACTCCCCCCGACCTCAATCCGTGGGGAGGAAGTCTGATATGTCGCATCTTGGAGAACGCGTTTCCGCGCTCGTCGACGGTGAGCTGAACCATCACGAGCGCGAGCGGGCACTTGCACACCTGACCTTCTGCGCCGACTGCAGGGCGGAGGTCGAGTCGATGCGGGCGCTGAAGTCGCGCCTGCGGTCGCTCGACGGCCCCGCGATGCCGGCCGATCTGACCATGTCGTTGCTCCGGATGTCCGAGCCCGGCGGGCCGATGCCGCCGCGGGAGCGGCCTTTCCCTCACACGTTCGGGGGGGTGCCCATCCCGGGGCCGCACAGCATCGCCCCTTTGGACAACCGCCCGCGCAGGGACCATGGCACCGCTGGTCCAGGCCGTGGGCGTAGGCGGCGGACGACCGTCGTCGCGGTGGGCGTCGTGTCCGCCGCCGTGGCGCTCGGCACCTTCTTCGTGGCCACGGGGCAGAACCAGGCGCCGTCGCCTCCGCCGGTGGAGCTGTTCGAGCACGTGCAGGGCACCGTGGCACCCTCTTCCTCGCCGTAGGGGGTTGCCGCCGCCTTTGGGTCCCGGGCCTGGGATACTCGTATGGACATGGCTTAGCGGGTCGCACCGTGGGCATACGATCTGGGTTCCGGGACTGGCTATTTTGGGCTTAGAAAGCCTTTACATCCCTCGTATGCCGCTCGCGCCAGGATTGCGGTGTCCGAGCAAGGAGTGGTGAGAACTAGATGACCGACGAGACGCGCCCCACTGATGGACGCACGCCGTCGGACCTTCCAGAGCCGTCTGAGCGGCCGGAGTTCCTGCCCGCCGGTGAGCAGGGCCCCGTAGCGGAGGTATCGGACGAGCAGCTTGTCTGGCGTTCCGACACCACTCCAGAAGGCGGCGTTCCGTCGTTCGCCAGTCCCACGTCTTCCTGGGGCGACCCGTCCGGCCGCCCGCAGGCCTACTTCGCCTCCGACGCCGGCTCGCCTGCCCCGCCGTACAACGCCACAGCCCCGTACGGCCCGCCGCAGTTGCCGCCGCCACCGCAGCAGGCCTCCGGCATGGGCGCCGGGTGGGCTCCACCTCCGCCGCCGCCCGGTCCTGGCGGCATGGCGGCGGAGGCCCCGCGGCGCGGGCCGAGCACCGGCCTGCTGGTCGCGCTCGCCGTCATCATCGCGCTCGTCGCCTCGGCGCTCGGCAGCTTCGGCACGTTCCTGCTCACCAGGTCGGGCTCGGACACCGACCCGGCCTACAGCCTCGGCCCCGCCCCGACCGGCAGCGTCACCAGGGACTCGACCTCGGTGGCCATGGTCGCCGCTCGCGTCCTGCCCAGCGTCGTGTCGCTGGAGGTGGGCTCCGGCCTTGAAGGTGCCACGGGCTCGGGCTTCCTGATCAAGGGCGGCTACATCGTCACCAACAACCACGTGGTCGCGATGGCGGCCAAGGGTGGCGAGATCCGCATCCTGTTCAACAACCGCAAGAGCACCAACGGCCGCATCGTCGGCCGCGACCCCAGCTCCGACCTGGCCGTCGTCAAGCCGGAGGAGACCTTCGGCACGCCGGAGATCGTCCTGGGCAACTCCGACCAGGTGGTCGTGGGCGACCCGGTGATCGCGATCGGCTCGCCGCTGGGCCTGACCGGCACGGTCACCACCGGCATCGTGAGCTCGCTCAACCGCCCGGTGGTCGCCGGTGACGAGAGCGGGCAGCAGCAGGAGGAGCAGGCCTACATCAGCGCCATCCAGACCGACGCTGCCATCAACCCGGGCAACTCGGGCGGCCCGCTGGTCAACGGCAAGGGCGAGGTGGTCGGCGTCAACTCCGCGATCGCCACGCTGAGCAAGTCGATGGGCAGCCAGAGCGGCAGCATCGGCCTGGGCTTCGCGATCCCGGTCAACCAGACCAGGCGGGTCACCGAGGAGATCGTCACCACCGGCAAGGCCAAGAAGCCGAAGATCGGCATCGTGCTCGACACCGAGTACAAGGGCCAGGGCGTGAAGATCGCCACCGAGGCGGCGCAGGGCCGCCAGCCGGTGGACGCCGACGGCCCGGCCGCCAAGGCGGGGCTCAAGGCGGGCGACGTGATCCTCGAGATGGACGGCCTGCGCCTGCAGGACGGCGTCGAGCTGATCGCGCTGGTCCGCAGCAAGAACCCGGGCTCCAAGATCAATATCAAGTACTCGCGGGGCGGCCAGGAGAAGACGACGAGCCTGACGGTCGTCGCAGAGGACCAGGCCACGCCGACCCCCACACGGTCATAATGGCCGTACGAACCCTTAGTCTGGGAGTGACCGGGGTTGTCCCCGGCGCGTCAGGACTGCGGTAGGAGCTCACGGTGTTCGGACTCGGCTGGATGGAGATCGTGGCGCTGGTGATCCTCGCGCTACTGGTCTTCGGCCCTGAGAAGCTGCCCCAGGCGGCGGCTCAGGCCGGCAAGACGCTGCGGAACCTGCGGCGGATGGCCAACAGCGCGAGGGACGACCTGCGCGCGGGGCTTGGCCCGGAGTTCGCCGACTTCGACCCGGCGGACCTCAACCCGAAGAACTTCGTGCGCAAGCACCTGATCGACGACGTGGACGAGGCCTGGAACAGCCAGGACCACACGGCTTCCCCGGTAGGTGCCGCGGCGGCGCTGGACGAGCCGATCGAAGAGCTCGGCTACGGCGAGATCCCCCCATACGACCCGGAAGCCACTTAGGCGTACAGAAAAAGGGCCCGCTGTCATCACAGCGGGCCCTTTTCTCTTTAGCGTCCTGCTGGTGAGAGGCCCAGTTGGAGGCCCTTCATGCTGCTGTTGCGCTTGGAGAGGCCGGCCGCGATGTTGAGCAGCTCGGCCGCCGCCGGAGACTCGGGGTCGGAGAGGACCAGGGGCTTGCCCTCGTCGCCGCCCTCCCGCAGCCGCAGGTCGATCGGCACCTGCCCGAGCAGCGGCACCCGCGTCCCCAGCGTCCTGGTCAGCGCGTCGGCCACCGACTGGCCGCCGCCCTCGCCGAACACGCTGATCCGCTCGTCGCAGTGCGGGCACGGCAGCCACGACATGTTCTCGATGACACCGGCGATCTGCTGGTGCGTCTGCGCGGCGATGGACCCCGCCCGCTCGGCCACCTCGGCAGCGGCCTGCTGCGGCGTGGTGACCACGAGGATCTCCGCGCCGGGCAGCCGCTGCGCCACCGAGATGGCGATGTCGCCGGTGCCCGGCGGCAGGTCGAGCAGCAGGACGTCGAGGTCGCCCCAGTAGACGTCGGCCAGGAACTGGTGCAGAGCCCTGTCGAGCATCGGCCCGCGCCAGACGACCGCCGAGTTGCCCTCCGGCTTGAACATGCCGACCGAGATGACCTTGATGTCATGCGCCACCGGCGGCATGATCATGTCCTCGACCTTGGTCGGCCGTTCGGCGGCGCCGAGCATGCGCGGGATGCTGTGGCCGTAGATGTCGGCGTCGACGACGCCCACCTTGAGGCCGCTGGCCGCCATGGCCGCCGCGAGGTTCACCGTGACGGAGGACTTGCCGACGCCGCCCTTGCCGCTGGCGACCGCGAAGATGCGGGTCAGCGAGCCGGGCTGGTTGAAGGGGATCTCCTTCTCCGGGGCCCGGTTGCCGCGCAGCTTGGTCTGGAGGTCCTTGCGCTGCTCCTGGCTCATGACGTCGAGGACGACCTTGACGCTCGTCACGCCGTCGAGCGCGGAGACGGCGTTGGTGACGTCGCTGGTGATCTTGTCTTTGAGTGGACAGCCGGCAACCGTGAGGAAGATGTCGACGCGCACCGCGCCGTCGTCGGCGATGTCCACACTTTTGACCATGTCGAGGTCAGTGATGGGACGGCGGATCTCTGGGTCGTTCACGGTCGCCAGAGCGGCCGTCACCTGGTCCTGGGTAGGTGCCATCGAAGTCTCGGCACGCCGTCGTGCGACGGGGGGTGCCGTCCCTCCTTAGTCCATTATGTGTTGCGGGCGGAGGCCCGGCTTTCGATCCATGCTATGCGGAGCAGTCTATTTAGATGTGTGTGCAACGTTCTAAGGTTACTGGGTGACTGTTCTGAGCGGTGAGGGCCTGTCCACCGAGGAGCTGGTGGTCTGGCGGATGTTGCAGCGAGCGCAGGTACGGATCACCAGGCACCTGGAGGCGGAGTTGCTCCTGGGTCACGATCTGCCCCTGGCATCCTACGACGTGCTGCTGCAGCTGGCCGAGGCGCCCGAGCGGCGGTTGCGGATGAACGATCTGGCGGACCGGGTGCTGCTGTCCAGGAGCGGGCTGACGCGGCTCATCGACCGGTTGCAGCGCGACGGGCTGGTGGAGCGGGAGGCGTGCGCCAGCGACGCCCGCGGGCTCTTCGCGGTGCTGACGGACGCGGGCGTGGACCGGCTGGCCGAGGCGACGCCCACGTACCTGCGCGGCATCAGGACCCAGTTCCTCGACTCCCTGGATACCGCGGACATCGAACGCTGCCGCGCCATGCTGGCCAAGCTCCTCTAACAACCCCACAAAAGGGTCTTCTTGTGTGGGGGAAGTCATTCTGTTAGGAGCGCTTTGGCGCCTAACGGAATGGGTGTTCTGTGGATCCGCTAGGCGGGGTATGCGTGGGTTTCTGTGGCTTTGACGGAGGCCCAGATCTGCTGGCCGGGGGCCAGGTCGAGGTCGGCGACGGCCACCGGGGTGACGTCGGCGTAAGCGGTGATGGGCCCTTCGAGGTGGATGCGGATGTTGTCGCCGTGCCGTTCCAGGCCCTCGATCGTGGCCTGCCACAGGTTGCGCGGAGTCCCGTCCGGCCGGGTGCGGTAAAGGGCGACCGCCGACGGAGGGAAGGCGACGAAGGCAGGGCCGTCCAGCGTTTCCGCGGTGGAGAAGGACAGCTCGCCCACCCCCACCTGATGCCCCGACGCGAGCCCCCGGTAAAGGTTCAGACCGACCAGCCTGGCCACGTAGTCCGTGCGCGGGTGGCGGGCGACCTCGGCCGGAGTGCCCTGCTGCACCACCGCGCCGCCCTCGATCACCACGAGGCGGTCGGCCAGCACCATGGCGTCCAGCGGGTCGTGGGTGACCAGCACGGTGGCGCCCGAGAAGTCCGCCAGGTGCCTGCGCAGCTGCGACCGGACCTCCAGACGGGTATGCGCGTCCAGGGCGGCCAGAGGCTCGTCCAGGAGCAGCAGCGTGGGATCCACGGCCAGCGCCCGCGCCAGGGCCACCCGCTGCGCCTGCCCGCCGGACAGCTGCCTGGGCTTGGAAGCGGCCTGGGAACCGAGCCCGACGCGTTCCAGCCAGGCGAGAGCCGTACGGCGGGCGTCGGCCTTGTTCGCTCCACGGCAGCGGGGTCCGAAGGCGACGTTGTCGAGCGCGGACAGGTGCGGGAAGAGCAGGTAGTCCTGGAAGACCATGCCGATCGGGCGACTCTCCGCGGGCACCAGGTGGAGGGGCTCACCGTGGAGGGCGAGCGTGCCCTCGGACGAGGTGAGCCCGGCCAGGGCGCGGAGAGCGGTGGTCTTGCCCGCGCCGTTGGGCCCGAGGAGCGCCACGACCTCCCCGGCCGCCACCTGGAGCGACAGGTCGAGGGTGAAGGCCGCCCTCCTGACGACGATGTGGGCGTCCAGAAGGGGGCTGTTCCTATTGATGAGCTCGGTCATGAGATCCACCGGTCGCGCAGGCTGGCCAGGATGACCACCGAGACGGCCAGCAGGACGAGGCTGAGCACGATGGCCGCCTCGGGTTCCGTCTCCAGCGCGAGGTAGACGGCCAGCGGCATCGTCTGGGTCTTGCCCGGGAAGTTCCCGGCGAAGGTGATGGTGGCCCCGAACTCGCCCAGCGCCCGCGCCCAGCACAGGACCGCCCCCGCCACGACGCCCGGCGCGATGAGCGGCAGCGTGACCCGCCGGAAGATCGTCCAGCGCGACGCGCCCAGCGTGGCAGCCGCCTCCTCGAAACGCTGGTCGGAAGCCCTGAGCGCCCCCTCGACGCTGATCACCAGGAACGGCATCGCCACGAACGCCTCGGCCACGATCACCCCGGCCGTCGTGAACGGCAGCGAGAAGCCCAGCCACTCCCCGATGAGCCCGCGCCGCCCGAACACCAGCAGCAGCGCCACACCCCCGACCACAGGCGGCAACACCAGCGGTACGGTCACCAGCGCCCTGACCACGCGCCGCCCGGGAAAGGTCACCCTGGCCAGCAACCACGCCAGCGGCACCCCGAACAGCAGGCACACCACCGTGGCGACCGTCGCCGTCACCAGGGACAGGCGGAGCGCCTCCAGGACCTGCGGTTCCGCCAGCCGTACCAGAAGGGTGGACCAGGGGGCGCGCACCAGCAGCCCGGCGAGCGGGAGCACCAGGAAGGCCACGCCGAGCACGGCGGGCACCACCAGCATCCACGGCAGCCGAGCCCTGGCCATTACCGCTCGTCCAGAAGCTTCTGCAGCTCGGAGCGCAGGTAGTCGCGGGTGACCACGTCGCCGAGCGCGATGCGCAGCCCGGCGATCTCGCGGGTCAGGTACTCCGTCGAGGCCTGGATGCGCTCGCTGGCCAGCCGGTCCTGCTCGTACTGCACCCGGTCCCTGTCGTCCTGCCTGTTCTGCGCGAGCAGGATCAGCGGCGCCGCGTACGACGCCTGCAGCGACAGCATGAGCGTGAGGAAGATGAACGGGTAAGGATCGAACTTCATGGCGGTCGGCGCGAAGATGTTCCAGACGATCCACACCGCGACGAACCCGGTCATGTACACCAGGAAGCGGGCCGTACCCAGGAAACGCGCGATGCGCTCGGACAGCCGCCCGAACGCCTCGGGGTCGTAGTGCGGGCGGAACGTCCGTCGCAGGTCGCGCGGTTGGTCCAGGCGGTCAAGCGCCATCGGTTGCCTCTCGCCAGTCGTCGGGCAGCAGGTGGTCGAGCACGTCGTCGACGGTGACGGCGCCGACGAGCCTGCCGAGCTCGTCGACGACCGGCGCGGCGACCAGGTTGTAGGTGGCCAGGAACGAGGTGACCCCGCGCAGCGCGAGCTCGGGCTTGATGGCGTCGATCGAGCCGTCGATGACCGCCCCGAGCAGCGTGTGCGGCGGCTCGCGCAGCAGGCGCTGGAAGTGCGTGACGCCGAGGAACTTGCCCGTGGGCGTCTCGGTCGGCGCCCGCGTCACGTACACCTGCGCCGCGACGGCCGGGGAGAGGTCGCGCTGCCTGATATGCGCGAGCGCCTCGGCGACGGTGGCGCTGGGCGGCAGGATCACCGGCTCGCTGGTCATGATGCCGCCCGCGGTGTCCTCGCCGTAGGTGAGCAGGCGGCGCACCGGGTCGGCCTCCTGCGGCTCCATCAGGGCGAGCAGCCGGGCGGCCTCCTCGGGCGGCAGGTCCTGCAGCAGGTCGGCCGCGTCGTCCGGGCCCATCTCCTCCAGGACGTCGGCGGCGCGTTCAGGGACGAGCGTGCTCAGGATGCCCATCTGGTCGGGGAAGGGCAGCTCCTCCAGCACGTCGGCCAGCCGTTCGTCGTCGAGGGCGGCGGCCACCTCGACGCGGCGCTTTGGCGGCAGGTCGTGGATGGCGCTGGCGAGGTCGGCGGCGCGCATCGACTCGAACGCGGCGATCAGCCCGGCGGCGCCCTGGTCGGGCTGCAGCACGTCGAAGCCGGACACCTCGCTCCAGTCGGCCGTCCTGGCCTCGCGCCGCCTGCCCCGGTGCACGGCGACCTTGGTGATCGCCCACTCGGACGGGTTGACGTCCTCCATGGCCAGGTCGTAGACGGTCATGCTCTCGCCGTCGACCATCACCTTGAGGTCGAGCATCTGGCCGATGGCGAGTGTCTCGGTGGCGCGCTGCTCGAACCTGCGCAGGTTGAGCCGCCCGGTGAACACCACGGACCCGGCCTCGATGCGGCTGATCCTGGTGATGGGGAGGAAGACGCGCCTGCGCGGCTGCACTTCCAGGACCATGCCGTGCACGCGCGGCGGGCGGCCGGGACGCAGCCCGGCGACCACGTCCCTGACGCGGCCGATCTGGTCTCCGGCCGGGTCGAACACCGGGGTTCCCGCCAGCCGGGCCACGAAGATCCTCACGAGGCGAGACTAGCGGTGCGATGTCCCCATTGCGGGGGACCGGCGTGACATGTCAGTATCAAACTCACTAGACGGTCATTACGTGGATGGTGTTGGCATGAGATATGCGGGACTGGCGATCGCCTTCGTGTCCTCGTGGTGTTTCGCCTTTTCCGGGCCGATGGCGAAATTTCTGAATCAGGCGGGGCTTGCGCCGCTTGAGTCGGTGTGGTTGCGGATGGCGGGCGCCGGGGTGCTCCTGCTTTCCGTGCTGGTCGTCGTCCGGCCGAAGGCGTTGCGCATCCCGCGCGGCAAGCTGGGGTTCTTCGCCCTGTACGCCCTGGTGGCCGTCGCCGGGGTGCAGTCCGTCTACTTCATCGCCATCACCAGGCTCCCCGTCGGGATCGCGCTGCTGCTGGAGTTCACCGCTCCGGTGATGGTGGTCTTCTGGGTGCGGTTCGTCAGGAAGGTACGGCTGCCGCGCTCGGCCTTCGTCGGCGCGGTGACCGCGTTCGTCGGGCTCGGCGTCGTGGTCGAGTTCTGGCAGGGGCTGCGCATCGACCCGCTCGGGCTGGCGCTCGGCCTGGTCGCCGGTGCCTGCTGCGCCGCCTACTTCCTGCTCAGCGACTCCTTCGGCGACGAGATCGACCCGCTGGGGCTCATCGCCTGGGGGCTGGTCGGCGCCGCCGTCCTGCTGGTGCCGTTCGCGCGGCCGTGGGACATGCCGTGGGAGGTGTTCGGCACGAGCGCGACGCTCGGCGGGCACACGCTGCCCGTGGTCGGCGCGTTCCTGTGGATGATCGTGGTGGCGACCGTCCTCGCCTACATCCTGGGGGTCACGGCGGTGCGCAGGCTGTCGGCCGCCGTGGGCGCCACGGTGGCGACGCTGGAGGTCATCGCCGGGGCGGTCATCGCGTGGGCGCTGGTGGGGGAGACCCTGGGGTTCTTCCAGGTGGTTGGCGGGCTGACCGTGCTGACCGGCGCGCTGCTCGCCCAGACCGCGACAGGCCGGGCGAAGGCCATCGAGGAGGACGAGGTCAGGCAGCCGGTGTCAGTCTGAGTACGGTCGCCTCGGCCGCCCAGCGCTCGGGCAGGCCGGTGGGCGCGTTGAGCCGGTCCTTCGCCAGCGCTGCGACCGCTTCCTGAGCGGAAGCCTGGTCGACGACCTCGACGCGAGCGGGAAAGACGACCAGCCTGGCCCCGTTGTCCTTGCTGCGCAGCGTCACCTCGACGGTGTCACGCTCGGCCAGGCCCGGCAGTTGCTGCTCGCCGGGACCGGTGACGACGTAGATCGCGCCCTCGTGCCACGTGTGCCACGCCAGCCGCGGCCGGTCAAGGCCGAGCCAGAGGACACCGGACTTCTTGGCGCCTTCCTCGATGACGGTCACCCTCCGACTGTAACCCCAGTCACTCCGGTATTGCGGACCCCCACAGCCGGAGCGATCATCGGACTACATTCCCCCGGCGGTGAGGTCATCGATGAGCCCAGGTAGCGCGCGCCCGCCTGGGGACGTGCGCGGCCAGGGCATCACGGTCTACTGCGAGGTCTGCAGGCACGCCGTGCCCAGGACGCGGATCCCGCATCGCTGCCCGTGCCGCGACCACGGGCCGTGCACCGGGTTCGGCGCCAAGGTCAGGGAGTATCGGGACGGAGACCGCCTGGCATGATCGACTCCTTCTTCCAGCACGTCACGGGCCTGTTCACCCGGCGGTTCGTCTTCAACGCGCTGCTGCCCACCCTGGTCTTCTGCACCGCGGCAGGCGCCGTCGTCGTGGCGTCCGTGTCGTCGTTCGCCGCGGTGTCGTCCTGGTGGAAGGCGCTCGACCTGGCGAGCAAGGTGCTGGCCGTCCTCGCCTACCTCGCGGCCGTGTGGTTCGTGGCGGCCGCGGTGGCCAGCCAGTGGCGCGGGATCGTGCGCCTCTTCGAGGGGTACCCGCTGGTCAGGGTGATGGGGCGGCGCACGCCGGGGATCCGCTGGCACACCGACCGCATGGAGACGATGGCCGAGCGGGACGCGAACGTCTACTACAGGTACCCCACCGGCGAGGACGAGGACCGGCTCATGCCGACCCGGCTGGGCAACGTGCTGCTCGCCGCGGAGAGCTACCCGCGGGCCCGCTACCAGATCGATCCGATCATCTTCTGGCCGCGCCTGTTCCCCATGCTGCCCGAGCAGTTCCAGCGCGAGTACGAGGAGTACATCATCGCCTACGAGTTCCCGCTGGTGGTGTCCTTCCAGGCGACGGCGGCCACGGTCGTTTCAGCGGGCACGCTGCTGGTGACCAGGCAGGGCCCGGAGCTGTTCCTGGGGGTGCTGGCCCTCGGATGCGTCGTGGCGTACGCGTTCTACCGGCTGTCGCTGAGCGCGGCCGAGGAGTACGGCGAGCAGCTGCGCACCGCGTTCGACCTCTACCGCGGCCGGTTGCTGGAGGCCTGGCCGACGGTCGCCGACGTGGCCGACGAGAAGGAGGCGTTCGCGGCGATCCACCGCTTCGTCGTCATGGCCGCCGAACCCGGCTGGGCCGACAGCCAGGAACGGCATGCCGTACGGAACTCACCACGGAGCGACGTAGGCGCCGACCCGCAGTAGCGCCACCGTGCTCGACCCTCTGGCCCGCAGCAGCGTCCGCGCGTTCTTCCCGGTCACGGCGAGCACCACCGACTCCTTGGCCACGTCCACCACGAGCACCTCGGGCAGCCTGCCCGGGGTCGCGTCAGGATCGGTGGGCGAGAGCAGCACGTCGACCCGGTCGCCGCGGGCCAGGCGGCCGCCGAGCGTGGACACGGGTGAGGCTTCGGTCGCCACGAACGAGAGCTTGTCGAGCGCGCCGGGCTTGAGCAGCGGGCCCAGCTCCGACCTGCGGTAGGGGCGGTCCTGCCGGACCGCTGCCAGCGTGTACCTGCCGACGAGCCCGTCGCGGTTGCGTACGGCGTCGCCGGGGACGGAACCCGCCTCGACCGTGGCCTGCCGTACGTCGAGCTGGGTGATCTGGTGGAAGGCGGGCAGGTCGTGTGCCGCCACGAAGACCCGCACCTGGTCGCCCTCGCGCAGGAACAGGTAGCCGAGCAGGCCGGCGACCAGCACGAGGACCAGCGCGATGCTCGACAGGCTGGACGGCCTGCGGCGGCGCGGCGCGGGGGGAGCGTCTGGGGAGGACACATCTAGAGTTTGGCCCATGCTTTATGCCCTCTACGCCCGGTTGCTGCGGCGGCAGGTCAGGAAGGTTCCCCGTCACGTCGGGCTGGTCATGGACGGGAACCGGCGGTGGGCGCGGGAGCAGGGGTTCGACAATCCCAGCGTCGGCCACCGCTACGGGGTCGAGCACATCGGGACGGTCCTCGGCTGGTGCGCCGAGCTGGGGATCCAGGAGGTCACCATCTACGTGGCCTCGGCGGACAACGTGCGCAAACGCGAGTCCCAGCAGGTCGCCACCTACATGGAGCTCATCGAGGAGATCATCGCCGGGCGGCTGGTCGCGTCGTCACCGCTGTGGCGCCTGCGCGTGGCCGGGCGGCTGGACGAGCTGCCGGACTCCACGGCGCACGCGCTCAAGGAGGCCGTGGACGCGACCAGGGACAGGCCGCGCGAACTGACCCTGGCCATCGGGTACGACGGCCGCCAGGAGATCGTCGACGCCGTCCGCGGGCTCCTGGAGAGCGGAGAGGAGATCACCGAGGAGGCCATCTCCGCTCGGATCCACGTGCCCGACCCCGATCTCATCATCAGGACCAGCGGGGAGCGGCGGCTGTCCGGGTTCCTGCTGTGGGGGTCGCCGCGGGCCGAGTTGCACTTCTGCGACGTCTACTGGCCCGGTTTCCGCCGCGTGGACTTCCTGCGGGCGCTCCGGGCCTACTCCGCCCGATGCGCCCCATAGAAAGGGCCCGGCTGTCGCCCCGGCGGTGGCACCGCTAGCGTGGCGGCCATGCGCTCACGTCGTTCCGTGCTGGCCGTACCCGCCAGCAACCCGCGGTTCCTGGAAAAGGCCCAGACGCTCGCCGCCGACGAGGTCTTCCTCGACCTGGAGGACTCCGTCGCCCCCCTGGCCAAGGAGGAGGCGCGCAAGAACATCGTCGGCGCGCTCCGCGACGGCGACTGGACGGGGAAGACGCGGGCCGTACGGGTCAACGACCTGTCCACGCAGTGGACCTACCGCGACGTGATCGAGGTCGTCGAGGGCGCCGGCGCGCAGCTGGACGCGATCATCCTGCCCAAGGTGCAGGACTCCACCGAGGTCGTGTGGCTCGACACGCTGCTCACCCAGATCGAGAAGACCATGGGCCTGGAGGTCGGCCGCATCGGCATCGAGGCGCAGATCGAGAACGCCCGCGGCCTGGTGAACGTGGACACGATCGCGGGCAGCTCCAAGCGCCTGGAGGCCCTGGTGTTCGGGCCCGCCGACTTCATGGCGTCGATCAACATGCGCACGCTGGTCGTGGGGGAGCAGCCGCCCGGCTACACCGAGGGCGACGCCTACCACTACATCCTCATGCGCCTGCTGATGGCGGCCAGGATGCACGACCTCCAGGTCATCGACGGCCCCTACCTGCAGATCAAGGACGTGGACGGCTACCGCAGGGTCGCCAACCGGGCAGCCGCGCTGGGCTTCGACGGGAAGTGGGTGCTGCACCCGCTGCAGGTCGAGGCGGCCAACGAGGTGTTCTCCCCGGCGCAGGACGACTACGACCACGCCGAGCTGATCCTCGAGGCCTACGAGTACTACACGACGGTGGAGAAGCGCGGCGCGGTGATGCTCGGCGACGAGATGATCGACGAGGCCTCGCGCAAGATGGCCGTCGTCGTCGCCACCAAGGGCCGCGCCGCGGGGATGAAGCGGACCAAGACCTTCACACCTTGATGCCGATGGTGGTGAAGAACCAGAAGGACGAGGTCAGCCAGAGTCCGACCAGGGCGGTGAAGGCCAGGCCGCCCAGGACGGGCAGGGTCCAGCCGGGCAGGCCCTTCTTGGGGAGGGCGAGCATCTTCGCGGTGAAGATCCCGTAGAAGAAGCAGCCGAGCAGGGAGTGGGCGAGCACGCGCGGCACGTCGTACTGGAAGCCGAGCGCGTAGAGGCACTGGAAGGCGACCGGGATGGTCAGGACGAAGGCGAGCCTGCCTGACCACCGGTGCACCCAGCCAGGGATACGGATCCCGATTTTTCCCCACATGGAGAGAGCCGAAATCACCTGGACGAAGGCCAGGACAAAGGCCCCGGTGGTGAGCCAGGCCTTCATGGTGAGCGCCGAGGAGAAGCCCGCCACGCCCACGGCGTAACCGGTGGGCGTGTGGGCTCTGCCGTACACGCCCAGGCCGATCATGACCAGCGCCCCGACCAGCAGCGGGACGAAAAGGAGCAGCACGCTCGTACGAGGGCGCTCGGTGACCGCGGTCATTGCATCTCCTCGATGAAGGCGTCGACGTCCTTGGGCTGGATCTGCACGCCGTTCAGCGTGACAGGCTGTCCGGGGGTGAGCTCCGGCGTCTCGACCTGCTTGCCGTCCACGTAGGCGGTGCCGACGCGGATGAAGCCATTCCTGTCCGGGCGCTGCAGGACGATCCACCCGGCCTTGACCTGCGCGCCCCTGATGAGCTGCGTGGCGCGGTAGAGGCCGGACGGCTTGACGACCGTGGGCGCGGTGAACGTCCACGACTTGCCGCTGAGCGACAGCTTGCCCTTGGCCTTGCCCCCGCCGAAGGAGGCGCTGAGCTTGGCGTCGCCGAACCCGGCGAGCGTGGCGGCGCCGTCGGCCGCCGTGCCCTTGAACCAGGCTTCTGTCTTGCCGTCGCAGAAGTAGCCGATGGCCTTGCCGTCCCTGATCGAGACGGCGATCAGGCCGCCGTTGCCGTTGACGTGCCCGGCGTAGTCAGCCTTGATCTTCTGTACGGTTTTCACGGGTGCGGGGGTGGCGGCGGAGGTGACCTCGACGGTCGGCTCCGCGACTGCAGCGGCGGTCGTCTCCCGCGCTGCGGGCGCCGTGGCGACGCTGGCCACACCCAGCCCGGTGGCGAGGATCGCTCCTGCCGCCAGGGTGATGACTGGCCCCAGCCTTGACATGACGTGCTCCCAGGGTTTTCGGAATTGCCTGTCTCGACCATCCGCCTAATCCACCGGCCTGTCTGTGAACTAATGCGCATCCGCCCGGACAGAATGAGGGTCATGTACGAAAACCCCTACCCCGCGCCGCCGCAGCCGGTGTCCTGGTTCGCCCCCACGCCGCCCGGCACCAGGTACGACCACCTGGGCAGGAACGCGGCCAACGCGTGGTGGCGCCCGATCCTCGGCACGCTGATCATCGGCGCCGGGTTCTTCGTCATCGGCGCGGTGGTGATCGTCCTCGGCGTCCTCGTCGGCATGCCGCTCGGCATCCGGACCACGAGCAACCCCGAGCAGCTCTTCAGCGACCCGGTCTACAACCTGGTCGTGGTGTTGCTGTCGATCGCGGCCGTTCTCCCTCTGGTCTTCGGTACGGCGGCGCTGCTCCAGCGGCGTCGGCCGGGCACGCTGTCGTCGGTCGCCGGGCGGCTGCGCTGGGGCTGGCTGCTGCAGTGCGCCGGGCTGGCGGCTGTGGCGCTGGTGCTCGGTCAGGTCGCGCAGTACGTGGTGCTGCTGGTGACCGGCGAGGACACCACCGGGTTCGTGGAGTGGGGCGGGTGGGCGAAGTTCCTGCCCGGCATGATCGTGATCGTGTTGCTGGTGCCGTTCCAGGCGGCCGCCGAGGAGTACATCTTCCGCGGCTGGTTCATCCAGGCGTTCGGCGCCTACATCAGGAACCCGCTGCCCGGCATCCTGCTGGGGTCCGCCGCGTTCACCTCGATGCACGGCTACACGGGCTGGGGCATCGTCGACGTCTTCACGTTCGGCGCGATCATGGGGTGGCTGGCGGTCCGCACGGGCGGGCTGGAGGCGGCGATCGCGATGCACGTGATGAACAACGTGATGGCGTTCGGGCTCATCGCGGCGGCCGGGCAGCTGGAGAAGGCGATGGAGCAGGGCGACGTGCCGTGGCAGTCGCTGGCGGGTACGGTCGTGCAGCTCGTTGTTTTCGTGGTTGGGGTGCTGATTCTCTCGAAAAAGCGGTCAATCGACACTGTTTCGGGATAAATCGCGGGTTAGTTCTGCGAATCTCACTAGAGAGGTCTCGCCATTCCGGCCCCAGCATGCTGGTCTGGATCGTGAGGACTTCCGGAGGTGATCATCTCTGTGGGCGGGGTAGGAGTATGCGCGTGCTCCAGAAGTCGAAATAACGCGAAATAGTGGTCAATGGAACGGTCCGGATCCCCCGACGAGGAGGTGCGCCGCGTGGCGCCGGACGATGAGGACACGTCCGACCGCGAGCAGTCGCGTCCGGAGGCGGACGACCTACCGCGGATCAGTCACGAGCCCCCAGGCCCGCCCGACGACCGGGCGCGCGGGGTGCCGCTCACCTCGCCCTGGGGGGCGCCGCCGTTCGCCGCGCCGACGCCGGAGGACGACCAGCAGGACGTGCCCAAGGGCCGCCGGCCGTACACCTCGCCGACAGCCGAGCCGGAGACGCAGCCGCGCCGCCGCCCGCACCGCGTGGTGGACCGCCCGGACAAGCTGGTCGCTTCCGGCCCTCCACGGGAGAACCCGCCGGTCATCGAGGTCGAGCCCGAGCCTTCAGAGCCTCCTCCGGACGACGAGGTCAGGCGGGTGGGCAAGCCCCCGCCCGGCCGTCCGACCAGACCCGACTTACTCGTGGCCTCGGGCCCGGCCAGGCCCGGCAGGCACCACAGGGGCCCGGCCCCCGCCGCGGTACGCCGTTCCAGCCCGGTACGGCGCCGCCGCCTCCTCGCCCCAGCCGTCGTCGTCCTGACGCTCGCCATCCTCGTCTCGGCGGGCATCCTCGTGTGGCGCTGGTGGCAGCCCCAGATCGCCGAGGCCGGCCTGCGCATCACCGCGGGCACCCAGCGCTCGGGCGACAAGCTCTTCACCATCCCCGCAGCGGGCGGCGGCTCCAACCAGAAGCTCAACGACATGGCCGCCAACGGCCGAGCCGTCGTCGCGGTCGGCAGCGACACCACCAGCCCGACCCCGCGCCCGCTCTTCCTGTTCTCCCCGGACAGCGGCAAGACGTGGCAGCTCGGCAGCGTCACCACCTCGACCACCGACACCGTCCAGCGCGTGGTGGGCGGCGGCGGCATGTGGCTGGCCAGCGGCGGCGACGCCCTGGGCGACGAGCACGGCCTGTGGACGAGCGCGGACGGCTTCAGCTGGACGGCCGTCGAGCAGGCGGGGCTGGCGCCGTTCAGGAAGGGCGACCTGATCAACGACATCGCCAGGACGGCCTCCGGGTTCGTGGCGGTCGGCCGTACCACCAAGCAGGACGGGTCGTCGGGACCGGCCATCTGGCAGTCGGCCGACGGCCGGGCCTGGCAGCGCGTGGACGCCCGCGAGCTGGGCGTGGGCGAGCTGAAGGCGGTCGTGGCCAGGGGCGACGTGGCGGTGGCCGTGGCGCAGCCGTCCGACGGCGCGGGTTCGCGGGTCGTGCGCTCGGCCGACGGCGGCAGGACGTGGGCGGCGACCGGCTTCCAGCTGCCCGAGGCCGAGCCCAGGACGGGCTCCCTCGGCGTACTCCCCAAGCAGTTCGTGCTCGTCCCCACCAGGGAGCGGACGATCACCGGCGACGTGCGCGTCTACTGCTCGGCCACCGGCACCGAGTGGAGCCAGTGCGGCTCCATCGGCGGGCTGGCGGCGCAGAGCACCGGCGTGGACACCCTCGTCTCCTACGCCTCGGGCATCGCCGCGGTGACGCGGGCGGGCCTGGACAAGTACACGGTCCTGACCAGTGCGGACGGCAAGAGCTGGGCCAAGCGCAACGACCTGGGCGGGGCCTCGCTGCGCGGGTTCGCCGTGGCAGACTCGGGCACGATGTTCGCGGCGGGCGACCAGGCGGCCTCCGACATCGGCAACCAGCCCGTCCTGCTGTCCGCCCCCTCGGGCGGCCCGGTCGCGCGGGTGAAGCTGGACGAGATCGAGGGCCTCTCCCGGGTGGCGCGCGAGACGTCACGGCTGCTGTTCGCCAAGAACAGGTACGTCGCCGTCGGCTCCGCCTCGGGCGACGCGGGCATCTGGACCAGCCCCAACGGCCAGGAGTGGCGGGCCACCCCGCTCGGCGGCCCGCTCCAGCAGACGCTCAACGACGTCGTGTACGGCAGGCGCGGCTGGCTGGCCGTCGGCTCCGACATGACCGACCTGTCGCTCACCCAGCCGCTCATCGCCACCTCCGGCGACGCGCACGCGTGGCGCAGGCTCGGCCTGCCGCGCGACGGCAACACCCCCTACCTGGCCGCCCACGCGGCCGCCGCCGGGCCAGACGGCTACGTGGTGGCGGGCGAGGCCAAGGACGCGGCGGGTACGGCGGAGGCCGTCCTGTGGTTCAGCACCGACCTGTCCAGGTTCACCAGGTCCAAGAAGCTGCCCCAGGGCGGGGCCGGGGTGCGCGTCCACGACGTCACGGCGGGCGGGCCAGGGTTCGTCGCCGTCGGCGGCCAGGGCAGCGGCGACGACGAGAGCGGCGTCGTCTGGACCTCCAAGGACGGGCTCAACTGGACGGCGCGCGACCGCGTCCTGTTCCCCAACGCGACCTCCACCGGCCTGCGCCAGATCGTCTCGTACGGCAAGCAGCTCGTGGCCGTCGGCACCGCCCAACTCGGCGGGTCACGCAAGGCGTTCGCCGCGGTCTCGTCCGACGAGGGCGAGTCGTGGCAGACCGCGCTGCTGCCCGCGACGCAGGCGGCGGCCGTCTACGACCTGGCGGTGGCCGAGCAGGGCATCGTGGCGGTCGGGTGGCACGGGGTGCCGGGCAGCGGCGACAGCGCGGCCTGGACGTCGTCGGACGGGCTGGTCTGGGAGCGCCAGGACCTGGCGGGTGACCGGCTGGGCGGCGAGGGCATGCAGTGGCTGACCGCGGTGAGCGTGAACGGCTCGCAGGTCGTCGGGCTGGGCCGGTCGACGACCTACAACGCCGATCACGTCATCCTGTGGACTTCTACGCTGTCGGCAGGCCGCTGACGGTGGCCAGGGCCCACTGCATGCGGGCGGCGTAGGCCTCGGGGTGGTCGCCGGCCTCCTGCGCCACGCGGGCCGCCACGTCGGCGCGCGCGGCCTGGAGGGCGGCTCTGACCTGGGCGATGGTCGGGTGCTGCGAGGGCTGCAGCGGGGAGGCGAACAGGGCCTGTGCTAGGTGCGACCTGGTCATCGGATCCTCCTTGGCGTCTGCCCTCAGTCTAGCAGAACGGAATGCTTTATTCCATATGTTGGGCGAGGAATTCCAGCAGTCCTTCCGTGAGCGGCAGCCGTACGAGATCGGTTCTCGAGCACCAGCGGGCGTCGGCCGCGTCGTCACCCGCGGTCAGCACCCCGCCCGTCACCGTCGCCCGGTAGTCGTTGATGGCGAAGTCGTCGGTGTCGAACGAGCCCACGAGCGGGCCGGGGGAGACCTCGAGCCCCGTCTCCTCCCTGACCTCGCGGACCAGCGCCTCCGCATCGCTCTCGCCAGGCTCTTTACGCCCGCCGGGAAGCGACCACAACCCCTGGCCAGGCGGGTGTCCGCGCTGGATGAGCAGCAGCCGGCCCGCGTCGTCGGTGATGATCGCGCCCACACAATTTACGCGCACATGGGAAACATAACTTGACGGAACGGTGTGCAACGACGCACCGTGAGTAGCTGTGAGAGCGGCACCAACCTGTCCGCGGTGTTTTGGCCCGCTTCATCCGCCGAGTGTGTGGTCGAGCGCATGGCGTTGCGACGCGCACGGCGATGTCGTGCCCTTCCAGCCGCCCTGGCAGCCGTCCACCGCAGCCGTCGACGGGGTGCGCAAGAGCGCCGTCGTCCCCGTCTGGGTGCCGTGGCCGCTGCCGCCCGGCTGGCTCGTCACCGGCTTCGCCACTGCGGGGGACGACAGGACCGGCGGCAGAGCAAGCGTGGTCGCCCTGTGCGGACCCTCGGTCACGCAGGGACCGGCCGACCTCCTCATCATCGCCGAGGAACCCGGCATCGGGCTCGGCGCGGCGTTCGCCGGCCTCGACGGTCCGGACCCCGGCGAGGGCTTCGACGAGGGGCCGCCGAACGCCAAGGTCGACGTGCTGGGGCATCCGACGGCGCTGTGGTGCGTCAACAGGGCGGCGCCCGACCGGGCCGTGTACGCGGGGGAGGCGCTGGGCAACTGGCTCTGGACGATCGCGTGGCCCGAGGAGGCGGGCTGCCTGATCGCACTGGCCCAGCTCAGCCTGCGCGACCTGCGCGAACAGGAACTCGACCTGCCTTTCGGAGCCTTCTCGCCGCGACTGGACGACTAGAATCCTGTCACTCCCCCTTCCTTCTGGGGGATGGTCTTGTTCGACGTCCGATTCTTCGTCGAGGCGTTCGTGACGATGTTCGTCATCATGGACCCGCCTGGTGTGATCCCGTTGTTTCTGGCTTATACGGGCGGGCGTACGGCGGCGCAGCGCAAGCGCATCGCGTGGCAGGCGGCGGTGACGGCGTTCTGCCTCATCGTGGTCTTCGCCATCTTCGGTCAGGCGATCCTGGGGTATTTGCACGTCGAGGTGGCGGCGATGCAGATAGCCGGTGGTCTGCTTTTGTTGTTGGTCGCTTTGGAGCTCCTGAGAGGCGCCACGGAACCCAGCGAGGTCCGCTCAAACGTCAACGTGGCATTGGTCCCGTTGGGCACCCCGTTGCTGGCGGGTCCAGGCGCAATCGTCGCCACCATCGTCTTCGCCCAACAGGCAACGGGAAAACCAGGCGGCATCATCTCGCTGGGTCTGGCGATAGCCGCTGTGCACATGGTCCTGTGGCTTTTCATGCGCTTCTCGGTGAGCATCATCCGCGTCATCAAAGAGAACGGCGTGGAACTGGTCACCAGGATCGCGGGCCTCCTGTTGTCCGCTCTGGCCGTCCAGCTCATCATCAACGCCATCCGCTCCCTCATCTCAACCGGCTAACCCACCTCCACCTGCCTCTCTCTCCCGTTCCTCACCCCACCCATCCCGCTCTCCCCGCCCGCCTGCCCACCCTCCGCCCGCCCACCCGCCCGCCCCTGGTCCTGCAGTGGCTAGCCACCTCTGGCAGTTTCCGACCGCTCGTGGATTCATAAGCGACGTCGTGGCGATCGCCCACTCGGGATGGGCTCGCTGCTGAGTGGGGACGCGTGATTGAGGCATGCAGCTTGAGAACGGCCTACCGTGCCCGCTGGCTCTGGGCTGCAGAACGCCGGGTAACCAACCTGGACCGTCGAGGTCAGACAGCCTCGGCGGCATCGCCCATGCGGTAAGTGCCGTCATCGAAGGTGGCGACCAGTTCGAGGTGTCCGCCGATGGCCTCGATATAGCGCGCCAGCACTTCGACGGATGCGACTTCACCGCGTTCGACCTGTGAGACGCGCATCTTGGTAACGCCCATGCGCTCAGCGACATCGGCCTGTGTGAGTCCAGCGTTCTTGCGGCGCTCAGCCAGATGCCACGCATGCACATAGGCGTCGACCAGGCGGCGGGTCTCCGCGAGTGCCTGTTCGCCTCCGGCACGCTCCACGTGCTGGTCGCGGACGTCGCTCCACTTCTTGTGACCGCTCATCTATTCTGTCCCTCCTCCTCGGCGCGCTCGGCCAGGTAGGTCTGATACGCGTGCTCAGCTTGGGGGATCGCTTTGTCGTACCAGCGGTCGGGGTTGCCAGGTTGCTCGGTGACCTTATCTCCGGCCACCAGCAGGATGGCTGATCGCCATGGGTCGAACACGAAAAGGATGCGCAAGGCGCTTGTGCCTGTCGACCGGGGGCGTAGCTCTTTCAAGTTCACGATCGAGCTGCCATCGATCTTGCCCACGAGTGGTCTGCGTAGGCCGGGACCTTGCTCTTCAAGGCGGTTGATTGTGTCGACTGCCAGTCGGTATGCGGGCGTATCACTATGCGCAAGGCTGTCGAGCCAGGCATCTACGTCGTCGGTTAGTCGGATCTCGTACGACACATCAAGAGTATAGGGCAGCCTTTACTTTCTGTCCCCGGATTGTGCCGAAGCCTGCAAACGCCGTCGCCACGAACGGACGGACACTGCCAGAGGTGGCTAGCCACAGCAGGACCAGGGGCGGGTGGGTGGGCGGGCGGAGGGCGGGAAGGCGGGTGGGGGGTGCGGGAGGGGCGAGGTGAGGAGCGGAAGGTCGGTGACGGGCGTGTCTCGGGGCCGGGGTTTTCGGTGGTTTAGCGGTAAGGTTCCTGGCGTGACAGCGCGTATCGAGCGAGTGGTGACCGAGGGCGTCGTCGATGTCGACGGCGTCGAGCAGAAGGTCGAGAACAACACCTGGATCGTGGGCGACGACGAAGAGGTGATCGTCATCGACCCGGCGCGAGACGCCGAAGCGATCATGGAGCAGGTGGGCGAGCGTGAGGTGCTCGCCGTGATCTGCACCCACGGCCTGCCCGACCACGTCGGTGCGGCGATCGAGGTGGCCAGCAGGGACGAGGCGATCGTCGCCCTGCACCCCAAGGACAAGCCCATCTGGCGCGAGACCTGGTCGGAGACCTGGCCGGACATCGAGATGGAGGACGACGGCATCTTCGGCGTCGCCGACGTCCAGCTCGACGTCATGGAGACCCCCGGCGTCACCCCCGGCGGCATCTCCCTCTACTGCGAGGGGCTCGAAGCGGTCTTCACCGGCAAGTCCCTCAACGCGGAAGGTCCTGGCAAGCTCGGCGGCGAGTACCCCGCGCTGCCCGACCAGCTGACCTCGATCGGCGGCCGCCTATTCACGCTGCCGCACGCGACGAAGATCTACCCGTCCCACGGCGAGGAGACCACGGTCGCCGACCTGGAGCCGCACTTCGACGACTGGGTGTCGGGTTCGCTGACGCGCACGGAGACGGTGGAGCTGGAGAAGGAAGGCCCGCTCACCGACGGCACCAGGATCTCGGGCATCAAGCTGGGCGACGACTGAGCGGTGTATGACCAACTCCCGCTGGAGGGAATGCCGCGGCGGCTCTACTCGTGCACGCCGTCGCGGTTGAACACCTGGCTCGACTGCCGCCGCCGCTACCGGTTCACCTATCTCGACCGCCCGCAGCCGCAGAAGGGCCCCGCGTGGGGGCACAACAGTGTCGGCGCGAGCGTGCACAACGCGCTGGCCGCCTGGTGGCGGGAGCCGTACGAGAAAAGGACGCCGCTGATGGCGGCGATCCTGCTGTCGAACGGCTGGCTGACCGACGGCTTCAGGGACGCGGAGCAGTCCTTGGCCTGGCGCGACCGGGCCAGGGACATGGTGTCGGGCTACGTCTCGACCCTGGATCCGTCCGACGACCCGGTCGGCGTCGAGCGTACGGTGGCCACGAGGACGAAGGTCATCGCCGTGTCCGGCCGTATCGACCGCCTCGACCGCCGGGGCGACGAGCTGGTGGTCGTCGACTACAAGACCGGCAGGCGCCCGCTCACCACGGACGACGCCCGCTCCTCGCTGGCCCTGGCCATCTACGCGGTGGCCGCCTCCCGGATGATGCGCACGCCGTGCCACACCGTGGAGCTGCACCACCTGCCGACCGGCGAGATCGTCGAGTGGGAGCACTCGGACGAGTCGCTGGCCAGGCACATCACCAGGGCAGAGGAGGTCGCCGTCGAGGCGGCCGAGGCGGATGACCGCTACCGGGAGGACGCCGCGCTGGCAGAGCCGCTCTTCGCTCCGAGTCCTGGTCCCATCTGCTCGTGGTGTGATTTCCGCCGCCATTGCCCGGAAGGCCAGGCGGCTGCCCCGGACAAGCGCCCTTGGGAGGGTCTGGCCGACTGATGGCCTGGCGGAGTTCGTGGTATTCCTCGCTGGACAGCACCACACTGGCCAGGTCGAGCACCTCCTCACGGCTCAGGCCACGCGGGATGGCCACGGTGACATCACCCCGCGTCTCGATCCGTACCAAGGCCGGTAAACCCGACCAGCGAACGACGCGCATGTCACACCTCCGTAGCCGAACCTAGGCGCGAAGTCAGCCTTCGCCTAGAGGGTTGGCTTTTCTTTGGCCGTCAACAAGGACTGGACGAGCGCGGCCACGTGCCTGCGGTCCTGCGGGCTGAGCTTGGCGAGCGACGCGATCAGGACCTCGATCTCCGGGTCGCCGACGGTCTCGCTACCCAGGCTGCTCACGCTGAATCCAGCGGCGGCTGCCGCGGCGGCGCGCAGCACCTCGATGGGCATGTCCAGCCCGACGGCCAGCCGTTCGAGGGTGACGGGATTGGGCAGGCGGCCCGGGCGCGAGTTGGCGGCCAGGTGGTGGACGGTCGAACGCGGCAGCCCACCTCGCCTGGCGACATCGCTGAATGATCGGTTCAGCTCGGCCATCCTGGCGCGGATGAGCTGTTGGAGTGCATTCATCGGGGCCGTCCTCCTGGGTCAAGGCTAGCCCCTTGCGTGATCGCGCGTATGCACATAGCGTCCAATGTAATTGGACAATCATCTGGGATAACCGGACAGGAGGAGCCATGACCACCGGACAGACCATGCAGCAGGGGTACGCTCCAGGATTCCCGGCACCGCTCGGCATCGAGGGGTCCTACGGTGTCCACCCTCAGGTTCAGCAGCTGGTCAGCCAGCTTCTGCCGATCGCGCAGCAGTACATCCTGCCGCAGGTCGTCAGCATCGCGACCCAGCAGATCCACCAGCAGCTCCAGCAGCTCGTGATGCAGCAGCTCTCACAGCAGCAGCAAGGCCAGCAGCAGTACGGCCAGCAGTACGGCCAGCAGCCGCAGTTCGGCCAGCAGCAGTACGGCCAGCAGCCCTTCAACCGCCCCTTCTGATCATGACCTCGCGTCATGAGGTCGCAGGGCTCCTGCAGCACACCCACCGCTGGGTCCGCGCGGCGAGCGCGGTGGCGCCCCCGGTAGCCCAGGTGGCGCCCGCGCTGACCGTCGCCGCCCAGCTCTACGCGGCCGGGCAGTACGACGCCGCCGGGCACCAGCTCACCGGGGTCCTCGCGACCCTGCACCAGGCCAGGCAGGCCTACCCCGCGCTGCCGCCCCTGTGAGGCCAGGGGGTGACGCCCGGCGATCGGGCGTCACCCCCTTCGACATGAGAGAGCCGAGAAGATGGCCAACGAAGCACGCGAGCAGAAGCCCGCCGCTGCCAAGGGCCGGCAGGCGCAGGGCTCGCGAGGAGACAGAACACCCATCAGACCGCGACCGGAGCGCTACCTGGTCGGGGTCACCCCGCCGACCGACGTCCGGACGGTGACCGCCGAGCTCGACGGCGACCCGTCCTGCCGGGTGATCCGTACCGTGGGCGGGCAGCACCAGGGCGCCTACCCCCGCGTCACGGTCGTCGAGATGGCGCCCGAGCGCGCGGCGGCCCTGTCCGGCCGCCCCGGACTGCACGTCGAGCAGGACAGCTCACTCACCCAGGGCGCCACCATCCGGTACGGCGCGGCCCGCCCCGAGGTCGGCGAGCTGAGAACCGTGTCGTTCGAAGTGCTGGACGACGGCGGACGGCCGATCGACGGCGCGGCCGTGTGCCTGGAGGGCGCGCCGTTCGCCGCCTTCACCGGCGCCGACGGCAAGGCGGAGGTCCTGGCGCCGGCCGAGGTCGAGGCGCTGCTCGTCTATCCGCCGCGCGGCTGCTGGCCGGTCAGGGTGGCCAGGCCGCGCCTGGTGACCGGCGAGCCCAACCGGGCGGTGTGCACCAGGATCACCACCACGAACCCGGAGTTTCCCGACCGGCCGATCGAGTCGTGGGGCATGCGCGTCATGGGCTTCGACCGGCTGCCGCCCACCCACCGCGGCCACGCCGTACGGATCGCGCTGATCGACTCGGGCGTCGCGGTCGGCCACCCGGACCTGACCGGGCTGACCAGCGGGCGCGACGTCGTCGGCCAGGACGCCAAGTCCTGGCAGGAGGACCTCGTCGGGACCGGCACCCACCACGCCGTCCTGATCGCGGGGCGCGACGACGGCAGCGGCGTCGTCGGGCTCGCGCCTGAGGCCGAGATCCACGTCTGCCGCATCGCGCCGGGAGGCTGGAACTCCGACCTGATCGAGGCCCTCGACTACTGCATCGAGCAGCAGATCGACGTGGCCCTCCTGGCGTACGGCACGCGGCAGGCGTCCGCGCTGGTCGCCGCCAAGATCGACGAGGCTCGCCGGAACGGCGTGGCCTGCGTGGCCGCTGTCGGCGACGACGGCGAAGCGCGGATCGGCTACCCGGCCGCGTACCCCGGCGTTCTCGCCGTGGGCGCGATCGGGCGGATCGGGACGTTCCCGCCGGACAGCGCCGACGTCGGCGAGCTGAGCGGGACGATCTCGCCCGAGGGGTTCTTCGTGCCCAGGTCGTCCAACGGCGGCTGGGGCGTGGACTGCTGCGCGCCGGGCGTCGCGATCGTGTCCGGGCTGCCGCCGACTAGCTACGGCCCGCGCGGCGGCACGGGTGTCGCGGCAGCGCACGTCACCGCCGTCGCCGCCCTGGTGCTGGGACACCACCCGATGTTCCGCCCGGAGCAGGGGCGGATCCCGGTGACGCGGAGCAGCGTGCGGGTGGACCACCTCTTCGAGGTGATCAAGGCCTCGTGCCGCCCGCTGCCCGGACTCGACCCGCGGTGGACCGGCGCCGGGCTGCCCGACGCCGCCGTGGCCGTGGGCGTCGCCCCACGCGGCACCCACGCGTCGTACGGCGTCGCGCCGCCCGTCGCCGCAGGAGAGCCCGACGCCCTCCTCGCCCCGCTGGACGCAGCCATGCGCTCGGCGGGCCTGGTCGAAGGGTGAGAACGCGGCGGATACGCGCGCCTGGAGCGGCGCGTATCCGCCGTCACCAGTCGCAGGCGTAGCTCGCCCTGGCCACGTGCCAGGCGCGAGGGGCATCGTCGGCGTCGTCGCCTTCGAGCGTGTCGTCCGGCGGGGTGAGGTCCACCCGCTGGGTTCCCCACTCCCGCCGCACGGTGAGTGGGATCGGCCAGGGCTTGTCCTCCATGCCGTTCGCGCACGTGGTGACCTGGTAGACGAACTCCGCCGACCACGTGCCGCCTGGCGCCACGGTGAAGGGCAGCTTCACCGCGTCGACCTCGACGAGCTTCATGAACGAGCTGCTCGCCCCGGCGGAGGTGATCGTCACGTTGAGCCAGCCGTCGTTCCTGATCTCGGTGCGGATGCCGTGATCGTAGACGGCCAGCGGCCCGGGTGCGTGAGGCCTTTGAGCCCCTTGCGCACGTCGTATCCCGCCGCGGCGAACCGGGCGCGGGCGGCGGCGAGCATGTCCCGCGTGGCGGGCATGAAGGCGCGGTCGTGCAGGGGTTCCGGCAGCGCGTTCATCCCCATGCGGAAGGCGCGCAGCGCGCCCGTGACCGCCGCCGAGGGCGCCGGGGGCAGCACGCCGTACATCTGCCTGGCCCACTCGGGCAGCGAGTAGTAACACAGCGCCCCGAAGGGGAAGTAGGCCGGTTTGCCCAGGGAGAGCAGGGGTGAGGGCAGCCGCGGCCACAGCAGGAACCGGACGGTCGAGGCCGCCTCGGGCGTGACCCGCAGCTGGGGCCGCATCTCGCGGAAGTAGGCGGCCATCTCCGCCAGCGATCCGGGCACGTCGGACAGGTGCAACCCCACGTAGGTGGCGCTCTTGCGCTGCTCGTACAGGTACTGGTCGGCCTGCCGCTCGCTCAGGGCGAGCCCGCCGCGCCTGGCCACCTCCAGGTAGGACGACACCTCGGCGCAGTGCACCCACAGCAGCAGCTCGGGATCGTCCACCCGGTGCACGCGCCCGCTGTCCTGATCCTTGATCCGCAACGCCTTGTGAATGCCGCGCACCCGCCTGCCGATCTCGTCGGCCTCCTCAGGGCTGCCGAACGTGACCCGCCCCACGAAGTCGGCCGTACGGCGGAGCCGTCCGAACGGGTCTTCCTGGAAGTTGGAGTTCTGCCACACGCCGCGCATGGCCAGGGGGTGCAGCGCCTGCAACATCAGGCCCCTGACGCCGCCCACCCACATGGAGCGGTCGATGTGCACGAGCCAGGTGACGGTGTGAGGATCCATAGTAAGTAGATAATTACATGGCATTGGACCTTGTGTCCAAGAACCGCTTCTCCGCCGCATTCCAGAACCGCACCAGCGCGGCGGCCGTCGTCTCCGGCGCCTCGACGGCGGGGGAGTGCACCGCGCTGGGCACCACGACCGCCTCCGCGCCGAGCCTGGCGGCCATCGCCATCTGCGTCTCGGGCGACCAGCCGTCGTCGTGCTCGCCGTACAGGACCAGGGTGGGGACCTCGACCTGCATCAGCTCGTCCGTGCGGTCGTGCATGGTCAGCACCTGCTCGGCCATCGTCGCCAGCGCCACGGGGGAGTTGGCCAGCAGCCGCTTGCGCAGGAAGGCGATGATGTCGTCGGGGACCCCGTTGGCCAGCGCCTCCGGCTCGAACCTGCTGTGCCACACGTGCTCGAGACCGTGCTCGGGCAGCTCGCGCATGATCTTCTTGCCGTTGTGGGCGCGCTTGCCGGCGATGGCGGCGGGGCCCGAGCTCATCAGCGTGTACGACAGGAACTTGGACCGGCCGTCGATCACCGCCTCGCGGGTGACCAGGCCGCCGAAGGAGTGGCCGACCAGGTGGATCGGGTCGCCGCCGCCGACCTCCTGGGCCAGGGCGTCGATGTCGGCGCCGAGCGCGGCGCAGGTGTAGGCGGCGGGGTCGTCGGGGCCGGGCGTTTCGTACTGCCCGCGCAGGTCGATCGCGACCACCTTGCGCCCCGAGTGCGCCAGGGTCTGCAGGACCGCGATGAAGTCTTCCTTGCTGCCGGTGAGCCCGGGGACCATCAGCGCCGGCCACCGCTCGATCACGCCGCTCACCGGGGTCGCTTCAAGGGCCGCGAACGTGCCGATGGGCGTCTCGAGGTGCGTGGAGACGACGCCAGGAGGCAGGTTGAGGAATCGCGGCGTACTCACGTGGGGCAACAATACCCACAGGTCAGGTGTACAACACCAGCGAACTCGTTACGCCGGTGCGATTCACAGAAAGGGCGCAGGATGGCCTGCGCCCTTTTCATGATCGATTACGACCGGCGGCGGTTGCCGCCGTTGTGGTTGCCCCCACCGTTGCTCGGGCGGGGACGGCGGCGCTGCTGCTGCCGCTCGGAGGCGGCGGAAGGGGCGACCTCGTCGTCCTCCGTCGCGATGTCGGGCGACTGGAAGATCACCGCGAACGGGCTCGGCGGGATGATCCGCGCGGGCTCGGTGCGCACCGGGGGCGGCGGCGTGGAGAACACGGCAGGCTCAGGCTCGTACGAGCGCTCAACGACCACCGGGGCCTCCTCGACGACATCGACGGCTGCTGGACGCCGAGCGCGGGTGCGCTTGGGTGCGGCCTCGATCTCCTCGGCCGAGATCAGAGCGGGGGTTTCCTCGCTCCTCCTCGTGCGCCTGCGCTTCTCCATGGGCTCGACCTCCGGCTCCGACTGGGCGGCAGGGGGTGACTCGATCGTTGCTTCGACTACGGCGACTTCTTCCGACGCCATGCCGCCGCGGGTACGGCGGCGCTGGCGCGGTGCGCGCGGAGGACGCTCGGTGCGCTCCTCCTCGCGGCGCTTGCTGCCGCCGCGCGACCGGGACCGGCCCGTCTCACCGAGGTCCTCGAGCGTCTCGGCCTCCAGGCCTGCCCGCGAACGGTTGGCCCGCGGGAGCACGCCCTTGGTGCCCTCGGGGATGTCCAGCTCGGTGTAGACGTGCGGCGAGGAGGAGTAGGTCTCCTCGGGCTCGGCGAAGTCGAGCCCGAGCATCTGGTTGATCATCTTCCAGCGGGTCAGCTGCTCCCACTCGACGAAGGTGACCGCGATGCCCGTGCGCCCCGCGCGGCCGGTACGGCCGATGCGGTGCACGTAGGTCTTGTCCTCGGTCGGGGCGTCGTAGTTGACGACGTGGGTGACGTCGTCGATGTCGATGCCGCGCGCCGCCACGTCCGTGGCGACCAGAACGTCGATCTTGCCGTTGCGGAACGCGCGCAGGGCCTGCTCACGCTGGCCCTGACCCAGGTCGCCGTGTACGGCTGCCGCCGCGAAGCCGCGCGTCTGGAGCTGCTCGGAGACCATGTCGCAGGCGCGCTTGGTCTCGCAGAACACCATCGTCAGCCCGCGACCCTTGGCCTGCAGCAGGCGGGACAGGATCTCGATCTTGTCCATCCTGTGCACGCGCCAGACGAGCTGGCGCACCTGCGGGGTGATCTCGGCCTCGTCCACGTCGCTGTTCTCCGCGCGGACGTGGGTCGGCCTGTTGAGGTATTTCCGCGACAGCGCGACGATCTCGCCGGGCATGGTCGCGGAGAACAGCATGGTCTGGCGCTCGGCGGGAACGAGGTTGAAGATCCGCTCGATGTCGGGCAGGAAGCCCAGGTCCATCATGCGGTCGGCCTCGTCGAGCACGAGCGAGGTGATCTGGGAGAGGTCGAGGTGCTTCTGCTTGACCAGGTCGAGCAGACGTCCCGGCGTGCCGACGATGACGTCGACACCCGCCTTGAGCGCCTCGATCTGCGGCTCGTACGCGCGCCCGCCGTAGACGGTGAGCACGCGGGAGCCGAGCTTGCCCGCGGCGGTCGTCAGGTCCTCACTGACCTGTACGGCCAGCTCGCGGGTGGGCACGACGACGAGGCCGCGCGGCTTCTTGCGGTTCTTGCGCGGCTTGCCGATGCTCTGCAGCATCGCGATGCCGAACGCGTAGGTCTTTCCCGTGCCCGTGCGTGCCTGACCGATGAGGTCCTGGCCGCTCAGTGCGAGCGGGAGCGCCATTTCTTGGATCGGGAACGGAGAAGTGATGCCCTCGGTCTCGAGGGCGTCAGCGATCTCCGGTGTGACTCCGAGGTCTCGGAAAGTCGTCAGCGTGGCCTGCCTCAGTCTCAAAATGAAGGCGGGCCTGCCGGGACCTACGAACGGAAGTGATTCCCCGTGTTCGTGTCCTCGCGGTAGAGCCAGCCCTCTCGCGTCATCGCGACCGCAGGCCCAGGAAGTGGGGGTTATCGGGAGAGATCCCCCGGATTAACACAGTGCGGTCGCACTTTCACAGAGCAGTGTACTCGATACCACAACGCTGGCCGAGTTTCCGTATGTTCCCGATGGGTTCTTCCTGTGCCTTCTCGTACGCTGCCTGCATGAGTGATTCCCCTTCCGCGCCAGGTGTAGTCGACCTTCTCGGCGTTCTTGCCTATGCCGAGCTCACCGCTTTCCTCCGCCTGGCCGAGGACGCCGCCTCGCTCGCGCCCACCCTCGACGACCGCGCGGCGCTCGGAGAGCTGGCCGTGGCGGAATACGCGCACTTCAGGCTGCTGCGCGACCGGCTGGAAGCGCTCGGCGCCGACCCCGCGCGGGCCATGGAGCCGTTCGTGGAACCGCTCGACGCGTGGCACGCGCAGACCGGCCCGAGCGACTGGCTGGAGGCGCTGGTCAAGGCGTACGTGGGCACGGGCATCGCGCTGGACTTCTACCGCGAGGCGGCCAGGCACCTCGACCCGTCGATCGGCTCGCTGGTGGACGAGGTGCTGGTGGACGAGGGGCGCTCGGAGTTCGTGGTCGAGCGGGTCAGGGCCGCGATCGAGAGCGACCCGGTGGTCGCCGGACGGCTGGCGCTGTGGGCCAGGCGGCTCGTGGGGGAGGCGCTGAGCCAGGGGCAGCGGGTCGCCGCGGTGCGGCCCGAGCTGGCGAAGCTGCTGGTGGAAGCGGTCAACGACGACCAGGCGGAGATCTCCAGGCTGTTCGCGCGGCTGACCGAGGAGCACGGCAAGCGGATGGCCGCGCTCGGTCTGTGACCCGGGGAAGGCGGGCGCGTGGTGCGAAACGGTTGTACCGTGCGCACATGAGGGCCTCGCGCCGCTACGGCAGCTCCCTGACCAGATGTGGGCAGAATCACTGGATCTCGCGCCCTGTGCTGCGGCGGGGAGGCTGCCCGGTCGTCGAACCGGGGGTCCAGCCGCGGCGCAGGCGGCCGTGCGGTTGCCGGCTCGGAGCCCGTCGTGGATGACCCGTCCGTCCGGTGCTCGGTGACCGTGCATCGCGAGCGCGGCGACGTGGTCGAGGTCTTCACCCGCGAGATCGCCGGCTGGTGGCCGCAGGGCGACGGCACCCCGCCGGAGACCGTCGCCTGGGAGCCGCCCGTACGGGTCGCGATGCGCCGCCTCGGCGCCGAGGTGGAGGTGCGCTTCATCGAGCTGGGGCCGGAGCTGACGCGGGTGGAGCTCGAACACCGCGGCTGGGCGCACCTTGCCGAGGACCCGTGGGCGGAGGTGCTCCAGCGGCTGAAGGGGTACGGCCCGGCGAGCCGTACCCCGGAAAATCCTTAGAGGGTGCCGCCGAAGCCGACCGGCCTGGTCTCGTCCTCGCCGATCTCGACGAACCCGAGCGAGGCGGTCGGCACGATCACGCGCCGGCCCTTGGTGTCGGTCAGGGCGAACACGCCGCGATCGGCGGCGAGCGCATTCCTGATCTCCTCTTCGACCTGCTCGGCCGTGAGGTCGGTCTCCACAACGAGTTCACGGTGTACGGACCGTACGCCGATCTTGATCTCCATGGTGCTCCCTTGCTGTGCAAATGGTCGCAGCCGCTTCGGAGCTCGTTGGCATCGTGCCTCGCTCTCTCACTCCGAGCTCCTCTGCTCCGGCGGGTCTCCCCATCGTCGCCCCTGAGCAGCGAAAAAGCGCCGGTGATCGCGGCGAGCGAACGGCTTTAAGCCGTACGCGGAAAACCGCTGATGCCGCGCCAGGCCAGCCTGGCCATCAGCTGCTCGGCCGCGTCCTTCGGAATGGAGCCGTGCTGCGTCACCCAGTAGCGCGCGCTCACCTCAGCCATGCCGACCAGCCCCACCCCGAGCAGGTGCGCCTCGTCGCTGGTGCACCCGGTGTCCTCCTGGATCACCGCGCTCACCATCTCCGCGCACTCGCGCAGCGAGCGCTCCACGCGCTGGCGCACTGGAGCCACGTTGCGCAGGTCGGACTCGAAGACCAGGCGGAAGGCCTCGCCCTGGCTGGAGACGAAGTCGAAGAAGGCGCTGAAGGTCGCCTGGACGCGCAGCTTGTTCTCGTTCGTCGAGGCCAGGGCCTTCCTGCACCGGTCGACCATGTCGTCGACGTGCAGGTCGAGCAGCGCCAGGTAGAGCTCCAGCTTGCCGGGGAAGTGCTGGTAGAGCACCGGCTTGCTGACCCCGGCCCGGTCGGCGATCTCGTCCATGGCGGCCGCGTGGTAGCCGTTCTCCACGAACACTTCCTGCGCGGCGCTCAGCAACTGCCGGCGGCGGGCGAGCCGGGGCAGCCTCGTGCCCCTCGGCTT
This sequence comes from Nonomuraea sp. NPDC050556, assembly GCF_044457355.1. Taxonomy (NCBI): domain Bacteria; kingdom Bacillati; phylum Actinomycetota; class Actinomycetes; order Streptosporangiales; family Streptosporangiaceae; genus Nonomuraea; species Nonomuraea sp. NPDC050556. The sequence continues at coordinate 88,956 of NZ_JBITGU010000006.1, read as the reverse complement.
GGCATCCGGCGATGCAGTCACGAGCTCCCCCTGACGACGGTTAGGTTTCCGTTGGGACATCCTACGTGCGAGTAACCAGCTCAGCGATAGTCGTCGTCGTCATCGAGATCCACCGTGCGGTCCTGGTCGGCCGCGTCGGCGGGATCGACGTCGAACGGCAGCTCGGAACGGCGCCTGCCCTCACGGTCGACGACCTGGCGGTGCTGCTCGGCCGCGTCGGCCTCAGGGGCCTCGATCGGCAGTTCCTCGTCGTCGAAAGGGCGGTCGTCCCCGCGTACGTCCATCTCCGACATGTCAGTCCCCTTATGTAGCGAACGGTTCCACACTACGCCTGGCGGAAAAGGTCACCGTGCTCCTCCACCCTGGCCAGCACGTCGGCCGCGGTGAAGACGAGCTGCTCGGGCCGGTCGCACTCCTCGACCTCGTCCCACGAGAGCGGCGTCGACACCGTCGGCCGTTGCCTGGCACGCAAAGAGTAGGGGGCCACGGTGGTCTTCGCGGGGTTGTTCTGACTCCAGTCGATGAACACCTTCCCCGGCCTGGCGGAACGGGTCATGACACTGACCACCTGCTTGGGCAGCTCCTTCTCCAGGAGCTGGGCGAGCTCCTTGGCGTAGACGGAGGGCTCCTTCCTGCCGTCCCACTCCGCGTACAGCTGCATGCCCTTGTTGCCGCTCGTCTTGGGCCTGGCGGCCAGGCCGTCCGCCTTGAGCACCTCACGCAGGACGGTGGCCACCCGGCAGCAGTCGACGACGGTCGCCGGGGCTCCCGGGTCGAGGTCGAAGACGAGCGTGTCGGGCGGCAGCGCCGTACCGTCGTCACTGACCCGCCACTGCGGGACGTGCAGTTCGAGCGCGGCCAGATTGGCGTAGTAGACCAGCGAGGCCAGGTCGTCCACGACGGCGAACTCGATCGTGTCGCGGTCCTTGGTGCTGCCGGGCACCGGCAGCCTGACGCGGCGCACCCAGGCGGGGGTGTGGCTGGGGGCGTTCTTCTCGAAGAAGAACTTGCCCTCCACGCCGTTGGGGTAGCGCTTGACCGTCAGCGGCCTGCCCCTGAGGTGGGGGAGCAGGTAGGGGGCGACGCGGCTGTAGTAGTCGATGACCTCCGCCTTGGCGAAGCCGACCTCCGGGTAGAGCACCTTGTCGAGATTGCTGAGCACCAGCTCTCGGCCGTCGACCTGCACGGGCACTTTCACAGGGTCACCTCTGCCGGGATCTTGTCCGGTCGCAGCCCGCGCCACACCGGATTCCGCAACCTGCGTTCCTCGGTCACCATCGTGTACGCAACCTCCCCGACCAGCTCGGGTCTAACCCAGCGGTTGCGCCAGGGAACCTCGTTGCGGAAGGGGCTGCGGGGGATCTCCAGCGGTCTGAGCAGGGCGTACAGGTGGTCGAGCGCCGCCTCGGTCAGTCCGGTCCCGACGTGGCCGACATAGGTCAGGCCCTCCTCGGTGAAGGCGCCCATGATGAGCGAGCCGATGCCGCCCTCGCGCCGCCCCTTGCCCGGCTTCCAGCCGCCCAGGACGACCTCGCGGGTGGTGAGGTTCTTGACCTTGACCCACCACGGGGAGCGCACCCCTGGTCTGTACGGAGAGTCCAGCCGTTTGGCCACGATGCCCTCCAGGCCCTGCTCGTGGGTGGCGCGGAGCAGGTCGGACTCCCCTGGGAAGTACGGCGGGGCGCCGATGTCGAGCTCGTCGAGCAGGGCCCGGCGGTCGCGGTACGGGAGGTCGAAGAGGGGGGCGCCGTCGAGGAAGAGCAGGTCGAACGGCATGTAGGCGACGGGGTAGCGGCGCAGCATGGCGGGGTCGGGGTCGACCTGGTGCATGCGGTGCTGGAGGCGTCCGAAGCTCGGTATGCCGGTCTTGGGGTCGAGGGAGACGACCTCGCCGTCGAGGATGGCATTGGGCACCCCGAACGTCGATATTTCCGGATACCGGCGGGTGAAGTCCGCGCCGTGCCGCCCGGTCACCCGCAGGCCGCCGTCGATGTGCAGGACGGCCCTGATGCCGTCCCACTTCACCTCCAGGCCGTACAGCTCGCGATCCTGGGGGAGCTCACCCGGGATGGCCAGCATTGGTTCGACCGGGTATGGCATTGGATCACCCATATATGGGTTGTGCCCGCTCGCAGGAGCCGGGGCACGCGGTGCCGGGCTCCCGTGTGAGCTGCTGCGTACACCTTTGATCGTCTGAGCAGGTCAGAGGGTGTCCTTTCGGTCGTGTTGGATCACCCTTGTGGGGGTATGTCGCATAGAGGTGAGCTCGCTAACGATCGAGGAGTACCCATGCGCAGCATCTGGAAGGGTGCGATCTCCTTCGGGCTGGTCACGATCCCGGTCAAGCTGTACTCGGCGACCGAGCAGAAGGACGTCAGCTTCCACCAGGTGCACCGCGAGGACGGCGGCAGGATCCGCTACAAGCGCGTGTGCACGGTTTGCGGGGAAGAGGTGGCCTACGCCGACATCGCCAAGGGGTACGAGCTGGCGACCGGCGAGATCGTGGTGCTCACCGACGAGGACTTCGAGGACCTGCCGCTGACGACGTCGCGGCGCATCGACGTCCTCCAGTTCAGCCCGGCCGACCAGATCGACCCGATCTACTTCGCCAAGTCCTACTACCTGGAGCCCGACGCGCAGGGGGCCAAGCCGTACGTGCTGCTCCGCAACGCGCTGGAGGCGTCCGGGCAGGTCGCGGTGGTCAAGGTGGCGTTGCGCCAGCGGGAGTCGCTGGCGACGCTGCGGGTGCGCGACGGGGTGTTCGTCCTGGAGACGATGCTCTGGCCGGACGAGATCCGCACGCCGGACTTCGGGTTCCTGGAAGAGGACATCGAGGTGCGGGCGCAGGAGCTCAAGATGGCGGAGTCGCTCATCACGACGATGGAGGGCGACTTCGACCCGTCGGAGTACCACGACGCGTATCGCGAGGCTCTGCAGCAGGTGATCGAGGCGAAGGTGGCGGGCAAGGAGGTCGTCGCACCCGCGGGTGGCGAGGAGGAGGCCGGGCCTGCCGTGGACCTGATGGCGGCGCTGCGGGCTTCGGTGGAGGCGGCGAAGAAGGAGCGCTCTTCTTCCGGTACGGCGAAGCCGTCCAAGAAGGCCGCGGACGCACCGGCGAAGAAAAAGGCTCGCAAGTCGGCCTGAGGGTTCTTACGGCCTGCCGATGAGGCAGAAGGGGTGCCCGGCGGGGTCGGCGTAGATCCGCCAGCCTTGTCGCTCGTCGAGCATGGTCGCGCCGAGCTCGGTCACCTGGTGGTGCGCGGTGGCGAGGCTTTCCACGTCGATGTCGAGATGGGACTGCTGGGGGCGCGTCGGGTCGCCCCATCGTGGTGGCCGATGGTCCTCGACGGTCTGGAAGCAGAGGACGAATCCGGCGGGGGTGTGCAGGGTGGCCCAGCCGTCATCGAGTGACCAGCGACGGTCGGGCCGGTTGACGTCACCGCCGACGAGGCCTCGGTAGAAGCGGGCGAGCTCCAGAGAATCCGTGCAGTCGAGAACGACGCACTGCAGAGTGCCAATCACGTGATTATTCTAGTGCCGCAAATAAAAGAGCCGGGGACTCCGAAATTCGAAGTCCCCGGCCTCTCTCCGATCTAATCCGACAGAGTTATCGGACTAGCGAAGATCTACCAAGTGCGAACGTTCACGTTCTGGCAGCCACGGGTGCGCTTGAGCATCCAGTAGTCGCCACCGAAGTTGTACTTGATGGTGGCCTTGTTGACGCGCTCGCCCTTGTGGAACTTGAGCTTGTGTCCCGAGCCGACCCAAATGCAGGGGTTGGTCGAGACGTTGGTGGAGGCTTCCGCGGCGATGGCGCCGAGGCCGAGGATGCCGCCGGCCAGTGCCGTGCTGAGGACGGTGGCCGTAAGCGCGCGCTTGATGTTGAACATTTTTGCTCCCCCTGAACGGTTTATGCTTCCAGGCGATATTCGCGCCGAGCGATTTATCGCCTGTGATGACTCACATTGTGGCCATCTGGTTGTGTTGATTTCCGAGCGATGGTGGACATAAACGGTGATCACTCACCTTTACGTCATAATCGGCATGTCATTGCATCGAGTAGACGCTTATTGCTGGCATTAGCGGGCTTTGTCCCCATATGTCCAAACCGGCCTTCCGGGGCGATCGGGCCGAAAAGGATCTTGTGGGACGCCACTACTCTTCGAGGGTGATTTCCTACCGAGCCATCACCCCGGCCGACCTCGACCGCGTCACCGCCTGGACCGTCGACGAGCCCGTCAGCTGGATCCCGGCCGACCGCTACCTCGCCGAGCTCGCCGAGAACATGTACCGCCCCGAGTGGACCTGGATCGCCGAGGACGGCGACCGTCTCGTGGGCCGCGCCCTGTGGTGGGGCCGGGGAAACGCCGACCGTCCTGTGGCGCTCGACTGCCTCGACGTCGCCCCTGACGTCCAGGACCGTGAGGCCGTGGCGACCGCGCTGATCGAGGCGAGCCTGCCCGGCCCCGTCGAGTACGCGATCAAGGTGAAGGGCGGCTGGCGGGACGACCCGGCCGTCTCCGCCGCGGTGAACTGGCGTCGGGCGGCCGCGCACGCCGCCGGGCTCACCCACGAGGTGGAGCGCCTGCAGTTCGAGTGGACCCCCGCCGCCGGAGTGCCCGAGGCCACCGGCAAGCTCACCTTCGCCCCGGGCTCGGACGAGGAGTTCCTGGCCGTCTTCCGCCTGATCGCCGAGGGCAGCCTCGACGCGCACACCAGCAAGTCCGTGAAGGCCGTGGGCGCCGAGGCGGCCGCCAAGGACGAGATGGACTTCTACCTCGAAGCGCCGGGCAAGCGCGACTGGTGGCGCCTGGCCCGTACCCCGGAGGGCGAGGTCGCCGGGATGGCGATCCCGTCGGCCACGCCGTACAGCGTGAACGTGGGATACCTGGGGGTCGTGCCGGGGTTCCGCGGGCGCGGGTACGTGGACGAGGTGCTGGGCGAGATCACCCGCATCCACGCCGCCAACGGCGAGCAGCGCATCACCGCCACCACCGACCTGGGCAACGCCCCGATGGCCGCCGCCTTCCACCGCGCCGGATACCGGAACACCGAGATCCGCCTCAACCTCTCCAACGAGTCCTAGAAACGAGGTCCGCGGCGGAGGGCGAAGAAGACGGTCACGGCCGGCGCCGCGGCGGCCACCACCACGCCTGGAAGACGAAGCCGATCCGGTCGCGGCGTGGACTTGCCGGAGAGTCCAGCGCGGTGACGCGGTGCGCGTATCGCCTGGTTCACCGGCGAAACGCCAGGGAGGGCGGCTGCCGGGCGAGTGGCTAGTACATGACGTTGGCGAGGGTGCCGAGGCGGTCGAGGAGCTTGGCGGGGGCGTAGCCCTGCTTGCCCTTCCTGGTGCCGACGACGACCAGCCACCTGGCGTGCGGGCGGCAGCCGCCCAGCGCCCTGTCGCCCTTGCCCAGGTGGTCCACGACCGCCGCGTCCGCCGCGGGTTCCGCGCGTACGGGTCCCGCCTGCCGTACCAGATAGGCGCAGCCGGGGGTGGGGCCGGTCAGCAGGGACACGGTGAGCAGGGCGGCGAGCACGGCGGGCTCCTTCATGAGCGGTTACGTCATGGATCGCAGGTGAATGGCCCTATTCGCCAGGCAGCGCGCGGGTGTTTGCCGGAAACATGACGATGACGCGGGGTCGGGAGACCTCGCGCCATCGTCAATCGGTGATCTACCACCACCAGGGGCGGTGGTGAACCTTCTTCAGGTAGTGGCTGCTCGCGAATCCCCTCCTGCCGCGGTCACCCTCGACCTTGCGCCAGTTGCCGTACTTCCTGCACTTGCCCCAGGTGCTCTGGCGCGGGTACAGCTTGTCGACGACGCGGTACCGGGTTCCCGGGCCCTTGCGGACGTTCAGCCGTGTCCTCACGTGCCGAACCTTGTAGCGGCAGCCGCCGCTGGAGGTCTGAACGCTGGTCGAAGCGCTGGCGGGCGAGGCCGCCACTGCGCTGACCGTGACCACGCCACTGCCGGCGATGGCCGCTGCGATGATCCCCGCGGTGATGTGTTTGATCACCAACGCCACTTCCTGACCTTCGAGCAGCCCCAGGAGCGCTTGATCACCCAGTGGCCGTGGCGCCACTTGAGCGTCGCCTTCCGCACGTGCTTGCCGAAGTGGATCCGGCCGTGCTTGCCGATCCAGAAGCACCGCCATCTCGTCATGACGGGTGCGGAGGTGGAGACGCCGACGGTGGTCTGGACGCTTGTGGCCGCGCTGGCGCTGGTGGCGCCCATCGCGACGAGGCCGCTTCCGGCGATCGTCGCGGCGATGAGTCCGGCCGTGATGCGTGTGAGTTTCATTGACCCCCCTAGCAATGAGTGGTGCTATTTCTTCATATGTCCCTTTATCTGCGCTTAACAGCCTTTATGGTGTGTTTTATACCTAATTTATGCCGCGCCGCGACCTCACACCTGCTTGCTGGTTATCGTGGAGTGAACGTGAGGAGGACGCATGGTGGACGAGCCCATCCCCAACTGGCCTGGCCGCATGATCGGCCCTGTCCACGTACGGTCGACCCCGCAGGGGCCACCGGAGCAGGCGGTGTTCGTCCACGGCCTGGCGGGCAGCGCCACCAACTGGACCGACCTCATGCAGGAGCTGAGCGACCTGGTCCAGGGCCACGCCCTCGACCTCCCGGGCAACGGCCACTCACCGGCGCCGGAGAACGGCGACTACACCATCCCCGCCCACGCGGAAGCCGTCATCGGCCTGCTGGAGGAGACCGGCCCGGCCCACCTGTTCGGCAACTCCCTCGGCGGGGCCGTGTCCGTGCGCGTGGCGGCGACCAGACCCGACCTGGTCAAGTCCCTGACCCTGGTCAGCCCCGCCCTCCCCGACCTCCTTCCCCGGTACGGCCCGGCCCGGGTGGCCGCGGCAGCCACCCCGCGCATCGGCGAATGGGTGGCCGACAAGCTCCGCCTGGTCCCGGCCGAGCAACGCATCAACGCCAGCCTCGCCATGTGCTACGCCGACACCGGCGTCGTCCACCCGGCGCGGCTCAAGGACGCCGTCGAGGAGCTGCGCAGGCGCGACGGCCTGCCGTACTCCTCCATGGCCATGATCGGCTCGGCCAGGGGCATCGTCGCCGAGTATTTCCGCAGGGGCGAGCAGAACCTCTGGCGCCAGGCGGCCAGGATCACCGCCCCCACCCTGATCATCCACGGCAAGCGCGACCGGCTCGTCCGCCCCGCCACGGCGTACAAAGCGGGGAAGATCTTCAGGACGGTCAGGCTCGTCCTGCTCCCCAGGGCCGGGCACGTCGCGCAGATGGAGATGCCCAAGGTCGTGGCCGCGGAGGCGCGCCGTCTGATCCTTGAGACGCGATTGGGGAATGCCCCACTGCCCAGCTAGGTTTCACCCTGAGATAACAGCCCTGAAACGGGAGTAGGAACCGTGTCGTTGCCACCGCTGGTCGAGCCGGCCGCCGAATTGACCGTTGAGGAAGTGCGCCGCTACTCGCGCCACCTGATCATCCCCGATGTGGGCATGGCCGGGCAGAAGCGGCTGAAGAACGCCAAAGTGCTCTGTGTGGGCGCGGGAGGTCTTGGCTCGCCGGCGCTGATGTACCTGGCCGCCGCCGGCGTCGGAACGCTGGGCGTCATCGACTTCGACGTCGTCGACGAGTCGAACCTGCAGCGCCAGATCATCCACGGCCAGTCCGACGTGGGCAGGCTCAAGGCCGAGAGCGCCGCGGCCACGGTCAAGGAGATCAACCCGCTGATCGACGTGATCGTGCACAACGCCACGCTCACGACCGACAACGTGATGGACATCTTCTCGGGCTACGACCTCATCGTCGACGGCACCGACAACTTCGCCACGCGTTACATGGTGAACGACGCGGCCGTGCTGCTCGGCAAGCCGTACGTCTGGGGTTCGATCTACCGCTTCGACGGCCAGGCCAGCGTGTTCTGGGCCGAGCACGGCCCCTGCTACCGCTGCCTCTACCCCGAGCCCCCGCCCCCCGGCATGGTCCCGTCGTGCGCTGAGGGCGGCGTGCTGGGCGTCCTGTGCGCCTCCATCGGCTCGATCCAGGTCAACGAGGCCATCAAGCTGCTCACCGGCATCGGCGACCCGCTGGTCGGCCGCCTGATGATCTACGACGCCCTGGAGATGAAGTACCGGGACCTCAAGGTGCGCAAGGACCCCGAGTGCGTCCTGTGCGGCAAGAACCCGACCGTCACCGAGCTCCTCGAGGACTACGAGGCGTTCTGCGGCACGATCTCCGACGAGGCGGCCCAGGCGGCCACCGGCTCGACGATCACCGCGGCCGAGCTCAAGGCCATGCAGGACAACGGCGACAACATCTTCCTCGTCGACGTCCGCGAGCAGGGCGAGTACGAGATCGTCTCCATCCCCGGCGCCACGCTGATCCCCAAGGGCGAGTTCCTGAACGGCTCAGCGCTGGAGAAGCTGCCGCAGGACAAGCGGATCGTGCTCCACTGCAAGTCGGGCGCGCGCAGCGCCGAGGCGCTCGCGATCGTGAAGAACGCGGGCTTCTCCGACGCCGTCCACGTCGGCGGTGGAGTGCTGAGCTGGGTGAAGACCGTCGACCCGAGCTTGCCGACTTACTAACGAGCACCCGGTACGCCGCATTAGTGTCAGTGCCGTGAACTCGTCCCGCGTCTGGCCCGCCCTCATGGCGGCCTCAGTGCTGACCGTGGTCTGCGCTGTGGCCGCCGGAGTCGCGGCCAGCGCGGCGGGCACGGAGCTGACGCGCGGCCCGACGCCGGCCGAGCTCGCGGTCGCTGCCAAGCGCGAGGTCGCGGGGCGCTGGCAGAGCTGGCAGGCCGGCAGGCTCTTTCCCGCCGCCGTCGAATACTCGGCCGAGCAGGGCGGCGAGGAGCAGGCGCACCGGGTCGGCATCTCGCCGCGCACCGGCTGCGCGGAGGCCGTCGACAAGAAGGCGGCCAAGGCGCTGCGCAAGGCCGGATGCAGGGGCGTGCTGCGGGCCACCTACCTCGACGCGCTGCAGGGTGTGGTGGTGACCGTGGGCGTGGTGGCGCTGCCCGACGAGCTGCGTGCCGTACAGGCCAAGTCGGCCTTTCCGCAGGCGGGCAAGCCCACGCCGGGACTGCGGCCGCTGGCCTTCGGCGGTACGGTGGCCGACCGCTTCACCGCCGACGTCAGGCAGTCCAGCTCCGTACGGCAGGCCGGGCCGTACGTCGTGCTCACCACGGCGGGCCAGGTCGACGGCCGCCCGGCACGGGCGGTCGGCGAGCAGCGCCCGGCCATCTTCGCCTTCGCCGCCGAGCTCTCGGAACGCATCCTCGCCGACCTGAGCGCGCCGGCCACACCCGACTGCTCGGCGGCGGAGTGGCGATGCTGAGGCTCCTTGGCGCGCTCACCCTGTGCGCCACGCTCACCCTGCCCACAGCGTCCGCGAGCGCGGACGACGTGCGCGGCAGCCAGCGGTCCGTGATCGACACCCTGGGGCTGTCCAAGGCGTGGAGCAGCAGCCAGGGCTCCGGCGTCACGGTCGCCGTGCTCGACTCCGGCGTGGACCCCTCGCACCGCGACCTGGCCGGGTCCGTGACCGTGGGCAAGGACTTCACCGAGGGCGCCAACCCGCCGGGCGTCGCGCCCAAGCGGCTGCACGGCACCTACATGGCCTCGCTGATCGCCGGGCACGGGCACGGGCCCGGCGGTGGCCAGGGCGTCATCGGGGTCGCGCCCAAGGCCAAGCTGCTGTCCGTCCGGGTGATCCTGGAGGACGAGGAGCCTGGGTTCAAGGAGTTCAACACCGCCGAGCGCTACGAGGACGTGGTCGCCAGAGGCGTGCGTTACGCCGTCGACCACGGCGCCGACGTGATCAACATGTCGATCTCGAAGGAGTTGGCGACCAGGGAGGAGCGCGCGGCGATCCGCTACGCGATCTCCAAGGGCGTGGTGCTGGTCGCCGCGGCTGGCAACGACGGCGCGCGCAAACCGGACGCCAGCGGCTTCGCCCCCTACTCCTACCCGGCTGCCTTCCCCGGCGTGATCTCCGTCGGCGCGATCGACCGGGGCAAGCGCAGGGCGTCCTTCTCCAACTGGAACCCGTCGGTCATGGTCGCCGCGCCCGGTGTGGACATCCTGGGCGCTGGGCCGGGCAACGAGTACTGGGTCGGCAGGGGCACCTCGCAGGCCACCGCGCTCGTGTCCGGCGTCGCCGCCCTCATCAAGGCGAAGTACCCGAAGATGTCGCCCGCGCTCGTCGTGCAGGCGCTCACGGCTGGCGCGACCAGCAGGCCGTCCGGCGGTTACGACACGGGCACCGGCTTCGGCGTGGTCAACGCGGCCGGGTCGCTCGCCGAGGCCGCGCGCCTGGCCGGCCACACCCACACCGCCAAGGGCGCGCAGGTGCTCGATCCGGAACGGTCCCTGGCCAAGGCCCAGGCCCCGATCCAGGTGATCCACCGCGACCAGCACCGCATCACCGTCTACAGCGCGATCGCCCTGGGCGCGGGAATCTGCGCGTTCGTCTGTGTCGCCGTCATCGTCGCGCTGGTCAGGCGGGTGCGTCGCACTCACCTCCCGCAGGACGCATGATCTGCCCCCGTAGGGGGACGAAATAGACACAGGCCGGTAACGAATGAGGAGTGGTGAGCGACCAGTCCAACAAGGCGCGCCGTAGGTCCACCTCGGGACTGCCACGCGCCGACGAGACCGCGGGCGCGGGCAACCCGCTGGGCGCCGCCGCGCGCCGTCGCTCCCGCGTGCGCGCGTGGCCTGGAGCGCCCAGCAGAGGCCGCTCGACCGCGGTGCGCGCCCGCGCGGAGATCCTCGCGATCCAGCAGGGAGTGCAGCGGCGCAAGCTGTTCGTCTGGCTGCTCGGCGCGATCGTGGCGGTCTCGATGGTGGTCGTGCTGATGGGCACGGTCGGGCTGATCTCCGAGACCAGGTCGCGCCCGCTCACCGCCGCCGAGCAGGCGCGGTACAAGCAGGAGGAGATCGCCAGGCGCTGGCAGGCGTGGCCGGCCGCGGGGGTCTTCCCCGAGGAGGTGCGTTACCTCGGGCTCGACAGCGCCACGCAGTACGCGCGGCGGGTGGGGATCGCGCCGGAGACCAAGTGTGCCGAGGCGGTCGACCCGCCCATCGGGGCGGTGCTCGACACGCACGGCTGCGTGACGGTCCTGCGCGCCACCTACCTCGACGAGACGGCGACCTTCGTCATCACGGTCGGCGTCGCCGTACTCCAGGACGAGGACTCGCGGGTGTCGGCCACCGAGGAGCTCACGCTGGACGACCGTGTGGGCGTCCTGCCCGTGCCCTTCGAAGGCACGGTCACCGAGCGGTTCGGCCTCGAACAGCGCCAGCGCAGCGGCTGGGTGGGGGCCGGGCCGTACGTCGTGTTCTCGACCGCCGGATACGCCGACGGACGCACCCGCGCGGCCGTACCGGCCGAGGAGATCCTGCACAGCGAGCTGTGGTCCACGGCCAAGTCGATCGGCAACCAGATCGCCTACTTCCTCGCCGACCCGCCCAACGTCCCGCCGTGCACGCAGGGGAACGTGTGCTGACCTCCCTGAGGGTGCTGACCGCCCTCCTCACGACCATGTACGGCACAGCGGCCCCGCCGGTGCGTGAGCAGCAGCAATGGGTGCTCAGCGCGCTCAACGTCGAGCAGGCCTGGGCCGTCACCAAGGGCAAGGGCGTCACCGTCGCCGTCGTGGACAGCGGCGTCGACCCCAAGCTCAAGGAGCTGCAGGGCCGCGTCTTCGTCGCCCCGGACATGAACTCGGCCGCCCTCGACACCAAGGTCAAACCCGGGTTGCACGGCACCGCGATGGCCGCCCTGATCGCCGGTTCCGGCGCGGACAAGGGCCTGGTCGGCGTCGCGCCCGAGGCCTCGATCATGTCGCTGCCGCTGGTCATCGACGAGGAGCCGGGCGACGCGGTCCCGCCGCAGGAGGACGAGCGGACCGGCTCCGACAGCGCGCTGGCCAGGGCGCTGCGTTACGCGGCCAACCACAACGCCAAGGTCGTCAGCATGTCGATCGGCAGTTACGGGCCGGACAAGGCGGAACGCGAGGCCGTCGCCTACGCGCTGGAGCGCGGCGTCGTGCTGATCGCGGCCGTGGGCAACGACGGCCAGACGCAGTACGCGCAGCAGAACCACACCTCCTACTGGTCCTTCCCGGCCGGATACCCCGGCGTGATCGGCGTCTCGGCCGTCGACAAGCTGGGCAAACGGGCGCCGTTCAGCAGCGACAACCTCTCGGTGCTCGTCTCGGCACCCGGCGTGGACGTCCCGTCCGTACGGCTCGGCGGCGGCTACACCGGCGTGACCGGCACGAGCGCCTCGGCCGCGCTCGTCGCGGGCGTCGCCGCGCTGATCAAGTCCAAGCACCCCGACATGCGCCCCGAGCAGGTCGCCCAGGCGCTGGCGTCGAGCGCGCGCGGCAGGCCGCCCGCCGGATATGACGACAAGGTGGGGTTCGGGGTGGTCGACGCTGGAGCGGCGCTGAACGCGGCGGACGCGCTCGACGGCAAGGCGCGCGACGTCGCGGTGCCGGACGACCGGCACTTCGGCGCGGGGGAGGACTCGCCGGTGCCGTCCAGGCCGGGGCCGGACCCGTGGCGGCTGGCCCTGTTCGGCGGTGGAGCCCTGCTGGCGCTGGCCATGTTCGGTGTCGCCGTCGCGATACTCAACCAGCGCAGGATCCGCTAAGGTCGCGCGTCATGGAGCCTTTTGCCGAACGGGTGCTCGAGGTCGTGGAGCGCATCCCGCCCGGCATGGTGATGTCCTATGGCGACATCGCCGAATATGTCGGTGAGGGCGGTCCCCGCCAGGTGGGCAAGGTCATGTCGACCTGGGGCGGAGGCGTACCGTGGTGGCGCGTCGTACACGCCGACGGCACGGCGGCCGGCGGCCTGCTCGACCGGGCGATGGCGCACTGGCTCGAGGAGGGCACCGTGGTGCGCGGGGAACGAGTTGACATGCGGCGTGCCAGGTGGGACGGCGCCACGCGCTCAGCGGATTTTCAGCAACGCCGCTGACCTGCTTCTCCGCCCTCCGCGCGATTCCCGCACATGTGATTCGCATTACCATTGCAGGGACAGTCTGAAAGGCGGTGCCTCCCCGATGGCCACCGGCGTCACAGCCCCGAGCCCGAGCGGCGACCTTGTCGCCGAGCGCTTGCGGGCTGTTCAGGACCTTTGCGACCGGGGTGAACCGCTCGAAGCGGTGATGCGGGCCGTCCAGGAGGGCGGGCTCGACCCCCAGGAGCGCCGCAGGGCCGACGCCGAGATCCTCGCGGGCCCGCTGGGCGTGCGCATGGACCAGGCGGTCAAGCGCGGAGCCGCGCGCAGGCGCGAGCTGGTCACCCTGATCGGCCCCTACCTCGCCCAGGTCGACCCGGCGATCAAGCGGGAGCTCCCGGTCGCCAGGCGGCTGTTCTGCTACCTCCTCGAGAACCGCGACCTCGACGACCTCGTCGAGGGCGACGCGCTGGTCCAGGTGGTCACCGCGGCGGCCGAGCCGTCCAAGCGGGTGCGCAAGGGCCTGCGCTGGTACGCCGACCTGCCCTTCGGCGACGGCCTGCCGCCCGAGCTGCTCCGGCTGCGCCGCGCCGACCTGGTGCCGGTGACGCAGATCCACGACATCTCCTGGTCCGGCGGCAGGCTGCGGATCAGCGGCTACGCCTACCTCGCCGGGCTCTCCGTGCGCAGCAGGCGCTTCAACTGGGCGACCGTGGTCCTGCGCGGCCCGCGCTGGCTTCCTCCGGTGCGGCTGCGCACCAGGCGCGTGCTCGCCCCCGAGGCCACGCACGGCGCCCGCGAGCCAGGCTGCAACTACGACTGGTCCGGCTTCACCGCCGAGCTGTCGCCCTGGTCGCTGCGCTGGCGCGCCGGAGTGCGCGCGCTCGCCAGGGGCGGCAGGCGACTCCTGCGCCGCCGCATGGCCGTACAGGAGACCACCACCTGGCGGGCCGAGATCGTCTTCTGGAGCCGCGGCGCCCGCGCCACCGGCCTGCTGCGCGGCGCGGCCGTCGGGCACACCGAGCGGCCCGTCGGGCTCAAGGTGCGGCCCGGGTGGTGGGTGCGCCCCGTCTGGACGTCCGACCGGGCCCTGCAGGTCGTGCTGCAGCCCAACAGGGCCGAGCTGACCGGCGTCACGCTCGACGGCGACCGGGTCGAGCTCCGGGTCTTCCTGCCGGGCAAGAGCGTCACCAAGGGCCACGCCAGGCTCGGCGGGCACCGCATGGCGGCCGACTTCACGCCGGTGAGCGGCGGCACCGACGTCGTCATCGCGCTGGCCGCCCACTCGCTGCTGCAGGAGAAGGACGGCAGGCGCCTCTGGGTCGAACCCAAGGGCGACCCGGCGGCCTCCGTCATGCTCGCCGACTCGGGCGAGACCCGGGTGGCGGTCGGCGACCGCGAGATCACCGTGCTCGGCGACCGGCGCGACCGCGTGGTCGTCTCGGCGCACCGCATCCGCCCGGTGATCACCTCGGCGGTGTGGGAGGGGTCCTCCCTCGTGCTGTCCGGGGACTACCCGGACGTCGACGGCGCGCGTTCGTTGTCGCTGCGGCACCGCTCGGGGCTGCTGCACACCGTGCCGATGGAGCGCTCCGGCGACCGGTTCTCCGTACGGCTCGCGCCTGCGGCCATGGCGCGCTTCGGCGAGGACACGCCGCTGTCGTCAGGCACCTGGAACCTGTCGGTGCGCCACCCGTCCGGCGAGATCGTGCCGGCGCGCATGGACCACGCGTCGCTGGCCGCGCTCGACGAGGGGCCGCGTGCCATCGGCGGGCACTCCTTCCGCGTGCTGTCCACCCGGTTCGACGTGCCGGTGCTCATGGTCGAGGAGGTGCGGCCGGACGACGAGAAGGGCGTGGGCGGCACCCACGTGCTGCGCCGCGTCTTCTACCCGGCGCAACGCACCCAGCCGCTCAACGACGCCACCGTCTACGTCGTCAACGACGGCCGCCTCTACGCCGACAGCGTGCGCGCGATCTACGAGGAGCGGCTGCGGCGGGGCGACGACCGCGAGCACATCTGGGTGGTCAAGGACGGCGCGTTCGTGCCGCCCGGCGACCCGTCGATCGTGCGCGCCGGGAGCCGGGAGCACCACGCGGCGCTGGCCCGCTCGCGCCACATCGTCACCAACGCCTTCCTGCCCGCGTGGTTCCGCGCCCGCGAGGACCAGGTGGTCGTGCAGACCTGGCACGGCACCCCGGCCAAGCGCATCGGCAACGACCAGCCGCACATGACCCGCGACCCGCGCCCGCCGGTGTGGCACCGGCAGGCGGCCGAGGTGCGCGGGTGGGACGTGCTGCTGTCCCAGTCCCCGTGGGCGACCGAGGTGCTGCGCAAGGCCTTCGGTTACCAGGGCGAGGTGCTGGAGAGCGGGCTACCGCGCAACGACGTCCTGGTCTCCCCGGACCGCTCGGCTCTGGCGGCCGCGATCCGCACGCGGCTGGGGTTGGCCGAGGGCAAGCGAGTGGTGTTGTACGCGCCGACGTGGCGCGACTACGACCGCAAGAACGCGATGGTCAAGCTGGACCTGGCGAAGGCGCGCGAGGTGCTGGGCGCCGACCACGAGATCCTGGTGCGCGCCCACCCCATGCAGGCGATGCCCGCCGTTCCCGACATCGCCCACGACGTCACCACTTACCCCGACATGGCCGACCTGCTGCTGATCGCGGACGTTCTGGTGACGGACTACTCGTCCTCCATGTTCGACTTCGTCGCGACCGGCCGGCCGATCGTGTATTACACGTATGACCTGGACAAGTACGCGTCTCGCCGCGGCCTGTACGTCGACCTGCCCAGCCAGGCCCCTGGGCCGCTGCTTTCCACGTCGGCCGAGGTGATGGAGGCGTTGCGGTCTTTGGACTCGGTGGCGGGGGAGTACGCGGAACGCTACGAGGCCTTCCGCGCCACGTACGCCCCGCGCGACGACGGCAAGGCCACCGCCCGCGTCGTCGACCACCTTTTCTCGTAGAGGGCCTTCCGGGGTTCGGGCCCGCGCGAAAGGGCTCGCCAGAAGGGGCTTCGACGTACTTCCAGTCGGGGCAGGCCCCGACCCCTGAAGGGCCTCGCTGGCGCTCGGGCGCTTTCCTGGCGGGCTCCGCCCGCGCTGTCGCGATGTGCTTGTCGCGTGGGAGATCCATCGCCCATGGTGCTCCGTACAAAGGCTCATGGCGTCACCATGCGGCGCTCCGTCACGCACGAAAGTACCGTGGATTTCGTGACCGTTCCGCACGAAGCCCATCCTGACCAGCCGGAGATCACGCAACGCGATCTGGATGGACGCTCAGTGGAGATCGTGGACGCTGTCGAGCGTGGGGGCTGCTTCCACGTCGCCCACGATGGCCACCGAATCGGCGAACTCGTCCCGCAACGGCGAACACGGCGATTTGTCCCCCGGGAGGACTTTCTGGCTATGCCACGCACGGCCTCCCTCGTCGACCCCGAGGATTTCCGCGCCAGCGCTCAGGCGTTCATCGACGACGAGGTCGCGGACCCGTACGGCCGCTGACTTCGTGCACTCTCAAGGGCTTGCATTGTCATCCTGAGACGAGGAATGAGCTGCCCGGGAGAGGTGGCGATCAGCGTCGTGACCCCTGTCGAGGTGTCGGAAGGGATGCTCCAGGCGGCGCGGATCTACGGTCGCATGGTGGTGGCCCTGGATGTAAGCCGCGCCGTCGGATGGCCGACCTGATGATCGCCGCCATAGCGATGAGCTGCCGTTGTACACAACGTCCGTCGATCCTGAACTGACGACCGTAAAGGTGCGGCAAAGAACGTGGCCGGCCGTACCGGCGTGGCGGCGGGTGTGGGGGGTTGTTCGGAGGTACGTTCGGCCGCAACGGTCAAGTCGGCACGATCTACCCCTGCGGTCTGATGGAATCTAGGGTTGTGAGTGGTCAGACCTGGCGGTTGGTGCGGCGTGGAGGCGGGGGGCCTGTTGCGGCCCCTGTGCTCGACGAGCATCAGCGTGCCGTCGTTGACCACACGGGCGGGCCCATGCTCGTTCTCGCAGGTCCAGGCACCGGCAAGACGACCACGATCGTCGAGGCCGTCGTCGACCGGGTCGAGCGCCGCGGCACCGACCCGGAACGCATCCTCATCCTGACCTTCAGCCGCAAAGCCGCGGAAGAGCTGCGCCAGCGCATCACCTCCCGCATGCGCCGTACCACCCGCACCCCCCTCGCCCTCACCTTCCACAGCTACGCCTACGCCCTGCTGCGCCGCGAGGCCGTCGCGGCCGGGGTGCTGTCGCCGCGCCTGCTCACCGGGCCCGAGCAACTGCTGGAGATCCGCCGCCTGCTCCACGGCGAGCTCGAGGACGGCGCCGTCTTCTGGCCACGCGGGCTGCACGAGGCGCTCAAGACGCGCGGGTTCGCCGAGGAGCTGCGCGACTTCCTGTCCCGCGCGGGCGAGCGTGGGCTGGACGGCTCGCGGCTCGTGGCGCTCGGTCGGCTGTACGGCAGGCAGGACTGGGTCGCCGTTGGCGGGTTCGCCGACCGGTACCAGCAGCGGTTCGACCTCGATCCCGAGCCTTCGCTCGACTACGCGGAGCTGATCAGGGAGGCAGGGGGGTTGCTGGCCTCGACGGACGTGCGGACGCGGGAGCGCGGGGCGTACGACGTGGTGTTCGTGGACGAGTACCAGGACACCGACCCGGCGCAGGAGCTGTTGCTGCAGCAGTTGGCGGGGGAGGGGCGTGACCTGATCGCGGTCGGCGACCCTGACCAGTCGATTTACGGGTTCCGTGGGGCTGACGTGCAGGGGATCCTGAAATTTCCCGAACGGTTCCGCGACAGGGCTGGGCGGGAGGCGCCGGTGGTGGCGTTGCGCGTGTGCCGCCGGAGCGGCGCCGACCTGCTGGAGGCGACCCGCCGCATAGCCACCCGCCTCCCCGCCGCCCCCACCCCCCAACCCACCCCCTCGCTGGCGACTTCTCCAACGACCACGGCGGTCTCTCCCAAAACGTCCAGCACCGCAGGGGACGCCTCCGCGACCGTTGACCCCAACAGCCCTGAGCCCACGGCAGCAGCCGACCGCCCATTGGCGTCCGACGAGCCTGGGTCCGTCGATCGTGCGACAACCGACGGGATCGACCGCGCGGCCGACGAGCGCGGGTCGGGCCGTGGCTCAGCCGATGTGAGCGGGTCCGGCGATCGTGGGGCTGGTGGGAGCGGGTCTGGCGAGAGTGACGCTGGCGATCAGGCGGATGGTGGGGCGACGGCTGGGGCTCGGGTAGGCGAGGCTGGGGACCGTACAGCTGGAGTTCGTGCAGGCGAGGCTGGGGACCGTACGGCTGGGGCTGGTGTAGGCGGGGTTGGGGACCGTACGGCTGTGCAGGGCTGGGGGGTGCCGGAGCGGCGGCGGGCGCATGGGCATCGGGAGTTGCTGCCGATGCCGGACGCCGAGCCGGGCGATGTGAAGGTGTTGCTGGCTGACAGCACCTCTCAGGAGGCCGCCGTGGTGGCGGACACGCTCCGGCGGGCGCATCTGATCGATGGGATTCCGTGGCATCGGATGGCGGTGCTCGTGCGGTCGGCCACCCGGCAGGTGCCCTTGCTGAGGCGCGCGCTGGTGACGGCCGGGGTGCCGACGATGGTGGCGGGTGACGAGGTGCCGCTGGCGCAGGAGCCGGGGGTCCGTCCGTTGCTGACGGTGCTCAGGGTGGCCATGGACGCCCAGGCGCTGGACGAGCCGGTGGCCGAGGAACTGCTGACCGGCCCGCTGGGTGGCACGGACATGCTGGGTGTACGCCGACTCCGCCGCGCCCTCAAGATCGCGGAGAACGAGGCCCTGCTCGCCGACCCCCACGACCCAGCGGACGAACCCCGGGAGGCCGGAGAAGGACCTCGGGGCCAGAACCCCGAGGTTGCCATGGCCGGACCTCGGGACATCGCCAGCGGCCCCGAGGACGTCGCCAGCAGGCCCGACGACACCGCCAGCGGTCCCGAGGACGTCGCCAGCAGGTCCGACGACGCTGCCCGCGAGAGCGAAGGCGTCGCCAGCGGACCCCGCGATGACGCTGAGGGGTCCGCGGATGTCGCCGACACGGCCACTGACGGGTCCGACCGCGTTCTGGACGGGGAAACGGTGGTGGCGCGGTCGTCGGGGGAGTTGATGATCGCCGCCCTGGCTGACGTCCGTGAGCTCGTCCGCGTGGAACCCCACGTAGCCAGACCAGCAGAACGCGTAGGCAACCTCCTCAAAGCCGCCCGCGAAGCCGTACAAAAAGGCGGCACCGCAGAAGACGTCCTCTGGGAAGTCTGGAACGCCAGCGGCCTAGCCAAGCAATGGACCGACACCAGCCTCCAAGGCGGCGCCAGAGGCGCGCAGGCCGACCGTGACCTCGACGCCGTGGTAGCGCTCTTCGACTACGCGGCCAAGTTCGTCGACAGGATGCCCAAGGCAGGCCCAGAGGTGTTCCTCGACGACCTGGCCGCCCAGGAGATCCCCGGTGACACGCTGGCGGACAGGGCTCCGGACGGCGACGCCGTACGGGTCCTGACCGCCCACAGGTCCAAGGGCCTGGAGTGGGACGTCGTGGTCGTCGCCGGCGTCCAGGAGGGCGTGTGGCCCGACCTGCGCCTGCGCGGGTCGATGCTGGGCGTGGAGGACCTGGTCCAGGTCTCCGAGGGCGCCCCGCTCGAAAAGGACGTGGCGGCGGCGAGCCTGTCGTCCAAGCTGCTCGCCGAGGAGCGCCGCCTGTTCTACGTGGCCGCGACCAGGGCGAGGAAGCGCCTCGTGGTGACCGCCGTGGGTGGCGAGGACACTGACGAGCGCCCGTCGAGGTTCCTGAGCGAGCTGATGCCGGGCGCCGTCGAGGAGGCCGGGGTGGACGACCGGGCGCGCTGGCTGAACATGTCGGCCCTCGTCGCCGACCTCCGCAGCGCCGTCACCGATCCCACTAAATCGGGGAAAATCCGACAGGAAGCCGCCAAGCACCTCGCCAGGCTGGCAGCCGCGGGCGTGCAGGGCGCGCACCCCAACGACTGGTACGCGCTCACCCCGATCTCCGACGACCGCCCGATCGGCTGGCCAGACGACATCGTCCGCATCTCGCCGTCGGCTGTGGAGAACTTCACCAAGTGCGGCCTCAGATGGCTGCTCGAAACCGCGGTCGGCGCAGCGGGCACCAGCTCCGCCCAGGGCCTCGGCACGATCATCCACGCGCTCGCCGTACTCGCCGCCACCGACCTGCCCAGCGAGGACCTCCTCGGCAGCCGCCTCGACGAGATCTGGAGCGAGCTCGACTTCGGCGGCGTCTGGTTCAACCGCAAGCAACGCAAGGTCGCCGAGCAGATGATCAGCAAGTTCGTCCAGTGGCACAAGGAGAACCCGCGCGAGCTGATCGCCCTGGAGGAGGCGTTCACCGCCAGGGTCTCCGAGGGCGTCGAGATCAGGGGCCGCGTCGACCGGGTCGAGCGTGACGACCAGGGCCGCGCGGTGATCATCGACCTGAAGACCGGCAGCTCCAAGCCCAAGCCTGGCGACCTCGACCGCCACCCGCAGCTGGGCGTCTACCAGCTCGCCGCGCTCCTTCAGGCCTTCGCCAAGCACGGCATGACGGAGCCGGGCGGCGCCGCGCTGGTCCAGGTGGGCAAGGCGGCGGGCAAGGAGGCGCTGGAGCAGTCCCAGCCCGCGCTGGCCGACGACCCGGACCCCGGCTGGGCCAAGGACATGGTCGACACCGTCGCGATCGGCATGTCGGGCCCGTTCTTCCAGGCCAAGGTGAACGACGGCTGCCGCACCTGCGCGGCCAGGAACAGCTGCCCCGTCAACGACAACGGGGGCCAGGTGTGCTGAACCCGATCGAACTGGCCGAGAAGCTCGGCATCCTGCCGCCGACCAGCGAGCAGGCCGCGGTCATCGAGGCGCCGCTGGAGCCCATGGTCGTCATGGCCGGAGCCGGGTCAGGCAAGAGCGAGACGATGGCCGGCCGCGTGGTGTGGCTGGTCGCCAACGGCCTGGTCAGCCCGGAGCGCGTGCTCGGCCTGACCTTCACCAGGAAGGCGGCGGCGGAGCTTGCCACGCGCGTCCGCGAGCGGCTGAACGGCCTGGCCGAGGCGGGCCTCGTCGCCCCCGAGGCGCTCGACAACGAGCCGACCATCTCCACCTACCACGCCTACGCCGCCCGGCTGGTGCAGGACCACGCGCTGCGCGAGGCGCTCGAACCCACGATGCGCCTGGTCACCCCGGCCATCTCCTGGCAGCTCGCCTCCCGGGTGGTGGCGATGTACGACGGGCCGATGGACAAGATCGAGCTCGGCCCACCGTCGGTGACGGCAGCCGTCCTCGACCTGGCCGGGGAGCTGTCCGAGCACCTGCGCACCGCCGCCGACGTACGGGAGGTGGGCGCGTGGCTCCAGGAGGGGTACGGCAGGCTGACCGGCAGGACGATCGCGCAGCAACGCAAGCCGCTGGCCGTACAGGAAGCCAGGGAGCAGCTGCTCCCGCTGGTCGAGGCGTACGAGCGGCTGAAGCGCAGGCGCGAGGTCATCGACTACGGCGACCAGATGTCGCTCGCCGCCCGGATCGCGGAGAAGCATGCGGAAGTGGGGGAGATCGAGCGCTCCCGCTACTCGGTGGTGCTTCTGGACGAGTACCAGGACACCAGCCACGCGCAGCTCGTCCTGCTCAGGAGCCTGTACGGCAAGGCCCACCCGGTCACGGCGGTCGGCGACCCCTGCCAGTCCATCTACGGCTGGCGCGGCGCCTCCTCGGGCAACCTGCGGCGCTTCGCGAAGGACTTCCCGCTCGACAAGGGCGAACCGGCGCCGATCAAACAGCTCTCGGTGAGCTTCAGGAACGGCGACCGGGTGCTCGACGTCGCGGCGCGCGTGCAGCTCCCGCTGCGCATGGAGGCGCGCGAGGTGCCGGTCCTGGTGCCCGGTTCCAACCGGGTCGACCGGGGACGCGTGGTCTGCGCGTTCCACGAGACGGCCGAGGACGAGGCGAAGTGGATCGCCGACGGGATCTCCAAGATCATCGATCAGGAGGTGGCCCCCGACGGGCTCCCCTGGGGAGAGAAGGAGCGTAAGAAGACGCTCGCCGTACAACCCCAGGATGTGGCCATCCTCGCTCGAAAGCGCTCACAGTTCCCCGCGCTGCGCAGAGCGCTCGAAGAGCGCGACATCCCCGTCGAAGTGGTCGGACTGGGCGGCCTGCTCACCGTGCCCGAGGTCAACGACATCGTGGCCACGCTCCGCGTCCTCTACGACCCGACGGCCGGAGACGCGCTGGTCAGGCTGCTGGCCGGGCCGCGCTGGCGCATCGGGCCCGCCGACCTCAGGCTGCTCGGCGACTACGCGCGCGAGCTCAACCGCGAGGCCCGCGAGGGCGCGCGCCGCGAGCGGGACCCGCTCAACCAGGTGGTCGCCGACCTGGCCGAGGAGCGCGGCAGCCTGGTCGACGCGCTCGACGAGCTGCCCGACCGCGAGGAGTGGCTGGAGGCGTTCGCGCCGCTGGCCAGGACGCGGCTGGTCGCCGTCGCGCAGGAGCTCAGGAGCCTGCGCTCGCACACGGCGCAGCCGCTGCCCGACCTGATCAACGAGGTGGAGCGCAGGCTGGGCCTCGACATCGAGGTCGCGGCGCGCGGCGGCACGGTCAGCGCGTTCGCCGCCAGGGCCGACCTCGACGCGTTCCTCGACGCCGCCTCGCGCTTCGCTGGCGACGCCGAGGATCCGACGCTGGGCGCCTTCCTGGCCTACCTGCAGGCGGCGGAGAGCGAGGAGTTCGGGCTGGAGGCCGGGCGGGTGGGCGAGAGCAACAGCGTGAAGCTGATGACCGTGCACGCCTCCAAGGGCCTGGAGTGGCCGGTCGTGGTCGTGCCAGGACTGTCGCAGCTGGTCAGCTCCAAGGGGCACATCGCGATCGGCAGCATGTTCCCCGCGACGCCGGTCACCAACAGCAGGTGGACCGACAACCCGCGCAAGCTGCCCTACCCGCTGCGCGGCGACGTGGCCGACCTGCCGCGCCTGTCCGGGCTGGCCAAGGAGGAGCTGATCGCCTTCGAGGAGCAGTGCCGCGAGCGGGACCTGATGGAGGAGCGGCGGCTGGCCTACGTGGCCGTGACCCGCGCCCACTACCTGCTGATCGCCTCCGGCTACCGGTGGGGAACCGCCACGAAGCCGCTCGAACCCTCCGACTTCCTGCTCGAAGTGCGCGACACCGCCGATCGCATCGCGTTCTGGGCGCCTGACCTCGAAGAGGGCGCGACCAACCCGTTGCTGGCCGAACCGGCCGAGGCGACGTGGCCGGTCGAGCCGGAGGGGCTGCGTTACGAGTCGGTCCTCGACGGCGCCCGCCTGGTGGAGGACGCCCTGGCCGGGATGCTCGACGAGGCGGACGGGCCGGCGCGCGCCTCCTCCTTCGACGAGGAACGGCTCAAGGCGTGGGAGCGCGACACCGAGCTGCTGCTGCGCGAGCGCGAGATGTACAGGAAGGTGAGCCAGACGACGGTCGAGCTGCCGTCGAAGCTGACCGTGTCGTCCCTGGTCACGCTGGCCGAGGACGCCAAGGAGCTGGCGCGCAGGATCCGGCGCCCGGTGCCGCGCAAGCCGGCTCCGCTGGCCAGGCGCGGGCAGTCGTTCCACCGGTGGCTGGAGTCGCGGTGGGACCAGCAGCGGCTGATCGACGACTTCGAGCTGCCCGGTGCTTATGACGAGCCGGAGGAGGTCGACGTACGGCTGGCCGAGCTGCAGGAGCGCTTCGAGGAGAGCGAGTGGGCGGGGCGGGAGCCGCTCGACCTGGAGGTGCCGTTCGAGACGATGATCGCCGACCGGTTGGTGCGCGGGCGGATGGACGCGGTCTTCGAGCTGCCTGGCGGGTCGTACGAGGTGGTCGACTGGAAGACCGGCGAACGCCCGACAGGCAAGGCGGCCCGAGCTGCGTCGGTTCAGCTGGCCGCGTACCGGCTGGCCTGGGCGCACCTTTCAGGGGTGCCGGTCTCGTCGGTGCGCGCGGCGTTCCACTTCGTGCGCACCAACGAGACCATCCGCCCGGTGGACCTGCTCGACGCGGCCGGGCTCGTCGCCCTCATCGAGTCGATCCCCCAGGCGTGAACAGCTCATCTGTCTCGATCGTGAGGTTGAAGGGGTCGGGCAGGACGAGCTTGTCGCCGCGATGGATGGTGATGGTCTTCTCATAGGGTGGGCGGCAGTCCTGGGGTGCCAGGTCGTCGACCGGACCACTCATGAGAACGAGCCTCTGCGGGTCGGCCAGCTGATCGATGATCAGGTAGAGCGGTACACCGGCACGGGCGTACTCGTTGGGCTTCTCCGCATAGTCGACGGCGGCGGTGCCCTTGGAGCAGACCTCGACTACGAGAAGCGTGGAGTGCCCGAAGATGTGCATCCCGTCGTAGAGCTCTGCCGCTTCCGGAGCGACGATGAGATCAGGCAGCCGCATGTCGCGGTGTGGCGGCACGTGCACGGCCAGACTCTGGAAGAAGACCCAGTCGTTTTCGTTCGCGAGCGGAAAGAGCGCTCGCTGCATCCTGTGAAGGATCTTTCCGCTGTCCGGGCTGGCCCACGGCACTACGACCACCTGCCCGTGGCTGAGCTCCGCAGTGAAGCCCGCGTCGTTGACCTCGAGACACAGGCTCTGAGCGTCGTTGAAGTCCACTTCCGCGGTATGAGGGCGAGGTGGGGCCATGACCATGATGGTGTCATCCTCTCCGGCTCCTGACGAGGGGTTGGCGGGCGATGCGGCGCCCGATTGACACCAAGGGTAGTCAGTCAACTCCCCATCGTCAGGTAAATCTCGAACACCAGTACCGATCAGGTCAGTGGTTCGCGCAGGTGGCGGTTCTTGTTGGGTTCGCGCTTCTCCTTGGTGTCGTCCACCTGGCGGATCATGTCGTCGCGCACCTCGGTGACCGCCGCGGAGAGGTCGGTCTTCCGTGACGTCGCCACCAGTCGCGGCCACCCGCTCACCCACAGCTCCAGCGTCGCGCGCTGCTCGGCCGTGTCGCGGTCCTTGATGCTGAGCTCCATGTCCACGGAGTCCGGCTCGTGGCCGCGCAGCCGCCGGTAGAGGCTCTCGAAGCGCTCCCCGATCCACTCGTGTTCCTTCTGCGCGAAGCCGGTCGCGATCCGCAGCCGTTCGGCGATCTCTGTCATATTGTCACGCTATCGTGACAGATAGTGAAAGTCCGGCTTGGGGTGCATCAGGAAGTCATGGTGGGAGATGTTCCACGCATACGCACCGGCCATGGCGAACACCACGGTGTCGCCCACCCGCAGCGAGGTGTGGATGTTCCTGGCGAAGACATCCTTGGGGGTGCAGAGCTGGCCCACCAGGGTCACCGGGCCGTCCAGCGAGGGGCCGGAGCCGGTCGGGAGGACGGTGAAGGGCTGGTCGTGCCCCTTGGTGACCGGGGTGCGCAGATGGTGGGTGCCGCCGTGCAACACCGCGAACATCTCGCCGTGCACCCGCTTCACGTCGATCACCCGGGTGACGTAGGAGCCGCAATAGGCGGTCAGCGCCCTTCCCGGCTCGATCCTGACCACTTGCCCTGTACGGCGGAGCGCGGCCAGACCTCGCCCATAAGCCGCCCAGTCGAACATCTCTGATGGATCCGCATAAGACACCGCCATCCCGCCCCCGACGTTGATCTCGTCGTAGGGATGCGCGAGCACGCGAGCGGCCACCTCCAGCAGCCGCGGCGCGGGCAGCCCGCTGGCCAGGTGCGCGTGCAGGCCGCGCAGCCGTACCCGGTCGGTGAACAGCGGCAGGCACTCGGCCAGCCCGTCCTCGTCCATGCCGAACGGCCCGCTCATCTCCAGCGCCGCGCCACCGACGTCCAGTCGCAGGTTGGCCCGCAGCAGCACGTCGGCGTCCGCACCTGTCGCGAGCAGCCGCCTCAGCTCGTTGGGCGACTCGACGTGCACCCGGTAGGCGTCCGCAGCGAGCAGCAACTCGCCGTCCGTCTTGCCCGGCCCGCCGAACGCCACCCGCGCCCCGAAGCGCCCTCGGACGTGGTTGTACTCGCCGCCCGATGACACCTCGAAGCCGTCCACGTGGTCGGCGAGCACCTCGAGGAGCTTCGGGTCCGGATTGGCTTTGACCGCGTAGTAGAGCTCGATCCCCGGCAGAGCCGCTCGAACCATCCCAGCGTGCGCGTCCAGCGCGGCCAGATCGTAGACGTAGGCAGGAACGTCGACGTCGATCATGCGAACGGGTTCGCGATCGGCACGTACCCGGCGGACCGGTCGGCCCCGCGCGCCCACCGCACGGTCAGGTTCGCCTTGGCCGGAAGCGGCGCCCCCGCCAGCAGATCCGTCAGCGGCAGCGGCCACCCCACGGACCCCGCGTAAGCGGCCAGGATCTCCCTCGCCGACCGCCACAGCTGGCGCAACACCTCGTCGGACGGCGCGAGCGTGGCCGCGACCTCGGTGAGGTGGTTGACCATCAGGCAGTAGACGACCCGGCTCCAGCCGCGCTCCTCGTCGTAGGTCAGCGCCTCGGCCACCCGCTCGGGCAGCCCGCGCAGATCGTGGCCGACCAGCTTGGTGCCCTCCAGGTCGCGGAACACCGCCTCGACCGGCATCCCGGACGGGTCCAGCCCGACCAGGACGTTCTGCAGATGCGGCTCCAGAACCACCCCGTGCCGGATGAACAGGTCGAGCACCGGCAGCGCGACCGTGCGGACGTAGGCCGCCCACCAGGCGAAGGGGTCGCAGCCGCGGGCGGTCACCGTACCGGCCAGGACCGGGGTGACGCCGGGGGCGACCACCGACCACGGGCTCTGCCTGACGATCACCCCGAGCCCTTCGAACAGCCGTTTCCCCAGGTCGGCGGTGCGGTAGCCGGGCTCGGCCAGCCACCGGGTGCCCGGGAAGCGCCTGGCGACGTCGGCGAAGATCGGCGCGAGCCGTTCGGTCAGCGCCACCGCCCCGGCCAGCTCGTACCAGGCGTTCTTCCGCACGCAGTTGGTGATCCGCACATCCACGCTGAACTTCAGGCACACCTCCGCATCCGGCGCGTAGACCGTGCGGACCGACGAGGTGGGCACCACGCCCACGGCGGAGTCGCCGAGGTCGATCAGCCGGTCGTCGAAAGCAGGAGCGAGCAGGTCGAGTTGCCACGGGTGCGCAGGAAGCAGCACGTATCCGGAGGGCGCCGCACCGAGCAGGTCGAGCGCGGACGAGTCGCCCTCCCCGGCCACCGCGTCGCGCCGCACCCCCAGCAGCCGCAGCGGGAACTCCGCGTGCGCCTCGGGCGCGTACCGCAGCCACCCGGACCCGCCGCGCGCCTTGGGCGCCGGGTGGAACGGGTGGCCGAAGACCAGCGACTGCTCAGACTCCAGCCACGGGTCGGCGGGCGGCTTCGTCCCCGCCCGCGCCGCCAGGATCGCGGCGAGCGCGTCACGGCTGGCCGCGACCTGCTCGGCGAACTCGGGGTTGTCCGTGGACGGGTCCAGATCGGCCTGCGCCAGCCGTACGAGCTCGTCGAGGGTCAGCGGGAGCCACGACCCCAGCTCGAGCCGCTCGGGGGCGCCGGAGAAGCGCAGCGCGGAACCGCCGCTGGTGCGCACCCTGATGAGCGCGCCGCCCACCTTCAGCAGCAGGTGGGGTGAGGCCGGCCAGACCGCGCCGCGCGGCCCGGCCACCTCGCGTACGCAGCAGCGCAGCAGCGCGTGGAGGGTGGCCTCAGCCGCGACGGCTGCGGGCGGGTCCAGGACCAGGCTGTCCACTCAGGAGCTCCTACGCAGGTAGTTGGGTCCGCTGGTGCCGTAGAACTTGTTGATGTCGCGCGCGCCCGACCGCTGCTTGGTCTTCAGGGTGCCCGCGGTGATCATGGACTTGCCGGTGAGCCTGGCGGCGTCGAGGGTGCGGGCGCGCAGCAGCTTGGCCATGGGGTGGTCGCCGTGTTCCGCCAGCGCCTCGGTCAGGGTGTCGCGCACGAGCCTGGCCGCGGCATCGGCCGGCAGTACGGCACTGGCCACGGCGGTGGCGGCGAGGTGCAGGGTGATGGTGACGAACACATCGGCCAGGGCGTGCGGGTCGTCGGTGAGCATGCGCTCGTCGGCGAAGTCGGGCACCTTGACCCCGGCGGCGGCCAGCCTGCTGGGGGAGGCGAGCAGGCCGTCGTTGTCCTTGACCAGCAGCTTCAGCACGTCGTCTGTCACGACGACGGCGAGGTTCTGCTGGTGGGCTTCGAGCGCGACGCCGTACTCCACGAACAGCCGGACGTTCCAGCGGAGCAGGAGGCGCAGGTAGTCGCCGAGCGCCTCGGGCATGACCTGGGGGAGCGCGGCGACGGGCACGATCCTGCCGGCGGGGAGCTTGCGGATCATCCAGGCGAGGTATTCGTGGCCCGCGTGCCCGTAGGTCTGCTCGTCGGCGACCAGCACGCCGGGGTCGGCCAGCTCACGGACCAGCAGCTCGGCACGGGCGCCGTCGTCGAGGGTGGCCGGCTTGATCGAGCGCCGGTTGAGCCTGCCGAGCGTGCTGGTGGCGAGGGGGAGCTTGAGATGGGTCCGCTCGTCGACGGCGACGGTCCGCATGGACAGCGTCG
The DNA here is from genome assembly GCF_044457355.1 of Nonomuraea sp. NPDC050556. Classification (NCBI taxonomy): domain Bacteria; kingdom Bacillati; phylum Actinomycetota; class Actinomycetes; order Streptosporangiales; family Streptosporangiaceae; genus Nonomuraea; species Nonomuraea sp. NPDC050556. Next base: position 60,471 of record NZ_JBITGU010000006.1, on the reverse strand, counting down.
GACGCACCAGCAGATAGCTGTCAGGCGCGACGACAACCCCCTCGATCCGCTCAACCTCCCCCAACGACAACGGATGCACAGGAAACAGGGCGTGCGTGTCTGCTTTTCCGGGGATGCCCGGGTCTTTGGGGAGGCCCACATCCTCTGCGCTCGGCCACCAAGGCGCCGCGTCGGCGGGCCGGTGTACGGCGGAGCCCGGCGCCACCCGCACGGCGGCCCACCGAAGCTCGAACGACGGCGCGAACTCAGGCGCATAGGCCAGCAAATCCGCCTCCGACAACCCACTCCGCGCCCGAGATGTCGGATAAATCGGGTGGTCCACAAAGGCCGCCAACGTCTCATAGTCGGCCAAGCTGCTCCCCAACACAGCCGGACGGTGGGAGTCCAGCAGCTCAAGCCCCGCCAACGCCTCCACGCACTCCTCGAAAAACGCGGCCACCCCCTCCGCGTCCTCCTCGTCAGCCAGCTCAGCCAACGTGTGCAACACCTGCTCAAGCCCCAAAAGCTCCCCAGGCGCCACCACGAAGTCCTGGAACACCCCAGCGGCCAGCCGCACCGACCGCCCGTCGGCCAGCACCAGCGCCACCCCGTCCCGGCTCCGCGTCACCCGCTCAGCCAGCCCCCCGTAGTTCTCACGAAGCAAAGCGTCCAGAACCCTGGCAGCCAGGTACGGTTCCCTCACACGATCACCCAAGGCCGCTCGGCACGAAACCCCTCGACCGCCGCCTCCACCACAGAACGCGACGCCCCGACCGCCCGGATCACCCCGAGATAGTCACGGTTGGTATGCGTGACCTCGACAGACTCCCCAACCCGGCGCACCGGCCGATGCCACAGCCTGACGTCCCCCTCGTGGACCTCGACCACCCCAGGCCCGGAAGCGATGACCCCGGACCGCTCGGCGACAACACTCACAGCAGTGCCGTACCGCCCAGAAGGGGAGAAGGACCGCACAGGCTCCCCCAGATGCACCCGCAGGATCTCCTCGAACAGCTCCACCCCAAGGATGTCGCCCAGCAAAAAGTCGCAATGGTCACCGATGACGCGATAGTTCACCTCAACGATTCTCGGCCCACGCGCCGTCTCCACATACTCGGTGTGGCACGCCCCGAACCCCACCCCGAGCGCACGAAGCGCGGAAAGCACATGATCGTGCGACCCGTCGGGCGCCCAGTCCAGCCGTTCCTCCACGAAGTACGGCAACGGCCCCAACGTGGTCGCGAACCCCCCGAGCACCCGCGTCCCGCGATGATCCCCCAGCGTCTCCAGGGTGCGCAGCGGCCCCTCCAGATACTCCTCGACGACCAGCGCCTCCCCGGGCCGCCGCCCCCTGACCTCGGCGACCGCCTTCTCCAGCGACGACTCGACCAGCATCACGTCCTCGCTGGCCACCCCCTCGCGAGGCTTGACGACCAGCGGGTACGGCAGGCCGTCCGGCACCGGGTCGCCGGGCGCCAGCCGTACCGACAGCACCTGCTCCACCCCGGCGGCGGCCAGCCGTTCGCGCATGAGGAACTTGTTCTTGGCCGACAGGCACGCCCGCCAGTCCTTGCCGGGGAGCCCGAAGTAGTCGGCGGCCAGCGCCGTCTCGGCCTGGAGGTGGTCGGAGTTGGAGAAGATCGCGTCCGGCCTGCCCAGATGCGCGACGGCGTCTATGATCGCGCGTGGGTCGCGCACGTCGCACAGGACCGCGTCCGGGTGCTCCGCTGGACGGTCGGTGAGCACGGTCACGTCGCAGCCCAGCGCGCGGGCGGCGGGCAGGAACCCGTCGGTCACCGAGTCCGTCGGTTTGAGCGCGGTCACGTAGAGCCGCAACGCAGGGCACCCCCAGATCAGGTAAGGCTAACCTAAGTGGCAGATCATAGCCGCAGGGAGATCGTCTCACCGCCCGGATGGAGTAAATGAGCGTTCATCCCAGCGTCATAGGATGACCGGGTGGAGACGACGGCAGAAGAAACACTCTTGGGGCCGCTGCTCCTCGCACGCGGCACCATCGACCGTTCCTCGATCCTGCGCGGCGACGCGGCGTGGCTGAAGAGCGCCTGGGCCAGCCCGAGCTCCAGGGTCCTGGTCATCAACGACGGCCGCACGCTCGTACGGCGGGCCGGTGACGACGTCGAGGCGGTCCTGTTCACCACGGCCGAGGCGCCGGACGGCGAGCGCTACCTGCTGGGCGTCGAGGACGACGTCGCCTACTTCGCCGTGGCGGCCACGCTGCCGGAATCGGTCGGCGGCGACGCCAACAGGCGGGCCACCGTACCCCTGTCCGTCGCAGAGACCCCGGAGGGGCAGCCGTTCTCCGCGGGGCTGCGGCAGGTGGGCGGGCTGCTCGGCGACCGCGACGCGGGGCTGCTGGTGTACGCGGTGGCGCTGGAGGCCTGGCACACGACGCACGAGTTCTGCCCGCGGTGCGGGAGCCGTACGGAGGTGCAGGCCGGTGGGCACATCAGGGTGTGCCCCGAGGACCAGAGCCAGCACTTTCCGCGTGTCGACCCCGCGGTGATCATGCTCATCCGCGACGACCAGGACCGGTGCCTGCTCGCCCGCGGGCCGCAGTGGCCCGAGGGGCGGATGTCGATCCTGGCCGGGTTCGTGGAGCCCGGGGAGTCGTTGGAGCACGCGGTGATCAGGGAGGTGGCGGAGGAGGTCGGCGTGGTGGCCGTTGAACCCCGCTACCTGGGCAGCCAGCCGTGGCCGTTCCCGCGCAGCCTGATGCTGGGTTTCTTCGCGCGTGCGACCACCACGGAGTTGATCTGCGACAGCGAGGAGATCGCCGAAGCCCGGTGGTTCTCGCGCGAGGAACTGGTCGCGGCGATCGCGTCAGGCGAGCTCCGCCTCCCGCCCGCGGTCTCGATCGCGAGGCGATTGATAGAGACCTGGTATGGGGATCACCTGGTTGGTGACTGGTAGCCTGCGATTGAGTGATTTTCCTGACACGCTGGGTGACGGGGAGTGTAAATTCATGACCATGAACGACACACACGTCCAGGAGTTCGTGAATCTGGAGCGGCAGAAGCTCGCGATCCAGTTCGCCGCCGTCGAAGTACGCATCGACGACAAGATTCAGGCCCAAACCCAGAAGATCATCGAGGCGATCAGTGGAGCGGTGTCCATGGGGATCACCGACCTCAAGAGCGAGATGATCGACATACGCAACGAGCTGAAGGCCGACATTCACCGGCTCGAAGAGAAGATCGACGCCCATACGCACTAATTCGGGACCTGGACGATCCTAGCGCCCAGGTCCCCGCGCCCATCGTAAATCAGCCTCGGCGTACAGTGTGCGCCGAGGCTCTTTTACGCCTTCAAGATCTTCTTCACCTCGAGCACCGACGGATTGGTGCGGACGACCTTGCCCCTGGGGGTCTCGATGACCACCGTCGGCACCGTCTGGTTGCCGTTGTTGACGCTCATCACGAACTCTGCCGCACCAGGATTACGTTCGATGTCGATCTCGGTATAAGCGATGCCCTCCCGGCTCAGCTGCGACTTCAGTCGCTTGCAGGGGCCGCACCAGGTAGTGCTGTAGACCGTGAGCGCCATGTGGGGTCCTTTCCGCTGACAGGCGATCGTTGCAACAACGCGAGCAGCGTTCGTAATCCCGCAGCGCTGGAAACCTCAGCCGATCCGCTCAGCGATCCACTTCTGCACCCGCTCGGCTACTCCGGGCTCCCGGTACAGCGGCGCGCTGTGCTCCACCCCAGGCGCCGTGAAGATCGTCACCGGCACCCCGACCTGCCCCAGCATCTCCTTGAGCAACATGCTCTGCGCCGGAGGCACGAACTCGTCCTTGGAGTGCACCGCCAGCACCGGCACGTCGTGGCGGCTGGCGTGCCACGGCACCTCCATGCTCGCCCACACCCGCGAGCACGCCCCCTTGGGCTCGCACCCGCCGGCGAGCTGGATCGCGGCTTCGCGCAGCTTGCGCTGGTTGGGGTCGGCCGAGGCGGCCCCGTCCGAATACGCGCGCAGCGGCGAGATCACCGGCGAGATGCCCACGACGCCCTTGAGACCGGGCAGGTCGCCGTCGCCGTACGTGCCGACGGCCGCCGCGATGTGCCCACCGGCCGAGAACCCGACGACCACGTAGTTGTTGGGGTCGAACGACCAGCGCTCCGCCTGCTTGCGCGCTGACTGGATGGCGGCGAGCGCGTCGGTGCGCTGCGCGGGCCACGCCGCCTCGCCGGACAGCCGGTAGTTGATGGTGAAAACGGTGTATCCGAGCTCGGCGTAGCTGCGGGTGACCTCGGTCATGTACTTCTTGTCGCCGCTGCTCCACCAGCCGCCGTGGATCAGGAAGATCCCTGGGCGCTTCATGCCGTCCGCCGTCCAGGACACGTCCATCGCCTGGTGGCGCTGCTGGCCGTACTCGACGGTCTCGAACTCGATGCCGCCCATCCCGCTGACGGGGTCCTTGCCTGCGTGCGCCGTTCCTGGTGACAGCGCGACGGCAGCGAGTGCCAGCGCACCCGCGGATACCGCTCTTCGCACGGGCTTCCTTTCCCCCAAGCAGACGGTCGCGCCCCATTGTGGGGGAATTGACCTACTTTTTGCATCTCGAAGATGGTGAACAGATGACGGGCGGCATGTTGCCAGAATGGAGTCCTCCGTCGCCACCGGCTGGGAGGATTGACAGGTGAACCACAGCGAAGACGTCCTAACCGGGCTCGATCCCGAGCAACGCGAGGTGGCCGAGGCCGTACGCGGCCCGGTCTGCGTGCTCGCAGGTGCAGGCACGGGTAAGACGCGGGCGATCACCCATCGCATCGCCCACGCCGTGCGCAGCGGGGTGGTCGACGCCCAGGGTGTACTCGCTGTGACGTTCACCACACGGGCCGCAGGCGAGCTCAGGCAACGGCTGCGCCAGCTCGGCGCGCCAGGCGTGCAGGCGCGCACGTTCCACGCCGCCGCGCTGCGCCAGCTCACCTACTTCTGGCCGCGGGTGATCGGCGGCTCCGCGCCGTCGGTGATCGAGTCGAAGCTGCCGTTGCTGGCCGAGGCGGCCCAGCGGGTACGCAAGGTGGACAGGTCGGAGCTGCGCGACATCGCTGCCGAGGTCGAGTGGGCCAAGGTCACCCAGATCGGGCCGGAAGACTACGTCGGGGCCGCCGCCAAGTCGCACAGGACGCCGCCCATCCCGGCCGAGGAGGTGGCGCGCCTCTACGAGGCCTACGAGCAGATCAGGCGCGAGCGGCACCTCGTCGACTTTGAGACCATCCTCGAACTCACCGCGGCCGTGATGACCGAGCACAAGGAAGTGGCCTCGCAGGTCCGCGAGCAGTACCGCTACTTCGTCGTCGACGAGTACCAGGACGTCAACCCGCTGCAGAAGCTGCTGCTCGACACCTGGCTCGGCGGGCGCGACGACCTGTGCGTGGTCGGCGACCCCAACCAGACGATCTACTCCTTCACCGGCGCCACCCCGCGCTACCTCACCGGCTTCGCCGTCGAATACCCCAACGCCGCGGTGATCAAGCTGGTCCGCGACTACCGCTCCACGCCTCAGGTGGTCAACCTCGCCAACATGGCGCTGGCCAAGGGCAAGAGCCCGCACCGGCTCGAACTCATCGCCCAGCGCCCGGACGGCCCTGCCCCGGTCTTCGGCGAGTACGACGACGAACCGGCCGAGGCGGCGGGCGTGGCGCGGGCCGTACGCAAGCTCATGGACCAGGGCGTGCACAGCCGCGAGATCGCCGTGCTGTTCCGCGTCAACGCCCAGTCAGAGGCGTACGAGACGGCGTTCGGCAAGGCCGAGATCCCTTACGTCCTGCGCGGCGCCGAGCGCTTCTTCGAACGTCCAGAGGTACGGCAGGCCGTCGTGCTGCTGCGCGGGGCGGCGCGTTCAGCGGCGGGCGAACCGCTCGCCTCCGAGGTGCACCACATCCTGTCCGGCATCGGGCTGACCCCCAACCCGCCCGGCGGCGGCGGCAAGGCGCGCGAGAAGTGGGAGTCGCTCAAGGCGCTGGCCGACCTGGCCGAGGACGTCGCGGCCGACGGCGGCGACCTGCCCGCGTTCGTGGTGGAGCTGGAACGGCGGGCGGCCGAGCAGCACGCGCCGCCGGTCGAGGGCGTCACCCTCGCCTCCCTCCACGCCGCCAAGGGGCTGGAGTGGGACGCGGTCTTCCTCGTCGGGCTCACCGACGGGATGATGCCGATCATCTACGCGGAGACGCCCGACCAGATCGAGGAGGAGCGGCGGCTGCTGTATGTGGGGATCACCCGGGCTCGTGCGCATCTGGGCCTCTCGTGGGCGCTGGCCCGCGCTCCCGGCGGACGTAAGGGGCGCCGTCCCTCCCGCTTCCTCGACGGTCTCACGGGGCGTCCGGCGGGGTCCGTGCGGTCGGCGGCCGCTCCGGCGCGCGAACGGCGGCCGGTGGCCACGCCGATCAGCTGCCGGGTGTGTGCGAAGACGTTGGTGATGGCGGCGGAGCAGAAGCTGGGGCGGTGCTCGACCTGTCCTGCGGACTATGACGAGGGGTTGCTGGAGCGGCTCAAGGTCTGGCGTACGGCTACCGCCAAGGAGGGCAAGATCCCGCCTTACGTGGTGTTCACTGACGTCACTTTGCAGGCTATTGCGGAGCGGGCGCCGGTTTCTGAGCAGGAGCTGCTGTCTATTGCGGGGATCGGCAAGGTCAAACTCGACCGGTACGGCGAAGCCGTCCTCACCATCTGCCGCACCCCAAGCTGACCCCGGCGCCCCTTGTTGGGGGGTCATCTGCTTGGGGCTATCCGCCTTGGACCGCCCACCTCGCGTCATCCACCATCGGCCCGCCCTCTGCCGCCCCCTTCAGTGGCCCTCTGTCAGCCGGGCTTTGTGAATGCCCTGGCGCGTGCGTGACGCACCGTCGTTATGGCGGGGTCCACCTACGCGCGAGTGTTGCCGGAGAGGACGGAGGGCAGTGCGGCGGGCGGCCTTCTCCTGGCGCCAGCCGTACAACATGGGTGTTATCAAGCACACCAATGGGGTGTGTTGTTGTGGAAGGCTCCGGGTCCGGCACACTTGGGGGAACTAAGTGGATTGGGAGATCTGGTGAATGAAGCGCTGAAAGAGCTGCTTGATCTGCTCGACCTGGAGCAGATCGAGCTCGACATCTTCCGCGGCCGCAGCCCCGAGGAGCGCATCCAGCGCGTCTTCGGCGGTCAGGTGGCCGCGCAGGCGCTGGTCGCGGCGGGGCGCACGGTGCCTTCCGACCGCGACGTGCATTCGCTGCACGCGTACTTCATCAGGCCGGGCGACCCGTCCATCCCCATCGTCTTCAACGTCGAACGCGTCCGCGACGGACGTTCGTTCACCACCCGCCGCGTCGTCGCCATCCAGCACGGCAAGGCGATCTTCACGATGTCGGCGTCGTTCCACATCTTCGAGGACGGCATCGCCCACCAGTCGGCCGTGATGCCCGACGTGCCCGCGCCCGAGACGCTGCCCCGCTTCCAGGACCGCATGCTGGAGCTCGTCGGCGACGAGCCCGGCTGGCAGGAGTGGCTGACCCGCGAGCGCCCGATCGACGCGCGTTACGCCTCGCCGCTGACGTGGGAGGCCTACAAGGACCCGTCCCTGCGCAGCCCCGAGAACAACGTGTGGTTCCGCTGCGACGCCGCCCTGCCGGACGACCGGCTGCTCCACGTGGTGCTGGCCGCCTACGCCTCCGACTACACGCTCGTCGACACCGTCCTGCTGGCGCACGGTCTGTCCTGGGGCGCGCAGAACGTCATGGGTGCCTCCCTCGACCACGCCATGTGGTTCCACCGCCCGTTCAGAGCCGACGAGTGGGTGCTCTATGCTCAAGAGTCCCCCTGGTCGGGGGGCGCTCGCGGCCTTGCTCGCGGACAGATGTTCACCGCATCGGGAGATCTCGTGGTTTCCGTGGTGCAGGAGGCGATGATCCGCATCACGAAGTCGTGAAACTGCAGGTAGAAAATATGTTGCCCCTTCCCGGGTTCCCGGTTTAGGGTCATGGTCAAGCGAGTCGGACACTCCTGTCCGACGATCACAGAAGGAGGTGAGCCCCGGTGAGAATCCTGAACATGGAAGCCACGCAGTGGCTCACTTCCGCATGCCGGAGCTCGGTCCAGCACATCGCTGATGGGCCGATCCAGCTTCAGCGCCACAAGACTGCCCTGTATGTCCCCGCCGCCCGTATCGGTGGCGGCGCCTCTGTGGCAGTCGCCCAAGTCCCGACCCAGCCGACCACCAAGGGTGGACTGCGCGGTTCGCATCCCTGGAGGGATGAACCGGTCATAACCTGACCGGCAACATCAGCCTCCAGGCCGCGGATCCGCAGACAGGATCCGCGGCCTCTTTGTTTGCCCCGGTCTCCTAACACCCGCGAGGTTAAAGAACAAGATCAATCAGAAGGAGACGCAGATGGAGGCGAAGGCGATCATGGACCTGATCGACGAAGCCAAGATCCCCTGCCGTACCGACCCTGACCTGTGGTTCGCCGAGTCGCCGGAGGACGTCGAGTTCGCCAAGACGCTCTGCGGCGGGTGCCCGATCCAGAAGGCCTGCCTCGAGCGCGCGCTCGAGCGCGAGGAGCCCTGGGGTGTCTGGGGCGGCGAGCTCATCCTCCGGGGGACCGTCGTTCCCCGTAAGCGGCCCCGCGGGCGTCCCCGCAAGCACCCGGTCGCTGCCTGAAATTCCCGCACGCACCTCTTCTTCGAAAGAGAGACACATTCCGATGAGCACGATTCCCAGCAGGAGCTTTGAGATGCCGCATCTGTTCCAAGAACTGGTCAACGACCGAATACAAACCTTCCACCGCGAGGCGGAAGAGTATCGACTGGTGTCCCGCGTGATGCGCGTGCAGCGTGCGCGCAAGAGCGTAGAGCGAGCCAACGCTCGCCTGCAGCGCGCCCTCCAGTCCTGACGAGGAGGGGCCGCCCGGTCCAACCGCCGAGCGGCCCCTCCACCAGCACCACCCATTAGCAGGCGGCGCCCCACCGGGCCCTGCCGCCCAAAGGCGGCGCCGCCTTCCGACCTCACCTTGCTGGCGGCGCCGCCTTCCGGCCCTCTCCTTGCTTGGAGGCGCCGCCGCCCGTCGGCCTCGCCTCTGATCAGGCGGCCGTCCTCCCTCGGGCTCGCCCCTTCGGGGGTAACGCCGCCATAGGGGCACCGCATGGTAGGTGGTGCCGCCCGTCGCCCTTGCCCCTCACCGGCGGTGCCACCACCTCCCTAGTGGAGGCTTTTGAGCAATAGCAGGTCTGACGTAGAGGCACTCGGAACCGGTAGGACCGTTACCCGCCCGGCTCCGCGCCCCCGGACCTGATCCCCGCCGCCTCCCGCGGCACAACGAACCGGCCCGGTGCCCCCAACGCACCCGGCCGGTTCGTCGATTCCAGCCCGGTTACTCCGGGGTGGGCCCCTACGGCTGGGTGAACGTCTCACCCGAGGTGGGCGGCCACGGGTGGGCGAGCGTCACACTCGGGGTGGGCGGCCGCGGGTGGGCCAGCGTCGCACGCGGGGGATGCGCCTACGTGTGGGCGAGCGTGCACCTGGGGCGCGCGGCTACTGACGGCGTGTGTTCACGAAGCGTGCGTGTCGCACGAAGGGCGAGCGCTGCCTGGAGGGCGAGGTGTCCGGAAGGGCGAGCGGCGTGCCAAGGGGCAGCGGCGTCCGCGCGGAGGGGAAGTACGTGTGGAGAGTCAGGCGGCTCCACGGGGAGACCCGCACCCGCCCGAGCGGCGGGTCCACAGGGAGACCCGCACCCGCCCGAGTGGCGGCTCCGCGGGTGACGCTACCCGAGCGACGGCTCCACGGCTGACTCGCAACCCACCCGAGCGACGGTGACCCGCAACCCACCTGAGTGGCGGCTCCACGGGTGACCGGCAACCCACCCGAGCGGCGGCCCCTAACCCACCCGAGGCGGTACGTCAGGCGGGGTCTGGGGCGTCTTCCTCGTGGAAGCCCGGGACCCACCGGATCACCTCGTCACGGAACCGGGCCGTCGTGCCGAGCTGGCACAACACTCCCACCCCCGCCGCATGCACCCGATGGATCAACACGTAAGAAACCGGCAGGTTGAGCTGCCGCACCACGTTCGTGGGCCGCAGATCCGTCACGCTCGCCGCCTGCGCCTGCAGCCACTCCCGGCTGAACGTGAACTCCTCCACCGCCGTCGGCTCCACGTACGGCGCGAGGAACCCGCGCAACGCGTCCACGTCGACGTCGATGTGCGGCCGGATGAACCCCTCCGCCCGCAGCCCCTCCACCACCGTCTCCATGTCGCCATGGTTGAAGATCCTGGTCAGCTGCCCGAACACCTTCGGGTACCCGTCGGGCAGCCGGTTGACCGCCCCGAAGTCGAGCACCCCGAGCCGTCCGTCCGCGAGCATGCGGAAGTTGCCCGGATGCGGATCGGCGTGCAGCATCGCCACCCGCGCCGGCGAGGCGAACAGGAACCGTACGAACAGCAACCCAGCCCTGTCCCGCTCCTCCTTCGTCCCGTCGGAGATGATGCGCGACAGCGGCGTGCCGTCCATCCACTCGGTGACCAGCACCTGCTCGTTGGCCGCGATCACATCCGGCACGTGGAAGTCGGGATCGTCCTTGAACTCCAGCGCGAACGCGTGCTGCGCCTCGGCCTCGCGCAGGTAGTCGAGCTCCTCGGCGATCCGCTCGCGCAGCTCGCTGAGCACCGCCTTGATGTCCAGCCCGGGAAGCAGCACCCCGAACAGCTTGCCCAGCCGGGCGAGCTGGTTGAAGTCGCCGATCAGCGCCTTGCCCGCGCCCGGATACTGGATCTTGACAGCCACGGCCCTGCCGTCGTGCCAGACGGCCTTGTGCACCTGCCCGATCGAGGCGGCAGCCGTCGGGCTGTCGTCGAACTCGAGGAAGTTCTCCCGCCAGTCGTCGCCGAGCTGCTCGGTGAGCACCTTGTGCACGGTCGCCGCGGGCAGCGGGGGAGCGGAATCCTGCAGTTTGGTGAGCGTGGCCCGGTACGGCCCGGCGATCTCCGGCGGCAGCGCCGCCTCGAAGATCGACAGCGCCTGGCCGAGCTTCATCGCCCCGCCCTTGAGCTCGCCGAGCACCTTGAAGATCTGCTCCGCCGTACGCTGCTGGATCTCCTGGGCGACGAGCTCGGCTGACTTGCCGCCGATGCGCTTGCCCAGGCCCAGTGCGGTACGGCCGGCGAAACTGAGAGGGAGCGTGGCGAGTTTGGCGGAGCGCGTTACGGCGCGGCGTGGAAGGTCGCTCACCATGTTGCGCGGAATCTCGCCAGAGACGCCGCTCCCCCCTTTCGTGATCATCCCCCGGGCTCATCAGCCGTTTCCAGCCGACGTGACCATTGTTAGCGCATATGGATCGTTTCGCATACAACGACATTGCGGATGCACCGCCCACGACCGGCGCCTCCACCGCCAATCAGGGCATATGTCCATTGTGCCGTTGGTCACAACGTGCTCCCTGCCATCGAGATGAGCAAGCGCATGTCCGGTTGCGGCCGCCGCGACCAGGGCGGCGAGCATCGTGTCACAGGCGACCTCGCTCACCGGGTACCCGCCCAACCTCGCCGTGACCACGGGCCAGGCGGGGTCCCGGTCGCGGCGGGTGAGGTCGAGGCAGTGCAGACACGCGGTCTCGCCGGGGAGGACGAGGGGGCCGACGCACCCGTATCCCTCGGAGGCGGAGACGAGCAGGTGGGGGATGCGCATGGTGAGCAACTCGGTGACGAGCACGCCGTCGAGGGGACCGACGGGCGCGAGCACGACGAGGTCGGGGCGTTGGGAACCGTCGCTGAGATGGGTCCCACTCGTCCACGCGTTGACGGACGGCCCGGGTGTGTCCGGGAACTCGTCCACCCGGCGCCCTGACGTGGCATCCGGTCTCGGCCGACGACCCGGGGTGTGCCCGGCGGATGCGCCCGGAGAGGAGCCCCGCGCCTGCCTCGGCACGCGCGGGGCGGCGGCGGAGGGGCCTCCCGCGCCCGAAGCGACCACGTCCCGCGACGCGAGGGATGGGGCGGTGGGAACGGAGTCGGTTGGCCCGTGGCCCCTGGAGAGGGCGGCGGGAGTGTTGCGGATTGGCTCATGGACGGGGGAGACGACGGCCGGGGTGGGAGGGGCGCTGGGGGTGGTCGACGTGGAAACACCAGGGCCCCAAGCGGATGATGGCGGGGTGGTGATGCGGCGGGCCAGGGCGACCGCACCGTCCTGCCGGGGCAACCCCACGTCCCCCCACCCCAACCCCCCAGGCGTGAGGTCCTCCGCCCGAGCCAGCCCTCCATCCACCACGCAGATGTGCCCAACCCCGGAAGCCGCCAGCAACCCCACCACCTGCGCCCCCACCCGCCCAGCCCCATAGACCCGAACCCGCGCGTCCCGCCGCCGCCCCAACGCCGCCACCCCACCCCCGAAAACCGTCGAAGCCAGATCCAGCGCATCCAGGTCGGGACGCAACCGATCCCGCTCCACCAAGCTCACCCCGCACAAGGCACCAGGCGAAGCAGCAGCATCGTCAAGCACCCCCTGAACCGCCAGCCGGTCGAGCAACGACCGCGCCCCAGGCTCGTCCAGCCCGGCCAGCGCCGCGTGCTCCATCACCTGACGCAGATCACGCGTGCCGTCCAGGCTGTCGATCCACCGCCGCACCGGCGGGCTCAGGTCGGTCAGCAGCACGGCCTTCCCAGGCTGCACCCCGAACTGCAGGGTGCGTTCGTCACGGACGATCCGCCGGAGCGCGGGTTTCACACGGGGCCTCATGCCGGGCAAGATTTCCACGCTCCGACAAGATCGCACGCGGATTTCCCCCTGCCTGTGGATAACTTTCGCGCTGAGCGAGAGCCTGTGGATACGCTCTCCGGCATGAGCGAGCTCCTCCTAGACCGCGACCAGGACGGCATTGCCGTACTCACCCTGAACCTCCCCGAGCGCCGCAACTCCATGAGCGACCGGATGACCGAGCAATGGCGCCACACGATCGCCGAGCTCGCCGGGGACAAAGACCTCAGATGCGTCGTGATCACCGGCGCGGGAAGCGCGTTCTGCGCGGGCGGCGACCTCTCCTGGCTGGCGGAAAGGGGCGCGGAGGACGTCCCCGCCCTGCGCGACCGCATGCTCGCCTTCTACCGCACCTGGCTCGCCATCACCGACCTCGAGGTCCCGACCATCGCCGCCGTCAACGGCGCGGCCGTGGGCGCCGGTCTCTGCGTGGCCCTCGCCTGCGACCTCGCATACGCGGCAGAGGACGCGAAACTGCTCGCCCCCTTCACCACGCTCGGCCTCCACCCCGGTATGGCGGCCACCTATCTGCTCCCCAAGGCGATAGGCGCGCAGAAGGCCAAAGAACTCCTCTTCACCGGCAAGACCCTCACAGGTGAAGAAGCCGCCCGTGAAGGACTCATCAATCGGGCCTACCCCAAGGACGATCTCATCCCGGCAGTAATGGAGATCGCCCGAGCCATTGCAGCGAATGCCCCGATAGCCACCAGACTTACGAAGGTCGCGCTGAACCAGGGCCATCAGGACCTCGAATCCGCACTGCGCTGGGAATCGCTCGCACAGCCCGTGACCATGGCTTCTGCCGACATGATGGAGGGACTGGCCGCACATCGGGAAAGGCGCAGACCCAAATTCACCGGGTCTTAATCATCTGACCAGCGAAAACAGCGTGCACCCCCTGTGGAATTTCGCCAGTCTCGGCTACCGTGCATATGTGCCCCCCGAGACAGTCGAGGTCCGTCGAAGTTCTCGTCGCCGGCGTACGGTCTCCGCGTACCGCGACGGCGACAAGACGATCGTGCTCCTGCCCGCGTGGCTGAGCGGCGAAGACGCGGATGAATGGGTGAGCCGGATGCTCGAACGGCTGGCTGCCAAGGAACAACGCAGACGCCCTACGGACGAGGGCCTGCTGGAGCGAGCCAACGAGCTGTCGATGAAATATCTCGACGGCAGAGCGTCCCCGGCGAGCGTGCGCTGGGTGGACAACCAGCAACACCGATGGGGCTCGTGCACACCGGAGAACGGCACGATCCGGATCTCGACCCGCCTCAGGGGCCTGCCGGAATGGGTCATCAACTACGTGATCATCCATGAGCTCGTGCACCTGCTGGTGCCGAGCCACGGCCCCAAGTTCTGGGCTCTGGTCGAACAGTATCCCAAGGCGGACCGCGCCCGCGGCTTCCTCGAAGGATTCTCGGTCGCCGCCAACGGCTCCCCGGAGGAGTGTTGACGAGGATCGCCGCAGTCCTGGTACGGCAGAGCATGGCGAAAGCCGCGCCCGCCCACCTGGACCCGCAGACCTTCCTCGAAGCCATGGCCGAGGACACCTACGAGCTGGTCGCCGGCCTCGAACTCGTCACGCCGGTCCTGGTCACCAGCGTCCCCGGCCTGGAGGAGATCGTCTGGCCGGGCACCGACGTGATCCTCGTCGACGAGGGCGAGCCGCTCAGGGACATCTTCGGAAGACTGCCCGGAGACCAGGCCGTAGTGGTCAGCGGCGACGCCCCCGACCTGCCGCCCCTGCTGATCGGCAAGCTGTTCCGCGAGCTCGGCCGCGCGCGCCTGACCGTCTGCCCCAGCGAGTACGGCGGAGCCGTGGCGATCGCCGCCGACCTGCCCCTGGACGGCTGGGCGCGCCCCGACCTCGACGACGAGGACCCCGTGGCGGCCCTGAGAGCCCAGGCCCCTGGCCCGCGCATGGTCGCCGTCGGCCCCGGCTGGCACCGCCTGCGCACGCCGGACGACGTGGCCAGGCTCGACCCCGGCCTCGAAGGGTGGGACAACCTCAGAGCGGCACTGTGAGCTCGGCGAACACCGCCCGGTGATCCGTACCAGGGACGGTGTGGACGCTCACCGCGCGCACCCCGGCCCGCTGGTCGACGAGCACGTGGTCGATCGTGATGATCGGCGGTACGCGCTTGTTGGCAGGCCAGGTCGGGATGAGCCCGGCGCCGACCGTGTCGGCGGCGTCCTTGTAGCCGCGCGAGAGCAGTTGTCGCAGCTCGGCGTGGTCGAGGCTGGCGTTGAAGTCGCCTGCCAGCACCCTGACCGTGTCGGGCGAGGCGGCGGGGAACGCCTCCAGCGCCTCGCGCCACTCGCGCACCTGCGCGCCCAGGGGCGGATAGGGGTGCACGTCGATGATCTCGATCGGTTTGCCGCCGGGCAGGGAGAGCATCGCACCGGGCATCTTGTGCCCGGCCACCGGCATGACGTCCCAGAGCGGTTTGAGCGGGTACTTGGCGAACAGCCCGCTGCCACCGGCGCTCCACTCGTCCTGGAGCACCCGGTGCGGCATCAGGTCACGCAGTCCCGCTTCGTCCAGGTTGGCGACCGCTCCAGGCGTCAGCTCCTGCGTACTGAGCACATCGGGCTGATATTTCCGGACCAGGTCGACGATGCTGTCCGCGTCCGCCCTGCCGAACAGCATGTTGATCGTCAGCACCTTGAGCGGCCGCCCAGGAGTCGCCTCCGCGCTCCCCATCGCGCGGGGCAACACCGTGAAGGCGAAGGCCGTCGTGGTGATCGCCGCCACGGCGGTAGCCGTACGGTTGCGCGAAACGGCCGCGACCAGCAGCGGGAGCAGCGAACCAGCAGCGATGTACGGCGTGGCCGTCATGAACTGCGTCGTGAGCGAACCGCGTTCCAGCCCGGCCACCCGGGCCACGGCCCAGGCGGCGAAGGGGGTGACGGCGAGCCAGGTCAGCGTCCTCCGCGGAAATCTCCGCCGCTTACGCGCAGGCGTCACGATCGTGCCACCGACAGAGATGTCCACTCATGCCCCCTTGGAACGACCCAAAGAGACTCTAGCCAAACGCGGATGAACGCGAGATAGCAACGCGCGCCCGCGCCTGGCCAGCCGCCGCGTGGCCTCGTCCGACAGCTCGGGGATCTCGTCCACCGGGAACCACCGCAGATCCAGCGACTCCTCGCTGATCATCTCCTGAGCGTCGACCGGCGCCACGGCCGCGTACTCGACATCGAGATGCCAGGAACGCGGAGGATGGCACCACACCTCGTGCCGATCCAGCGCCAGCGGCCCGGGAAGCAGCTGCAATCCCGAAATGCCCGACTCCTCGGCGGCCTCGCGCAGCGCGACGCCGTCCAGCGTGAGGTCGGACGGCTCGCAGTGGCCGCCCATCGGCAGCCACATCCCGGCCTTGGGATGCAGCGTGAGCAGCACCTGGGCGCCGTCGTGCGACAACACCGCCGTGGTGGCGGTCAGATGCCCCGGGACACACTCCCGGAGCATCGCGTCGTCATATTTCCGGACGTGGGCGAGGAACTCCTCGCGCAGCGCCTCCTCCTCAGGAGTCGGCGCCGACCAACCGGACAGAACGGCCGCAGCGTCGTCGCGAAGCGTCACTCTTCGGGCTTCTCATCCAGGGCGGAAAGGTCCAGCTCAGCCTCACCGGTCACGAACCCGGCAGGATCGTCCAGATCCTCGGCGGTCGGCATGAGGTCGGGGTGACCCCACACCTCGTCACGGCCGTCGATGCCGCGGTGCTCGCCCAGCGCCGTCCACAGTGCGGCCGCCTCGCGCAGGCGGCGAGGCCGCAGCTCCAGGCCGACGAGCGCGCCGAACGTCACCTCGGCGGGGCCGCCGGTCGCGCGGCGCCGCCGTACCGTCTCGGCCAGGGCCGCCACGGAGGTCAGCTTGCCGCCGGCAGCGGCGTCCACCACGGTGGCCACCCAGCCCTCGACCAGCGCCAGCGCCGTCTCCAGCCGCGCGAGCGCCGCCTTCTGCCGCTCGGTCTCCTCCGGCTTGAGCAGGGCGCCGCCGCTCAGCGCCTCCTGCAGTGCCTCGGGGTTGTTGATGTCGAGACCGCGCATCTGCTCCTCGAGCGCGGAGGTGTCGACCGTTATGCCCTTGGCGTACTCCTCGACCGCGCCCAGCAGGTGCGCGCGCAACCACGGCACGTGCTGGAAGAGCCGCTGGTGGGCGGCCTCGCGCAGGGCGAGGTAGAGCCTGATCTCGTCGGCGGGCAGTTCAAGCCCGGAGCTGAACGACGCGATGCCGCCGGGAAGCAGCGCGGCCGTGTCCGACAGCGGCAGGCCGATGTCGGTAGTGCCGACGACCTCGCGGGCGAGCGAGCCGATGGCCTGGCCGATCTGCTGGCCGACCATCATGCCGCCCATCTGCTTCAGCATGCCCATCAGCGGCCCGGCCATCTGCTGGGCCTCAGGGGGCAGGCCTGCGCCGCCGAGCGCGCCTCCCATGGTCTCGACCATGCGGGCCGCGATGGGTTCCGTCAATTTCTGCCAGACCGGGACCGTGTTCTCGATCCACTCCGACCGGCTCCAAGCCTCAGGGGCAGACACACCGCTCGGAAGCGCCGTCGCCTCGTTCAGCCACAGGTCAGCCAGCTGGAGAGCGTCCACGATCTGGCGGCGCTCGCCTTCCATCACGCTCGGGTCGCCCTCGGCGACCACCGCGTGACGGGCGATGTTCTTGGCCATGTCCCAGTTGACAGGGCCGGAGCCCTGCGGCGCCGACAACATGTCGGCGAACTGGCGCATCGCCTGAGCCATCTGCTCAGGGTTGCCGAACATGGCGAACGGGTTCTCATTAGGGTCGTTTTCACGACCTGGCAGGTCAGTCACCGCTCCGCCTCGTGCAGGATAGGGAGGAGTCCACATCCGCCACGTTAGTCGTCCTACGGCGGATCAGTGCAAAGTGAGGACCTGGTGCCTACCTCGAAACGCCCGCGCCAACCCGTCGTCGCCATCACCGGCGCGGCCTCAGGCCTAGGCAGAGAACTGCTCGCCAGGCTCGCCGTATCAGCGGATTTCCGCCGAGTGGTGGCCATCGACGAGCAGCGTGGCGACGTTCAGGACGTCACCTGGCGGGTGATCGACGTCCGAGATCCGCTCTTGGCGAACCGGATCTCCGACATCGACGTCCTGGTGCACCTCGCCGGTGACTACGCCCTCGACTCCGACCCCTCGGAGCGCCGCGCCTACAACCTGCGCGCCGCCCAGACCGTCCTGACCGCGAGCGCGGCCGCGCGCGTGCGCCGCGTCGTCCTCGTGACCAGCGCGATGGTCTACGGCGCAACCCCGGACAACCCGGTGCCCCTGGCCGAGGACGCGGACGTGGCGGCGGAGCCGGACAGCGGCATGGTCGGCGACTACCTGGAGATCGAGGCCCTGGCCCGCAGGTCGCTGCGCAGCCACCCAGGTCTGGAGCTCACGGTCGTACGGCCGGCGGCCATCGTCGGCCCCGGCATCGACACCGTCGTCACCAGGCACTTCGAGGCGCCCAGGCTGCTCACCGTCAAGGGCTGCTCGCCCCGCTGGCAGTTCTGCCACGTCGACGACCTGGTCTCGGCGCTGGAACTGGCCGCCCGCGGCGCGGTCACCGGCGTCGTGGCCGTGGGCAGCGACGGCTGGCTGGAGCAGGAGCAGGTCGAGGAGCTGTCCGGAATCAGGCGCTTCGAGCTCCCCGCAGGACTGACCTTCGGTACGGCACAGCGGCTCCATCGCCTCGGGATCACCCCAGCCCCGGCCACCGACCTGCACTACGTGGTCTACCCCTGGGTCGTCGAGTGCGCCGCCCTGCGCGAGGCGGGATGGAAGCCCGCCTGGACCAACGAGGCCGCGTTCGCCCAGCTCCTGGAGCTGCGCGAGGGCCGCACGATGGTCGTCGGCGCGCGGCTGCCGGTCAAGGAGGCCACGCTCACCGCGGCCGGCGCCACCGTCGCCGTCATCGGCACGGCGGCCGTCGTCAGGCAGATTCGCAAGAAGCGTAGGCTTTGACCGTGATTCGCTTGCTCGACATCCGTGACACCCCGCTCTCCGTCGACGAGGTGTTCAACGCCGTCGGCTCCCACGCGGCCGGCGGGACGACCTTGTTCGTGGGGACCGTACGTGAGCAGGACCACGGCAAGCCCGTGACCAAGCTGTCCTACTCCGCGCACCCTTCAGCTCTCGACGAACTCCGCGCGGTCGCGGAGAAGGTTGCGGCAGACTTCCCGGTGACCGCGCTGGCGGCCGTGCACCGGGTGGGCGACCTGGAGCTGGGCGACATCGCGGTCATCGTCGCCGTGGCCTGCCCGCACCGGGGTGAGGCCTTCCAGGCGTCGCGCAGGCTCATCGACGATCTCAAGTCACAGGTTCCGATCTGGAAACATCAGGTGTTCGCCGACGGGTCGGCCGAGTGGGTCGGCGCCTGCGAATAAGCTCATCCCCATGTCGCGACGTGCGTTGACTCTCATGGTGGCGGGCTTCCTCGTGCTGGCACTCGGCGTCACCGGGGCCCTGATGAAGGTCCCGTACGTCGTGCTGAGCCCCGGCCCCACCGAGAACACGCTCGGCGACCACGACAAGAAGCCGGTCATCACGATCACCGGGCACGAGACGTTCCCGACGAGCGGCGCGCTGCGCCTGGTCACCGTCGCCTACAAGGGCGGGCCCGACAGCAGGATCGACCTGATGACCGCGCTGCGAGGCTGGGTCGACCCGACCGTGGCCGTGGTGCCCGAGGAGACGATCTTCCCCAAGAGCCAGACGCAGGAGCAGGTCGAGGAGCAGAACACCGCGGAGATGACCAACTCCCAGGACAGCGCGACGGCGGCGGCTCTGTCCGAGCTCAAGATCCCGTTCGGCTCCGTGGTGACCGTGGTGAGCGCGTCGAAGGGCATGCCGGCGGAGGGCAAGCTGCAGAAGGGCGACGAGATCAACAGCGTGGACGGCAAGCCCGTCCCCGACGTCGAGTCCGTCGCCCAGACCGTCAAGTCGCACAAGCCGGGCGACGAGCTGATCTTCAACATCACCCGGGCGGGCACGAAGCAGGACGTCGCGGTCAAGACCGTGGCAGGCCCAGCGGGCAAGAGCATGGTCGGCGTCACGATGCAGGCCAAGTACAAGTTCCCGTTCACCGTCAACATCAGCGTCGGCGACGTCGGCGGGCCGAGCGCCGGACTGATGTTCTCCCTGGGCATCGTGGACAAGCTGACCCCCGGCGAGATCACCGGCGGCAAGTCGATCGCCGGCACCGGCACCATCACCCCCGAGGGCCAGGTCGGCCCCATCGGCGGCATCGCGCAGAAGATGGTCGGCGCGCGCGACGCGGGCGCGACCGTGTTCCTCACCCCGGCCGACAACTGCGCGGAAGCGGTCAAGGCCGTACCCAGCGGGCTGCGTCTGGTCAAGGCCGACACCCTGCACGACGCCGTGTCGGCGCTTGACGCACTGCGTACCGGTAAGGGCGCCGTGCCCAATTGCCCGTCAAGCTGAAACTTCCGCGCACCGCCGTGCGTTAGCCGTACGGCTGGCAGAGCGGTGTAGGTTGCCAGACACGGACCGTTTGTTCATCACGACGAGGGGTTGGCCTTGAGCTTCCGGACCCCAGGAGCCGGTAGGGCGATGCGCTTGCCCCGCCGGCCGCGGCTGCTTCTACCCGTCGCGATCGCCCTGGTGGCGATCGTGGCTTTCTTCTTTCTGTTCGCCGGGATCTTCACCGATTACCTGTGGTTCGACGCCGTAGGGTTCACCTCGGTCTTCTCCGGCGTGCTGCTGACCGAGATCGCCCTGTTCGCCGTCGGCGCGCTGCTGATGGTGGGGATCGTCGGCGGCAACATGCTGCTCGCCTTCCGCATGCGGCCGATGTTCGGGCCCGCGATGTTCGGCGGCGGCAGCGGCGCCGACCGGTATCGGATGGCCCTCGACCCCCATCGCAAGCTGATCTTCATCGTCGGCATGGCGGTGCTCGCCCTCTTCTCCGGCTCGTCGTTCGCCGGGCAGTGGAAGACGTGGCTGCAGTTCGTCAACGGGGCCGACTTCGGCAAGGTCGACGACCTGTTCAAGTTCGACATCTCGTTCTTCGTCTTCGACTACCCGTTCATCAGGATGGTGCTGAACTTCCTGTTCACCGCGGTGATCATCTCGATCATCCTGGCGGCGATCACGCACTACCTGTACGGCGGGTTCCGCCTCCAGTCGCCCGGGGTGCACGCCTCCCGAGCCGCACGCGTCCACTTGTCGGTGCTGCTCGGCGTGTTCGTCCTGCTGAAGGCCATCGCGTACTGGATCGACCGCTTCGGGCTGGTCTTCTCCGACCGGGGCTTCGTCAACGGCGCCTCCTACACCGACGTCAACGCGGTGCTTCCGGCCAAGACCATCCTGGCGATCATCGCGCTGATCTGTGCCGCGCTGTTCTTCGCAGGAGTGGTACGGCCGGGCGGCATGCTGCCCGGCGTCTCCTTCGGCCTGCTCGTGCTCTCCGCGATCCTGATCGGCGGCGTCTACCCGGCGCTGGTGGAGCAGTTCCAGGTCAAGCCCAACCAGCAGGGCAAGGAGTCGCCGTACATCGCCAGGAACATCGAGGCGACCAGACAGGCGTACGGCATCGCCGACACCGAGGTGAAGGACTACGCGGCCGTCGCCGACCCGTCCCAGGCCAAGGCCGCGGAACGTGACGTCTCCGTGAACGGCGTGCGGTTGCTCGACCCCGCTCTCGTCGCCAAGACGTACGAGCAGACACAGCGCATCCGCGGCTTCTACGGCTTCCCCGACCAGCTCGACGTCGACCGGTACAAGGACGACAAGGGCGTCGAGCGCGACCACGTCGTCGGCGTACGTGAGCTCATCGGTCCGCCCACCGAGCAGAACAACTGGATCAACGAGCACCTCGTCTACACCCACGGCTACGGCTTCGTCGCGGCCCCGGGCAACGAGGTCGACCAGGGCGGGCTGCCCAACTACGACGCCAAGGACATGCCGGTCACCGGGCCGCTGGTCAACTCGACCAAGCTGAAGGAGTCGCGCGTCTACTTCGGCGAGCACCCGGCGGCGACCGAGTACGTCATCGCCGGCGGCAACCCGAAGACGCCGCAGGAGCTCGACTACCCGGAGAGCGGCGGCACCGGCCAGCAGAACACCACCTACACCGGCTCAGGCGGTGTCCCGGTGGGCTCGTTCTTCAACCGGCTGATCTACGCGGCCAAGTACGGCGAGAAGAACATCCTGCTCTCCGGCGACATCAACGACGCCTCGAAGATCCTCTACGTGCGCGACCCCAGGGAACGCATCGAGAAGGTCGCCCCCTTCCTCACCCTCGACGCCAACGCCTACCCGGCGATCGTCGACGGGCGGATCGTCTGGATCGTGGACGGCTACACCACGACCAACGACTATCCGTACTCCCAGAGCGAAAGCCTGGACGAGATGACGAAGGACAAGTCGACCAACACCCTCGCCGTCGCCCAGCAGCCCCGCGACAAGATCAACTACATGCGCAACTCGGTCAAGGCCACGGTCGACGCCTACGACGGCACCGTCACCCTGTACGGGTGGGACAACAACGACCCGCTGCTGAAGACCTGGTCCAAGGCGTTCCCCGGCACCATCAAGCCGGCGTCCGCCATGTCCCCTGACCTGCGCAACCACATCCGCTACCCGGAAGACCTGTTCAAGGTGCAGCGCTACACCCTGTCGCGCTACCACATCGAGGACGCCAACGCCTTCTACAGCGGCCAGGACTTCTGGAACGTCCCGAACGACCCGTCACAGGGCGACCAGTCGGTCAAGCAGCCGCCCTACTACCTGACGACCACGATGCCCGGCTCGCAGCCGACGTTCTCGCTGACCACCACGTTCGTCCCGCGCCAGGGGCCGAACCTGGCCGCCTTCATGGCGGTAGACGCGAAGGCCGGCGACGACTACGGCAAGCTCCGCATTCTGCGCATGCCGTCCAACACGGCCATTCCAGGACCGGGGCAGGCGCAGAACAACTTCCAGAACAAGTTCTCCGGCGAGCTCGGGCCACTCGGCCTGGGCCAGGCGAACGTCCGTTACGGAAACCTGCTCACGCTGCCTTACGCCAACGGCCTGATCTACATCGAACCCGTCTACGTGCAGACCAGGGCGGGCACCGGGCAGGAGCCGTACCCGATCCTGCGGCGCGTGCTGGTGGCGTTCGGCAACAAGGTGGGCAGTGGTGACACGCTCACGCAGGCGCTGGCGCAGGTGTTCGGCGAGAGCCAGGAGACGGTGATCCCGCCGGAGACCGGCAAGGACAACCCGGCGGCGACCGGCCAGGCCAAGGCGATCGCCGACGCCCAGAAGGCGTTCGACGACGCGCAGCGGGCGTTGCAGTCCAGCCCGCCGAACTGGGAGGAGTACGGCAAGGCGCAGAAGCGGCTGGAGGAGGCGCTGAAGGCGTTGGAGACGGCGGCCACCGCCCAACCCACCCCGACAGCCACCCCAACCCCAAGCGCCAGCCCATCTCCATCCACAAGCCCAACAGGCTGAGGGCGAGGCCCGGACCCTTCTTGGGGGTCCGGGCCTTTCTGTTTCTCTTGCCGAGAGCTCCCCTTGGCCGACATCATGGACAAACCTGGACAGGCGACGCGGTCGCTGGCCCTTGATTTGCGTGTGCTCCCATCGGCCGATAGTCTTTAGACACACACCGACGCGGGGTGGAGCAGTTCGGTAGCTCGCTGGGCTCATAACCCAGAGGTCGCAGGTTCAAATCCTGCCCCCGCTACCAGGCAAAACGGCCTTCCGGAGATACTCCGGAAGGCCGTTTTCATGTCTCCGGTAACCAGAATGGTAACCATCCGGCCGATTCATGGGAGTTGTGGACCGTCCACTCCGAAGATCAGCCGGGCGATTTTCTCCGCCGATTCCCGGTCCGTTCCGACGGTCGGATGGGTGTAGATGTCGAAGGTGTAGGACATGGAGGCGTGCCCGATCCGGTCTGCGAGGATCTTCGGATCCACCCCGGCGTCCAGCGACACCGTGGCGTAGGTGTGCCGCACGTCGTGCAACCGAATCCGCGGCACTCCCGCCCGATCGACCAGCCGGTTGAACCGGCGCGTGATGGTGTCGGGATGCACCGGCCGCCCGTCCGGATGACAGACCAGCAAGCCCGCGTCGCAGTAGTCCTTGCCGAACGCCTCGCGCTCGGCGTCGAGCATCTCCACATGCTTGGTGAGGAAGGCCACGGTGAAGGCGTCCAGCGAGAGCGTCCGGCGCCCGCTCTCGCTCTTGCCGTCGGACGCCACCGCATCGCCGCCCACCACAATGCGGGTGTCGCCCAGCTTCAGCGTCGCCGCGACCAAGTCGAGCAACTCCCGCTCCGCTCCAGCGGCCTCTGAGCGTCGCATGCCGGTGGTGGCGATCAGGACCCAGACGCCGGCGTCGCGGTCGGTGATGGCAACCTTCAGCCACGCCACCAGCTGCTCCGGCGTCCAGGTCTTGCCCCGGCGCCGCTTGCCGGAGCGGCTCTCGCGGGGGAGCCGGGCGTGCGCGGCGGGATTGAACTCGATGTAGCGCCACGCCACCGCGTCCCCGAGCGCGCGGTGCAGCATGCGGTGGACGTTCTTGACGGTCTTCGGTGCCAGCCCGGGGTTCGGCTCCTGGGGCACCCGGCCGCGGCGATAGCGGAGTACGGCGCTGCGGGCGGCGTAGATGCTCACCTTGCAGTGCCGGGAGATCTCCATGGGCTTAGGCTCGGCACCCGCCTTGCGACGGGTCGACCAGTACTCGTACATGGCGGTGTTGGTGTCCCGCTTCACCCGGCCCTTCGCGAGTAGGTGCTGGTACAGGGTGTTCAGCATGGGCACGCTGACGTCCTGCAGCTTGCGCTTGCCGATGATCGGCACCACGTAGGCGTTGGTGTAGTCGCAGTAGTTGACGTAGGTCGAGGGCTTCACCGAGTGCTCGTTGGACGTCAGCCACTCGGTGAAGAACTGCGCCACGGTGCGCTTGGAGGGCAACACCCGCTGTCCGCGCCCGTGGTCGTCCTTCGCCTTCACCGCGGCCGTCCACGCCTCCTCTCGCGTGGCGTAGCCGTGCCCGTACTCGAACTGCCGCTCTCCAGACAGCACGTCGCGGTCCAGCTCCAGGCGGTAGGACCACTTCTTGCCGCGCTGGTAGACGACGACGCCGGCGACCGGGTTGCCCGGGTCGTCCTTCTTGCTCACGCGGCCTGCCCTTCTGAGCCGTCCAGGAGGTAGCGGATCTTCGCGGTGACGATGTAGATGCGGCTGCCGAAGCGCTTCACCGGCAGCTCGCCGGCGTCGGCGTAGCGGTAGGCGGACGCGCGGCTGATCCCCAGGAGCTTGGCCGCTCGGGGGACGGTGAGGAGTGCGGGGAGGTCGTCGTGACTCACGGCGGGTTCCTTTCAGGCGGGCAGGGCATGACGAAGCGCGGCAGGGGTGACGGGTGACCCGATGCCGTTGAGCAGGGCGCGATGGACGATTCGGGCAGCGAGCCGGGTGGGCAGGTCGCTGGCCTCTCCGGCGGCGATGAGCCAGCTGGTGACCTGGTGTTCAGGCAGGCCGGACCAGGCCAGTAGACCGCCTGCTTGGTAGGCGAGGGCTGACAGGCGGCGCTGGCGGCCGTCCTGGAGCTTGAGCTTTGCGAGCTCGGCGGCGCCGCGGTTGATGACGGTGGTTAGGTAGCGGCCGGGGACGCCGTCGGGCCGGGGTGCTCGGGGTGGTGGGTAGGGGTGGCGGCGCTGGAGGGGTACGGGGCTGGCGACCCGGGCGACCTCGCGGGCGAGCCAGGTCGGAGGGTAGCCAGGGGCGGTGAGGTGGCCGGATCGGTGGGTGTAGGTGCCGGCGGCAGTGGTCGCCCCTGGGGCGATGCCGTAGTTCCAGCCGACCTTGATGTCGATCTGCCAGCCGAGTTGGCCGATGGCCTGGCGGAGCGGTGCGGCAGGGGCGCGGTACCACAGGTGCCGGCCGCCGCTCGGGGTGACGGTGACGACCGGCTGATGGTCGGGGTCGATCGGCCAGGGGTGTGTGCCGCCGCGGAGGCGGGCCAGTAGGGCGAGGGTGTCGAGCCCGGTCCGGATGCTGGCGGCGTGGGCGGCGATGGGGTGGCCGGTCAGGTCGATGCCGGGCAGCAGCTCGGTAGCGGCGTTGGCGGGCGGATCGGTGGCGTGGGTGTCGAGGTCGATCAGGATCAAGCCGGAGGGTCCGGCGGCCACGCCGGGGACCGCGTGGGGCTGGCTCCGCCACCACGCGGTGAGCCGGTCGGGGTCGGTGGTGGCGGCGCGGACGCCGTGGCACCATCGGCCGGCGGGCAGGCACGGGCAGCTGTCGATGGGGTGGCGGGCGGCGCCGCGGGTGGGCGTGCAGGTGGGGCAGTTGGCGAGGGGGCGTTTGCTGGTCGGGGACAGCGGCAGGATGTGCCAGCCGTACCCGGCCAGGCGCATGGCGAGGTTGAGGGGCGTGGTCGACGGGTTGGGCACGGTGGGAACCTCCCGGGGAAACGCGACGACCCCCCGCCCGTGGTGTGTGGGCGGGGGGTCATCAACAGGCTGGTATTTAGGCGGCGTTGGCCGGGCAGAGGGTGGTCCAGGGCGTGAGCTCGGTGGCCTGGTCGGCGCGGTCGTCGAGGCCGATAGGCATGAGCAGGCCGAGGAAGTGCGGGCCACTGGTGATCAAGATCGGCTGCTTGTGGCTGCCCGGCGGGTGGAGCTGCAGGGGCTGGCCAGTGAAGGCAGCGGTCTGGAAGCGGGCCAGGAACGCGTTCCGGATCGCGAGCGGGTGTTCGACGGTGGCGTTGGGTGGGCGGTGGAGGGCTTTGGCGACGTGCTTGCGCCACGGGAGCGGTGCTTGCGATTCCACGGCTGGGATGCGGTAGGTCAATTCTGGGTCCGGGATGCAACTGGGCAGTTCCGGCGCGGGGCACCGATCGAGGATGAGGGCCTGCGGGGTGAGGCTGAGCCGTACCTGGTCGCGCACTCGGATGGTGCGCGCGACGGCGGTCAGGGTGGTGGCCGGGATGTGCAGCGTGAGGTCGCCGCCGGGTCCGTCGAGCGGGTGGCGAGCGACCGCAAGGGTGTAGGTGTCGGTGGCGATCAGGTGCAGCACGTTGTGGCTGACCTCGACCTGCACCATGGTCAGCAAGGGCACCTGCCAGCGGCCGGTGGCTACGTGGTTGAGCACGCTGCCGGTCAGGTCGCGTAGCTGGCGGCCGGTCATGGTGACGGCCGGGGTGGCGGGCGAGGTCGCGGCGGAAGTGAGCGACATGGATCTTCCTTGGAGTCGAGGGGCCGTCCGACGGGCGTGCCTGCCGACCGGCGTGGGGTGCGAAGGGGGGTGCCTAGGTGGCGTACGGCTAGTGCCGATCAGCATCGGCTGGCCAGGGTCGCGCGAGCGGCATACGGGTGGTCGATCTCGCCGTGTCAGAAAGGGGCCGGGTGGTGGCCGACGCTCATGAGGTCAACGACGGCGGCGATCAGCTCGTCGAGGGTGTGCACGGCGGTGACTCCGCCGCGGTAGGCCAGCGAGCGGACCCATGCTTGTTCGCGGTAGAGCCGGTGGGGCACGAACACGTGCCTGCCGTGATCGAGCGCGATCCTGGCCTGGTGGGCTGGTCCGCTGTCGTGGGTGCCATCAGCGACGTAGAGGGCGGCGGCCAGGCCGCTGGTCACGACGCGAGCGCTGGCCACGGTGTGCTCGTCCGACGGGGTGTGCGGCCAGAACTGTGAGACCAGGACACCGCGGCGGGTCAGCTCCGTGGCCATGGCGGCGTACGGCTCCGCGTTCAGCGGCGTGTGGATGCCCTGATCCAGGACCGCCAGGCTGCGGCTGCCGACGGCCAGCGCCGCCTCGTGAACGGCGAGGTCGACCTGGGTGCGGAGCCCGGCCACCACGGTCAAGCCCGCGCGAGCTGCGGCCTGTGCCACGTGGTGGGCGTCGGCGAGAGCCGTACTGTCGTCGCCGACGATGGTGAGTGCTCGCCAGTCATCGGTGCGAAGCCGGCCACGCGCCCATAGGAAAGGTTGCAGGTCGTGGGCGAAGTCGAGGTTGCCGGGGTAGTCAGAATCCAGCACGGTGATCAGCCTGACGTCGTGCGTGTGGGCAGAGGCGATGAGGCTCGCAGCCCACGTGAGGTCGCTGGGGCGGACACTGGCGATGACCGCTAGGGCATAGGCCCGATCTTCGTAGTCGACATCGGCGATGTCGCCGACGATCAGCCGCAGGGCGCTGCCGCTGTCTTGGATGATGCGTGCGATCGACGGCCACGCGCCGTCAGCGTGCATGGTGAGCGCGAGCACGGCGGCTTGTTCCTGGGGAGCTGACATTGGTTTCCTCTCGTTACTGGACGTGATTCCTCAGGTGCGGCAGCGGGGGATGCCTCCTTGCTGGTACGGCTCACGCCGACCGGCATACGTCGGCCGCGGCGGTCGTCGCCGAAGGAGGTTGGGCGCCCGGCGAGCTGGCGTAGCGGGAGGCATCCCCCGCTCGCCGCGCGGCCGGAGGGGTCGGGCCTGCGGTGTGCATGCCTCGACCGGGCAGAGACGCGGGGCGACTACGCGTGAAGGTGCTGTGTGACGTGATCGACGTCGATGAGCTGGTCTGCCCGGCGGGGGCTGGGGTTGGCGTTGCGAATCGCCTCCCGTACGTCGGGACGGCTGTGCAGCGTGATCATCGCTTCCACACTTTGGGCGAAGGTGGCGAGGAAGTCAGTGTCACCGGTACGGCGGAAGGCCCGGATGGCGCGATAGAGGCTGATGAACACCTCGCGTTGCTGGCGGGGGCTGAACTGGTCGTAGGTCTGCATGGCGTGGGTGACGGCGGGGTCTTCGGTGAGGGTTGAGCGGGATACAAGTCGGGGGTTGTCCATGAGGGTTGGCCCTTTGCTTTGAAGCCGGTTCGGACGGGAGGGCGATCGCCGGTTGACTGATTGAGCGTGAGCGCGGCGAATCGTTGTCTCGTTGTCCCAAACGCCGTGTGACGTGGGCTGATGGGGGGACAACGGGTTGTCCCACCGTTGCCTCACGTTGTCCCACATCCCGTGATCTTGGGACATCAGGGACAAGGCAGGGACAAGGCGTTGTCCCTGCGTCCGTGCAGGCCACAGGGCGTTTGGGACAAGGGGACAACGGTCTCCTCTTTTCTAAATAGAAAGAGAAGGTGATCTTCATTCTTGAGGGTCATCGCTTTTCTTGATCACGCTGATGTAGCGTTTCGCGCCGCTCTTGCGTTTGCGGATGTCGACGCCGACCTTGCGCAGCGAGGGGGCGATCTCGCTGAGTTTGGTGCCCAACGTCCGCACGTCGGCGGGGAGTTGGCTAGCGGGCAGGCCGTGTTCGGCGGCGACGCGGCGCAGCCCGGTCAGGAGGTCGCTGGTCTCGCCTTCCCACGGCTGGGGGGTGGCGAAGTAGTACAGGACGCGGGCCAGGGTGTTGCCCTCGATGAGGGTCATGCCCATGGCGGCGATACGGGTCCGGTAGTCCTTGACGGTGGTCCAGCCGGTGACCTTGTCGAGGGCGGCCAGGACGCGGGCGAAGTCGGCCATGCGGGGCAGGTCGGTCGTATGCACGGCGGGTAGCGCGGCCAGGACGCCGGCTACCAGGTCGAGCACGGCGCCGAGGGCGAGCGGGAGTGCTTGCTCGCGTGCGGCGCGCACGTACTGCTCGGTGAGGCGCACGTCGATGACTTCGGGTTCGATCAGCAGCATGCGGTCGACCAGGTCGCCGGCGAGCGGGTGCTTGAACTCGATGCTGGTCATGGCGATGACGCGCTGGAAGGCGAAGACGGTGATGTCTTCGTCGGAGTGCAGGGCGCGTTGGAGTACGGCGTCGCCGGTGACGCCTTTGCACAGGGAGTTGGATAGCCAGTCGGGGATGTCGGTGACGTTGTCGAAGCTGAAGGCCCAGCTCGCGCGGGCGAAGATGGCCCATTCGCGCTGGCTGCCCGGTGGCTCGCGGTCGGCGGCCGGTTGCGGGTCGATCAGTAGGAGCAGGGAGCGGATGAGGTTGGATTTGGCGGTGCCCTGTTCGCCTTTGACGGTCAGGATCGGGTGCGGGATGTCGGTGAGGTAGGCGGCCACCACCCACGCGATCGCCAGCCGCCAATCCTCTTCTGACAGGTTGATCAGGGCGCGCAGGCCGTCGAGGGTGCCGCCGCGGACCGGGGTCACCATGGGATGGGTCAGCTCCGAGCGGCGGAAGATGACCGGTGAGACGGGGTCGATGCGCCACCCGTCGCCTGTGATGACGATGGCTTCGCCGGTCTCGGTGCCCATGTCCACCACAATCGCCCCGGCGTCCGCGTGGTCGCCAGGGGTGGTGTGGCGGGCCATGCGCAGGTAGACCGGTTGCGGGTCTTGTTCACTGGCCTCGCCGGCCAGCACGTTGATCGCGTCGGACAGTTCCGCGCCGGAGGAAACCCGGCCGGTGCGGCGATACAGCGAGGTGGCCAGCTTGGCGCGCAACCCAGATCCGCCTTTGGAAGCCAGGGGTACGGCGACGGCCGCTCCGAGCTTGGGGACCGCGTAGCTGCGGCCGTCGTCGGCACGGATCAGCCGGTAGGCGTCTTCGGCCATCTTGACCAATTCCGGGGCCAGCTTGCCGGAACCGACGGCGTCGCCCTGGCGGTCCTCATCCGGCAGCGGAACGCCATCGGCGAAATACGCCTCGTCGCCGGACTGGTTGTGATCAGACGCGTCCACGTGCGACCCTTTCTCTCAGTAAGAGCAGCGAGTCGAAGAGGCCCTCAAGGCGGGGGGCCTCTTCGCATGTCCGGGGGTCCAGCCCACCCGCCGGGTGGTCAGAACGGCGGCTCGTCACCACCGCCGTTCCAACCACCTGCAGCGCCGACTCCGGCGGGCTGTGCCGTACTGGTCCAGGGGTCGCCGCCCGGGGTGTCGGCCGGGTGCGGGGCGTTCTGGCGTGCGGCCTTGGTCGGTTTGGCGGTGGCGAAGCGCAGCGAGGGGCCGACCTCTTCGACGTCGATTTCGTAGATGGTGCGCTTGATGCCGTCCTTGTCTTCGTAGTCGCGCTGCTTGAGGCGGCCGGTGACGATGACGCGGGTGCCCTTGGTCAACGATTCGGTGACGTGGTCGGCCACCTCGCGCCAGACGCTGCAGCGCAGGAACAGGGTGTCGCCGTCGGCCCACTTGCCGGTCTGCTTGTCGTAGGTGCGGCGGGTGGAGGCGACGGTGAACGCGGCGACCGCGACCCCGGCCGGGGTGTAGCGCATGTCGGGGTCGGCGGTCAGGTTGCCGATGACGGTGATGGTGGTGTCTCCGATGGACATGGCGGGGCTCTCCTTCACACGGGGGTTGGTTAGTCGTCGCGGGCGAACAGGCGCAGTTCGCGGCCGGAGCCGTGGCAGCGGTCGCAGGCGCGGAAAGAGCGCTCGAACAGCCAGCCGCGGTGTTTGCCGGAGCCTTTGCAGGTACGGCAGGCCTTGTAGGGGTGCAGCCGGATGGAGATCGCGTAGCCGATGCCGTACAGGACGGCGAGGGCGAACAGGAACAGCCACACGGTGTACTGCGCGCTCGCCTCCGACGGTGGAGGGGCGAGGGCGAGCGGGACGGGTAACACGAAGCTCCTCCCTGAGGGCATGACGAAGTCCGGGCGGGCGCCGTGGAGGCGCCCGCCCGGGGAAGGCGTGTTGGTTACGGTCGGTGAGCTCGGGAACTGTCCACGCGAACTGTCCAACTGTCTACGGCACCCCTCCCATAGGGGGGCCGATAGACAGTTCGGTAGACAGTTGGCGTGGACAGTTCGCCGCCGCTACTGGCTACGGTCAGTAGTCGTTGGTGGGGTCGTCGGGGGCGCATTCCGGTAGGTAGTAGCGGGCTGCTTTGCCTGCGCCGGCGGTGTCGATGAGGTCGAGGTCGCGCATGACGGCCAGCCACTTGGATACCCCTGACAGGGATCTGCCGAGCGCCTGGGCGATTTCATCGCGGCGTGCCCCGTCTTCACCGCGGCTCTGGAGGAGGGTGAGGATCGGGCGGGCGATATGTTCGGGTACCTGTTCGCCGTTGTCGAGGGCGTCTTTGGCGGCCAGCAGTTCCTCGATGGGGGTGGGGTGGTCGGGGGCGGTGGGCATGCCGGTGAGGCGGGATTCGACGTCGGCGACCAGGTCGCGGGCGAGGCGGTCGACGGCGCCGGGGTCGGTGGCGTCGATGCCCCACCCCGAGCGGCCGGAGCTGTGGATGGGGGCCGCCGTGCGGGGCGCCCCGGCGATGACGGCGGTCTTGTGGCGGTCGGTGTAGCCGGGCAGGGCGGCGGCAATGGAGGGTTCCAGGGTCGCGGTGGGGGCGCCGCGCCGCTGGGCCAGGTCGATGACGGCGTCGAAGTCGTGCAGGTCGCGCACCCGGCCGGAACACCATTGGTTGTCTTTGTCGACGACCAGGGCGACACCGGCGGTGCCTTGGGCGTAGGTGGCCATGTCGGGCATGCCTTCGGCTTCCCAGTTCGGGATGACGTTGTTGACCTCGGCGGACCGGTTGACTCGGAGCACGATCTTGTTGTCGGCGTTGGCGTGCGGGTCTTTGCTGCCGGTGTACTGGGCGACGCCGCGCTGTGCGGCGATGACGAGTTGGACGCCGGCGGAGCGGCCGCGGCGGCTGATGGTCTCCAACGGCTGCTTAGTCTTGTGCGCGATGGGTGAGTTGTAGCCGGCGACGGTGTCGAACTCGTCGATCGGAATGAGGATGATCGGCTCGGTTGGTGAGGGACGGTGGTTGCGCCCGCCGCTGGCGAGCGAGCGTTCCTCCACGATGGCCGCGCCCCATTCCAGGATCTGCACGGCCTTGTCGTGTTCGCCGATGCCGGCGTGGGCATCCAGCGCTGGCCCCCACACGTGGCCGAGGGTGCCCTTGCCGAGGTCGATCGCCCAGACCAGGACATCGTCTCGGTCGGTGGCTTGTTCGATGAGGTTGAAGTACAGGACCGTCTTGCCGCTGCCTTTGGGCGCGACGACGAAGGTGTCGTGCCCGCCGACCTTGTCGAAGATGCTCACGACCAGGTCGTGGCCGGTGTCGGGGTCGGTGCCGAGGATCAGCGGGCCGTCCATGATGGACCGGCGCCGCCGGGAAGCGCCCGCCTCAGTAGGTGTCAGGGCGGGGTGGGGCACGGTGTTGACCCACGGGTCAGTCAGCTGGATGTGGATCTGGATCATTCCGGCGTGCTTGGGGTCGGTGCTCACCCGTACGCGGGAGGCGGGCAGGGCGAGGTAGGCGGCGATGTTCTCGGACAGGGAGCCGCTGGCCAGCTGGCGGGCGGTCTTGCTGCAGCGGCGGATGTCGACGCGGTAGCGGTGCCCCAGCCGGGTGTCCTCGACCGCGACCAGAACGGATTCCTCCAGCCCGGCAGCTTCGGCCATCGCCTCCCACTTCGCGTGTTCGGCTTGTTTGGCGCGGCGGCGGCGTAGGACGTCGGACCAGGTGTAGGCCGACCAGGCCAGTGCTGAGGCGCTGCTGTAGCCGATCAGGGTGGGCAGGTTGAACGCGCCGAAGTGGGTGGCGAAGGCCAGCCACGCCGGACCGGCTGCAGCGGTCGCGGCGACGGTGGCGGAGTAGGCGTGAGAGTGGTGGGCTTTGTAGGTGCCGACCCACGCGGCTAGCGCAAGCGGCCCGGACAGGACGCCGACCCACACGGGTTCGGGCTCGAAGGCGTGGGCGAGCTGCCCGGCGGGGTAGAGCGCGGCCAGCGCGGAGGCCAAGCCGCGGGTATCGGGGCTCTTGGCCACCCACCGGCTGTAGCCGCGCAGGGTGGCGCCGATGACCCGTCCTGGGGTGATGCGGTCACGGTAGTAGCCGGAGCGCGGGTAGGGGTAGCCGTCGCCGTAGCGGGAGCGACGACCGCGTCGGTAGCCGCGTCGGCCGTCACCTGTGGGGAAGCGGTCACGTCGTGCCATCGCTGGGATGTCCTCCCTGGGCAGGTAAAAGCCCCGGCGAACGGCTGGTTGCCGGGGCTGTTGGACGGTTGCTGGTCAGCTCATGTAGCCCCTTTCTGCGACGTCCAGGTGCGGACGAGCGCGTTTCCGATGTAATGGGTGTAGGCGGGCGGGATTGCTTCGGCCAGCTCGTCGCGGCTGGCCCAGCTGATCCCCATAACCCGGCGCCACTGCTCCACTCCGTGATAGCGGGCGCCGCCGTGCCCGAACACGGAAACCACTTTCGGCGGGTGGTCACAGGGCGGAACCAGCGCAAGCTCGTCGGGCATGTCCGAGAACTCGAACCAGCGATGGCGCTTGATCCCGTACGGACCGTCACGCAGCTCGGGAAATATCGATCCGCACAGGATCAGATCGGGCCGGAGCGGCGCGCCTGGCACGTTCTCCATGATCCACTGACGGCCTGAGGTGCGGAGCAATCTTCGGGTGGGGGCGATGAGGTCGGGGTGCCTGCGGCCCTGGATCGGCTGGGCCTGGGTGTGGGCCTGGCATGGAGGGCTAGCGTGGATGAGGTCGAACTGAGCGAGAAACTTCCTGTCGGACAGCACCTCCAGGGCGTCGGCCTGGAGGTAGGTGAAGGGGTATCGGGGCTGCGGTGCGATGTCCACGCCGGTCACTGTGAAGCCCGCCAGGTGATAGCCCATGCTCGCGCCGCCTGCGCAGCAGAATAGGTCGAGCACCTGCCTGCCGCTCGGCCCCACCTGCGATGCGGCCGAAGCCGCCGGGCTCATCGTGGATGCCAACCGGTTCAAGCGGCGTCCTGGCCGGTGATGGTCATTCCGCGAGCGGCGACCTCGCGAGCCTCCTCGAAAGAGTCCTCGAAGCGGGTGGCGGCCTGCATGGCGCCGTCGGCGGCCGCGGTGAGCCCGTCGGCGATCCCGGCCAGCGGGTTGGTCACCTCCTGGGGGATGCCGAGCGCGGCCACGCCGCTGGCCCACTCGCCGATCTCTTCGGCCAGGGCGCGCATGACGCCGGCGATGGAGCGGCAGTCGTCGAGGAACTCGGCGTCGGTGGTAGGCGGTTCGATGTTGATGATGAGCTGGGACACGGTGAGAGATCCTTTCGACAAGGTGGGGCGGCGGGCCGGTGCAGGGGCGGGCAGGGCAGTGACAGGGCGGGCGCTGGCGCCATCGGATGCGGGCCGTGCGGGGAGATCGTCGGGCTCGTCGAGCAACGGCGGCGGCGTGTCGATGTATTCGCGGAAGTAGTCGTCGGGCTTCAGATCGGTGGTGGTCGGTGGGAGCGTGTCGGCGTCGACCGGCTCAGGGTTGTTCCTCAGGTGTTGGCGGCCAGCCTTGATCCGGGTCGCGATGCCGTGGCGGGCCGTGCGGAAGCCCTTGCCGATCCAGCTGCCGACCCAGGCACCGGCAGTGCCGGAGTGGTGCACGATGGCCTGGCTCGGAGTACGCCACCCGGTGGCCTTGTAGCCGGAGCGCACCCCGTTGCCGACCGCGGCCCGGCCGGTCTTAGTCGCCGCGACCAACGCGGCCACGATGATGACCAGAGTGAACGGGTCCATCAGCGCTCCCCTCCACTCCCCGCCGCGGCATCCTCGCCGGGGTCGGCGGCGGGCATGGCGAGCAGGGCCTTGGCGGCGAGCAAGACGGCCAGGACGCCGTACAGCACCGCGCCGAACCACCAGGACAGGCCCAGCACGTAGTGGGCGACCACGGTCAGGGCGGCGGTGATGACGTAGTCGGACCAGTGCGGCAGGTTGGCCCGCACCGCCCGACCAAAGCGGGCCAGCCAGCATCTGGCGTTGGGGGTTAGTCCCAGGGCCATGCCGGGGCTGACGGTCTTGGCGACGTCGGGCAGGTTGGAGCCGAGGTCGCCGACCCATTTGGTGATCTGGCCCTTGAACACGAGCCCGTCCAAGAGCAGGACGAACAGGCCGCAGACGACGAACTCATACGACTTGAGCTGCCGGGACTTAAAGCCGACGAACACGGCCCCGGCCAGGGCGGCGAAGATGATCCATTTACCCGCTTCCATCGTGGACTCCTTGAAGGGTTGGCGTGCAGGTGAGAAAGGGTGGTTCCGCGCCCGGGTGACGGCACAGCGCACCCGAGCACGGCGCATGAGGGGTACGGCTCGCCCGGCGCGGATGGCGAATTCGGGCGGGCTGCGCAGAGGGCTCGGAAGCCGGGTTATGAGGCGATGCCTCGCAGCTCGTTGCGTAGCGTGCGGGAGGCTTGTTGGGAGCACCCGAGGGCGGTGCGGATCGCGTCGGCGGCAGGGCGGTCGGGCAGTTGGCCGCGTGCGATCAGCTCGTGCAAGGCTTCTCGATGGGTGTCGATCGATCGGCGAGCTGCAAGCGGTCGCGTGATTGGTGCGCTGTTGCGGCTTACCCGACGCGAGTTCGGGGCGGGGGGCACTGCGGTGAGTGCGGGACCGGTTCGCGCTGGGAGCGTCGGGTCCTCAGTCGGGTCGGGTGCGGGCAGCGTGGGCGGTGCTTGAAATACCACGGTCGGTGCTGCGCGAGTCGGGTTGATAGGTCGGGTGGAGTCGGCCGTCTCGGCCGATTCAAGGTCGGGGGCGTTGGTCGGGTCGGGTCGGGTCGCGAGTAGGGCGTTCGCGAACGCGATGAGGTCAGGGATGGTCGGGTCGGTGGTACGGGTTGCCTTGTCGGAGTCAGATGATTGCCAACCCGACTGAGTCGGGTCGGGCTGGGTCGGGGGCGGGGTATCCGACTGAGACCGGGGGGTGCTGTGGTCGGGTCGGGTCTGGTCGGCTGTGCCGCGCGCTATTGAAGCGGCCGACTGTTCATCCGACTGAGTCGGGTGGGTCGGGTCGGGGGTGAGCGCCAGGCGCTGGAGGTGGCGGATCACGATTGGCTTGTAGGTGCTGGGGGGTGGGGGTGACGGTGGGGCCGGTGCGGTGTGGATGCGCTCGATCAGGGCGCGGCGCTCGCGTAGCGCGTCGACCTTGATGGCCACGATCCGGGCGGCGTCCTGATCGACATCCACGCGGGCGTACTCCACGGCGCGGTTGTAGGCCGCTTCCCATCGTTTGCGGGCCTTGGCGATGGCCTTGGCTTGTCCGCGGGTCTCGGCGTCGCTCAGGTCGTGAATGGCGCGTACGTAGGCGTCTAGGCGCCGTTCACGAGCGATGTCGTTGCTGTCGCGGGTCGTCGGGTCGGCCAGGCCCATGCGGATGAGCAGGCGTGTGGGGGTGATGGCCCACTGCAGCTCATTGGACTTGCCGGTGAGCTGCTTGCGTTCGTCCTGCAGCGACCGCTCCCACAGCCAGCCTGCGATCAGGGTCACGACCAGGCGGCCGAATGCTTCGGCTACGGAGGAGGCGTGCGATGCCGACATGATGCCGGACAAGGAGGCGAAGACCCATACGGCTTTGCCTTCCGGTCCCGTCGTGTAGGGCGGCAGCTTGAGATTGTCGCGGGCGCCTAGGGCGCTGGCGAACGTGCCGACCTCCATGAAGCTGCACAGCATGAGGGCGAACGGCGCAGACAGTCCCAAGACGTCCTTGAAAAACATGAACATGCCCTGAGCTGCCACGACAGACGCCATGACAGCGGCCAGATACGTGAGCCGCGTGCGCCATGGGAGCGGTTTGCGCGGTGCACTGAGACCCCGGTCGGCGTCACGGCGGCGAGCCTTGACCAGCCTGAGGTAGGCGATCACGAGAGCGACGTCGAGCAGAGCCGCGGCGGTCAGACCGATGTTCGTCGGCGTGGCGAGCTCGGCGAGTCCAGCGGCGATGACCTCGCGGATCGAGTCGATCATCTCAGCTCACCCCCGGATTGCTCTCAGTTGTGCTGCCGTGAGCCTTGATCACAGCGGCGGGGGCGGTCACCTCCATGTAGACGCGAACCTGGGTGGGGTTGCGGCGGGAGCCGTACGGGCGGGAGACCTCCGACACCGTCAGTACGGCGCTGATCGCCTCGATAGCGGCGGCGACCTGGTCGGGCTCGCCGATGATGCGGACCTGCATTCGGGCACCTCCAGCACAATCAAGGCCGCCACCCCCAAAAGGGGTGACGGCCGGGACAGGGATGGGTGGGGGTTCAGGCGGTCGGCCTGGTACGGCTGAGCGCGCGGGCGCGGGCGGCGGCGGTGGGCACGCCGGAGAGCGTCCAGCCGAACAACCGGTAGGCCCGCGGCTCGCCGCAGGCGATGTCGTTGACCATGGTCAGCAGGCAGGCGCGCCCGTCCAGTCCGGCCTGGTTGAGCAGGTGGACGGCGTACAGGTCGGCGGCGATCTCGCTGGCCCGCTGTGCGGCCAGCCCGGACAGAGCGGCACCGACCCAGCCCACCGCACCCAGGGCTAGCGTGAGAGGCGAGCCCATCAGCAGGCCGACCAGCACGGCGGAGAACGCGAGCGTCGACAACCATCCGGCCCACCGCTCCCGCGCGGTGGGGAGCTGGTGCATGCACACCAGCGTGTGCGCAAGCGCCCCGGCGGCGACCTTCCCGGCGTAGGAGTCGAGGTCGGCGCACAGCACGGCCTCGCTGAGAGTGATGATCGGTAGGGGGGTGTCGTGGCCGGTGGCCGCGGCGCTGACTGGCATGTACTGGTCGGGGTCGGTGACGAAGGTCAGCGCGGGGATGCCGGCTGCGTGCGCGATCAGCGCGGCCGTCGAGACGAAGTCCGCCGCAGCGTAGACCGCACTGCGAGCGGGCGTGGAACCGGATTCAGGGGAGGCGGGCGGGACGGTGGGGGTGGTCATGCTGATCTCCTTGTGGGCTTGGCGTGGTGGTCGAAGAGGTCTTCTTGGTGGCCGCGCTGTTTCAGCTGGGTCAGAAGGCGGGCGCGCCAGATGAGGGCGTAGGTCGGGCGGGGCAAGATCGCGGTGCCACACGCGCCGGCCAGATGCGCCTCGCCGCGGGCGGTGTGCTAACCGCAGGAATGGCCTGATGGCCACCGCTTCGGGCCTGCCGTGACGTGAGATGCAGGAGGGAGGCGTCTCCTCGACGGGGGTCGACCCAGCCCTTGACGGTCGTTGAATGCCAGGTCACCTTCGAAGTGATCGGGTGCGTTCCTTCACCGGCGAGGGATGGGGGACACGTCTGTGGAAACGGGCGCGGAAAGCGTCGGCGGCGCGACAGGCCTGCTGACTGATCGTCTGCTCATCCAGGTGGAAGCCGACAAAGTCAGCGACGCGCTTCCACTTGTGGAAGCAGGCGGCAGCGGGATCGTGGTAACAGGGGAGGAAGCCACCTACCTGGCGAGTTCCGCATGGCGGGCAGAACTAGACGAACCGCTGCTGATCGACCGCCGCCGCTACGCGGGCAAATCCCGAAAGCTCGGAACGGCGAAGCTGTCCCGCCCTTGGATGGAGGCACAACGGCAGCTTGGCGTCGCTACTTTGCTGACAGACTCCGGATATGTAGGCCAGGGAGACGAAGCCTCACTGCATGCGATCTTGGAGCAGACCGCGGAACTCGACGGGGACGCCACAGCGGTACTTCCCCTGCACACCAGCTGGTTGTCACCGGCCAGGATTCAGCTGCTGATCAGCGCGGTCTGCGCCTACGACGTGCCTGTCGCTCTGGTGCTGGAGCACAAGAGCGACCCCCTAGGCAGCAGGCAGGCAGCGACAGGTCTCGCCCGGTTGCTACAGCAGCCCATGACCAGCGTGAGTCTGCTGTGCACCGACGTGTCGGGGCTCGGGGCGCTCTCGTTCGGCGCCCAATGGGCCGCGGTCGGAGTCACCTCGAAGTTGCGCCACCTCTATCCCACCGACAGTCGTGGGGGAGGCGGGGGACGCCCACCGGCCAGGCACGCCCTGGTAGCGCCGCTCTTGTCGCTCATGAGCGTAGATCGGATCGCAGAGGGCTGGGCAGCCACCCATCATGATGCGGATCTGGAGCGGGACATCTGGCGGTGCACCTGCTCCACCTGTGGCAATCGCACCATGGAATGGCTGGCAACGGCCTCCGCCGCAGAGCTGACCGCGCATACTTTCCAACTGCTGCTCGACGTACGAGAGGGCTTGGCGCAGCTGCAGCCCAATGCTCGTCAGGAATCGTGGCTGTGCAAATGCCGAGACGCCATCTGGCGTAACGAGGACCTCAGCCACCGGAGCGGCCTGAACTGGCAGGTACCCCGATTCCTTCGCGCCTGGTGCCCTGCCTAACCGGCGGCGCTTCGCCCTATGCCAGCCGACGGTACTGGGTGGCGAGCCTGCTGGAGGAGAGCGTTGTAGATGATCTCTTCCACCTGCCGATGCACCCAAGTCCGCTCACCTGCCGTGGCACACGCGGGTGGGTGAATCAGCTCGCCAGGGTTTTCGACGGCGATCACCCCAAAACCGTGATAGATCGCTTGGGCTGCGACCGATGGACGCGTGGCTACCGCACGTGGAAGTACTGCGACCCGGGCTCCGAACGATACGAAGCCGCCGAGGTTCCCCGACGCGGCTGTCCATGTCCTGCGTACGGCGATGGCACCGGTGATCCGCACCGGCGAGGGCCGCGTAAGGAAGTCGGGATCACCGGCGCCAACACAGCGGAGCAAGAACGCATCCGTCACGGGCCCAAGACCCTGTGACTGCCGAGCTGCATGTTCGAACTCATCCAGCTGACAGGCCACGAGGCGCATAGCGCTCAACGCCGGGGCGTATACCAGCTGGTGGTCGGCCCAGCCCAGCGCGTCCAACACGTCGGAGAGCACCCCATCAGGCAGCGCAGGCAATGGCGTCGTCATGACGAACCACCTTGGCCTGCCTCCGCGGGCGACACACCGCTCTCCACCCAATCGTCACCTGGGCTGGTTCGCCGGATGGCCGGATCGGCAGACAGAAGTTCCCGACATGGCGCGCTCACGCCGCCCACTCGACGTGCTGGCGTTCGCGGCGGCGTACGGCACGGGCTGTGCGCTGGCAGTCGGGGCCGCAGTACCGATGACCGGCTTCCAGGACGGGGCCGGAGCACTGGCGGCAGCGGTGCGGCAGCCGAGTGACCGCACGCCGCTCGACAACCGACATGCCGCCCCACACGCCGTACTGTTCGCGCCGCTGCAGCGCCTGGGTCAGGCACTCGAAGCGCACTGGACACGAAGCGCAGACGCGCTTGGCGTCGAGGGCATCCTGGTGGTCACCGAGTTCGGGGAAGAACAGCTCAGGGTCGACTTCGGCACAGCGCGCCGAGTCCTGCCAGGCGCTCATCGGCTCACCTCCCGCGTCATCTCGATCGGGGCGGTAGGCCGCTCTTCGTCGGGCAGCTGTCGGATGTGCACGTTCAGCAGCCGCCGGGCGAACGCGGTGCCGCGGCCGGACGGGTCATAGGTCAGTGAGCCGCGCTTCTCTTCGCGGTTGATCGACACCGCCAGGACGGCCAGGCCGGCCACGATGGCCAGCGCGGCCAGGATGCCCATGGCAATGACGACCGGCCAGATCCCGGCCAGGTAGGCGGCGATGAGGGTGGTGGGGCCGGGCAGAACCAGACCGGCGACTCGCAGGAAGATACGCATGACGGAACTCCGATCGAAGATGAGGAAGACCGCGCCCGGGGACATGGGGCGCGGTCTCGCAAAGAGGGTGCGGGAGGGCGGGCGCGGCAGGAGCCGCATGTTGGTTAGAACAGGGTGTCGGCGGTGACCGCCTGCGTGATGCTCGCCTCGTGGGCGATGCGGCGGGCGCGGATCAGGCCGTCGTGGCAGGGAGCGCACACCGCCATCAGGTCATCGGCGCCCAATCCGGCGGCGGCGCGATCCGACACCGCCACCCGCGGCACCACCCGCAGCGGGCGGCCGAGGGATTGTTCGCGGCGGCAGGCACCGTGGCCGCTGGTGTGCTGGTTGCCGCACTCGGTACGGCACTGGCAGCGCCCGTCAGCGCGGTGCACAGCCACGGTCGTCCATAGGTCGCCGCCGACCAGCGGGGCGCGGACGCTGATGTCCGGCAGCATGTCGCCGCTCACCAGTCGTCACCGTCGTGTGCTGCCTGCCAGGCGGCCAGGGCGGCGGCGTGGCGAGCACATCCGGGCGCGTGACCGCGTTCGCAGTCGTCAGGGTGGGACTCGTACGGGCCGTGATCGGTGATCATGTTGCCGCAGCTGGATGCAGGGCAGCGCCAGGAGAAGGACGGGGTGGAAAAGCTCACCGGTTCGTCAGTGAAGTACTCGAATGCAGCTTCTGCGAGTGGACCGTTGGTGTCGGGCAGCTGAAGCGTCTCGCCGATCTGCTGCCAGCTGTGGCCGGCCGAGCGGGCGTGCTGCGCCTGCCGATAGATCTGCGCCGCTGCCAGGGCCTGCAGTTGCTTGGCAGCCCACAACGCAGGGAGCGGATCGGCCGTGATCGCGGTTGTCTCCGCGCCGGGGAAGATCGGCCGGGCTTTGGCTGCGTCCTTACCGAACGCGGCGACGGCCAAGCGTGTGACCTCCCCGGTCAGGCGCCATCTGGCCTCGTCAAGCGCGTCGCTGTAGTCGGTGGGGATCATGCGCTCACCCCCAGCGCGCTGGTACGGCTCGCGCCAGCCGTACTGCACGACGGGCAGCGGCCATCGGCGGGGATGGCGATGTCGATGCCCGGGGTGAGCATCGCGGTCCCGCACCCCGTGCATGGCCAGCCGATCGCGGGCGGGGTGTGTTCGGTTAGGTGCTCCACCAGTGTCTGTGTCGTTGCGGCGTCGGCCAGCACCCGCATCGGCGACGTTTGCCCGGTGGGCAGCTGGCCGTGGCGGGCCAGCTCCCACCGAAGGTGCGTCAGCGGCTCCGCCTCGCTGCTCTGGTCGGCGGCGATGGTGGCGCGGGCGGCGGTCAGCAGCGCTCCATACTCGCCGCGCACGATCTGCTCACGCTGCCGGGCGCCGTCGAGCTCGCTCAGCAGGGTGGTCACGATGGTGGCCAGCTCGTCAGCGTCGCTGATCAGGTGCGCGGCCTGGGCGTGTTCACGCAGGTCGGCCACCTGTTGGCGGGGCATCATGACAGCCCGCCGTTCCGGCACAGGCTGCGCAGCTCGGTCAGTGCTTCGTCCAGGGTGGTGGCGATCCGCTCCAGCACCTCGACCTGGGCGACCTGGCAGGCCACCGCCGCGATGCGCAGGTTGCTCTCGAAGCGCAGCCGCTCGTCGCGGTCGCCGACGGCCGGGTCGTAGCCGGACAGCACCTCTCCCAGCTGCAGTTGAGCTTCCCTCAGGTAGGAACCTTCGGCGTGAATGGTCATGGGTCGTGTCCTTCCTCTGTCAGTGATTTGGGGCATGCAGAAGGGCGCCCGGCCGGACCTAGGCAGGTCCGGCCGGGCGCCCTGATGTGTGGTGCGGGGTCAGGCGGCGATGCGGTGGATCGGTGTGGGGGTCGGCGGGCGGGGCGTGAACTCGGTACGGCTCCCGCGCCGCAACCCGGCCTCGCGGCAGGCCACCGTCAGGCGGGTCTGCCACTCCACGGCGGTCAGGTCGATGACGACGCGCTGGGCGCTTCCCGGACAGCGGGTGATGGTGTCGACGGCGCGGTGCGGCCACAGCATGCCGCGCCGTACCACCCGCCAGACCGAACAGTCCGGGCAGGCCACCATCGGCGGTTCGCCGGCGTGCAGGCTGAGCATGTTGGGCGCCATCGTGCTGACCAGGATCGGCGCGCGTCCGTTGTGCCTCATGGGCGTACTCCTCACGACAAACTGGGGGTGGCTTGCGTTCTCCACCCCGCGCGCATCCGCCCTGAAGCTGGGATGGGTGCGTGCAGGATGGGCAGCGCAAGCGCTGCTTCATCTGCCAGCCGTACCGGACCGCGATCGCGGGACCTCGTGTTTCGTCACCTGGACCGGCGGTCCCAGCTGGCACTGTCGCTATGCAGTTCTCAAGAAGCTGTTCCTTCTCGGCCTGTAGGCCTTGACCCGGTCCGCGCCCCCGAGGAAGCGGGCCAGATCAACACCCTCAGGAAGAGACGGTCATGCAGCCCGCATCCGTTGCTGCTGCTCAGCCCGCTCGATCGCGTCCAGAATGTCCGCCGCCAGTGCGTAGAGCTGGTCGACGGTCCCGTGCAGCGTCGTTTTCAACACACCGACTTCGATGCGCCGGGACGAGGGGAAAATCTCGATGCCACGGATGTGCCTGACCGGTACGTACAGGCCGGGGAACCAGTGCTGCGAGCGGTTGGGGGTGGTCTGACGAGTGCTCATCGCTTCACCTCTCGGACTGTGTTGTCGTTACCGTGAGCTGATTTGGTATGCCAACTCATGTCACTGAACATGCCAGCATTTGGCATGCCAAGTCAAGTACTCTTGGCCTAACAAGTTTTTTCGCGCACGCGAGGAAGGACGGGTGGAGGCATGTCGGAACCGACTCACATGTACGAGCGAGTGGCGGGTGCCCTGCGTGACCGGATCGTCAGCGGATCCCTGGAATGGGGTCAGAGGCTCCCTACGCAGGAGCAGATCGTCGAGGACTTCGAGGTTTCCCGAGCCGTGGCGCGGCGAGCACTGGACATCCTCGAAGCCGAGGGGCTCATTGACCGGGTGCGCGGCGGCGGCGCGTTCGTCCGGCGATACCAGCCGATGATCCGCCGGTCTGCCCAGCACTACCGCTCGGACCCGGGCGCCCCGTTTGCCGAGGAAGCGCTGGCCAGCGAGAGAATCCCGCGCTACTCACACGAAACGCACGCCGAGCGCGCCAGTCTCGACATCGCCCGACGCCTCAACATCGCGGTTGGAGGTGAGGTGATGCGCACGCACTATGTGTCGTTCGCAAACGATGAGCCCGTGATGATCGTCAACTCGTTCGAGCCTCTCGCCATCACAGGTGGCACACCGATCGAACTCCCCGAGCAGGGTCCGCTACCAGGGGCCGGGATCATTGATCGCTTCACCTTTATCGGCAAGAGGCCCACGGCCGTCGTCGAACGACTTCGCGCCCGCATGCCTCGCCCCTCCGAGCTCGAACAGCTCAAGTTGCGCCCTGGCACCCCGGTTGTGGTGATCATGCGAACCGCGTACTTCGGAGACACCCCGCTCGAAACGGCTGACCTGCTGCTCTCATCCGACCGGTACGAACTCGAATACGCCACGCGGGTGGATCCGCTCACAGAGTCGGACAAGTAGCACGCCTAGACCCAGACAG
Source organism: Nonomuraea sp. NPDC050556 (assembly GCF_044457355.1). NCBI lineage: Bacteria > Bacillati > Actinomycetota > Actinomycetes > Streptosporangiales > Streptosporangiaceae > Nonomuraea > Nonomuraea sp. NPDC050556. Next base: position 15,871 of record NZ_JBITGU010000006.1, on the reverse strand, counting down.
GCCGGGTATATCGCCCCACATGGCGAGGTGCCCGGCCTTACATATTGGCGCTTTCACTTGCACGCCGTTCGCGCTCGTTCGCTTGCCGCACGTAGCCCACTGGCTACACAAGTCTCCCTTGCCGCGCTCCCACATCAGTGAGAATGATAACTATTGTCGTTCGATCGGCTCACTCGAAAGGGATCACACATGTCACTCGACGTCCCCCCGGCCCTACTCGAACGTGCCCGCGCCGGCGAGGTCGACAACGAAGAGTTCGTGGCCTGCATCAAGTCCTCCCTGCCCTACGCGTGGGAACTAGTGGAGGAACTCGTTGCCAGGACCCGTGAGACAGGAGCAACTTTCGCGGACAACCGGACTGCCCCACCGGACGATGCGGCTCAGGGCCAACTCCTCCGAGCCATGTCCAGCGACTCCATGCGTGCCGCCATGGAAGAACACTTCGGCGTGCGCATCGCCTTCCAGAATTGCCACCGAGTCGCCGTCTTCACTTCAAGCGCAAGCGAAGAGCAGTACCGAACGTTCAAGTCACGCCGAGCACAGCTCCTCAACCAGTCGCCTGAGCTCGTGAACTGCTAAGCCTCAACAGCTACGGGGGCCTGTTCGATCCGATCAGGATCGCACAGGCCTGTGGCGTTCTCTCATCAGTTCGTCGTGCAGACTGGGGGTTAGGAAGGGAGTTCGCTGATGCTCCAATCACTATTACTGACGGCGCTGGGCGGCGTTCTGGCAATCTCAGGAACCCTTCTGGGTCAGCGCTTTCAGGCACGCACCATTCAGCGAATGCGGGCAGCGGACTACGCGCGAGAGGATCGCTTCCGTCTTCATAAAGAGCGCCTGGACGCCTACAGCGCCTTCCATATCAAGTTCGGCTTAGCTCGGGCCATAATGACTTCCGATGGGTTTCGACAGGGAGAGCCAAGCACCCCAGCGCAAGCACGGCAGGCGCGAAATGAAGCTTGGCAGGCTTTCGTGGCCGTTAGACTCATAGGATCACCCGAAACAGTCCGCACCGCTCGTGAACTGATGCATGAACTCACGGCGATCGCCTGGGGCGAAAAGACCTACGAGCCGGATCGTTGGAGCGCTTTCGCGGTGTCCTTCAGGACTGCCGCGCGGCGGGACGTGGTTGGTGATGACGAAGCGCTCCTACCGGAGATTGATGGTCGAAGCGAATGGGAGCTCCGTAGACAAAAGTCATCTACGTCTAAACCCCAGCCACTGATAGATTCGTAACAGCGCCCCTGACGGATTAACACCTACTGGCAGGGCGAATAGTCGAGCTCCCCTTGCCATGCCCCTCTTTAGCTTCGAACCCAGCCCTGCGCTACGTCTGTTGATGTCCACCACGAAACGAAATTGGAGTCCACAGAGTCCACTCTCCATCGCATCGACAGGGCATCAAAGAATGCGTCACATCCGGTTCTACCGCCCTTTGGCTCTCCAATGTATATGAGTCGCTTCCCACCGGCTTCCTCGAACGACGTCAGCGCTTCGTACGCCATCTGGTTGCCCCAGCCAGGCGGCCAGCATAGGAACAGCACACAACCCGTTGACCGGGAGCGCCTTACAAATCCATCAAGAACATCCACGGGGTGCCAAATATCAGCCTGCCCAATCGCTCCAGGGAACGAGACATTCTCGGTCTTGTCCGGCGGTTCCAGATCGTACGCCGCTACAGCTACACCGGTGCGAGACAGCTGCGCGGCCCAGTATCCCCGACCCGCACCCACCTCGATGACAGGAAGACCGGCGCAGAAGGTGGATACCCATTCAATGGTCTGCGGGGACGGTATGGCGTAGGCGTACGTTGCCTGAAGGATCATCTGTGCAAAGGCAAGTCGCGTACTTCCCTCTGCCCGGCCGCCATTCACCACGCGACGACCATCGTGCTCGAACACAACGGGTTCAACGATGTCCCAATATGGGTTCGGGCTCACGGCCATCCCGCCGGTCATATGGTGCACAAACCGCAAGTCGAACGTCGCATCCAATTGATCGTCACCGGTTCCCGATAGGCTTTCCGTCCTATCCAGGTATTCAGCCACTTTGGGATACTCGACCTGGAGGCGCTGTTCGTCCTGCAGCAACGCAGTAAGTTCCTGCCATCGCTGTGCCGTCATGGTCACCTGTGCCATGCATCAAGCTTCTCGCATCCTGCCCGATTACGCCACGCCTTCTGCGTCGACATCTCCAGGAACGATGTGCCATCCATCAAACGTTCATCGTTTACCTATGGCAATTGCGCACCCTATGACGCATGATGGCGGGAGGCATCAAACGTTTGGTGTTCAACTCCTCGCAGCTCTAGCCCGAAAAGGGACAAGGCGGGACCAGATGAAGCATGCTGACCGGCTCGGCTTCCGGGAGATCGCGAATCAGATCAGACAGGAAATTGTGGTAGGGCAGTACCCGTCGGCGTCGTTCCTACCGCCAGAACCGGAGCTGGGACAGCGTTTCGGCGCGTCTCGCAGCCTCGTCAACCGTGCAATGCAGATACTCGCCGCCGAAGGGCTGGTGCGACCGCGACAGGGCAGGGGCACCATGGTGACGTGGATTCCACCCTTAACTCACTCCCCCGCGCGATTCTTCCAGGCGACCCGCGAAGGTGGTACCGCTCGCAGAGCGTTTGACGCAGAGATCCGGGCGATTGGGCTTGAGCCGCAGCATGAGATCACGACGGAGCACGCGATTCCGCCTGCGAATGTCGCTCAGGCACTGGGCTTGCCCGAAGGTGAGGCCAACTGCCTAGTTAGCCGCCAGCGCCTTCTGGCGTCGGGTATCCCTGTGCGGCTGAGCGCGTCGTGGTTCCCGCTGTCGATCGCCGACGGAACCGTTCTAGAGGAGGCGGGACTGGTCATCGTGGGCGGCATCAAGTCGGCGCTCGCGGACCTCGGATACCCCCAGACGGAAGCCTTCGAGCGGTTCACCGTCCGGCAGCCGACGGACCGCGAAGCCAACCGGCTGGAGATCAGCCCGGACCGGACCGTGCTCGACATCTTCCACGTGGGCCGCACTGACGACGGCACCGCCGTCGAGGTCACCACCACCGTCACCCCGGCCCACTACCTGATCGTCGAGAGCTCGTTCCCGCTCGCGTAATCGCTTCGGGCCTGGCGATGTCGTCGCTTTCGAAATGTCCGGCGCGTACGCGTGAAACATCTCTCACTACGACTTCCTGATGCACCCCAAGCCGGAGTTCCACTAACTGAGCGCATAGACCGCCCGGCTTGTGATGCAGATCCGCCCGCTCCGGAGTTACGGTGCGTTCATGACGCTGCGGCTGCTGTGGAATCCGCTACCCGATGCGTGGCCAGCAGAAGAACGCGAGCGACCGCGTGGATGGCGCGGTCTGCTTGCCTGGCTGCGCACCACACCCACCCCGGAGACCGACCTCGCATTCGAGCGGCGTATGCGCCGGGCCGCAACGCAAGCCCTCGTGTGCGAGGCATATAGGCAGATCTTTGCCGAGCAAGACACCGAGCACCGGCGGCCGACCGAGTTTGCCCTAGCAGTCAAAACGCGGCTGACCGCCTTCCTGACGAGTCGAACCGTGGAGGTAGACGGGTGGTCGGAGATCACCATCGCCGACATTGATCCTGAGCTCGCCTGGAGCCTGTACGCGGCGATCGATCGCGACAGAACGGCGACGATCGCTCAAGCGAACGCCACTCATAACCGTCCACGCCCAGGTGCCGACACGTCGACTGTGGCCTATGAGTTCTCGATCACATCAGGAGACGAGGACTTGCTCGGGGTCGTCCAGTACCAGACCTGCGACGCGTGTGGAATCGGCCTTCTCAGAAAAATCAGCTTCTCTCTTGAGTGGCAATACTGCGGGCTCGGCACATTCGCGCTGCGTCAGTTGGAGACCCGTCACCCGCACCTGACCTGGTACACCACCGGTCAGTATTCACACGTCAAGCGCTTCTATGAACGCTACCGTCAAGGCAGCACAAGCCCTTGGGCGGAGAGGCAAAATCCCTGCCCGCACTTCTAGAAGATCGTGAGCTCCACCCCGCCCATGGATCACGATCAGGCTCGCGCTCGGCTCACCGAGCTCGGCGAACACACCTTCGGCAGACGAAGAGCTGGGTCATGTTTGATGCCCCTTGGCCAAGGAGAGTGCGTATGGACCTGACGGTGATGAGTCAAAACGTCAAGTACGGGGCGGGGGCCGATGGTCGCTGGGGACAGCTTGCCAAGCACATACGCTCGATCGGACCGGCGCCTACAGGTCGGGCGGGCTTGCTGCGAGTCGACCAGTTGCATGTGACGCCAGCACTGCGTCCTGCAATCACTGGGTATGAACGGGTCGACCCTGGCCTAGGCATTAACGACCACTTCGGACTTGTGGCCACGCTCGACCTCTCCCGAACGGATCGGACTCGTCTTCGTACCTACATCTAGTGGGATTGGTCAGCGTCTCGGCCGGATAGCTCCGAAGAATCCGGCCACGTATCGGGGTCTGGCTCATTTGATTGGTTCGGGTCACGGTGGAGGATGTGAAGCCTGTCTCGATGGTGGTGGCTGCGGTCGGTGTGGTGTTGGTGGCGGGGATCGTCTGGGTGCTGGGTCCGGGGGCGCGTTGGGTGCTGGAGCACATAGACGGGGTGACGATCGGCGGGCCGGCGGGGTTGGTCGGCAAGGACCTGGCGGCGGCCCTGGACGCGGTCCGCGGCCGGGTGCTGGCCGTAGCGACCGGGTTGGCCGCGCTGGTCGCGGTGTACTACACCGCGCGCAACGCCGACACCGCCCGGCGCACCTTCCAGCTCGGCGAGCGCGGCCATGTGACCGACCGGTACGGCAAGGCCGTGGAGCAGCTCGGCAGCGCCCAGGCCCCGGTCCGGCTGGGCGGCCTGTATGCGCTCGACCAGTTGGGTCAGGACAATCCCAGCCCGGCGCTGCGGCAGACCATCGTGGACGTGATCTGCGCGTATCTGAGGATGCCGTACACCCCGCCCCTAGACCAGACCGGACAGTCAGAGCCCGCCGAGCCGGGCGCTGTCGACAGCGGCGTCTCCGCGCCGGTGGCAAGAGACCCTCACGAGGAGCGCCAGGTTCGGCTGACCGCTCAGCGCGTCCTCACCGCCCACCTGCGCTACGAGGACCCGCCCGCCCACCGCTGGTGGCAGCCCAGCACCGCCGACCCCAACGCCCGCCACTGGACCGACGTCCGCCTCGACCTCACCGGCGCCACCCTGCTCGACTTCGACCTGAACCGCTGCCGTGTCGGCGACGCCGGGTTCGACAAGGCGACCTTCTCCGGCGACGCCGTGTTCGATGGGGCGACCTTCACCGGCCACGCCAGGTTCGACAAGGCGACCTTCACCGGCGACGCCTGGTTCGGCGAGGCGACCTTCTCCAGCGTCGCCTGGTTCGACAAGGCGACCTTCACCGGCCAGGCCGGGTTCGGCAAGGTGACCTTCACCCGCGAGGCCCGGTTCGGCAAGGTCACCTTCACCGGCGACGCCAGGTTCACCAAGGCGACCTTCTCCAGCGTCGCCATATTCGACAAGGCGACCTTCACCCGCAACACCGACTTCGGCAAGGTGACCTTCACCCGCGACGCCTGGTTCGGCGAGGCGACCTTCACCCGCGACGCCGGGTTCGGCGAGGCGACCTTCACCGGCGACGTCTGGTTCGGCAAGGCGACCTTCACCGGCCACGCCAGGTTCGACATGGCGACCTTCACCGGCCACGCCAGGTTCGACAAGGTCACCTTCACCCGCGGCGCCATGTTCGATGGGGCGACCTTCACCCGCGACGCCGGGTTCCGCGAGGCGACCTTCACCCGCGTCGCCGGGTTCGGCAAGGCGACCTTCACCGGCCACGCCAGGTTCGACATGGCGACCTTCACCGGCGACACCTGGTTCAGCCAGGCGAAGGGGCTGGAGGCGGCGCTGCTGGTGGGCGTGCGGGTGACGCCGGCGGCCGCGGGCGTGCGGTGGGTGTGGCCGCCGTGCTGGCGGGTGGAGGCGGATGCGGACGGGTGGCGGACGCTGCGCCTGGCGGAGCCCGAGCCGGGCAGTACGGCGGGCGGCGAGAAGGAGGGGCCGACCGGAGCGGCGGAGGGTTGACATAAGGCTCCATACCGGGCGCCGCCACGTGCGCAAACGCTTTGGTGATCGTTATCGCGCCGGACTTATCCCGCCATGTTCGAGCCGGATCTCCCCTCGGCGCGAAGCCCGGCGCCCCGTTTCCGCCAGAGTGCAGTGTCACCCCGGATAGGGATCGGCGGCCAAATAGCGCTGAAGACGCCGGCCAGATAACGGGGTCTGGCGCACTTGATGGGAGCGATCACGTTGAGTGATCAGTCAGCAGGACCATATTCAAAACAAGGGCTCACCGAATGGAGGACAGTCCCGGCCCCTGTGCCGGGGATGGCGTCAACCGTGCAAGAGTGCAGGGCGATCTCCATCGACACCCCCACGTGCGTGGGGAGACCTGGCCTTTCGCCAAGGAGGGTTCAGTGACGATGGCACACCCCTGCGTGCGTAGGGAGGCATGAACGCCCCCACAGCTCCATCATGAGCTGTCACGGGCGCACGTGCAGACGTTTCTCCCCTAGATGGGGAGCCTCTGAGGTCGGCTACGCCAGACTGAATGGGAGCTCGCGTCCATCTCTCTTGGAAGGTTTGCCCGTTGGATTCCCAGCACCTCCACTCCGTCAGTGTCGCGGGCGTAGTCATCGACGGCCGGGGGCGGGCGCTCCTGACTCAGCGCCGGGACAACGGCCACTGGGAAGCGCCGGGCGGCATCCTGGAACTCGACGAAGACATCGTCTCTGGGCTCATCCGCGAGATAAGGGAAGAGACCGGCTTGCAGGTCGAGCCGCTCTCCCTGTCCGGGGTCTACAAGAACATGGCTCGCAGCATCGTGGCTCTCGTTTTCCGATGCAGGGTGGTTGGCGGGGAACTGGCCGAGACCGACGAAGCCCGAGCCTTTTGCTGGGTCACGGCTGGCGAGGTCCAGTCCTTGGCTTCTGAGGCGTTCGCAGTTCGCGTTCTTGATGCGCTCGAAAGCAGCGGCGTGCCGGCCGTCCGCCAGCATGACGGCGCGCGCCTGCTTCAAGACGGATACGAAAGGTAGCGGTGCAACCGCACAGTATCGAGAGCCACAATCGGGGGTCGGGCCCGCTCCGACTAACGCGGGCTTGCAGGCTGTCCTGGTAACCAGGGCGGTAACCAAGACGCGCAGCCATAGGTGTATTCGGGTAGGACGCCGTGAGACATCTTTGCTACCTATATGCAGCTAGGGCGGCGTTGAGCAGTCCGGGTGATCTACCCGAGATCAAGGACAGCTTGCTCATAACCCAGAGGTCGCAGGTTCAAATCCTGCCCCCGCTACCAAAAGAGACCGCCCTTCTGGACCTTGTCCAGGAGGGCGTTTTCGTGTTTCTGACGCCCCCGGCTAGTCGTAGTAGATCTCGAAGGGGTCGTCGAGGTTGAGGGGTTCTGTTGCGGCGAGGGTGAGCTGTACCCACGCGCCAGGACGGAGCCCCGGAATGTTGTCCAGAGGGTCTGGGGCGGCGTGGAGGAGCTGGTAGATGGCCCGGTTGACGTCGTGCACGTCGCTTGCGGCGTCCTTCTCGGTGTCGTCTGGCCACACGCGCAGGTAGGCGGCTCGGCCGGCGGCCATCAGGGCCTCGCGGTCGGTGATCACGAAGTCGTGGCGTCTCAGGACGGCGAGTCCCTCGGTGGGTTCGGCGGGGGCGGCGGGCTCTTCCTCGCACGTGAACTGGGGGAAGGTGCCGGTCAGGTCGAACTGGGCGTCGGCGAACCGGCCGGCGGCCTCCGCCAGCGCGTCGTTGAGGGCGAAGATTTCCGGCGGGTTCAGGGGTTCGCTCAATGCGTTCGCGTGCCGTACCACCACCGCCGCCAATTCTTCCGCCGCGTCGCGCAGCCGCTTCGTGTCCATTCGCGGACTCCTTCATTGTGCGCGGGACGGTCTTCCTGCCAGGGTTGGGGCACGATCTTCACCCCCCAAGACAAGGTCTCACGAATGAGCAAGATCCCCCGCGCCCTCCTGGCCCTCTCGCTCTCCCTCGCTGCCGCCCTGGTCGCGGCGCCTCCGGCGGAGGCTGCCACCAGGTTCACCCCCGGCGCCCCCGGTGGCGGTGATCCGTACTTTCCCGATATGGGCAACGGCGGCTACGACGTGGCGCACTACGACGTCGAGCTGAAATACGACCCCGCGACGAAGGCCATCGACGCCACCACCAAGATCCAGGCCGTCGCCACCCAGAACCTGTCCAGGTTCAACCTCGACTTCCTGGGCCCGCTGCAGATCAGTGCGGTGACCGTGAACGGTCGCCCGGCCGAGTACGCGCGGACCGGCGCCCAGGAGCTGGAGATCACCCCGCCGTGGGGTCTGTGGAGAGGGGCGCCGTTCCAGGTGTCCGTCTCTTATGCGGGTGTTCCGCAGACCGTCGACGACGATGCGCTCGGCATCTCCGGTTGGATCCCGACGAGCGACGGCGGGCTGATGTTGAACCAGCCGTTCGGCGCAGCGACCGTTTACCCGGTCAACGACAGCCCGAAGGACAAGGCGACCTACACCTTCTCGATCACCGCGCCCGAGGGGCTGACGTCGCTCGCCAACGGCGAACCGGCCGGTACCAGGACCAAGGACGGCTGGACCACGGCGCGCTGGCGGATGCGCCAGCCGATGGCGAGCGAGCTGTCAGTGATCGCCATCGGCAAGTTCACGGTGACGGACGGCGTGACGCCGGGCGGCGTGCGCAACATCACCGCGATCGACACGGCGCTGGACACCGCGTCCGGGCAGGACGCCGACTTCCAGAACCGCACCGGCGCGGTCACGGACTGGCTGGCGGCCACGTATGGGCGTTATCCGTTCGGTTCGACGGGCGGCATCGTGGATGACGCGCACGTGTCCTATGCGCTGGAGACGCAGGGGCGTCCGGTTTATGACCGGTACGGCCGGCCGGGGCGGAACCCGAGCGACGGGCTGCTGGCGCACGAGCTGGGTCACCAGTGGTTCGGCGACAGCGTGACGCCGGCGCGGTGGTCCGACATCTGGCTGAACGAGGGGTTCGCGACGTACACGGAGTGGCTGTACACGGAGCACGCCGGTGGGGCGACCGCGCAGGCGAGCTTCGACGAGGCGTACGCGACGGACGCCGGCGACGACCTGTGGAAGGGCAAGGTCGCCGATCCTGGGCGTGACCACATCTTCGACGGGCTGGTCTACGACCGCGGCGCGATGACCGTGCACATGATCCGCAAGACCATCGGGGACGACAAGTTCTTCAGGCTCGTCAAGCTGTGGCCGACGATCAACAAGTACGGCAACGCCTCGACGGAGGACTTCACCCGCTTCGTGAAGCGCTTCGGCGATGCCGCGCAGCTCGACGCCCTGTTCACCAAGTGGCTCTACACCGAGGGCAAACCAGCGCTCTAAACCTCCTTCCGGGCCTTGCGCGAGAAGAACACAGTGCGCCAAGGCCCGGAAAGCCCGACGAAACGCCGATGAGCTCAGGTGGCTCTGAAGATCAGGAGGTAGCGCCAGAAGAGGAGGCGGCGGAGGGTGTGGCCTGGTAGGAGCTGGTCGGCCGCCCTGCGGGTCTCGGGGAGGGTCATTTTCGGGGGTGTCACGGGGGCTGTCTCCTCGGGGGCTGGGCGGGTGGACAGCGCCAGGCGCATCAAAGCGTTGCAAGGAACGGCCAGCAGGCTGAGCAGGTAGTCCGACCTGGTGCTCTCCGGATAGCAGCCCAACACCACCAGGACGCCGCCGGGTGCCAAGGAGGCGCGCAGGCGGGTGACTGTTTCGAAGGGCATGTGGTGCAAGCTTGCGAGGCAGGAAATGTAGTCATAATGGGCCGCGGGTAGGTCCATCGACGCTGCGTCGCCTCGGAGGAAGCGGACCCCGGGACCTGCACCCGATGTCGCCGGGTCTATCGCGTCGACCTCCAACCCGCGCTCCGCCAATGTGCGGGCGAACCGGCCGGTCCCGCAGCCCACGTCCAGCGCCCGCCGAGCCCCCGACGGCACCTGCCTCAGCAGCAACCGGTGATAGTGGTCATTGTGGTTGAACGTCATAACGCGCCATCATGCCCCGCAATCGCGTGAATTCGGCGGGAGTCGTGTGCGGATCCCCGATCCTCGCCAGACATGCCTCGGCGATCTTCGGCAGCGGGTCCGTACGGCTGGCAGCAAGGAATGCGCGCACGAACGCCCCACGCCCGGCCCGCGCCACCAGATGCGGGACCTCGGCCACCGACATCGTGACGAACGTCGTCGCCACGTCGAGCGCCGGATCCCCGCCCCTGGCGTTGCACCAGTCGATCACCCGCGGCCCGTACGGCGTGAGCAGTACGTTGAGCGGGTGCAGATCCAGGTGCAGCACCTGCCCGTCGCCCAGCCACCCGGGCGCCGCGATCCCGTGCAACCGGGTGTGCAGCGCCGCGAGCTGCCTGCCGTACGCGCTGATCAGCCAGGGGCGGCGGGTCATGGCAGCGAACATGGTCGGCCCGTGCAGGCGCTCCATGACCAGGTCGGGGCCCGAGCAGTCGAAGATCTCCGGCGCCGGGTAGCCGGAGTCCCTGACGTACGTCATGACTCGCGCCTCGGCGTCGGCAGGCTCCCCCGAGCGGTAGCGCCGTAGTACGCGGTGTTCGTCGAGCGCGTAGATGTCGGCGGTCCTGCCGGTGCCGATGAGCTCCACCTTGCCCCCGTCCATGCCGAAGTGATTACATGATTACATGATCCTCGAATACATCAGGTACCGCGTGACCGACGCCGAGGAGTTCGAGGCGGCCTACCGGCGTGCGGTCGTGCCGCTCGGCCAGGCGCCCCAATGCCTCGACTACGACTTGTCCCGTTGTGTGGACGAACCCGAGTGCTACATCCTGCGCATCGAATGGACCTCCGCCAAGGGGCATATGGAGGGTTTCAGGAACAGCGACCACTTCGCTGCCTTCTTTGGAGAGATCAAGCCGTTCGTGTCGAACATCGAGGAGATGCGGCACTACGAGCAGATCATCAAGAAGACAGAACCGTCGTTGTTCGACTGGGCGGGTGGCGCCGAGGCGCTCGAACGGCTGACCGGCGTGTTCTACGGGCACGTCCTGAAGGACGACCTGATTGGTCCGCTCTTCGCGCACATGAACCCCGATCACCCCAAGTACGTGGCCATGTGGCTGGGTGAGGTGTTCGGCGGCCCTGACCGCTACACCCAGGAACGCGGCGGATACCCCCACATGCTCTCGCAACACCTCGGAAAGGCTCTTACCGAGCAGCAGCGGCGCAGGTGGGTGAACCTGCTCATGGACGCGGCCGACGAGGTGGAGCTCCCGGCGGACCCCGAGTTCCGCGCCGCGTTCGCCAGTTACATCGAGTGGGGCACCAGGCTGGCCGTGCACAACTCCCAGCCCGGCGCGACCCCGCCGACCAAGGCGCCGGTGCCGCACTGGGGCTGGGGGGTGGCTCCGCCGTACCAGGGATAGCCTTGACCTGGGGGTGAGGACGATGGCGCGCGGCAGGTTGCGCATCTACCTGGGCGCCGCCCCCGGCGTCGGCAAGACCTACGCGATGCTCGGCGAGGCCAGGCGCGCTGCCGAGCGCGGCAGGGACGTGGTCGTGGGGTTCGTCGAGACCCATGACCGCGCGCAGACGGCGGCGCTGCTCGACGGGCTGGAGATCGTCCCGCGGCGGAGCATGATCCACCGCGGTTCGGCCTTCACCGAGCTGGACACCGACGCGGTGATCGCCCGCCGCCCGGCGATCGCCCTGGTCGACGAGCTGGCACACACCAACGTGCCTGGTTCGCGCAACGCGAAACGCTGGCAGGACGTCGACGAGCTGCTCGACGCCGGGATCGACGTGGTCACCACGCTCAACGTGCAGCACCTGGAGTCGCTGAACGACGTGGTCCAGCAGATCACCGGCGTCACGCAGCGGGAAACCGTACCTGACGAGGTCGTACGGCGGGCCGAGCAGATCGAGCTCGTCGACATGTCGCCGGAAGCCCTGCGGCGCAGGATGGCGCACGGCAACATCTACGCCCCGGAGAAGGTCGACGCGGCCCTGTCCAACTACTTCCGCGTTGGCAACCTGACCGCTCTGCGGGAGCTTGCCCTGCTCTGGGTGGCGGGCAAGGTCGACGAGCAACTCGACCGATACCGCACCGACCACGACATCCAGGGCACCTGGGAGGCGCGCGAGCGCGTCGTGGTCGCCCTGACCGGCGGCCAGGAGGGCGACACCCTGGTACGGCGCGCCGCCCGCATCGCCGGCCGCAGCAAGGGCGCCGATCTGCTGGCCGTGCACGTGACCACGGCGGACGGCCTGGCCGGCGGCGATCCCGCGCACCTGGCGCGCCAGCGGGTCCTGGTCGAGAGCCTCGGCGGCACCTACCACCAGGTCGTGGGCGACGACATCCCGCGGGCGCTGCTCGATTTCGCCGGAGGCGTGAACGCGACGCAGCTGGTCGTCGGCGCCTCGCGGCGCGGCAGGCTCGCGCAGCTGCTGACCAGGGGCGTCGGCGTGACGACCGCCGCGCTGTCCGAATCGATCGACGTGCACATGGTCACGCACGAGGCGGTCATGCGGCCACGCCGCCCCCGAGCAGGGGCGGCGCTGACGCGTGGGCGCAGGGTGGCCGGGTGGGTGATGGCGTTCGCGGCGGTGCCCGCGCTGGCCGCCGCGATGGTCCCGGCGCGCGACTCGCTCACGCTGCCGATCGACATCCTGCTCTTCCTGCTCATGGTGGTGGTCGTGGCGCTGGTCGGCGGCATGTGGCCGGCCGTGACCTCGGCGGTGCTCGGGTTCCTGCTGCTCAACTGGTTCTTCACGCCGCCGCTGCACACGCTGACGATCGCCGAGCCGGAGAACCTCTTCGCCCTGCTGATCTTCGTGCTGGTCGCCGTCATGGTCAGCACAGTGGTCGACCTGGCGGCCCGCCGTACCCGGGAGGCCGCGCGGGCGCGGGCCGACGCCGAGGTCCTGTCCACGCTGGCCGGCCACGTGCTCAGGGGCGACTCGGCGCTGCCGTCGCTGCTGGGACGGCTCAGAGAGGTGTACGGCCTGGCCTCGGTCACGCTGCTCGAACGCGACGGCGACGGGTGGCAGATCGCCGGAATCGCGGGCGGGCCGCCGGCCACGAGTCCGGGAGGCGCGGACACCGACGTCGTGATCGACGACGAGCTGGTGCTGGCCGTACGGGGAAGGTTGCTGGACGCGGCCGACCGTCGGGTGCTCGAGGCGTTCGCCGCCGAGGCGGCTGTGGCGCTGCGCCAGCAGCGGCTGCGCGAGGAGGCCTCGCGGGCGCAGCCGCTGGCTGAGGCGGATCGGATGCGTACGGCGTTGCTCGCCGCAGTGAGCCACGATCTGCGCACACCGCTCGCGTCGGCGATGGCCGCGGTCGAGAGCCTGCGGAGCACCGATATCGAGTGGTCTGTCGAGGATCGGTGGGAACTGCTCGCTACCGCGGACGAGTCGCTGGCCAAGCTCGCTCGGCTGGTGGCGAACCTGCTGGACATGAGCCGACTGCAGGCGGGGGCGCTCGGGCTGGAGCTGCGACCGGCGACGCTGGCCGACGTCCTGCCGCACGACCTCGCCTTCACCGTCGAGGCTCCCGCCGATCTGCCCCCGTTCATGGCGGATCCGGCGCTGCTGGAGCGGGTGCTGGCCAACCTGGTGTCGAACGGCGTGCGCTACAGCCCGGTGGTGGTTACGGCGAGCGCACATGGTTCCCTGGTGGAGATCCGGGTCATCGACCGTGGTCCGGGCATTCCGGCCGAAGCGCACGAGCGGGTCTTCCTACCGTTCCAGCGGCTGGGCGATCGCGACAACCACACAGGAGTCGGGCTGGGCCTGGCGCTGTCGAGAGGGCTGACGGAGGCGATGGGCGGCACGTTGCTGCCCGAGGAGACGCCAGGAGGGGGACTGACCATGACCGTGTCGCTGCAGAGGGCGGCCGAGTGACCCGCGTGCTGGTCGTCGACGACGAGCCCCAGATCCTCCGGGCATTGCGTATCAACCTGGCCGCCCGCTCCTACGACGTCGCCGTCGCCCCTGACGGGGGCTCGGCGCTGCGTCAGGCCGCCGACTGGCACCCCGACCTGGTCATTCTCGACCTCGGGCTGCCTGACCTGGACGGCCTGGAGGTCATTCACGGGCTGCGCGGGTGGACGAGCGTCCCGATCATCGTGCTGACCGGGCGGGACGGCAGCGCCGTCGACGCGCTGGACGCGGGGGCTGACGACTACGTCAGCAAGCCGTTCCGCATCGACGAGCTGTTCGCCCGGATCCGCGCGGTGACCCGCAGAACTGCCGCGCACGAGGAGGACTCGACGCTCATCCAGGTGGGCGACCATGTCGTGGACCTGGCGAACAAGACGATTTCCGGCGGCGTACGGCTGACGCCGACCGAGTGGCACTTCCTCGAACTCCTGCTGCGCAACCCGGGCAAGCTGATCAGCCAGCGGCAACTGCTGGCGGAGGTGTGGGGGAGCGGCTACGAGAAGGAGACGCATTACCTGCGCCAGTACATGGCCCAGTTGCGGCGCAAGCTCGAACGGGACCCGGCGCACCCGGTTCAGCTGTTGACGGAAGCCGGGATGGGCTACCGCTTTCAGCCGTCAGTGTCTGGGTCGTCGGGGAAGTAGGTGCTCTCGTCAAGGATGTCGGGGTGCGCGTCGGTTTCGCGGGGATCCTCCTCGCGCACCCAGGCCTTGACGCTCCGGTCGGCCTCGTCGTCGATCTCGTCGATCCGGTGCCGCTCGGGGAACTTGTCCTGATACATCGCGATCGTCGACTCCTGGACGTCCTCGCCGAGATCGCTGCTCACTTCGTACGGTTGATCGGTCATCGCGTGGCCTTGCTGAACATGACCGCAGTCTTCTGCATGGCCCATCCGGCGAGGAGCAGCCCGAAGGCAGCCTGGACGATCCGTATCCACAGGGCGGTGGTGTCGATGGCGAAAATCACCACACCAAGCCACATCAGGCCGAATCCACCGACCAGGACGATGGCCGCCCAGTTCAACCCCCGTTGCCACATAAGCGCAGTCTTACAGGCGTTCCGCCAAGCCTGGGTATGCGCTCGGTCGCGGTCGGGTCAGCGCGGCAGCCTCCGCCCGGTGCCCACGCACCGGCGCAGGCGCATGCCCCTTGACCTGGGCGGTTGCACGCTGTGCTCCACGCAGGCGAGCAGCGCGGCCGCCGCTTTCGCATCGGCCAGGATGCGTTGTACGGCTTCGCCGTCCGCCGGCATCTGGCCGCGTTCCTCGAGCTCGTGCACGAGGAACATCAGGGGATCCTCGGCGCCGATCATGTCGGCGGCGACCGTGGCGCGGGCCGCGGTGAGCAGACGTAGGTAGTACGTCTGCAGCGCAGCCTCTCTCGTGCGCGCATGCTCCAGGTCGTCAAGGAGGGTCCTGGCGATACGCAGCAGGTCACCGGCGTGATTGCTCTCGTCGGCTATGGCGGCGCGGATGTCATCGAACTCCGAGCGGGTCATTGCGGACACCTCCAGGGGCGCAGTCTGCTCGTGTGTACTTCGTACCGGGGGGCGATTGCGGATGACTTGATGTCCACTTGCGGAGAGGGTGGGTTTGAGGGTCGAGAGGGCAGGGAAGAACGTACTGATTACCTGAGTGGCGCCTGGGTGGTCCAGGGGGCTGCTAGAGTTGCTCATGCAGGGCGGCCGGGAACGGCGCCCAGCGAATCCCACTTCTTCTTGGCTCATCCGGCTGGTTCGCACCTGTCCAAATGTGCTGGTAAGTTAGAGGGGTTGTCCCGGAAACGGGGCGGTCGAAATTCCCGCACAAATGTCCGGCAGCGTCAATTTGACACTGACCAGGCCGAATGCGAGAATAGAGACACAACGGAACGAAATGCCACCTG
>NZ_JBITGU010000005.1:838237-936086 GCF_044457355.1 Nonomuraea sp. NPDC050556 | reverse complement strand
TCCAGCTCCCCGTACGTCAGCACCCCGCCAGCACCAACCACCGCCACCGCACCAGGAACCCGACCCACCCATTCCTCGAACAACTCATGCAAGCACAAGGTGCCTCCAGTGCCGGGGCTGCCGATCGGCTGCATTCCGCCGCTCATGGGCAGCTCACGCATGGGGCATTGCGGTTCGGCGAGCGCGGCATCGATGATGTCGAGCCAGCGGGTGCGCAATGCGGCGGCGGTATCCGACTCGAATAGCTCGGTCGCCCACTCCAGCTGGCCGGTGATCCCGTCCGCGTCTTCGGCCAGTACGAATGCGAGGTCCAGTTTGGAGGTGTCGCTGGGGAGCGGCAGGAAGCGGGCCTGCATGCCGTCCAGTGTCAGAACGTCGTTTGGGACGTTCTGTACCGCCAAGGTCACCTGGAACAGGGGGTGGCGGCCGGGATGGCGGTCGGCGTCAGCGAGGTCGACGAGCCGGTCGAAGGGGGCCTGCTGGTGGGCAAATACGTCGAGCACGCGCTGTCGTACGCGTCTCACCAGTTCGCGGAAGGTGAGAGAGCCTCGGGCGTCGCTGCGGACGGGGAGTACGTTGAAGAACGGACCCACGAGCCGTTCCGTGTCGCGCGCGGTCCGGCCAGCAATCGGGATGCCGACTGCGAAGTCTTCCTGGCCGGTGTAGCGCAGTAGCAGGACCTGCAGTGATGCCATAAGGACCATGAAGACGGTGACGCCTTCGTCTACGGCGAACTGGCGGATACGGACGGTCAGGTCGGTGTCCAGGTGCAGCGGGATGCTTGCCCCGGCGCCTGAGGCAAGGTCCGGGCGGGGGTGGTCAGTCGGCAACTCGACCGGCTCCAGCCCGCTGACTGCGGTCCTCCAGAAGTCGAGCAGTTCGTCGCCTACCTCCTGGCTGTGTTCCCACAGCGCCACGTCGGTGTACTGGACTGGCAGGGGCGGCAGCGACGGCTGCCTGCCTGCCCGCAGATGGGCGTACGCCGTGGCGACGTCTTCGTAAAGCACGCCAATGGACCATGCGTCGCAGGTCAGGTGGTGCAGTACCAGCGACAGGACATAGTCGTCCGGGCGGAGCCGAACGAGCAGGACCCGCAGCAGTGGCGCGGTGTCCAGGTCGAAGGGCCGCTGGCGATGGGCGCGAGAGAGTTGCTCGGCCGAGGCCTGAGGGTCGGGCTCGGTGCTCGTGTCGGCGATGTCGAATGGTACGGGCGCCGGGTTGTGCACGATTTGGTAGAGGTTCTCCTCGGTCAGCTCAAACGTGGTCCGCAGTGGCCGATGGCGTGCCACCACGTGGTCGAACGCCTCCTTCAGTGCTCCGAGGTCGAGGTATCCGGACAGCCGCCACGACTGCGCGACGTGATAGCTGGCGGAGTTCGTGTCCCATTGGGACAGGAACCAGAGGCGGCGCTGGGAAGCCGAGGCCCGAACGCGCCGGTTGTCGGGTCCGGTGGCCAGCCGGGCCTGCAACACCGCCCGCTGCTGGGGGGTGAGAGCCTCCAGCAGCGCGGCGATTGCGGGATCGAGCCCGGCGCTGTCCAAGCCGGTCACCAGTTCCTCAAGATCTGCTCGCGCAATTCTGCTGGAAGCTCCTGAAGTCTGTGGAGGGCCTGCTCGACCTCATCAAGGGCGGTACGACTTATCGTCCCCTGCTCGCGAATTGCCGCTTCCTTGGAGTTTGCCTCGATCCATTCAGCCTGCTCTTGTACGGTCGGCGCGTCAAAGAGCACCCGCAGCGGGATCGCTACCTCCAACTCCTCGCGAATGCGGGAAGCCAGGCCTGTGGCGATTAGAGAGTGGCCGCCGAGGTCAAAGAAGTCATCGGTGATGCCGACCTGGTCGAGGTGCATCGACTCCGTCCAGAGTTCACACAGCTTGCGCTGGACGATGGTGACTGGGGGCACGTATGTGCCCGATCCGTCGCCGCGACGCAGCACCGGTGCGGGGAGCGCGTTGCGATCGATCTTGCCGCTGGCCAGGCGCGGGAATTCGGCCACAGTGACGAAGGCGCTCGGCACGCTGGTCAGCGGCAATTCGCGGCGCATGAAGTCGCGGATGCTCGTGTGGTCGGTGGGGCGCCGCTCATCGAGGATCACGTAGCCGACGAGCATCTGCTCCCCGCGGGTGTCCAGGAGGGTCGTGACCGTGCACGCAACGACGCCCGGGTGCTGGGCGGCCGTCGCGGCGACCCTTTGCAGGTCGACCCGCGAGCCGCGAATCTTGGCTTCCTCGTCGCGGCGGCCGAGGAACTCTAGCATCCCGTCGGGTCGGCGCCGGCCGAGGTCGCCCGTGCGGTAGAGCAGGTCGTCGGCCGGGGCCTGATGCCCCAGCGTGTTTGGGGTGAAAGCCAGGGCCGCGTCGCCGAGGTAGCCGTGGGACCGGTACGGGCTGCGGATTACCAGTTCGCCCGGCTCTCCGGCAGCGCGGGACCGGTGGTGCTCGTCGACCACGAAGACCTGGGTGCCCGGAATCGGCCACCCGAGCGGGAGCACGCTGGGCTGCACATGGGCGGGTACGCGGTAGGCGCAGACAGCGAGGGTGGTCTCGGTCGGGCCGTAGAGGTTGACCACCTCCAGCCCGGTACCTGCCATCTGCCGCCACCGATTGACCAGGTCGCCTGTCAGCGGCTCGCCTGCGAAAAAGACTAGACGCAACGTGGTCGGCGCCGGGCCGCTACTATGCCGCCGGTTTAGCCAGAACTCGGCGAGGCTGGGCACCGTGTGCAGCAGCGTGACGCGGTGGCGCACCAGCGCCGCTATGACCTCGTCCGGGCCGAGTGCGTCGTGGCCATCGGGCAGCGCCAGGGTCGCTCCGGCGATCAGGGGGAGAAAGACGTCGCGCAGGAGAACGTCGAACGCCAGCCGGGTGAGCTGCAGGCTGGTGTCGCCGGGTGCGACACCGAAGGTGTCGCACTGCCACTTCAGGAAGTGACTCAGTCCGCGGTGCGAGCCCACTACTCCCTTGGGTGCGGCCGTCGAACCGGAGGTGAACATGACGTAGGCCACGTCCGGGCCGTAGGGTTCGCAGCTGGGCCTGCCCAGTGCAACGGGCGCGGTCACCGCGCCGTCGGCTGCGACGGAAAGTATAGGCAGTCCGAGCCAGGCCGGGTCGGTGCTGGCCGCCGCGGCTGCCCGGCACCCGGCCGCCTCGACCAGCCGGCGCTGGTGCTCCTGGGTGTGGGCTGGATCGATCGGGACCAGTACGCCGCCGGCCTGCAGCACGCCGAGCATCGCCGCGACCAGGCCCGAGCACTTGGCTCCGGTGACGGCGACCGCGTCGCCAGCTCGCAAGCCGCCGTCGCGCAGGGCTGCAGCGATTGCCCCGGATGCCGCCCCGAGCTGTTCGTAGGTAGTCTGCGTGTCGTGCTGGCGGATGGCGACCGCGTGCGGGGTCTGCTCGTACCAGCGCCCGACCAGGTCGGGTAGGGGGGGTTGGTCTTCGGCCGACAGGTCAGCCGCCGGGTCGGGTTCGCTGTCGGCCGGGCGCAACAGCAGATCGCCGGTTCTGGTGTCGGGCCGATCGGCGATGTCGGCGAGCAGCGTCACGAGTTGCCGGCCCAGATGCTCGGCGTCGGCGAGGTCGACGCGGTCGCGATGGAAGCCTAGGATGACCCGTGCGTCGTCGCCGGGGATGAAGCAACAGCGCACAGTGTACGGGACCGGGCTGATGATCAGTTCGTCTGCAAGGGACAGCCCCGCCTGGGACAGCGCCTGGCGGGGCCCGGATCCGAGCGGGTAGTTCTCGAAGACGAGCAGAGTGTCGAAGAGCGACTGGCCGCGGGGGACGCTGCTGTAGCCTTGTACATCGACCAGCGGAGTCTGCTCGAACTCGCGCTGGCGGACCTGGTCGGACTGCAGCCGCGCCAGCCACTGCGCGACTGGGGCGGTCGGGTCGACCTGCGAACGCACCGGCAGGGTGGTGATACATAGGCCGATCAGGTCGTCGATGCCGGGCAACTGAGGGGATCGGCCTGCGCTGACGGCGCCGAACACGATGTCGTGCTCGCCGGAGTAGCGGCTCAGCAGCAGTGTCCACGCGCCTTCGACGACTGAGTTCAGCGTGAGCTGGTGCTGCTTGGCCATGGCCTCAAGTTTGGCGGGCATGCCCGCAGGCAGGGGCAGGGTCAGCTCGACGAAGCCGGAGCTCTGCCCGGTCGGAACGCGCAGGCTTAGCGCGGTCGCCTGGGTAAATCCGTCCAGCCGCTCGGTCCAGTACTCCCGGGCACCGGGCTGCGTGAGTCCGCGCTGCCACTGGACCAGTTCGCGCATTGCGGGCCGGCCGAGTGTCGTGTGAGCCCGGCCTTCTACCGCTGCGGCATAGCCTTCGAATAGTTCGGTGACCAGGATGGCGTTGGACCACCCGTCGAGCAGCAGATGGTGCGTCGTCCACACGAGCATCCACCGCTCGGCGCTGTGCGCAAGCACCTTGACCCTCATCGTCTGGCCACGCTGCAGGTCGAAGGGTTCGAGCTGGTCGGTCGCGAGCAGTGCGGCCACCTGCTCGTCGCGCTCGGCGGGGGGCACAGCGGTCAGGTTGTGCCCCTCGACGGCGAGGCTGCCGGCGGCGCTGACGATCTGGACCGGGTTGCGTACTCCTTCCCAGCAGTAGGAGGTGCGGAACACCGAGTGCCGGGCGATCATCTGCCGCCATGCCTTGTCCAACGCGGCCCGGTCGAGCGGGCCGTCGAAGGTCCACACCCGCTGCTCGACGTACAGGCCGCGGGTTGGTTCAAGCAGAGAGTGGAACAGCAGGCCTTCCTGTGTCGGCGTGAGCGCGAAGATGTCGGTGACGTCCTGGTAGCGGTCTGACAGGCGGCGCAGCTCCCTCGGGTTTAGGTCGGCCAGCGGGAAATCCTCAGGAATCCAGGCTTCGCGGGCGCGGTCGGTTCCTGCGCACAGCGCGTCTAGCTGTTCGGCGAAGAGCCTCACCAGTCGCTCGACGGTCTGCGGTAGGTGCCGGGGGCCGGCGGACAGGTAGAGCCGCAGCTGGCCGTGCTCGATCTGGACGTCAGCGACGAGCAGATGCGGCCGGCGGTTGGCGGCGTGTCTCGTGCCGTCGTAGCGTATGGGCTCCACGGCGACGGAGGCACCGGCCGCGGGCGAGACGTCGCCGAGGTAGTTGAACACCACCTGGGCTGGGGGCTTAGCCAGCAGGTCGGCGGCGGCCGGGCTGTGGCGCAGCTGCATACCATAGAGGACGCTGCGCCGCCGTGCGGCGCGCAATATTTTCTTGACGCTGGCCAACACCATCAGCGGGTCACTGGGGAGGCTATCGAGCCACACCGGGTAGAGACTGGTGAACCAGCCCACGGTGCGGCTCATGTCGAGGCCCTCGATCAGGTCGTCGCGGCCGTGGCCCTCGATATCGAGCAAAAGACTGTTCTGGGAGGACCATGCGCTGAGCGCGGCGGCGAACGCAGCCAGGACGATCTCGTCGTTGCGGGCGCGCATACGGGTCGCGGCCGCGTGCAGGCTGCTGGTACGGGCCTGGTCGAGGTTGAACTCGTAGACGCGCTGGGTGCCCTCAAGGTCTTCCGCGTCCGGTTCGTCGACAGGCAACTGCGGCGCCTCGTCGGGGATCTGACTAGTCCACCAGGCGGAGACTTCGGCGTCTTCGGCAGCCGACTCTGCCAGCGCCGCCGACCACGCCAGCAGCGACGGGGGCGGGCCGACGGGGGCGGGGCTGGCTGTGAGGAAGGCGGCCAGGTCGTCGGCGATGATCGTCCAGGAGACCGCGTCGACCGCGGCGTGGTGGGCGGCAAGCACAAGTCGGCGGCTGGGGCCGTCAGTCTCCAGTAACGCCCGCACGACCGGCCCATTCTTGAGGTCTAGGCCGGACTGGAGAGCGCCCATGGCCCGCGAACGGTGCTCGGCGCGATGGGCGGGGTCGACCGGCGACAGGTCGAGAAGTGCGATGGCCGGGGCCTGCGCGACTGGGGAAGCGTACTGGTAGCGGCCGTTGGCACCGTCAAGCAGGCGGGTGCGTAGCGCCTCGTGTCGGGCGACAAGATGCGCCAGTGCCTGCTGTGCGGTGTCCAGGCTTGTGCTGTCGGGCAGAGTGAGCGCACGGACCATGTTCCAATGGTTCGGCTGGCCGAAGCACTGGCGGGTGAACCATTCCTGGGCCGGCGTGAGCGGTCCTTGTACCGGCCGGGGACCAACCGCGACCGTGACGGCGGGCTGGACCAGCCGCGCGAGCTGGGCGATGGTCGGATATTCGAAGATTTGCCTGGTGGTCAATGCGAGACCCGCGTCACGAGCCTGCGCGGTGATCTGGAGGCTGAGGATCGAGTCGCCGCCGATGTCGAAGAAGTTGTCGTGTACGCCGACCTCGGTGCGCCGCAGTATGCGGGCCCAGATGACGGCCAGTTCGATCTCGGTGTCGGTCGAGGGGCTGACATACTGCGCCTCGGCTTCTATCTCATCGTCGGCGGAAGGCAGCGCCCAGTAGTCGATCTTACCACTGAGAGTAGCCGGCATACGATCCAGCCGCATGATCCTGTGGGGTACGGCGTGCATGGGCAACCGCTGGCGCAACCAGGCTCGCAGCTCACGGGTGCCGCTGGTGGAGCAGATGTAGGCGGTGAGGCGGGTGTTGCCTGAGGCGTCGGCCCGCGCGACAACCGCGGCTTGTTCCACCGCCGTATGCCCTAACAGTGCATGCTCGATCTCGGCCAGCTCCACCCGGTAGCCGCGCACCTTCACCTGCCCGTCAGCACGGCACACGAACACCAGCGACCCGTCAGGCTGCCACTGCACCAGATCACCCGTGCGCATCAGCCGTGACCCCGGCAACGCCCCGGCGAACCCGTCCGGCACGAACCGCGATGCCGTCAGTACCGGATCCCCGGCATATCCCTGTGCAACCCCCGCCCCACCCAGCCACAACTCCCCAACCACACCCGGCCCCACCAGCGCCCCCGCTGCATCCACCACGAACGCCCGCACCTTCACCAGCGGCCGCCCCACACACGGCACCGGCCCCGACCACCCGACCACCGCCGCTGTACTATCCACCGAGCACTCCGTCAGCCCGTACACATTCACCGCTCGCACGTCTGAAGCCGCCCGCAGCTCATCCCACAATCGCTGGTCCAGCGCCTCCCCACCCACCAGCACCACCGATGGCCCCTCCGACAGCACCCCCGCCCGCACCAGCCCCCGCAACTGCGTCGGCGTGCAGTCCAGGACATCCACCCGCGCCTGCCGCAGGAACCGCACCATCAGCTCCGGATCCCGCCGCACCTCCTCCTCCACCATCACCAGGCAGCTACCCCACACCAGCTGCACGAGCTGCTGCACGCACGCATCGAACGCCAGCGACGCGTTCACCGACACTCGCAGCCCGCCCAACTGCGGCACCACTCCCGCCAGCCCGTCCACCAGCCCTGCAACGCCTCCGTGGTCGACCACCACACCCTTGGGCCGGCCTGTCGAACCCGAGGTAAACAACACATACGCCGCATCCGAAGCGCCTACCGGCAACCCGCCTGCCCCCGCAGCAGCAGCACCTGCCGACTCGGCTACTGAACCATCCACACCCAGCCGCACCACCCGGCACCCCAGCCCCTCCACCACCCCATCGCCTCCAGCCGGCACCACCACCACCGACACACCCGCATCCGCCACCATCACCGCCAGTCGAGCCGCCGGCAGCTCCGGATCCAAAGGCACGAAAGCCGCACCAGCACGCCACACCCCCCACACCCCCACCACCATCCCGACACCCCGCACACCCACAATCCCCACCCGATCGCCACGGCCCACGCCCAGACCCGCCAGCTCCCCCGCCACCCTCCCCACCAGCGCACCAAACTCACCGAACGACACCACCCCATCCCCGCACACCACTGCCGCCGCACCACCGCACGACTCCGCCACCCCCAACAACCGATCAACCACCGAAACCCACGGCTGCGCCATCGGCGCGGCGGCGGTAATCGGAGCAGGACCGGGCAGCGGGATCCGCGACAGCCGGACCTCCGGGTCGGCGATGACCGCGGCCAGCAGGCCAGTGAAGTAGTCGGCAAGCCGGCGGATGGTGGCAACGGTGAACAGGTCCGTGGAGTACTCGATCGACCCGGCGATCTCGTCTCCCAACGGGTACAGGAACATGCTCAAGTCGAACATCGCCGCCCTTTTAGCGGTGCCGACCGCTTCGACAGCCAGCCCGCGCAGCTCCAGCGGCTGGTCGGGAACGTTCTGGTAGGCCAGGCTCACTTGAAAGACCGGGTGGCGGCTGGCGTCGCGGGCCCCGCCGAGGCTGCCCACGATTCGCTCGAACGACGCATCTTGGTGCGACAGCGCCTGGACCGTCGCTTCGTGGATGCGGCCGATCAGCTCACGGAAGGTCGGGTCTTCCGTGCAGTCGGCGGGCACCGTCAGCATGCTGGCGAACGGGCCGATGCATTCGTGAGTCTGCGGGGTGTCGCGGTTGGCCACCGGCGATCCGACGACGATGCGCTCCTGGCCGGACACGCGGGACAGCAGCGCGGAGTACGCCGCCGACAGCACCATGAACAGGGTGGCCGACTGGTCGGCGGCCAGCCGCTTCAGGGCCGAGGCCAGCTCGGCGCCGATGTGCAGAGGTATGCTGCTGCCCATCGTGCTCTGTACCGCCGGGCGGGCGAAGTCCGTCGGCAGCCGCAGGTCCTCGTATCCGCGTAGGGCGGCCCGCCAGAACTCGAGGTGGGCGTGCGCGTTTTCCCCGGATTGCTCGCGCTCCCATGCCGCTACGTCGGAGTACTGCAACTGCGGTTGCTCGCCCGTCCAGGCCGCCCCCGCGACGCGTGCGGTGTAGCAGGCCGACAGCTCCCGGTTGAGGATGGAAAGCGACCACCCGTCGCACACGATGTGGTGCAACGTCAGCAGCAGGATGTGCTCGTCGTCAGCGCGGTGCAGAAGGGTCACACGCATGGCATCGTGCTCAAGGTCGAACGGGCGGGCAGTCTCCTCGAGGACGCGCTCGCGTAGCTGCGCCTCGTCCAGGCGGGACGCGTCGGCGATGGTCAGCCGCGCCGGACGGCCCCGGTCGATGAGCTGGACCGGCCCGTCTGTGCGTGAGGCGAACCGGGTCCGCAGGACCTCATGGCGCGCCACCACGTCGTTGATCGCGTGGCGCAGGGCGTCTGTGTCCAGCGGGCCGCAGATGCGCCAGGCGAGGGGGACGTTGTAGGCGGAACTGTCCGGGTGGAACTGCTGTAGGAACCAGAGCCGCTGCTGCGTCGCGGACAGCACACACTCCGATGCGATCTGGTCGGTCTCGGACGCCGTGTTCAGCTGGTCGTTCATCGTAAGCTCCTCACAGCTGCGGTTCGGTGGGAATTGGTCGGTCAGCGGCTGCGCCGAGGGATGAGCGTCGCGGGCACCTGAGCGTGCGGTGAAGCGACCAGGTCACGCAGTTCGCGGATGGACTTGCACGCCATGAACTGGGCCAGTGACACCTGTACAGATAGACGATGGCGGATCAGGGTGATCACTTCCAGCGACCGCAGAGAGTCGCCGCCTACGGCGAAGAAGGCGTCGTCGAGGCCGAAGTCGGAGTGCTCGAGGACTTCGGCGAGGATGTCGAAGAGGCTCCGATCGGTGGGCGCGAGTCCGTCGTCGGCGGCGGGGCGTCTGTTGGCGGCGTCGAGGTCCAGCAAAGCCGCACGGTCGATCTTGCCGCTTGTTGTGCGGGGTATCCGGTCCAGGAAGACCAGCGCCGACGGGCGCATCTGCTCTGGAAGCCGCGAGGCCAGCCAGACTTGCAGGTCGCGGTGCAGGCGACGGTTGCGGGTTCGACGCATGGGGTTGTTGGACATGGAGCGGGCAGCCGGGTCGGGTGCGGTCGGCCACCGCAGCTGGTCGAGGTCAGGCAGTGCAGCACCGAAGGCGACGTCGAAGGATCCGTCTTCGGCTCCGCGCGCCCAGCTTGACCGTGCGTGCAGCCCTGCGTCGGCGGCTAACTCCGCCATCAGCGCCGGGTCGCATCGCGGTGCCCGGTTGGCGGCATGCGCTGTCCGCAGTATCTGGACATCGTCTTCGGATTGTTCGTCGGTCAGGCGTTCGGCCAGTGCGACGTCGGCGCTGACCCGGCTGTTAGGCACGGCGCGGATGCCGAGCACGGCGCCGCGGGCGGCACCGATCCGCTCGCGCAGTGCGGGGAGGTCGGCAATGTCGGCGCCCCAGTCGAGCCAGGCGGCGTCGACAAGTGTGCCTGAGGTGCGCAGCCACACGTCATAGCGATACCGGGTCATCTCGTCGTCGCCGGTGCCACGACGGGGGTGCACCGATGCAGCGGTGACGCGGGGGTCGTGGTCTGCCAGCATCGTGAAGAAGACTGGGTCGACGGCCAGTTCGGGATCGTCGTGCACTGCCTGCTCAACAGCCTTGCGTAGTTCGGCTGCCGACTGCGACGACCGCGCCCGGAACAGTCGGATCGAGGCGTGGCGGGCGTACGCCAACGGGGCGCTGCACACGTCACCGATGTACATGACGCCGCTAGGCGCCAACAGCGACAGCGCCCGGTCGATCGTCTGACGCAGGTGGTCGAGGCTGGAGAGATATTGCGCCACGGAGTTCATCACGATCAGGTCGTAGCTGCCCTGACACAGTTCGGCAACATCTTCGGCTGAGCCTTGGACTAGGCGGAGGCCAGGCCCGACCGGTGCGCCTGCCGCGACGGCAGCGCGGATATGGTCGAGCACGGAAACGGAGAAGTCTAGGCCGGTATAGCTTTCGCTGTGGGGCGCCAACCGGAAGAGGATCAGTCCGGTGCCGCAGCCGATCTCCAGCACCTTACGTGGCGCCTGCGCTAGCAGCTGCGTCACAGTGGCGTCGAGCCAAGCCCGCATGGTCTGGTCGTCGTAGCGCAGACCGGTATAGCTGCTATTCCAGCCGCGGGTATCGAAGCGCGGGTCGTTGCGCTGGCTGTCGGGGTTGGATGCTTCGAAGATGGCCTGCCACTGGGAGGAGCGGCCGCTGTGAACGTTCTCGTCGGTGTCGCGGCTGTCGTCGAGCATCGCCGTGATGTAGGCGGTGAGGCGGGTGTTGCCTGAGGCGTCGGCCCGCGCGACAACCGCGGCTTGTTCCACCGCCGTATGCCCTAACAGTGCATGCTCGATCTCGGCCAGCTCCACCCGGTAGCCGCGCACCTTCACCTGCCCGTCAGCACGGCACACGAACACCAGCGACCCGTCAGGCTGCCACTGCACCAGATCACCCGTGCGCATCAGCCGTGACCCCGGCAACGCCCCGGCGAACCCGTCCGGCACGAACCGCGATGCCGTCAGTACCGGATCCCCGGCATATCCCTGTGCAACCCCCGCCCCACCCAGCCACAACTCCCCAACCACACCCGGCCCCACCAGCGCCCCCGCTGCATCCACCACGAACGCCCGCACCTTCACCAGCGGCCGCCCCACACACGGCACCGGCCCCGACCACCCGACCACCGCCGCTGTACTATCCACCGAGCACTCCGTCAGCCCGTACACATTCACCGCTCGCACGTCTGAAGCCGCCCGCAGCTCATCCCACAATCGCTGGTCCAGCGCCTCCCCACCCACCAGCACCACCGATGGCCCCTCCGACAGCACCCCCGCCCGCACCAGCCCCCGCAACTGCGTCGGCGTGCAGTCCAGGACATCCACCCGCGCCTGCCGCAGGAACCGCACCATCAGCTCCGGATCCCGCCGCACCTCCTCCTCCACCATCACCAGGCAGCTACCCCACACCAGCTGCACGAGCTGCTGCACGCACGCATCGAACGCCAGCGACGCGTTCACCGACACTCGCAGCCCGCCCAACTGCGGCACCACTCCCGCCAGCCCGTCCACCAGCCCTGCAACGCCTCCGTGGTCGACCACCACACCCTTGGGCCGGCCTGTCGAACCCGAGGTAAACAACACATACGCCGCATCCGAAGCGCCTACCGGCAACCCGCCTGCCCCCGCAGCAGCAGCACCTGCCGACTCGGCTACTGAACCATCCACACCCAGCCGCACCACCCGGCACCCCAGCCCCTCCACCACCCCATCGCCTCCAGCCGGCCCCACCACCACCGACACACCCGCATCCGCCACCATCACCGCCAGTCGAGCCGCCGGCAGCTCCGGATCCAAAGGCACGAAAGCCGCACCAGCACGCCACACCCCCCACACCCCCACCACCATCCCGACACCCCGCACACCCACAATCCCCACCCGATCGCCACGGCCCACGCCCAGACCCGCCAGCTCCCCCGCCACCCTCCCCACCAGCGCACCAAACTCACCGAACGACACCACCCCATCCCCGCACACCACTGCCGCCGCACCACCGCACGACTCCGCCACCCCCAACAACCGATCAACCACCGAAACCCAGCCAGTCATTGCTCCCCGATCCCGTTCTTCCCCGTGTCAGACTGGACGGGCGGACTTGGGCCGCAGGTCAGTCCAGTTCGCCTCGATGTAAGCTAGGCAGTCGGCACGGGACGCCGCCTCGCCAGCGGCCTGCCACCCGTCGGGCACCGGCCGGCCCTCGGCCGGCCACAGCGAGTATTGCTCTTCGTCATTGCGCACCACGAGGTAGAGCGCGTCGTCGTCGTCGAACATGGCTGCTCCTAGAAGGTGAAGGTGCCAGCGCGGACCTGGTCGATCGCCGCAGCGAGGTCGCGGATGGTCGTGTAGTCGAAGATGACCTTCAGCGGGACGCGCACACCGAGCGTGCGGCGCAGCCGCGAAGCGATCTGGATCATGTGGATGGAGTCGCCGCCCAGGGCGAAGAAGTCGTCGGTAACGCCAATGCTCGACTCGGGTCGCGGCAGCACCTGCGCCCATGCGGCCCTGACACTCTCCTCCGTCTCTGTGACGGCCCTGGCAGCTGCGGCTGCGGCTGTGGGCTGGCCGGACGCGGCCAGTTCCGCTGCAGCCGCGCGCAGCAGGCTGGCGAAGCGCTCGGCAGCCTCGCCCAAGTCCTCGTCGGCCTGCCCGATCCACTGCACAGAGAGGTTGCCGTCTTC
The DNA here is from genome assembly GCF_044457355.1 of Nonomuraea sp. NPDC050556. NCBI lineage: Bacteria > Bacillati > Actinomycetota > Actinomycetes > Streptosporangiales > Streptosporangiaceae > Nonomuraea > Nonomuraea sp. NPDC050556. The sequence continues at coordinate 923,103 of NZ_JBITGU010000005.1, read as the reverse complement.
GATCCAGGCGTTGACCGTGAGCGCGTGGCGACGAGTGCGCAGCTCACAGCGGCCGTCGCCGAGTTCGGCAGGAACGATCTCCACGGCCGACTGGCCGGAAGCAGAGTAGCGGCCGAGGTAGGTGAAGAGCACACGGGCCGGCGGCAGGGCCCGTAAGCGCGCACCGAGCGGATGTACTCGCAGGATGCCGAAGCCCTGTCCGGCGCGCGGCACCTCCCGCATCCTGTCGGCGATGCCGGCCGCTGCAGCACCGACCGGCTGTGGGTCGGACGGCACGTACAGCGGCCACGTCGCGGTGAGCCACCCGATCGTGCGCGAGGCGTCGGCGCCGGGTACGGCCTCTCCCCTGCCGTGGGTCTCAATGTCGACGAGCAGGCCGGGGCCTCCGCCGGGCTGCAGTGCTCTAGCCAGAGCCGACAGGATGACGTGATCCGGCCCGCGACGGCCCTGCTCGGATTCGCCGGATACGGCGGTGGTTTGCGCCGCGTCCAGGACGGTGAGGTGACGGACCGGGACAGATCCCGGCAGCGGGCCGCCGACGGCGGCCGGCGACTGGTCGCACCAGAACTTGACCTCCTCGGCCCAGTCAGCTGCGGCGGCGTGCTGGGCGGCAATCCAGTCGGTGAACCCGGTGGCCGGGAGAAGTTGCGGCGAGCGGCCCTGAGCCCATGCATCGATGGCGTGACCGAGGTCTTCTGCCAGGACACGCCACGACACACTGTCGACGATCAGGTGGTGGGCAACGAAGATCATGAGCGGGTCCGCGCGTACGCCCTGGTCGAGGACGGCGACCCGCGCCAGCGGGCCAGCGGAGATGTCGAGGCCGCCGTGGAGGCGCTCCGCGCACTCGGCGGCGGCCCTGGCAACGTCGCCGGTGAACATGTCTCCCAGCGGCACGAACTCGACCGGGACGTCGACACTGGCGGCGCGGTGCTGACGCCACACGCCCTGCGGGTCCTGCCGGAAGCGCAGCGAGAAGGCTTCGTGCGCTTCGGTGACTGTTCTGACGGCGCGCTCGACGATGTTGCGCGAAACCGGTATGCGAATGGCCAAGGCAACGGCCTGGTTGAACATATCTGGTTCTTCCGGCTGCTGTTCGAATAGCCATTCCTGGGAAGCGGCGAGAAGAAGTCCGGAGGAGCATTCCGATGTGTCGTCCGATGATTGCACGCCGACGATGACCTCCCTGTCGTGAATTACGTGCACAACTCTCTGGGAATAACTAGGAGGAGCTCAGTGCGCCTGTGGCGAGACATTGTCAGCACGCAGTGGAAATACCCACTACGGCGGCCATGTCGCGTCCCCGAATTGCCCGCAACTTCCTGGTGCTTAACGTGTTCATTCACGCAAGAACCGGATACGGATGACACAGGTATCCAAGATCGCTATCTTCCGACGATGATTGGGAAATCGATTTCTGGTCTATCACCCAGATGCTGCCTTGACAAGCCCCGCGCGCATGATGAGGGCACGGACCAGTCTGCAAGAGGTACCTCTGGTCTCCGCCGGCGGGCGGCTGATCGCCATATTCTTGCTGATCAGGTCGGGAGTCGCAGGACTTAGGGGGGCGCGAGGGCGGGGGCGTGGGCCTGGATTAACTCCAGGCGAGGACGAGCTCGACGGCATGAGGGGTCGTCGGAGAGCCGGATGAGACGTTTGCGGCGTGCCGGACTGTAGGGCCTTCGAGAGCCTGGAGCCCGAGGCCGCTGGGAAAGCTCTTCCCAAATCGGGATCGGCCATGTAATCGTAGTCTGCAAATGAGGCGGCGCGAGGAATCCATACAGCCATCGAAACGGGGAAGACATTGACAGCCAATAGCGATCGAGTGGACAGCCGCCAGCTTGCACCTCGTGGGACTGTCGAACGCATGGATGCGCGCTTGCTTGAGCGATTCTGGCCCGAGTTCTACGCCCGCAACATCCCCGTCGTCGTCACCGGCGGAATGGATGAGTGGGCCGCCATGGGAATGTGGACGCCCAGCTATTTCCGCGACCTGCTGGTTGGCATGGAACACCCGCTGCGCGAGACCGACGACGAGATCGAATACGCGTTCGTCAACCACACCAAGCGGGTCATGTCCGTCTCGGATTACATCGACGCTCTCGACAAGGAGCTACTGGAAGGCAGCCGTCAGCCGTACTTCGGCAACATCCCGATCGCCTCGCCGGACACCACGTGCTGGTTCGCCCCTATCCGCGACCACTTCGCCTTCCCCGACGTGCTCCGCGACCGAGTGGGCGAGGAACTGCGGCTGTGGATCGGCGGCCGCGGCCAACGGTCCACTATCCACAACGACAGCAACCACGGCTTCAACGCCCAGGTGTACGGCCGCAAGACCTTCGTGCTGTTCCCTCCTGAGGAGCACCAGTACCTGTACACGATGCGCATCTCCGATGACACGTGGGTCAGCCAGGTCGAGTGGGCCGACCCCGACCTATCCGTGCATCCGGAGTACAGCAAGGCCACCGGCATGGAGGTGACGCTAGAGGTGGGAGAGATGCTTTACATTCCGGCTTTCTGGTGGCATAGCGCCCGCGCCGAGTCCGTGGCTATCAACATCAACATCTGGATCTTTACTCCGGACATCGGCAAGTGGATCCAGTGACGGCACGATTCGAAGCCGTCCCGGCCGTACCCGTCCGCTATGACCCCGACGACCCCGAGCTGCGGACCGACCCGTACCTAATCTATGCCCGACTACGAGAGCAGGGCCCGCAGCAGGACCGGCTCGGGGTATGGATCCTCAGCAGGTACAGTGACGTGGCTGCCGTGCTACGCAGCCGGCATTTCACCTCAGACCCCTACGCGTGGGACCTGTACCCGGAGCTTGCCGAGGCGATCTACGAGGATCTCGAGTGCCCGCTGCTCGTGCTCCAGCGCACCTGGCTGATGCTGCGGGACGGTGAGGAGCACCAGGCCGCGCGGCGGCTGTTCGCCCGCGCGCTCACGGCAGAGCGGGTCCAGCACGCTGCCGCCTACGCCGGGCAGGTGGCCTACGATCACGCGGCCGAGCTGACCGCCCGCGGCGGCGGCGACTTCATGTCGGACGTGGCAGTGCACGTGCCGGTGCGAACCATCTGCCACCTGCTGGCTATGCCCTACGAGGACGGCGTGCACTGCCGCGGCCTGATGGACAAGGTGCTACTCACCTTCGGGCTCAGCGGTACCGCAGCGCAGACGGTGCGGGAGGCTAACGAGGCTGCGGTTGAGCTGCTCGGGTACTTCTCCGAAATGGTGGAGCGCCGACGGGCTCTGCCTGGCGAGGACCTGGTCAGTGAGCTGCTGCGCACCGACGCCGACGCGATGACACTGCCGGAGTGGGTTGCCAATGTCATCCTGCTGTTCGCGGCCGGGCACGAGACGACCGTGAACGTGCTTGGCAACGGGATGCTGGCGCTGTTGCGCCATCCCGACCAACTGGACCTGCTGCGGCGAGAGCCGGGGCTGGCCGCGGGCGCAGTCGACGAGATGCTGCGCTACGACAGCCCTATGCAGGTGGTGTCCCGGTCGGCGCTCGCTGACACGATGGCGGGTGCGCAGCCGGTGCAGGCTGGCCAGCACGTGGCACTGCTGCTCGGGTCCAGCAATCGCGACCCCGGCCAGTTCGAGCAGCCAGATGTGTTCGACATCCGCCGGCCCGCCGGCACCGGCCATCTGTCGTTCGGCGCAGGGGCTCATTTCTGTCTCGGGGCGCGGCTCGCCCGCAGTGAAGCGTCGGCCGCGTTCGCCGCCGTGGTCCGTGCCCTGCCCGACCAGGTGGGGCAGGGGGGCACTTTGGCCTGGGTCGACACCACCTCCCACCGCGGGCTGAAGCATCTGCCGCTCGAGCTGAATGGAACCGCGAGATGATTAAATGAGCTCCGACCGCCTCGACTTCCCGTTCGCGATCGACGCGCCTGCACGGGGCACAATCCCGCGGTGGCTGGCAGCGCGGCCCTGTCGACGACTTGCTGCACCGGCACGGAGCTGTGCTGTTCCGCGGTTTCGAGCTCGCGGACCTTGCACAGTTCGACGAGGCCACTGCGGCGCTCATCCGCGAACCAGGGACGTTCCTGGAGGAGTCATCGTCGCGGACGCGGCTGACGGACATCTCTTTCACCTCGACGGACTACCCCGCGCGCTACGGCATCCAGTTCCACAGCGAGTACTCCTACTCCGACACCTGGCCAGCGCGGCTGGTGTTCGGATGCCTGGTCCCGCCCGGCTCGGGCGGGACCACATTGCTCTCCGACACCCGGCGGGTGCTGCGGCGCCTGCCCGAGGAGCGGCTGCCAGAGTTCGTCCGGCTCGGCATCCGGTATCAGCGCAACATCACAAACCTGGGTGTGGCCTGGTCGGTCGCGTTCGGCACCGAGAACCCCGACGAGGTCGAGCGTGCGTGCAACGCGCGCGGGATCCAGTGGCGCTGGTCGCCAGCTGGCCTGCACACCACCCAGTACGCCGATGCGGTAGTGCGACATCCCGCCGCTGGCGAACTGTGCTGGTTCAACCATGCGCTGATCTTCAATGTGCACGGCTTGGAGCCAGAGTCTCTACGCGAGGCGCTACTGGACGTCGGGGCGGACATGCGATCCAGTGACACGAGCCTTGGCGACGGCACCACGCTGGACGCGGAGACGGTCGACCTCATCAGGCAGGCCTATGCCGCCGAGGCCGCGGCGGTCGAGTGGCGCCGCGGCGACGTCCTGGTGATCGACAACATGATCACGGCGCACGCGCGGGCGCCGTACCGCGGCGACCGGCGCATCGTGGTGTCCATGGGCGACCCGGTCCACCGTCGGTCGCTGCGGGCGGTCTCCGGATGAGCGGGGCGGCGCTGTATCTGTCCGACATCGGCTACACTCTCGGCGAGCCGACCCCGGTTGCCTCTGTCGTGGGAGACCGCGAGGCGCGCGACAGCCTCGACATCCTGCGCCAGGAAGGCGTGGAGTCCTACCGCGTGTCGGAGTCTACGCCGGCGCAGTTGGCCGCCGCCAGCTGCCTGCCCCAAACCGTGGCCGGGCTGTCTGGGAGCGCGGGCGTCGTGTACTGCACCGACAGCCCGCCGTCGATGACGCTGACCGACGACATGTGGGACTTCCTGTGCCAGACGGGGATCCCCGACCGAACCGCAGTGGTCAGCGGGGGCAGCGGCTGCGGGAACCTCGGCCCCGGACTGGCTGTGGCCCGGGGCCTGCTGATGGGCGGCGAGCACATGGATATCCTGCTAGTGACGACCGACCGCGTCATCACCGGCACCCGATTCGTCGCCAGCGGCCTGACGGTGCTCAGCGACAGCGCCGCCTCATGCCGGGTCACCGCCGAGCCGCCCGAGCGCGGTTTCCGGGTCACCGGGATGGCCTCGCTGGTGCGGGCAGCGACCAGGCATCACGGGCAGGGATTGGCGTCGGCGCGGTCGCTCATCACGGCGGTGGGCCAGCTCGTTCCGCGTGCGTTCCGGAATTCCGAGTCGTCGGCGACGGAAAGCCGCCACCTGCTGACCGGCAACTACGGTGTAACACCGCGGTCGCTGCTGGCGATGGCGGCAGGCCTTGAGCCAGAGGCCCACTATGCCCCGCGCGTCGGCGAGCTCGGCCATTGCTTTTCCGCCGACATCCTGATCAGCCTGGCTGATCTGGACGCGGACGGCTCACTGGCCCACGGCGACCAACTAATGCTGATCGCGTCAAGCCCTAAGGCCTGGTCGGTGGTCGCGGTCGACTACTACCGGCCCGCGTGACCGCGGACCCACTGGCGAGACTTCACGGGAGCGAACCGACGATGCATGTTGATGCCCGCGTAGTGGACAACGGCCCGCTGAACTATCCGCAGCAGGAGTGGCTGCGCGGGGTAGACCTGGCGGCGGCCGAGCGGGGCCTAGACAACGTCCTCGTCGACCTCAATGCCGGTCCGGGAAGGACCGAGCTGCTACTTGAAGGGCTCGTCCGGTGCATTAATAGGCACGAGACGCTGCGCACCCGGTACGCGTTCGCCGGAGGGATCATGCTTAGCGGCTCCCAACTGGTCCTGGCGCCCGCGCTGGACCTGCGGTCACTGATGCTGCAGGTAGCAGACGTCCGCGACGATCCCGATGCTGCCAGCAGACCGTTCAACCTCACCGGCGAGGTCCCCATCAGGGTCCGCGTCGTCAGCTCCGACCCGGACCGCTCGCGGGTGGTCCTCGTTGCCGACCACGTGGTGACCGACTACTGGGGCGCGCAAGTGATCCGGGCCGAGGTAGAGACGTACGCAGCCGAGGGCGACACCCGGGCGGTACGCTCGCGGTGGGCGTCCCATGTGGTGTCGTCTCAAGGCACCCCACCCTTGCAGCCGCTGCAGGTGGCCCGGATAGAGCGGGCGCCAGCCTTCCCCGCCGAGGCCAGCCTGGGCCGCCTGCGCGAGGTAGTGCGAGCCATCCAATCCTCGATCGAGGTCGGGGGCAGGCACCTGGCCGCCTTCGGGAACCAGGACAGGGACGGCTCGATCCCGACAGTGAGCCTCCATCTAGTCTCAGCCGACCTGGCGCGCAACGTGCTGGCCGCCGCCGACAAGTACCGCGCCCCCGCGGGAGCGGTTTACCTCTCGCTCGTCCGGATCGCCCAGTTCTGCGCGTTCGGTGCCGACCGTTACGCCCCGAACGTCATCTGCTCGAACCGGGTGCTTGCCCGGGCTCGGATCGCGGCCGGTAAGATGTATCTGCCCACGATGGTGCACACATCCCTACGACCGGCGGACCGCTGGGGCGAAGTGCTCAACTCTTCTCATGTCTGCCTGTTGCGGGCGCAGCGGTCCTGCCATACGCCCATCGCCGAGATGTCGGCGATCCTGCGGGGCGGCCTGACCGAGGGCATGACCGACAACTTCCTCAACATCGTGATCGCCGAGACCGAGCGCGGTCCGCTGGCCGCGCTCGACTCGGCCCCTGCCCTGTTCCACGGAGGCGAGCGCCTGCACGGCAGGCGGCTGGCGATAGAGGTGTTCCACAGCGCTGCCGACACGATGGTCCGGCTGCGCTACCGCAAGGACCTGTTCAATCTCGACCGGGCGCGCCTCTTTCTGTCGATGCTCGACAGCCTGGCCACTGCCGTGGTCGGCGAGGACCGCACTCACTGCTCCGTCGCTGGCCTCAGCCTGGCCGTGCCACCGAAAGCCATGCCGCTGGCGAGCGAGACGTGAGCCTGCTGCTTCTGGGTCCCCACCGGTCAACGGACCTCGGCCCGGCCGCTACTGGTTGATGAGGTACTTCGGTAGCCGCCGCTGCTTGCTGATGTCCAGGGGCCGGCGCCGGCTGCCGGTCGCATCCTCCCGTTCGGGCTGACCCCGGTGCGCTGCCCAGAGAGCGCCACCGCACTGCGGTGACCGTTGTCCCATCACCGGCTACCGGGTGGTCCCGTCCTCTTGGCCAAAATCCATCCCTCTCTGGTGATCTCCTGTAGCTGGCCAGCGGGAGGCCTGGACGGGAACATCCTCGTGCGGGGATGGTTCCATCTAACGGCTGGCGCCGTTCGGGCTGGACGCGTGCTCCCCGCGCGTGCGGGGATGGTCCCGCGATCTTCACAAACAACGTGCTCACGACCCAAGCTCACCAGCCAGACCTGCTTTCTTGATCCAACGACCCCATCTGGCGCTGCGCTCGAACTGTGAAGCTATCGTCTTCCCCGGCGGAAGAGCTCCGTCAGGTAGACGGTTTGACTGAGCCCATTGCCAGGCCGACCTGTGGAGATCCACGACAGCGTGACCACGCTGACGAGGCGGACCGCCGGGTTGCTCTAGGTCTTCCACGGGCTCGGCATCCGGAGCCGCGCTCTCCGTCTGAGGTTTCTCTGGTACCGGTTCGGTGGAGACTCGACGAACCTGTGCCATGAGCAGTTCGTAGCTGCCAATCAGAGCTGCTGAGGGCCAGGCGGCGATGATTCGGCCGATCACACTGGGCTCGGCGACCGCGACGTTCGCACCCAAGCTGGCCAGGCTGCCGACAATCAGCAGAGTCCAAGCCAAGGCGCCGCCGCGTGAGCCGTACCGGTTGGCGAGAAGGATCGACATCGACGCGACCACGATGGTCCCGTCGACAGCGAGCGGGATGAGAACAGCGGCGAGGTGGTCTTCACCGTGGCGCAGGCAGAGCTCGTGCATGTGGCGGAAGGAAACAACAGCAGCGATCCCCGCCAGAAGGCCGACACCCACGATGGTCGTACGCTGGATCCGCCGCACCGCCTGAGTGGTGGGCTCCACGCCGCCTCACCCCTCCCGACCAGGGAGAACGAGTGTCGCGGAAGCCGCGAAGGGCATGTACGTATCGAGTGTGTCGCCCCTCGGACACACACCGATACCCAATGAGAGTCCTGGTTGCTCACAGCAGCGACCAGGACTTCGTTGTTTGCGGGTCGAAGGTCAGCTCAAGGCCCATGTCGGCATAAATCTTCGCCTTTCTTGCGGAGTCAGCCTTTCTGAGGATCTTGACCGTGTCGCCCAGGCCGTGCAGCGCGGTGGCCAGTGCAGCGCGATCGAAGGGACTGCGGTCGACCACGGGTAGGCGGTCGAGCCTTCCTTGGATTTCGGAGCGTCGGGACTGCTCGTCGTTCATCCGGCCCGCGATGATGCCATGGTTGGCAACGGCGTCCAGGGCGGTGCGGTACTGGTGAGTTTGCGGCCAGCACGCCTGCTGCCACCGAAGTCCCGGGTCAGGCATCGATCACCTGAGTGTGCTGAGCGACCTCGCGTCGTCGGCGCCAACGACAGAGACGTCACAGGTTGACCACCTTGCCCCCGATGCTGTGATCGGGACGTCTCGCCTAAATGTCGTCACTTCACGGGGCTCGAGGTGACGTCCACCTCGGACGGCCTCCGCCAGGCCATCCTCGCTATCAACCACCACCCCAACGGGATCACCCGGTCCTCCTCTCCCTCGTCGAAAACGACCCTCTGCCTGAGATGAGCCGAGCCAGAAGGTCGAGACGACAAGAAGTTGGGAAACCGCCCCGCTCTGCAGCGGTTCCATCGTCTTCATGAAGGTCGCCTGGCATTGCTCGGCCTCCGGCAGCGCGTCAAGGACCATGACTGGTAGCCCCAGAGCGGCTGTTTGGGACATGAAGAGGGGGCTCCGCCTTCACCGCGATCTGTGATGTCGCCCATACTGCAAGCTTCTTCCGCGGCAGCGAGACGCCATCCGGGGTGGCTACGCACCCTCCGTGAGGTGCGGCTGGCGGTCTCCGAGGCCTGGCCGGCGGCCAGCGTATTGGTTGTCGCGCGGCGGTCACGCGAACGGGCAGCCGTACATCCTCGATTACCTTGGGACGGCTGAGCGATGGCGGGCAGGGTCGGCGAGGTAGTCCTGGATCTCCCGGTGCCGAAACTGCAGACCTGTCCCCGCGACCCGTATCAGCCCTGCCCCGTAGCACCAGCGCAGAAAGCCGACGAGCCTCCAGGGCAGTGGCGTCCCTGTCCAGCGCCGCGTAGACAGGAGCAGTCCCAGGTAGCGGACGGCCCGATCCCCGCCAGTCCCCTTGTAGGCGATGTCGACGGCGAGCGCGCTGACGACGCCGTAGATACTGCAGAAGACCACCGCGCTGGGGAAGGGGCCGAGGACGGAGATGGGGAAGGTGAGGGTCCAGCCCATCGACCACCCTGCGGCGAACCCGAGTGCGGGCGCGGCCACCACGCTTCCCGGAAGCCCGAGGAGGAGGCTGGATCGGATGGCGTCGAACGGGCCCGCATGATCGCGCTTCCTCGTCAGCGACACGATCAGCAACGTATAGATCAGCGCGACCGTCAGCCCGAGCGGCAACCCTCTCGTAAAGGGTTCGCGGTGCTCTCCGCCGGCGTTCAGCAGAATCCCGAGCGAAATGCTGAAGATCACCGCACTGCTGATCAGAAGCACGACCAAAGAAACCCATGGTCGCCCAGTGAGCGGCGTCTTCAGTTGCAAGAAGGAGGTGCTCCTCCTACTGGCCGGTACCAGGACGAGGGCAATCGCACCTGCGATGAGCGTCGAGAACCCCGACCCGGTGGGTAACGCCTGTGGGAACCATACTTGGCCGAGGATCGCGATCATCATGCACAACAGCAGCATGGCCAGCATCGACAGTATCCGCTGGACACCACCGCCGGCGATCGGCCAGAGCTCATCCACCACAAGGTCAGAGTTGGTTTTCTGGGCGTGGACGGCCAGGGTGCCAAGCCAGCGACGTACCCGTTCCGGATCGTGGCGCCCCCCTCGGCAGACCGAGGGGATGAGGAGACCGAGCAGATGGTCTCGGATCTTGTCTTCGGTGTCCATCGTCGGGTCGGTGAGTTCGTCCGGGTCTCGAACGTAGTCGCCGGTCGAGGGGTCTTGCTGGTCATAGGCGAGGACTGCCAGAGACAACCGCCAGGGCGTGGTGAGCGCTCGGGCCAGCGGCCGGTTCCCGTCGCGGCGCATGGCCGCCAGCACCGGCTGCCAGCGTTCGGTCTCGGCCGCGCTCCGCGTGATGAACTCACGTGCTTGAGGAAGCCCCACGGGATGGATTTCCACCCAGGTGGCGTGCCGCGCCCACTCTCGGGACTTGGCCAGTGCCCGGTACTGAACGGATCGGCAGGTCAGGATGACAGCGCCGGTCTTGTGTCCGGCAAGGTAGCTGTTGCACGCTCGCACGATGTGAGCGGCGCGCGATGTGTATCCAGGTTCGTCTGCCGCGTCCGCCTCGTCGAGGCCATCGACCACGGGAAGCACCAGTCGAGCCTCGACCAGGCTCCGAGCGGAGCGCTTGGACAGCCGGTAGACCCGGGTGAGGTGCTGCACGAGCCAGTCCTGGAGCGCGCTCTCCACCGGTTTGGCGGTGTCCAGTTGCGCAGCGGGCAACCGTACCGGCACCGGATCGGCTGGGCCGCGTCCATCGAGCAGACCGAGGATCAGCTCCACCGCGAGCATCGTCTTTCCCGACCCGGGCGCCCCGGTGATCACCAGCCGGCGAGGGCTCAGGCCATGGAAATAGGTGGTCACCTCATGGAAGGAGCCGCGGCGGCTGCCGCGGCTCTTCGGTGCTTCCTGAAGCCGGAACTCCACGTTGATCGCGGCACCCTGCCCGTCGATCAGGTGCCGTCTGGCCTCCCCCTCCACGACACCGACTGCGATCGAGAGCCGCGCCAGAAGGACAGCGACATCCGTATCCGCCTGCTGTTGCGCGTACACTCCCAGGCCGAGCGCCGCGACGCTCACAGCGAAGCTGGCAACCGCGACCACCGCGCTGACCGGGTCGAACTGGCCAGGAGAGGTCCCGGGCAGCTCGTGCCAGGCCAGGATCACCGCGGTAACGATCAGCGCGAGTACGGCGACGCCGTACCAGCGTCCAAAGATCATGGCTCAAACCATAAGGAGCCGCGGCCACCCGGCCAAGGGGTTGAAGTCAGCGGCGGTGCCTCGCAACCTGACCTGTACGCGCTGGAGGCGGAGATCTGGCTGGCCAGCGGGCGTCGGTGGCGCGTGGTGAGGCGGGTTATCGGAGGTTCTGCTGGTCGAGCCAGGTGGCGATCGCCCTGGCGATCGTTTCTGGCTGGTCTTCGGCCGCGTGGTGGCCGGCGGGGCCGCAGTGTTCGATCTGCAGGCCCGCGATGTTGTCCTTGCACCAGGCGGCGACTTCCGGCGTGATGAGCAGGGTGGGCGAGGAGTCGAAGGTGAGCAGGAGTTTGGGAACGTCCCGGCTGTCGGCCAGCCAGGTGCCGTAGGCGCCGATCCGGGTGGTCACGTCGGCGGGGTCGCCGTCGATCGGCAGCGAACGGGTCCAGTTCAGCACCGGGCGCCGGCTCTCGCGACTGGGGTACGGTGCCCGGTAGACGTCGAGTTCCTCGTCGCCGAGCGGGTGCAGCACTCCCCCGGTGTAGGCGGCTTCGACGAAGAAGTGGGAATCGAGCACCAACGCCTCGCCCTCGGCGGTGCGGAACCTCGCGGTATGGGCGCGGGCTTGTTCGGAGAGCTCGCTTGAGGCGATCGGTCGCACGATCGTCTCGAAGAAGGCGAGACCACGCACCCGTTCGGGGTGCCGGGCCGCCCAGTCGAAGGCGAGCGCGCCGCCCCAGTCGTGGCCGACGAGCACGATGTCGTCCAGATCGAGCGCGTCGAGGAACGCGTCCAGATAGCGGGCGTGGTCGGCGAACCGGTAGTCGCCAGCCGGCTTGCCCGAGCGGCCCATGCCGATGAGGTCGGGGGCGATCAGCCGTCCCGCTCCGACCAGCGGGAGGATCTTGCGCCACATGTGGGAGGAGGAGGGGTTGCCGTGCAGGAAGACGACGGCGGGTCCGCTGCCGTGGTCTTCGTAGTGAAGTGTCGAGTCGAGGACGTCGATGCTGGGCATGATGGACGTTTCCTTGTCTGAGAGGGGTTTCAGGCGCTGGCCAGAACGGCGTTGGCCCTGTCCAGGACGGTGCTGAGGACACGGCCCGCGGTGGCGAGGTCCTCGGCGGGCAGGTCGCCCCACAGTTCCTGGATGATCGGGCCGAGAGCGGTGCGGACCTGCGTCCACTGCTCCTGGCCGGCCTCGCTGACCTGCACGCTGCCGTCGCCGCCGTCGCCGCCGTCGCGCAGGAGGCCCGCGGCGGTCAACTCGGCGATGCGCTCGGCCACGGATGCCTCGCTGAACTTGGTGGCCTCGCTGACCTTGTGGATGAGTTCGGCGCGGTTGATGGTCTCGCCGCTCGCCACCGTCAGCGTGAGCGTCACCCATTGGGGTTCGGTGATGCCGGTCCCGTCGAGCTGGCGCTCCAGGATCGCGTTGAGGGTCTTCTCGGTCTGGCCGATGAGTGCGGGGCCGAAGGCCTGGGTGGGCGCCATGACTAAGTCCAATCCATTAAGAGAGCGACAGGAATCAGTTCTCGCGGGTCCAGGCGGGCGTGATGCGCTGCTCGCGGAATCGCCAGCCCGCCGGCGTCCGCACCAGGCTGCCGGCCATGCGCAGGCCACCCGTGAAGTGGGGTGCTTGGCCGTCGCGGTAGTAGAACACGAGAGAGTACGCCGAGGCGGTCGCCTGATCGTCGTTGACCTCCACCAGCAGGTCGGTGGTCAGGTGCTGGGCTTGCTGCCCCTCGACCTCACTCCGTCGCATGAAGTCGACGATCTTGTCGATGCCGTGGAGCTGGCCTCCGCGCGGCGAGTGCACTGTCACGTCGTCGGCGAAGACGGTGTCGGCGTCCTCCCATCGCTTGTCGTCAAGCAGGCGTGCGAAGCGGGCGAACAGGTCGGCGATCTCGACCCGGTCGGCGATCAAAGTATCCGTGGACACGGTGGCCTCTTTCGTTCGTTGCACTAACGTTTCTGGTGTGAACGAACTTACATCGTTAGTCGGACTAACGCAACAGGGTAGGATCAGCGTCATGAGCAGCAGAGCCGAAGCCGCCGACATGCCGCACGACAGCGAGACGAACACGCCAGACAGGCTGCGCCGACGAGCCAGCCGCCTGCTGTCGGGCATGACCGCCCAATCGGATCGGCTGGTGAACGAGGGACTGGCCCAGGTCGACGCCCGCAAGTGGCACTACGCCGTGCTGGCCTCGTTGCAGGAGCACGGCCCGGGCAGCCAGGCGACACTGAGCCGACGCACCGGCATCTACCGCAGCGACATGGTCGGCGTCCTCAACGAACTCGCCGAGCGCGACCTCGTCGAACGGACGCCGGATCCCGACGACCGCCGCCGCAACGTCATCACGATCACCGCCCAGGGCCGCCGGAACCTGCGCCGCCTCGACCAGGTCCTCGACGACCTCCACGACGAGCTGCTCGCCCCGCTGACCCCCGCAGAACGCGACCAGCTCGTGCGGTTGCTCACCCGCCTACTGGACCACCACACCCGGCGGGCGCCGCACCCCTCATCTCACACGGAGTGAGCAGTCGAGCTTCGGACACAGGGTTTCCCCATATCCAGGAACGGGCTCCTTTGAGAAACTTCGGGCTCCCCGATGATTGTTTCTGGGAGGTAGCCGGGCCGGTCGTTCACCCAATGCGCATCCATCCGCCGCAGACACACAGCACACCGAAGCAACCCGGCCAGCGGAAACCCGCGTGCTCCCATCCCCAGATCTGGCGACCGGTGTAGCGAGGGTTCTCCAGGATCGCGGCCACCGCGCGCAGCAATCACGCCTCCCCCGACCGATGCGGATTCCTCTACCACTGTGGGACTGGGCTCGATGCTCGCGACCGTCCGTGTCATCGCCGTTGATGCCCAACCCTGACCAACATAGGAACCAACAGCTACACCCACGGGCTCTGGTCCGATGAAACCAGCTCTTCGCGGTCTCCTCGTCGCCGTCGGCGTGTTCGCCGTCCTCGCTCTCCTGCTGGGCCTGATCGGCGCGGTAGGACAGTGGGAGGTCCTGCTCATCGGGGTGATCTCCGTCGGTGCCAAGCGGCCAGTCACCCCAGTCCAATGATCAAGAAACGCTAGAACCGGCTGACGTGGGCCTTCCACGCGGCCCAGAACTTCGAGTTGCGGGTGTCGACGAAGGGCTCGCTCTGCAGCTTGAGTCGGTAGAGCGAGTCGAACAGCGCGTCGGCGCCCTGCATGTTGTCGAAGGCCGGGTGGGTCAGCAGGTCCACGTAGACGGCGACGGCGGTCTCGTGGCCCTTGGCGCGAGCGAGGAAGTCGAAGATCGACCAGCCGACGGCGTAGTTGAAGTAGATCTCGTCACCGTCGTAGAAGCCCTTGTTGCGCGGTAGGTCGCCGCGCAGCAGGCCCTTGCGTATCCCGTCGCCGACCAGCGCCGCCTCGTTGGCCACCTTGCGCGGCACGCCTCGGTTTTCGAAGTAGGTGGCAAAACCCTCCACCGCCCAGGTGGGCACACCGGTGTTCATCTCCAGCGCGCCGCCCGCGCCGGGCAAGGCGATGGTCGGCTTCTGCAGCATGACGCCGATGGCGTGGGTCATCTCGTGCTTCAGCGCACTGAAGGGGTCGCCGCCCTTGAGGGAGTTGGCCAGGTTGATGATGACGCGTGCGCCGGCGTACTGCTCGATGTTGCCCTTCTCACGCAGGGTCATCTCCATGCCCTCGGTGCGGGAGGGGTCGTGCTTGCCGTACCAGGAACCGTAGTTCTTCTGGCTCTGGGTGAGGAAGACCGCGAAACCGGGCAGGGCGGCGTGCTTGCCCCACAGCGCCCTGACCTCGCGGGAGGCGCGGGCGGCGACCTTGGCGTACTTCTCGAAGTCCTTGACCGAGCTGTCGGCGGCCAGCAGGACGTCGCCCGCCTTGACGACCTTGAGGGCGTTGAGGTCCCAGGGGGCGTCGTATCGGGTGTCGGCGTCTTCGGTGTCCGGTCCGAAGTCGAGCAGCGTCCACGTGTCGCCGACCAGGCCGAAGATGTAGGTGTAGTCCGCCTCGCTGGCCACCCGGTCGAAGGACAGCTTGCTGCGCATGGAGACCTTGTAGGCGATCGGGTGCTCGTGAGTGAGGCTCTTGGTGTAGCGCTGCGGCTCGGGGACCAAGGGGTAGGGCTCGGTGACGAACTCGAGCTGCTCGAAGCCGACCTTGCGCAGGTTGGCGAAGAACATCTTCTCGTGCTTGACCAAGGCCTGGTTCGAGGGGTCCACGCCCTTCAACCAGGCGGCCTCCTCACCTGACTTCAGCGCGCCGTTGCGCCGCGCGACGAACTCCTGGGTGAAGCGGTTGTAGTCATCGGCGTTCAGGACGTTCTCGCCCCGGTCACGGCAGCCAGCGAGCAGGAGGACGGAGCCTCCGAAGGTATACAAAAACCGGCGACGCGAAAGCATGCTTCCCCCCGACAAAAGCGACAAATACCGCGTCGGATAGTAGCGGCACCCGTCCTCGTTTCGTCCTTACGCCCCGGCCACGCCAGAACGCTGTTCGGGCGGGAGCATCTTCCTCTCTGTGATCTCTTGCCTTCTTGCGTCGGGCTATGGCTTGTTCAGGTACGTCAGGACGGCTTGGACGCGGCGGTTCGTGTCGTCGTCATCGGAAATGCCCAGCTTCCCGAACATCGACGTCGTGTACTTGCTCACAGCGCTGTCGCTCAGGAACAGCCGCCGCCCAATGGCCAGGTTCGACAAGCCCTCGGCCATGAGGGCCAGCACCGAGTGCTCACGCTCCGTAAGCCGCTCAAGCCCCCGACCAGGCGGACTCCCGGACAGCAGCTTGGCGATCACCGCCGGGTCCATGGCAGTGCCCCCACCAGCCACCCGTTCCAGCGACCCGATGAACTGGTCGGCGTCGAACACGCTCTCCTTGAGCAGATATCCCACCCCACCAGACCCATCAGCCAGCAGTTCCCGCGCGTACAACTGCTCCACGTGCTGCGACAGGATGAGCACCGGCAACCCAGGCATCTCACCACGCGCCGTCAGAGCCGCGCGCAGGCCCTCATCGGACTGGTCGGGCGGCATGCGGACGTCGATGACCGACACGTCCGGGCGCCACGTGCGCAACGCGTCCAACGTCTCAGGTCCAGTGGCCGCGGTCGCCACCACCTCGTGGCCGTACGCCTCGATCAGGCGGACCATCCCGTCACGAAGGAGATAGAGGTCTTCGGCTACAACGATTCGCATGGCACCACAATCGTGACTCGGGTCGGACCACCGGCCGGGCTGGA
Organism: Nonomuraea sp. NPDC050556; assembly: GCF_044457355.1. Lineage (NCBI taxonomy): Bacteria > Bacillati > Actinomycetota > Actinomycetes > Streptosporangiales > Streptosporangiaceae > Nonomuraea > Nonomuraea sp. NPDC050556. Next base: position 906,561 of record NZ_JBITGU010000005.1, on the reverse strand, counting down.
GATCTTCACTCTGCCGTCGAAGACCGCCAGCCGCCGGCGCAGGCCCGCGAGCCCGCTGCCGGACCGCTCGTCGGCCCCGCCCCGGCCGTCGTCCTCGACCTCGACGACCAGGCCGCCCTCGTCGTTCACCAGGTGCACGCGCGCCCGCGACGCCTGGGCGTGCCGTACGGCGTTGGTCAGCAGCTCGGAGACGCTGAAATAGACGGCAGACTCGATCGGCGGGTCCAGGGTGAGGCGGCCTTCGGCGGTTACGGTCACTTCGAGTGGGATGTCCAGGGCCAGGGCGCGCACGGCGTCGAGGAGCCCTCGCTCGTTGAGTACGGGTGGGCTGATGCCTCTGATCAGCTCGCGCAGCTCGCTCAGGGAGGCGGTCGCGCCGACGCGCGCCTCCCGCATCAGCGCGGTGGCGCGCTTCGGGTCGGTCTCCATCAGCTTCTCGGCGGTCGCCAGGGACAGGCCGAGCGCGACCAGGCGAGCCTGGGCGCCGTCGTGCAGGTCGCGTTCGATCCGGCGGATCTCGGCGGCCTGCGCGACCGTCGTGTCCGCGCGCTGCGCGGTCAGCTCCTCGACGCGTCCCGCCATCATCATCGCCGCCGAAGGACGCAGGAAGCGCACGGCCATCGGCTCCAGGAGGCGCCACGCGTACGGGGCCGAGGCGACGGCCACGACCAGAGCGAGCAGCCTGTACGGCCAGGCGATCCCGAGGACCGCCACGGCCAGCCCGGCCGGTGGGATGGCGGCGACCACCCCGGCGGTGAACGGCAAGGCCAGCGTGAACCGCAGGTCCCGCCAGTTGGCCGGGTCCTTCCACCGCAGGCGCCACTTCTGGTCGAGCAGGGCGTCGCGCCGCGTGGGTTCATAGGTGAAGCCGTTCCACCAGTACCCGGTCGACATCCGCGTCACCTGCCCGGCCTCCCAGTAGCCGGGGGGGATGACCGTTCCGGTCCACCGTACGAGCAGATAACGGACCGTCCGGCAGATCGGGCGGGACAACGTGAGCGTACCCACGCACACCAGCACGAACGGCATCACCCACGACCACGGGTTCGCCGCTCCCCACCAGATCCCCCACGCCACCGCGGCGGCCCACACGGCCGGGACCAGCCCGGCGACCACCGCCACCACACACGCTCGCACGAACCCCACACCGCCGCGGGCCACCCACTGCTTCATGGCCAGCACGCTACTTGCCTCGCAGGTCAGGACGGCAGTGGGTCTAGGCCCACCCGGCAGTGGGTCTAGACGGATACCGCGGCAGCGGCTCGGTTCGTAGCGTCGGTGAGCATGGAAACCAGGATGGTGAAGAACGGCATCGCGATCTTCGGCGCGCTGAGCGCCGCGGCTCTTGTGGCGGTCGTCTCGGTGGCGGTCAGCGGGCACATGGTCAACACGTTCATGTGGGTACGGGCGATCTTGCTCCCGTTGGTGGCGGTGGTCCTCTTCTGGATGGCCGTGTCGGCCTCGCGGGGGTCTCGACGGGCTTTCGACCGCGTACGGACCGTCGCCTTGATCATGCCGATCGCGATCATCGGCGTGGACCTGATCCCCGGCGTGTGCCCACCGTGGTACGCCGCGACGCAGATCGTGTGCATGGTGCCGGTCATCGCGGTGGCGATCCTCACCAGGCGGCACAGGTAGGCCGGCGTACCTGTGATTGCGATCGAACATGTCGGCAGCACGTCCGTTCCCGGACTGGCTGCCAAGCCGATCATCGACTGCGACATCGTGGTGGCCGAGCAGGATGTCGAGGCCGCTGCGGACGTCCTGGGCGGTCAGGGACATCCTGCGCACCAACCCGAGCCTTCCCGACCAGTACGCCACGGTGAAGAATCGCGTTGGCAGGAAGGCCGCCACCATCGACGACTACGGCCGAGGAAAGAACGCAATGGTGCAGGCCATCCTCGCGGAGGCCGGTCTGACTGACGAGGATGGGTCGTGTCCCGGCGAGAGGCGGGACATCCGTTCAGAATTGACGCGACTCGGCTTTCGTGGGTGTGAAGTGGGCGATCAGGCCGTCCAGGACGCACTGGAGGCCGGTGTTGAAATCGTCGTCAGGGGTGGTGCTTCGGTTTCGCTGGGCTGCGTACAGTTGGCGTAGGCGTGGGTAGTCCTGGACGGCCTGTTCGGCGGCCGGCCACAGGTTCTCGGTCCACTCCTGTGGGCTCTGGCCGCTGCGGGCAAGCGTCGTCAGCCATGCGGCCTCGCTGGTCGAGATCCCGATGACGTACGCCATGACCACGTTCAGGGCACGGTCGGCCTCTTCCAGGGTGAAGCCTCCCTGCTCGAAGACCGCCAGCATTGACTCGTTCAGGCGCAGCACGTTCGGTCCCAGATACGCGACGCCCGCCTCGCCCTGCACCGAGACGACCCAGGGGTGGCGCAGCAGTCCCGCCCTGATGCTGTGGGCGCAGCGTGTGACGGCCGCGCGCCACCCCGCTGGATCGCCGGCCTCCGGTATCTCGGCCTCGCCGTAGATCTGGTCGACGACCAGTTCCATCAGCTCGTCCTTGTTGGCCACGTGCGTGTACATCGAGGTGGCCCCGGCGTTCAGGCGGGTGCCGAGCTTGCGCATGCTCAGGGCGTCGATGCCCTCCGCGTCCAGCAGTTGGACCGCAGCGGACACGATCTGCTCCCTGCTCAGCGGCGGCTGCTCACGCCGCGGGCGTTGCGGGCGGGCCCACACCGACGGGTACGGCTCCATGCGGTCTCCTTCACGACGCTCCTTCCGAACAGTGTACGGCTTGCGCACACTGTACCGATCTCCGTACAGTGTGCGGCGGAAAGAGGAGGGCTTTATGTCGCGATTCGAGGCCGACCACTGGCAGACCAGGTTTGATGCGCTACGCGCCGTTCATCACGTTCCGGGGGCGGCGCTGGCGGTGCTGGTGGATGGGGAGATCCACGAGCTCGCCACCGGCGTCCTGCACCGAGGCACCGGCGTGCCGGTGACCACCGACTCGGTGTTCCAGTCAGGTTCGATCGCCAAGGTGTACACGGCGACGCTGGTGATGCAGCTCGTCGACTCCGGCGAGCTGCGACTGGACACCAGGGTCGCCGATGTGCTGCCGGGCTTCGCGCTCGCCGACGCCGAGGTCGCCAGGAGCGTGACGATCGGGCAGTTGCTCAGCCATACCAGCGGGATCAGCGGGGACTTCGTCCTCGACACCGGGCGCGGTGACGACTGCCTGGCCCGTTACGTGGAGGCGTGCGCGGACCTGGGGCAGGATTGCCCGCCGGGGACCATCGTTTCCTACTGCAGCGCCGGATATACGATTCTCGGCCGCGTCGTGGAGGTGGTCACCGGCCAGACCTGGGACGAGGCGTTGCGCAGCCGGCTGCTGGAGCCGCTCGGTCTGGAGCGGACGATGACCTTGCCGGAGGAGGCGCTGCGGTTCCAGGTGGCGATGAGCCATCTCGGCGAGCTGGGGAGCGACCCTGAACCGGCGCCGGTGTGGGACATGATGCCGCGCTCGGCCGGGCCGTACGGGCGCGTTCTGGTCACTGCAGCGGACGTCGTCCGCTTCGCCCGCATGCATCTCGACGGCGGCGGGCGCGTGCTGTCGGCGGAGTCGGCTGCGACGATGCGGCGCCACGTCGTCGACTGCCTGGACGAATGGTCGTTCATGGCGAACGGCTGGGGCCACGGGTGGGCGCTGTACGACTGGGACGGCGTCGCCGGCTACGGTCACGACGGCGCTTCCGGCGGGCAGTTCTCGTACCTGCGCGTCGTGCCCGGCAGCGGCGTCGTCGCCGCGCTGCTCACCAACGGCGGCGGTGCGACCGGCTTCTTCGTCGAGCTGTTCCAGGAGCTGCTCGGCGAGCTCGCGGGGGTGCGCATGCCGGACGCCTTCGCTCCCCCCGCGGAGCCGCGCCCGGTCGATGTCGCCCCGCTCGTGGGCACGTACGAGCGGGAAGGCGTGCGCCTCACGATCTCCGAGCGGGGCGGCAGGCCGCGGCTGGGGTTGCAGCTGACCGGCGGGATGGCCGACTACGCGCCGCCGTTCGAGGTCGACCTGGTGGCGGTGTCCGACACGGTGCTCGCCATGCCCGGCCTGGGTCCCGTCAGCGTGCCGTGGCTGCCACTGGTGTTCGGGACGCTTCCGAACGGCGGGCCGTACGTCTATTTCGGGATGCGGGCGGCACCGAAGACGGTCAGGTTCGAACACCAGCGGTTGTAGCGGCCGTAGACCTCGGGCTCGCGGTCGGACAGCAGCGCTACGAGCCCCTCGGCTTCGATGGTCAGGTCGTCCCAGACCTGGTCGGGCAGGGGTGGAAGGGGGTGATCTCGATGCCTTCCTCCACCGGCCGCCACACGCCTGCCACCGCGCCGTCGACCAGTAGCGTCGGGAGGACGTCGCCGTTCGAGCGGATCGCGAGCTTGCGGGTAGGCCGGGGGGATGACGCGGCTGCGGTCGGCGTACGCCAGCAGAACGTTGTCCCACATGGGGCATGGCGTTGCGGATCCTGGGTCGGGATATGAGGGTGAACTGGGCGATGTCGGCTATCGAGGCTGGGCCGTATCCGGCCAGATAGCGGGTGATCAGGGTCCGCAATGCTGCTGGGTGCTGCGTTGACGTGGGGGCTGCGGTGAAGGCCCGCAGGAGCGTCGCCTTGACGATCCTGCGGTCGGCGAACGCCGCGTCCAGGTCCGCCGGGTCGAACCCGGCGATCCTGTTCCAGAGGGCGAGGTACGGCGAGGCCGGGTGCTGGGCTCGATGGCTTCTCGCACAAGGCGGGTGCTGAAGTTCTCGAAGAGGTGCTTGTCGCCCGACGGCGACTGCCTTACCGGGCGAACTGGCATGATTCGGTCATCATGACCTCTCGACGCGCCTGGTTGCTCGTGGCGGCCTACATCATCCTGACCATGTCAGCGCGGATCTTCTGGCAGCAGGAGATCGCGGCTTACTTCGGCCGGTCAGCGTGGCCGAGCGCGGCCGTCGTCGTGGCGCTGTTCGGTGCGGCGGCCGTGCTGGTGTGGCGGCGGTCCAGCCGCACGGCCCTGGCGGCGCTCGTGGCGCTGACCTTCGTCCCCAGCTTCTTCTTCGAGCTGTGGACCCTGGCCGGGCCGCTGGCCGCCCTGCTGCCCCTGACGTTCGGCGGGCGCAGAGGCTGGTGGATGTTCGCCGCCGTCCCCGTGACCGCGGGGGCGCTGGAGTGGCTGAACTACCCGCCGGGGTTCCCGGACGGCGAGCTGGCCCTCGACCTGATCGGCGCGCTGCTGGTCAACGTCAACGTCGCCCTCACGTTCTACGTGCTCGTACGGCTGGCAGAACTGGTCACCCACGCCGAGCACACCAAGGGCGAGCTCGCCGAGCGCGAGGTCGCCCGCGAGCGCCTGGAGCTGGCGCACGGTCTACGGCTGGCCATCGGGGACCGGCTGTCGGGCATCGTACGGCTCTCGCGGGCGGCTCCGCCGGAGCTGGAGGAGATCGCCGACCTGGCGGTTCAGGCGGGTCGCGAGGCAAGGGAGCTGGCGAACACCCAGCGTCAGCCGGTTCCCGGGACGGCCGTGGAAGCGGCGCCGGACGTGGCCGTCGAGCTGCGGATCGCCAGGCGCATGGCGGTCGCCATGGTGGTCGTCTACTCCACCCTCTTCGTCACCAACGTGCTCTACCTGGAACACAGGGCGTCCTTGTGGGTGGCCACCGGGCTGGGGGTCGCGGCGGGAGCCGTACTGTTCCTCCACCACAGCCTCCCCGGGCGGCGGGATCCGCGTGGCAGACGCTGGACCGTGACGGCTCACCTGGCCGCGGCGGGCGCCACCGAGGTCATCGTGGGCAACGCCGCGTGGCCCCTGGTGATCCTGGCGTTGGGCAGCCTCACGGTGCGCGTCCGGTTGCGCTGGGCGCTGCCGGTGCTCGGGGCAGCGGTCGTGTGGCGCTCGTTCGGGGGCGCGAACTGGATTCCCGGGCCGGAGTCTGCGATCACCGTGGATCTGTACAGCGGGCTGGCCGTCTTTCCCGGGGTGATCATGGTCTACGCGCTCAATGCGCTGCCGCAGGCCGCGTCCCTGCTCCGCCGCCTGCGTTCCGACCTTGCCGGGGTCGCGGTGGTCACGGAACGGCTGCGCGTGGGCCGGGACCTGCACGACCTGCTCGGCTTCACCACCTCGGCGATCGCGCTCAAGGCGGGGCTGGCCGAGCGTGACCCCGAGCAGATTGTCGAGGTACGGCGGCTCGCGGAGCGGGGTCTGGCCGAGGTGCATTCGCTGACCGGTCGGACGATGGAGCTGTCGGTGGCTGAGGAGCTGGAGGCGGCCCGGTCCGTGCTGACCGGGCTGGGGATCGCGGTGACCGTCGAGCGCGCGGAGGGGACGCTGCCGGAGAGCGCCGCCCTGATCCTTCGGGAGGCGGTGACCAACGTGATCAGGCACGCCGAGCCCACCTACTGCCACATCACGATCACTCCCGAGCTGCTCCGGGTGGTCAACGACGGCGCCAAGCCGTACGAGAAGGGGGGCAGCGGGCTGGCCGGGCTGGACGAGCGCACCGGCGGCGGGCTCACCACGAGCCTGGCCGGCGGCACGTTCATGCTGGCGGCCCGCCTACAGCCAGCCGGCCTCAGCGGCGATGCGGACGGCGTCGCTCCTGGTCCTGGCGTTGAGCTTGGTGACGGCCGAGGCCAGATAGTTCCGTACGGTGCCGTAGGTGAGGTGCAGGTCCTCGGCGATCTGCCGCGGTGAGGCCCCGGATCCGGTCAGCCGCAGCACGTCGGCCTCCCGGTCGGTGAGCGGGTTGTCGGCGCGGCCAGCGCGCTGTAGGCGAGCTGCTGGTCGATCGCCATGCCACCCGCAGCGATCGTGCGGATGGCGGCGACGAGATCCGCCGGGCGGCTGTCCTTGGGCAGGAACCCGGCGATCTGCGCGTCGATGCCCCGCCGCAGGTGGCCCGGCCTGCCGATGCCGGTGAGGATCAGCACCCGGCAGGACGGCAGCGCCGTACGCAGCAGAGCCGCCGCGGAGAGGCCGTCCAGGTTCGGCAGGTCGATGTCCAGGACGGCGACGTCCGGCTTGGACTCGACCGCGGCGGGGACGATCGCGTCGCCGGTCTCCACCTGGGCGACGACCTCGATGTCCGGCTCATAGCCGAGCAGGGTGACGAGCGCCTCACGGAGGATGCGGACATCCTCCGCCACGAGCACACGAATCACTGAGGCACCCTTCCCTACCTGAGGGAGGTGAAGAACTCCCGCACGTCCTCGACGTAGAGGTCCGGCACCTCCATCGCGGCGAAGTGGCCGCCGGTCTCGAACTCGGACCAGTGCACGATGTTATTGCCCCGCTCGGCGTAGCGGCGGATCGGCAGGTCCTCGGCGAAGACCGCCACCCCGACCGGGACCTTGCTCGGCGCCTTGCCCCAGGAGCTGGAGTGCGTGTTCTCCCAGTACAGGCGCGCCGACGACGCGGCGGTGCCGGTGAGCCAGTAGAGCATGACGTTGGTCAGGAAGGTGTCCTGGTCGATCGCCTCGGGGTCGTGCGACCACTCCTGGAACTTCTCGGCGATCCAGGCGAGCTGGGCCACCGGGGAGTCCCCGTGTCCGACCGCCACCGTCTGCGGCCGGGAGGCGGAGATCTGGAAGTAGCCGTTCCCGTCGCTCATGAACGCCTCCAGCCTGGCCAGCCTGGCCTTCTCCGCCTCGGTGAAGGTCGCCAGCTCCTCCTCGGGTACCGGGCCGAACGGGATGAAGCCGAAGCTGGCCGAGTTCACGTGCACGCCGATGACCCGGTCTGGGGCGATCCTGCCCATTTCTGGGGTGACGAACGAGCCCCAGTCGCCGCCCTGCACGCCGTACCGCTCGTAGCCGAGCCGGGACATGAGCTCGGTCCAGGCTCGGGCGATGCGGTCGGTGTTCCAGCCGGGCTCGGTGGTCGGGCCGGAGAAGCCGTAGCCGGGCATCGCGGGGATGACCAGGTGGAAGGCGTCCGCGGGGTTGCCGCCGTGCGAGCGGGGGTCGGTGAGCGGACCGATCACGTCGAGGAACTCGGCGATCGAGCTGGGCCAGCCGTGGTTGATCAGCAGGGGGAGGGCGTCCGGCTCCGGGGAGCGGATGTGGAAGAAGTGGACGTTCTGGCCGTCGATGGTGGTGGTGAACTGGGGGTGCTCGTTCAGGCGGGCCTCCTGCTTGCGCCAGTCGTAGCCGGTGCGCCAGTGCTCGGCGAGGGCCTTGAGGAAGTTCAGCGGGATGCCGTAGGTCCAGCCGGCGTCCGGGAGCTCGTCGAGCCAGCGGGTGCGGGCCAGGCGGTCGTCGAGGTCGTCGAGGTCGGCTTGGGGAACGGCGATCCGGAAGGCGGTGATGTCCTTGTTCATGCGCCTATCGTCCGGCGGACGGGTGTCCGGTTTGTAGGGCCTCGTGCACCAGTGTCACCTGCAAAATGCAGGTCAGGCCAAGGCCTCGGCGATCTTGTGAGCGGTGCGGGTCTTTCAGAGGACGTGTCAGGAAGGGTGTCCGCGCGTATGTAAATGCAGGTCGGACAGCCTGACAACAACGATCTCCTTGTGGACACCGGGGTGAGCCGAAAGGTTGGTTCCGCCGCACACGGATCCACCTGAGGAGTGTCGATGAAGCTGCCCCAACGCGCCGCCGCCACCATAGCCGCCGTCCTGCTGACCGGAGCCACCGGGATGTCGGCGGCGCACGCGGCCGGCGCCAAGGCGCTTCCGAGCGTGAACATGGAAGCCACCGTCAAGGCGGCCCAGATCGACCCGCGCCGGGCCGACACCACGCTGACCCCGGGTGCCAAAGCCAGCGTGCTCCTCGTCGAGCAGGCGCTGCGCGACCGGCGCCTCCTCGACGCGAAGTGGGTGGACGGCTACTTCGGCACCACGACGGTCGACGCCTACGCGAAGTACCAGAAGTCGCTCGGCCTGTCCGGGCTCGACGCCAACGGGCTGCCGGGCAAGACGTCGCTCACCGGGCTCGGCGCCGGGCGGTTCAAGGTCATCCGCACCGTCGAACCCGGCGCCCGGCTGTCCACCGGCGGCGGTTTCGTCATCAACACCCGCACGCGGAACATGCTGGCCGAGGCCCAGCGGCTGCTCGGCCGCGACCTCCAGCTCGACCAGGGCTCGTACAACCCCGGCGGCGACCCCACCTCCGCAGGCACCCACGACGGCGGCGGCGTCGTCGACATCTCGGTCGAGGGGATGAGCCCCGCCACCCGCACCGAGGTCGCCCGCGCGCTGCGCCGCGTCGGCTTCGCGGCCTGGGTGCGCAGCCCCGAGCAGGGCGACTGGCCGTGGCACATCCACGCCGTCGCCATCAGCGACACCGACCTCTCCGGTCAGGCCCAGCACCAGATCGGTGACTACTACCTCGGCATGGACGGGCTCGCCGGCCGCGGCCCGGACGACGGCCCGAAGGTGACCATCCGCACCTGGGAGGAATACCAGCGCGGCTGATCCACCCGAATTCACGAGAAGGAGAACACGATGAAGACCCTTACCACGATCCTCACCGCAGTCGCGCTCGGCGGAGCCGTACTCGCCACCACGGCACCCGCCTCGGCGGCCGCCCGTGACGGCGTCTGCGACAGCGGCGAGTTCTGTTACTACTTCAACAGCAACAACCAGGGGTCGGTCTCCGACTTCACCGCCTCGGTCGCCGACTACGCCACCACGCAGCCCACCTGTTACGACTTCAAGGGCCCTGGCGAGGGCAAGGGCAAGTGCATCAAGAACGAGGCCGCCTCGGTCTGGAACCGCAGCAGCCAGACCGTCCGCGTCTTCTACAACAGCGGCCACACCGGCACCTACCAGGACTTCGCCGCGGGCGCCAAGGGCAACCTGAACCCGACGCTCAAGAACCAGAACGCCTCGCACCTGTTCAACCCGGGATCCACCCCGTCGCCTGGGCGCAGCAACATGTCGTTCTCGCTGTACGCGCTCAGCGGCGGCTCGATCACCTGCGGCTTCGACGGCTACACCTCCACCTCCGGCAGGCACGAGGGCATCGACATCGCCCGCGGCATCGGCTCGAGCGTCAAGGCCCTGGTGTCGGGCACGATCACGAACGTCCAGCAGGGCTACAACGGCCGGGCCGGACTGTCCACGATCGCCATCTACAACGGCGCGCTGAACAAGACGGTGGTCTACCTGCACACCGCCCCGCTGTCCTCCCTGCGGGTGGGCCAGACGATCAGCCGCGGCCAGACCATCGCCACCGAGGCGTGGCACGGGGTGTCCAGCAGCGGGTCCGCGCACACCCACGTCGAGATGCGCCTCGGCCAGGTGACGCGGGCGGCCAAGAGCGTCGGCGACCCGAACCTGGAGAACCCGAACCCGACCTCGTTCTGGAACTCCCAGGGCTACAGCGTCCGATAGTGAGGAAGACACCCGTGAGGATCGTCGCCGCGATGGCGCTCGGCGTCGCCGTACTCGCCACCACCGCAACGCCCGCCTCGGCCGCCGCCCGTGACGGCAACTGCGAGACCGGCGAGTTCTGTTACTACTTCAACAGCAACAACCAGGGCTCGGTCTCCGACTTCACCGCATCGGTCGCCGACTACGCCACCAGCCAGCCCACCTGCTACGACTTCAAGGGGCCCGGTGAGGGCCAGGGCAAGTGCATCAAGAACGAAGCCGCCTCGGTCTGGAACCGCAGCAGCCAGACCGTCCGCGTCTTCTACAACAGCGGCCACACCGGCACCTACCAGGACTTCGCCCCAGGCGCCAAGGCCAACCTGAACCCCACGCTCAAGAACCAGAACGCCTCGCACCAGTTCCTGAGCTCAGCGCCCACCGGGTGCAAGAGCGACGGCTCGGACACCAGGCTGCCCACCACGATCCTCGTGTACCGGAAGTCGCTGGACCGTGTGGAGCGGGTGGAGTTCAAGACGTACGTCAAGAACGTCCTGCCCAACGAGTGGGTGTCGACCTGGCCGGCTGAGTCGCTCAAGGCCGGTGCCATGGCCGTGAAGAACTTCGGCTGGTACTGGGCGCTGCACTCGAACAAGAAGACGTCCAGCGGCCAGTGCTTCGACGTCTACGACCACACGTCGAGCCAGGTCTACAAGCCAGGCTCCGCCACGGCGGCGACCAGCGCCGCCGTGGACGCGACGTGGGGCGCCAGGCTGACGCGCAGCGGGAAGATCTTCCGGGCGCAGTACTGCGCGACGACGACGGCCTGCCGCGACTGGACCGACGGCGACTGGATGTCGCAGAACGGCTCGCGCGACAAGGCCAGAGCCGGATGGAGCTACGGCAGGATCCTGCAGAACTACTACACGGGAATCGCGCTCGGCTGATCCGTCATGAGATCCCCGCCGTGCCCGTGGGCGCGGCGGGGATTTCACTGTCCGACGATGATCTGGAAGTTGACCGGCCGGCTGCCAGGGAACACGACCGTTCCCGAGGCGTCGACCATCTTGAACCGCACGTAGCAGAGGCCCGGCTTGCGCGGGGTGGTGATGTCGGTGCGGATGTCGACCATCTCGCCGGGCTGCGTGTCCGCGATCGGCACGTCGGAGATGGTCTGGCACTGGTCGGCCTGCTGGGCGGGGTCGAGTCGGCGCAGCGAGTAGCCCTGCCACGGCACGGTCCCGGCGTTCTTGAGCCGCCACACCTTGGTCACGGTCTTGCCGGCGCCGACGGGCGTGCAGTCGGTGAGCGTGACGTCCTCGATGAACATGGCCGCGTCGCCCTTGTGCGCGGGCGGGGCGGCGGGTGGGTTGGACGAGCGCACCGGGCAGTCGGCCGGGGACAGCGCGACCGGCGACGCGGTGACGGGCGGGGTCGGGGTCAGGCTCTGCTCGCCGGGGATGTTGACGACGACGAGGACCGCTGTCCCGACGGCCACGACCGCCGCAGCCACCATGATGACCGGGCGGGTCAGCCGGGACCGCTTGGGAGGGGAAGGAGAAGGCACGCTGTCAGGCACCGATCTGATCGCGCGGTTCGCCCTCTCCCAGGGTTCGCGGTAGTCCGCCGGGTCCGCCCCGCACGCCTTGACGAACTCGACCGTCGTCTCCCAGCTCGGCAGCCGGTTGCCCTTCGTGGCTTCGTGCAACGTCGTGTGCGAGATAGCCCCCGACCGCCCGGACATCTCCCGAAAAGGCGGGTTGCCGACGGAATTGCGCAGGTCCCGCAGGGTCGCCGCGAAGTCGTCGATCGTCTCCGTCCGTGCACGGCTGTCGTCCACCGTGTGAAGCTAACAGCACCCGTGGCTGTCGCTCAACTGAATGCGTCGAGAGCTGCGGTGATCTTGCGGATCATCTCGGCCAGCTCGGGGCTGGGCTCGCCCAGGTGGGTCCTCGCGGCGAACTCGGCGGCCACGATGACGGTGGCGCGGAAGGTGTCGGCCTCGGCGGGGGCCCGGTTCCTGAGCAGGTTCATGGCCCTCGTCAGAGCGGGCAGGGCGTGGGCGGCGATCACGGCCACCGAGGCGCTGCTCAGCCGCACCCCCTTCGACCGCTCGTCGAGCACGTGACCGACCAGGACGGTCGCGGAGTACAGCGCGCCGGTCGCGGCCGGGTGTGGCGAGCCAGGAGCACCGGCTGCGGCCATCAGGGTGACGGCACCGTACGCCGCGGTCCGCAGGGTGAGCCTGTCCCTGTCGGTGAGCGCGGGCCCGGCCGCCACCGTGGTGGCGGCCGGTCGCATGGTCACGCGTCCCAGGTGACGGGGAGGCTCTTGACGCCGAAGATGTCGGCGGTCTCCGGGCGGATGGCGACCTCGTCGGCAGGTACGGCCAGGCGCAGCGTGGGGAAGCGGTTGACCAGCGCGGGCAGCGCGACGCGGATCTCGACGCGGGCCAGCTGCTGTCCCAGGCACTGGTGGATGCCGTGGCCGAAGGCCAGGTGCCCGCCGTTCTGCCGCTGCAGGTCGAGCGCGTGGGGGTTGGGGAAGCGCTCGGGGTCACGGTTGGCCGTGGCGTACGACAGGATGATCGCCGAACCGGCCTTGATGGTCACCCCACCCAGCTCGACGTCCTCCAGCGCCGTCCGCATGAAGGTCTTGCCGACGGTGAGGTACCGCAGCAGCTCCTCGACGGCCTCGTCGACGATCTCGGGGTCGGAGCGCAGCGCGGCCAGCTGGTCCGGGTTCTGCAGCAGGGCGAAGGTGCCCAGTCCCAGCATGTTGGCGGTGGTGTCGAACCCGGCCGACAGCAGGATCAGGGCGATCCCCTGCAGTTCCTCGTTCGTCAGGTCGGTGTCGAGCAGGTCGCTGAGCACGTCGTCGGTGGGGTTGGCGCGCTTGGCCGCCACCAGCTCGGCGAGGTACTGCTGGACCGCGACGTAGGCCGCCATCAGCTCCTCGTCGCCGACCTCCCCGCCGAGGAACTTGTCGATGTTCTCCTGGAAGAAGCCCCGGTCCTCGTACGGCACGCCCAGCAGCTCGCAGATGATGATGGACGGGATGGGCTTGGCGAACGCCGTCACCAGGTCGACCGACGGTCCGGCCTTCTCCATGGCGTCGAGCTGCTCGGCGGTGACCTGCTCCACCCGCTCGGTGAGCTGACGGATGCGGCGGACGGTGAACTTGCCCACCAGCGGCTTGCGGTAGCGGCTGTGCTGCGGCTCGTCCATCAGCAGGAACTCGCCGGGCGGCGCGGGCGGGACCTCGATGTCGCCGAGGTCGACCAGCGGGTGGTGCTTCATGAACTCCCTGCGCGAGCTGAACCTGGGGTCGGCCAGGATCGACCGGACCAGGTCGTAACCGGTGACGATCCAGCCCTGGTGCCCGTCGGGAAAGGTGAACTGGCTGATCGGACCGTGCTCGCGCGCCTCGATGAACTCCTTGGGCGGGTCGAAGGGACACCCCGCCTGACGTGCGGTCGGCATCGTGGCGATGGTGTGGACAGACTCGCTCATACCATTCCTCATCTCGCGATAGTACGTGTTTAGCGCTGCCGGTGGAGCCGCGCTGCAATCGCTGGACCGTACATGACACCCACTTTCACCCCTCGCGCTGACATGGCACCTACACGGTGCTGACACGGGCGCTGACCCGCAGGTCGCTACAATTCGGCACAATGACGGATGTGAAAGTCGGATTGCTCGGGCCGTTCGAGGTCAAGAACCACGATGGGGCCGTCGTGGAGATTCCTGGCGTACGGCTGCGCGCGCTGCTGGCGGCGCTCGCCCTCGAGCCCGGCCGCATCGTCACGCGCTCCAGGCTGGTGGACTGGGTCTGGGGGGAACAGCCGCCGGCGGACGAGGTGAACGCCCTGCAGGCGCTGGTCTCCAGGCTGCGCCGGGTGCTGCCCGGCGGCGTGATCGAGGCGGACTCCGGCGGCTACCGGCTGGCCGTACCCCCTGACTCCGTGGACGTGCACCGGTTCGAGCAGCTGATCTCCCAGGCCCGTACGGCAGAGCCGTCCGCGCGCGCCGAGCTGCTGCGTTCCGCCCTGGGGCTGTGGCGCGGCCAGGCCATGGCGGACATCGCCCTCCAGGAGAGCGAGGCGTTCGACGCCGTCGTCGCGCGGCTGGACGAGCTCCACGTCGCCGCGCTCAGCGATCGGGTGGAAGCCGACATCCGGCTCGGCCGCGGCTCGGAGATGCTCTCCGAGCTGACCGACCTGGTCGCCTCGTATCCGCTGCGCGAGGGGTTCGTGGCCGCGCTGATGCGCGCGCTCGCCGAGGCCGGGCGCGGGAACGAGGCGCTGACCCTCTTCCAACGGACCCGCGAGAAGCTCGCCGACGAGCTGGGCGCCGACCCGTCCGCCGAGCTCTCCGCGCTGCACACCGCGCTGCTGCGGGGCGAGCTGGGCGAGCGTACGGAGAACCGCAGGACCAACCTGCGCGCCGAGCTGACGAGCTTCGTCGGCAGGGACAACTCCGTCGCCGCCGTCGCCGTCCTGGCCATCGGGCACCGGCTGGTCACCCTGACAGGACCGGGCGGCTCGGGCAAGACGAGGCTGGCCACCGAGACCGCGCGGACGATGCTCGGCGACCTGCCGGACGGCGCGTGGCTGGTCGAACTGGCCTCGGTCCAGGCGGGCGGCGACCTGGCGCAGGCCGCACTCACCGCGATCGGCCTGCGCGACCAGGCGCTGCACGGCGACGCGCGCGGCGGCGAACCCATGGACCGGCTCATCGCCGCGCTCAGGGAGCGCGCGATGCTGCTGATCCTGGACAACTGCGAGCACGTGATCGAGGAGGCCGCGGCCTTCGCCGACCGGCTGCTGGGCGAGTGCAGGAGGCTGCGGATCCTGGCCACGAGCAGGGAGCCGCTCGGCATCACCGGCGAGGTGCTGTGCCAGGTCGAGCCGCTCGAACTGGGCTCGGACCCCGCCTCCTCCCCCGCGGTGCAGCTGCTTCGGGACCGCGCGAGCCTGGTGCGCAAGGACATCGGCTCCGACGAGCAGACCCTGGCGGCCATGGTCAGGATCTGCCAGGCGCTCGACGGGATCCCGCTGGCGATCGAGCTGGCGGCCGCCCGGCTGCGCACCATGTCCGTCGACCAGCTCGCGCGCCGGCTCGACGACCGGTTCCGCCTGCTGACCGGCGGCAGCCGTACGGCTCTCGCCAGGCACCAGACGTTGCGCGCGGTCGTCGACTACAGCTGGGACCTGCTGTCCGAGGAAGAACGCGGCGTCCTGCGGCGGCTCTCGGTGTTCTCCGGCGGGGCGAGCCTGGAGGCGGCGGAGGCGGTGTGCGGCGGCGACGAGGTGCTCGACCTGCTGACCGCGCTCGTCGACAAGTCGCTGCTGCTCGTCGACTACGCGGGCGCGCCGCGCTACCGCATGCTCAACACCATCAGGGAGTACGCGGTCGACCGGCTCACCGAGTCGGGCGAGACCGAGCTGGCGCGCCGGGCGCACGTCGCCTACTTCACCGAACTGGCCGAGACGGCTGAGCCGCATCTGCGCCGGGCCGAGCAGCTGACGTGGCTGTCCACGCTCAGGGCCGAGCACGACAACCTCATCGCCGCCCTGCGCTGGACGATCGCCGAAGGGCTCGCCGAGGAGGCGATGCGGCTGGTCGGGGCCGTGGGCTGGTACTGGTTCCTCTCCGGGCACCGGGCCGAGGGCACCGAGCTGAGCATCGCGGCGGCCTCGCTGCCCGGCGAGGTCACCGCCGAGGTGCGGGCCATGGCGTACACCATCGTGGCGATGTTCGTGACCTCGGGGATCGGCGGCGACCAGTTCCAGGCGGAGGAGTGGATCCACGAGGCGTACCGGTTGACCCAGGACATCGGGCTGCGCCACCCGATGCTCGGGTTCGTGGCGCCGCTGGAGAAGATGCTGAGCGAGCCGACGGCGTTCCTGACCGCGTTCGACCCCCTCGTCGCCGACGAGGACCCGTGGGTGCGCGCGCAGGCCAGGCTCACCCGCGGGCGGTTCAGGCTGCTGCTCAACAGCGACGTGACCGACGTGGACGCCGACGCGGAAACGGCTCTGGCCGAGTTCCGCGAGCTGGGTGAGCGATGGGGGGTCTCGTTCGCGCTGACCTTCCTGGCCGAACGGCTCGCCATGCGCGGCGAGTTCGCGCGCGCCTGCGAGCACTACGACGAGGCCGTCGTGGCGCTGGCCCCGATGGGCGGGACCGAGGAGGTCATCGGGCTGCGTGCCCGGCAGGCCCAGCTGTACTGGCTGCTCGGCGACGAGGCGGCCAGCGCGTCCGCCATGGCCGAGGCCGAACGGCGCGCGGGCGGGATCACCTGGCCTGACGTGCTCGCCGAGCTGTCGCTCGCGAAGGCGCGGCTGGCGTACTGGCGCGGCGAGACGGACCAGGCCCACCAGCACCTGGACTCGGTGCGGGACATGCTGGACAACTCCCTGGTCCGGGCCACGGCCATGGACCTGTACGGATATCTCGCCAAGGACCTGGAGCAGGCCCGCGAGCACCGGAACGAGGCGTTCCAGGCGGCCGTGCTGTCGGCGTACCCGCCGCTGATCGCCGGGGTGCTGGTCGGAGTGGCGGACCTCGCGCTGCGCCAGGGGCAGGACGAGCAGGCCGTACGGCTGCTCGCCGCGAGCGACGCCGTGCGCGGCACGGCGGATCGTGCGCACCCGGACGCTGCCAGGATCGCCGAGGAAACGCGAAATCGCCTCGGTGAAAGTGTTTTCACCGAGGCGACGCTGGACGGCCAGGGGCGGGACTGGCGGGAGCTGGCAGAGGTCACGCTCGCTTCGTGAACGACCTGCGCGCCCACAGGTAGCCGATCAGCCCGAGCCCGACGCACCAGGCGACGGCCGTGATGGTCGCGCTGGTCGAGGGCGCGCCGGTCAGCAGGCCGCGCAGGGACTCGATGATCGAGCTGAAGGGCTGGTACTCGGCGAACTGCCGCACACCGGCGCCCATCTTGTCGGCGGGCACGAACGCGCTGCTCAGGAAGGGCAGGAGCATCAGCGGGACCGCGGCGATGCCCGCGCTTTCCGGCGTCTTCGCCGCCAGCCCGAAGGCGACGGTCAGCCAGCCGATGCCGTACACCGCCAGGGCGACGAGGCCGATCGCGCCGAGCCACTGCGTGAAGCTCGCCTGCGGCCGGAACCCCATCAGCAGCGAGACCCCGACGATGAGGGCGATGGCCACCAGGCTCCTCAGCATGGTCGCGATCACGTGGGCGTTCAGCACCGCGCCCCTGGAGACCTGCATGACGCGCAGCCGGTTGATGAATCCGTTCGTCATGTCGGAGTTCACCGCGATCGCGGTCGGGCTGATCCCGTAGCAGATGGTGGTGATGATCATCCCTGGGGTCGCGTAGTCGGCGTAGTTGACGCCCACGCTGAACGCGTCGCCCAGCACGTAGACCATGAGGAAGATCAGGAAGATCGGCACGAGGATGGCGTTGATCAGGGTGATGGGGTTGCGCATGGTGTGACGGAAATTGCGCCGCAACATGGTCGCGGAGTCGGCGATGGCGTTCATCGGGCGTTGGCCTCCTTGTTTCCGGTGAGAGCGAGAAAGACGTCGTCCAGGTCGGGGGTGTGCACCGACAGTTCCTCGACGTCGATGGCGTGGGCGTCGAGCAGGTCGAGCAGCGCGCGGAGCGACTTGACACCACCGTCGCCGGGGACGCGGAGGGCCAGTTCCTCCTCGTCGCTCGTGGAGCCGGGAAGGACCCGGGCCGCGGCGTCGAGTTCGTGCCTGGCGGCGAACCGCAGGCGGACGTGGCTGCCGGGGATCTGGCGCTTGAGCTCGTCGGCGGTGCCCTCGGCGACCAGCCGTCCCTGGTCGAGTACGGCGATGCGGTCGGCGAGCTCGTCGGCCTCCTCCAGGTACTGGGTGGTGAGGAAGATGGTCGTGCCGTCGGCGACGAGCTCCCTGATGATCTGCCACATGGTGCGGCGGCTGCGCGGGTCGAGGCCGGTCGTGGGCTCGTCCAGGAAGATGATCCGCGGGTTGCCGACCAGCGTCATGGCGAGGTCCAGCTTGCGGCGCATGCCGCCGGAGTAGGACGCGGCCATCTTGCCCGCCGCCTCGGCCAGGTCGAACCGCTCGAGCAGCCGGTCGGTGATGCGCTTGCCGTCCGCCTTGGGGAGGTGCAGGAGGTCGGCCATCATCTGCAGGTTCTCCCTGCCGGTGAGCAGCTCGTCCACCGAGGCGAACTGGCCGGTGACGCCGATCGCGGCGCGCACCGCCTTGGTCTCGGTGACCACGTCGTGCCCGGCGACGGACGCCTGACCGCCGTCGGGTGCCAGGAGGGTGGTGAGCACGTTCACCGTCGTGGTCTTCCCTGCGCCGTTGGGGCCGAGGAGGGCGAAGATGGTGCCGGTTTTGACATTCAGGTCGATGCCGTCGAGGACGATCTTGTCTTTGTAGGCTTTCCGCAGCCCCGAGGCTGCGATCGCTGAACCGTTCATGGGAGTTACGATCGCCGACCGCCCTGACACGCGACCGTCGCGCCGCTGACACGCCCCTGATCTCCCCGATTCGTTGATCACGGAATGTGACAATCGAACACGTTCAGCAGTCTCACAGGGGGAACAGACATGTCTTTCAGCAGGTCAATCGCCGTCGCCGCCGCACTCGTCCTGGCCGGGGTCACCGTTCCGGCCCACGCGGCCGCCGAGCCGGACCAGGCCGTCATCCTGTCCTGCACCGGTGGTCTGATCACCGGGCAGTTCGACCCGGCGCTCAGCTTCAGCCCCCAGGATCTGCGCATCACCGGGCAGGGTCAGCTCACCGGGTGCGTGAGCCCGGTCGATCCGACCGTCCCCGCCACCATCCCGCTGACGCTCACCGGCTCAGGGCGGGGCGGGTGCCTGTCCGGCGGCTACAACGGTGGCGGCACCATCGAGTTCACCCTCGGCGCGGGTCGCGGCAGCACCCTGCGGTGGACCGCGAGCATCAACCTCGGCCCGCACACCTACAACGGCGTGGTCACCCGCGGCTGGGGTCAGGGCAGCCAGGGGGTCATTCACGCCCACTCCGACTTCAGCGTCTCCAGCTGCGTGACCGGCTACTCCACCTCGAAGGTCTTCGTCGACTCCGTCCTGGTCACCGGCGCGCCGATGACGTAGACCTCACCAGCGGTTGCGGGCCTCCTCGGCCCAGCCAGTGAGGCCCGCGAGGTCGATCCAGGCGCCGTCGTCAGCTCGGGCGCGGCCGGTGAAATGGCCGAAGCACTGGTGGGTCTCGTTGGCCACCACGCCCAGGTTGGTCCTGGCGACCTTCTCGTGGAACGGGTGGAACTCCACCTCGACCCGCGGACCGGTGACGGTCCACGGGCTCAGCCAGTTGTCCCGGTCATAGGTCCAGACGAGCTCGTCGTCCAGCTTGTGCAGGCGGCCGTCGACGAACAGGGCGTTCTCCGTGGAGCCGGTGCCGTCCGTCCACTTCCCCCCGAGCTGTACGGCCAGGCCGGGCGCGCACCCGGCCGCCCAGTTCCATACGACGGCGTACGGCCATTTGCCCCTGCCGTGGTCCAGCACGGCGAAGGCGTCCTCGATCGGGTGCACCTCGCTCCCCAGCCTGAGGGTGCCGCGCGCGGGACGGCCGAGATCCTTCACCGTGTACTGGAACCGCGTCTCGCTCCACGGCACCACCACGCCGAGCGACTCGTGCCCCTCGGGCAGCGGCACCTCGACGTCCAGCTCCACACCGGGTGCGCTCGCCCGGATCCGGGTGTCGGACAGGACCGTGCGTATGCCGCCGCCCGACAGCGAAGCCGTACCAGGCTCGAAGACGGCTCCACGAGCGAGAGGGACGACGGCGTCGCTGGAGAGCTCTTCGAGGGTCTCCCTGTCCAGCACGTACACGCCCAGGAGCCCGGCGTAGTCGAGCGAGGCGACCACCACGCCGACGATGTGCGTCGGGGTGACGATCCCCCAGTATTCCCATCGCTTGCACCGGCCCCAGCCGCGCAGGTTGGCGCGGTGCAGCGGGCGCCGGGTCCAGCCGACCGCCGCGGGGTTCAGCCGCCCGTCGGGCAGGCACAGGTCGACGGGCTCGGTGATCTCACGCTCGCGGGTCATGGTCGATTTATAACGCTACCTGCCGTAGGCGGTCTTCAGGGCGGACACGGCGATGCGCGGATCGTTGAGCCCGTGGTACATCGGCGGGATCTTCTTCTCGACGCCGTAGTGGTGGTAGACGGCGATCATCGCGGCGCGCACGGAGTACTCGACGGTGAAGACGACGTCCTCGGGGATCTCCACGAACTGGCCGAGGAAGGCGAAGTTCCGCGCCCCCTCGGGCACCACCTTCGGCCGGTCGCCTGGACCGCGACGCTGGAACTGTGCGTCGATGTAGGGCATCTGGACCGTGGTGACCTGCGTGGTCCTGCGCACCTCGTCGGCGATGTCGTCGAAGCCCAGGTGCCCGAGCAGCTCGTCGAGGATCTCGGCGCCGGTGCAGTCGTCCATGGCCTTGTCCACGTGGTCACCGGGTACGTCGCCGAACAGCGAGTAGCCCCACAGCGTGGTGGTGCCCGGCTCCTGGTCGCGGAAGTGCGGCTGGGCAGGGACCACGATCGACAGCAGCCACCGGGAGTCCTTCCACGTCATCAGCGCGCCCTCGCCTGGGACGTTGCCCGTGTACTCGGTGATGCGCTCCAGCAGCGCGGGGCTGTGCATGGTGAGGGTGAACGACTCCCACTTGGACTCGGGGATCGAGCCGCAGAAGACCGCCGGGCGGCCGAAGTCCGGGGCCTTGCGCGCGATCGTCTCCCACAGCCGCCAGGAGCCGTCACGCTTGTCCTTGACCAGCTCGGGGACGGTGTCGTTGTCCCCGTAGGTGGTGTCCGAGGTCATCGAGCCGAGCGTGAAGAAGACCAGGTCGTCCGGGCCGAGGTCGATCCGCCCTGACGAGGTCTCCAATGCGGACACCGTACGGCAGGCCGGGTCGGCGAAGTGCGCGTCGGTGACCGTGACGCCGAAGTCGGTGACGACGCCCTGGGCTTCGAGCCAGCGCTGGATCGGCAGGATCACCGAGTCGTACTGGTTGTACTTGCTCCGCCGTACCCCAGAAAGGGTGTGGATGCGGTCGAACTCCTGCACGAAGGCCAGGAAGTAGCGCTTGAGCTCGATCGCCGAGTGCCAGTTCTGGAACGCGAACGTGGTGCGCCACATGCACCAGAAATTGGAGTCGAAGAACTCCGGCTGGAAGAACTCGTCGATGCGGCGGGCCCCGATGACGTGCTCGGGCAGCGCGAGCAGGCGCGTCATGTCCACCCGCGCGCGGTGGTCCAGGCCGAGCTGCGCGGCGTCGGCGATGGAGCGGTCGCGCAGGATGATGCGCGCCTTGGCGTTGGTGGGGTGCTCGATGTTGAACGCCTTCATCTCCTGGCGGACGGAGATCGCCGGGTCGTCCAGGGTGGGGATGGTCTCCAGCAGGTTCCACAGGCAGACATAGTGCTCGTCCTCGAACATCCGGCCCCCGCGGGTGACGTAGCCGCCCCCGAGCTTGGTCCCGTCCATGGATCCGCCGGTGATGGACAGCTGCTCCAGGATCCGGATGTCGCTTCCCGGCACCCTCGCGTCCCGGATCAGGAAGGAAGCGGCCGCGAGCCCCGCGATGCCACCACCCACCAAATACACGTGTGCCATGAGCGTCCCCCGTCAACGTTCTGTTCCATATCAGTCACTCTGGGTAACAATAGCCCATGAAGGTGCTGCTTGGGCTCATAGTCGTTCTTGTCCTCATTGCGCCCGTGGAAGCGCGCGCCGCGGGAAGCGCGCAGCTGTCCGTGTACGGCCAGCCCGGCTTCTGCCTGGAGACCGCGGCGGGCAACGCGGGCAAGGCAACGCTGCAGAAGTGCGACACCAGCAAGCCCGGCCAGATGTGGACCTACAGCAACCAGGTCTTCAAGAACGACGCCGGATACTGCCTGGACGTCCCGAGCAACGCCCCGGCCAACTCCGTGCAGCCGTGGGGCTACACCTGCAACTCCAGCGCCGCCCAGAAGTGGACCTACAGCACCACCGACTACACGATCAAGTTCACCACCACCTATTGCCTGGACGTCTCCGGCGGCGCCTTCGTCGCGGGAACACCGGTGATCATCTACGGCTGCCACGGCGGCGCGAACCAGAAGTGGGTGCTCGGCTTCAGCGACATGTCCGTGACCACGACGTACACCACGACGGCGCCGCTGAAGATCAAGCCAGGCGCGTCGGCCACCGTCACCGCCTTCAGCACCGGCAACGCGGCGGACCGCGTCACCGCCCCCCGCGCGACGCTCACCCTCACCCCGCAGAGCGGCCTGACCATGACGGGCACCACGGGCACCGGCTGGAACTGCACCAGCACCACCTCGTGCTGGGCCACCAACGTCGCCGCAGGCACGACGGGCAGCGTCAGCCGTACCCTCACCGTGCCCTCGACGGCCACGCCGGGCACCCGCTACCAGGTCAGCGCCACGGTCGCGGTGAGCGAGGTGAACGACCAGGCGGGCAACAACGACGCGATCCTCTACGTGGAGGTCGTCCCCTTCGTCAACGACCTGCGCACCACCACCGCGGCGGCCACTCTCGTCACGGACCCGGGCGTGCCGGTAACGCCCAGCTTCACCGTCACCAACCTGGGCGGCGACCCGGCGTCCGCCGTGACGGTCACCCTGACCTGGCCCGCCGACTTCACCGCGACGGCGCTCTCGGCCGCCACCGGCTGGACCTGCACCCTCGCCACCCGCACCTGCACGGGACCGAGCCTCGCGGTGGACGGCCAGGCCGCCGTCTCCGTCACGGGTACGGTCGCCGCCACCGTGAACGCGGACGCGTCACTGCAAATCTCGGCGACGAGCACGGTAGGCCCCCTGGGCACCGACCCCGTCTCCACCAACAACACGGCCACGGTGACGATCACCATGTCCCCGGTCGACCTGCGGATCGCCAAGCAAGGACCGTCGGACGCCGTGGTCGGCGCCCCCTTCTCCTACACGGTCACGGTCACCAATGCGGGCACGTCCAAGGTCGTCGCGGCCTCCGTCCGCGACACCCTCCCCGCCACGCTGGCGAGCGTCTCCTGGTCCTGTACGGCTACCGCCCCGAACAGGTGCGCCACCGCCACGGGCACGGGCAACGCCATCACCACCTCGGTCGACCTGGCAGCGGGCGGCAAGGCCACGTTCACCGTGACGGCCACGGCGACGGAACCGGCGAGCGGCACCAACGTCACCAACACCGCCACCGTGACCGCGCCGACCGGGGTCACCGACCCGGACACCGCCAACAACACCTCCTCGGCGGTGACGGCGATGACCAGCAGGGCCGACCTGGAGATCAAGAAGTCGCTGACGTGACCCGCCTGCCCGCTATCCGCAGGAACCCGCCCAGAAGCAGCAGACAGGCGCCGACACCTGCCGGGGTGTACACCGACAGGCCCGTCCAGGGCAGCACGGCGCCGTGGCCGTCCGGGTCGATGGGCGGGTTGATGAAACCGGGGATCCGCACCTCGGCCGAGGCCGTGTTGTCCTCGGGGCGGGGATCGGTGATCCCGTCGGGGAGCTTCACCGACGTGGTGTTGACCAGCGTGCGGCCGACCAGCCCAGGCCGGGGCTCGGCGGTGATCCGCAGGGTCACGGTGGATCCGGGGATGAGGTCGGCGACCACGCGCACCGGGTCGTCCGCGCGCTCGCCGCACCTCGCGCCGGGGCTGGCCGTACAGGTCCAGCGGACGTCGCGCAGGGCGGTCGGCACGTCGTCGGTCAGGACGGCGCCGCGCACCGAGCCCGGCCCGCGGTTGGTGAGGGTGACGAGGTAGGCGATCCGGCCCTTCTGCAGACGTTCGGCGCGCTTCGTCAGAACCAGGTCGGCCTTGTCCTGAGGCCCCGCCACCACCTTCTCGACCAGGGTGTCCTCGTCGTTGGCCGCGACGAGGTCGGCGGTGTCCGAGTCGACGATGGCCTCGCTGCGCAGCAGGGTGCCCGGGGCGGCGTGCTCGTCGGGGCGCACTCGCAGGACGACGGTCATCGCCGACGCGCGCTGGGCCGGGTCCGCCGCCTCGACGGCGCCCACGTCGCACGTGACGACCTGCCCGTTCGGCACGCAGCCCGGCGTGTCCGTGCTCACGAGGTGAAGATGCCGGTCCAGCCGCACGGTGAGCTTTCCGCCCTCGGCGTCAGAAGGGCCGTTGTTGCGCACCGTCACCGTGTGCTCCACGACCTCGCCGGCGACGACGGTGGGCGGGCCCGTGTAGGTCACCGCCAGGTCGCTGACCCTGCCCACGTTGAGGTCGACCTTCGCCGACTCGTTGTCGCGCGCGTGGACCTCCTCGGAGCTGGAGGTGACCTTGGCCGAGTTCTGGATCAGGTCGCCGATCCTGGCCCCCGGCAGCACCCGCGCCTTGAACAGGACCGGCCTCGTCTCCCCCACGGGGACCGTGCCCAGGCGGCAGGTGACGGTCTGCCCGGCCGCCGCGCAACCCGCTGTCGAGGAGGTGAACCGCAGGCGCCGGTCGAGATCGTCGACGACGGTGACGTCGCGGGCGTCCGAGGGGCCGCGGTTGGTGACGGCCAGGGCGTACTCGATCACCTGGCCAGCGTCGGCCGCGCGCGGGCCCGACTTGGTGATCGACAGGTCGGACCTGGTGGTGACCGCGGTGCCCGCGCCGGCGCTGGAGGTGTTGTTGTCCTGCCGGTCGTCGGGGGTGAGGGCGGAGACGCGCCCGGTGTTGCCGATGACCGTGCCCGGCGGGGTTCCCGGCGCGACCTTGACGGTGATCGCGAAGGTGGTGGAGTCGCCTGTTCGCAGGTCGCCCGCCGTACAGGTGACGGTCCTGTCGTCCGCCGTGCAGCCCGCGGGAGAGGCGGAGACGAAGCTGAGGTGACGGTCCAGGACGTCGGTCACGGTGACGTCCCTGGCGCCGGCCGGGCCGTGGTTGGTGACGGTGAGCCGGTAGACGGCGGTCTCGCCGGCCACCAGCGCGCTGTCGGCCAGGGCGGTTCCGAGGGGGACGGCGCCGAGGAGAACCACGGCGCCCGCGAACCGCCAGGCCACAGACGGCTTGCGCACCTATTCCTCCACCAGACGAGACAACTCGATCAAGGTGTACAGGAATGGCGCTGAACCAGCGGATTGCGGAGCGGCAGCCGGATGAAGTTGATGGACTTTTTACCGGCTGCCGCCTTGTGCTCAGGGAGCGAACGGACCCGTCTTCTTGATCTCGAGGTCCGCGTTCGGCTCCTTCGGCACCAGCCCGGCGTCCGGACCCGCCGTGTTGTTCGCGGTGTTCGGGTCGTCGGTGGTGGACGAGACCGTCGCCGAGTTCTTGATGGCGTACGCCGCGGGCACCGGGTCGGCCACCTGGACCTTGATGGTGAACGTCACCGACTTGCCGACGCCGAGCTTGCCGACGTCACACGTGACGTCCTGGCCAGCTGCGGCGCAGGTGGCGCCCGCACCGTTGGAGACGAAGGTGAGGTACTGGTCGAGCGTGTCCTTCACCTTCACGGCCTGCGCGTCGGACGGGCCGTCGTTGGTGACCGTGATCGTGTAGTCGGCGCGCGCGCCCTTCTGCAGCTCGGCGGGGGCCTTCTTCTCGATCTTGACGTCGGCCGAGGTCTTGACCTTGGTCGGCCCGGCGGTCGAGGAGTCGTTCGTCGGCGTGCCGTCCGGCGTGTCCGCCTTCACCGACGAGACGTTGGCGATCTCGGTGTCCTTCGGGGTGTCCGCCTTGACCATGACCTTCACCCTGAAGGTGACCGAGGCGCCCACGGCGATGTCGCCGGCGACGCAGGTCAGCTTCTGGCCCACGGCCGTACATCCGGCGGGGTCGGACGACACGAACGTCAGCCACTCGTTCAGGTCGTCCGTCACCACCGCCTTCTTCGCGACCGACGGGCCCTTGTTGGTGACGACGATCTCGTAGATCGCCTCCGTGCCGGCGATCAGATCGCCGTCCGCCTTGGCCTTGGATACCCCCGCGCGGCGCTGTGACGACGGCTTGGGCAGCAGCCGGTGCGCGATCTCCAGCCCGCCCGACGTCTTCGCCTGTGTCGCGGCCGGCACCAGGACCGCTGCGCCCGCGAGCATCACCGCCAACGCCCATGCGCCGCGTGGGCGCCTGTGCTTCCTCACCGAACCGACTCCCGCCAGAGATAGATGACCTTATCGACGGGAGGAGTGATCTTCGGGCCGGTTCATACCCATTCGATCACTCGCCACTCCCACGCCCGCTTCCGCGATCGGCGGGCTCGAAGAGGCGTAGGCGGTGGGCGAGGGCGGCGGCCTGGCCGCGGCTGGGGGCGCCGAGCTTGGTGAGCGTCCTGGACACGTGCACGCTGACCGTCTTCTCGCTGATCACGAGCTCGGCGGCGATCTGGCGGTTGGAGCTGCCCTCGGTGATCAGCCGCAGGACCTCCCACTCCCGCCGCGTCAACCCCATCGGGTACGGCGGAGCCGGGACGACCCGCGGCGCCTCGGCGGCGATCGCCAGGCGGGCCCCTCTGGCCAGCGCGGAGACCTCGCCCAGCAGCGGCTCAGCGCCGAGCGGCCAGGCCGGTCGACCAGAATCCGAGTGCGGCGGCGGAGCGGGTCGGCTGGGCCGACGCCACGGCGGTGGACTCGTCGACCGTCCACTGCGCGGCGAGCAATCTCCTCAACGCGCCGTCGCCGATGACCGGGGCGATACGCAGGCCGTAGAAGGCGTTGCGCGCGCCGAGCAGCCAGGCGGCGCCCAGCGCCGTGGCCGGGGAGCCGCCGCCGGACAACACGCCGACGGCCACGAACTGGGAGCCGCCGGTGAACACCAGCAACGACATCACCGTGGCCTGCAGCACCGACAGCCCGGCTGAGCTCGCCAGGGCGCCGAACGCTGTGCCGTACAGACCGGTCGAGACCCCCACCACGGCGGCCGTGCGGAGGATCGCGGCCCTGGTCGCCATCACAGGCCCAGCCGCTGCTTGGCGTCCACGAAGTACGGCGCGGGCAGGAACTGGCGCGTCTCCGGATCGTGGAGCGCGTAGGCGCGGGTCAGCTCGGTGAGCCGGTCCTGGACCTTCTCCAGGGGCTCGTCGTGGACAAGCCGCTCGATGTCCTCGATCTCGGCCAGGAGCTGGGCGAGTACGGCGGGCAGCCGGGGAAGCAGCTGAATCTGGCCGCCGGTCAGGGCTAGCCCGCCGTGCCGCAGGAGGTAGGTGAACAGCACCTGGGCGCCGATCGCGTCATAGGTGGGGCGCGGGACGCCCTCCACGGCGTAGCGGAGCAGGCGCTCGGCGAGGATGTACTCGAAGGCGGCCAGCGCCTGGTCGCTGTCCTCGTTCAGGCAGGTCAGCATGGACGAGACGTCGACACGCAGCTCCTCCAGGCCGGCCCGCGACTTTGCGGACTTGGCGCGGAGGAAGGCGGGGATGGGCATGTCGCCGCGCTGGTGGTGGTACTCGTGCAGGTGCACCCACCAGGACGACGCCTGCTCGATCAGCTCGTCGGGGGCGCCCTGGATGTGCGGGAAGCTCGCCGGGGCCATCAGGGCGTCGATCATCTTGCGGGTGATCCGGTTGTGGCGCTCCACGAACTTGTCGATGAAGTAGAAGATCAGGTCGCCTGGGTCCTGGCGGCCGTCGACGTGGTTCTCAGGGAAGAGGGCCACGACCGCGCGGTCGGCGAAG
The DNA here is from genome assembly GCF_044457355.1 of Nonomuraea sp. NPDC050556. Lineage (NCBI taxonomy): Bacteria > Bacillati > Actinomycetota > Actinomycetes > Streptosporangiales > Streptosporangiaceae > Nonomuraea > Nonomuraea sp. NPDC050556. Next base: position 878,632 of record NZ_JBITGU010000005.1, on the reverse strand, counting down.
CCTGCCGAGCTTCCTTCCACGGTCACGGCCATGGTGTTGCTCGGGTAGCGCTCCGCGAGGTCGCGCACGGCGGGGATCTGCCGGTAGGTGAGGTAGTCGAGGGAGAGGGCCGGGAAGTAGGGGGCGTGGAAGAGGGAGAAGATGTGGCTGTCGGTGCGGTTGTTGATGTGTGTCTTGGTGGCGTCGAGGCGGGCGCCGTCGTGGAAGGCGCGGAGGTCGTCGATGAGGGCCGCGACCACGGGCTGTTCTCTCAGCCGCGACCTTTCGAGGCGGGCGGCGAGGTCTTTGAGGTCTTCCGGCAGGTGCTGGCGCAGCTCGTCGACTTCTTTGTAGACAAGATCCATCTTCGGGTCTCTTTCGGCGTGGTGTGAGGTGCGGCAACCTTGCCGGGCTTCGCACCCACACCACGTCCAGAAATTTCCCTATCTTTCGGGCCGTTCGCCCTTACTTGAACGGCTCAGCCCGTGTAGTCCGTGGTCTTAGCGGGGGCGCCGGTTGGCCACAGGTACTTGCCGTTGTCCGCCGGGGAGTACGTGGTGTTCCCGTCGCCCGCGCGGACCTGGAGGACGTTGCGCCGCCAGGTGGAGCCGCGGGACTTCCCGCCCCAGATGTTCCCGTAGAGGAAACCCCACAACTGCTTGAGCTCGGCCGAGAAGACGTTGCCCGTCACCGTGATGTTGGTGGCGTTGTTCTTGGTGCCGATGCTCACCGCGTAACCCCACCCGGACACGTAGTTGTTCGTGAACGAGATGTGGTCGTACACCCCGTCCCCCTGCAGGGCCAGCGCGTTCGTGTTGCCCAGCGACGCCAGCGTGTTGTGGTCGATCTTCATCGGCCCGCCGTTCCCCTCGCTCTGCGGCCCGATCCCGTCATGGTGGTACACGTCGTGCGCGGTGTCGGCCTGGTCGTGGATGTAGTTGTTCGTCCACGTGGACGGCCGTCCGGGGAAGCCCGTGACCATCATCATCCCCGCGTTGCCCCAGATGTCGTTGTGGTCCATGACCGCCACGGACTCCGTCATCGTCGTGACCGCCTGCCACGACTTGGCGAAGGGCGTGCCCGGCTTGGAATGGGCGGAGGAGACGGTGCCGTCGTTGCCAGGAGGCCTGGTGAGAGTGTTGGGCTTGAACGTCGAGTACAGGAATTTGATCTTGCTCTTGGAGTAGATCTGGATGAGGTTGTCGTTGGGGTTGGTGCCCTCGAACAGGCAGCCCACGAACGTGAGGTTGTCACCGTAGATGGCCACCTTCAGCGACAGGAACCGCTTGAAGGAGATGACGCTGTTGTCGGGAAAGGTGAGCCGCATCGGCTTGGTGGCGCTCATGTTCTTGGCGTAGTCGGTGAGCTTTCCCGGATAGCTCCCGAGGCCGAGGCCCCCGGCGTTGGCGGGGGTGTGGGAATAGCCCGTGTTCGAGAAGTCCGGCCAATAACCCGAACCGTCGTTCGGCCGCGCCTTGACGCCGCTCACCGGAGCGGCCGCAGCCGGATATCCGCTGTTCAGGACCGATACCGCGAGCACGAGCGCGAGTAACATGCGCAACGATTTCATGATCACGGACGGTATCAGGGAAGACGATCGGCGGGTTCGGCGAAGTAAAGATGACAACCGCCCTTCAACAGGAAGAAACCCCGCCGCATGACAGAGACAGACGTGGGTGAACGGGCGGCCGACGCCGAGCTCGCCGCCCGCCTGCGGGCGGAGCCGGAGCTGTTCACGGCCGTGCACCACCGCTACTTCCGCGACATCTACCGCTACGCCGCAGGACGGCTGGACGCCCAGACGGCCGAGGACATCGCGGCCGACACCTTCCTGACCGCCTTCGACCAGCGCGACAGGTTCGACCCCGAGCGCGGCGCCCTCCGCCCCTGGCTGTACGGCATAGCCACCAACCTCATCGCCAGGCACCGCCGTAAGGAGGCCCGCCACTACGCGGCGCTGTCCCGCGTCGCCCCGGAGCCGGACGCCGAGGGACCGGAGAACCGCGTCGTCACCTCCGTCGCCGCCCAGCGCATGCAGCCGCACCTCGTCAAGGCCATGGCCGCCCTCACACCGGGCGAGCGCGACGTGGTGCTGCTCGTCGCGCTCGGCCAGCTCAGCTACGAGGAGGTGGCCGAGGCGCTCGGCATCTCCCCGGGCACCGTGGGCTCGCGGCTCAGCCGCGCCCGCGCCAAACTCCACGACGTCATCGACCAGGAGGCCCTCCATGGATGATCTGCAGACCCTCGCCACGCTCCTGAACGCGCCGGAGCCGTCCCCCCTGGTGGCTCAGCGCAGCCTGGTCAGGCTCCAGCGGCGCATGCGGCGGCGGCCACGCCGTACAGCGTGGGTGCTGAGCGCGACCACAGCGGCCGCCGCGGCTGCCGCGGCCGTGGTGGTCGTCACCGGTACGGCGGGGCCGACCGCCACGCCGAACGGCCCGCCGTCCGCCGCGGTGAGGCTGGGCGGCGGACAGATCCTGCTAGCCGCCGCCGTCACGGCGGAGCGGACGCCTGAGGGGTCGGGGGCGTACTGGTACGTCAAGGTGGAAGCCGGTTCCGCCTACGAGACCTGGACCGGTCGGAAGGGCGGCGCCTGGCTCAGGGGGGAGAAGACCGGGGGCGAGGTGGTCGAGCTCGCCAGGCCAGCGCCGTTCCGGCTGGGCGGGGTGGAGGTGGGGTTCGAGCAGCTCAGGGAGTTGCCGACCGAGCCTGAGGCGCTGAAGCGGTGGATCGCCGACGGGGTGGATCGGGGTGACGTGCGGACGAGCGCCGGGCGGCTGGACGCGGCGGGGAAGGCGCGTGCGGTCTTCAGCGGGCTGGTCTCGCTGGTGTCCGAGCTTCCTGCCGCGCCTGAGGTGCGGGGGGCGGCTTTCCGGGCGTTGGCGGGGTATCCGGGGGTCGAGAGCCTCGGTCCGGTCGACGGTGGGGAGGGGTTGATGATCCCCGGGGTCGACGGGGTGCCGGTGCGGTTGGTGGTCGATCCTGCGACGTCACGGGTGCGGGACAGCAACTTCTTCGTCACCGCCGACGGTGGGGAGGCTTTCAACGTCACCAAGCCGGTGACGATCACCGCCGAGTGGACGGACACTCTCCCGGACTAGGAGCACCGACGTCCCCACAATCCCTCCCCTCGCGAAGAGACCCAGCGATGGGAGGGTCCCCTTTCTTGGGGTCTTGGACCTCTCAAGGTGAAGCGGCGCTTCCTCACGCCACACGGGATGGTCCTGACCCACCCCACGCGGGACGGTGCCCCCTGTGCGGGCTGGGCCCCGCGGCGCGGGGCGGCACGGGGCGGCACGGGGCGCGGGGCGGGTGCAGGGCGCGGCGCGGGCGCGGGCCCCGGACATCCGTGGGGCCCCGCTGGGCGGCGCTTCCTCAGGGCTCTTTCCCTTGCGCCACACGGGATGGGTTCTGACCCACCTGCGGGGTGTCCCCGCCGAGAGGGTGGGGGTGTTTTGGCTGGTTGGGGGGTGTTTGGGGCGGTCGTTTACTCTGGATAGGGGAGTCTGCTGCTGGTGAAAACGGGGTGACATTTCGTGGAACTTGCCGCAATGTGGACCGCTGCGATGAGTTTTGTCGGTGGCGTCAGTCAGTCTTGGCATGACAACGACTGCAAATAAGACCGCCGACGGTGGCCATCTTCTGCCCCACAACCCCGATCGAGGTACCGTGCCCAGCCAACAGCTCGACTCACCTGCCAAGTCCGCGACCGCCATAGCAGGTCGCACCCCGCCCGTGATCCGGCTGCTCGTGCTGGCCACGTTCATTGTGATCCTCAATGAGACGATCATGATCAATGCGATCCCCGCGTTGATGGTCGCGATGCACATCACCGAGCAGACCGCCCAGTGGCTTTCGACCGCCTTCATGTTGACCATGGCGGCGGTGATCCCCATCACCGGATGGTTCCTGCAGCGGGTCTCCACCCGCAGCGCCTACGCCACGGCGATGGGCCTGTTCCTGGTCGGCACGGCGCTGGCCGCCGTCGCGCCGACGTTTGGTGTTCTGCTTGGCGCCCGGATCATCCAGGCGTGCGGCACGGCCGTGATGATGCCGTTGTTGATGACCACGCTGATGCAGGTCGTGCCCGAGCGGGACCGTGGCCGGGTGATGGGCAACGTCACCCTGGCCATCTCGGTCGCGCCCGCCATGGGCCCGGCCGTCTCCGGTGTGATCCTCAACTTCGGCTCGTGGCGCCTGCTGTTCGCCGTGGTGCTGCCTATTGCCGCCCTCATCACCTGGGGTGGCATGAAGCAGCTCAAGAACGTCGGCGAGCCCGAGATCAGCACGATCGACTGGTTCAGCGTGATCCTGGCGGCCCTCGGCTTCGGTGGCCTGGTCTACGGGCTCAGCAAGTTCCAGGGCGACAACCTCGGCCTCGCCACCGGCATCGTGGTGGCCGGTCTGGCCGCCATCGGCGTCTTCGTCTTCCGCCAGCTCTCGCTGCAGAAGAGCGGCACGCCGCTGATGGACCTGCGCACGCTGAAGTTCCGCACCTACACGATCGCGCTGATCCTGATGTCGGTCGCCTTCATGGCGATGCTCGGCTCGATGATCCTGCTGCCGCTCTACCTGCAGAACGTCCGCGGGCTCAGCGCGCTGCAGACCGGCCTCCTCGTGATGCCCGGTGGTCTCGCGATGGGTCTGCTCGGCCCGACCGTCGGCCGCCTGTTCGACAAGTTCGGCGGGCGCGTCCTGGTCATCCCGGGCGCGATCGCGATCACGCTCGCGCTGGCCGGGTTCACGCAGGTCTCGCTGACCATGCCCTACTGGCAGCTTCTGGCCCTGCACGCGCTGCTGATGATCGGTCTCGCCGCGACCTTCACCCCGGTCTTCACGCTGGGGCTCGGCGCGGTTCCGCCGCACCTCTACTCGTACGGCAGCTCGATCCTGGGCACGCTGCAGCAGGTGGCAGCGGCCTTCGGCACCGCGCTGGTGATCACTGTGATGGGTGCGCGGGCCGACTCGCTGAAGGCGCAGGGGGTCTCGGACACGCTCGCGCTCGTGGGCGGGATGCGGCTGGCGTTCATCATCGGTGCGGTGCTGTCGATCGCCGTGATCGTCACCGCGCTGCTCCTCCCGGCCAGGGCGGACAGCAACGCCGAGAACGTGGGCCACGGCCACTGACCCTCCGAGCACCAACCCAGAACCCCAGAGAAGGCCCCTCCTGTCAGGCGCTCCAAGAGCTCCTGACAGAAGACCCCTCGTGCCATCCCCCTCACACAGGAGGGGGTGGAGAGAGGGGTCGGGCCCTCTCTGGGGTTTTGGAGTTCTGGGGGTCCCGGGGTCGGGGGGCCGAGGGTCCGGGGCCGAGGGTCCGGGGTCCGGGGGCCGAGGGTCCGGGGTCCGGGGTCCGGGGGCCGGGGTTTGTCAGGGGAGGGGTCAGTCCAGGTTGTGGTAGACCTTCGGGCCTGCTGCGTTCACTGCTGCCTTCGAGGCGTCGGAGAGCCACTTGTCGGCGGTCTTGTCCCTCGTGAGGTTCGTGTAGATCGCCATGCTGTTGATCAGGTAGCGGTGCGTGGCCAGGGTCCAGCCGATGGTCCGCGCGCTCGACCAGCCGCCCCTGTCGCAGATGCTCGCCCCCGGGCCCTTCCGCGGGCACAGGATGCCCCAGTCGTCCGCGTACGCCTTTTCGAGGCGCTTGAACGCGGTGTCCGCCCTGCCGTCGGTCTTCAGCGGCACCACCCACACCGCCACCATGATCCGGCTGTTCTTCGTGGAGTTCGAGCTGGTGTAGGCGCCGGTGACCATGTTGCTGCACTTCGCCCTGCGGAGGACCGACAGGACGTTGGCGTCGTGGTAGTTGCCGGGGCAGCGGTTCGTCCCGCTCGCCTTGAGCTTGTACTCCACGCCCTTGGCGGTCGTGAAGGAGTCGGGGAGCAGCGCGTCATCGGTGATCGGCGTCGGGTCGCTGGACTTGTCGTCGAGGTCGTAGACGTTGAAGGGCTCTTCGGTCGGCGTCTCGGTAGGCGTCGGAGTGACGTAGGTGGAGGTGTCCGACGGCGTCGGAGTCGGTGTTTCCGTGTACGGCGTGCTGGACGCAGCCACGTGCGAGGAGTCGGGCAGGGCGGCCACCGTGCCCGCGACGATGAACGCCAGCCCGAGCAGCCCGGCCCCGACACCGAGCCCGATCTTCAACGCCTGCCCTGAGCTGGGAGCCGGTGAGGGAAGCCCCGGCGGACTTCCTGGTGGAGGTCCCTGCTGAGGGATAGGTGGAGGTCCCTGCTGAGGGACGGGCGGTGGCGCGGTGGCGGGCACCGTAGAGGCTGTGGACGCTGCTTCCCGCAACCGCGCCGACCACTGCCCGGGATCCGGCCGCTGGTCCGGCGCCTGGTAGAGCCCGGCAGACGCCAGATCGGCCAGCGCCGGGCTGATCGCCCCCAGCCGTCCGAGCTCGACCGAGGACTGGTCGCGGGCGAACACCCGCACGGTCAGCAGCGCGAACTTGTAAGCGTCACTCTGCGGCGTCCCCTTCGGCTCGTCGCCAGGGATCTGCCAGTCAGGCGTCTCCACCTGCGGCAACGCCTCCACCCCGCCCAGCCGCATCGCGTCGCAGTCGATGAGGAAGCACTCCGGCGTCGCCCCGGTGGTGAACAGCAGGTTCTTGGGCGACAGGTCGCCGACCACGATGTCCATCGCGTGCAGCCGAGCGAGCGTGTCCGCGAGGTCGGCCAGCACCAGCAGCCGGTCCCGGTCGCTGACCTGCAGCCCGATCTGCCCCACGTAAGCGTCGTCGTTGAGCAGGAACTCCATCGTCGTCAGTTTCCGTACGGTCCCCGACAGGGTCCGCAGGTCGAAGGAGAACCGGTACGGCACGGCCCGCATCAGGAACCCGGTGACCGCCCCGTCAGCCTCCACGAGCTCGGCCGGCCAGGCCGTCTTGTCGCACAACCACGCCGCGTCCCACCCGGGCAGCCGCCCGATGAGGTCCGTCATCGCGGTGAGGGCCTCGACGTCGAGCTCGCCCAGGACACCGGGGTCGTACTCCTTGAAGGCGACGTCCCACTGCCCGTTGATCCTGCGGTTGAGCACCTCGTGGACCGTGCCCTGCCCGCCCTGGCCGAGGCGCTGCCCGAGGGTGAGCGTGGTGCGGTCCGCCCGGCTCATCGGCTCACGCTCCGCGGCCAGAGCGCCAGCAGAGTCCGGTCGTCGTCGAACGTCTCGCGGGAGAAGTCGAGCAGGTGGGCCAGCCACAGCGGGGACGGCGGCGCCGCCAGGTGCTCCGCGAACAGCGCGCCGACCTGGCCGTCGCCGTCGCCGAGCGGGTCGCCGAACCCGTCGGTCCCCACCAGCAGGACCTGCCCCGCCACCAGCGTCCCCGCCCGCTGCTCCAGCTTCTCAGGCACCGCGGGGAGGGCCGCGACGGCGGTGGCGACCACGTCTCCGTCGGTCTTCACGTCGAACAGCGGGTGGAACGTGCCTCGCGCCGAGTCGAGCACCCAGGCGCTGGAGTCGCCGACCCGGAAGAGGGAGATCTCGATGCCGTCCGCGCCCGGCCTGGCCGTACCGGCGATGAGGGTCGTGGCGAGGAGGTCGTCGGCCCGCGACTGCGGCGCCATCGCGGCCGCCTGCCTGTGCAGGGACTCCGCCGTCTGCCTGACGACCGCCTCGTGGTCGACCTGTCGCGCGTCGAGCTGGGTGTAGAGGGCGCGCACCGCCGCCTGGCAGGCCTCGGCCGCGCCGACCGCGGCTGCCGTGGCGCTGGACAGCCCGTCGGCCACGGCGAACACCACCGTGCCCGTGCCTTCGTGGACCACGGCGCGGGTGGTGTCCTGCCTGGGCTGGCGGTAGTAGCGGTGCCGCTCGCCCCGCACGGAGGCCGAGCGCAGCGTCACCTCAGGGGTGGACCACCCGTCGCATTCGGTGTCCGGGCAGGTGCCTCCTGCCACGCGCGGGGGTGTCGGTTCGAACTCCGGGCCTGGAACGTCGACCACGACTCGTTGCCACACGTGGGTGCCCTCAGACCACGTCGACCGCGAGCCGGAACTGGTCCGGCCGGTTCACGACGAGGGTCGGGTTGCCGTCGGCCATGGCCCGCCCTGACGCGACCAGGCTGGCGGTCAGCGCGTGGAAGAACTCGGCGATCGCCCGGCCGATGTCGGCGCTGGGCAGCGCGACGAACGCGAACTCCTGGCGCGTCGCCACCTGCAGCATCGTGTCCGCGCGGGCCGAGCCGACCCCGCAGGCGATGATGTTGGGCGCGACCGGCAGCGTCTCGCGGTCGACCAGCGCCCGGTGCGGGCCGTACCAGTGCTGGCCGTCGGTGGGCTGGCCGTCGCTCAGGAAGAACACCACCGGGCGGTGCACCTTGTAGCCGTCGTTCTTGAGCATCTGCACGTCGTAGGGGATGCGCTGCACCAGGTCGGCGAAGGCGGCGCCGTAGTTCGTCGCCCCGCGCACGGCGAGCTGCGGCAGCCGGTCGACCATGCGCATGTCGCTCAGCCCCTGGCGGAGCTGCACGTCGTCGGAGAAGCCGAGGATCGCAAGCCTTACCTTGGCCGCGATCATCGGCTCCGCGCGTAATCCGTTGCACAGGGACGCGAGCCCGGCGGAGAGGTCCTGGTAGTACGGGGTCATCGAAGCCGATTCGTCCGCCACCACATAGGCGGGCAGCAGCACGCCCCTCGTCTCGGCCATCGTGCGCCCCTTCGACCTGACACCCCTGTCAGAGAGACCCTAGCGTCCTTGTATTAGAGATCAAAGTACGACTTAACAGGACATCAGCGCCGCCACGAGCGCTGCGGCGTACTCCCGCTCGACCAGCGTTCCGCTCATCGCCTTCACCTGCGTGACCATGCTCGTCAGGAGCGCGCGCCGGGCGACGGGCCGCTCCCAGACGCTCTCCAGCGCGGTCAACTGGGCGAGGAGGGCGGCCTTCACGGCGATCTTCCCGTGGGCCGCGCCGTACTCGACCGCAGCCCTGAGCGTGGCCGGGCCGAGCTTGACCGCGACAGGCTTACGCACGGTGATCGACACGGGGCCATCCACCCGCACGCCACGAGGATGGAAGGACTGGGTGGCGCCTGACGCGTCGGCGGTGAACGGCACCCAGTCGTGCACGCCGACCGTGCCCGCGCCCGGCTGGGTGACGCGCATCGCCCAGCCGCGGCCGTCGCCGAGGTGGATCGGCGCCCACAGTCCGCGCGCCCAGGCGGGCATGGTCCCGCCGACCTGCAACGCGGTGGTCTGGCTGCCGGTCACGGGCAGCGTGACCTCCTCGCCGGCGATGCGGTAGGCGCCGCCGTACAGGTGACATGAGCCGTTGACGTAGCCGTAGACGACGGCTCCGGTGGCCTTGTCGATGCGAGCCAGGACGAAGCGCCCGGCCATCTCCAGTCCGTCCACCATGCGGGGCTCGGTGGAGTCGGACACGTAGATGACGTCGCGGTAATGAGCGGTCTCGAGTCGAGTGATCGAGGTCATCGGGTCGAAGGGCTGGTCAAAGCTGACAGACGTGAGCTTCGGTGCGGCCTTGGAACGAGTCGTCTCGTAGACGGCGCTGTACGTGGTGGTGTCCGACGGGGTGACCAGGCGGCGGCGCTGGAAGTGCCCGTTGGGGTAGTCGTTCTTCCTGCTCGCGTCGTTCTGGGTCCTGCGCAGCGTGGGGACCTGCGAGAAGATGACCTCGTCCGACGGCTCGCCGTTCAGATGGGCGTGTACGGCGGTGCCGGTGCGCTTGCCCGTCCACGTGAACGACAGGTCGTCCGCCCCCGACCCCACCCTGGGCGCCGCCATGAGGTCGCGGTCCTCGGCCAGGCCGTCCGTCTTACCGGTCGACTCGTAGTAGCTCTTGACCGTCCCCTCGTGCGCGGTCAGGGAGAGGTTCGTGTCGAGGTCGACGTCCTCGTCCTCGGAGGCGCGCAGGAACCACTGGTGCGCGTCGCCGCCCTTGAGCCGCGACACGTCCACGACGTACCGGCCCTCGGGAGACTGGATCACGGCGAGCAGCCGCCGCTTCACGATCGCGCCGTCCTCGACCGGGCCGGGCTCGGAGGCCTCGATGAGCTGGACGGCCTTGCCCGACGTGCCGCCGTCGTCGTAGGCGAGCACGGAGGCGCGGGTGGGCAGCGCGTCGGAGCAGGAGTAGGCCGCCTTGCGCGACCAGATCCACGGCACGTTGTGCGCGGGGGTGTCCATGTGCCAGTAGCGGTTGTTCGGCACGCTGACCGGGTAGCCCTGGTCGGGCAGCACCTCCATGCCGGACCCCCAGAGGATCATGCCGAGGTGGCTGCCGTGCCCGTGCCCCGCCTTGTACGGCAGGCCCTCCGAGGTCGGCGGCAGCGTCAGGCTCGCCTGCGTCGCATCGGTGGTGTCGCCCGCGGTCAGCGCGTAGTGGCCGTAGCCGTACAGCTCGGTGTTCCCGAGGTTGGTGATCGGGTCGTCCGGCGTCATGTCGTCGGCCTTGGGGAAGTGCGTGTCGTTGATCGCGACCGGCACGCCGTCGGGGAAGCGGAGCGTCTCGTCGAGGAACCCGGCCTTGGCGAAGATCTGCGGCAGGGGCAGCGCGGCCTCGGGGAGGTTCTCGCGGAGCAGCGTGTAGGCGCCACCGCCGAACGTCATGACCTGGTCGTGGTAGGACGTGGTGGCCTCCTCCCAGGTGCCGTCGGCGAAGAACTGCTGGCCGGAGAACATGCGCTCGGTCATCGGCTTGATGTGGCCGACCAGGTCCTTGTTGCCGAGGATCGCGGCCACGGCGAAGCCGTAGCGGAAGCCGTACACCTCGATGTTGTGCTGGCCGGTCGGCTTGTCCGCGAGGTTGACGAAGCTGACGACGCTGCGCCGCAGCCAGCTCTCCACCAGCGCCCGCGTCTCCGGTGTCCAGTCCGGGGCGTCGTAGACGACGTCGTAGGCGCGCACGGCCTGGTAGGGAATGGTGTTCTTGGACCAGGACGGGTGGGTGTACGGCACGCTGTCATAGCCCCGGGCGAACTCGACCAGGCCGAGCACCGCGCGCCGCTTCTCACCCAGCTCGGCCAGGCGGCGCAGGTGCGTCTCGAACTCGGGATGGACGTCGAGTCCGGTACGGCTGGCGCTGGCGGCCTGCGCTTGAGCGACAAACTCGGAAATATCAACGTTTAGCAGGGTGCCTAGTTTGTCGCGCTTGGTCTGGTCGCTCTCATCGGCCACCGAGTGCCAGTCGCTGCCGCCCATCATGTTCTCGGGGTTCTTCAGCGGGTGCGACTGCCTCGCCGAGTCGCTGACCGGCACGTCGACGGGCAGTTCGGTGAGCGCGCCCGGCTCGACCCACGCGGTGCCCGGCCCGGTGAAGGTGATCTCCACCCGCATCGCGTCCGCGCCGGTGGGGACGGGGACGTTGTGCGCGACGGGCACGAAGTCGCGCTGCTGGTCGACGTCGGTGTAGGCGTAGCGGCCGAGCGGCTGGCCCGCCTTGAGCGGCACGTAGGCGATCTCGATCTTGCTGGATCCGCAGGCGACCGCGTCGAGCTTGACCCGCATCCTCGCCGCGTAGACGTGCCGGTCCTTGACCGGGAACGTCTGGCGGAAGCGTCCCGTCTGGCCCGCCGTACCGGAGATCCTGAGCGCGTCGCCCTCCTTGACCATGGCCGGGGTCCCGGCGACGGGCACCGGCTGCCAGCCGTCCACCTCGGGTAACTGTCCCGCCCACTCGGCGCTCAGCCCGTCGACGGCGAAGACGCCGACCCCGCTGTCGATCATCGGTTGCAGGCTGACCGTCGCGGTGCCCGGCGGGACCTCGACGTACCCGGCGACCTCGTGCCAGGCGGTCGTGCCCGTGGTCTGGGCGAAGTACTGCAGGCCCAGGGACACCCCTGCGGCGTCCAGCGCCTGCACCCTGATGCTCGTCCTGCCGCCGGTCAGGGACTGGGAGCGGACCATGGCGCGCAGCTTGAGCAGGCCACCGCCCGTCTCGGGGAGCTGGACCTTCTGGGTGACAGCCACCCGGTCGTCGGCGCTGTCGGTGCGGAGCTCGGCGGCGGACGATCCCTCGGCGGCGTCCGAGCTGATCACGATGGTGCCGTCGCCCTTGGGGGTCCACGTCCCCCAGCCGGTGAGACCGGCCTCGAATCCGGGGTTGACCAGAGCAAGGGCAAGAGCAAGAGCGGCGCGCATGGGGGGTGGCCTCTCGGTCTATTTGCTGCTGCCGAGGGTCATGCCCTCGATGATCCGGCGACCCAGCCAGATGTAGATGAGCAGCAGGGGGAGGATGACGATGCCGATCGCGGCGAACAGGCCGCCCCAGTCGGCGCCGGAGTACTGCACGCGGGTCATGAAGTTGAGCAGCGCGAGCGAGAGCGTCTGCTGCGTCGGGTCCTGGAGGAAGATCAGCGCGAGCAGGCCCTCGCTCCAGTGGCCGATCACGTTGAGGATGATCAGCGTGACCAGGCCGGAGCGGGCCAGCGGCAGCATGATCTGCCAGAACGTCCTGAACGGTGTGGCGCCGTCGATCGCGGCCGCCTCCTCCAGGTCGCCGGGCAGGCTGCGGAAGAACGCGGTCAGGAAGAAGACGGCGAACGGGATCGACGTGGCGATGTAGACGACGATCAGACCGCCGATGCTGTTGACCAGCCCGAGCTGCGACATCGCCACGAACAGCGGCAGCATGATCGCCTGGATCGGGATGCCGAGGCCCATCGCGAACATCGCGGTGAGCGGCCCAGACGTGCGGGTCTTGAAGCGGCTGAGCGCGTAGGCGGCAGGAGCGGCGATCAGCACCGTGCCCGCCGCGGTCGCCGCCACCACGACGACCGTGCGCAGGATGGCCGGGCCGAACTCGCTGACCTCCCAGGCGCGCACCCAGTTGTCGAGCTGCCAGGTCGCCGGGAGGCCGAACGGGCTGGCGAAGATCTCCCTGGCGCTCTTGAACGACGACAGGACCATCCACGCCAGCACCGCCACGTCGAAGGCGACGATCAGCCAGACAGGCACGTATTTCAGCTGGCGCATCAGTACTCCAGGGTGTCTCGGCGGGTGACCCGGCGGGTCAGCAGCGTCAGCACCACGATCAGGACCAGCGTGACCATCGTGGCCGCGGCTGAGGCGCCGTAGCGGGCCTCGCCGGTGGGCTGGAACGCCTCCGCGTAGGAGTAGAGGGAGAGCGTCCAGGACTTGGTCGTCGGCACGCTGCCCGCCGCACCGGCGAAGACGTAGATGAACTCGAAGATCTTGATGGCGGTGATCGCCCACAGGGTGGCGCTGACCGCGACCGCGTCCCACATCAGCGGCAGCGTGATGTGCCGGAACTTGTGCCAGGCCGACGCGCCTTCGAGGTCGGCCGCCTCGTAGAGGTAGACCGGGATCCGGTCCACGGCCGCCATCAGGATCGTGGTGTAGAACCCGGTGTTGACCCAGACCAGGCCGATGCAGATGACGTAGAAGAGGTTCTCCTCCGCCAGCCACCTGGGCACGGCGTCCACGCCCAGCGCCCGCAGCGCCGCGTTGACCAGCCCGTCCGCCTGGAACAGGAAGCCCCACAGGATCGAGATGGCCAGCGCCGAGACCGCGTTGGGGAAGAAGATGACCGCGCGGACGAACTTCCGCCCCGACATCTCCCGCAGCACCACGGTCAGCCCGAAGCTGAACAGGAACGTCAGCGCGCCCACCCCGACGAGGATGAACAGGGTGTTGAACAGCGAGGAGTGGAAGACCTCGTCGTACCAGAGCCGCCGGTAGTTCGCGAAGCCCACCCACTCGATCGGCCCGCCGCCCGCCCACTTGGCGAAGCTGAGCACCACGGTGAAGGCGCTCGGCGCGATGAACACCAGCAGGTAGATCGCCAGCGCGGGCACCACGAACGGCAGGTAGAGCCGCCTGCGCGCCCGCGCGAGCGGGGTGCCGCCCTGGCCCTGAGCCTGGGCGGTGGCGGCCGGGACCGCCACCGTGGCCGAGGTCATCAGGCGTTGACCTTCCACCAGTCGACGGTCTTGGTCTTGAGCTGCGCCACGAAGTCGGCCGCCGAGATCTTGCCGCCGAACAGGTCCTTGCACATCGGGTCGTAGATCTTGGTCTTCCAGTCGGCCATGGTCGAGACGCCGTCGAGCTGCAGGTGCACGTCGCCGCCCGCGTCCAGCACCTTCTTGACGTCGGCGAGCTGCGGCGGGGTGTCGGTGTCCGTGCGCACCGTCAGCACCTTCTCGGCGCCGGGAATCTGCCCGAGCCACTTCTTGTCCATGAAGAAGGCGATGAACTTCTCGGCGTTCTCCGCGTTCTTCGCTTTTGCCGGTACGGCGAAGCCGAACAGGTTGACCTCGTTGGAGGCGAAGCCCGCCGCGGTCTTCGGGAACGGGAAGGAGCGGTACGCGAACTTCGGCCCGGCCACCTCGGCCGTCTCGCCGGGCCCGTAGGAGCCGAGGAACAGGAAGTCGGCCTGCCCCTGCGCCCACTTCTGCTGGATGGCGGGGAACTTGCTGGTGTCCCAGCCGTCGATCATGTACTTGCCCTTGGCGATGCGCTCGATGTTCTGCGCCGCCTTGAGCACGCCCGGGTTGTCGAACCCGGCGCCGCTCTTGTCCGTCAGCACCTTGGCGAAGCCGCCGGGCCCGAGTTCCCGCATCATCGAGTGGCTCACCCACTGGGCGACGTAGCCGAGGATGTCGCCGTCCACCGCGATCGCGGGACGGCCGACCGCCTTGCTCGCGTCGAGCGCCGCGATCAGCTCGTCGAACGTCTGCGGCGGCTTGGCCGCGACCTCGGGCAGCCGGGCGCCGTCGTACCAGACCTGCCAGGTGTGCAGCGTGGTCGGCACCATGTACTTGGCGCCCTTGTCGGTGATGAGCTTCTCGTAGCCATCGGGTACGGCGTCACCGACCGTGCCGCCCTCGGTGCCCGCCTTCTGCTGGTAGACCGCGGACAGGTCCTTGGCCTGGCCGGTGACCTGCATGAGGTTGAGGATGTTGCTCTGCCCGTTGTCGACCAGGTCGGCGGGCACGTTGCCGCTGACGAGCGTGGGCTGGAGCTTCTTGATGTTCTCCCTGCCCTGGAAGACGATGTTCACCTTGATGCCGGTGGCCTTGGTGAACTCCGCCGCGGCCGCCTGGACGATCTTGGCTCGCGGCTCGTCCTGCTTGTGCATCGACCAGAAGGTGAACTCCTTGGACGCCGAGCCGCCGCTGTCCGTGCCACCGCACGCCGCTGCGCTCAGCACCACGGCGGCGAGGGCAAGAGCGGCCTTGGAGGTTTTCATCTGATTACCACCGTTGATTGAGGAACGTTGTCGCAGATTCTGCGACTATTCATCCGCTAGAGTCAACGGATTCTTAGGAATGAATTTCTGGAGACCATGTGAAGTTCCGTGTGCTCGCCGACGAGCTGCGCCGCGGCATCGCCGAGGTCCGCTGGCCTGAAGGGCGGCTGCCGACCGAGCAGCAGCTCGCCGCAGAGCAGCAGGTCAGCCTCAACACGGTCAGGCGCGCCGTGGACCTGCTGGTCAGCGAGGGGCTGGTGTACCGGCGCCAGGGCTCGGGCACCTACGTGGCGCCGGGGAAGGAACAGGGCCTCGTGGTCGGCGTGACCGTGCCGTCGATGACCTACTACTACCCGCGGATCATCGCCGGGATCGAGAGCGAGCTGGCCGCGCACGGCGCGCAGATGTTGCTGCGCAGCACCGCCTACGACCTCGGGCAGGAGAAACAGGCCGTCGAAGGGTTGATCGCGGCGGGCGCGCAGGGGTTGCTGCTGGTGCCCGAACTGACCCCGGGCACCGATCTGGCCGCCTACGTGGCCGGGCTGGGACGGCCTGCCGTACTCGTGGAGCGGCGCCAGAGCAGCGGCACCGACCTGCACGAGTTCGTCTGCAGCAACCACGCGGCGGGCGGCTACATGGCCGCCGGGCACCTGCTCTCGCTCGGCCACAGCCACGTGGCCTGCCTGGCGCGCGGCAACCCGCACGCCGGGCACGTGCGCCGCGGAGTGCTCGGCGCACTGGCGGACGCGGACCTGGAACCCGCCCTCGACCTGCAGCTCGACCGCTGGAACCCGGCCGACGCCGAGGACGTGCTCGACCGGCTGCTCGCCGCGGGAGCCACGGCCGCCGTGTGCTTCGCCGACCGGGAGGGCGCGCTGCTGATGTCGGCGGCGCGGCGGCGCGGGCTGCGCATACCGCAGGACCTGGCGCTGATCGGCTACGACGACGAGGTCGCCGACCTGGCCGAGGTGCCGCTCACCGCGGTCTCCCCGGCCAAGCACGCCGTCGGCAGGCTGGCCGTACAGACGCTGATGCGGCGGCTGGCCGAGCCTGACTCGCCCCTCCAGCAGCACCTCGTCGTGCCCAAGCTGGTCGTCCGGGAGTCGACCAATATTCATTCCTCAATGAGGGATTGAATTTAGGGTTGTTTTCCGTCAAGGTTGGCTCAGGTCATCCCCGCACGTGAGGACAGTCCATGGGAGTTGTACGGCTCGGCCTGATCGGCGCGGGCGGTGTCGCCCGGCTCCACGCGGAGGCCGCGCGGGTGTTGTCCGACGAGGTCCGCCTCACCGCGGTAACCGACCTCGACGGGCAGCGCGCCGCCGAGCTCGCCCGGTCCGTGGGCGCGACGGCGTACCCCGACCACCAGAGCCTGCTGGGCGAGGTCGACGCGGTCGTGGTCTGCACGCCGCACGCGCTGCACCTGGAGCCCGCGCTCGACGCGGCGGCGGCCGGGGTGCACGTGCTCATGGAGAAGCCGATGGCCACCTCGCTCGCCGACTGCGACGCCATGGCGTCGGCGTGCCTTTCCGCCGGGGTGGAGCTGTTCCTCGGACACATCCAGCATTACCTGCCGATCACCCGCGCGGCGCACCGGGCCGTGGGCCTGATCGGCGAGCCCGTCGCGCTCGTCGACCGGCGCTCGACCGACTACCGGGCCGGTCACCGGCCCGCGTGGTTCTTCGATCCGGCGGTGGCGGGCGGTGGGGCGATCATGAACATCGGGGCGCACTGCGTGGACCGCGTCACGTGGCTGGCGGGGGCGCGGCCCGTCTCGGTCTCGGCCCAGCTCGTACGGCGGGGCGGTCGGGTCGAGACGGAGGGGGTGCTGCACCTGACGCTCGACAACGGGGCGCTGGCCACGGTCAGCATCGTCGACAACGCGCTGGCGGCGGTGGACGAGCTGGAGGTGCTCGGCGCCCACGGCACGCTGCGCGCCTCCCGGCAGAGCGGGGTGCGGGTCGTCACAGCGGGTGGCGTCAGGATGGTTCAGGAGCCTTCTGACAAGGACGTCTTTGGCGCCTTTCGCGACCAGCTCGCCGACTTCGCCGCAGCGGTGCGCGGCGACCGGCCGGTCGCGATCGGTGCGCGGGCGGGCAGGGACGTGGTGGCGACCGTACTGGCCGCCTACGCCTCCGCCACCTCAGGCCACCCCGAGTGTGTTGAGCTTGACTGACCCGCGGCGGCCCAATCTCCTGTTCATCCTGAGCGATGACCAGGGGCCCTGGGCGCTGGGCTGTGCGGGCAACGACGAGATCCACACCCCCCACCTCGACCAGCTGGCCGCCTCAGGGGTACGGCTGTCGCGCTTCTTCGCCGCCTCCCCCGTCTGCTCCCCCGCCCGAGCCTCCCTCCTCACCGGCCAGATCCCGTCCCGCCACGGCGTACACGACTGGATCAGCTCCCACGAACCGGACTTCCTCGAAGGTCAGCGCCTCTACACCGACGACCTCGCCGACGCCGGATACCGCCTGGGCCTGGTCGGCAAGTGGCACCTGGGAGCCAACGACCGCCCACGACCGGGCTTCGTCACCTGGTACGCCCACGAGTCAGGCGGCGGCCCCTACTACGGCGCGACCGTCCACACCGACGGCGAGCGCCGGACCGTGCCCGGATACCTCACCGACGACCTGGCCGACCGCGCCGTGGAGTTCCTGGACCGCGAGGCGGCCAACGAAGCGCCGTTCGCCCTGTCGCTGCACTTCACCGCCCCGCACACGCCGTGGAAGGGCCAGCACCCGAGAGAGGTCGAGGCGCTCTACGACTCCTGCGCCTTCGCCTCGTGCCCGCAGGAACCCGCCCACCCCTGGCAACAGGTCAAACCCGACGGCTCACCCGTCGGCGGCGAGGCGGACACGCGGGCGGCGCTGGTCGGCTACTTCGCCGCCGTCACCGCCATGGACGCCGCCGTCGGCCGGGTCCTGGCCCGCCTCGACGAGCTCGGCCTCACCGAGTCCACGCTGGTGGTCTTCAGCAGCGACAACGGGTTCAACTGCGGCCACCACGGCATCTGGGGCAAGGGCAACGGGACGTTCCCGCAGAACATGTACGACTCATCGGTCATGGTCCCGGCGATCGTCAGCCAGCCCGGCCGCATCCCCGGCGGCCGGGTCTGCGACACGCTGCTGTCCGCCTACGACATGCGGGCGACGCTGCTGGAACACCTCGGCGTGCCGTACGACGACCCAGGGGGTCCCGGGCGGTCGTTCGCCGACCTGCTGGCCGGGGCGTCCCGCTCGGGTGGGGAGGTGGTGGTCTTCGATGAGTACGGGCCGGTACGGATGATCCGTACCGACGCGTGGAAGTACGTGCACCGGTATCCCTTCGGCCCGCACGAGCTGTACGACCTTGCGGCCGATCCTGGGGAGCGGGACAACCTGGCCGGGACCGGGCTCGCAGTGGAAGGGGAGCTGCGCGGGCGGCTGTCCGGCTGGTTCCTGCGCCACGCCGACCCGCACGTGGACGGCAGCCGCCTGCCCGTCTACGGCGCCGGCCAGCACTCCCTCGCGTCGCTCGACGCGTTCACAGGTCTACTGACAGCAGGTTCACCAGCTCCACCAGCTCTTCCTTGCTGAGCTTGCTGCGCAGCGTCTTGGCGGCGCTCTCGGGGCGGGAGACGGGGATGCTGATCGTGCGCGGGCGGAAACCCGCCTGAACCATGGCCGCGTTGGTGCTCAACTCACCCGCCACGACCTTGTTGTGCAGCGCGGGAGCATCCTCACGCAACCGACGCAACGCGGGCGACTCGACGGGCGGCTTCTCTTCCGGGGCTTCTTCCTCCGCTGGTTCTGCTTCCACGGCTGGTGCTTCTTCGGCCACCAGGCTGCGCACGACGGCCTGCGTCACGCCCAGCCCACGCGGCGGGTCCGACGTGACGAACTCCGCGAAGTCCTCGTGCAACACCAGCTCGCCACTGGGCCCCGTGAACTCCCGCCAGTCCTCCCCGTCGAGCAGCTCACGCAGCCCGCTCCGTACCTCCTGGAGGGCTGACGACAGCTCTGCCACCCGCTGTCCACGCTCGCCCAGAAGATCCACGTTTTGTCCTTCCGCCGCACGTCAAAGCCCTGAGTATAGAGACCGTACACGCCACACCCGAATTGTTCGTTATCTTGAACTCATCGTGTTTATGCGGGTAGGTTGGAAGCATGACGACCACCGCCGAGGAGCTGCGGGGCGCCGGCCTGCGGGTGACGGCGGCCCGGGTCGCGCTGCTCGAGACCGTCAGGGACGGTGACCATCTCGGCGTAGAGGCGGTCGCCGCCAAGGTTCGCGAGCGCGTCGGCCACGTCTCCCTGCAAGCCGTGTACGAAGCCCTCCACGCGCTCGCCGCGGCCGGTCTCGTCCGCCGCATCGAGCCGCCCGGCAGTCCGGCCCTGTACGAGGGCCGCGTCGGGGACAACCACCACCACATCGTGTGCCGATCGTGCGGCGTCGTCGCCGACGTCGACTGCGCGGTCGGCGAGGCGCCGTGCCTCACCGCGTCAGACAGCCACGGCTTCGCGATCGACGAGGCCGAGGTCATCTACTGGGGCCTGTGTAGCAACTGTTCCACCGCCAGCTAGTCCGGAAGGATTCCTATGACTGAGAACCACGACGCGATCGTCACCGACGCCAAGACCGATGGCTGCCCGGTCGACCACACGCGTGCGGCGCACCCGACCCAGGGCGGCGGAAACCGCCAGTGGTGGCCGAACCGGCTCAACCTGAAGATCCTCGCGAAGAACCCGGCGGTGTCCAACCCCCTGGGCGAGGAGTTCGACTACAACGAGGCGTTCCTGGCCCTCGACCTCGCCGCCGTGAAGGCGGACATCGCCGAGGTGCTGACGACCTCGCAGGACTGGTGGCCGGCCGACTTCGGCAACTACGGCCCGTTCATGATCCGCATGGCGTGGCACGCCGCCGGCACCTACCGCATCAGCGACGGCCGCGGCGGCGCGGGAGCGGGCCAGCAGCGCTTCGCCCCGCTCAACAGCTGGCCGGACAACGCCAACCTCGACAAGGCCCGCCGCCTCCTGTGGCCGGTCAAGAAGAAGTACGGCCAGAGCATCTCCTGGGCCGACCTGCTGGTCCTCACCGGCAACGTGGCCCTGGAGACGATGGGCTTCAAGACCTTCGGCTTCGCCGGCGGCCGCGCCGACGTGTGGGAGCCCGACGAGGACGTCTACTGGGGCCCCGAGACCACCTGGCTCGACGACCAGCGCTACACCGGCGACCGCGAGCTGGAGAACCCGCTCGGCGCGGTCCAGATGGGCCTGATCTACGTCAACCCCGAGGGCCCGAACGGCAACCCTGACCCGCTGGCCGCGGCGCGCGACATCCGCGAGACGTTCCGCCGCATGGCGATGAACGACGAGGAGACGGTCGCCCTCATCGCGGGCGGTCACACCTTCGGCAAGACCCACGGCGCCGGCCCCGCCGACCACGTCGGCGACGACCCAGAGGCGGCCCCGCTGGAGCAGCAGGGTCTCGGCTGGAAGAGCACGTACGGCTCCGGCAAGGGCGCCGACGCGATCACCAGCGGCCTGGAGATCACCTGGACCACCACGCCGACGAAGTGGAGCAACAACTTCTTCTGGAACCTCTTCGGCTACGAGTGGGAGCTGACCACCAGCCCGGCCGGAGCACACCAGTGGAAGCCGAAGCACGGCGCGGGCGAGGGCAACGTGCCCGGCGCCCACGAGGGGTTGCCGCGCCAGGCGCCCGGCATGCTCACGACCGACCTCGCGCTCCGCTTCGACCCGGTCTACGAGCCGATCGCGCGGCGCTTCTACGAGGACCCGGACGCGTTCGCCGACGCGTTCGCCCGCGCCTGGTACAAGCTGACCCACCGTGACATGGGCCCGGTCGTGCGCTACCTCGGCCCGGAGGTCCCGTCCGAGGTGCTGCTGTGGCAGGACCCGCTCCCCATGCGTACCCACGAGCTCGTCGACGCGGCGGACATCGCCGCGCTCAAGGAGCAGATCCTCGCCTCCGGCCTGACGGTGTCGCAGCTCGTGTCCGCCGCCTGGGCGGCGGCCTCGTCCTTCCGCGGCAGCGACAAGCGGGGCGGCGCCAACGGCGGCCGCATCCGCCTGCAGCCGCAGAGCGGCTGGGAGGTCAACGAGCCCGACCAGCTGGCCACCGTCCTGCGGACCCTCGAGGGCATCCAGCAGTCGTACGGCAAGCCGGTCTCGCTCGCCGACCTGGTCGTCCTCGGCGGCGTCGCCGCGGTCGAGAAGGCGGCGAAGGACGCGGGCGTCGACATCGAGGTCCCCTTCACCCCTGGCCGCGTGGACGCGTCGCAGGAGCAGACGGACGTCGAGTCGTTCTCCGCGCTCGAGCCGACCGCCGACGGGTTCCGCAACTACCTGGGCAAGGGCAACCGCCTCCCGGCCGAGTACCTCCTGCTCGACAAGGCGAACCTGCTGACCCTGAGCGCGCCGGAGATGACGGTCCTCGTCGGTGGCCTGCGCGTCCTGGGCGCCAACCACCAGGGCTCCACGCACGGCGTCCTCACCGAGACCCCGGGCAGGCTGACGAACGACTTCTTCGTCAACCTGCTCGACCTGGGCATCGAGTGGACGGGTACCGGCGACGACAACACGTTCGAGGCCAAGGACGCCACGGGCGCGGTCAAGTGGACCGGCACCCGCGCCGACCTCGTGTTCGGCTCCAACTCCGAGCTGCGAGCGGTCGCCGAGGTCTACGCGAGCGACGACGCCAAGCAGAAGTTCGTGAAGGACTTCGTCGCGGCGTGGGACAAGGTCATGAACCTCGACCGGTTCGACCTCGCCTGATCCTCCAGCAACACCTGACAAAAGACCTCTCCCTCACCTGCACACACAGGTGAGGGAGAGGTCTTTTTGTCAGGAGCCCCAAGGGCCCTTGCAGAGTGCTGTCTAACGAGAGGGAAACGCCTCTTCCTCTGGCATCGACAACCAGGCCATTGTGAGTGAGCCTCATAAAAAGCTGTTTCCCGTCCCCCCAGGGAGCTGCCATGGAAATGACCTCGGCGTTAGACGAACCCACCGTCAAAGTCGGGCGGAGGTGGGTGAACTCCTGGACCGCCGGGCTGTTCGGGGTGGCCATGGCCAACTACGCCTGCGCCCAGATCGTGCTCCCCAAACACGCCGACCTGATCGCGGGTACGGCAGGCAAGGTCGGGTTGATCGCCTGGGCGACCGGCGTCGCCTCGATCGTGACGATCATCGTGACGCTGCTGGTCGGCGCCCTTTCCGACCGCACCACGGCGGCCCGCGGCAGGCGGCAGATCTGGGTGCTCTGCGGCGCCGTGCTGGCCGGGGTCGCGCTGGCCGGGCAGGGCCTGGTGGCCAGCGCCATCGGGTTCATCCTGGTGTGGGCGGTGGTGCAGATCGGGCTGGGCGCCATGGGAGCGGCGCTCGCCGCGGCGGTGCCCGACGAGGTGCCGGTCGAGCAGCGCGCCTACGTCTCCGGGTACATGGGGCTCGCCTACGCCATCGGCCCGCTGCTGGGCATCGCGCTGGTCAGCGTGGTGATCACCGACGTGCCGCCCGCCTACGCGGTGCTCGGTGTGCTGCTGGTGCTGCTGGCTCTGCCGTACGCGCGGAGCAGGAGCGTGCCGCTGCGCCAGGAGGAGCGGCGGCCGCTGTCGCCGGTCGCGTTCCTCGTCGGCATCTTCGCGCCGCTCAAGCACGCCGACTTCGCCTGGGCCTGGTCGGGGCGGTTCTTCATCCAGCTGTCCAACGCGCTGGCGCAGGTGTTCCTCTACTTCTATCTCCAGGACTTCGTCCACTACCCCGACCCCGAGCTGGGCACGCTCATCCTGTCCGGCGTCTACACGATCGCGGTCTGCGCCGTCGCCGTCCCGGCGGGGAAGATCTCCGACCGTACGCTCAAGCGCAAGCGGATGGTCTGGATCTCCTCCCTCATGCAGGGCGGCAGCGGGCTGATCTTCGCGTTCCTCCCGGTGTTCGAGTGGAACGTCGTCGGGGCCGTGCTGCTCGGGCTGGGCTACGGGGTCTACGCCTCGGTCGACCAGGCGCTGATCACGCAGGTGCTGCCGAACGCCGAGGACCGCGGCAAGGATCTGGGGGTGATCGGCATCGCCAACGTCCTGCCGTACATGCTGACCGGGGTCATCGGCGGCATCGCCATCGAGGTCTTCGGCTACCCGACGCTCATGGTGCTCGTGCTGGTCACGGCGGTCATCGCGGCGGTGACCGTGGCGCCGATCAAGAGCGTCAAATGAGGCTGCTGACCTACAACGTGCTGCAGTGCCCGGTGCTGGACGGGAGCAGGGCGCGGGCGGCCGCCGCGCTGCGCACGATCGAGCGGGTGGCGCCGGACGTGATCGTGCTCAACGAGGCGTTCAACATGGCCGCTCGCCGTGTCCTCCTCGGCGGGCTGCTGCGCGCGGGCTACTACGCGACGCCGCAGGTCGGCGGGTGGCGGCAGCGGCAGGCGTGGACGGGCAGCTCCGGGGACGACCGGCCGTGGCGCAGGCTGGTCGGCGGCGGCGTGCACATCCTCAGCCGCCGCCCGATCCTGCTGGCCTACCAGCACGTCTACACCGTCAACCAGCGCGGCACCCAGGACGCGCTGTGCAACAAGGGCGTGGCGCTGGCGCTGATCGACACGACCTGGGTGGCGGGGACGCACCTGCAGGCCGACGAGGAGCCCGTGCCCGTCGCCGACACCCACGAGGTGCGGATGCGGCAACTCGCCGAGCTGCGCGAGCTGGTGATCAGGCACGTGCCGCCGGGTGAGCCGGTGATCCTGGCGGGCGACCTCAACATCGAGTTCCACGGCGGCGACCACTACCTGGACGCGGAGAAGGTGCTCGGCGGGCGGCTCCTGCCCGAGGGCACGATGCACGAGCCCACCTTCGACTGCGGCAACCCGCTGGTGGCCAGGCACTATCCCGGCTACTCCCACGTGCTCGACTACGTGGGCAGCCTCAACGGCCCCGCGCCGCACATCGCCACGGAGACGCTGGTCTCCGACTTCGGCTCCGACCACTATCCGGTTCTGGCGACCATCAGCTCTTGACCTATCAAATGAACAGTCTTTTAATTCCCACATGGGGCGCATAGCGGGAGTTACCGCCGCAGAAACGCGCGAAAGGCTCCTCCAGGCCGCCGCGGACGCCTTCGCCGAGCGCGGCTACGACGGCACCCGCGTTGCCGACATCGCAGCGGCGGCGGGCGTGAGCAACGGCGCGCTCTACTCCCACTTCGGCTCCAAGGGCGAGCTACTCGTCGCCGCGCTGCGCGCGCACGGGCCGAGGATGCTGGCCGACCTGCTCGCGGCCGACCCCGACCGCTCCGTGGCCGACCTGCTGCTGCTCGTCGGCCGCGGCCTGCCGCGCAGGCGCGACGCCTGCGGCTACCTCATCGTCGAGGCGCTCGTGGCCGCCCGCCGCGACCCGGACGTCGCCCGGCCCATGCACGACTACGTCGGCGAACGCGCCGACTGGCTCGCCGGGCTCGTCAACGTCGGCCAGGCCGGCGGCGAGCTCGACCCCGCGCTGTCGCCGAACGCGCTGGCGCACTTCTGCCTCCTGCTCGCGATGGGCAGCGCGCTCGTCACTCCCGACCTGCACGAAGTGGGCGACGAGGAGTGGGCGGCGCTGCTCGCCCGCATTGTCACAGCCATAGGAGTACCGCAGTGAAAGTTCAGATCGACTCCGAACGCTGCCAGGGGCACGGTCGCTGCTACGACCTCGCCCCCGACCTGTTCGGCGAGGACGACGAGGGCTACGGGAACGTCGCCGGCGACGGCATCGTGCCAGCGGACAAGGAGCGTACGGCGCGCCTGGCCGTGTCCAACTGTCCCGAGCGAGCGATCGAGATCCTCTAGGAGGGCGTGGCATGACCGTCGACGACCGCTTCAGCACCGACTACCGCGAGAACCAGCAGGATCCGCCGCTCGGGACCATCAACGAGGTCATCACCGGCCCCGTCTCCGACTGGACGACCGACTTCTCCCACACCGAGCCGGAGTGGGCGGCTGATCCGTACCCCATCCAGGACGAGCTGCGGCAGACCTGCCCGATCGCGCACACGGAGCGGTTCGGCGGCGGTTGGCTGCCCACCCGCTACGAGGACGTCTCGGACATCGCCTACGACACGGAGCGGTTCTCCTCGCGGGCGATCGTGGTGAGCAACTTCCGGCCGCCGCGCGAGCTGGCCCCGGTCGGCGCGGTGCCGCCGATCTCGTCCGACCCGCCCTTCCACCACCACGCGCGCAAGCTCCTCCTCCCGGCGTTCACCAAGACCGCCGTCGCCAGGCGCGAGGAGGCCACGAGGGCCTACTGCCACGCCCTCATCGACGCGATGGAGGGCAAGGAGGTCGTCGACGCCGCGCACGACTACGCCCAGCACATCCCGATGCGGGTCATCGCCGACATGCTCGGCTTCCCGCCCGAGGATGGTCCGCGTTTCCGCGTGTTCATCGAGAACGCGCTCGAAGGCGTCAACCTGCCCTCCGAGGAGCGGCTCGCCCGGTCCAACGACCTGTTCGAGTACTTGCTGGCGCAGATCCGCGACCACGTCGACACCCCGCGCGACGACCTGACGACCTACCTGATCAACGCCGAGCTCGGCGGGGAGAAGCTGGCGCCGTCGCACGTGGCGGGGACGATGGCGCTGTTGCTCATCGCGGGCATCGACACGACGTGGAGCGCGATCGGGGCGTCGCTGTGGCACCTGGCCAAGACACCCGCCGACCGCGAGCGCCTGGTCGCCGAGCCTTCGCTGCTGCCGACCGCGATGGAGGAGTTCCTGCGCGCCTACGCGCCGGTCACCATGGCCAGGCTGGTCAAGGAGGACATGAGCTGGAACGGCGTCGAGATGAAGGCCGACGACTGGGTCCTGCTGTCCTTCCCCGCGGCCAACCGCGACCCGGCGCAGTTCGAGCGGGCGGGTGAGGTGGTCATCGACCGCGAGGTGAACAGGCACGCGGCGTTCGGGCTGGGCATCCACCGATGCGTGGGGTCGCACCTGGCGCGGATGGAGCTGCGGGTCGCGCTGGAGGTGTGGCTGGAGCGCGTCCCGACGTTCCACCTCGCCGAGGGCGCCCCGGTCACGTGGGCCACGGGTCAGGTCCGCGGCCCACGCTCCCTTCCCCTACGCATCGGCTAGGAGCCTCTACGAAAGACCTCTCCTCACAGAGGGGGTTAGAGGGATCCTTCGGCTAGAGCGGCGTGAGCGGCTCTCAGGTCCTTCTTGAGGATCTTGCCGCTCGGGTTCTTCGGCAGGGAGTCGGCGAAGACGACGTACTTCGGACGCTTGAAACCGGCGAGCAGGCCACGGACGTGCGCGTCCACCTGCTCGGCGGTGAGCGTCACCCCCGGCTTGGCCACGATCACCGCCGTGACCGCCTCGATCCAGTGCGGGTGGCTCACGCCGAACACCGCCACCTCGGCGACCCCGTCGAGCCGGTAGATGGCCTCCTCGACCTCACGTGAGGCCACGTTCTCGCCACCCGTCTTGATCATGTCCTTCTTGCGGTCGACGACCGTCAGGTAGCCCTGCGCGTCGATCACCCCGAGGTCGCCGGAGTGGAACCAGCCGTTGCGGAACGCCTCGGCGGTCTTCTCCTCGTCGTTGTAGTAGCCGAGCGCGGCGTGCGGGCTGCGGTGCACGATCTCGCCCACCTCGCCGGGCGGCACCTCGTTGTCGTCCGGGTCGACCACCCTGGTCTCGACGTTGAGCGCCGCCCTGCCCGCAGAACCGGCGTGCGGCTCCTGCTCGGCCGGGCGCAGGATCGTGGCGAGCGGGGCCATCTCGGTCTGGCCGTAGAAGTTCCACAGCTCCACGCCGGGCAGTCTGCGCCCCAGCTCGCGCAGCACCTCGACCGGCATCGGCGAAGCCCCGTAGTAGCCCTTGCGCAGGCTGGACAGGTCGCGGGTGTCGAAGTCCGGGTGGCGCAGCAGCGAGATCCACACCGTCGGCGGGCAGAACAGCTTGGTGACCCTTTCTCGCTCGATCGTGGCGAGCAGGGTGGCCGGGTCGGGGCCCGGCAGGATGACGCTGGTCGCGCCGAGGTAGACGTCGACGGAGAAGAAGCAGTCGAGCTGCGCGCAGTGGTACATCGGCAGCGCGTGCACCTCGACGTCGTCGGCCGCCATCCCGCCGTCCACGATGCACGACACATACTGGCTGATCAGCGACCTGCTGGAGAGCAGCACGCCCTTGGGCCGCGACTCGGTGCCCGAGGTGTACATCAGCCTGAGCGGGTCGTCGTCGCCGACCAGCACCTCCACGGGTGTCGAGTCACCGGAGGAGATCCAGCCGGACACGTCCTCCCAGCCCTCGGCCGAAGCAGGGCCGATCCAGCCGCGCACCCCGAGATCCAGCCCTGTCATGGCCTTCTCGGCCGTGGGCGCGAGGGCGTCCTCCACGACGATCCCCGAGGCTCCGGAGTGGTTCAGGATGAACGCGATCTCCTCGGCCCCGAGCATGAAGTTCACCGGCACCAGCACGACGCCGAGCCGCGCGGTCGCGAAGACCAGCACGGCGTACGGCCAGCAGTTGTGGCTGAGCAGCGCCAGCCGGTCGCCCTTGGCCAGGCCGCGCGCGGCCAGCGCGTTGGCGCACCGGTTCACCGCCGCGTCGAACTCGGCGTAACTCACCCGCAGGTCGCCCGCGACCACCGCGAGTTTGTCCGGACAGCGCAGTGCGGTCCGGCGCAACAGGTCTCCCACCGCGTGCTGGCGAGCGCGCGCAATTTCAGGCGTCATTGGCTGATCCTGTCAGCGCAGGCGCCTGTCGAGGAAGTCCCGCACGCAGGCGATCAGCTGGGGCCGGTGGTCGGAGAGCGCGTGGTCGGTGGGCCATTCGTGGTGTTCCGCGCCGTCGAAGGCGGCCACGAGCGGGCGGTGGTGGACGGCGGGCGGGGTCACCTCGTCGAGCTGCGTGCCGATCAGCAGGAGTGCGCGCCCGGTCAGCCGTGGCGCGAGCGCCTCAAGGTTCCACGCCTGCCCTGCCGCCTCCATCTCTGCCACGAGCCCCTCCCCTGTAGCCCCGCGCAGCGGCAGCAACTCGGCGGAGAACGCCTCGACGTAGCGCTCGCGCGCGTAGCCGTCCGCCCCGGTGACCGCGCCGAAGTCGAAGCCGGACACCGAGACGACCGCGCGCACCCGCGGCTCGTCCGCGGCCGTCATGAGCGCGGCGAACCCGCCCATGCTGTGCCCGAGCAGCGCGACCCGTTCCGGGTCCAGCTCGTCCATGGCCAGGACGGCCCGCGTCACCCTCGCCGCGTCCTCCAGCGCGTTGGCCCACGACCAGTCCCCGCCGACCCCCCACGATCCGCGGTAGTGGAAGAGCAGGCACGCATAACCGGCCGTGCGCAGCGCCTGGGCGAGGTCGGCGTTGGCCTCGTTGCCGGGGAACCCGTGCATCAGCACCACGACCGGGTGCGGACCTGGCCCGCTGGGCAGGTACAGCACGCCGAGCAGCAGCTCGCCGCCGCTGTCGATGGTCAACGCACGTGTGGCAGCCCGCATGACACCTCCAGAGATAGAACCGATCGGTACCATATCGGCATATCGAACCGAGCGGTACTATCTATCTCGTGCCCGTTGCCAAGGGAAGCCCGCTCGACCCGGCCCGCACCCGCGCGGCCCTCCTGTCCGCCGCCACGTCGGTCTTCTACGAACGCGGTCTCGACGGCGTCGGGGTGGCCGAGCTGTGCGCGGTGACCGGGGCGTCCAAGGAGACGCTCTACCGGCACTTCGGGTCGAAGGACGGCCTGATCGAGGCCGTGCTCCAGGAGCGCAGCGACCGGGTGACCCGCTGGCTCAGCGAGGCGGCCGAGGCGGCGGGACCCGATCCGGCGGCGCGGCTGGCGGCCGTGTTCGACGCGCTGGCGTCCTGGCACGGCGAGCCGGAGTTCCGCGGGTGCGCGATCCTCAACGCGGCCACCCAGCACCACCAGCCGCCCGAGCAGGCGGTGGCGGCCCGGCACCTGGACCGGCGGCTGGCGCTGCTCACCGGGATCGCGCGCGACGCGGGCTCCGCCGTACCGGATACGCTGGCCCGGCAGTGGCTCATGCTGATCACCGGGGCCACGGTCATGGCCGACCACCACCCTGGCACCCGCGACGCGGCCCTGCTCGCCAAGGAGGCGGCGCTGGCGCTCCTTTAGGGCAGGAGCTCCTTGACCAGGGCGACGGCCTCGTGGAGCTCGCGGCGGTCCTGGTGGCGGCTGAAGTGCACGCCGCCTGGGGTGACGACCGCGGTCGCGCCCAGCTTGTCGGCGAAGATCCGCACGTGCTCCAGCGGGTCGGGCGTGAGCACCGGGTCGTCGGTGGCCACCAGAACCCTGACCCCGCGTACGGCGGAGCGGATGCGGTCCCAGTCGAAGCCGCCCTCGAAGAAGGGGGCGAGCGCCTCGTAGCCGACCTCGTGCGCCATCGAGGCGACCAGAACCAGCCCCGCGTACGGCGCGCCGTCGTGGCGCTGCAGCACCCGCAGCAGGTTCACCCCGCCGAGGCTGTGGCCCACCAGCACCGTGTCCGCCGGGTCAGCCACCTCGGCGGTGACGGCCTTGGCCCACGGCTCGGGCGACGGCGTCTCGGGGTCGGGCATCTGCGGCACGGCGACCTCATGGCCCAGCGCGCCGAGCTGGGCGGACAGGTGACCGTACCAAGCCTGACCGGGGTCGCTGGCCAGCTCGTGCGAAACAACGATCTTGCTCATGGTGAATCCTTCAATCGAATCGCTACGTATCGTTTCGATTGAAACTAGACTAGGGTGATCGGCATGTCAACCGCACGCCGGGGCGGGCGCACCCGCAGCCCCGAGTCGCACGAAGCCGCCTTGGCCGCCGCCGCCGACCTGCTGGAGGAGCAGGGGTACCGGGCCGTCACCATCGAGGCGATCGCGGCGCGGTCCGGGGTCGCGAAGAGCACGCTCTACCGCTGGTGGCGCTCGAAGCCCGAGCTGGTGATGGAGGCCTACACGCGCAAGGTGGCCGAGCGGGTCGCCGAGCCGGACACGGGCGGCGTCGAGGGCGACCTGGCCGCGTTCCTGGCCGAGGTGTACCGGATCGCGGGGTATCCCGACCGGGTGCGCGCCCTGCGCGGGCTGATGGCCGAGGCGCAGCTCGACCCGGAGTTCCTCCCCGCGTTCCGCGAGTGGGTCGACGGGCGGCGGGCGATCGTCGTCGCGATGCTGGAGAGAGGGATCGCTCGCGGCGAGCTGCGCGCCGAGGTGGATGTGGAGCACGCCGTCGACCTGGTCTTCGGCCCGTTCTGGTACCGCCTGCTCGTGGAACACGCCCCCCTCGACCCGGCCGACGCACCCAGGCACGCGGCCGCCATCCTCGGCGGGCTCAGGGGCTGAGTACATTGGGCGGCATGGGGCTGCGCGCGTTGAAGAAGGATCGCACCAGGCAGCTGCTGTCCGACACGGCGATCGCGATGTTCCTGGCCGACGGGTTCGACCAGGTGGCCGTCGCCGACATCGCCGCGGCGGCCGAGGTCTCGAAGCCCACCTTGTTCCGCTATTTCGCCTCGAAAGAGGACCTCCTGCTCCACCGGTTCGCCGACCACCAGGGCGAGCTTGCCAGGGTCGTCCACGACCGCGCGCCCGGCCAGACCCCGCTGGAAGCGCTGCACCGGCACTTCACCCAAGGCCTGCAAGAACGCGACCCGGTCACCGGGCTCTGCGACCACCCGAACGTGCTCGCCTTCCACCGCCTGGTGTTCGACACCCCGAGCGTCGCGACCCGCCTGGTCGAATACCGTACGGCTGACGCCGACGCCCTCGCCGCCGAGCTGGGCGGCGCTGCGGGGCGGCTGATCGCCGCGCAGTACGTGGTGGTGCGCCAGCTCCTGGCCCGGGACAACTGGGCCGAGCTGGCGGCCGGCCGTACGGCCGACGAGGTCTACCCCGAGGCGGTGGAAGCGGCCGACCTGGCGTTCGGGCTGCTCACGCAGGGGGCTGCCAGGCTCGGCTACTGATCACGTCGAGCCGCGAGACCGCCCTGGTGAGCGCCACGTAGAGCCGGTTGAGCCCGCGGGTCTCCGCCGCGACGATCGCGGCGGGCTCGACGACGATGACGTGGTCGTACTCCAGCCCCTTGACCGCCGAGACCGGCATCACGCTCAGCCGCTCCCCGTCCAGGTGGCTGAACCGCTCGTAGTCGGCGTCCGGCACCAGCACCCCGATCGAGCCCTCGAAGGTGAGCGCCTCGGTGGCCGCCTCCTCCACCGAGACCGTGTGGGTGACGCGGAGCCTGCCGTCCGTCCGGTAGGAACGGGTCTCCGGCACGTCCACCCGTAGCTGCCTCAGCAGCCTGTTGGCCAGCTCGACCACGACGCCGGGCACACGGAAGCCGGTCGTCAGCGCGATGATCTGCGCGTCCGGCTTGCCCAGCAGGTCGAGCTGCTCCTTCCACGACCGCGCCGACCAGGGCGCGGTGCCCTGCGCGAGGTCGCCGAGCACGGTGATCGAGCCGTGCTCGCTACGCCTGGCCACCGCCCTGCACTGCATCGGCGACAGGTCCTGCGCCTCGTCCACGATCACGTGGCCGTAGCCACGTGGCCGCTCGATCAGCGCGGCCAGCTCGTCCAGCAGCACGGCGTCGGCCGCCGACCACTTGGCGCTCTTGTGCGAGCGCGGCGGCCTGGCCCACCTGATGGCCTCGACGGGCGGGTCGCAGAGCAGCTCGAACAGCACCTGCTCCGGCGTCACAGCGGGCCAGACCTGGTCGAGGAAGGGCACGATCTTCCTGCCCATTCGCAGGCCCCACAGGGCGTTGACCGTCCTGCCGCGCCGCTCGGCCTGCCGCCGCAGCAGCTCCACGACCCGCGCCTGCACCCGCTCGCGCCCCGTCTGGTACGGCAGAGCCTCCCGCCTGGTGGCTTCGACGATCTGCCGGAGCTGATCCTCGTACACCCGCCAGGTCTGCGAGCCGTCGGCCACGGCGAGCGGTTCCGTGGGCTTCGCGATCCGCGCGTAGAGCGCCTTGCGCAGCACGTCGGCCATCTCGATGGAGTGCTTGGCGACCGCGGCCGCCTCGGTGTCGACGCCGGTGACCGGGCCGCGCGCGACGAGCTCCTCGACCGTGGTCTGCTCCACGTCCACCTCGCCGAGCGCCGGGAGGACGGCGGCGATGTAGCCGAGGAAGGCCCGGTTCGGCCCGAGCACCAGCACCCCCGAGCGCTCCAGGCGCTGCCGGTGGGTGTAGAGCAGGTACGCGGCCCGGTGCAGGCCGACCGCGGTCTTGCCGGTGCCCGGCGCGCCCTGCACGCAGATCGAGGTGTCGAGGGCGGCTCGTACCAGCTCGTCCTGATCTGGCTGGATGGTGGCGACGATGTCGCGCATCGGGCCGACCCTGGGCCGTTCGATCTCGGCGGCCAGGATCCGGCTCTCGGTGAGCTCCCCCCGGGCGAGCCGCTCGTCCTCGAACCCGGTCAGCGCCAGGCCGGACCAGCCGAAGCGCCGCCGTACCTCCACGCCCTGGGGGTCGCGGCCGCTGGCCTGGTAGAACACCGTCGAGACCGGCGCCCGCCAGTCGATCACCAGCGGCAGCCCGCCGCGCTCGCCGGAGATGTGGCGACGCCCGATGTGGTAACTGCGCCCGGCGTGCTCGCCGGAGCCGAAATCGAGCCTGCCGAAGAACGGCGGCCCCTCCGGCTCCTCGCTGAGCTCCTTGGCCAGGCTCTTCAGGTAGCGGCCCAGCCGTTCCGCGCTGTAGCGGTCACCGGCGACCGTCTCGCCGATGACGATGTTGTACCTGGCGCCGTCCAGCATCCGGCGCAGCCCGGCCTTGCATTTGTCGACGTAGTCGCGCTCCTCGTCCAGCGTCGTCATGCAACTCCTAGAACTCGGTAAATCTTGTAACCGAGTTACGATATCACTCGACGCGCCGGCAGGTCGAGCGCGAGCCACACCACCAGCCCGACCAGCACGACCGACGCGGGCACCAGCCAGAGCGGCCCGGCGGGCCACGGCCTGCCGAGGAATCCCACGCTGAGCAGCCCGAGCGGCACCCCGGCCAGCACCAGGCCTGAGCCGGCCGCCGCACCGGCGATCACCAGCGCCTCCCAGCGGACCATCCGGCGGAGCTGGCGCGGGGTCGCGCCCAGGCGGCGCAGCGAGATCAGCTCGTCGCGCCTGCCGGTGATCGTGGCCACCAGCCGGTTGGCGACCGCGACCAGCACATAGGCGAGCAGTACGGCGAGCACCGCCACGTTCACCAGCACCTGGGCCGTGGCCGAGGAGGCCTGCGGCGTCACGGCGCGGTCGGACACCACGAGACCCGGCCACCTGTCCAGCGCGGGGGCGTGCCGTACGAGGATCGTCTCGTCGAGGTCGGTGGTCCGGTGGCCCGCCGCGAGGTCGCGGGAGACCACGATCGGGCCGAACCCCAGCGACCTGCTGTAGGTCGCCACGACGCGCGCCTTCACCCGGGTGCCGTCGCCCATGGTCAGCCTGATCTCCTCGCCGACGCGGCCCGAGCGCTCGTCGAGCGCGACCGTCGCGCCCTTCAGCCCGCTCAGCGCGCCGCCGGTGACCCCGAGGTCCACCAGCCCTTCGGCGGACGGGTCGAGCACCAGGGCAGGTCTGGACATGAGCTTGTCGTCGTCGCCGAGCGAGAGCGAGCGGGTCAGCACGGTCGTCGTGGACATCGGCGCGGCCTTGGCCGTGGTGCGCACCTCGTCCAGCAGGCCGTGCGGGATGCCGCCGTGCCTCGGCGCGGTGATGGACGTGACGCCGCGCAGCCCGGCCTCCGCCTCGTCGGCGCCCGCCCGCTGGATGGTGGTCTGGGTGAGCACGACGCTGAGGCCGAGCGTGACCACCATGCCGAGCGCGGCCACCGCGCCAGCCGTACGCAGGGCGTTGCCATTGCTGTTGTGTACGGCGAGCCAGACGGGCGCGGAGATCCGCGACGGCAGCCTGGCGGCCAGCGCCCCCGTCGTCACCTGGACCAGCCTGGGACCGGCGAGCGCGAGCCCGACGACGGCCAGCAGCGCAGCCGTGGCCGGGCCGATCGCGGCGAACTCGCCACGGAGGTACAGCGGCGTGGTGGCGAGCACCAGCGCACCCACCATGATCAGCAGCCCGGCCCCGGTACGCACCCGCGACGGGTCGCGCGGATCGGCGATGCCCGACACGACGGACATCCGGGAGACGCGCAGCGAGGCCGACCACGACGCCAGCCTGACCACGCCGAGCAGCAGGAGCGCCGCCCCGATCGGCGGCAGCGGGCCGTAGACGAGCGGCTGGTCGGGGCGCAGTGCGCCGATCTTCACCAGCAGGTCGCCGAGCGCCGACGCCAGCACGTAGCCGAGCGCCGCGCCGGGCAGCAGCGCGGCCACTGCGGCGCCGGTTCCCTGGAGAGCGATGATCTTCCGTACCTGGCGCGGGGTGGCGCCGGCCGCGCGCAGCAGGGCCAGGTCGCGGCGCTGCCTGTTGATCGAGAGGGCCAGGCCGCCGCCGACCACGAAGCCGACGATGATCAGGCTGATGCCGCCGATGGAGCTGGGCAGCGCGAGCAGCATCGCCCTGGACGCGGCCACCTCCGGCTGCTCGGCGTCGCCTCCGGTGGAGATCACGTAGCGGTCGCCGAACCGCTTCTCCAGCTCGTCGGCGGCATCTCCGCGGACGGCGACGAGGTCGACGGATGTCCGCCCGACCAGCTTCGCCGCGGTGGCGTCGGTGAAGTAGATGCCGGGGGCGTCCACGATCGCGGTCACCCGGTAGGTGCCCGGGGTGCCGTTGGCGAATATCTGGAGCTTCTGCCCGACCTTGCCGTTCTTCGTAGCGACTTCGTCGGGGGCGTTGGGGGGCCGGCCCTCGATCACCTTTCCGGTGTAGGCGAGGGAGGACCATCCGTGGCCCGTGGCGCCCGACACGGGGAAGCTGACGTCGCCCGCCGCCGACACGACGCCGGGCACCTTCGCGACCTCGGCCACCAGCTCGGCCGGGACCCTGGCGCGCTCGGGCAGCGCCACGGGCAGGTCCTCCTTGACGGGCACCGACTGCTTGGCGGAGACGGTCACGTCCGCCTGGGACAGGCGGCGGGGCACCTCCGAGCGGAACGCCGAGTCGACGATCACTCCGGTCGCGGTGACCAGCGCCATCCCGCCGAAGACCGCGAGGAAGGCGACGACGAGGCCGCTGATCCCGGCCATGGCGAGCGCGGTCCTGGCCAGGCTCATGCGGCCACCGCCCGGTTGAGCCGCGTCAGCCGTACGGCGAGGTCTTCCGCGGAGGGGGCGTTGAGCAGGTCGACCACACGGCCGTCGGCCATGACGAGCGTGTCGTGCGCGCGGGCGGCGGCCGCCGGGTCGTGGGTGACCATGATGACCGTCTGGCCCATCTCGTCGACCAGGCGGCGCAGCAGGTCGAGCACCTGTGCGGCGCTGCGCAGGTCGAGCGCGCCGGTCGGCTCGTCGGCGAAGACCACGTCGGGGCGGGCGGCCAGCGCGCGGACGATCGCGGCGCGCTGCTGCTGGCCGCCGGAGAGCTGTGCGGGACGGTGGTTGAGGCGGTCGCGGATGCCGACCCGGTCGATCAGCTCGTCCAGCCAGGCGCGGTCGGGGCGCACGCCCGCCAGGCGGAGCGGCAGCGTGATGTTGTCCATGATCGAGACGGCGGGCAGCAGGTTGTAGGCCTGGAAGATGAACCCGATGTGCTTCCTGCGGAGCACCGTCCGCTTCGTCTCCGACAGCTTGCTCACGTCGACGTCGCCGATGATCACCGATCCCGAGGTGGGCGGGTCGAGAGCCGCCGCGCACTGGAGCAGCGTGCTCTTGCCGGACCCTGACGGGCCCATGACGGCCAGGAACCTGCCGCGAGGGAAGGCGAGCGTGACGCCGTCGAGCGCGACGACCTCGCCGTAGGACTTGGTGACCCGTTCCAGGGTGACGACCGTGTTCATGCGTTCAACGCTAGGAACTGCGCTCACCTGGGGAAATCCCGCTGGCCCCCGGGTCGGGGTATAGCGGCCTGTACTGCGTTACTCCTGGTCATCGCGGGTATGCCGGTGATCATGGGGGCTTGGTTCGCTGTGGGTCTGCGTGGGGTTCGTCCGGCTGATCTGCCGAAGGAGATCACGGCCGGGGTGACGCTGGCCGCGCTGGCGATCCCGCTGAACATCGGCTACGCGCAGATCGCCGGGCTGCCGCCCGTGGTGGGGTTGTACACGGCGATCGTGCCGATGCTGGTCTTCGCGTTGTTCTGCTCCTCGCGGCAGCTCGTGGCCAGTCCGGACGCGCCCATCGCGGCGCTGATCGCGTCCCTGCTGGTGGCGATCGTGGCCACCCCGGGCACGCCCGGCTACGTCGAGCTGGCCTACGCGCAGGCGCTGGTGTGCGCGGTTGTCTTCCTTCTGTTCTGGGTCTTCAGGCTCGGCTTCCTGGCCAACTTCCTGTCCGAACCCGTGCTCGTCGGGTTCATCGGCGGCCTGGCCATCGAGATCCTCACCAGCCAGGTGGAGAAGATCCTCGGCATCAAGACCACCGCCGAGGACTTCTTCCCCGAGCTGTGGGAGATCGTCACGAAGATCCCGCAGGCCAACGTGTGGAGCGTCGTCGTCGGCGTGGGCACGATGGCGGTGATCCTGGCCTTGCGGCGGATCGCCCCCGCCCTGCCGGGTCCGCTGATCGCCCTCATCGCGGCCACGGCGCTGGTGGCGCTGGCCGGGCTGGACGTCGCCGTCCTGGGCAAGGTCCCCTCGGGGCTGCCGTCGCTGCACTGGCCGTCCATCACGCTGGCCCAGTGGGCGGCGCTCATCCCCGGCGCGATCGCCATCTGCGCGGTCACCCTGGCTGACGGGCTGCTCACTGCCAGGAGGTACGCCGAGGAGCGCGGCTACCCGATCGACGCCAACCAGGAGCTGCGGGCGTTCGGGCTGGCCAACATCGCGGCGGGGTTCACGCAGTCGATGACGATCGGGTCCAGCGCGTCCCGGACGGCGGCGATGGACTCGGTGGGCTCGCGGTCGCAGTGGCCCAGCGCCGTCTGCGCGGTGGTGGTCGCGGTGCTTCTCGCCTTCTTCAGCGACGTCCTCGCCTACCTGCCGAACGCCGCGCTGGCCGGGATCGTCGCCGTCGCCGTGGTGAAGCTGATCGACGTCCCCAAACTGAGGTCGCTGTGGCACGAACGCCGATCGGAGTTCTGGATCGCGGCGCTCTGCCTGGTGGGGGTACCGGTGCTCGGCTCGCTGACGGCCGTCGTCATCGCGTTCCTGTTGTGCGCGGTGGACGTCGTACGGCGAGCCTCCACGCCCAGCACCGCCACCCTCAAGCCGGGCCCTGACGGACGATACGTCCGAGGCTCTTCCTCAGGACCATTGGCGATCTACCGCTTCGAGAGCGAGCTCTTCTTCGCCAACGCGGACACCTTCAAGCGGGAGATCGGGGCTTTGGACGCCCGGTGGATCATTCTGGACGCCGAGGCGATCAGCGACATCGACACCACGGGCGCGGAGGCGTTGCGCCAGACCGTCGAGACGCTGGGGGCGAAGGGGGTCGTCTTCGGCATCGCCCGCGCGACCGCCGACCTGCGGGGGTTGCTGGACCATTACGGGCTGGGCGACCTGACGTATTACGACTCCAACGAAGCCGCCGCAGCCGCCTTCAACGCCTAACCGCTGGCCGAGCAGCCTTCACGCCCTGCTCACCCCCCAAGCAACCCGCCCCTTCCAACCATGCCACCGCCCACATGCCCCACCATCCACCCGCGCCTCCGTCCGCGCGCCGCGCCCCTAGCGAGCAGCCCCCAAAAGTGCGTGACACCCCTCAAAGGAGGCAACGTCGCAAGGAGGCGGACAGCCCAAACCCCCCAAAGCGCGGCCCCTTCAAAGGGTGATGCTTGCGGGCAGCGTGTCAAAGGTGAGGGTTCGTCCGGCGATGGTGACGGTCAGTGCGTCGAGGTCGCCACGCGGGTCGGCGACGCTCACAACCGTCGTGCCAGACCTCTCAACGATCAGCACAGCACAAGGAGCGTCAGCCGTGACAGGCCCCGCCGTACCCGGCTGCCAGAAGTTGACCGCCGTCACACCCAGCTCAGGCACGTGGATCCCCTGCTGACGCGAACTGTTGGCCAGGACCTGCACCCACTCGGGACGGTCCGCCCTCGCCTCCGTCTGCGCACGACTGGCGCCAGGCAAGAGCTGGTAGAAGTACCCACCCCCATCAGGATCAGCACCGTGGTCAAGCCAGAGCATGGTGTGCCCACGCTCCCCACCAGTCCGCAGAGCCGCACAGGGCATGACATATCCACCATGCCCCTCCAAATGCGCCCAGCCAGCCTCGACAGTGAGCTCCGCCGTAGTCCTGCGGTTGTCCACGACAGTCTCGACAACCGCACCATCCCGGCACGTGATGCCCGCCCCCATACAAACCACAGCATCGTCGAGAAAGAACCACGACTTGAACGCGTCAAGCGTGCTCTCCAGCCCATTGAGATGCTGACCAACCGTGGCGTAGTGCCCATCGGTGGCCCCGCCCACCCAACGCCCCGGCGGACAGGTGTCCCCCCACGCCTCCCCGGCCCCGTCGGGCAGGACTTTCCTGGACACGGTCGTCCCAGGCAGGCGGTAGGGATCGACGGTCCCCCAGAAGTCCGAGTAGTGATCGCCGTGCCCGTCGGCCCACCAGTAGAGCATCCCCGCCCCGGTGTGCCAGCCGCGAAGATTCTCCCCGTTGCCATGCTCGTAGTGCCCCACCCGAGCCGACGCCATGCTGAGCGCCGCACACCACCCCTCCCGCCGATGCACCGCCCGAGCACTCACCGAAAACAACCGATGCCCCACCCCCTCAACCACCCCCACCCGCCCCTCACCCAGCTCCCCCTCACCCCGCCGCCCCTCACCTCGCCGCCCCTCGCCTCGCAGTTCCTCGCCCCAGCCCCCCTCACCTCGCCGCCCCTCGCCCCAGCGCCCCTCACCTCGCCGCCTCTCGCCCCGCGGCCCCTCACGTCGCAGTTCCTCGCCCCGCTGCTGCTCGCCCGTCTGCTGCCAGCCGTCAACCGCCGATCCGACCAGCCGCTCCCGCGCAACGCGCCGCTCCACCCCGTCGACCATCGACCCGATCGGCCGCACTCCCCCCATGACAGGCCGCTGCCACTCCTCTTCCCACCCCGACCCGACCGACGGCTGCACCCACCCCTCATCCGGCCACTGCCCCAGCGGGCCACCCGACCCCTGCCCGAGCGGGTCAGCCAGCCCGAGCGGTTTCCCCGGCCGCTGCCCGAGCGGGGCATCCGACCCCCGTCCGAGCAGGTCATCCGGCCCCTGTCCAAGCGGGTCATCCGGCCGTTGTCCGAGTGGCTTGGTTGGTTGGTGCCAGGTGGCTACCAGGTGGAGCCATCTGGAGCGTTCGGTTGGTGAGGCGGTTTGGGCCAGGAGGGTGATT
Organism: Nonomuraea sp. NPDC050556; assembly: GCF_044457355.1. Lineage (NCBI taxonomy): Bacteria > Bacillati > Actinomycetota > Actinomycetes > Streptosporangiales > Streptosporangiaceae > Nonomuraea > Nonomuraea sp. NPDC050556. The sequence continues at coordinate 839,159 of NZ_JBITGU010000005.1, read as the reverse complement.
GCTGCGGCGAGTTGTCGTCCGGTGCGCAGGTCGCCGTGCGGGGCTCGGGTGATGGCGCGGCCCCTGACGAGGTCCATGCAGCGGCCCTCATGAACGAAGGGGGCGAACGCCCACTCGACGCTGTCGAAGACCACCTGCTTGTCGGGCACCGCCCAGGGAGAACCGTCGAGTACTGCGAAGAGCACGGCGAGGCCCGCCAACCATACGGTGCCGTATCCTCCCTGGTAGGGGACGTGGGAGTGCTGGATGAACGAGCCGTCCCGGTAGAGGCCGTCGCCTTCCGTGACGTACGCCATGGCGGGCGCGAGCGCGCTCGACGCCAGCGCCGCCCGGTCGTGGTCCGCGCCGAGGATGGCGCGCAGCAACATCACCGTGCACAGGTCGACGCGGTTGGCGCCGGTGCTGGTGCCGCTGTAGTCGCCCAGCCTGCTCTCCGGGACGAAGCGATCAACCGCGTCGAGGAGCGTCCGGCCCTGGTAGCCGGTGAGGACGGCGGCGTCGAGGAGGCGCTTGGGCGCACCGATCTGCCAGTCCCACCAGTTGCCCTCCTCCTCGGCAACCGGCGTGTAGACCAGCCGGGTGTAGTGGTCGAGCCCACGGTGAACGGCCGCGGCCATCGTGGGGTCCCCGGTCATGGCGTGTGCACGCGCCATGACGAGCAACCGCTCTGGGGTCGCGGTGAGCGAGGGGAAGGGCAGATCGGGCCAGAGAGAGCGCCCCGTCGGAACCATCGCATCCCGGTACGGCACAGCCTTCTCGAGCAGCGCCGCCACCCCGGGCGGTGTCGCCGTCCCAGGGGGTGTCGCCGTCCCGGGCGGTGTTCCTGTCCCGGGCGGTGTTCCTGTCCCGGGCGGTGTTCCTGTCCCGGGCGGTGTTCCTGTCCCGGGCGGTGTTCCTGTCCCGGGCGGTGTTCCTGTCCCGG
>NZ_JBITGU010000005.1:0-838139 GCF_044457355.1 Nonomuraea sp. NPDC050556 | reverse complement strand
GGGCGGTGTTCCTGTCCTCGATGGCGTAACCGTCCCGAGGGACGTCGCCGTCCCTGATAGCGCCGTCGACCCGGGCGGTGTGGCCATCCCGGGCGGTGCCGCTGTCCCCGATGGCGTCGGCGCACCGGGAGGCGTCGCGGTCTCTGGCGGGGTTGCCGTCCCCGGCGGCGGCGTCGGCCCCGGCAGTGTCGCCGTCCCCTGCGGCGTTGCCGTCCCCTGCGGTGTCGCTGTCCCTGGGGGCGGGGTCGTCCATGGTGTCGCTGTGGCTGTGACGTCTCGCCATCTTCTGCGGAGTGTGGTGAAAGCGTCGTCTGTCGCTTGCTGCAGAGCTGTCTCGCGCGGTGGGGTGGGGGCGGCGTCGCTCTTTGTTCCTCCAGCCAGGGCTAGGCCGCTGAGCTGGAGGAACGTTCGCCTGTCTAATCCCCCCACGAGGCGGAGTCTAGTGTCGCTTGTGGTGCTTTCCGAGAACGCCCTTGCCATGACGCGGGACGATGCGCGTCTTGGTGGTGTCCTTGGTTTTGTCCGGCTTCGGAGTGGGCTTCGGCGTCGGTTTCGGGGTTGGTGTGGGCTTGGGGGTCGGAGTCGGGCTGGGCGTGGGCGTTGGGCTGGGGGTCGGGGTTGGCGTGGGTGTCGGAGTTGGCGTGGGAGTTGGGGTTGGGGTTGGGGTTGGGGTTGGGGTTGGGGTTGGTTTGGGGCTGGGGGTTGGCCAGATCACCACGTTGCGCATCACCCCCGGGCTCTCGGCGGTCACGCTGAACGTCACCGTCACGGTCTCGCCCGGCTCCAGCCGTCCCACCCAGATCAGGTCCGGCGGGTTGAACGTGGCCTTCCCCGTGGTCGCGGACACGTCGCCGTTGTAGCTGGAGTGGTTGAGCACGTCGCTCATGTCGTCCCTGAACGTCGCCGGGGCCAGCGTGGTGCCGCCGACGTTCGTGGCGACCAGCGTGTACGTCACGACGTCCCCGACCTTGGCCCGGTGCTTGTCCACCTGCTTGTCCACGACGATCTTCCCCGGGTCCGGAGTCGGCTCGGGCGTGGGAGTCGGCGTGGGTGTGGGGGTGGGGGTCGGCGTGGGCTCGGGGGCGCACCTGACGCGGACGTCGCCGAGCACGTAGTCGGCGAGCTTGCCCGTGTACACGACGTTGCCGCTCGAGTCCTTCAGCGTCCCCGAGATCGTGATCTCCACCCGCGCCTCGGCCGCGATGTTCGGATCCACCTTCTGGATCTGCTTCATCACCACGACGAGGTCACCGGTCGCGACCCCCGCGTAGCCGAGGGCCGACCCAGGGACGGTCATCGTCGTGGTGCCCTCCGTGATAGCGATACCCGCGACCGTGGGCGCCGTGACGAAGTTCTGCGTGATGGGCGCGTGGGGCGGCTGGCACTTGGCATAGGTGTGCATGGTCGGAATGGAGAGCAGTACGGGGCTGCCGCCGGGCCGCAGGCTCAGCGACAGGACGTTCGGGTCGCTGACCGCCTCCCACGACCCGGCGCCGGAATCACCCAGAGTGCTGCCCGACGGGTTGGCGATGGTGCCGAAGTCCTTCACCCCGTCGGGATCGTTGGTGTAGTCGGCTTGCGACTGCCCGCCGGACGCCCCGGTCTTGGCCGTACCGATCGAGCCGGAGAAGGCGCTCTGCCCGAGCGCGGGAATGGCGGGCATGGTCACCTGCACGCCTACGCTGCTGGCCGTACCGGACGCGCGGACGGCCACGCCGTCCACGGTGAAGGCGGCGACGGCCAGGCATACGCCCGCCACGCCGGCCACGAACTTCCACCCAGGAATCCGCATGCCGCATTAACCCAAGTACCTCCCGGTGAGTAGCGACACCGACACGCTTGCCCGGGGAATATCGGGAACAGATTTGAAGCCTGTACCGTTTAAGTTTCAACTAAATGAGGGAGGGCATCATGCAGTTCGGAATCTTCAGCGTCGGTGACGTGACGACCGACCCCACCACCGGCACGACACCCACGGAGCACGAGCGCATCAAGGCCATGGTCGCCATCGCGCTCAAGGCAGAAGAGGTCGGGCTCGACGTCTTCGCGACCGGCGAGCACCACAACCCGCCGTTCGTGCCCTCCTCGCCCACGACGATGCTCGGCTACATCGCCGCCAGAACCGAGAGGCTGACGCTCTCCACGGCGACCACGTTGATCACCACCAACGACGCCGTGAAGATCGCCGAGGACTACGCGATGCTCCAGCACCTGGCCGACGGCCGGGTCGACCTGGTCATGGGGCGTGGCAACACCGGGCCGGTGTATCCGTGGTTCGGCAAGGACATCCGCGACGGCATCCCCCTCGCCATCGAGAACTACGCGTTGCTGCACCGGTTGTGGCGTGAGGACGTCGTGGACTGGGAGGGGCGCTACCGCACGCCGCTGCAGAGCTTCACGTCGACGCCGCGCCCGCTGGACGGCGTGCCGCCGTTCGTCTGGCACGGGTCCATCAGGAGCCCCGAGATCGCCGAGCAGGCCGCCTTCTACGGCGACGGGTTCTTCGCGAACAACATCTTCTGGCCCAAGGAGCACTTCCAGCGGCTCATCGGGCTCTACCGCCAGCGGTACGCCCATTACGGGCACGGCACCCCGGAGCAGGCCATCGTCGGGCTCGGCGGGCAGGTGTTCATGCGCAAGAACTCCCAGGACGCCATCCGCGAGTTCCGCCCGTACTTCGACAACGCCCCCGTCTACGGGCACGGGCCGTCGCTTGAGGACTTCATGGCCGACACCCCGCTCACCGTGGGCAGCCCCGACCAGGTCATCGAGCGGACGCTGAAGTTCCGCGAGCACTTCGGCGACTACCAGCGCCAGCTGTTCCTCATGGACCACGCGGGGCTGCCGCTGAAGACGGTCCTGGAGCAGCTCGACATCCTGGGCGAGGAGGTCGTGCCCGTGCTGCGCAAGGAGTTCGCGATCGGCCGCCCGAGCGAGGTGCCCGAGGTCCCTACGGCGCCTCGCCAGGTTCCCGCGAGCTGACGAACCGCCACAGGATCTCGCCGTCGTGCGTGACGTCGGTCGGGGTAAGACCGACGGCCACCGCGACGGCGGCCGACGCATGGTGATCCGGGTGGATATGGGCGGTGATAACGCCCGCCCCCTGCCCGCGCAGCCAGGCGACCAGCGCCATGGCCGCCTCCTTGGCGATGCCCTGACCCTGCCACGGCGTGCCCACCACCCAGGCGATCTCGGCGTCGTCAGGACCGATCGTCGCCTGTACGGTCCCCACGAGGTGACCGTCCAACTCGATCACCCAGTTGCACCAAGCGGGCGATCCGGCGATCATGCGCGTGTATCGGGCGCGCAGCGCCTCGACCGTGGCAGGAGTCCCGCCGATGAACGTGTGCAACGCGGGATCGGACAGCACGACGGCCATCTCCTCCGCGTGCGAGACCTGCAAGGGCAGCAGCCGCAGGCGACGAGTGACGAGAGTGGCCTCCATACCGAAAAATTATCCCGTGAAGGGAAATCGGCGCTGCGACGGAGTAGGGGGTGTAAGACCACAGAAGGGACATCATGCTGATGGCCGCTCCCCCGGACGTGCCGACAATGACTGACGACAGCACCTTGATCGCCCAGTCATTGCATCGCCCGGAGCTCTTCGCGGTGCTTTACGACCGATATTTCGATGAGATCCACCGCTACGTGGCCGGCCGCCTGGGCACCCAGATCGCCGACGACCTCGCCGCGGAGACCTTCCTCGTCGCGTTACGCAAGCGCCACACGTTCGACGCCGACCGGGGACCGTACGGCCCTGGTTGTACGGCATAGCCACCAACCTGGTCGCCGACCATCGCAGGAGCGAGCGGCGCCGGTTGCTCGCGTTCCAGCGGGCGCCCGTCGACAGCTCTTCACACGACGGACACGAGGACAGGGTGGCCGCCAGGCTGGTCGCCGCGGGCGCACAGGGGCGGCTCGCGGCGGCGTTGAGGAGCCTGTCCGACGGCGACCGGGACGTCCTGCTGCTGGTCGCGCTGGCCGACCTCAGTTACGAGGAGGTCGCGCAGACCCTCGACATTCCGTACGGCACCGTAGGGTCCCGGCTGAACCGGGTGCGCAGGAAGCTCCGCGCGGCGCTGGGAGACCTTCATGGATGACGAGGTTCGCAAGCTGCTGTCGACCCCCGACCCCACCTACGAGGCGTACGCCAAGGGCAGGGCCAGGCTCTTCGCAGCCATCGAGGAGCCGAAACCCAAAAAGATCAACAGGAGATGGTCCACCGTGCTCGCCGCCGCCGCGGCGACCGTCGCCATCGTCACGACGGTCACCCGGTTCGACAGCTCGTTCTTCGCCGCCCCTGAGCCCCCGCCCCACCAGGCCGCGGCGCAGCCGTCCAGCAGCCAGATCCTGCTCGACGCAGCGGACGCCGCGGCCGGAGCACCGGCGGGCGGCGCGTACTGGCGAACCAGGACGACCACCGGGCGACGCTTCCTGTCCCCCGACCGCCACTACGTGATCTCCAGCAGCACCTCGCGCGAGGTCTGGCTGACCCGCCGCCTGGGGGTGCCCAACCTGCGGATCACCCAGCCGCTCGGCGCCAAGCCCGTCACCGCGAAGGACGAGGAGGCCTGGCGCACGGCAGGACGCCCGATCCGGTGGCGGTATCCGGCGGACGTCGAGGGGTTCGGCGACGTGAGCGCGTCGGAACGGGTCGAGTCCGCAGCGGGCAAGGCCGTGTCGACCAGGCTGCAGAGCCCGCCAGGCACCCTGGCGGGCAAGCGGCTCACCTGGACGGAACTGGCCGCCGTCCCGGGCGACGAGCAGGGACTGCGCGCGTATCTCGAAGCCCGCGGCGACGAGTTGTACGCCAGCTGCGTGGAGCTCCTGACCTCGTTGCCCGCTTCGCCTGCAGTGCGGGCTTCCGCGTACCGGATTCTGGCCTCTCTGCCCGGTCTGCGGGCCGAGGGCGTGGTCACCGATCCGCTGGGCCGTACAGGACAGGCGCTCGACTACCGCAACGACCGCCTGGTGATCGACGTGGCGAGCGGGTCGCCGCTGGCCACGGAGGTCAGGCTGGCGGGCGCGCTCACCGACGGCAGCGCCGTCGAACTCGGCTCGTTCACCGCTTTCGAGGAGATCGGCTGGACCGATCAGCAGCCACGGAGGAACTGAGATGACCTTCACGCTCGACGACGTCCGTACCCAGACGTACAAGCCCAGGGACGCGTGGTGGACGGTGTTCCTGGTGGACCCGCTGGCCGGGCGGTTGGTGGTCTTCGTGGCCAACCACACCAGGATGACCCCCAACCAGCTCACCTGGGGCGCTTTCATCCTGGGCCTCGGCTCGGCCGGGTGCTTCCTGATGGCCGACTGGACCTGGCTGGTCGCCGGTGCGGCGCTGTACCACCTGAGCTTCGTGCTCGACTGCATGGACGGCAAGATCGCCAGGCTCAAGGGGACCGGGACGGTGTTAGGCGGCTGGCTCGACTACGTCTTCGACCGCATCCGCGTGCTCACCTGCACGCTGGCGCTGATGTGGGGCCAGTTCACGATCACCGGGCAGGGCGTCTACCTGCTGCTCGGCGTCGTGGTCGTCTTTCTGGACATGTTGCGCTACCTGGACGCGCTGCAGGTGGCCAAGGTCCGCCGCCAGATGCGGCGGACCCTTCCCGAGGACTCCCTTGAGGAGGTCGATCTCCAGCAGGAGTTCAGGACCAAGTTCTCCTGGTACATCGGGCTGCGCGACTGGCTGCGTGACCACCGCATCCGCACGCACCTGGTGAGCGGGATCGAGTTCCAGATGGCGGTCTTCATCGTCGGGCCGCTCACCGGGCAGATCATCCCGGTCACGGTCGGCGCTGCGGTGCTCATGCTCGTGTTCGAGCTGGCCATCATGTTCAAGCTGCAGCTTTCCTCGCGGGACCTCATGCGGGCACTGGCGAAATAAACCGGTTGCGTCGTGTGATGAGATGGACGTGGTCTAACGAAGAGGAGAAGGCGATGCGGCGGGGTTTCGAGATTTCTCAGCTCCCTATCCGCACGAGCACTCTCGAGACCACACATGCAGACCCTGAACATCGGCATTCTCGCGCACGTGGACGCGGGCAAGACCAGCCTCACTGAGCGGCTGCTGTTCCAGACCGGCGCCATCCGCCGGCTGGGCAGCGTCGACGGCGGCGACACCCAGACCGACACCGGCGCGATCGAGCGCCGGCGCGGCATCACCATCCGTACGGCTGTCGCCACTTTCACCGTCGGCGACCTGCAGGTCAACCTGATCGACACCCCCGGGCACGCCGACTTCATCGCCGAGGTCGAGCGGGCGCTCGGCGTGCTCGACGGGGCGATCCTGGTGGTGTCGGCGGTCGAGGGCGTGCAGCCGCACACCCGGTTGCTCATGAAGACGTTGCGCAGGCTCGGGCTACCGACGCTGATCTTCGCCAACAAGATCGACCGCGCTGGGGCGCGCTCCTCCGAGCTGCTCGACGACATCAAGCGGTGGCTCTCGCCGTACAGCGTGGCTTTGAACGCTGTTTCCGACCTCGGCACCCGTGCGGCCCGTGCGGTGCCCGGCATGTCGCCCGGGGCCGCCGAGCTGCTGGCCGAGCACTCCTACGACCTGCTGGAGACGCTCGTCGACGGCGGCTCCCCGTCCTCCCAGCAGGTACGGCGGGCCGTCGCGGACCAGTGCGCCGCCGGGGTGCTGCACCCGGTGATCTTCGGCTCGGCGGTGACGGGCGAAGGGATCTCCGAATTGCTGGAGGCCCTGCCCATGCTGCCCGCCGGGCGTTCCGGCACCGGAGGGACGGTGTTCGCGATCTCCGGGGTGGCCTATGTCCGGATGTTCTCCGGCGAGCTGACCGCCAGACGCCCGGCCCAGGTCTACCGGCGCAACGACTCCTACGAGGCCAGGCCCACGCTGGTCGAGGTCGTCGGTTCCGGAGCGCGGACGGCCCGCGCGGGGGACATCGCCAGGGTCGGTGGCGTGCCCGGCATCCGGGTCGGCGACCGGTTCCTCGCCCCAGGTCCCGTGGAGGCGTATTTCGCGCCGCCCACCCTGGAAACCGTCGTCACGCCCCGGGTGGCGGCCGCTCATGGCGAGCTGCACGCCGCGCTCGCCGCCCTGGCCGACCAGGACCCGCTGATCGGCACCAGGACGCTGGACTCCGGCCAGACGTCGGTGCTGCTCTACGGCGAGGTGCAGAAGGAGGTCATCGCCGAGACGCTGCTGCGCGACTACGGGATCCTCGCCGACTTCGAGCCGAGCAGCATCGTCTACCTGGAACGGCCCGCCGGTGTGGGTTCAGCGCTCGGCGAAGTCACCCGGCACGGCCCCAACCACCTGTGGGCCACCGTCGGACTGCGCGTCGAACCAGGGCCCGTGGGGTCCGGCCTGACCTACCGCCTGGAGGTGGAGCTGGGCTCGCTGCCGCTGGCGTTCCAGCGCGCGATCGAGGAGACCCTCGAACCGACGCTGCGCAGGGGCCCGGCGGGATGGCCGGTGACCGACATCGTGGTCGTCCTGACCCACACGGCCTTCCAGCCCCCGCTGAGTACGGCAGGCGACTTCCGCGCCAGAACCCGGCAGGTGCTGACCGAAGCCCTGCGAGCAGCGGGAACCCTGATCTTCGAACCCGTCCACCGTTTCGAGCTCGAAACCCCGCTGGACACCCTCAGCCAGGTCACCACCCGGCTGGCGGCGCTGGGCGCGTCAACCGACGAAGCCACCGTGACGGGCGAGACGTGGCTGGTGAAGGGCGACATCCCCGCGCGGAACGTCCACGACTTCGAGCTCACCCTGCCCGGCCTGACCCACGGCCAGGCCGTCTGGTGGTCCCAGCCCAGCGGCGATCGCCCCGCCCCCTCTCAGGAGACGTAGCCCTTGACCCGACGCCCCCACTCCTGCGCGGGCTTCTCCACGAACCGGTAGCTCAACCAGCTGGCCCCCAGGATGGCAGCCGTGAAGACCACCGCCAGCCCCACCTGGACGTGCACCGCCGACCACCGCAGATCCCCGGTGATCTCCACGAACAACCTCAACAACGGATGGTGCACCAGATAGAGCGAATAGCTGATCAACCCCAACCACACCAGCACCCGGGGCACCCGCCGGTGCCGCACGGCCATCGCCACCCCGAACGACGCCCCGGCCAGCACGACCGTCGTGATCCACACCTTGGGCTCGGCCCACCACCCCACCTGCTGCCGAGCCCAGACCGGCACGATCGCCACCAGCACCCCGGTGACCAGAACCGGCCAGAGAGCCCCCTCCCCCCGCTCCCAACGGTGAACGGCGGTGCCGGCGAACATCACCGCCAGCACCGTCACCCCGAACCAGGGAATCCGCCCACCGAGAAACAGCAGCCCCAACGCCCCGAGCGCCAGTCCATACGCCGCCGTATGCCGGAACCGCCCCGAGATCACGCAAGCCAACCCGACGAAGAACCCGACAGCCGACCCGTAAGCCAGCCAGGCCCCGGTGACCGGCGACGAGACCACCAGCAGACCCCACCCCACGGCCGCCACCCCGAACAGCACCGCGATGGCCCCGCTCCGCCGATGCGCCCCCGCCAGGAACAACCCCGTGACCAGCAGGTAGAAGACCATCTCGTACGACAGGGTCCACATGGTGTCCGCGACCCCGCCGACGCCCACCACGTCGAGCAACATCGTCACATGCCCGGCCACAGCCGACCCGTCCCGGGGCACGGCCTCCCGCACCGGCATCCACCAGGCCATCACCAGCACGAGGGCGGCGACGGCGAGATAGAGCGGGTAGAGCCGGAAAACCCGCCCCACCCAGAACCCGCCGACATCCCCGCGCCGCTCCAGCGAGGTGGGCACGATGTAGCCGCTGACCAGGAAGAACACCAGGACGCCGTAGATCCCGAGATTGAACCAGTACGGCCGGAGCCAGGGCAGCACCCAGGGAAACAGGTGCTCGCCCAGGACAGCCAGCGCCCCGACCCCACGCAGGGCGTCGAGCCACGCCAGGCGGGCCTTGGGCGGAGCCACAACGACGGACACCGAAGCCAACTTACCCGCCCACACCCCCCAAACCCGACCCGCCCTTAGTGACTCCCCACGGAAGAAACGGGACCATACGGGACTACTTGACGGGTAGGTCGATGTAGCCGCTTCCCACCGTGCGGGTGGCAGTCAGACGCCAGCAACCGGGTTGGGGAAAGTTGAACCCCGTCCCCCACTCCTCACCCGGACGTTCCCAGGTAGAGCCGCCGTGCTCCTCAGGACCGAAGGTGCGCTTGGCGCGGGTGCCGTCCGGGAGCGTGGCCGTCACCTTGAACGGCCCGGCCCCGGTCATCCGCCAGACGATCTTCACGTCCCTCCCGTGCCTGAACGGGACCATGGCGAACAGCAGCGCCCACACCTCGGCGTCCTTCGCCACCGCCCGCACCTCGCCGGTCTCGGGATGCTCGCGTTTCCCGCACCCGGAGAGCACCAGCTTGGGCGGCTCCGGCACGTGGGTGCTCGGCTCCGCCGTACCACTCGAAGGTCCGTTCGCGGGCACCTGGGTCGTGCCGGGTGCGCTTGTGCAACTGGTCACGAGGAGCAGGGCCGCGCCTGCCGTCCACCACTTCACCCCTCTCCTACGCTCGTAACCGAGCGAAGGTTCTCGGGGAAGGTGTTTCTGTGGTCGTCAACGTGACCGTCTGGGGAGAGAACGTCCACGAGCGGCGCGAGCCCGACGTCCGGGAGCGCTATCCCGACGGCATGCACGGCACGATCGCCGCCGGGCTGGAGCGCGTGCTCGGTGACCGGGTCAAGGTGGGTACGGCGACGCTGGAGGCGCCCTCGCACGGGCTCACCGCCGAGGTGCTGGCGGCCACGGACGTGCTCACCTGGTGGGGGCATCTCGCGCACGAGGACGTCGACGACGCGGTGGTACGGCGGGTGCAGGAGCGGGTGCTGGCCGGGATGGGCCTCGTGGTGCTGCACTCGGGGCACTACTCGAAGATCTTCCGCGCGCTCATGGGCACCACCTGCACGGTCAACTGGCGCGACGACGGCGAGCGTGAGCTGGTGTGGGCGGTGGAGCCCGGTCATCCCATCGCCGCCGGGGTTCCCGTGCCGCTGGTGATCGAGCAGCAGGAGACGTACGGCGAGCCGTTCGGGATTCCGGCGCCGGACGAGCTGGTGTTCGTCAGCTCGTTCAGCGGGGGCGACGTGTTCCGCAGCGGGTGTTGTTACCGGCGGGGGCTGGGCAAGGTCTTCTACTTCAGCCCAGGGGATCAGTCATATCCGGTGTATCACCATCCGGACGTGCAGCAGGTCCTGGCCAACGCCGTCCTCTGGGCAGCCCCGCAACACCCCGTCACCACCCCGCTCACCAACCACAACCGCCCTCGCCCCTCGCCGTAGCGGTCAGCCGGTCGGTGGCCTCGTGGGGCGTCAGGTCGGCGCCCCGCTGGTAGGCGGTGTCATAGGCGGTACGGCCGAGCGACCCCGCCACCTCCTCCGCAAGCGACCGCAGCTCGCTGTCCCCAGCGTCGAACGCACCGCGAAGAGCCTGGCTCAGGCCCAGCGCGGTGGCGGCGCCAGCCGGGTCGCCCTCCAGAAACAGCAGCCTGGCCAGGAGCTGAGCAGCCAACGGAGCGTCCATGTTCTGCTGCGCCACCTCCACCACCCGCGGCAACAGCTCACGAGCGCGGACCGTGTCCCCGGCAGCGAGCAGATTGGCCACCCGCGCGGGAAGCGTCCGATCGACGGTGATCCCCGAAGAAAGCGGCAGCTTGCGGGCGAGCACCTCCATCCGGTCAAGCGCCTGATCGGCCCGCGAGACCTCCCCGGCGCGACGGAAAAGCTCCGCCTGGACGCCGAGGACCTCGATCTCCAGCACCGGCTGCCCCCGCTGCCGGACAGCGCGCTCGGCGGTGTCGATGTCGCGCCGAGCACCGGCGAGGTCACCCGCGCGCAGGCGTTCCGTGGCCAGCCCGAGCCGGGTGGAGACCTCGTCCTGCGACCCCAGCTCGGTCGCGATCGCGACGCTGCGCTCGTAGGCGGTGATCGCCTGCTCGTGGTCACCGCCGATGGCGTGGACCTGGGCCAGGCCGTACAACGCCTTGGCCGCCCACCACCGATCCCCCTCCTCCTCGAACATGCGCAGCGCGGTCGACATGGCAGAAGAGGCGGACGACCGGTCCCGCATGGCTTCGATCATGAAGGTGCACGCGATCGCCCACCGGTCGGAGCCACCGCGCACCCGCGCGATCTCCCGGTCGAGCAGCTCGTCCAGCCCGAACACCACCGCCATCACCAGCACCGTCGTCAGCAACATCGGATAGCGGCGCAACGCACCCGTGCGCACGCACTCCTCGAGGTGCGCACGCAACTGCTCGGGACCGTCGATCGCCCCGCCCACCAGGTGGATCGCGGTGAAGGCCGCCCGCGCTTCAGCAGGCAGCGCGTCGCCGAACTCGGCGACCCTGGCGACGTAGGCGTCGGCCCGAGCGTCGTAGCGGAGCATGACCCAGTACCAGTACAGCGGCCCGAGGATCCGGGCGGCGACCACGGCGTCGCCGCCGTCGATGGCCGCCTGCAGGGCGTACACCAGGTTGTCGTACTCCGCCTGGAACAGCGCCAGCGACTCCGCCTGCTTCTCGGAACGCAGCAGCGGCTCGTGCTCCTCGGCCAGGTCGGCGAAGTGCCGCGTCAGCCTGCCCAGGACCTCTTCGGTCTCCCCCGCGAGCCGGAGCTTCTCCGCCGCATGCGCCCGGATCGTCTCCAGCATCCGATAACCGTCACCGACCCGCTCCACGATCGACTTGTCCACCAGGGAGTCCAGAACCCCCTCCGACGCCAGATCCGAACAGACCGCATCAATCGCCACAAGCCCGGTCCGAGCCGGAAATATCGACATCCGCCGGGCCAGCGTGCGCTCCTCCGGCGTGAGCAGGTCCCAGCTCCACTCGATGACCGCAAGGAGGGTCTGCTGGCGGGGCAGGGCGTTCCGGTTGCCGGTGCTGAGCAGACGGAAGCGGTCATCCAGCCGCCGGGCGACCTGACCGGCGCTCATCGTCCGCAGCCGCGCCGCCGCCAGCTCCAGCGCCAGCGGCAGCCCGTCCAGCCGCCGCACGATGTCCACCACCGCCTCCTCCAGCACGAACCCCGGCTGTACGGCTGCCGCCCTATCGAGGAACAGCCGCACAGCGGCGGACTCGCGAGCACGCACGGCATCGGCGTCGGCAGGAGGCAGATCCAGCGGGCTCAGCCGGCAGAGCGTCTCCCCCATGACGTCCAGCGGCTCCCGGCTCGTGGCCAGGATGGTCAGGTACGGCTGGCGCTCCAGCAACTGCCCGGCGAACTCCGCCACGTGCCCGGAGATCTGCTCGCAGTTGTCCAGCACCAGCACGCCCTCGTCACCGGCGAGCAGATTGACCACCCGCTCCAGCGACGTCCCCGACGGCAGAGCCTCGGCGGCGCGCAGCGTGCCCAGCACCGCCTCCGCCAGCCCCTCGGCCGTGTCGACCGCGGCCAGGGGCACGAGCCAGACCCGCCCGCGCTGGTGGGCCCGATGCCGGCTCACCGCCTCCACGGCCAGCCGGGTCTTGCCCACACCTCCTGGCCCCACCACGGTGACCAGCCGGGAGGTCTCCAGCAACCCGGCCAGCAGCCTCAGCTCCTCCTCCCGGCCGACGAAGCTGGTCAGCGGGGCGGGCAGGCGTCCAGGCGGCATCGCGGGCTCGGGGATCGCCACCTCGCCCCTGAGCACGGCGAGATGCGCCTCGCGCAGGTCCGCCGAGGGGTCGACGCCCAGCTCGTCGGCGAGCGTGCTGCGGACCTCCTCGAACACGGCCAGCGCGTCGGACTGGCGGCCCGCCGCGTGCAGGGCGCGCATCCGCAGCGCGGCCAGCCGTTCCCGCAGCGGGTGCGCCGCGGCCGCCGCCTCCACGTCGGCCAGGATCTCGCCGTGGCGCCCGAGCCGCAGCTCCGCCTCGAAGCGGTCCTCCGTGGCCCCGGCGCGCAACTCGTCCAGACGCGCGCCTGCCGTACCTGCGAAGGGGAGGTCGCGCACGTCGGCCAGCGCGGGTCCTCGCCACAGCGCCAGCGCCTCGTCCAGCAGCGCGGACGCGCGCTGGACGGCGCCGGCGGCCAGCTCGTGGCTGCCCCGCCTGGCCAGGTCCTCGAACCTGACCGCGTCCACGTCTTCTACGTGCAGGCGATAGCCGCCCGCCACGGTCTCCACGGCCCCGCCCAGGGCCTTGCGCAGCCGGTGCACCAGCGCGTGCAGCGCGTTGACGGTGCCCCCGGACGTCCACAGGCTGTCGAGCAGCGCGTCTGCCGACACCACCTCGCCCCCGGCCAGCGCCAGCCGGGCCAGTAGCGCGCGGACCCTGGCGCCTCCGAGGTCGATCGGCGCGCCGTCGTCGGCGTACGCCAGGACCGGTCCCAGCACCTCAATCCGCATGCCGGACAGGCTATCCGGTGGCCTGGAAGTCGGTTGGAAGCGGGATATAAGGGGCCTGTCAGAGCTGCCGGACATCGTGGACGACGTACCGAAGAAACGGCTCAAAGGCAGTGACATGGCAGCGAACGAGAACGTGCAGAAGGTGCTCGACTGGACGGTGGCCGAGGTCGGCGTCCCCGGCATCGTCGCCGAGGTCAAGGACGGCGACCGGACCTGGTTCGGCACAGCGGGCGTGGCCGACCTCGAGACCGGCTCCCCGCGCGTGCCGGGCGAGCACATCCACACCGGCAGCAGCGGCAAGGCCTTCACCGCCGCCGTGCTGCTGTCGCTGGAGGCCGAGGGCCGCCTCAGCCTGGACGACGCGGTCAACGCCCACCTGCCCGGCGTGCTGGACGTCAACGGCTACGACGGCGACAAGATCACCGTGAGGCACCTGCTCAGCAACACCAGCGGCCTGTTCCCCACCGGCCTGGCCCCGGAGGTCAGCTACCGCTACGCCACCCGCTCCGGGTTCGACCAGCACCGCTTCGACACCTTCAGCACTGAGGAGCTGCTGCGGATCGCGGTGTCCCAGCCGCCGGTCGGCGCCCCGGGCGAGCGTTTCGAGTACGCCAACGGCGGCTTCTACATCGCCGGCGCGCTCATCGAGAAGGTCACGGGCAACAGCTACGCCGACGAGGTCGAGCGCCGGGTCGCCCGCCCGCTGGGCCTGGCCCACACCCGGGTGCGCCCCACCACCGACACCGGCTACCCGGCCCCGCACCCGCACGGCTACACCCAGCAGTTCCTCAAGGACGGCACCGACCCGGCCACGGTCACCCCGGAGAACTGGCAGTCGCTGATGGAGGAGCCCGGCCTGCCGCTCATGGACGCCACCGTGCTCAACTCCTCGCTGGGCTACGCCGCCGGCAACGTCGTCTCCACCACGTCGGACATGATCCGCTTCCTCAACGCGTTGACCACCGGCGAGCTGCTGCCGCCCGACCAGCACCGGCAGATGTGGACCACCGTCTCCACCGAGGGCAGCTACTGGATGCCGCACACCAACTACGGCCTGGGCCTGTTCGAGTTCGACAGGCGGGCCACGGGCGGCCGGACGCTGCGCGGCGTCGGCGGCAGCTTCTGGGGGACCTACTTCTTCGCCGTCGGCACCCCCGACGGCGAGCACACGGTCGCGGTGCACACCAACACCGAGTGGCGGTCCTGGGACCCCATGTTCAAAATCATCGAGGCCGAGTTCGGCGTCTCCATCACCGCGTGACCACGTGGGGCCGACCCGATCACTGGGTGGTGCGGTAGTGGCGGAGGTGGGTGCCGGTCAGGGAGCCAGGGGCGGACAGGAGGTCCTTGGCGGTGCCGGTGAAGACCACCTCGCCACCGTCCTTGCCCCCGTCCGGCCCCAGGTCGATGATCCAGTCGGCCTGCTGGATCACGTCCAGGTTGTGTTCGATCACCACCACCGTGTTCCCGTCGTCCACCAGCCGGTTCATCAGCGCCAGCAACGTGTCCACATCCGACATGTGCAAGCCGGTCGTGGGCTCGTCCAGCACGTAGACGCTGCCCGTCCGCTGCAACTGGGTGGCGAGCTTGATGCGCTGCCGTTCGCCCCCGGACAGGGTGGACAGCGGCTGGCCCAAACTGAGATAGCGCAGCCCCACGTCGATCATGGACCCCAGCTTCGTGCGCAGCGCCTTCTCGGTGAAGAACTCGAAGGCCGTCTCCACCGACATCTCCAGCACGTCGGCGATCGACTGCCCGCGCAGCTTGTGCACCAGCACCTCGTCCTTGAACCGCCGCCCGTCGCAGCTCTCGCAGTGCGTGGTGACCGGGTCCATGAACGCCATCTCGGTGATGATCACCCCGCGCCCCTGGCACTCCTCGCAGGCGCCGGTCGAGTTGAAGCTGAACAACCCCGGCGCCACCCCACCGGCCTTGGCAAAGAGCTGCCTGATCGGGTCCATGAGGCCGACGTACGTCGCGGGCGTCGACCTGGAGGAGGCCGCGATCGCGGACTGGTCCACGAAGATCGTCGAGGGATATTCCTTCAGGAACACCTCGGCGATCAGGCTGCTCTTGCCCGACCCGGCGACCCCGGTGACCGCGGTGAGCACCCCGGTGGGCACGTCGACGGAGACCTTCTTGAGGTTGTGCAGCGACGCGTCCCTGATCGGCAGCGAGCCGGTGGCCACGCGCGGCGTCTCCTTCAGGCTGGAGGTACGGCGCAGCCCGCGGCCCGTCGGCGTGTCCGCCTGGAGCAGGGCTTCGTAGGACCCCTCGAAGACCACCGAGCCGCCGTGCACCCCGGCGCCTGGGCCCACGTCGACGATGTGGTCGGCGACCTCGATCACGTCGGGGTCGTGCTCCACGACGAGCACGGTGTTGCCCTGGTCGCGCAGCGCCCGCAGCAGGTTGTTGAGCCGCCCCACGTCGCGCGGGTGCAGGCCGGTGCTCGGCTCGTCGAAGATGTAGGTCAGCCCGGTCAGCGTGGTGCCCAGGTGCCTGACCAGCTTGAGCCGCTGTCCCTCGCCGCCGGAGACGGTGGTGGAGGCGCGGTCGAGACTGAGGTAGCCGAGGCCGATGTCGGCCACCCGGCCGAGCGCGACGGCGATGCTCCTGGCGAGCTGGTCGTCCATCCCGGCCAGCACGTCGAGCAGGTCGCTGACCTGCATGGCCGACCAGTCGGCTATCGAGCGGCCGTCGATCAGCACGGCGAGCGCGGCCGGGTTGAGCCTGGCGCCCTCGCAGGCCGGGCAGACGCCCTCGGTGATGAAGCGCTGGATGTTCTCCCTGGTGCGCTCGCTCAGGCCGCTCAGGTCACGCTTGACGCCCTGCCTGGTGAACTTGTCGACCAGGCCTTCGTACTCGGCGTTCCACGCGCCGTTCTTCATGACCAGCTCGATCTTCTCGCCGGTGCCGTAGAGGAGGGTGTGCCACTCCTCCTCGGTGTAGTCGGCCAGCTTCTTGTCGACGTCGAGCTTGGGGTGCTTGCCGTACATCTGCCACTCGAAGCCGCCGACCTTGTAGTTGGGCAGCAGGATGGCGCCCTCGTTGAGCGACTTGTCGCGGTCGAGCATCTTGTCGACGTCGGCCACGACGGTCCTGCCCAGGCCGTCGCACTCCGGGCACATGCCCTGCGGGTCGTTGAAGGAGAACAGCGAGACCGAGGTGTTGGCCTCGCGGGCGAACAGTCCGCGGATCATCGGCTGGATGTCGGTGATCGTGCCGACGGTCGAGCGCGCGTTGCCGCCGAGCGGCTTCTGGTCGACGATCACGGCCGTCGTGAGGTTCTCGATGGCGGCGGCGTGCGGGCGCTCGAACTTGGGCAGCTGGTTGCGGATGAACCAGTTGAAAGTACCGTTGAGCTGGCGCTGCGCCTCGACGGCCACGGTGTCGAACACGATGGACGACTTGCCCGAGCCGGAAACCCCGGTGAAGACCGTGATCTGGTTCTTGGGGATGTCGAGGGAGACGTCCTTGAGGTTGTGCTCTCTGGCACCAATGATCCTGATGTGGTCTGTCACGTGAAGAATCTAGCCAACGCCACCGACAGAAACGGATGAGATTTGTACGGCAGAGCCCACGAGACCGCCGCGATCGACGACCTGATCGCGTCCATGCGAGCGGGCGAGGGCAAGGCGCTCGTGCTGCGCGGCGAGGCGGGCGTCGGCAAGTCCGCGCTCCTCGACCAGGCCGCGACAAAAGCCCCGACCCTGCGGGCGAGCGGCGTCGAGGCGGAGACCGGTCTCGCCTATGCCGCGCTCCACGAGCTCCTGCACCCGGTGACCGATTTGCTGGACGCCCTCCCCGACCCCCAGCGCGACGCCCTGAGCGGCGCGCTGGGCCTGGCGAAGCCCAGCGGCGACCGTTTCCTGGTGTCCGCAGCGGTGTTGTCCCTGCTGTCTGAGGCCGGGCGCCTGGTGCTGGTCGACGACTTCCAGTGGATCGACCAGGCGTCGGCCGACGCGTTGCTGTTCGCGGCGCGGCGGCTGCGCAACGACGGCGTCGGCATGCTGCTGGCCGTACGCGGGGACATGGACGTGCGCGGCCTGCCCGAGCTGAGCGTCGGCGGCCTCGACAGGGAGAGCGCCGAGAGTCTGATCCCGGACGCGGCGCCGCAGGTCAGGGCGGTTCTCGTCGAGCAGACCCGCGGCAACCCGCTGGCGCTGCGCGAGATCGCCAGGAGGCTCACCGAGGACCAGCGCGAGGGCCGCGCGCCCCTGCCCGACCCGCTGCCTGGCGGCGCGCTGCTGTTCGGCGAGGAGGTCGCGGCGCTGAGCGACAACGCCAGGCTCGCCGGGCTGGTCGCGGCGGCCGAGGGCAGCGGCGACCTCGCGGTGATCATGCGTGCCGCGCGGATCCTCGACGTGGATCCCGCCGCGCTCGTCGAGGTGGAGGAGGCCGGGCTGGTGTCCGGCGAGGGGTCGGTGATCCGGTTCAGGCACCCGCTGGTCCGGTCGGCATTTCACGACAACGCCAGCTCCGTACGGCTGCGCGGCGTCCACGCGGCGCTCGCCGAGGTCCTGGAGGGCGACCGTCGAGCCTGGCACCTGGCGGCGGCCACCGTGGGCACCGACGAGCGCGTGGCGCACGAGCTGGAGAAGTCGGCGAGGAACGCGGGAGAGCGCGGCGGTTACGCGGACGCGGCGACGGCGCTGGTCAGGGCAGCACAGCTGACCGACGACCCCGGGCGCAGGCAGAAGAGGCTCAAGGAGGCGGCGCAGAAGGCCTGGCTCGGCGGGCGTCCAGGGCTGGCGGAGAGCTGCCTGGCGCAGGCCCGCGAGCTCGGCCCCGATCCGGGCCTCGACCAGCTCAGGGGCCGGTTCGAGCTGCACACGGGCGACGCGAGCGAGGCCCTGCGCATCCTGCGGAGAGGCGAGACCCTGGAGATGCTCGCCGACGCGTCGGAGGCGGCCTCGAACGTGGGCGACGTCGAGGCGATCGTCGAGATCGGCCGCAGGGCGCAGGAGTTCCCCGAGTCGTTCCAGCGCGAGGTGCTCGTCGGCATCGGCGCCACCCTGGAGGGCGATCGCAAGAAGGGCGCGATGGCGCTGCGCTCGGCCCTGACGCGCACCCACACGCTGACGGACGCGGCGCAGTGGATGTGGGCGGCAGCCGCCGCCACCTACCTGGGCGAGGCGGACACCTCGGCGCAGGCGGTCGTCAGGGCGGGCCGGATGGCCAGGATGTCCGGGATGGTGGGCCAGCTCCCCGTCGTGCTGGAGTTCGTGGCCACGGCCGAGCGGATCAACGGCAACCTGGCGGTCAGCGAGTCCATCGCGGAGGAGGGCCTGGGGCTGGCCAGGGAGGCGGGTTACCCGAACTCGGTCGCCGCCCACCTGGCCAACCTGGCAGCGGTGGCGGCCTGGCGCGGCGACGAGGAGGCCTGCAGGAAGCACGCTCAGGAGGCGCTGGCGATCGCGATCCCGCACCGGCTGGGCCTCAGGGTCGGGGTGGCGCAGTACGCGCTGGCCATGCTCGACCTGGGGCTGGGCCGGTTCGAGTCGGCGACGTCCAGGTTCGCCGCGATCGCGGCCGCCGGATCGGGCGCCGGGCACCCGTCGGTGATCTGGCGTTCCGCACCGGACGCGGTCGAGGCCGCCGTGGGCGCGGGCGACCTCGACGCGGCCAGGAGGACGCTGGCCGACTTCGAGCGGTGGTCGGCCAGCGCGGAGACGGCCGAGACGCGGGCGCTGGTCGCCCGCTGCCGGGCGCTCGTGGATGCGGACGCGAGCTTCGAGGAGGCCCTGGAACTGCACGCCGACGGGTTCGAGCGAGCACGTACGGCGCTGCTGCACGGCGAGCGGCTCCGCCGTACGCACCGGCCTGGGGAGGCGCGGCCGCACCTGAGGTCCGCCATGGAGACCTTCCAGCGGGCGGGAGCCGAGCCGTGGGTCAGGCGCGCGCAGGAGGAGCTGCGCGCGGCGGGAGAGAACGTCGCCGCCGAGGAGCCCGGGGCGCTGTCGATGCTCACCCCTCAGGAGCTGCGCATCGCCAGGCTCGTGGCCGAGGGGGCGTCGAGCAAGGAGGTGGCGGCCAAGCTGTTCCTGAGCCCGCGCACGGTCGAGTACCACCTGTACAAGATCTATCCGAAGCTGGGAGTCACGTCCCGTACTGAGTTGGCGCGCCTAGTAGTCCTACGGATGGCACCGGTGGCGCCAGAGGGCAATCTCTGACTCATGCAACTGTGGAGCGAAGAATTCGGTGACAAGAACGACGAGCCGATCCTGCTGATCATGGGGTCGATGTCGCAGGGGATCCTGTGGCCCGACGAGTTCGTCGGCCGCCTGGCCGCTGCGGGGCGCAGGGTGATCCGCTACGACCACCGCGACACCGGCAGGTCGGCAAGCGTGGACTTCGAGAAGGACCCCTACACCTGGCGGGACATCAAGAACGACGCGCTGGCCGTACTCGACGAGTACGGCATCGAGAGCGCCCACCTCGTCGGCCACTCGGCCGGCGGCCTGCTGGCCCAGTGGATCGCGGTGGAGAACCCGGAGCGGGTGCGCACGCTGACGGTGATCGGCTCCTCGCCACTGGGCGGCGGGGAGGGCGAGACGCTGATGCGGGCGCTGATGGGCCAGCCACAGCCCGAGGGCAGCCTGCCCCCACCCACCCAGGAGTTCGTCGACTATTTCCGGCAGGTGATCGCGGCCGAGCCCCCCAAGGACCGCGACGAGCAGATCGACCGCATGATCGCCGAGGCCAGGGTTTTGCACGGTACGGCGAAGCCGTTCGACGAAGACGCCGAGCGGCGCCTGCAGGAGCGCATCCTGGAGCGCGCCGTCGACCCGGCGTCAGTCGTGAACCACCGGCTCGCCCACGCGGCCGACCCGAAGGCGGAACCGGCGGACAGCCTCCACCTGGTGAAGGCTCGAACCCTGGTGGTCGAGGGCACCCACGAACCGGTCAAGCCGGGTCACGGCGCCCTCATCGCCGCGGCGATCCCCGGGGCCGAGCTGCTGATGATCGAGGGAATGGGGCACATGCTGCCTCCCCCGGTGCACGAGCAGCTCGCCACGGCGATCCTCGCTCACACGGCTAGCTAGCGTGCTCTGACTCCGGCTCATGCGCCGCAGTCGAGGCCCTGTCCTCGCGCGGCGCGTCGGAGCCGAGCTCCTCACGCAGGCGCTCCACGTCGAGGTGCTGGTGGCTGTACTTCAGCTCGCGAGCGACCTTGGTCTGCTTCGCTTTGGCTCGTCCTCGGCCCATTGGCTACTCCCTCGTCCCTACCGTCATCCTAACCAACGCCGTTATGACTTGAAGAATTATGCAAGTCGCTATATTACGCTGGTCGCATGCCCGTTCCGCTCTACCAGGCCAAAGCTGAATTCTTCCGGACGCTTGGCCACCCAGCTCGCGTACAGGTTCTGGAACTTCTGCAGAAGGGGCCGCTGCCGGTCCGGGACCTCCTTGCACAGATCGACATCGAACCTTCGAGCCTGTCGCAGCAGCTCGCGGTGCTTCGAAGAGCGGGGATCGTGAGCGCGACGCGCGAAGGGGCGACAGTCGTGTACGCCCTGGCCACCCAGGATGTCGCTGAGCTGCTCACCGCCGCGCGGCGCATTCTCACCGAGATGCTGGTCGACCAGGGCGAACTGCTCGCAGAACTGCGGGCGGAGGCTACTGGCTGATCTGCTGGGCGCGGGCCTTGGCCATCCTCGTGTAGCGCGCGGTGAAGAGCGCGGGGGCCACGAACGTGGCGACCTTGATGGTGATCACGAGGGCGGTCGCGTGCTGGTCCACGGCGAGCACCCAGGTCAGCGAGATGGCAGCGACGGTGAAGGCGACCGCCCAGGCGGTCGTGATGATCGCGTTGACCTTGTAGAACCCGGGGGTGTCCCACATCTCCTTGGGCGCCATCGCCTTCGCCATGCCCATGGTGAACGGCTTGCGGATCGCCAGCGAGCCCCAGGCGGTGATGCCCAGCCACACGTTCACGAGGGCCGGGCCGTACATGGTCAGCGACGAGTCCGGCTGGATCAGCGAGTACACGGTGATCACGGCGAAGAAGCCCACGGCGCTCAGGGCGATGATCGCCTGGTCCCAGGTCTTCCCGCCGGTCCGCTCGATGATGACGATGACGATGGCGCAGGCCAGGCCCACGATGGCGCCCCAGCGCCACTCGTCGCTCGTGGCGACGAAGGCATAGACGATCCAGGGGAGGAAGCCGATGAGGCCGCGGATCATGGGAGCTCCTTGTGACGTTCCTAAGTAGACATGTCGAATGTAGAGGGTCCTATGTCGACATGTCAATGTAGGATGGTTGTATGAGTCTTCGACACGCCGTCCTGGGTTTGCTCGCAGAGGGTTCTGCCAGCGGATACGACCTGATGAAGATGTTCGACATCTCGCTGGCCAACGTGTGGCCGGCGACGCAGAGTCAGTTGTACTCGGAGCTGGGCAAACTGGCTGACACCGGGTTGGTGGAAGTGGCCGCCGAGGGTCCGCGCGGGCGCAAGGAGTACGCGATCACCGACGCCGGCCGCGCCGAGCTCCACCACTGGATCACCGAGGTGACACCGGTCACCATCGGGCGCAGCGACGTGCTGCTGCGCGTCTTCTTCCTGGGTCAGCTCTCCCCTGACGAGGCCCGCACCTACCTGCGCGAGCAGGCGGAGCGGGCGGTACGGAACCACGAGATGCTGACCGGCATCCTGCCGCTGGTCGAGGGCGGCGAGGACAACCTCTCCGTGTACGGCAGGCTGGCCCTGGAGTGGGGGCTGCGCTTCACCACGACGCAGCGCGAGTGGGCAGAGTGGGCGGAGAAGCAGATCCGTTAGGCTCTCGGCATGGTCTCCGAGCTGTTCGATTCCAAGGCGTGGCAGGTCGTCGAGGGTTTCGACTTCACCGACATCACCTACCACCGGGCCGTCGACCAGGGCACGGTGCGCATCGCGTTCAACCGGCCCGAAGTGCGCAACGCGTTCAGGCCGCAGACCGTCGACGAGCTCTACCGCGCCTTCGACCACGCCCGTATGACCACTGACGTGGGCTGCGTGCTGCTGACCGGCAACGGGCCCTCGCCCAAGGACGGCGGCTGGGCCTTCTGCTCGGGCGGCGACCAGCGCATCAGGGGCAAGGACGGCTACCAGTACGCCGACGGCACCAAGGCGACGGGCCGCCTGCACATCCTCGAGGTGCAGCGGCTCATCAGGTTCATGCCGAAGATCGTGATCTGCGTCGTGCCCGGCTGGGCCGCGGGCGGCGGCCACAGCCTCCACGTGGTCGCCGACCTGACGCTGGCCTCGGCCGAGCACGCCAGGTTCAAGCAGACGGACGCCGACGTGGCCTCGTTCGACGGCGGGTTCGGCTCCGCCTACCTGGCCCGCCAGGTGGGGCAGAAGTTCGCCCGCGAGATCTTCTTCCTGGGCGACACCTACACGGCCGAGGAAGCGCACCGGATGGGCATGGTGAACAAGGTCGTGCCGCACGCCGAGCTGGAGAGCACGGCGCTGGAGTGGGCGCGGAAGATCAACGGCAAGTCGCCCACGGCCCAGCGGATGCTGAAATATTCGTTCAACCTGATCGACGACGGACTTGTCGGGCAGCAGGTGTTCGCCGGTGAGGCGACCAGGCTGGCCTACATGACCGACGAGGCGGCCGAGGGCCGCGACTCCTTCCTGGAGAAGCGGGAGCCCGACTGGTCACCGTTCCCCTGGCACTTCTGATGATCGAAGTACCTGGTGAGCTGGCCGCCAACCACCTGAAATATCCCGACGACTCGGGCCCTTCGTGGACGGCGGCCCTGCCGGGGGTCGCTCAGCATTTCCTCGACGCGTGGGACCTCCGCGTCGAGGGCCCGTCCATGCACGGCATCGTCTCCCTCGTCCTTCCCGTACGGCAGGCCGACGGCTCTCATGCCGCGCTCAAGCTCCAGCCGGCCACGGAGGAGAACGTCACCGAGGGGCCCGGCCTGCGGCAGTGGGACGGCGACGGCATCGTCAGGCTCCTGCGCGAGGACACCCTGCCTCTGCCCGGTCACGACGGCAACGCGCTCCTGCTCGAACGGCTGGTCGGCGAGCGGTCGCTGGAGTCCGTGCCGGACACCCTCGAGGCGATGAAGATCCTCACCTCGCTGCTGGCGCGGCTGGTCGTCCACCCGGCGCCGGCGGGGATGCGGCGGCTGGCCGACATCGCCCAGGGGATGCTCGACGACGTTCCCCACGCTCTCGAGAAGGCTCATCCGGACGACCGGCGCTGGCTGGACATCTGCGCCGGGGCCGTGCGCGAGCTGGTCGGCGAGCCTGGTGACCGGTTGCTGCACTGGGACCTGCATTTCGACAACGTGCTGGCCGCCGAGCGGGAGCCGTGGCTGGCGATCGACCCCAAGCCGCTGGCCGGCGACCCGGGGTTCGACCTGCTGCCCGCGCTGGACAACCGGTGGGACGACGTGGTGGCCACGGGGGACGTGGCGCGTGCCGTACGGGTGCGGTTCGACCTGATGGTCGACGGGCTGGGGCTCGACCGGCAGCGCGCGGTGGGGTGGACCCTCGGGCGGGTGTTGCAGAACGCGTTGTGGGACATCAAGGACGGCGAGGAACGGCTGAACGAGGAACAACTCGCCATCGCCGACGCCCTCCTCCACCGCCCCTGACCCCAACCGTCACATCAACAACCCCTCAACCCCCACTCAACGAAGTGAGGGTTGAGGGGTTGTTGGGGTTGAGGGGTTGTTGGTAGGCGTTGGGGGCTACCGCCAGTAGGCCGGGTAGTGGTGGGCGGGGAGGAGCCTGCCCAGGAGCACGCCGCCCGCGATGACCACGACGCTTGCCACCAGCACCGGGCTGAGCAGGTAGGTCGGGTCGGGGGCGGTCAGTCCGATGAGTGCTGCCGTCGCACCGGCGGGTGGGTGCGGGGCGCGTAGGAGCAGCATGGGCGCCGTCGACAATGCGGCGGCGATCGCGGCCGTCCACAATGACGGGCCCAGGAGCAGGGTCACCACGAGGGCAAGTGCCGCGGCGCTGAGATGGCCCAGAAGGATGCTGCGCGGCTGGGCGAACGGCGCGGCGGGCGCGATCGCCACGATCCCCGCCGTAGCCGCGAAAGGCAGCGCGAACAACGCCAGCCCGCTCACGCTCGTCACTACAGCCAGCAACAGAAGCCCGGCCAACGCCGCCCCGGTAGTCACCAGGACGACCCTCGCCGACGGCCGCGCCGGCGCTCCAGAAACAGCCATCACGATCTCCTTAACCACCCAAAGTCTCTTTGATGGTTATAGACCCGCAAGACCTAACCAGTCAAATCGACTTCAGGGGTTAAGATGGAAGGCATGAGAGCCAGACCCCTGCTCGGCGAGCCCCTCCCCCTCGACCTGGTCGACACCCTGTGGAACGACCACGGCACCCAGGTCGACTACTTCGACGACGAGGGCGCAGCAGAGTCATGGCTGGCCGAACACGGACTTCCAGGCCAGGAGGACCACCTCGTGGAGACCCGCCAGGCCCTGCGCGCCGCCCTGCAAGGCGACGAGGCGCCGCTCGACGCGGTCCTGGAGCACGGGTCGGTGCGCCCCGGCCTGCGGGGCGAGCGGGTGATCGTGGACGACCCGTCGTGGCACGCGGCCTGGGTCGTGGCGGCCGACTTCGTCAGGCTCATGGGCGAACGCCCCGACCGGGTGCGCAAGTGCGCCAACCCTGAGTGCCTGCTGTGGTTCCTGGACATCAGCAAGAACGGCAGCCGCCGGTGGTGCTCGATGGAGAAGTGCGGCAACCGGGCCAAGGTGGGCCGCTTCCACCAACGTCATCGCAAAGATCATGACTAGCTGATCGCGCAACGGGTAGGTACCCCTATGCCCCCGACAGAACAGTTCGTCGGGGGCACCAAAGACGCTCAGCAGGCGCACGCGATCCCGGAGACGGGCGCCGTCAGCGGGTCGACGGCCCCGCGTGTCACGCCGCTCGCGGTCTCCACGGGGAACCCCTCGCGGGCCCAGTACTCGAACCCGCCGAGCATCTCCTTGACCTGGTACCCCAGCTTGGCGAACTCCAGCGCGGCCCTGGTGGCGCCGTTGCAGCCAGGCCCCCAGCAGTAGGTCACCACGGTGACCTCCCGAGGGATCATCGAGGCGGCGCGGGCGGCGATCTCGGCGGTCGGCAGGTGGACGGCGCCTTCGATGTGGCCCTGGTTCCAGCTCTCCAGGCTGCGCGAGTCGATCACGACCACGCCGGGAGCACCCGCGGCCAGGTCGGCGGCGACGTCGGACACGTCGGTCTCGAAGGCCAGCCTGGCGGCGAAGTGCGCGAGCGCGGCGGCGTTGTCAGCGGCGGGAACAGCGGTGATGGAGGACATGGAACAGATCCTCCAAGAACGGCCAACCCCACAACAGTGGCAGGAAAGCCTCCTACCGCTAAGATTACGCCACCGTGATGACGATCTTCCCGTTGCCGTGCCCGGCCTCCATCTCCCGGTGCGCGTCGGCCGCGCGCTCCAGCGGGTACGTGGAGCGCACGGTGAAGTGGAACGACCCCTCGGCGATCAGCGCCGCGTAGCGTCCGAGCCGCTCCGCCGTACGGACGCCCTGGGTCACCCTGATCCCGAGGTCGGCCGCCCGGCCGTGCTCGACCAGGGTGAGGATCCTGTCCCTGTCCTTGACCAGCGCAAGGGAGACGTCCAGCGCGTCGCCGCCCGCGCCGTCGAGCGCGGCGTCCACCCCGCCGGGCGCCAGCTCACGCACCCGGTCGGCCAGCCCCTCGCCATAGGACACGGGGATCGCACCCAGCGAGCGCAGGTACTCGTGGTCGCGCCCGGTGCCGATCACCGTGGCCCCGCGCAGCCTCGCGATCTGGATCGCCGCCGTGCCCACGTTGCCCGCCGCCCCGTGGATCAGCAGTGTGTCGCCCTCGCCCACCGCGAGACCGTCCAGCGCCAGCTCAGCCGTCTGCACCCCGGCGGTCAGCCCACCGGCCACCTCCCACGGCAGCCCGGCGGGCTTGGGCGTCACGTCGGTCTCGTTGACCACGATGTACTCGGCATAGGCGTTGAGCTGGGAGAACCCCAGCACCTCCACACCGTCGTCGGTGATCCCGGCGAACTCGTTGCCAGGAATGCGCGGCAACCCGCCCGTCACGCCCGGCGGCGTCCATCCGGCGCGCACGGCGGTGTCGTAGGGCTGGACCCCGGCCGCCTTCACCCGCACCCTGACCTGGCCGGGACCCGCCTGCGGGGTGGGCACCTCCATCACGCGCAGCACCTCGGGCCCACCGAACTCGGAAAACGCAGCAGCTCTCATACCGTTGACTCTGCAACCTCAACATAACTTGAGGTCAAGCTTGCCACCCACCCGAAATTGTGGGACTTATCTGATCATGGAGTACGTCGGCGAGTACGCGATCGCCCGAAAGCTCGGCAGCGGCGGGCAGGGCGTCGTCTACGAGGGGTACAGCACGTCCGGCGAGCGCGTCGCGGTCAAGGTGCTGCACACCGACTACGGCCTGCGCCGGCCGTTCGAGAAGGAGGTCGTCGCCGCCAGGCGGGTGGCGGCGTTCTGTACGGCGCGCATCCTCGCCGCAGAGCTCGACAACGGCCGGCCGTACATCGTGAGCGAGTTCGTCGACGGCCCCAGCCTGGCCGCGGCCGTCGACAGGAACGGCCCCTACACCGGCGACGCCCTGCGCAGGCTCGCGATCGGCACGGCCACCGCGATGGCCGCCATCCACGACGCGGGCGTCGCCCACTGCGACCTCAAGCCGGACAACGTGCTGCTCGGCCCCGACGGACCGCGCGTGATCGACTTCGGCATCGCCCGCATCGTCGACAACTCGCTGACCGCTTCGCGAGGCGTCGTGGGCACGCCCGGCTACATGGCTCCCGAGCTGTTCAACGGCGCACCTCCAGGACCGGCGGCCGACGTGTTCGCCTGGGGCGCGGTGATGGTGTTCGCCGCGACGGGCCGGGCGCCGTTCGACCGCATGCACGTCGCCGCCGTGATCAACCAGGTGCTCAGCGCCGAGGTGGAGCTGGACGCGCTCGACGAGCCGCTCAGGGGCCTGGTGGCGAGGTCGCTGAACAAGGATCCCGCAGGCAGGCCCACGGCGCGTCAGCTCCTGCTCGGCCTGCTGGGCAGCGACGTGCTGGACGAGGGCAGCCGCGCGGCGTCCCAGCTCTCCGGCGGCTCCACGACGCCGCCCCTGGGCGAGCGGGCCGAGCGCGCCTACGCGAAGCTCGGCCCGACCGAGCAGGCGCTGGTTTCGCAGCTCCTCCTGCGCATGGTCAGGCCGGGAGACACCGGGGACGCCCTGGTCAGCGTCGATCCTGCAGAGCTGTCCTGGCTGTCGGCGACGACCATGGACCCGGTGCTCGACGTGCTGTCCGACGGCGGCGTGATCCGCGGCGACGAGGCCGGGGTGAGCATGGCCAGCCCCGCCCTCATCCACGCCTGGCCCAGGCTCAGGGAGCTGGTGGCGGAGGAGCGGCAGGGCCTGGCCACGTACCAGCGATTACGCGAGGCGGCCAGGAGCTGGGAACGGCACGGCCGCCGCGAGGGCGACCTCTACAACGGCGTGGCCCTGGAACTGGCCACGGCGTGGGCGGCGACGGCCAGGCGGCACCTGGAGCTCAGCCCGGCCGAGCGCGACTTCCTCAACGGCAGCTCGGCCGCGCTCAGGCGGC
This sequence comes from Nonomuraea sp. NPDC050556, assembly GCF_044457355.1. Lineage (NCBI taxonomy): Bacteria > Bacillati > Actinomycetota > Actinomycetes > Streptosporangiales > Streptosporangiaceae > Nonomuraea > Nonomuraea sp. NPDC050556. Next base: position 810,163 of record NZ_JBITGU010000005.1, on the reverse strand, counting down.
GCGCCAGGAACCGTCGCCTGCTCTCAGGGATCCTGGCCGTCCTGCTGGTCGGCGCCCTCGGCCTGGCCGGGCTGGCCGAGCTCAACCGGCGCGAGGCGCAGGACGCCAGGGGCACCATCGCCGTCCAGAGGGACGAGGCGGTGGCCAAGGGGCTGGCCGCCAGGGCGGAGACGCTCAGGCAGTCGGACCCGGCGGCCGCGTTGCTGCTCAGCGTCGCCGCCGCGCGCGTCAAGCGGGTGCCGGACGCCCAGCGCGCGCTGGTGGGCTCGCTGGCCCAGTCCGAGGTCGTACGGCACGCCAGCCAGGCCATCGGCGTCGGCGCTGACGGCAGGACCGTGATCGAGGCGGAGAACGGCACCGCGACCGTCACCGACGCGGTCACCGGCGCGAACGTCGCCACCGTGCGCGGCGTGCCGAAGGACGCCAAGGCCGGTTACCTGTCGGCCGACCGCACCCGGCTGCTGCTCATGGCCTGCCCGGACATCGCGTGCGGCGACGACGAGCAGCGGCTGACCGTCTGGAGCACGGCCACCGGGAAGAAGATCGACAGCAAGACCCTTTCCCCCGACGGGAGCCCGGATCCGATCTGGCTCGCCTTCCAGGGCCACACGGTTCTCCGCGAACACGTCACCTGCGGGAAGTCCCCGGCGGTGCTCGGCACGCCCGACGCCTCGCTGCTGATGGCCTGCACCAACGACACGTCGTTCGGCCTCGCGGACGGTTCCGGCGCGCCCGTCGACACCCGCAGGATCGACAAGGGCAGGACCGTGGAGGCCGCCACGCTCAGCGCCGACGGCAAGCTGCTCGCCGTCCAGTGGACCCGCGCCACCAAGATCGAGTGGGGCGCCGACGTCTGGACGGTCGAGGGGCGCCGCCTGGGCCGCCATCTGGCCAGGGCCTTCTATCCGGCGTGGACACCGTACGCCTCGGGCAGTCACTGGGACGGCACCTGCCCCGCGCCCCGGCTGACCCTCGGCGGGTTGCTGACCGTCAACCACTGCGGCCTGGTGATGGTGTGGAACTTCGTGCAGAACAACCCGTACGGCCTGAGCCCGCCCGACTACGAGGACACCTACGCGCCGGAAGGCGTGATGGGGATGACCCTGCTCGCCCGGATGGAGCAACCCCTCGACGCCATCCCCGCCCTGACGGCCGACGGCGGCCTGCTGACCGTGGTCGGCGGCGGCGACCTGCGGGTGGCCGAGATGGCGCAACCGGACTCCACGCTGCGCCCGGAGCCTTCTGACGGCGCGATCAGGCTGGCGGCCGTCAGCCCGGACGGCAGGACCCTGGCCGCGATGGACGACTCCTCGCTGCGCCTGGTCGACCTGGCCTCCGGCCGGGTCAGCACGCTGAAGGGCCCATGGGTCTCCCCGCTGCCGTCCAGAACGCTCCAGGACCAGCCGCCCCCGCCCATGGCGTTCTCCCCTGACAGCACCCTGCTCGCGGTCAACGGCGACGACGCGGAAGCGGTGATCATCGACGTCGCCACCGCCTCCGTGCGCACGAAGCTGACCGTCCCGCACCGGCGCGGCAAGCTCACCCCCGACCAGACGAACACCAACGGCGACGTCCTGTCCATGGCTTTCTCCACCGACAACTCCACCTTCGCCATGGCGGTCGACGTCGCCGACGACCAGGCGGAGGCGGTCGGCAGCAGCTTCACCCTGTGGGACCTCCGTACGGCCAGGATGACCAGGCGCATCCCGGAGATGCTCTTCGACGACCTCCACTTCACCGCGGACGGCAAGAGCCTGGTCACCGGCCACCCCGACGACGGCGTCTGCTCGCTGGACCTGGCCAAGGCCCGCTCCAGCTGCCCGGAGGGCAGGAGCGGGTTCCGCCTGTCCGGCCTCGCCACGAAGGCCATGGGCTTCTCCCCCGACCACAGGCACGTGCTCCTGCGCATCTCGGACGGCACCGTGGCGTTGTGGGATCCGGCCACGGGCAGGCTGGCGAGCAAGATCATGCGAGGGCACGCCGGTTGGGTGAGCACGGCCGCCTTCTCGCACGACGGCAAGCTGCTGGCGACGGGTGGCGGCGACGACCACCTGGTCAGGCTGTGGGATCTCGCGGCGGGAACCCAGATCGGGCTGCCCTTCCCGCAGCAGGGCGAGGTGCTGGCCGTCGGCTTCAGCCCCGACGACCGCACCCTTTACGCGACCGACGTGGCCGGCGGGGTGCGAAGTTATCCACTGGATGTGGACAGAGCGCTGAAGGCCGTGTGCGCGAAGGCCGGGCGCGACCTCAGTGCTGCCGAGCAGACCGCCTACGAGGTACCAATCACCAAGATATGCACATAAATGGTCTAAAAACCGCCTAAACTACGCGCCAAGCTCCGGTCACGGTAAGGCGGCAAGCATGGAGAAGATCGTTCACGTCCGTCCCCTGGACGACGCCATCGGCCACGAGGAGTCGCACGACTGCATGTGCGGCCCCACCGGCCAGGGCGTGCACAACTCGGCGACCAGCAGGATGGTCGGCGTGATCTTCCATCACCACGCGCTCCGCCCGTGCCACGAGTGGGAGGCATCCCAGGCGTAACGACTGGTCAAAGAGTGCATTGCCCACCATCTCCCGCCTTCGCCCGCGGGTAGGGGTGGCGCATGAGATCGATCGTCGCGCCCTGACATGGGCGAGATCCTGCCGTACGCCGTGGGCGTCGCCGTAAGCCCTGTTCCGATCATCGCGGTGATCCTGATGTTGCTCGCTCCCCAGGCGGGCGGGGCGAGCCGCGGGTTCCTGCTGGGCTGGGTGGCCGGGATCGTCCTCGCCAGTTCGATCTGCGTGATCCTGGCGAACACCATCGGTCTCACCCCAGCGGGCGGCGCCTCGGGCGGGGTGTCGTGGATCAAGCTGCTGCTCGGCGTCGTCCTGCTGGTGCTGGCCGTCAAGAAGTGGCGCACCCGCGACGACGCGGAGATGCCCGCCTGGATGAAGGCGATCGACAAGGTCACCCCGGCCAAGGCCGCCGTGCTCGGCCTGCTGCTGTCCGCGGTCAACCCGAAGAACCTGGTCCTGTGCGTGGCCGCGGGCATCGCGATCGCCCAGGGCGGCCACCAGGTGCTGCTCGTCGTCGTGTTCACGGTGATCGCGGCGTGCACCGTCGCCATCCCCGTGATCGCCTACGCCGTCGCGGCCGACCGGATGCGCGGTCCGCTGGACGGTCTCAAGACCTGGCTGGAGCAGAACAACGCCACCGTGATGTGCGTCCTGCTGCTGGTCTTCGGGGTCGTGCTGATCGGCAAGGCCCTGTGATGGAAGAACACCTTATGGGGGAAACATGAGCAACCTCGTCGCCATCTCCTACCCGGACGTCCAGACCGCCACCATGGTGCGCGACCGGCTGTTCCAGATGCAGAAGGAGAACCTGATCACGCTGGAGGACGCGGCGGTCGTCGAGCGCAAGCAGGACGGCAAGATCAAGCTCCACCAGGTCAACAGCACGGTCGGCATCGGCGCCGCGGGCGGCGCGCTCTGGGGCGGCCTCATCGGCCTGCTGTTCTTCATGCCGCTGCTGGGCATGGCGCTCGGCGCGGCCGGCGGCGCCGCCGGTGGCGCCATGACCGACGTGGGCGTCGACGACGACTTCATGAAGCAGCTCGGCGACAAGCTGGAGCCCGGTTCCGCCGCGCTGTTCCTGCTCATCGTCAACAGCACCCCGGACAAGGTGATCCCGGAGATCGCGCAGTACGGCGGGCACATCATGCAGACCTCACTCAGCGCCGAGGACGAGGCCCACCTCCGCGAGGCGGCCCAGGCCGCGCAGAAGAAGTAGCGGGCCATGGGAATCTTCTTCCGCCCCCGCAGGCCGCTGATGCGGCTCGCCGCCGGGGCCACCACGGCAGCCGTCGCCTACAACGCGGGCAAGAGGGGCGCGCAGAATTCGGCGAACGAGCAGGACCAGAACGAGGCGCTCGCCGAGGCGCAGAACCAGCAGGCTCAGCTCCAGGCCCAGATCAACGCGCTTTCGTCACAACAGGCCCCGGCCCCGGCCCCCGCGTCCGACCCGTTGGCTGAGCTGGAGCGACTGGCCAAGCTTCGTGAATCGGGTGTCCTCACCGACGCGGAGTTCGCCGCGATGAAGGCCAAGCTGATCGGAGGATGACGATGACCTCATCACAGATCGTGCTCGACGCGCTCAACGCGACGGCCACGGGCGACACCAAGCGCATCACCGAGCTGTACGCCGAGGACTGCACGGGCTGGACGGCCGGCACGGCGATCGGGTCGCGCGACGAGCTGCTGTCCGAGGCCGAGGGGCGCGGGGAGGGCCTGTCGGACATCACGATGGAGGCCTCGCCCATCGAGCTGCCCGACGGCTCGGTGGTGGCCGAGTGGCGGATGACGGCCGTGCACACAGGAACGCTGTTCCTCGACGACGACCTGTCCCTTCCCGCCACCCACCGGCCGCTCGACCTGCGCGGGGCCATGTTCGCCGAGATCCAGGACGGGCAGATCCAGAACTTCCGCCAATACTGGGACGAAGCAGATCTGCTCGAACAGCTGGGCTTGCTCGGCGAATAGGGGACATTCGTGGGATCTTCCTGAGGTATGGGAGATCCTGAGCGGATCGGCGACTACGCGATCGCCCGCCGTCTCGGCAGCGGCGGGCAGGGCGTGGTCTACGAGGCGTACGGCCAGGCCGGCGAGCGGGTGGCGCTCAAGGTGCTGCACCCGCAGGCCGCCCTGCGCCGTCCCTTCGACAAGGAGGTGAACGCGGCGCGCCGGGTCGCCGCGTTCTGCACCGCGCGCATCGTGGCCGCCGAGCTCGACGGGGCGCAGCCGTACGTCGTCAGCGAGTACGTGGCCGGGCCGAGCCTGCGCGCCGCGGTGGACGAGCGCGGGCCGTACACGGGCGACGACCTGCGCAGGCTCGCGATCGGCACCGCCACGGCCATGGCCGCCATCCACGACGCGGGCGTCGCGCACTGCGACCTCAAGCCGGAGAACGTGCTGCTCGGCCCGGACGGGCCGCGCGTCATCGACTTCGGCATCGCCCGCGTCGTCGACAACTCCCTGACCGCCGCCCGCGGCGTGATGGGCACGCCCGGCTACATGGCGCCGGAGCTGTTCTCCGGCGGCGCACCCGGTCCCGCGTCCGACGTGTTCGCCTGGGGCGCCGTGATCGTGTTCGCCGCGACCGGCAAGGCGCCGTTCGCCAAGGCCCACGTGGCTGCGGTGATCTACGACGTGTTACGCGCCGAGGTGAACCTCGACGCGCTGCAGGAGCCCTTGCGCGGGCTCGTCGCCGCGTCCCTCGCCAAGGTTCCGAGCGCCCGTCCGTCCGCGCGCGACCTGCTGCTCGGGCTGCTCGGCGGCGGGCAGCCCGACCTGCTCGACGCGGGCAGCAGGGAGGCCGCGGGGGTGCCCGGCGGCTCCGCCGCACCCGCTCTGGGGGTGCGGGCCGAGGCCGCGTTCGCGTCGCTCTCCCCGGCGGAGCAGGAGCTGGCCGACCAGGCGCTGCTGCGCATGGTCGGGCCGGGCGACGGCCTGGTCGGCGTGCGCCCCGACGAGCTGGACGGCATGGCGGACACCACGGTCGAGCCGGTCATCGAGGCGCTGGAAGCCGGCGGCGTCATCCACGAGGTACCCCAAGGCGGCTTCACGCTGACCAACGCGGCGCTCATCAGGGCCTGGCCCAGGCTCGGCGTGCTGGTGGCCAACGAGCGCGGCGGGCTGGCGACCTACCAGCGGCTCAGGACGGCAGCGGCCAACTGGCACGCGCACGGGCGCAGGGAGGGCGACCTCCACCAGGGCGTGGCGCTGGAGCAGGCGCTCGCCTGGTCGTCGGCGAACGAGCGCAGGATCGCGCTGAACCCGGTCGAGCGCGACTTCCTGGCCAGAAGCTCCGGACTGGTGCAACGCAGGACCAGAAGGCGCCGCGCGCTCACCGCAGCCCTGGTCGTCCTGACGGTGTCCGCGGTGGCGCTCGCCGGGCTCTCGGAGATCAACAGCAGGGCGGCCCAGCAGGCGGAGCGCCGTGCCACCGCGCGCGGCCTCGCGGCCAGGGCAGAGACGCTGCGCGACTCGGACCCGGCGGCCGCGCTGCTGCTCAGCGTGGCGGCCGCCCGCTCCGACCCGGGCGCCGACGCCGAGCGAGCCGTCCTGGGCTCGCTGGCCCAGCCCGACGTCGTACGGCGCAGCGACCCGTCGATCGGCGTCGGCGCCGACGGCAGGACGCTCATCCTGCCCGAGCACGACGTCATGACGATCAGCGACGCGGTCACCCGCGAACGGCTCGCCAGGGTGCCCGGCGCGGACTCCTCCGCCTGGTTCGCCTACCTGTCGGCCGACCGCTCCCTCCTGGCCACCCAGTCGTGCCAGGACCCCAACGCCTGCGACCTCGACCCGAGGGTGGTGACGGTACGGCGGGTGGCGACGGGCGAGCAGGTCGGTGAGCGGGTGACGATGGAGGCGCCGGGCGGCCCGCTGGTCTTCGACGGGCAGGCGCTGCTGCGCCGCGACGCCACCTGCGGCTCCTCGCCGCTCGTCGCGGGGGAACCGGCACCGGGCAGGATGGTGGCCTGCGTCAAGGACATGAACACGTTCGGGCTGGTCGACGCGCGCACGGGAAGGGTCCTTTCCTCCCGTCGCGCGGAGAAGGACCGGCTCATCCATCTGGCCCACCTGAGCCAGGACGGCAGGCTGCTGGCCACGCTCTGGACGCGCGCGTTCCCCGGCCCGCACGGGTACCCGCAGGAGATCACCGGCGTCGACCTGTGGTCGGTGGAAGGCGGCCGCCTGTCCGCGCTCGTCGCCCGCGGCGAGCTGCCCTCGTACGACTTCCCCAAGCGGGGATCGGGCACCATCTGCCTGCGCGGTCAGCTCGCCTTCAGCCCGTCGGGAACGCTTCTCGCCATCGAACGCTGCGGGCTCGTCACGCTTTGGGGCAACGTGTTCAACGACGAGACGCGGACGGGCAACCCCTTCTACGACGACTCCTGGCCGCCCGCGACGGTCCCGCTGGAGCTGCTCTCCAGCGTCGAGCAACCCATGAACTCGGCCCTCGCCTTCACCGCGGACGGCGGACTGCTGACCGTGCTCGGCGGCGGCGAGCTGCGGGTCACCGACACGAGCCCCTTCGCGCACCCGCCGCTCTCCCTCGGCCCGGTCAGGTCGGCGGCGTTCAGCCCGGACGGGCGGGTCCTGGCGGTCATGGACGACCGGCGGCTGCGGCTGGTCGACGTGGCCTCAGGGCGGGTGCTGCACACGCTGACCGGAGGCTGGGTCTCGCCGTTCTGGTCGGGGCAGCTCGACGTGCATCCCAACACCTCGCCGCTGGTCTTCTCGCGCGACGGCAGCCTGCTCGCCGTCAACGGGAACGGGGTGGAGGCGATGGTCGTCGACGTGGCGGCGGGAGCCGTACGGACGACCTTGACCGTGCCGGAGCAGCGGGTGGGCGACGTCTTCTCCATGGACTTCTCCGCCGACGGGTCGGAGCTGACGATGGCGACCTGGGCCGTGCAGGGAGCGGCCATCCGCGTCTGGGACGTGCGCACCGGACGCCAGACCAGGGTGCTCGAAGGGGCGATCGCCACCGCCGTGCGGCACGTGCCAGGCGGGCTGCTCGGCGCGCACCCGGACCTCGGCATGTGCGGGCTCGACCTGGTCAACGGGCTGACCGGCTGCTTCAAGACGCCCGGATACCTGACCGGGTACCTGGGCCTGTCGGCCGACGGGACCAGGGTCGCGCTGGGCATGGACGACGGCTCCGTGACGCTGTGGGACCTGCGCGCCAAGGCCCTGGCCGGGCCGATCCTGCGCGGGCACACCGGCGGCGCGGCCATCGCCGCCGCCTTCTCCCCCGACGGCAGCAGGATCGCCACCGGGGGCCGCGACGGGACGGTCAGGCTGTGGGATCTGGGCAGCGGCACGGAGATCGGGCTGCCGTTCAGGCACAGCGGCGACGTGGTCGCGCTGTCCTTCGGCGCGGACGGCCTGCGTTCCGTGGACGCGGGGGGCGGCGTGCACTTCCACCCGCTCACCCTCGACCGGGCCGTCGGCGTCGTGTGCGCCAGGGCGGGGCGCGCCCTCACCCCCGGCGAACGCACTGCCTATGACCTGCCCGTCGCCGGGTTTTCCTGTTGATCGGCACGGGGTAGATGCGCCCTGGGGGAAAGATCAAATTCCGGGGGGAATCATGAGGAAGACGACACACGTCGCACTGTGGGCGGCGCTGGCGATCACTGTCGGGGCGACGCCCGCCACGGCCGCTCAGCAACCGCCGCCGCCCGGCCTGGACGAGGAGGTCGACCTCGGCGTCAACGGGCTCAACCTGGGCGCGGGGCCGGGCAAGCGCACCAGTGTCTACGCGATCATGCTCACCAACGGCGGGCCGGCGACGGCGGAGAACGTTGTGGTCAGCGGTACGCTGCCGAGCTTCGTGAAGCTCGTCCACGCCACGCCGGACTCCTGCAAGCCGTCGGGGCGGCGCTTCCGCTGCTCGTTCCCGACCCTGGCAGCCGCGCAGGACCTGACGATCAGGCTGACCCTGAAGGCGGCGCAGAAGGCGGGTCCCGTCAAGCGGCTCAAGGTGATGGCCAAGAGCAGCAGCCTGGAGGCGAACATCAAGGACAACTCCAGCGTGATCACTTCCAAGTTCATGGGGATCCGCTAATTGCCGCCGGGGCCGCCCCGCGGCGGCCCCATTGCGGCCCCTTTGCGGCACGGCAAGTAGATCGCAAGTTGGCTGCAATGTCCGTATAAATACTCATAACCAATGAGTCGTGCGGATATAGTCGGCCTCCCACACCCAGGGGCCGCAACAAGGGGGATTCCACACGCCGATGGGCGAGTTCATCGACGCCGTGTTGTCTTTTCCGGCTGTGGTCTTCAGTTTCCTGCTCGTCATCGTCGTCGCCTACTGGCTTCTCGTCATCTTCGGCCTCACCGACCTGGACGACGACCTGCCGTGGCTGGGTCTCGGCGGTGTGCCCGCCGGGGTCTCCGTCTCCCTGATGGTGGCTCTGGCCTGGTTCTTCAGCCTGGCCGGTGGCGCCCTGTCACTGCCTGGCCTGCTCGTGCTGCCCGTCGCTGTCTTTGCGGGGTGGCTGGGAGCGCGACTGATCGCGCTCCCCTTGCGCAGGCTGTTCCCCAACACCAGGCAACCCTCCCGACACGACTTCGTCGGCCTCCACTGTGTGATCCGTACAGGTCAGGCCTCCACTGACTTCGGCCAGGCCGAAGTCACCGCCGCCGACGGCTCCACCGCCATCGTCCAGGTACGGACGACCGGCACGGACCACCTCAAGAGCGGCGACAACGCTCTCATCTTCGAATACGACGCAGACGGTGAGTTCTTCTTCGTCATGCCGTATGAAAGGGAACACTGATGGGTGTCATCTCCACCGGCTTCGGCATTCTGCTCGCGGTCGTCCTCATCGTCATCGTCGGCCTCCTCGTCGTCATCAGCCGCCTTTTCCGCAAGGTCGAACAGGGCCAGGCGCTGATCATCTCCAAGGTCAACAAAGTCGACGTGACGTTCACCGGCGCGGTCGTCTTACCTGTCTTCCACAAGGCCGAGATCATGGACATCTCGGTGAAGACCATCGAGATCGCCCGGTCCGGCCGTGAGGGCCTCATCTGCCGCGACAACATCAGGGCCGACATCCGCATCACCTTCTTCGTCCGCGTCAACAAGACGGCGGAAGACGTCATCAAGGTCGCGCAGGCCATCGGCACCGTACGGGCCAGCGCGGAGCAGACGCTGCAGGAGCTGTTCGCGGCCAAGTTCTCCGAGGCGCTGAAGACGGCCGGCAAGCACCTCGACTTCGTCGACCTCTACACCAAGCGCGACGAGTTCCGCGACGAGATCGTCCGCCTCATCGGCACCGACCTCAACGGCTACAGCCTCGAGGACGCGGCGATCGACTACCTGGAGCAGACCTCGCTGCTCTCCCTGGACAAGAGCAACATCCTGGACGCCCAGGGCATCCGTAAGATCACCGAGCTGACGGCTCTGGAGCACGTGCGGACCAACGAGTTCACCCGCGCCGAGGAGAAGGAGATCACCCGCCAGAACGTGGACGCCCGCGAGGCCATCCTCGAACTGGAGCGCCGCCAGGCGGACGCGGAGATCAAGCAGCGCCGCGAGATCGAGACGATGAAGGCGCGCGAGGAGGCGGAGATCGCCCGCGTGCAGGCCGAGGAGCGGCTGCGCGCCACGTCCGCCAACATCAAGACCGACGAGCAGCTCGGCATCCAGCACGAGAACCGCGCACGTGAGGTCGCCGTGGCGGAGAAGAACAAGGAACGCGTCATCGCCATCGAGAGCGAGCGCATCGAGAAGGACCGCATGCTGGAGGTCATCTCCCGCGAGCGCGAGACCGAGCTGTCGCGCATCTCCAAGGACAAGGAGCTCGAGACGGAGAAGCGCTCGATCGCCGAGGTGATCCGCGAGCGGATCGTGGTCGAGCGCACGGTCGCCGAGCAGGAAGAGTCGATCAAGAAGCTGCGCGCCCTCGAAGAGGCGGAGCGCCTGCGCCAGACCACGATCATCGCGGCCGAGGCGGAAGCCCAGGAGCACCTGGTCAAGGACATCAAGGCGGCAGAGGCGGCGGAGGCGGCCTCCAAGTTCAAGGCGCGCGAGGAGATCGTCCTCGCCGAGGCCAGGCAGCAGACGGCCGACCTCGACGCGCGGGCCAAGATCAGGCTCGCCGAGGGCATCCAGGCCGAGGCGGCGGCGACCGGGCTGGCCGAGGTCCAGGTGCGCGAGCGGGACGCGGAGGCGATCGAGAAGGTCGGCCGCGCCGAGGCGCTGGTCCTGGGCGAGAAGCTCAGGGTCGAGGCCGAGGGCGCGAAGTCGATGGCCCTGGTCGAGGGCGACAGGCTCAAGGCGCAGGCCGAGGGCGAGCAGGCGATGGCGTTCGCGCAGGCCGCGGCGGTGGGCGAGAAGCTCAAGGCAGAGGCCGAGGGTCTGACGGAGAAGGCGGCCGCGATGGCGGCGCTGGACGAGGCGTCGCGCGGGCACGAGGAGTTCCGGCTCCGTCTGGAGGCCGACACGTCGGTCAAGCTCAAGCAGATCGACGTCAACAGGGAGATCGCTTCCGCGCAGGCGAGCGTGCTGGCAGCGGGCCTGGCGAAGGCGAACATCGACATCGTCGGCGGCGACACGATGTTCTTCGACAAGGTGGTCGGCTCGATCACCGCCGGCAAGGTCGTCGACGGGTTCGTCGAGCACTCCTCGGTGGCGCAGTCGCTGGCCGAGCCGTACCTCAACGGGACGGCCTCGCTGACGGCGGACCTCGGGCGGATCATCGGCGGGATCGACACCGCCGACGTCAAGAACCTCACGATCTCGGCGCTGCTCATGCAGCTGATGCAGCAGGGCGGACCCGAGTCGGCGAAGCTGGGCGAGCTGCTGGAGCACGCGCGCCGCATCGGGGTGGCCGACTCGTCGGTCGCGGCCCTTACGGCGGCAAAGGGCTGATGTCCGTGGATCAGGGCCTTGAGGCCGGAACCTATGAGGTCCTCAGGAACCGGCTCATCGGGCAGGCGCGCGAGCTCGCCGCGGCGGCGGAGGCGGTCAACGCCAAGCGCCTGACCGTCTTCGGCGGCGCCGAGCTGCGGCTGCTGGGGACGGAACGCATCCGTACGGAGAACAACTGCGTGCCGCGCGACATCGTCTCCCTGGGGGACCGGATGTTGTTCGGCTACAACGTGTTCATCGGGCTCAAGCCGGAGACGGCTGTGGATGACGTGTTCTCCGTCCACAGGTTCGCCCGCACCGACGATGCGTTCAGGTTCGACCCGGCACAGTGGGAGGCGCTCACCGACCCCGCCTTCCAGAAGGACTTCGCCGAGTTGTACCGCTACTACAAGGAGGCCCGCCTCCAGACCCTGCGCCGGGTCGAGGGCAAGCTCCTCGCCGTCTTCAGGACGGGGCCCTCGGACACGAGGGTCCTGCGCTGGGGCGTGAGCACCACCGGAGCCGCGAAATACCAGGACAACCGCGGGGAGCGCGACCACGTCTTCCCGCCGTCGCACGACTTCGAGTGGACGGTCACCACCCGCGACGACCACGTGCTCGGCCGCCATCCGCACATCTCGATCGAGGGCGAGGTCTTCGTCGAGACCGTCGGCGGCGACCTCACCATCAAGATCGAGAACAACACGGAGACCGGCGAGGGCATCTACCGCGAGCCGGTGGCCGAGCCGCTGCAGTCGCTGGCCGACGCCGACGTCGAGCACGCCAGGGTCGGCCCGCTCATCCTGCTGCGGGTCAAGCCCTACAAGGAGACCGAGTGGCGCCACCTGGTCTTCAACACCCGCACCAAGTCCGTGACCAGGCTCGACGGCATCGGCCAGGCCTGCCAGCGGCTGCCTGAGGACCAGGGCATCATCTTCCCCGGCGGCTTCTACCTGGCGACCGGCATCAGCAAGACGTTCGACACCGACGTCGCCGACCTGGAGTTCGAGCGGGTGGTGCGCTCGCCCAACGGTGAGGACGTGCTCTACGTCTTCCACGCCCAGGGCGACGGCCGCTCGCTGCTCCTGCCGTACAACGTGATCAGGAAGGAGGTGGCCAACCCCATCCCGTGCCACGGCTTCTCGCTGTTCGACGACGGCACGATGGTGGTCTTCCGCGCCACCTCCGACGAGCCGACGCGCGTGCACCCGATGCAGGTCTGGCAGACGCCCTACGTCTCCGACACCTACGCGGCGGCGCAGCCGACCGGCACCGGGCCGCTGGAGCGCATCGGCAACGCCGAGCTGGTGCGCGGCATCTCCGACTGCCTGTCCGTGGCGCGGATGGTCGAGGAGATGGCGCCCTCCATGGGCACGTTCGAGGCGCTGATCGCCTCGTGCACGCGCGCCTTCGACCACTACCACTGGCTGGGCGAGCAGGGGTTGCGCGGCCCGCTCGCCGACGTGCGGGCCACCGCCGAGCAGGTGCTCGACGAGTACGAGAACGTCGAGCAGCTCACCCTCCAGGCCGCGTCGACGCTGGAAACGGCTTCCGAGGAGACCCTGACGCTGGTACGGCAGGCCGCCGCGGACTCGCCGGTTTCTGCCGACGCCTGGATCGCGCTCCTGGCCGGGTTGCGCAGGGCACAGGGACGCCTCGTCACCCTGCGCGAGGTGCGCTACATCGATCTGGCGCGGCTGGATGCGCTCGGGGAGCGGCTGTCCGGCGAGCTGACGTCCGTGGGCAGGCGGGCCGTCGACTTCCTGTCCGGTTCCGACGCCTTCACGGGCTATCACGCGGCCGTCGATCAGCTGGCCACCGACGCCTCCGCGATCGCCACCGTGGCCGAGGCGGCGCCGGTGGCCGAGCGCCTGGCCACCCAGTCCGAGGGGCTGGGGGTGGTCACCGAGGTCGTCGGGTCGCTCGACATCGCCGACGCGACCGTGCGCACCTCCATCCTGTCGCGCATCGGCGAGGTGCTCGGCGGGGTCAACCGGGCGCGCGCCGTGCTCGACGGGCGGCGCAAGGAGCTGCTGTCCGTCGAGGGGCGCGCCGCTTTCTCGGCGGAGTTCGCGCTGCTCGGGCAGGCGGTGACCGGGGCGCTGGCCGTCGCGGACACCCCTGAGCGGTGCGACGAGCAGCTCGGGCGGCTGATGCTGCAGCTGGAGAACCTGGAGTCGCGCTTCGGCGAGTTCGACGACTTCGTGGCGCAGCTGACCACCAAGCGGGAGGACGTCTACGAGGCGTTCTCCGCGCGCAAGCAGTCGCTGCTCGACGCGCGGGCGCGGCGGGCCGACCGGATCACCCAGTCGGCCGAGCGCATCCTGGGGAGCATCTCGCGGCGGGTGGCGTCGCTGGGGTCGCTCGACGAGGTCAACACCTACTTCGCCACCGACTCGATGGTGTCCAAGCTGCGTGCGGTGGCCGACGAGCTGCGCGGGCTCGGCGACGCCGTACGGGCAGAGGAGCTCGAAGGGCGCATCAAGGCGGCGCAGCAGGAGGCGGGGCGGGCGCTGCGCGACCGGCTCGACCTGTTCTCCGACGGCGGCGAGACGTTGCGGCTGGGGCGGCACCGGTTCGCGGTCAACACCCAGCCCATCGACCTCACGCTGGTGCCGCACGACGGCGAGATGCACTTCTCGATCACCGGCACCGACTACCGGTCGCCCGCTCCCGCGTCCTTCGGCGCGACCCGGCCGTTCTGGGACCAGCTCGTGGTGTCGGAGTCTTCCTCCGTCTATCGAGGGGAGCATCTGGCGGCGTCGTTGCTGGGGTCGGTGCGGGCCGGGGACTCCCTTCCCGATCTCGTACGGCAGGCCGCCGAGGAGCGCTACGACGAGGGGTACGAGCGCGGCGTGCACGACCACGACTCGGCGATGATCCTTGACGCCGTGCTGCGCCTGCGCGAGGGCGCGGGGTTGCTGCGCTACTCCCCGGCGGCTCGCGCCGCAGCTCAGCTGCTGTGGGCCTTCGGTTTGGACGACGTTTCACGTAAAACATTGACCACCAGAGCGGTGTCGCTGGCCCGCGCTCGCGACACCTTCGGCGCCTCCGCCCTGGCCCCGCTCTACGCAGAAGCAGCCGCCACGATCGCGGGTTTCCACGCTTCGCTCAGCACCTGTCCCCCAGACACCGCGCTCGCGGGCGAATACCTCGTCGAGGAGCTGGCGGCCAAGCCGTTCGGCTTCGTCACCAGCAACGCCGCCCGCCAGCTCCTCGACCGTTTCCGCCAGACGCTGGGGTCGGTCAAGGTGCGCGAGTTCGAAGAGGAGCTCAAGCAGCTCCCCCTCCCCGAGCGCCTCCAACTCGCCCACGCCTGGCTGGGCGGCTTCGAGGACGCGCCCGAGCTGCCCGAGGCGGTGGCGCTGCAGCTCTGTGACCTGCCGCGCCACGACTCCAGCGCCTCGCTCGTCGCCACCGTCGACGGCCTGCTCGGCACGCACGCACGGATCGCCGACAGGAAGCTGGAGATCCGCCTCGACGAGTTCCTCACCAGGACCCGCTCGTTCGCGGAGGACCAGGTGCCCGCCTACCGCGCCTACCAGAAGCAGCGCGGCGAGCTGGTGGCCGCTGAGCGGTCCCGGCTGCGGCTGGACGAGTACAAGCCCAAGGTCATGAGCGCCTTCGTCCGCAACCGCCTGCTCGACGAGGTCTACCTGCCGCTCATCGGCGACAACCTGGCCAAGCAGGTCGGCGCGGCAGGTGAGGGCAAGCGCACCGACCAGATGGGCCTGCTGCTGCTCATCTCGCCGCCCGGCTACGGCAAGACCACGCTGATGGAATACGTCGCCAGCCGCCTCGGCCTGGTCTTCGTCAAGGTCAACGGGCCCGCCCTGGGGCACGGCGTCACCTCGCTCGACCCTGAGGAGGCGCCCGACGCGACCGCCAGGCAGGAGGTGGAGAAGATCTCGTTCGCGCTGGAGTCCGGCAACAACACGCTGCTCTACCTCGACGACATCCAGCACACCTCGCCGGAGCTGCTGCAGAAGTTCATCTCGCTCTGCGACGCGCAACGGCGCATCGAAGGCGTGTGGAACGGGCGCACCCGCACCTACGACATGCGCGGCAAGCGGTTCGCCGTGTGCATGGCGGGCAACCCGTACACCGAGTCGGGGCAGCGGTTCCGCATCCCGGACATGCTGGCCAACCGGGCCGACGTGTGGAACCTGGGCGACGTGCTGAGCGGGCGCGACGAGCTGTTCGCGCTCAGCTACATCGACAACGCGCTGACCTCCAACCCCGTGCTCGCGCCCCTGTCGACGCGCGCTCGTGGGGACGTCGAGCTGCTGGTACGGCTGGCGCGCGGCGACTCCTCGGTCCGGGCCGACCAGCTGGAACATCCCTACTCGAAGGTGGAGTTGGAGCAGATCCTCGCCGTGTTGCGCAAGCTCGTCAGGGTGCAGGAGGTGGTGCTGGCCAACAACCAGGCTTACATCGCCTCGGCGGCGCAGTCGGAGGATTCACGTACGGAGCCTCCGTACAAGCTGCAGGGGTCTTATCGGAACATGAACAAGCTGGCCGAGCGCATCGTTCCGGCGATGAACGACGAGGAGCTGGAGGCGGTGATCGACGACCACTACACGGGTGAGGCCCAGACGCTCACCTCGGGGGCCGAGGCGAACCTTCTCAAGCTCGCGGAGCTGCGCGGGAGGATGACGCCGGAGCAGCAGGCCCGGTGGGCGGAGGTCAAGACCGCCTACCTGCGGACGCGGGCGCTGGGCGGCGCGGAGGACGACCCGATGACCCGCGCCGTCGGCGCCATCGGCCTGCTGGCCGACCGCGTCAGCGACATCGGCACCGCCATCCGCCACGCAGAACGCTGACCCCCACCCTCGCCCAGGCCCCCCTGGGCGAGGCACCCCCTCGCAACGCCTTCGCGGCGCCGAACACGCTGCCCTCCCCGCGCCGCGCTCACCAGCTCGACGGTCTTTGCCGTACTGTCCTGAGCCCCTCTTTGCCTCGCTCGCCGTCTCGCCGTCACCCCCCGGAATCCCTGGTCACGCTCCTCTTCCTAGCCACGGTGACGGGCGCTAGCCGATCTCCACCCACTCACTGCACTCCCACTTGTCGGTCTTCACGCACGAGCGGTAGTAGTACCCCTTCCTGCTCACCACGGCCTTGGTGGTGGCGACGCTGCGACCGTAATCGAGCGTGACCCGGCAGGAGTGGTACGTCTCCCCCTGGTCCTTCGACCAGTCGATCGAGATCTGATCGTCCGCCCGCAACCCGGTGCCCTTCGTCCAGAGGTACTCGCGCCCCTTCTGCGTCGTCCCGCTGAAGAGGTGCCCGTTGCCGTTGCGGCCGATGACCGTGGTGATGGAGTACTTCATGCTGAGGTGGAGCGAACCTGGGGACTTGGCCTGGGTGCCACACGGCAGCGGCCCGGTGGCCGCGGCGGCCGGAAGGCCGGGGACGAGGACACCACCAGCGACCGCGGCGGCCAGCACGAGCGTGGACAGGGTGCGCATCTGCTCCTCCTTCGTCGAACATCGAGTCGATGCGAGGAACGTAGGCGCAGGCGTGTTGAGGTTACGTTGAGGATCCGCCGAGATCACCCGACGCCCGGCCGTACCTCCTCCCGCGGCCCCTTTGGATCCAGAGCCGCGCGCCTCGATCAGGCCCCGCGCACGGACCGGCATCGCGTCACCAGAGGCCCTGACCACTCAAACCCTTCCAGCAGCGCCCGCGCGGGGTCAGAGAATGCCATCCGAATAGTGCTCGACGATCGTCGTGACGATGCCGCCGTCGTCGTAACTCACCTCGGCGAGGATGGCCTTCGGCCCCTTCTTGTCCCCGAGGTACGACTCGAGCTGCTCGATGGTGCACGGCCCCGTGCCCGCACCGTCGTCATCCGCGGTGATCGCCCCGTCCTTCGACGGGCACAACCCCGAGCCCGAGCTGAGCACCTTGGACTCCTCTGAGATCAGGACGGCCTGCGCCTCGCCGGTCGGCACCAGCTTGATGCCGGGTCCGGTGGCGCTCTTGTCGTCCTTGACGGTCTTCACCTCGTCGATCATGAGCTTCCCCGGAGCCATCAGGGTGACCTTGCCGAACATCGAGGTCGTCTTGGCGTCGGCGTCCGACTGCTCGTCACCCCCAGCTGACGGCTTGGCGTCAGCTGGGGAACTGGACTGAGCTGCAAGCGCGGTGGGTTGGCCAGCGGGTACGGCTGCGCCTGAGGTCTGACCACCACCGCAGGCAGTCAAGACGCCGATGCTCAACGCCACGGTGATCACGATGCTTCGCACGATGCGGGATTCCTTCCAGGGACGATGTAGATGCCTGGTGAGAATCCCAACGAGCCGTTGACGATTGATGGACCTTGCCTAAGCTGCCGTCTAGGTCAGCGCCGGACAACCTGCCCTTCAGACAGCTCCAGACGCGTACCAGCGAAACCGGCCCGCATCCGCCGATCATGCGTAACCACCACCAACGCCCCTTGAAACACGGTCAGCGCCTCCTCCAACTGCTCCACCAGCGCAGGCGAGAAGTGGTTGGTCGGCTCGTCGAGCAGCAACAGATCCACCGGCGCGGTGACCAACCGAGCCAACTCAACCCGGCGCCGCTGCCCATACGACAGATCCGCCACCTGAACCATCAGATCCGCAGGCCGGAACAGCCCGAGCGACAGAAGCTCCTCCACATACTCCTCAGCCGCCCCCTCCCGCCCGTAGGCATAGGCCCCCAGGACGGTCTCGTATGGCCGAGCCAGCCACTCGTGCTGCCGAAGATGCCCAACCCGCGCAGGCTCAGGCAACCGTACGGTCCCGGACGATGGAACCAGCTCACCGGCAAGGACCTGCATGAGCGTGCTCTTGCCAGCACCGTTGTGCCCCGTGACCAGCACCCGCTCTCCCTGCCGGACTTCAAGCCGAGGAACAACCAACCGCCCCTCCACCCGAACCCCCACCAACTCCGCAACCACCGCCCGATCACCCGTGGGCGGCACAGCCACCCCTGCAGAAGGCTCGGACAAACCCAACCCGCCCCTTTCCCACACAGCTCCACTGGCCGAGTGCTCGCTTCCCGACCCTCCCGCCACGAGCGCAGGCGCAGCCCCGCCCGACACGCGCGCAGGCCCACCTCCGCCCGACATTCGCGCACCCGCGGATCCGCCCGACGCGGGCGCGTCCGACAGAAGCGCGCCCGTCGACCCGCCCGCCCCGCGTTCGGCCGACGCGCGCACACCCGTGGATCCGGCCGACGCGAGGCCGCCCGACGCGCGCGCAGCCGTGGATACGCCCGGCGCGGGTCGTGCCAATGCGGGTGCGTGGACCTTGTGGGTGGATGTGGTCGGTTCTTGAGTGGCGGCGGTTGTCGTGGATGTGGGTGGTGTGTGGGGGGATGTGGGTCGTGCGGACGTCGGGGTGGGGATGGTGAAGCGCAGTGGGGTGGGTGGGGGTGGGATGGGGTTGGCGTGCAGTGCCTCCAAGCGGGCGTGTGACTGTTTGATGCGGCTCATCGCGCCGTGGGAGCAGGAGCGGGCGCGCCACGCACCCGTGCCCATCCCCGCCTGGGCCACCTTGCGGGGGATCGCCGCCAGCCGTCCGGCGTTCGCGGTCACCAGCGACGCGTGTCGCCCCACCTCCTGCACGAACTCCTCATACGAGCGGATCCAGGCCTGGCGTTCGGCGGCCTTGGCGGCCAGGTAGCCCTGATAGCCGTCGCCGTACCTGCGGACCTTGCCCAGGTCGACCTCGAGGATCGTCGAGGTGATGCGTTCGAGGAACACGCGGTCGTGAGTGATGGCGACCACGGTCCCGCGGTGGCTGCGCAGGTGGTCTTCGAGCCAGCCGACGGCCTGGTCGTCCAGGTCGTTGGTGGGTTCGTCGAGGAGGAGCAGTTCTGGGGACGACGCCAGGGTGGCGGCCAGCGCGAGCCGGGAGCGTTCGCCGCCGGACAGGGTGTCGAGGCGTCTTGTGCGGTTGAGGGTGGGGAGGCCCAGGTTGTGCAGGGCTACCTCAAGACGGGTGTCCGCCTGGTAGCCGCCGCGGGCTTCGTAGGCCTCGATCAGCCTGCCGTACGCCTCCAGGTCGGTCAGGTCGGCTTCCGCGGTGCGCATCTGGGTCTCGAGGTCGCGGAGGTCGGTCATGGCCAGGTCGATGGCGTCCTGGACGGTGGCGTGGCCGGGGAGGTCGAGGGTTTGGGGCAGGTAGCCCGTTCCTCCTGGGGCTGTCACTGTGAGGTCGCCGTTGTCGGGGGCTTCGCGGCCGGCGATGAGCTTGAGGAGGGTGGACTTGCCTGAGCCGTTGTCGCCGATCACGCCTACCTTTTCGCCTGGTTTGACGGTCAGGGAGATGCGGTCGAGGACTACTCGGTCGGCGGTGTAGCGCTTGGTGACTTCGGTGAGGGTTAGTTGGGCGGTACGCATGAGGGCGTCAACTCCTGTTCGTGGTGAGTAGGGCTTACGTGCGGAGCGGGGCTCAACGCGCGTTCGGCGATCACAGGAACATGGAGCACATGTGGATGAAGATAGGCGCCCTTGTGGCACCTGTCAAGACGGACCGTCTCGTCTTCTCTCCGTCACCTCAAAGGGAACCCCGTCACGACGAGCGTGGGCGCGGGGGTTGGGCGCGGAGGTGTATGAGAGCGCGAGGGAAGCGCGCGGCGGGGTGGGGTTAGAGGTGGGCGGGAGCGCGAGGAAAAGCGGTGGGGTGAGGGCTAGATCGTTGATGTGAAATTCGGGTCAGTGGTCGTAGGGGGTCAGGGACCGTTTCACGGGTGCGCCGGTGTTCCAGTTGTGCCAGATGACGGTGTTGAGGGCGAGGATGCGCTGGCTGATACGTGCCCAGAGGCCGTCGGTGTGGCGGGCGTTGTGGCGTTCGAGGCCGAGTTGGTTCTTCAGGGTCCAGATGATCGCTTCGATGCGTTGGCGTAGCCAGCCGGGGAACGGACGATGGGCGGGTTCGTCGTCACGGGTTGGCCGGATCAGCGGGTGGCCCAGGTCGGCGGCGGCTTTCTCGATGCCGGCGCCGGCGAAGCCCTTGTCGCAGACGATCGGGCAGGGCCCGGGCGCGATTGGGTGGATGTGCAGCAGGTGAAGAGCCTGTTTGCGTTCGTCGAGTTCTTTGGGGCAGGCCAGGCTGAAGGCGGTCACCGCGCCGTCGGCGGTGGTGATCAGCATCAGTTTGGCGCCCCAGTAGAAGGCGTGGTGGGACTTGTCCATGCCGTATCCGGCGATCTCGCCCAGGGCGGAGCGGTTGACCGTCACTCGTGAGGCGCCGCAGCGAACCGGGGTACCGTCCATCAGCCTGAGTGGTTCGTGCCAGGTCGGGATCTGGCGGGCCAGCCATAACGCCGCCGCCGACATCTGCGGGCCCAGGCCGCGCAATTGCCGGTTGTAGACGGCCTGGGACGGCAGCCGCGGGAACAGATGACCGATCCGGGCCGCGGCCGTCCGCAGCCAGTAGCGCTCTTGATCGCAGCGCAGCAGCACCTGCGCCACCGCCACGACCACCGCTTCGGCCGGGGTCAGCACCGGCGGCCGGCCCCGCCGTCGCGGGCCTTGCCGGGAAGGCATGACGTGATCGTCCAGATGCACGTAGAGTGCGATCAGAAGGGCGTCTAGGTCAGTTCTCACACACCGACCATGGACGCCCTTCGACATGTCCGCAGCCAATCACGCATTTCACATCAGCGATCTAGGGGTGGGTGGTCCAGAGGCGCGTGGGGCTAGAGGCGGGTGGGGCTAGAGGCGGCAGCGCGCGGGAGAAGGCGGGGGTTGGTCGGGTTAGCGCTGCGTGGGGTTGGGGGTGCGCGGGGTTGGGGGTGCGTGGGGTTGGGGGTGCGCGGGGTTGGGGGTGCGTGGGGTTGGGGGTGCGTGGGGTTGGGGGTGCGTGGGGTTGGGGGTGCGTGGGCTTAGAGGTGCAGGGTGGCGGTGCGTTGGATTTCGGTGGCTTGGCGCATGAAGTCGATGATGAGCTCCAACTCCGCGTCCGTATAACGGGAGTACAAGTCCGCCAGACCGGCCATCAACGGGCCGAAGAGGTCGCCGAAGCCCATCAGGCGCTCCTCGTTGATCTCGACGATCACCCGCCGCCGGTCCTTCACGTCGCGGAGTCTGCGGACGAACCACTTGGCCTCCAGCCGGTCGATCAGGCCGCTCACCGAGGCTGGGGCCAGGCCTGTCAGGCGGCCGATCTCGCCAGCCGTCAAGGGGCCATGGCGCTGGAGGAGGTCCAAAGTCTTCTCCTCGGTCACACCCAGGCCGATGCGTTCGCCGATCGCGGCGTGGAACATGACGGCCGCGTTGCTGTTCTCCCGCCCCACCACCGCCAGCTCGTCGAGAAGTTTCTTTCGCTGCTCCGAAATATCTCTGGACACCGCGACCTCCTCATGCCTATATTTCGTTCGACCGAACGAAATGAAAGGATAACACGATGAAAGCTCTGATTGTCGGATGCGGGATCGGTGGACCAGCCACCGCCATGGCCCTCCAGAAGGTCGGCATAGAAGCCGAGATCTACGAAGCCCACAACGACACCGCAGAAGGCGTCGGCTCGTTCCTCAACATCGCCTCCAACGGCCTCGACGCCCTCCGCACCCTGGGCGCCCACCGCCAGGTCATGGCCGCCGGCATCCCCACCCCCAAGATGGTCATGTGGAGCGGCACAGGCAAGCGCCTGGGCGCGGTCGACAACGGCATGCCCCTGGAAGACGGCACGGTCAGCCACACGATCCTGCGCTCCGACCTCTACCGCATCATCCGCGACGAGGCCACATCCCGAAATATCCCTATCAAGTACGGCAAGCGGCTCCAAGCCGTAAGCGACGGCAAAACGAGCGTCACCGCCACCTTCGAAGACGGCACCGAAGCCACCGCCGACCTGCTCATCGCCGCCGACGGCGTCCACTCCCGCACCAGGACCCAACTCGACCCGAACGCCCCCAAACCCAGGTACTCAGGCCTCTACAGCTTCGGCGGCATCGTCAAGGACCCCACCATCACCGGTGAGCCAGGCGTCTACAACATGGTCTTCGGCAAGCGCGCCTTCTTCGGCTACACCGTCGCCGAGAGCGGCGAGACCTGGTGGTTCGCCAACCTCCCCAGAAAGGAGGGCGACGTCCCAGACGACTGGAAGCCCGTCCTCGTCGACGCCTTCAAGCACGACGACAACTTCTCCGCCGACCTCATCCAGCGCAGCCCGGTGGAGCTCGCCCTCCCCATCCACGACCTCCCCCCGATCCCCACCTGGCACCGCGGCAGGGTGGTGCTCACCGGCGACGCCGCGCACGCCACCTCCCCCAGCTCCGGCCAGGGCGCCTCGCTGGCCATCGAGGACGGGATCGTCCTGGCCAGGTGTCTGCGCGACGACCGCGACCCGTTCGCCCAGTTCGAGAAGCAGCGCCGCGCGCGGGTGGAGCGCGTGGTGGAGTACAGCAGGAGGATCAGCAACAGCAAGGCAGCAGGCCCGGTCGGGAGGGTCTTCCGCGACCTGATGATGCCGATCTTCCTCAAGCGCGAGGCAAGCGACCTGTCCTGGATGTACCGCCACCACCTAGCGCTCTGAGAAAATGCCCTTATGGCCTATAAAGCGGTGATTTTCGACTTCTTCGGCACCCTGACCGTGTCGGTCCCCGCCGCACACCGGGTCACGGCCGTCGGCGAGCTCGCCGCCGCGATCGGCGCTCCGGCGGACGCGTTCCGCGAGGCCTGGTGGGGCAGCTGGTCCCAGCGGAGCGTCGGCGAGATGGGCGCCTTCCCCGAAGCCCTGCGCACCGTGGCCCAGAGCCTCGACGTCACCCCGAGCCACGAGCAGGTCGGCCAGGCCGTACAGATCCGCCAGGCCAACGAGCGCAGGTTCATGAGACTGCGCGAGGACACGCTGACCACGCTGGAAGCCCTCCAGAAGCGAGGCCTGGTCGTCGGCCTGATCAGCGACTGCACCGACGACCTCCCGGAGGAGTGGCCAGGCTGCCCGGCGGCGCCGTACATCGACAGCCCGGTCTTCAGCTACGTGGCCGGCGTCAAGAAGCCGGACCCGCGCATCTACGCCCTGGCCTGCCAGTCCCTCGGCGTCCAGCCGGAAGACTGCCTGTACGTCGGAGACGGCGGCAGCGACGAGCTGGCCGGCGCGACCAAGGCGGGCATGACCGCGCTGAAGATCCAGGACCAGGGCGAGAACCACCGGTTCGACTCAGGCGTCTGGACCGGCGCCGAGATCGAGCAGCTGGGTGACCTTCTCGACGGAGGACGGCTGGGCGGGTAGCAGCGGCAGCCGTACGGAAGCCGTCGGGATCAGCCCCAGAGCGTGCAGCACCCCCTTGAGCACCGTCGGGTTCGGCTCGGTGAACAGCGCGGCGGACAGCGGCGCCAGCGAGTGCCCGAGAGCGCGCGCCCGAGCCACGTCCCCGGCCTGCCACGCGTGGGCCAGCTCGGCGAAGTCCCTGGTCCGCAGGTGCGCCGAGGCGAGAATGCCCCCGGAGGCGCCCAGACCGAGCAGGGGGGAGATGACCACGTCGTCGCCCCCCATAACCGAAAAGTCCGGAAGCGAGGCGCCCAGCAGCTCGACGGCGTCCTGGTCGACCCCGCCCGTCGCGTACTTCACCCCGACGATCCGCGGGTGCGCGGCCAGCTCCACCAGCGCACGAGCGCTCAACGCCTGCCCGGTCCGATAGGGAATGTGGTAGATCACGATCGGCACCGGCGAGGACGCGGCCATCGCCTGGAAGTGCGCCACGACCCCCCGCTCACCAGGACGCACGAAAGCAGGCACCGTCACCAGAGCAGTGGCAGAAACCGGAACCTCCGGCAAGGGCGCGCCCACGATCAACGGCGTGCCCCGCTCGCGCGAGACCTGCTCGCACACGGAGATCACCGAGGCCCGCTCGTCGAACGTCAGCGCCCCGACCTCGCCCGTCGTCCCGAGCGCCACCAGCCCGGCAGCCCCCTCGTCGAGCGCGTGGTGGGCCAGCTTCTCCACAGCGGAAAGGTCCACCGATCCAGAGGGGGAGAACGGCGTGATCAGCGGTACGTAGATCCCAGTCAGCATGCGACCCAGCCTGACCCACCCCCATCATGAAGGTCCAGCGACGATTTCTGACTTCGAGCGTAAGATGATCTGATGCTCGACCCCCGCAAGCTCCGCCTCCTCCGCGAGCTGGCAGCGAGAAAGACCATCGCCGCCGTCGCCGAGGCGATGGCGTTCACCCCGTCGGCCGTCTCCCAGCAGCTCGCCGCCCTGGAACGCGAGGCGGGCGTCCCCCTGCTGGAGCGCACCGGCCGCACGGTCACCATGACCCCGGCCGGGCACCTGCTGGTCGAGCACGCGCGAGCCGTACTCGAACAGCTCGACCGCGCGTCGGCCGCGATGGCCGCCACGAAGACCCACCTGTCCGGCCCGTTCAGGATCGGCGCCTTCCCGACGGCGGCGCGCACGCTGCTCCCGCCCGCGCTCAGGGAGCTGGCCAGGCAGGGCCTGGAGCCGATGGTCGACGAGATCGACCCCGCCGACGTCTCGGCGGCGCTACGCGCGGGCGAGCTCGACGTCGCGCTGGTCCACGAGTACGACTTCGTGCCAGCCGTGACCGACGGCAGCGTCGAGACCGAGGCGCTGTTCACCGAGCCGATCTACCTGACGAACCGGCCCAGCCTCGACGCGGCCAGGGACGACGCCTGGATCCTCAGCAAACCGGGCACCCTCTGCCACACCATGGCGATCAGGGCCTGCCAGGCGGCGGGGTTCGAGCCGCGCGTCGCCCACCACGTGGACGACTTCGACGCCGTCCTCGCCTTCGCCGCGCACGGCCTCGGCGTGGCGCTGATCCCGAAACTGGCCGCCCGGCCGCACCGGGGCGTCACCCTGACCGCGCTGCCGATCAGCCGCCGCACCCTCATGGCCTTCAGGCGAGGGTACGGCGAGCATCCCGCGATCCGGGCATTTCACGACAGTATGGCGTCGATCACCGATTGGGAGGCGGAGGTGTCCCCGTCGTAGGCGCCGTCGTTGACCGCGATGACCAGGCTCTTACCCGGCACCACGACGAGCCGCTGCCCGCCGTTGCCGAACCCGCCGACCCAGTCGTCGCAGACCCACCACTGGTAACCGTACGAAGTCCCCTCGTCGATGGCCACCTTCGGCTGCGTGGCCTCCGCGATCCACGAGGCGGGGACGATGTCGCGCCCCTGGTCGAGCACGAGCTGCCCGATCGCCGCCAGGTCGCGCGGGCGTAGCCGCAGCCCGGAGGCGGGCGAGGCGATGCCGTCGTCCCCGGCCATCCAGACAAAGTCGGAAATGCCCAGCGGCGCGAAGAGCCGTGACCGGGCGAACTCCTCCAAAGTCAGCCCGGTCCCGTCGGCGATGAGCTTGCCGATCAGCGCGGTCGCGCCGCCGCAGTAGTGCCAGCTCGTCCCGGGTTCCTCGACCAGCGGCCGCGACAGGATGAACTCGTACCGGTCGTCGGCCATCTCCATGGCGATCTCGCTGTTGGCCGTGCTGGTGTACGGCACGCTCTCGTCCCACTCGATGCCCAGCGTCATCGTCAGGGCATGCCTGACCAGCAGCTCAGGCCTCTTGGAGGAAACAGGTTCATCGGGCGACGGCACCGAGCCCTCGGCCAGCGCGATCCCGTAGAGCAGCCCGGTGACGCTCTTGGTCACCGAGCGCAGGTCGTGCAGCGTGTCGGGCCCGAACCGCACGTGCCCCAGCGGCTGGCCCCACGAGAAGTCCTCCCCCTCGCCGTACTCCTCCAGGAACACCTCACCGTGACGCAGGGCCACAACAGCGTGCACACCCATTCAGTTCACTCCTTGTCGTGATGGCAGACCGCCTCCAGCATGATCCCAAAAGGGTCCGTCCAGAACATGGCGTAGTAAGTCGCAAAATACTCGGGAAAAAACCGAGGCGGGTGAAGCACTTCCCCCAATTTCACGTGCTCGTGTACGGCATGCACAGCCGACCTGGTCGGCACCATGAACGCCAGGTGCTGCAGCCCCGTCCTGTGCCGCGAGTAGCCGCCCTCCTCCAGCGCCGGGTAGAAGAACACGAACGTCCCCGGCTTGCCCCCCGCAGGCTGGTACGAGAACTGGTCGTCGGCGCTGAAGAACTCCTCGAAGCCGACGAGCGGCATGAGCGCGTCGTAGTACGCCTTGGCCGCGCCAAGGTCGGGAACGTTGATCCCGAGATGCCCGATCATGCGGCCATAGTGCCTGAGAACCGGCTCAGCGTCTCTCAGTGAGGGCACAGGGATGATCAGCCAGGCTCGTGACCATGGATCAGTTGCTGAATTTCCCGGCGGTGGCCGACGGTCTGCGCAAGGTGGAGAACCGCATCAGGCGGCTGAGCGGTTCGTCCACGCTGCCCGGCATCAACCAGGGCGCCGAGCACGTCATCACCGCCGGTGGCAAGCGGCTGCGCCCGGCGCTGACCCTCGCGACGGCGCTGGCGCTGGGCAAGACCCCCGACCGCCGGGTGATCACCGCGGCGGCGTGCGTCGAGCTGATCCACGCGGGTTCCCTCGTCCACGACGACCTCATGGAGGACGCCAAGACGCGCCGAGGCACCACCACGCTCAACGCCGACCTCGGCACGGGCAAGGCCCTGGTGATCGGTGACTTCATGCTGGCCAGGGCGGGCCTGGCGGCGATCACGTCCGTCTCGCGGCCGGTCGCCGAGGTGCTCGCGGCGACCATGGTCGAGCTGGCCGAGGGGCAGTACCTGGAGACCGTCGACCTGTTCAACCGGCACCGCACGCAGGAGAACGCCCTGCGCTCGATCACCGGCAAGACCGCCTCGCTGTTCCGCGCCGGGTGCCTGGTGGCCGCGATCTGCGCGCACGCGAGCCCGGAGGAGCGGGCCAGGATGGCGACGTACGGCGAGCGGTTCGGGCTGATCTTCCAGATCCTCGACGACCTGATGGACCTCACCGGCGACGTGCGCGAGGGCGTCTACACCCTTCCGCTGCTCCGCGCGCTGGAGAAGGACCCCGGCCTCCTGGACGGCGACGTCGCGGCCAACCTCGCCCGCTCCACGATCGTCCCGGACACCCTGGCGTACTGCAGGGAGCTCGCCGCGGAGTCGCTCTGCACCGATCCGCTCCTGGCCAACCTGCCGTCTACATACATCAACAAGGTGGAAAAAGCGCTCTCGACCTGCGTTGACGCCCGGTAGTCGAGATTTGTTGGAACTATTGGTAGGAATACCGCCACAATCCCTGGAAGTGTGCTCATACTGGAGGCAGATCGCCCAACAGGAGCATGCTCATGCGGAAGCCATCCCCTCGCATGACCTCGGAGGAGCCGCTAGATCCGGCCCACTTCCTTCAGCTCGCCGCGGTGGATTTCAGCGGCATCTACGCGGTGCATCTCGCCGCGAAGGACGAACGTCTGAAAATGACCAGGCTCGCGATGAGCCTGCTGTCCGTCCCGTTCGTCGCCGCGACCGCTCTGGCGAGCACCGGGGTGATCCATCCGTCGAACCTGACGCAGTGGGCGAGCGTGCCGCCCTACCTGTTCGCGTTAGTAGCGATCTTCGGGGTGTTCGGCATCCTGCCCTACCTCCGGCTGATCGAGGCGGTCAACGCCCACGGCAGGACGGCCAGAGCGCTCAACAACTTCCGCCTGCTCTACGTCACGCGCCTCAAGGACGAACTGGACTGGCAGCCCAACCTGCCGGTCGACCCGCGCTTCCCCGAGACCTTCGCGCCCCTGACCTGGCCGGGGATCAACGTCA
This sequence comes from Nonomuraea sp. NPDC050556, assembly GCF_044457355.1. Lineage (NCBI taxonomy): Bacteria > Bacillati > Actinomycetota > Actinomycetes > Streptosporangiales > Streptosporangiaceae > Nonomuraea > Nonomuraea sp. NPDC050556. Next base: position 782,083 of record NZ_JBITGU010000005.1, on the reverse strand, counting down.
TGATGATGGCGATCGTCAACTCCGCCTACTTAACGATCGGCATCACCGGACTCAGCGGCGCTGAACCGGACGCCCTGCTGCTGGTGATCAGCATCGGGCTCGTCTCGCTCGTGCACTACCTGGTCTACTACGTGCGCTGCAACGTGACGCGGCGCCGCAGACTCCCCCACGACATCCTGGAGATCTAAATGCAGCGCCCAACGGAGTGGGCATCATGTGGGGAGGCGTGGATCTGGCTGATGCGCCATGTGTGGATCGACGGAGCCCCGGCCGACGACGACCGCGGCCCGATCATCGAGGCCCCGCCCGTCCTGTTCGAGATCGCCGACCCGCTGTGGAACGATCCCATCCTCGAGCGGTACGGCGACGCGACCAAGGCCACGCTGTACGCGCGGAAGTTCACCCAGAGCATCGTCATCCCCCCGTTCAAGTACAGCTACGGCGCCCGGATCAACGGCCAGGTGGAGTGGGCGGAGGACCTGCTGAAGGCCAAGCCGTACAGCAAGAGCGCGTGGATCTCGCTGACCTCGCCGGGCGAGCCGTACGACCAGGTGCCCTGCCTGATCGGGCTGGCCTTCAGGATCAGGGACGACCGGCTGGTGATGACGGCGACCTTCCGGTCGCAGAACGCCTTCACCTGCTACCTGAACTATGTGCCGCTCGCAGACGTCCAGGCCGAGATGGCGCGGCATCTCGGCCTGGATCGCGGGCCCATGCGGGTCTTCGTCGACGTGCCGCACCTCTACCTGGCCGACCTGGCCCAGGTACTGGCGGTGACCAGGTCTCAAGCGTTCTGCAACCCTTAGTGGCTAGATTGCCGGAGTGAAGGCCAGGATCAGCGACATATCGACCTACCTGCCCGAGCGCGTCCTGGACAGCGCGGAGGTGGAGCGGCGCATCGAGGGATGGCGTCCGCCGCGCGGCATCGTCGAGCGGATGACGGGCATCAGGCGCAGGCACGTGGCCTCCGACGACCAGCAGGCGTCCGACCTTGCGGTCGAAGCGGCCAAGACCTTGGCACCCGACGTTGATCTGATGATCTTCGCGTCCGCCTCGCAGGACATGGTCGAGCCGGCCACCGCGCACATCGTGGCGGCGAAGCTGGGCCTGTCTTGCCCGGTCTTCGACGTCAAGAACGCCTGCAACAGCCTGCTCAACGGGGTGCAGGTGGCCGAGGCGCTGATCCTTTCCGGAGCGCACCGGCGGGTGCTGGTGTGCACGGGCGAGACGCCGTCGCGGGCGATCAGGTGGCGGGTGCGCGACCGGGCGCAGTTCGTCGACTCCTTCGCCGGTTACACGCTGTCGGACGCGGGGGCGGCCGTCATCATCGAAAGGGCAGAGCGTGGCATCTTTTATCGAGATTTTTCGGCGGATTCCACGGCTTGGAGCATTGGGACCCTTCCAGGCGGTGGCTCGGCCCACCCCAGGGACCCCGACTCCTCCTACTTCCGCGGCGATGGACGCAGGCTCAAGGAGGCCTTCGAGCTCATCGGCCCGGACATCTTCCTCAACGCGCTCAAGCGCACCGGTCTGACCTGGGACGACTTCGCCGTCGTCGCCGTGCACCAGGTGGCCATGCCGTACCTCCACTTCCTGGCCGACACGCTCGGCATCCCGCAGGACCGCCTCGTGGTGACGCTGCCCGACCACGGCAACTGCGCGTCGGCCACGCTCCCCCTGCAGCTCGCGCGCGGCACGTGGTCGCGCGGCGACAAGGTGGCGCTGCTCGGCCTCGGCGGCGGCATCAGCATGGGCGTGATGCTGGCGGAGATGTGAACCACGAGACCCGGCTCTACCTGGCCGCGCACCCGTTCGCCTACCCGCTGATGCGGCTGCTGGCCAGGCTCGGCCCCGTCGTGCGGGTCCCCGGGCTCGGCGTCGTGGTGAACGACGCGGCGACCGCGCGCCGGGTCCTCATGGACCAGCGGTTCCGCAAGGACGGTCCGGGCTCGCCCGGCGACCTGTGGACGCCGGTGCTGGGGCCGTCCGTGCTGCTCAACATGGAGGGCGAGGCGCACGCGGCGCTGCGCGCCAAGCTCGCGCCGCTGTTCACGCCCGCCTCCGTCGCCGCGCTCGTGTCCGACGTGCTGGCCGGGCCGCTCAAGGACCTGGAGGTACGGCTGGCGGCGGGCGAACGCGTCGATCTCGTCGACACCATGCGCCTGATGGCCGGGGCGGTGATCTGCCGCGTGATCGGGCTGGGCGAGGTGCCCGAGGAGCGGGCCAGGGCGCTCTTCGCCGACGGCGAGCGGGTGGTGTCGATGGTCTCGCTGCGCACGAGGGGGTTGAACCCGCGCCAGGTCGCGGTCGCGCGCGAGGTGCTGGACGGGATCGGCGACATCGCCTCGGCCGCCTACCTGGCCGGGGATCCGGCGACGGTGATGGGGCGGATGAGCGAGCTCGGACTGTCGGAGGCGGAGGCCCGGGGCGCGGCCGGGGCGTTCTTCCTGACCGGCACCGAGACGGTCGCCACCTTCGTCCCCCGGCTGATCGCGCTGATGCACGATCACGGGGCTCAGGACGCCGACCTCGACCGGGCGATCGAGGACGCGATGCGGGTGACGACGCCGACCCCGGTGATGTTGCGGTCGGTCTCCGTCGCCACCAAGGTCGGAAATATCGATGTAAGGCCGGGTGACAGGGTGGTGATCGTGACGCACAACTGCGCCCGCGCCTACGGGCCCTTCGATCCTTCGATGAAGCACCCGACGGAGTTGCGCCGCCTGTGGTTCGGCGCGGGGCCGCACTTCTGCATCGGGTATCCGCTGGCGCTGGCCGAGATCCGGGCGGTGGCCCGGGTGCTGCTCGACCACAGGGTGCGGGTGGTGGGGCGGCGAGCGGCGCGCGGGGTGCTGATCCCCACCTACTCCGAGCTGTGGGTGCGGAAGTGAGGGTCGGCGTGACCGGCGCGTCCGGGTTCGTCGGCGGTGCGGTGTGCCGGGCGGCGGCGGCCACGGGGTGGGAGGTGCAGGGGTTCGGTCGGCGGGCTTCTGCGGATCTGGGCGGCGTGCCGTACCTGTCGTGGGATCTGACCGGGAAGGACCGGCCCTCGCTCGACCTCGACGTGGTGATCCACTGTGCGGGGAGCGTCACGGACTGGGGTGATCCGCGGGAGATCTGGCGGGCCAACCTCGACGGGACCAGAGCTGTGCTGGAGACCTTCCCCGGCGCGCGGTTCGTGCATGTGAGTACGGCCAGCGTCTACGACCCGTTCCGCCCGACGGTGATGGCCACGGAAGCCCAGGCGCCTGTCCGGAAATATGCCAATGCGTATGGGGCGTCGAAGGCGGCGGCCGAGCGGGCCGTCATGGGGCGGGCGGTGATCCTGCGTCCGCACGCCGTCTACGGGCCCGGCGATCCGACGTTGCTGCCTCGCGTGTTGAAGAGCGTGCGCGGGCGGTGGCTCGTGGCGGTCGGGGACGGACGGCAGCGGATCAGCCTGACCTCGGTGGACAACCTCGTCCAGGCGTGCCTGCTCGCTGTTTCACGTGAACCAGGCGTCTACAACGTCACCGACGCGGCGCCGGTCGTCCTCGACGACGCGCTCAGGGCGATCCTGGCCGAGCGCGGGATCCGGGCGACGCCACGCTACCTGCCCCTGAGCATCGCCGACCCGCTCGCGGCGCTCTCGGAACGGTTTGCCAAAAGGCCCCAGCTGACCCGTTACGCCGTAGGCCACCTCGCCGTAGAACGCACCCTGGACATCTCCGCGGCGCGCAGGGACCTGGGCTACTCGCCGTCGGAAACGTCCTTCTCGGGGTTGTGATGGGGCGCTCGCGCCTCGACCATCCAGGTGCCGAACCAGGGCCCTCCGTACCAGAAGCGCCATCCGAGGTCGCGCCGCCACAGGTCCTTCACCCCCAGCCCGTGCAGGACCGTCTCGTACGCCCTGGCGTGCTGGAAGTCGGCGATCAGCAGCCGCCCGCCGGGCACGAGCACCCTCAGCGCCTCGGTCACCGCCGCCTGGCGCCCCTCCTCCGACGGGATGTTGTGAATCGCCAGGCTCGACACCACCACGTCGAACGCGCCGTCGGCGAAGGGCAGCTTCCGCATGTCGCCGGTCACGAACTCGACCCGGTCGGCGACCCCCTCGGCGGCCGCGTTGGCCTCGGCGACCTTGACCCGGTTGCCCGACTGGTCCTTGGAGCGCCACAGGTCGATGCCCGTCGCCTTGCCCGCGGGCAGCCGCTTGGCCGCCATCAGCAGAACGGCTCCGCGCCCGCAGCCGAGGTCGAGCACCTGCTCGTCGCCGCGCAACCCCAGCCGGTCGAGCTCCTTGGTCCAGACCTCGAACTTGCCGCGCCTGGTGGTGTAGGCGTAGCTCGTCGCGCTCGCAAGGGTGTAAAGCGCGCCTATCAGGAAAGCAATAGCAGCGGGAACCACTCCCACCAGGAACGACACCACCATGAGGACCAGCAGGGCCGCGGCTCCGGCGATGAGGCCGAGGAACGCGCCTGGCGCGTCGAAACCATATCGTCCGTGTCGATCACGCATTCTTGAGTTATATCTCAAGAAGGACTTGCCGTGAATTGCCACGACTCACCCGGCATGTTGGCGTAATCATCCAGTAACCGTTACTAGCCTGTGATGGATCTGCTGGTAACGGGGGTTGACAGAGGATGACTGGCAAAAGCCATGGCTTCGGCCTCGGCACGAGCATCGCGCTGACGATGGGCTCGGCCGTGCTGTGGGGGGTCGCGCATCTCGCGACGGGATACCGGCGCACCGGGCTCATCCTCATGGGCGCCTACGGGGTGATGCTGGCGACGGTCGCCACGCTGGTGATCGGGTTCGGCACGCAGCTGCTCTCGCTGGCCGTACAGCCGGGCTGGCTGATGGCCTTCACCATCGCGCTCGCCGCCATCGCCACCGCGTGGTCCATCGTGATCATCTGGTCCTTCGTCCTCGTACGGCCGGCCGTCTCGACCACCGCCACCCGCGCCCTGACCACGGGCGTCGCCGCCGCGCTCTGCGTCCTCGTGATCGCGCCGATGGCCTACGCCGGGCGCCTCGCCTACGTCTCCCGCGACCTGGTGAACAGCGTCTTCACCCAGACCGCCTCGCCCGAGATCGCCGCGGATCCGTGGAGCGGCGAGACGAGGTTCAACGTGCTGCTGATCGGCGCGGACGCCGCGTCCAACCGGGTCGGCGTGCGCACCGACAGCATGACCGTGGCCAGCGTCGACACCTCCACCGGCGCGACCACGCTGCTCGGCCTGCCGCGCAACCTGGAGCACGTGATGCTGCCGAAGGGTCCTGCGCGGGAACGGTTCCCGTACGGCTTCACCGGCGAGCCTCCTTACACGCCTGGACTGCTCAACGAGGTCTACCAGTACGCCGAGGACTACCCGGAGATGGTGCCCGGGGTGCACAAGGGGAAGCGGGGGCCGTCGCTGCTCAAGCGCACGGTCAGCGACATTCTCGGGATCCCGGTGAACTACTACGCGATGGTGGACATGGCGGGGTTCGCGCAGATCATCGACGCCATGGGCGGGGTGAAGGTCACCATCAGGGAGCCCATCGTGTACGGGAAGTACAGCGAGGGCACGCTGGCGGCGGGGACTCGGAAGCTGTCGGGGCAGGAAGCCCTGTGGTACGGGCGGTCACGGACGGACAGCGACGACTACGCGCGGATGAGCCGCCAGAAGTGTCTGCTCAACGCGGTCGCCAAGCAGGCCGACCCGATGACGGTGTTGAGCAGCTTCGAGGGGTTGGCGTCCGCCACCAAGCGGGCGATCGCCACCGACATCCCGCAGGATCTGCTGTCGCCGATGGTCGAGCTGGCCCAGAAGGTGAAGGGCACGCAGATCAAGAGCCTGCAGTTCGTGCCGCCGCTGATCTCCACGGCTGACCCGGACTGGGACCTCATCAAGCGCAAGGTCGCCAGCGCGCTGGCCGACCGTCCGGAGAACAAGACCGCCACGGCTCCCGTGGCCCCCAAGCACGCCGCCCAGAACCCCGACCGACCCGTCTCCCTCGACGCCACCTGCGGCTGACCCAAACCCCAAAGTCTTGAGGACCCCGAGGTCTTAGGGGTCTTAGGCGCTGGGCTTCTGGGGGTTGGAACGAACGTAGACCCGCATCCCCTTGTGCACGAGGTGGAAGACCTCGCTGGCTGTGTGCAAGGGGATGCGGACGCAGCCGTGGGACGCGGGACGAAGAGGGACCTTCGTGGAGCCGTGCAGGGCGATGCCGCCGTCGAAGTACATGGGCTTGTACATCGCCCCCAACCGCCCCTCCTGCCACCCCCGCACCTTCTTGTAGACGCGGAAGTCACCCGGATGCGTCACCGCGTACCCGCAGACGCCCTTCTCGCAGTAGTGCCGGTTCGCCCCCGTAGAGACGTGCGAGATGAGCGCCAGGTCCCCCTTGGCGTACACGAACATGAGCTGACGGCCCAGGTCGACCTCGACGCGGTTGGCAGGGCCCCGCTTGACCAGCGGGACCACCCGGCGCGGGTGGTCCAGGGCGTACAACGTCTTCGCCGTCAGCCGCGAGGTGGGCTTCAGGCCGTTGACCTTCTGGAACCCCCACAGCGCCGCCCGCGTCTCCGCGCTCAGCCTCCCGTCCAGCGGACCGGGGTCGAAGTGCAGCTCGACCAGGCGTTCCTGAACCTGCGGGATGTCCATGAACGCGAGCCTGATCATGAAGAGTCCAAGGATCACCCAGACTCGCCCACCCTTTACTAAATTCCGACTTGACTTGGGGGGAATACCGCGTTTTGATGTGCACATAGCCGACTGATTAAGTAGGAAATGGAGCCATCATGAGGGTAGGCGCCGCTCTGGCCGCACTGGCGATCACAACGCTGGTGGCAGCCTGCGGGTCAACGGGTGGCACGGCGGCCAGTGGCGGCAGCGCCGCCGAGGTCCGCCTCGGGTACTTCCCGAACATCACCCACTCCACCGCGCTCGTGGGTGTCGAGAAGGGCCTGTACGCCAAGCACCTCGGCTCCGGGGTCAAGCTGACGACCAGCACGTTCAACGCCGGCCCCGCCGCGATCGAGGCCGTCTTCTCCGGCGCGATCGACGCCACCTACATCGGCCCCAACCCGGCCATCAACGCCTGGGCCAAGTCCAAGGGCAAGGCGATCAACATCATCGCCGGCGCCGCGTCCGGCGGCGTCTACCTGGTCGTCAAGCCGGAGATCAACTCCGTCGAGGACCTCAAGGGCAAGAAGATCGCCACGCCCCAGCTCGGCAACACGCAGGACGTCGCGCTGCGCTACTGGCTGAACGAGAAGGGCCTGAAGACCGACACCAAGGGCGGCGGCGACGTGCACATCGTCCCGCAGGAGAACTCCCAGACCCTGCAGACGTTCGCCACCGGCGACATCGACGGCGCCTGGGTGCCCGAGCCGTTCGCCAGCCGCCTGGTCCTGGAGAGCAAGGGCAAGATCCTCCAGGACGAGCGCGAGCTCTGGCCGAACAAGCAGTTCGTGATCACCCACCTGATCGTCCGCCAGGAGTGGGCGAAGGCCCACCCCGACCTGGTGAAGAAGCTCCTCGAAGCGCACGTCGAGGCCACCAAGTACCTCAACGACGACCCGGCGGGCGCGGCCGAGACGGTCAACAAGGCCATCGAGAAGCTGACCCAGAAGCCGCTCAAGCCCGAGGTCCTGGCCAGCGCCTTCAAGAACATCACCTTCACCAACGACCCGATCGCCTCCTCGCTCACCGGCAGCGCCGACCACGCCATCAAGGTCGGGCTCCTGCAGCCGGTCGACCTCAACGGCATCTACGACCTGAAGCCGCTGAACGAGGTGCTCGCGGCCACCGGCCAGCAGTCGATCTCCGACAAGTAGGAGGGCGTTTCCGTGACCGCTCCACTTACGGAGCACGCAGAGAGCCGGACCGAGGGCGACGCGCCCGCGATCCGGCTCGAAGCCGTCTCCAAGATGTACGGCCAGGGCAGGAACGGGCTGCTGGCTCTCGACCAGGTGTCCCTGTCCGTCGCCCCCGGCGAGTTCGTCTGCCTGCTCGGCGCCTCGGGATGCGGCAAGAGCACGCTGCTCTCGCTGGTCGCCGGGCTGGACAGGCCGACGGCCGGCGACATCTCCACCTCGGGGCAGCAGGTGGCGATGATGTTCCAGGAGCCCGCGCTCTTCCCGTGGCTGACCGTCTCGGCGAACGTCGAGATGGCCATGCGGGCCAAGGGGCTGCCGCGCAAGGAGCGGCGCGAGCGCGCTTCGGAGTTCCTGGAGATCGTGCACCTGGGCGGGTTCGGCGCCAAGCGGCCGCACGAGCTGTCCGGCGGCATGCGGCAGCGCGTCGCCCTGGCCAGGGCGCTGGCCCAGGACGCGAGCGTGCTGCTGATGGACGAGCCGTTCGGCGCGCTCGACGCGATGACCCGCGACCTGCTGCACGACGAGCTGGAGCGGATCTGGCGGGAGCGCGGGCTGTCGGTGCTGTTCGTCACCCACAACGTGCGCGAGGCCGTACGGCTGGGCGACCGGGTGGTGCTGCTGAGCAGCCGCCCGGGGACGGTGGTCGAGGACTTCCCGATCGAGCTTGCCCGGCCCCGCCGTACGGACTCCGCCGAGGTCGCGGGCCTGGCCGCCAAGATCACGGACAGGCTGAAGGAAGAGGTGATTCGCCATGGGCGTTAGGCGAACCCGAGCCAGCGAGCTGCAAGCTCATGAGGAGGGCGGGCGACCGTGAGTGTCGACACGCACGCTCGGCAGATCGCCGGGCTGGACGCGCTGGAGCTCGCGGCCGACCAGCGGGCCGGGGTGGCCAAGCGGGTCTGGGCGCGGGTGTGGCCGATGCTCACCGCGATCGCGCTCGTCCTGGCCGTGTGGGAGCTGGTCGTGCTGAGCGGCCGCTGGCCCGAGTACGTCTTCGCCGGACCGATCACGACTTTTCAGGACCTGTGGGTGAAGCTCGGCGAGGCCGAGTTCTACCAGGCGCTCGGCACGACCATGCGCCGCGCCGTCTCGGGGTTCGCGCTCGCCGTCCTGGTCGGCCTGGTCGTCGGCGCGGCGGTGTCCCGCATCAGGATCCTGCGCGCCGCCTTCGGGTCGCTGATCACCGGCCTGCAGACGATGCCGTCGATCGCCTGGTTCCCCTTCGCGATCCTGCTGTTCGGGCTGACCGAGAACGCGATCCAGTTCGTCGTGATCCTCGGCGCAGCGCCGTCGATCGCCAACGGCCTGATCAGCGGCGTCGACTACACGCCTCCGCTGCTGCTGCGCGCCGGTCACGTGCTGGGCTTCAAACGGCTGCAGCTCTACCGGCACGTGATCCTGCCCGCCTCGCTGCCATCGTTTCTGGCCGGGCTCAAGCAGGGATGGGCGTTCGCCTGGCGGTCGCTGATGGCCGGTGAGCTGATGGTCATCATCGCCTACCAGTCGTCGCTCGGCGAGCACCTGGCCTACGCCCGCGAGCTCAACGACTCGCCCGGCCTCATCGGCACGATGATCGTGATCCTGGTGATCGGCATCGTGATCGACATGCTGTTCGAGGGCGCGGACAACGCCCTGCGCCGCCGCTGGGGCCTGCGCCAGGAACGATGAGGATCTCTGCGCGAACCCAGTACGCGTTGCGAGCCGTCACCGAGCTGGCCGCAGCACCACCCGGGCCGGTGCCGGCCGAGAGGATCGCCCTGGCGCAGAACATCCCGCGCAGGTTCCTGGACAACATCCTGCTGCAGTTGCGGCGGGCCGGGCTGATCAACAGCCTGCGCGGGCCGGAGGGCGGCTACTGGCTGGCCAGGCCGGCCGAGGAGATCACGCTCGCCGACGTGATCGTCGTCATCGAGGGCAGACCCGAGTACGCGGAGCACGGCGGCTACCCGGGCGTCGCGCAGCCGCTGGCCGACGTCTGGAGCGCCCTGCGCGAGCACGAGGAGTCGCTGCTCACCGAGATCACCTTCGCCCAGATCGTCAAATCCGCCTAGTCACGGGCTTCGCTGTGCCAAGATGAGAATCGACAACGGTTTTCATTTTGAAGCAGGGGGCACTGCGGTGAGGGTGGCGTTCGTCGGCAAGGGCGGTAGTGGCAAGACCACGATGTCCGCGCTGTTCTCCAGGTACGTGGCGAGCCAGGGCGCGCCGGTGACCGCGATCGACGCGGACATCAACCAGCACCTGGCCCTGATCCTCGGCGTCGAGCAGCCGCCTGAGCCCCTGGGCGCCCACCTGCCCGAGCTCAAGGAGCACCTGCGCGGCGCCAACCCGCTGATCGCCTCCGCCGACGTGATGGTCAAGACGACCCCGCCAGGCCGCGGCTCGCGCCTGCTGCGCTTCGCCGACCTGCCCTACTCCGTGCCCACCCCCGAGGGGCCGCGCCTGATGGTCACCGGGCCGTTCGGCGAGGACGACCTGGGCGTGGCGTGCTACCACTCCAAGGTCGGCGCGGTCGAGCTGCTGCTCAACCACCTGGTCGACGGGCACGGCGAATACGTCGTGGTCGACATGACGGCCGGGGCAGACTCCTTCGCCTCCGGCCTGTTCACCCGGTTCGACCTGACCTTCCTCGTGGCCGAGCCGACCAGGCAAGGTGTCAGCGTCTACCGGCAATATCGCGACTACGCCGCCTCCTACGACGTGCCGATCGCCGTCGTGGGCAACAAGGTGCACGGGCCCGGCGACGTCGACTTCCTGCGCGAGCACGTCGGCGACGACCTGCTGACCTGGATGGAGCACTCGGCCGCCGTGCGCGCCATGGAGCAGGGCCGCTCGTTCACCATGGACGACCTGGAGCCCGCCAACTCCGAGGCGCTGGCCGTACTCCTCAAGCACCTGGACGCCCGCGAGAAGGACTGGGCCCGCTTCGGCGCGCAGGCGGTCGACTTCCACCTGCGCAACGCGCGGGCCTGGGCCAACGAGCGCACGGGGATCGATCTGGCGACGCAGGTCGATCCCGGCTTTGTGTACGGCCCGGCATCGCTGGGTTAACGTCGCAGTGATCCCCTTCCGTTGTGAGAGGAGACAGGCATGTCCCTGACCGTTTCCCGTGATCTGCTCGAACAGGCCCAGGCAGGCGAGGTCGACGACGCGGCCTTCGTCGCCTGCGTGCGCGACTCGCTGCCCTACGCCTGGGCGACGATCAGCGCGCTGGTCGAGCAGCGCGAGCACTCGGGGGCCGAGTTCGCCGACAACCACGTCCCGCCGCCGTCGGAGGAGGCGCGCGGGCAGCTGCTCAGGTGCCTGGCCAGTGACTCGATGCGCGGCGCGCTGGAGCGTCACTTCGGCGTACGGCTGGCCTTCCAGAACTGCCACCGGGTCGCCGTCTTCGACCCGTCGGCGCAGAAGGCTCTGGCCGAGTTCGTGACGCCGAGGTCGCAGATCCTCAACCAGAAGCCGGAACTCGTCGACTGCTAGAACGATCGGACCCTCGGGAGCACTTCGGCGCCGAATCGCCGGATGGTGTCGAGGGTCCTTTTCGTTCCTTCGACGAAAACGATGAGGTGCCCGATCCCGGTGGCCGCGACCGTGCGCCGGATGGTTTCCACACAATGATCGGCACTACCCACCGGATGAATCCGCGCAAGAAACTCCACATATTCCGCGATATTTCGTGACTTACGAGGTTGGCCGTTGATCGGGATATATCCCGCGACACCGGGCTCCATCCACGTCGGCATCACGGACGTCAACTCCCGTACGGCCTCAGCCGTCGTGTCCGCCACGTTCCCCACCACGGCAGCCACGTGCCCACCGCCCGGCCCGTACTCGCGCACCGTCGCCGCCTTGCCCGCGTCGTCGACGTGCATGCCCAGCAACATCGGCAACCCCCGCTCGGCCGCCACCCGCACGGTCCCCGACGACGTGCACGCGACCACAGGACGCAGCGGCGCCGACGGCACCACGCCCACCTCGTGCCCGCCGCCCACCGCGTAACCGTCCAGCGCCCGGCACAGCACGTCGAGCGACCCGGCGAACCCGCTCTCGAACCGGTCGAGCCCCGTCCCGAACACCTCGAGGTCCACCCACGGCCCGCCGCGCCCTACCCCCAGCGTGAACCGCCCGCCCGACAGGTGATGCACCATCGACGCCTGCTCGGCCAGCGCCACGGGATGCTGCGTGGACAGCACGCTCACCGCGGTGCCCAGCCCGATGCGCCGCGTACGGCCGGCGGCGGCCGCCATGAGCGTCACGGCGGACGGGCACACCCCGTAGGACATGAAGTGGTGCTCGGCCACCCACGCGTCGTCGAACCCCGCCTCCTCCGCAGCCACGACCGCCTCGACCGTGTCCCGCAGCACCTCCCCCGGATCCTGTCCGGGGAACTGCGCCGCCACCAGAAAGACTCCGACCCGCATGGGTTCCATCGAATCATTCTGGATGTGTAGTATCCAGGATGTGCGGATGAACGAGGGCGTCGAGTGGGCGCTGCACAGCTGCGTCAACCTGGGCTGGCTGGAGGACGACCAGCCCGTGACGACGGCGCGGCTGGCCGCCTTCTACGACCTGCCCCCGGCGTACCTGAACAAGCAGCTCCAGGCGCTCGTCCGCGCCGGCCTGCTGACCTCCACCTCCGGCCCCAGGGGCGGGTTCCGGCTGGCCAGGAAGCCCGAGGACATCACCGTGCTCGACGTGGTCACCGCCATCGAGGGCCGGGAGGACGCCTTCCGCTGCGAGGAGATCCTCAGGAAGGGCCCCAACGCCAACCCGGAGGCCGACTACCGCAGGACCTGCCGGATCTCGGTGGTGATGCGCAAGGCGGAGCTGGCCTGGCGCAGGGAGCTGGCCGGGCAGACCATCGCCGACGTCCAGCACCACGTGGAGAAGGCGAACCCCGAGGCACCGGGCAACACCCGCGCGTGGTTCGTCAACGCGCGGCCGTGAGCCGTGCAGTAATTCTAGATATTTCAGATCCAGTTAAGGAGAAAGAATGCACCCCAGGATGAGCATCCGCAAGCCGGCCGCCGAGGGCATGAAGGCGATGATGGCGCTGGAGAGCTACGTGCGTAACAGCCCGGTGCCCAAGGCCACCCTCGAACTGGTGAAGATCCGCGTGAGCCAGATCAACGGCTGCGGCTTCTGCGTGGACATGCACGCGCGCGACTTCAGGAACGCCGGTGAGAGCGACGAGCGGCTGTGGTCGGTCGCCGCCTGGCGCGAGGCGCCCTACTACACCGACGAGGAGCGCGCCGCCCTGGCGCTGGCCGAGGCGGCCACCCGCCTGAGCGACAGCCCCGAGGGCGTGCCCGACGAGGTGTGGGAGGCGGCCGCCGACCACTTCGACGAGGAGCAGCTGTCCGCCCTGATCATGGCGATCGCCGCGATCAACGCCTGGAACCGCATCAACGTGACGATCCGCACCCCCGCGGGGACGCCGATGCTCTAGAAGAGCGCGTCCTGCCCCTCGCCGACCAGCGGGTCGCGGTGCTTCTTCAGGTGCCGCCACTGCGGCAGGTCGTCCAGATAGGACCATGACAACCGGTGGTGCGGCGTCGGCCCGAAAGCGGCCAGCGCCGCCTGGTGGACCGGCGAGGGGTATCCGGCGCTGTCGGCGAAGCCGTACTCCTCGAAGCCCAGCGTCGCCATGTGGGCGTCGCGCCGCACCTTGGCCAGCACCGAGGCCGCCGCGACCGAGATCGACGCCGAGTCGCCCTTGACCTCCAGGCGCACCGGCCAGGGCGGGCCGATGTAGTCGTGCTTGCCGTCGAGGATCACCGCGTCCGGCCGCACCGGCAGAGCTTCCAGGGCTCTGCGCGCGGCCCGGCGCAGCGCCTCCGTCATGCCGAGCGCGTCGATCTCCTCATGGGTGGCGTCGCCGTACCCGATGCCGACCGCCCACTCCTCCAGCAAAGGCACCAGGGCCGCGCGGCGCAGCGCCGTGAGCTGCTTGGAGTCGGTCAGGCGGGGCGGCGGGTCGGTTAAGTCCGTCACGACCGCGCAGACGGTGACGGGACCCGCCCACGCCCCGCGCCCGACCTCGTCGACCCCGGCGACGACCCGGCCGCGCCCGCCGGACAGGAGCTGCTCGATGGAGTAGGTAGGCGCCATGGGTCCAGAGGCTAACGGTCGGCGAGCCGTACCGGCTCCAGATCGGCCGCGAGGTAGCGAGCGGCCACGTGGATGGCGCGCAGCGTCACGGAGACGGACGGCCGGTGCACGCTGGACGTCCTGGCCACCGCGTGCACCTCGCGCCCGACCGGCGAGCCGGGGAACTCCCGTACGGCGATGCCGCGCACCCCCGCCGCGAGCCCCAGAGCGGGCACGGCCGCGATGCCGATCCCCTTGGCCACCAGCGACAGGATCGTGCCGAGCCCCTCGAACTCCCACGGCGTCGGCCGCGTGCCACCCACGTCCACGAAGAGCCGGTCGACGGCCAGGCGGGACGGCTCGCCGTCCGGCGTCGCCATCCACGGCTCGTCGCGCAGCTCCCGCAGGTCGAGCGGCACGTCCGGGTCGGCCAGCCGGTGCTTGCGCGGCACCACGAGCACCAGCGGATCGTGCAGCAGCGGGAACACGCGCAGCGAGTCGGAGCTGCGCGCCGTGCCGTACCAGTCGTCGATCAGCGCGATGTCCACCTCGCCCGACTGCACCTCCCGCATGCCTCGCCCCGACCTGGACTGCCCGAGGCGCAGGGTCAGCTCGGTGTGCCTGCGCAACGAGCGGGCGAGCGCAGGTGCGAACGCAACGGCGGCCGTGGGAAACGCCGTGACCACAACCCGCCCGGAAGGCGTGCCCTTATGGGCGGACAGATCGGACTCCGCCTCCTCGACCATCGACAGGATGCGCTCGGCGTGCGCCACGAGACGGCGTCCCGCGTCGGTGAGCTCCGCGCTGCGCGCCGTGCGGTCGATCAGCGCAGTTCCCGCTTCCCGCTCCAGCGCGGCCAGTTGTTGAGAGACGGCTGACGGACTGTAACCCGTCGAGACAGCCGTCGCCGCGATGCTCCCTCGCCTGGCGAACTCGCAGATCAACGTCAAACGCCGCAAATCTAGCATCAGACTTCCTTATGCCTACCCACACCAAGCCTCGCTTGTGCTGATGCCTTCATCCAACCACGCTGGGAACGTGACAAACATGAGCGTGACACTCTCCGCCACCTTGGCGGCCAACGAAGACATCGAACGAAGACGACGCGCCGGGGAACGAGTGCTGCACCTGGCCTTCGGTGAGGCAGGTCTGCCCGTCCACCCGGCGCTGCGCGACAAGCTCGTCGCCGCATCCGACCGCAACGGCTACGGTCCGGTCGCAGGGGCGGCTGAGTTGCGCGAGGCGGCGGCGGGTTACTGGACTCGGCGGGGGCTGGCCACCGACCCAGAGCTGGTCGTGTGTGGGCCGGGCAGCAAGTCCCTCCTGTACGGCCTGCTCCTGGCGATCGGCGGCGACATCGTGTTGCCGATGCCGAGCTGGGTCAGCTATGCCGCGCAGGCCGATCTGGTCGGTTCCCGTCCCATCCTGGTGCCCGCACCATCAGGAGAGGGCGGCGCGCCTGACCCGGACCGGGTCGTCTCCGCCGTGCTGCACGCGCGCAGCCAGGGCAGGGTCGTCCGCTCCCTGCTGGTGACCCTCCCCGACAACCCGACAGGGCGCCTCGCGTCGCCGCAGACCATCCGCCGCCTGGTGGAGGTCGCCCGCGAGCTCGACCTGGTGATCATCTCCGACGAGATCTACCGCGACCTGCTGCACGACCCGGCTCCGCCGTACGTGTCGCCCGCCGACCTCGCGCCGGAGCGGACCGTCGTCACCACGGGACTCAGCAAGAGCCTGGCGCTGGGCGGCTGGCGCATCGGCGTGGCCAGGCTCCCGGACGGCGCGCACGACCTTCGCAGGAGCCTGCTGGCGGTGGCCAGCGAGATCTGGTCGGCGCCTGCGGCGCCCGTCCAGGACGCGGCCGCCTACGCCTTCACCGAGCCCGTCGAACTGGTCGAGCGGATCACGCAGAGCCGCAGGCTGCACAGCACGGTCTCGCGGGCCGTCTACGACAGGTTCGTCGAGGCGGGCGCCTCGGTGCCGATGCCGCAGGGCGGTTTCTACCTTTATCCCGATCTCGGGTACCTGGGCATCGCCGACATCACCCGCGTTCTGCTCGAAGAGCACGGCATCGGGGTCCTGCCAGGGCACGCCTTCGGCGACGACCCGTCGTGCTCCCGCGTCCGCGTCGCCACGAGCCTGCTGTACGGCGAGACCACGGAGGAGCGTCTGGCCGCCCTGACCTCGACCGATCCCCTGCTTCTGCCCTGGATCGCGGAGAGCCTCGACCACCTCACGATGGGGCTCAAGGAGCTCTCCGTCGCACGCAGGGAGCCTGTGCGTAGACGCAGAAAGGCGCTGGTGCCAACGCCTTGTCACGGTTAGGCGAATCTTTGCCTCGCCAGACCCGCTGGCGACCCCTCTGAACTGGGAAAACGTGGACTTGCATGAAGCTGCAAAAGGTTCCCGGTCGATAGCTGGTTACACGTGCCGTGCGCAGACCCCATCATGTGCTCATGCCCGCTCTTGTCACCTTGTCCGGGCGCTCCGTGCGCCTGGAACCTCTCAGCCTCGCGGTGGTCGACGACCTCGTCGCCGCGTCGAGTGAAGACCGCTCCACTTACGCCTTCACTCGGGTCCCGAACGGTCGGGACGAGATGGTCTCCTACGTGGAGGCCGCCATGGCTGAGCAGGCGGAGGGCCGTACGGCGCCCTTCGCCATCCGGTGGCTGCACACCGACCGCGTGGTCGGTGCCACCCGTCTCATGAACCTGGAGTATTGGCAGGGCCCCATGCCCTGGCCTCCGGGTACTCGTGGCGTGGTGGGCGAGGTCCCGTCCGTGGCGGACATCGGTTACACCTGGCTGGCCGCTTCGGCCCAGGGCACGGGTGTGAACCGGGAGAGCAAGTTCCTCATGCTCTCGCTCGCCTTCGAGACCTGGAACGTCCATCGCATCACGCTCAAGGCAGACGTACGCAACCTCCGCTCCAAGGCCGCGATCGAGGCGCTCGGCGCCCAGCTGGACGGCGTTCGCCGCGCGGAGGCCAGGGGAGCGGACGACACCGTCCGAGATACGGCGTACTACTCGATTCTCGGCCACGAGTGGCCCGGGATCCGAGAACGGTTGGCGATGAGGCTCGGCCTCGTCGAAGCCGCATAAAACGTCCACGTGTCCGCGAAGGCCCCGCCCACATCCCAGGGCGGGGCCTGGTGTTTTTCATGGGGTGCATGGCCGCCCCCGTGTGAATTGGGGCCATGCCCTCCAGATCTCCAGCATGGCTTTTTCCGTTCAAAGCCGAATCAACGGCGAATCAACACTTCGGTTAACGAGGTGTCCTATGCCTATGTGTTAGGCATCGAAGGATCTATCATTTGGTAACAAAACATCCCATTGGGCTGGAGACAGACGGCATGGCTGGTCAGGGCATCGAAAGCGGGCTGCGGTTCGCCGTGCTCGGTCCCGTGCGCGCGTGGCGTGATGGCCGGGAACTCGATCTGGGAACCCCCCTGCAACGATCCATCCTCGGCATGCTGCTGCTGCGCGAGGGCAGGGCGGTCACACCGACCGAGATGATCGACGCGGTCTGGGGCGAGGAAGCTCCGCCCCGCGCGCTCGGCGCCCTGCGCACCTACGTCTCCCGCCTGCGTACCGTCCTGGAGCCCGACCGCCCCGCCCGCTCCCGGCCCGAGCTGCTCACCTCCGTCGGCCGGGGCTACGCGCTGCGGCTGCCCGAGGGCTCGCTCGACCTGACGCTGTTCGAGCGCGGCATCCACGAGGCGGAGACCCTGCGCAAGGCGGGCAAGCTGCACCAGGCGGGCGCCACGCTGCGCGCCGCCCTGTCGCTCTGCGAGGGCGAGCCGCTGGCCGGCGCCGTCGGCCCCTACGCCGAGCACCAGCGCGACCGGCTCATCGAGCGCCGGATCGCCGCCATCGAGACGCTCATGGACATCGACCTGGAGCTCGGCAACCACGCCTCCGTCGTCTCCGAGCTGATCGCGCTCACCGCCGACCACCCGCTGCGCGAGAAGCTGCGCGCCCAGCTCATGCTCGCCTACTACCGGTGCGGCAGGCAGGGCGACGCCCTCGCCGTCTTCACCGAGACGCGCGAGGCGCTCATCGACGAGCTCGGCATCGAGCCTGGCCCCGAGCTGGCCGCGCTGCACCAGCGCATCCTGGCCGCCGACCCTGGCCTGGCCGCCGCCGCCGTCGCCACCGAGGAGGAGGAGCAGGCGCCGGCCGACGACTCCATCCTCGACCTCCCCCGGCCCGCGCAGCTCCCCGCCGCCGTGAACGACTTCACCGGCAGGCGCGAGATCGCCGGACGGCTGCGCACGCTGCTGTCGGCGCAGAACTCCTCCGAGGGCGTGCCCGTCGCGGCGATCTGCGGCATCGGCGGCGTGGGCAAGACGGCCCTGGCCGTGCACGTGGCGCACGCCTGCGACGACCTGTTCCCCGACGGTCAGCTCTACGCCGACCTGCGCGGCTACACCGAGGACCCGACGGCGCCCGCGTCCGCGCTCGGAGCGTTCCTGCGGGCGCTCGGCATCCCGCCGGACGTGATCCCCGAGGGGCTGGCCGAGCGGTCGGCGCTCTACCGGTCGCTGCTCGCCGACCGGCGCATCCTCGTGCTGCTGGACAACGCGCGCGACGCCGAGCAGGTCATGCCGCTGCTGCCCGGGTCTGCCGGGTGCGCGGCGATCGTCACCAGCAGGGGCAAGCTCGCCGACCTGCCGTCGGCGCGGCTGGTCGA
This sequence comes from Nonomuraea sp. NPDC050556, assembly GCF_044457355.1. Classification (NCBI taxonomy): domain Bacteria; kingdom Bacillati; phylum Actinomycetota; class Actinomycetes; order Streptosporangiales; family Streptosporangiaceae; genus Nonomuraea; species Nonomuraea sp. NPDC050556. Next base: position 763,458 of record NZ_JBITGU010000005.1, on the reverse strand, counting down.
CCTCGACGTGATGGAGCCGGACGAGGCGCTCGCCCTGTTCGCCGCCGTCGCAGGGCCTGAGCGGGTGGCCGCCGAGCGCGCCGCCGCCATGGACGTGGTGGCCGCCTGCGGGTTCCTGCCGCTGGCCGTACGGATCGTGGCGGCCAGGATGGCGGCTCGGCCGTCCTGGACGGTCGCCTCGCTCGTGCCCAGGCTCGCCGACGAGGCGCGGCGGCTCGACGAGATGCGGGTCGGCAACCTCGCCGTCGAGGCCACCTTCGCCCTCGGGTACGGCCAGCTCGAAGCGGCGCAGGCCAGAGCGTTCCGCCTGCTCTCGCTGCCCAACGGGCCAGACATCTCCATCGGCGCCGCCGCGGCCGTGCTGTCGATGCCCACGATCGAGACGGAGGACCTGCTGGAGTCGCTGGTCGACGCCAGCCTGCTGGAAGCCCCAGCGCCCGGACGCTACCGCTTCCACGACCTGCTCAAGCTGTTCGCCAGGCGCATCCTGGAGAAGACCGAGCGCCAGCAGGCCCGGACGATGGCTCTGCGCCGGCTGCTCGGCTTCTACCTGGCCTCGGCGCAGTCGGCGCACCGGCTGGCCTACGAGGGCAGCATGATCTCCGACAACCTCGTCGTGGTCGGCAGCGGGCGCACGTTCGCCTCGGCCGACGACGCGGTGGCGTGGCTGATCGCCGAGGGCGACGCGTTGTTCGCCGCGATCAACCAGGCGGCCGACGCCTCGCGCACCGGTGAGCAGCTCCTGCCCGCCGGTGACCTGCTGGTGGCGATGGAGCCGCTCCTGGAGTCCGGAACCCACACGCGCGAGTTCGACCAGGGCACCAGGGCGGTGCTCGCGACCGCGCGGAAGATCGGCGACCGGGCCAGCGAGCTGCGCTCCCGCTACGTGCTCGGCCGCGTGCTGTTCGGCGCCAACCAGCTCGTGGAGGCCGAGGAGCAGTTCAGGCACGTGCTGGAGCTGTCCGGAGACGGGGACCACATCGTGATGGGCGAGGTGCTCAACGCCCTGGCCGTGGTCACGGGGCGGCAGCGCAGGCACACCGAGGCGCTCAACTGGTTCGACGCGGCGATGACGCACTACCGCGACAACGGCGTGCCGGCCGGGGAGGCGTTGGTGCTGAGCTACTCGGCCCGCGACCACCTGGGGCTCGGCCGTCCCGAGGACGCCATCGCCGCGGCGGAGAAGGGGCTGGCGATCTTCACCGAGATCGGCAGCGGGGCCGGTACGGCGCGCGCCCGGTACCACCTGGGGATCGTGCTCTCCCGCGTCGGGCGTCTCAACGAGGCGGTCCACCACCACGCCGAGTGCCTGGCCTTCTTCCGCGCCAGCAACCAGCGGGTGTGGGAGCAGCGGGTGTGCTCGCGGCTGGCCGAGACGTTCATCGCCGCCTCGCGCTTCTCCGACGCCGTACGGCACGCGGAGCAGGCGCTGGTGGTGAGCAGGGAGATCGGTCATCCGTACGGCGAGGCCCTGTCGCTCACGGTGCTCGGCAAGGCCTTGCACGGGATGGGCAACGCCTCCCGCAGTGCGGACTGCCTACGGCAGGCCTTCGACATCTTCAGCAGACTCGGCGCTCCCGAGGCCGGTGACCTCAAGGCTCTCCTCGACACTGCCGCCGCCGTCAAGCCCTGAGTACAGCTCGTCGTCCAGTCGTGTCATCCACACATGGTTGATCAAGGCTGTCTCTTTTCGCCAGGGGTGTGTTAGTCCGGCCGGTCATCTGACCACCGCGCTTCGCTAGGGGGCCCGGTTATCCGGATGCTCCACGCGGCGGCTAGCCGCCTCACATCGACGACCGGCCGGACCTGACACGAACCTTTTGAACCCCCCAGGTCCGTGCCCACAACCCAAGGGTGCACAGGCGGCGTCAACATCGAATCAACGCCCAATCAACACCATCCTGACAACCCACCCCCACCCCGCCTTCCCGCCCTCCGCCCACCCACCCGCCCGCCCTTGGTCCCGCTGTGGCTAGCGACCTCTGGCAGTTTCCGACCGCGCGGGTGCCGGTCCGTAAGTGCACTGACGTCGCGCTGGATGCAACTGGGTCCCGGTGGCAGTGGTCCGTCTTTCCTGTGCAGCCTGCTCGGGGTCCATACGTGCCTTAGGAAGCTCCCTCCGGCGTGGGCGGAAACCGGTGGCGATCCTCAGTCAGCGTCGCGCCCTTGACGACCCCCGCAAGGCCGTTCAAGCTCGCGCGTGTGCAAGTTCGCACAAACTGCCAGAGGTCGCCAGCCACAGCAGGACCAGGGGCGGGAGGGCGGGTGGGCGGAGGGCGGGCAGGCGGGTGGGAGGAGTGGATGGGGGGCGGGGTGGATGTGGGTGGGGTTAGGCGAGGGTGAAGTAGCCCTCGGCTATCAGGGGGCGGAGTTGGTCGGCGTGGACGCGGTCGCCGCCGACCAGTTCGGCGATCACGTTCAGCAACGGGCCCACCGCCAGTTCGCCGTCGCAGACGCCTGCCAGCGCCGCCTCGACCGTCCCCACGTCGGCGCTCCGGCGGAGGCCGCGGGTCTGGCGCAACACGATGCGGGATGGGTCCTCTGCCCCAGGCAAACCGATGCGCTCGTCCAGCACACCGTCGACCAGCACCAAACGGGCCGAGTCCAGGTCCAACGTCCGGTGGGCCACCGCGATCGCGTCCAGCACGTCGTCCACGTAATCGCCTACCGGCAGCTCCACCTGCTGCGTCATCTGCTCGATGCGCACCACGGGATCCAGCGACCCGCTGTTCCGCATGGTGATCCACCCGAAGCCGACAGCCTCCACCTTCTGCGCCTCGAACCAGCCCAGCCACCGGTCGTAATGCTCGGCGTACGCAGCAGTCCCCTGCTCCGCCGCGTCGCGCAGCCACAGCTCGACGTACTCCGCCACATCCTGCACGTCCCGCTGCACCACCCACCCGTCGCACCCGGTCTCGGCCAGCCACCCGCCCACCCGGTCACGCCAGTCGTCCCCGTTGACGTGCATCCAGTTGGCGAGGAAATGGGCCTGCCCGCCGGGGTTCAGATGCCGCGCGGCCTGCCGTACCAACTCGCGGCAGAAACCGTCGCCCTCCTCCCCCGACTCCCGGTACGTCAGCCGCCCACCCGGCGAGATCACGAACGGCGGGTTGGACACGACCAGGTCGAAACGTTCGTCGGAAACCGGCGAGAACATCGACCCCACCCGGCCCTCGACGCCGTGCACCCCCGACAGCCGCCAGCTCAGCTCGGCCAGCTCGACCGCACGCGGGTTGACGTCGGTCGCCACGGTCCGGGAGGCGCGCCCGGCGAGGTGCAGCGCCTGGACCCCGCACCCCGTGCCCAGGTCGAGCGCGCTCTCCACAGGACGCCTGGTGACGAGCTGCGCCAGGTTCCCCGACGCGCCCCCCGCGCCGACGACGTGGTCCGTACGCAAAGCAGGATCGCCAGGACGCACCTTCCTGTCGGACACCACGTAGTGATCGCTCTCCCACGGCTGCAGGTGCACCGTCGAGCGGTAGGCCCCGTCCACGAGCGAGACCAGCCCTGAGTCCCGTACGGCAGGCGGCACCTCGGGCACCGAGGCCCCCAGCCAGAACAACCGGATGAGAACCGCCAGCGGATCGCCGCCGGTAGTGGCGCGCAGCGCGGGAACCAGCTCCTCGCGGGACAGCGCGGCCGCCGCCGTGTCGCCCAGGCGTTCGCGGACGCCGTCGATGGTGTAGCCGGATTCCAGGAGGTGATCGCGCAGTCTTTCCACGAAGCCCATCCTAAGATCCGAAACCCTCAGTAATCATACTGTTACCGAGATACCCAAGCGTTCTCCAAGTGCGGGACAACTCGCGCACGGTATCTAGGAGGCATGTTGATTCCTTGCCTGGCCTGCGAGTCCCGCTTCAAGCCCGACGAGTACTTCAACGCGTGTTCCGACTACAACCGCGGCCTCGACCTGGTCTCCTGGACCTGCCCGCGCTGCGGCAACCGTGACGACCTGCGAGTGCTCCCCGGCGAGCTCGGGTTCGGCTACCCGCGCCACGGCCGGTTCGACCAGCGGGTACGGGTGCCCGGCCTGCGCAGGCAGCGCCAGGACCTCCGCCTGGACATCTCGCTCGACGCCGGCTCGTGGCGGGTGCCTACGCGGCTCCGCCTACCGGCGTGACGGCGCCGCAGGCGTAGACGGGCGACTCGCCGCGCAGCAGCCTGGCCACGTCGTCCACGATCGCCCCCGCCCGCTCCTCCTCGCTCGCGCCCGTCGCCTCGCCCAGGTGCGGGGTCAGCACCACGTTGTGCAGCCTGGCCAGCGGGTGCGTCGGGTCCAGCCACTCCCCCTCGAAGTGATCCAGCCCCGCGCCGCCGAGCTGCCCCCAGCGCAACGCGTCGACCAGGGCGGACAGGTCGTGCAGCTCGCCGCGCGAGGTGTTGAGGTAGATCGCGTCCCTGCGCATGAGCGAGAACTCGGTGTCGCCGATGAACCCTCTGGTCTCGGCGGTCAGCGGCACGTGCAGGGAGACCACGTCGGCCTCGGCGAGGAGTTGCTGCAGGCTGTGCGTGGCCCCGGAGACGTACGGATCACAGGCGATCACCCGCATGCCGAGCCCTTCGCACCGCCAGCGCACCGCCCTTCCCACGCGGCCCAGGCCGACGATGCCGAAGGTGCGTCCGGACAGACGCATGCCGCGGTGCCGTTCGGCCGGCGGTACCCCGCCGCGGTAGACCCGGCCCCGCCGTACCTCCCTGTCGGCTGTGACGATGTGCCTGCTGACGGAGAACAGCAGCGCCAGCGTGAGCTCGGCCACGGCGTCGGAGTCGCGGTCGGTGGCGTAGAGGACGGGCACGCCGTTCGCCGCGGCGAGCGGCAGGTCGACGGTGGTGGGCGCGCCCATGCAGGCCACCACGTCGAGCGGGAGGGCCAGGACGGACCTGCGCACCTCGTCGTTGGAGATGACCAGCACGGTCGCGCCGGTCTCGATGATCAGGTCGGCGAGCTGGTCGTCGCCGAACCCCAGGCTCGGCCGATCCTCCACCTCGCACACGTCGGCGACCTCGCCCAGGCGGGCGAGCGCGCTCTGCGGCAAGGCGGTCAGGACGAGCGCCCGAGGTCGTCTCACAATCGCGACAATAACACCACAGAGTGTGGCTGGATCATTGCTCCCTGTTCTGTTGGCGCAAGCTCTGCCACGCGGCCTCGCCGAGACCCTTGATCTCTTCCTCGGTGGGCTGGTGCGCTCCGGCGAACCAGAGGCGGCACATCTCCTGTGCGGGACCGAGCCACAGGACGTAGCACATGGTCGCGTGGACGGGCTGGAGCAGGCCGTTCTTCATGTGCGGCTTCCACCAGTCGGCGACCTGGCGGAAGAAGGAGCGCCTGGCCTCGGCCACCTCCGAGCCGCCGGGCTCGGTCTTGCGCGGCGGGCGCTCGCTGATCAGCAGCCGCGCGCGCTCCGGGTGCTCACCGGCCCACCGCATGTGGAAGGCCACCACTGCCTCGATGCCCGCCCTGGCGTCGTCGTGACTGACCAGCTCCGCGACGAACGCCGCCTGGTAGGCGGCGAGGATCTCGGCGTAGAGCACGCCGAAGACGTGTTCCTTGCTGGCGAAGTGGTGGTAGAAACTGCCGACGCTGACCCCGCTCTCCTCGCGGAGGCTGGCCAGCGTGGTGGCCGACACCCCGTCCTGGCTGAAGCGGCGCAGGGCGCCCTCGATGATGCGGGTGCGGCCGTCGCGTCCGTTCTTGACACTCTTCACAGGGTCAATGGTGAGCCAACAGAACCTTGTTCCGCAAATACCGCTGCCTGTTGGATCATAGCGGTCACCTCGACCGAGCCGGAAGAGACCGTCATTTTCGCGTCAGGGAAGGCTTTGCGGATCAGGGAGAGCACTTTTCTGTTCTCGCCCAGGACGTCCATGCCCACGGTCGTCGCGCCCCGGATCGCGGCCCGCCAGAGCAGGGTGTCGATCAGCCGCTGGCCGACCCCGCACCCCTGCCAGGGGTCGGCGACGACGATCGCGATCTCCACGTCGGCGTGCGCCCCCATGTAGCTCATCGCGTGCCCGACGATCTCGTCGTCGAGCGTGGCGACCAGCGCGTCGTGCCGCTCGTCCATGGCCAGCAGCGCCTTGATCAGGCTGGAACGCTGGGCGCTCACGCCGGTGAAGAACCGCAGGATCTGCGTCTGCAGGGACAGACCGGCCAGGAAGCGCTTGAGCCGCTCTTCGTCTTGTGAACGCGCGGGGCGGATCTGGGTTCCCATCATGGACTCAGCATTCTCCGACCGGCCTGAGTCTGTCAACTAGACTCAGATGAATTCCGGCATAAGATGCGAGTTATGAACGTGGGTTTCCGGGTGGACAACTGCTCGATCGAGCGCACCCTGGCGATCGTCGGCGAGAAGTGGACCTTCCTGGTCCTGCGCGAGGCGTTCAACGGCGTGCGCCGGTTCGCGGACATGCAGACGATGACCGGAGCCCCGCGCCAGGTGCTCAGCGCCCGGCTGGCGCGGCTGGTGGACGAGGGGCTGCTGCGCAAGGTGCCCTACCGCGAGCCCGGCCAGCGGCAGCGCGACGAGTACCGGCTGACCGACAAGGGGCGCGATCTCTATCCGCTGCTCGTGTCGCTCATGCACTGGGGCGACCGCTACATGGCCGACCCCGAGGGGCCGCCGGTGGTCCTGACCCACCGGGACTGCGGTGCGCCGATCGAGCAGCACCTGCGGTGCGCCGACGGCCACGAGGTGGGCGGGCCCCGCGAGATCACCCCGCGGGCGGGGTCAGGCGCCCGGCTGAAGAGCGCGTAGGCTCCTGCGGAAGTCGATCAGCGCGGCCAGGCCGGCGCCGGTGAGCAGGACGGCTACGGCTGCGGTGCGGACGACGAGGTAGGTCTGGAGGGGCTGGCTGAACAGCATCCAGAGGCTGAAGGCGAAGTTGCAGAACTGCACGCCGCCCCACATGACGGATTGGCGCCGAAAGAACCGCCCCATTACCGGATTTTTCACGACATGGTCGGGGAGGGGGACGAGGTCGGTCGTCACCCGCTGCGCCAGCGGCCGGCGCAGGGTGGCCGATCCCAGGAACGCCACGCTCACGCAGAGGACGCCCAGGGTGGGCTGCAGGAAGAAGATCACGGCGCTGCCCGACGCGAGCCCGAGGACGGCGCGTACGGCCACGCTCATCGCGGCGAGGAACAGCGCGCCCGGCACCTCCCTCTTGGTGAGCAGCCGCCAGCCCACGCCGCCATAGACCCAGGCGACCGCACAACCGATCCCCCACACCAGGCCACCGGCCATGAACCCGACGTAGAAGACGGCGACGGGGAGGATCATGCTGTCGAGCACCCGTGGAGCCGCGTGCCTGAGCAGCTGACCCAGCCGTGGCATCGTGAACTCCGGCACCGCGGGCGGCGCGTCAACCATCGTCATGGACGCGTACTGCTCCTGAGGGGGTCATCGGACAGTCCCTCGACCGTACGCGACCGACCGTTGTTTCGCTCCAAAATCCGGTCATTCCGTACGGCTTCCGCCCCGCCCGCCAGGGTTGCCCTCCTAAGAGCTCCTAAAAGAATGGCCTCCCGCACAAACCCCCCTCACAGGAAGAGAAGAGCAGAGATGGGAGGGTCTCCTCTCCGAAGGGTTCTGGGCGTTTCTCCGGAAGAGAGTCGTGGCTGGTGGAGGGAGCGGTGGGTGGGGTGCCTACCCTTGAGGGGTGTACCGGTTCCTCCTGACGCCCCGATGGGTGGCGCTCCACGTCGTGGTGCTGCTCGTCATCCCTGCCTTCGTCTTCCTGGGGCGGTGGCAGTTCGGCCGGTTCGAGGAGCGGTCCTCCAGCAGCACCCAGATCTCCCAGAACCTCGACGCCCAACCCGTCCCCCTCGCCGACCTCGCAACCCCCGCCCAGCCAGTACGGCAGGCCGACAGGTTCCGCACCGTCACCGCCCAAGGCACCTACGACCCCGCCCACGCCCTCCTGGTACGCAGGCGCCCCCAGGACGGCCAGCTGGGCTTCTACGTCCTGACCCCGCTGGTGACCACCCAGGGCCAGGCGGTCCTGGTGAACCGCGGCTGGGTCAAGGCGGGCGCGACAGCGGACACGCTGCCCGAGGTCCCGGCTCCGCCGTCCGGTCAGGTCACGGTGACAGGACGGCTGCGGCCGAGCGAGACCGAGGCGACCAGCGGCATCAAGGACCGCGCCGGCGCCCCGGCGGGCCAGGTCCTGCTCATCAACGCCGACAAGATCGGCAAGGGCCTGCCGTACCAGCTCGTGGGCGGTTTCGTGGAGCTGACCGAGCAGCAGCCGAAGGCCGACCCGGCCCCCGCGCCGGTCCCCGAGCCCGACGTGGGGTCGGGTGGCGGGCTCAACTTCGCCTACGGCATCCAGTGGTGGCTGTTCATCGGCGTGGCGATCGGCGGCTGGCTCCTGCTGATCCGCCGCGAGGTCGCCGACCGCAGGCAGGCGGACAAAGACGGGGCCGAGGGCAAAGTCCCTGCGGACGCGTAAACCCCGCGCACACGGGGATCTCCACTTGGTGCGCAGCCTGGTGTGGGTCAAGGACGGTGGAGCGGAATACTGTGAGGTCGCCCTCGACGGCGGCCTGTCGGCGAGCGGCGCGGCCATCGGGTCGGATCCCGTGCCCTATCGCCTCGAATACTGGCTACGCACGTCACCGACGTACGTGACCGAGGTCCTGACCGTCAGAGCGGAGGGCCTGGGCTGGTGGCGCAGCCTCGACCTGCGCCGCGCCCCCGACGGCACGTGGACGTGCGACGGCGCGGGCGAGGGCGACCTGGACGGCCCGCCGCCGGGCGGCGAGGTGGAGGCGGGGGAAGACTGCGACCTCGGCCTGTCCCCGCTCACCAACACGATGCCCGTCCTGCGTCACGGGCTGCACGAGAACCCCGGGCAGGTGGACCTCGTGATGGCCTGGGTCCGCGTGCCGCACCTGTCGGTCGAGCGCAACCCCCAGCGCTACACCCATCTCGACCCGGGCGTGGTCCGCTACGAGAGCGAGGGCTTCCGCGCCGACCTGGTGTTCACCAAGGACGGGCTGGTGGCCGACTATCCCGGCCTGGCTAGGCTGAGCGAGTGACCCGCCACATTAAATTTGCAAATATCCACAATTTTCGCGATGTAGGCGGATATGCCGCCAAAGATGGCAGGACCGTCCAGTGGCAGCGGCTCTACCGCTCCGACTCCCCCCACTGGCTCACCGGCGACGACATCGACGCCTTCCACGCGTTGAAGATCCGTACGGTCATCGACCTGCGCCACCCCGCCGAGGTCGAGAAGCGCGGCCGCGCTCCCCACGCCGAGGGGATGTCCTACCTCAACCTCCCCGTCGAGGGCCGCCCCTGGAACATCGCCGACTTCGACGAGAAGACGGGCGTGGGCAGGTTCCTGGCCGACCGCTACCTCGAGGTCACCGAGGACGGCATCGACCATCTCCGCCAGGCCGTCACGACCGTCGCCGACGCCGACAACGCGCCCGTCGTCGTGCACTGCGCGGCGGGCAAGGACCGCACGGGGCTGCTCATCGCGATGATCCTCACCCTGGTCGGCGTGCCGGAAGACGTCATCGTCGAGGACTACGCCCTGACCGGCCTGGCCTACGAGAAGTTCGTCGCCGACTGGAAGACCCGGCACCAGGACGTCAAGATGTGGCCCGGTTTCGGCGCCGCCCCCGCGGAGGCGATGACGTTGTTCCTCGCCGACATGGCCGCCAGGCACGGCTCCGTCGAGGATTACTGCGCGAAGACCCTGGGCATCGACGCGGAGACCGTCGAGCGACTGAAGTTGTCGCTTTTGAGTGACTGATCCGAAATGTCGTGGGTAGTGAGCGGCCGGGGTTCGTTGACCAGCAGCACCCTCACGATACGGGCCCCCTTTGCCCGGGATCGTCGGCCTTTCCCCCCTCACCGACGATCCCGGGTCAAGACACAGCTTGTTCGAGGTAAGGCACCCGTCGTACGGTTACCTGCGTGACTACGCCGCTGCTCCCCGATCCAGAACCGAGGCGGCGCGACTACGTGATCATCTCCGCCGACGATCACCTGATCGAGCCCCCCGATCTCTTCGAGGGCCGCCTGCCGGAGAAATATGCCGACATGGCGCCCAAGGTCGTGGAGACCGAGGCAGGTCACCAGGTCTGGCGGTACGGCGGAGCCACCTACCCCTGCGCCGGTCTCGACGTGGGCGCCGGCCTGCCCCGCGAGCAGTGGACGCTCGACCCGGTCAGGTTCGAGCACATGCGCCCCGGCTGCCACGACATCGAGGCGCGCATCGAGGACATGGACCTCGCCGGCATCTGGGCCGCACTCTGCTTCCCCGGCATGCTGGCCGGCCAGGCGGGCATGCCGTTCGCACGCACCCGCGACCAGGAGCTGGGTCTCGCCCTGGTCAAGGCGTGGAACGACTGGCACATCGACGTCTGGGCGGGCACCTACCCCGAGCGCATCATCGGCCTGCAGCTCCCGTGGCTGCCCGATCCCGACGTCGCGGCCAAGGAGATCAGGGCCAACGCGGCGCGCGGTTTCAAGGCCGTCGTGTTCCCCGAGTTCCCCACCAGGTTGCGCCTGCCGTCCATCCACACGGGCCACTGGGACCCGTTCCTCGCCGCCTGCGAGGAGACCGGCACGGTCATCTGCCTGCACACCGGCTCGTCGAGCTGGTCCCCCGTGCCCTCGCCGGACACGCCCATCGAGGCGATCACCACGCTGATGCCGACGAGCGCGATGTTCGCCTGCGCCGACTGGCTGTGGTCGGGCATCCCGCTGCGCTTCCCCTCGCTGCGCGTGCTCATCGTGGAGGGCGGCGTCGGCTGGCTCCCCATGCTCGCCGAGCGCGCTGACTACGCCCTGGACCACCCTGTCGCGGGCGAGGCCCAGTGGGACGGCGGCCTCAAGCCCAGCGAGGTGCTGCGCCGCAACTTCTTCTTCGGCACGCTGGACGACCAGGCCCTCTCAGGCGTACGGCTGGCCGTAGGTCTCGACCACGTGCTCCAGGAGAGCGGCTACCCGCACTCCGACTCGACGTGGCCGGACACCCAGAAGTCCGTCGCACGCAACCTCGGCGCCCTGCCACCGGCCGACATCGCCAGAGTCGCGTACGGCAACGCCGCCCGCCTCTTCGGCCACCCCCTCCCCTCACGCGCCTGGCTGCGCATGGAGAGCTTGTAGAGGCAGAGCTCAGGGGGATGGGTCCTGGCCGCTCCCAGGGTGCGGCGGCCTGAGGGCCTGCAGGCGGTCGACTAGGGATTTGGCCTGCTCGACCCCCATCGGCACGCCGAAGAAGATCGCGTGGAAGTAGATCGGCGCGAGCACCACCTCCATGAGCTCCAGCAGCGTGGGCGGGTTCTCCCCGCGCTCCCCCGCCCTGTCGAGCATGGTCTGCAGGTCCACCCCGCGTTCCATCAGGTAGATCTGGTCCTCCGCACTGCGTGACCCCACCAGCGCGCCACGCAGGAAGACGGTGCCGAGCGGCCCGGCGACGTCGAGCGCCGCCCGCGTCGCATACGCGTCGAGATCCCCGCGCAACGTCCCGGTGTCCGGCACCGGCGAGGAGCGGATGAGCCGCTCGCTCACCACGTCATCCAGGAGCCCGGTCAACGTCCCCCACCGCCGGTAGATCGTGGCCTGGTGCACCCCAGACCGCTCGGCGACCTGGGCGATGCTCAGCGCGTCCCAGTCCGCCTCCTGGAGCAGCTCGACGGCGGCGTCATGGACGGCTGTGCGGATCCTGGCCGAGCGACCGCCCGGGCGTTGTGCTGTCACTTCTCCATCTTAACGCGAAGACTCTTGCATTTGGCGCAACCTTGATGCGAAGATACTCGCATTAAGGAGGTCGACATGCTTTTCGAGAAGGACCACACGTTCTGGTACGAGACCCTTCGTTCCTTCGGCCACATCACCTACGGCGGCGCCGACTTCGGCGAGGTCCTGGCGACGGCGAAGCGCATCGTCGAGGGCGACTACCAGAGCTGGTACGACGAGTGGCTGGCCCTGGCCGAGCGGGTGGAGTCGCAGGCCACGCACGGCGTGAGCGCGCGTGACGCCTACCTGCGCGCCGCCAACTACTACAGGACGGCCGAGTTCTTCATCCACGACACCGCGGTCTACCAGCGCGGCGTGGAGTGCTTCAGGAAGGCGCTCCCCGAGCTGGCCCAGGTGGAGATCCCGTACGAGGGCACCACCCTCCCCGGCTACTACTACGACGCGGGCGCCGAGCGCACGGTCGTCATGCACAACGGCTTCGACGGCAGCGCGGAGGAGATGCACTTCTTCGGCGCTGCGGCCATGCACGAGCGCGGCTTCAACGTCCTGACCTTCGACGGACCCGGCCAGCCAGGCCCGCGGCACCTGCAGGGGCTGGCCTTCAGGCCCGACTGGGAGAACGTCGTCGGCCCGGTCCTCGACTGGTTGGGTCACGAGCGGGTCGCCCTGCTCGGCAACAGCATGGGCGGCGTCCTGGCGCCCAGAGCGGCCGCGTTCGAGCCCAGGATCAAGGCGGTCGTCGCCCTCGACGGCGTCTACGACATGGGCGCGAAGGTCACCGAGGCGTTCGGCGGCGACCTCGACCTCGCCAGGACCATGCTGGCCTCACCCGAGGTCGACGCGGTGTTCGAGCAGCTGATGGCCGGCGACCCCGCCATGCGCTGGGCCTGCACCCACGGCATGTGGGCGATGGGTGTGCCGACGCCGCGCGAGTACGCCTCGGCGCTGCTCGACTACAACGTCCGCGACGGCGTCGCCGAGCGGATCACCTGCCCCACACTCGTCTGCGCCGCCGAGGGCGACCTCTTCTTCGCCGGCCAGCCCGAGCAGCTCTACGACCACCTGACCTGCCCCAAGACCTACCTTTCCTTCACCGCGGAAGAAGGCGGTGACGCCCACTGCCAGTCGGGCGCCCAGCGACTGGCCATGGCCCGCATCGGCGACTGGCTCGAGGAGACCCTGTGAACAAGTCCATGATCAACGTCATCCTGTGGGACATCGTCCCCGTGCTCGCCACGTACTACATCTGCCGCGCCTTAGGCGTCCACGAGTACGGCGCGATGACCGCGGCGACCGCCGTCGGCCTCCTGCGCGTGGTCTGGGTCGCGGTCAGCCAGCGCAAGCTGGACGGCTTCGCCGCCACCATGGTGGTCGTCTTCGGCGTCGGCCTGGCCCTCTCCTTCGCCACCGGCGACGAGAAGTTCCTCATGGCCACCAAGTCCATCACCACCGCCATCCTGGCGGCCGTGCTCATCGGCACGGTCATCGCGGGGAAGCCAGCCGCCTTCTCCATCGTCAAGCGCTTCGGCGCCGACAGCCCCGAGCAGGCCAAGGACTGGGACAAGCTCTACGCGGCCGAGCCGAGCTTCCGCCGCGTCTACCTGGTCATGACGCTGGTGGCCGCCGGCGGGCTGCTCGCCGAGTCGCTGATCCGCATCCCGCTGATCTACCTGCTCTCCACCGACATCATGGCCACGCTGTCCCAGGTGCTGCTCTGGGGCACGATCGCCCTGATCGGGGCCTGGTCGGCCTGGTACGGCCAGCGCGGCGAGAAGCGGGCACGCGCTATCGCGGCGGCTCGACCCGCCCCCTGATCACGGAACGCTCCCAGTCGACGTACCGTCCGCTCTCCCCGAGCAGCGAGCCGAGCAGCCACAGGAAGACACCGAAGTCGTCGGCCACACCGACGATGAGCAAGAAGTCGGGGATGATGTCGATCGGCGACAGGATGTAGACGACGCCGAGCCCCAGCAGGGCGAGCTTGCTCTTGCCCATCCCCGCATATTCGCCGCGCATCACGGCACCGATCATTCGCGGAATCGCCCGGACCCTCGCCATGAGGCCGGGCGTTCCCGCTTTGCTCACATCGCGGTAGGTACGCCAGGCACGAACTGCCTTCGCCATCGTGAGAGCCCCTTCACTTGGTCACGTCACGATATAACGCATTACCCGGCGACCAGGTTCCCTAACGCATCGCGCCATGCTGGAACGGCGCGGCAGCCTCGACCTGCGCGGCGATCCTGATGAGCAGGTCCTCCCTGCCGAACGCCGCCACCAGTTGCACCCCGACGGGCAGCCCGGCCGCCGTCCTGTGCAGCGGCAGCGAGATCGACGGCTGGCCGGTGGCGTTGAACGGCGAGGTGTAGGCCACGGCCGGTCCTGTGCGCCCGAACGCCGTGCTCAGGTCGTCCGGCGTGATGTAGCCGAGCGGGAACGGCCCGATGCCGAGCGTCGGCGCGAGCAGCAGGTCGTAGCCCGAGGTCCACCACTCGGCCATGCGCCGCCTGAAGCCGTCCATCCACTGGATCGCCAGGATCTGGTCGACCGCCGTCTGCCCCCGGCCCGCCTTGGCCATGGCCTGGTTGCGCGGCTCCAGCTCCTCCAGCTCGACCGGCTTGCCGCGCCACCTGCCGACGCTCTCCACCTCAGCTGCCAGGTTGTTGGCCACGACCGCGCCGAAGTGCTCGGGGAAGGCCGGGTCGCCGAGCGCGCCGGGGCAACCGGCCTCCACCTGGTGGCCGAGCCGTTCGAGAAGCACGGCAGCGTCGGCGACGGCCGCGCTGAGCTCGCGCTCCTCTGGCACGTCCGGGCGCGGATGCACGGCCACGTAGCCGATGCGCAGCCGTCCTGGGTCGGCGCCGACCTCCTCGGCGAGCGGCCTCGGCAGCGCGGGGGCGTCGTAGGGGTCGCCCGGCCGGTAGCCGGAGATGAGGTCGAGGGCTGCGGCTGTGTCGCGCACCGTCCTGCTGACGAAGCCCGCGCACGAGAACCCGTTCCAGCCCTCGCCGCCCGCCGGTCCGTAGCTGGAGCGGCCCTTGGTCGGCTTGAGCCCGACCAGGCCGCACATGCTCGCCGGGATGCGGATCGAGCCGCCGCCGTCGCTCGCCGTGGCGATCGCGACCATCCCGGACGCCACGGCCGCGGCTGACCCGCCGCTGGAGCCGCCGGCCGAGTACTCCAGGTCGTAGGGGTTGCGCGTCGGGCCGAAGGCGGCGGGCTCGGTGGTGATCGTGGTCCCGAACTCGGGGGTGTTCGTCCTGCCGAGCACCACGAATCCGGCTGCCCTGAGCCTGGCCACGCTGTAGGAGTCGGCCGCGATCCGGACGCCGTCGAGCGTGCGCGATCCCGCGTTGTACGGCTCGCCCTCCTGCACCCACCCGAGGTCCTTGAGCAGGATCGGCACGCCGTGAAAGGGCCCGTCGGCAGGCTTCTCGGCCAGCGCCCGCTCGAACCTGCGGTGCACGACGGCGTTGATCTCGCCGTCGTTGGCCTCGATCTTCGCGATGGCCGCCGCGACCAGCTCCCTGACCGAGACCTTGCCCTCACGTACGGCCTGCGCCTGCCCCACGGCGTCCAGCGCGAGCACCTCGTCCATACGACTCCTTACCGGGGCGCCAGGTCGCGCACCACCTGAGTGATCGGCACCTCGCCACCGGGGATCGGCGCGAGGACGGGCGTGTCGAGACCGTTGTCGACGTATTGCTGGATCCGCGCCCTGCACTGCTCGGCGCTGCCGTGCACCACGAGCGCGTCCACGACCTCGTCGGGGATCGACTTGAGCGCCGTCTGCCTGTCCCCGGCCGCCCACGACTCGTGCAGCGGGCGCAGGATCTCCTCGCGCCCCAGCCAGTCGTGGAAGGCGGCGTAGGCGGGCACCGTCAGGTAGGCGGCCAGCATCCACCTGGCCAGTTCGCGCACCTTGTCGGCGTCCTCGCTCACGCAGACGAACAGCCGGGCGATGAGCTCGGTGTCCGGTCCGATCTCGGCGCGCACCTGGCGCACGTCCTCGGGCGAGAGCCAGTTGGTGATCGCGCCGTCCGCCTCCTCGGCCGCCAGGTGGAGCATGCGCGGGCGGAGCGCGGCCAGGACGATCTTCGGCGGGGTCTTCGGCGCCCGTTCGAGCTTGAAGCCCTTGATCTCGAAGGTCTCGTACTTCTCCGACACCTTCTCCCCCGCCAGCGCCTTCCTGAGGAAGCGCAGGGTGTCGCGGGTGCGCGCGTAGGGCTTGGCGAACTCCACGGCGTTCCAGCGCTCGACGATGGCCGGCGAGGAGGAGCCGATACCGAGGGTGAACCGTCCTGGCGCGAGGTCGGCGATCGTGGCGGCCGACATCGCCAGCAGGCCTGGTCCGCGGGTGGAGACCGGCACGATGGCGCTGCCCAGCCGTACGCCGGGGGCCCATTCCGCGGCCATCGCCAGGGGGACGAAACCGTCGACGCCGTTGACCTCGGCCGACCAGACGTCGGTGTAGCCGAGTGCGGGCAGCTCCGCGATCAGCTCCTTGGAGTCGGCCAGCGAACGGTCGTAGAAGGGGATCGTCATACCCCAGTTCTGGGTCATCGCGGACCTCCTGCTGTAGTTTGCCCCGATTCCCGGGGTGCCCGTCAACGCCCTGACCATACCAACCAGACGGTATGTCGTGTCGCTTCTCCGGATCAACCGGTCTGACGTGCTAGAACAAGCACAGTGAGACCAAGTCGGCTGCTGGCGATCGCGGTGTTGACGGCGGGAGTGGCCATGCCGTTCGCCGCCGCCATGGCCGTCGCGGCAGCTTCACGCGACCCGCAGCCGACGTGCCGTCCGGACAGCGCGCAGGCGGGCTCGCCGCTGCTCTCGCTCGACCTGCCGCTGTGCATCGACGTCGGCGCGGTGTACGAGGAAGGGAACCATCCGCTGATCGGGGTCGGGCTGCCCACCCTCGCGGCGCCCCGGCCGTGCCCGGGGTTCGCCACCGTCTTCGCCAGCGAGCAGACGGCCTGCCCGGCTCCGCTGTTCACGCCCGCCGCGATGGTCTCCTGCCCGGGGGTGCCCAACTTCCAGGTCGACCCGGCCTCCGGCTGCCCGGTGCCGCCCAAGACGACGCCGACCCCCACCAGGAGCCCTTCTCCGCTCGCCAGCCTCACCCCTGCGCCGTCCCCCAGCCAGCCGTCGGACAGCCCCTCGGACAAACCTTCGGACAAACCCTCCGACAAGCCTTCAGCGGAGAAGCCCGCCTCGCAGAAGCCGGCCAAGCCCGCCCAGCAACAGCAGCCGGGCAAGAAGAGCGGCGGCAAGTCCGGGTCGGGGAAGCCGGGGAACGGCGGCTCAGGCCAGCCGGGACAGCCGGGGTCCCCGGGGCAGCCAGGACAACCCGGGCAGCCCGGGTCCCCGGGGCAGCCGGGGCAGCCTGGGCGGTCCGGCGACGGGCGGTCCGCTGCGGGGCAGCCCGGCCGGGGCAACACGGCTCAGGTGGCGCCTGCCGTACCGGACAAGCGTCAGGAACCCCGCGTACCCCCACATGTCGCCCAGGGCTCCTACGACCGCTCTGGGGCCGTCGGGGAGGACAGCGTGGTCCAGAGCTTCGACCAGCGCAGGGAAGGCATGGACCGCAAGAAGGCCGTGGTCGTCGTGTTCACCGGCGTCGTCACGGTCGCGACCCTCTCCTCGCTCGGCCGCCGGACGGGGGCGGCCAGGCGGTCCGGCTCCAGCTCTAGGCGGGCAGCTGGCGATCGATGACGTCGTACTGCTTCTGCGCCACCTCGAACGCCTCGGGCTCCACCGCGCTCGCCCCCGAGTAGGGCCCCTTGATCAGCAGGATGATCATCACGCCGCCCACGACCACGCACACCCGCACGATGTCGCTGACCATGGAGGCGAACGTCGGCTTGGCCGCCGCCATCCACGGCAGCACGATCACCACGATGCCCGACAGGATCATGCAGATCAGGAACGTCGGGTCCAGCGAGGTGCCCGCGTCGTCGGCGCGCAGGGCGCGCGCGTGGGTCACGTCGGCCACCTTGGACAGCGCTTCGCTGCGCGCCTCCTTGCCCGCGTCGTCGGCCGGGCGCAGCTTGATCAGCTCGGTCCTGATCGTGTCGAGCGTCTCGCTGGGCACCGGCGACAGCTCGCCCTGGGACATCAGCGGCCAGTCCAGGTTGATCGACTGGTTGGTGTACTCCCGGATCTGCGCCCTGATCGGGTCCGCCTCGGGGATCGCGGCGACCGCCCAGTAGAGCTCGGTCAGGCTCTCTGACTCCGCCACCGAGTCGGTCTCCGCCGCCCCTATCGCGTCGTAGGCGAGGACGGCGGCGTAGGCGAGCACCAGGAGGTAGACGGCCAGCGCGAGGTTCAGCGAGAAGTCGAGCGCGCTGGAGGCGTAGTCCTCGTCCTCCTTGCCCCTGCGCCTGAGCACCACCAGCGCGATCAGAAGGACGGCGACAGCGATGAACACCGCGAGCAAAACCATAACTACTGAGCGTAATCGCCTCAAGCCCGTAGCTCGTGGACCGCCGCGATGAAGTCTTTGGCGATCCCCCGTAAACCCGGCAGATGCGACAGGCCGACGAGCCGGTCGACCAGCGGCACCGACACGTCGATGAGCCGGTAGGTCCGCTCGCACCCCGGGGAGGTGTCGTGCACCCAGAACAGCACGATGCCCATCGACATCAGCCAGAGCAGTTCCGGCAGTTCCTCGCGCAGGTCCGCGTCCATGCGGTCGCGCGACCCCTCGACCACCTGGCGGTAGATCGCGATCGACGCCTCGCGGGCCGGGGCCGACTGGGCGCTGAACGGGCTCAGCGGGTTCGTCGGCTCGGCCGCGTGCTTGAAGAACTTCACCGCGAACTCGTGGTACGGCTCGGAGACGCGTACCCACTCCCGCAGCACCCCGCCCAGCCGGGCGGCGAAGGAGCGCTCCGTGGCGAGCAGGTCGCGGCAGGCCTGCTCGTGCTCGGTCTGGGCGCGGTCGTAGTACGCCTGGATCAAAGCTTCCTTCGAGGCGAAGTAGTAGTAGGCGTTGCCCACGGAGACCCCGGCCTCGGACGCGATGGCGCGCATCGTCGTCGCGTCGAAGCCGCGTTCCCGGAAAAGTCGCAAGGCCGTCTCGACGATGACCTCTCGGGTGCTCTCCGATCCTCGGTTTCGGGGTTCGGACACGCTCGTCACTTTACGGCGTGGCGCCGCGTTAGGTCATGAAGCTTCACGGTGATCACCGCCACAGGGCAAAGATCGACTCGTGACAGGGGTCGATTGGTGTGAACGGTGGGATTGATGTTTCTGGCGGGAGGGCTATTCCGCGAGAAGGCACAAACATGTGGATACGTGGATCAGTGCGACTCCTGGTAGCCGCGCTACTCGGCGTAGAAATCTCCATCATCGCGCTGGCATCGGCCGCCTCGGCCGCTCCCGTCACGTCAGACAGGGGCGTCTCCGAAGCACCACCGCCGATCGTGCGCACCTATGAGCTCGAGGAAGTGATCAAGACAGCGCGCTGGTACGCGACGACCCTGGCCACCACGGCCAAGCCCGTCCTGGCCCGCGCACGACCGAGACAGTCGGTCCGCGTCTCACACACCTACGCGGTCAACAAACTGGTCGACGCCGGACTCCGATGGAAGTCATCGGGCCGCTGCACCGACCGCCGCCTGGCCTTCTGCACATCTCTGGAGGCCGTACGGTCGGCGACACTGAACGAGGTGATCGCTTTGAAGCGGGCCAGCGGCTGCCCTGTCATGGTGACGGGCGGCACTGAGGCCGGGCACGCGCCGGGCTTCTACAGCCACCAGCACGGCTACAAGCTGGACATCACACACAACGCCTGCGTGGACCGGTTCATCACCGGCAGATATCCATACAGGGGCGTCAGGCGCGACGGCGCCGCCCTCTACAAGTCACCGGACGGCACCGTCTTCGCCGACGAGATCGACCACTGGGACATCCTGTTCCGCTGAGGGTGTACGGCGGAGCCGAGGCTCCGCCGTACCTCTCAGAACTCTGCCGCGATGAGCTCCGCGATCTCCGCCGCGTTCAGTGCGGCGCCCTTGCGGAGGTTGTCGCCGCACACGAACAGGTCGAGCGTGTTCGGGAAGTCGAGCGCCTGCCTGATCCGCCCGATGTACGTCGGGTCGGTGCCCACGACGTCCGCCGGGGTCGGCCACACGTCGTTGGCCGGGTCGTCCATCACCACAACCGTCGGCGCCGCCTCCAGCACCCGGTGCGCGTCCGCCACCGTGATCTCGCGCTCGAACCGCGCGTGCACGGCCAGCGAGTGCGTGGTCACGACCGGCACCCGCACGCAGGTCGCGGACACCTTCAGGTCGGCGATGCCGAGGATCTTGCGCGACTCGTTGCGCAGCTTCAGCTCCTCGGACGCCCAGCCGCCGTCCTTGAGCGACCCCGCCCACGGCACCACGTTGAACGCGATCGGCGCCGGGAACGGCGACTCGCCCTCGAGCTTGTTGGCCAGCGCCTTACGCACGTCACCGGCCGTCTGGCCGATCGTACGGTCACCCGCCAGCGCCTCGATCTCGTCGTACAGCCGCTCGGGCCCGACCACGCCCGCGCCGGAGACCGCCTGGTAGGAGGCGACCACGAGCTCCTTGAGCACGTACTCGGAGTGCAGCGCGCCGATCGCCGCCATCATCGACAGCGTCGTGCAGTTGGGGGTGGAGATGATGTTGCGCGGCCGGTTGCGCGCGTCCTCCGGGTTGACCTCGGGCACCACCAGCGGCACGTCGGGGTCCATGCGGAACGTGCCGGACTTGTCGATGACGATCGGACCGCGGGCGGCCGCGATCGGCACCCACTCGGCCGAGACCTCGTCGGGCACGTCGAAGATGGCGATGTCGACGCCGTCGAAGACCTCGGGGGTCAGCGCCTGCACCACGACGTCCTCGTCGCGCACCTGGAGCACCTTGCCGGCGCTGCGCGCCGAGGCGACGAGACGGATCTCGCCGTAGATGTCCTCGCGGTTGGAGATGATGTCGCGCATGACGGTGCCCACGGCACCGGTAGCTCCGACAAGAGCGAGAGTGGGCTTGCTCATCGTCCTGATCCTCCGTACACCACAGCTTCAACCTGGTCAGAGTCGAGGTCGAACGCGCGGTGGGCGGCGGCCACGGCCGCGTCCACACCGTCCTGTCCGACGATCACCGAGATGCGGATCTCCGACGTGGAGATCATCTCGATGTTGACCCCCGCGTCGGCGAGGGCGGCGAAGAACGTCGCCGTGACGCCGGGGTGCGAGCGCATCCCCGCGCCGATCAGTGAGATCTTGCCGATCTGGTCGTCGTACTGCATCGACTCGAAGCCGACCCGGTCCTGGATGCGCTTGAGCGCGGCCAGGGCCGTGGAGCTGTCGGTGGAGGGCAGCGTGAACGAGATGTCGGTACGACCCGTCGCCGCGGCCGAGACGTTCTGCACGATCATGTCGATGTTGATCTCGGCGTCGGCCAGCGTTTTGAAGATCGTGGCAGCCTCGCCGACCTTGTCGGGCACCCCGACAACGGTGATCTTGGCCTCGCTCCGGTCGTGCGCGACGCCGGAGATGATCGGCTGCTCCATCTCAGTTCCTTCGGTGTAAGGGTCGGACACAACCCACGTGCCCTCTTTGGTGCTGAACGAGCTGCGCACATGGATCGGGAGGTTGAACCGGCGAGCGTACTCGACGCAGCGCAGATGCAGGATCTTCGCGCCGCAGGCGGCCATCTCCATCATCTCCTCGTAGGAGATCCTGGGGATCTGCTGCGCCTTGGGCACGATGCGCGGATCGGCGGTGTAGATGCCGTCGACGTCGGTGTAGATCTCGCACACGTCGGCCTCGAGGGCGGCGGCGAGCGCCACCGCCGTCGTGTCGGAACCGCCGCGGCCCAGCGTGGTGATGTCCTTCGTGTCCTGCGAGACGCCCTGGAACCCGGCCACGATCGCGATGTGACCGAGGTCGAGCGCCTCGCGGATGCGGCTCGGCGTCACGTCGATGATGCGCGCCTTGCCGTGGGTCGAGTCGGTGATCACACCCGCCTGCGAACCGGTGAACGAGCGCGCCTCGTGACCGAGGTTGGCGATCGCCATCGCCAGCAGCGCCATCGAGATGCGCTCACCGGAGGTCAGCAGCATGTCGAGCTCGCGCCCCGGGGGCAGCGGCGACACCTGCTGGGCCAGGTCGAGCAGCTCGTCCGTGGTGTCGCCCATGGCGGAGACGATCACGACGACCTCGTTGCCGGCTTTTTTCGTCGCGACGATCCGCTGCGCGACCCGCTTGATGCAGGACGCGTCGGCGACGGACGAACCACCGTACTTTTGCACAACGAGCGCCACGAGATCTCTCCCAGTTTGGACATTGAGCTGTCAGTCTACTGGCGAGGTCTCATGCTGCCCGTGGGGTGTTCGCTATGTGGACAGCGCCTCTTCCGCGACGTCCAGCCGCGTGTGCGCGGCCAGCGCCTGGAGGGCGCGCATCGCGGCGCCCGCGTGGTTGCCCCAGGTGTTGAAGTAGGAGTATTGCCACCACCACAGGGCCTCGTGCGGGCGGCCGGCGTCGTAGTGGCGCAGCCCGTGGATGAGGTCGGCGGCGACCGCGGTGAGGTCGTCGGACAGGCGGTACGCCGTGACCGCTGTGTCCTTGTAGGGGTCGAACACCTCGGCGTAGTCGTCGACGGGGCCGAGCCGCTCGGCGAGAGCCGTACGGACGCTGTCGATGTCCGGGTCCTCGCTCAGGGGCGGTTCCCAGTTGCCGGACAGGATCACGTCCTGGCTGGCGCCGAGCTGCGCCCCGGCCAGGCTGACCTGGGCGACCTCCACCAGCAGCAGCGACCAGATGGCGTCGCCTGCCTCACCCTGGGCGACCCTGGTCAGGCCGTCCACATAGTTCTGCGCGTGCCCGGCGATCTCTTCGGCGAGAACGCTCCACTGGTCAGACATCCAGCAGTCTCCGTCCTTCGAACGCGCGGCCCAAGGTCACCTCGTCGGCGTACTCGAGATCACCGCCCACAGGCAGACCGCTGGCCAGTCGTGTCACTTTGATGCCCATCGGCTTCACGAGCCGGGCGAGATAGGTGGCCGTCGCCTCCCCCTCGAGATTGGGGTCGGTGGCCAGGATGAGCTCGGTCACCCTGCCGTCGGCCAGGCGGGTCATGAGCTCCCTGATCCGCAGGTCGTCGGGGCCGATGCCGTCGATCGGGCTGATCGCGCCGCCCAGCACGTGGTAGGTGCCGCGGAACTCACGCGTCTTCTCGATCGCCACGACGTCCTTCGACTCCTCGACCACGCAGATGACGTGCAGGTCGCGGCGCGGATCGCGGCAGATGCGGCACTCCTCCTCGGCCGCCACGTTGCCGCAGGTGCGGCAGAAGCGGACCTTCTCCTTCACCTCGAGCAGGGCGTGCGCCAGCCGTTTGACGTCAACGGGATCGGCCGCGAGCAGGTGGAAGGCGATCCGTTGCGCGCTCTTGGGACCGACGCCCGGCAGCATGCCCAGCTCGTCGATCAGGTTCTGGACGACCCCCTCGTACATGGCCTAGAACCCGGGCAGCTGCCCGAGGCCGCCGCCCCCGAGCCCCTGGGCCAGCGGGCCGAGCTTCTCCTGCTGGAGGTCGGCTGCCGCGCGTACGGCGTCGCGTACCGCCGCGATGACCAGATCGGCGACCGTGTCGGCCGTGTCCTGCGGGTCGTCGGCGTCGATGACGCTCGGATCGATCTTCAGCTCGAGCAGCTCACCGGCGCCGTTGACGACGGCCACCACCACGCCGCCCCCGGCCGAGCCCTCGATCTGCGCGTCGTTGAGCTCCTGCTGGGCGATCGCGAACTGCTGCTGCATGAGCTGGGCCTGCTCCAGCATCTGCTGCAGGTTGATGTCCCCTGGGTTCACCGTCGTGCGCTCCTCGTTGGCTCCGCGTCCGTGACTGACCCGAGCCTACGGTGTTTGGGCGCCATCCTGTACTGGCACGAGCAGGTGTTGCGCTTGGTCGTGCTTATTGGCCGGGTCCCGGCCCCCCTCCAGCGTCCGGGACCCGGCCACGCACGCCGGCCGGAGCGGCCGCACCACGCCGGCGTGTGGCCCAGAAACTAGCCAAGCCAACGTTGCACACACGTTGCGAGCATTCAATCACCCTACGCAATCCCCCGAACCGCTTGCGCGGCGCACGGGAAGCGCCGATGCTTCGGCTTAAAGCGCGACTACTTGGAGTGGCCGATGAGTGACGCAAGCCTGCAGGCGTACTCGCGCCGGCTTCGCGTGGCCCACGAGAGCCAGGCCTGGCCGGACGGCCCCCGCCGGCTCATCTCCGCCTCGTGGCGGCGGTCCATGGAGGCGGGCATCGACCCGGAGACCCGCTCGGCGCCGCTCGTGTACGACCTGTCGCGGATGAGCGACATCAGGGGCGCTCATCCCCTGCGTCCGTTACTTCCGATGCTGGCGGACACGCTGCGCCAGGTGGCCGACGAGACGGCGCACATCATGATCGTCACCGACGCCCTGGGACGCATCCTGTGGCGCGACGGCAACCACGCCATGATGTGCGCGGCCGACCGGGTCGGGCTGTCCGACGGCTTCCAGTGGTCCGAGCTCTCCGTGGGCACCAACGGCATCGGCACCGCGCTCGCCACCCGCAGGCCGGTGCACGTCTACTCCGAGGAACACCTGGTCAGGGTCCTGCACATCTGGTCGTGCAGCGGCGCGCCCATCATCGACCCGGACACCGACGCGGTGCTCGGCTGCATCGACATCAGCGGCACCTCACCCACGCTCCACCCGGCGACCGTCGCCCTCGTCGGCGCCGCGGCGAGGCTGGCGGAGACGCAGCTCGCACTCCGCATGCACGAGCGGGACGAGCGGCTGCGGCGCGGCTACGACCAGCTCAGGAACCGGCCCGGCGCGCTGATCACCGCCACGGGGCGGGTCATCGCCGGCGACCCCGGCGGGATCCTCGGCGCCCGCATCCCGCTTCCCGGCACCGGCGATCTGGTCGCGCTGCCCGACGGGCGGGCCGGATTGCTGGAGCCGTTCCTGGAGGGGTTCCTGCTGCGCCCGACCGGGGGTGAGCTCGCCTCGCTGCGGCTCACGCTGCTGGGCAACGACCAGCCTGCCGGGCAGTACGGGGATCTGCGGGTGCAGCTGTCGTTGCGGCACGCGGAGATCCTCGCGCTGCTGGCGCTGAACCCGCCGGGGCTCACCGCCGAGCAGCTCTCCTTCCACCTGTACGGGGATCATGGGAATCCGGTGACGATCCGGGCGGAGATCCACCGGTTGCGCGCGCAGCTCGGCGGGGCGATCGCGGCCAAGCCGTACCGGCTGACCGTGCCTGTGGAGGCGGACTTCCTGGAGCTGCGGCGGTTGCTGACGGCTGGGTCGGCTGCCGATCTGGCGCGCGGCTATCCCGGGCCGTTGCTGCCCAGGTCGGAGTCGCCGGAGATCCGGCGGGAGCGGGACGAGCTGGAGGTGCAGGTGCGGGCGCGCCTGCTGATGCACGGGTCGCCGGACGACCTGTGGACGTACGCGCAGACTTCCAACGGGCGGACGGACTTCCAGATCCTGGAACGCGTCGCGACCGCCTTCCCCGCCGCCGACCACCGCGCCGCCGCGGCCCGCACCCGCCTGTCCCAGTGATTTTTCTGTACGGCAAGCCCAGGAATCCCCACCCGCCGTAGACGGCTGGGCTCCGTCCAGGGACACGGCCGACGAGCTCACAACCGCCCCACCGCAACGCCGCCATAGGTGGCTACGTGTGGTCGTTCTTTGTGGTTACGTGTGGTCGATTTCGCCGATGACCTGGGCGCCGAGCTCGCGTTGGAGCAGCGCCATGCCACCGACCGCGTCCACGTCGGCATCCGCGTCGTTGAGCGGGTCCACCTCGTCGGACTCCGGCCCCTTGGTACGCCCGGGAACCGCGTCCGGCCATCCGGCGGCGCCGCCTTGACGGGGAGCAGGGGCGCGCGGCCCCGCCTGCGCAGCGGCCCGCGCCGCCGACCGCGCCGCAGCCAGCCCAGCCCCTGTGGAGACCGGAGCCGAACTCGACGGCCCATCCGCCGACACGGGATCGTCGGGCGCATCCGGCCAGGACTCATCCGTAGTCTGCGGCCCCCCACCCGCCGAACCACCCCGAGCCGTCAGCCCCCCAGCGCCCTGCACAACCTGACCGGCCCCAGAAACCCCAGCCCCCTGAGCCGCCGGGCCACCGGCTCCCTGAGCCCCAGCGCCTTGAGCTGCCGAGCCACCAGATCCCGCGCCCTGACCACCCTGCGCCTGCGCACCTGCGCCCTGCGCACCCTGTCCACCGCCAGCAGCCCCTTGGCCACCGGCTCCTGTTGCCGAGCCACCGGACCCGGAAGCCTCAGAACCGACCGCCCACGAGTCACCGCTGGGAGCGCCGCCCTGCTGGCCCGCCTGCGCCGAGGCACCCTGCGGCCCAGCCGTACCGCCTGAGCCGTGATCGCCCGAAGCACCCGCGCCCGGTTGCCCCTGCGCGCCAGGCCCCGACTGTCCAGGGCCGTCCGTTCCTGAGCCCGGGGCGCCATGCCCGCCCGAGGGTGCGTTCTGGCCTGAACCAGGACGGGTCGGTGACCCCTGAGGCGCACGAGAGGTAGGCAGCGGCGACCCACCCACCACCGCCTCAACCCGCCAGTTCCCCCCGAGCACGTCGCTCAGCGCGGTGGCCACCACCGCGTCCTTGCCACCACCCGTGAAGTTCTTCATCGCGCCGACCTGGCTGAACCCGAGCGTGACGAGGTTCCCCTCCACCCCCACCACCTGGGCGTTGGTGTTCACGTTCGCCCAGACGACGATGCTCCGCGACTTGAGCGCCGCCAGGATCGCCGGCCACTGCTGCTGAACCGCCCCACCGCCACCCGAGGGCGCCGACGACACCGGCTGCTGCGCGACCTCCTGGGGCGCCTGCGCAGGCGCCCCAGGACGAGCGGCCTCCGGCCAGTCCTCGCCGCCAGCCGTACTGGGGGAAGCATTCGCAGGGCCCGGCCCATGAGCCTCAGCGACGTCGGCGCTCGCAGATCCAGCGGTCCCGTGGACAGCGCTCGAGGGACCAGCGGCCCCATGGTCGGCGCCAGCCGTACCGCCCGAAGGAGCTGCACTACTGGAAACGCTCGGGGGCTGGGACTGGCGGGCGAGGTTGGCGACCACACCACCACGTTCGAGACGTTCGAGGCGCGCCAGCAGCGCCTCCTCCCCCTGCGCCGCCCCGGGCAGCAACACCCGCGCACACATCAGCTCAAGCAGCAACCGGGGCGAAGTGGCCCCCCGCATCTCCGTGAGCCCCGCGTTGAAAACCTCAGCGGCCCGCGTCAACTCGGCAGGCCCCATCGAAGCAGCCTGCGCCACCAGCCGATCGAGCTCGTCAGCCGGCCGATCCAGCAGCCCACTGGACGCAGCCTCGGGAACGTTGGCCAGGATCACCAGGTCGCGGAACCGCTCCAGCAGGTCAGCGGCGAAGCGACGCGGATCGTGCCCGCCCTCGATGACCCGGTTGACGGCATGGAAGACCTTCGCCCCATCCCGCCCGGCGAACGCGTCGATGACCTCGTCGAGCAGGTCCCCGTCGGTGTAGCCGAGCAGCGAGACAGCCTTGGCGTACGTGATGCCGTCGTCGTCGGCCCCCGCCAGCAACTGGTCGAGGATCGACAGCGAGTCGCGCGCCGACCCCGCCCCCGCGCGGACGACCAGCGGAAGGGCAGTCTGCTCGTACGGCACGCTCTCGGCGAGCAGGATCTCCTCCAGCAGCGCCTTGAGCGTCGCAGGGGGCATCAGCCGGAACGGGTAGTGATGGGTACGCGACTTGATGGTGCCGATGACCTTTTCAGGCTCGGTGGTCGCGAAAATGAACTTCAGGTGCGGCGGCGGCTCTTCGACGAGTTTGAGCAGCGCGTTGAAACCCTCCCGGGTCACCATGTGCGCCTCGTCGATGATGTAGATCTTGAACCGCGCCGAGACCGGGGCGAAGAAGGCCCGCTCCCGCAGGTCACGCGCGTCGTCGACACCGCCGTGCGAGGCTGCGTCGATCTCGATCACATCGAGGTGGCCTGGGCCCGTGGGCGCCAGCGCCACGCAGGAGTCGCACTCGCCACAGGGATCGGGCGTCGGCCCCTTCTCGCAGTTGAGCGACCTGGCGAGGATGCGGGCGCTCGAGGTCTTGCCACAACCGCGCGGCCCGCTGAACAGGTAGGCGTGGTTGATGCGCCCCGTGCGCAACGCCTGCCGCAAGGGGTCCGTGACGTGGTCCTGACCCTTGACCTCGGCGAATGTTCCGGGCCGGTACCTGCGGTAAAGCGCCAGGCTCATGCGACCATCCCGCCTGCGAGGGGGCTGAAACGAAGAGACCCCCCGCACACCCGCCAGAGCCCGCTTATCCTTGCTGCCTTCCGGCCCTGGGGAGGTTCACAGGATGACGCCGCGCGAGGGGTCCTTGGACAGTCTAGCCGTACGGGGCAGTGCTTGCTGCCGCGAAATCGTGGTCACTTGCGCGTTGGGAGTCCGGTAAGCTTCTCGACGGAGGATTCGCGTAGTGGCCGAGCGCGCACGCTTGGAAAGCGTGTATGGGGCAACCCATCAGGAGTTCAAATCTCCTATCCTCCGCCAGCACAGAGGGGTCATGCCAGGCAACACGGCATGACCCCTCTGGCGTTCGCCGGGCGTGTAGGAGGGTCTGTGGGGCTTGAGGTGCCTACGTTGCACGGGTCGAGGGTCCGGCTGGAGCCGCTTTCCATGGAGCACGCCGATGACCTGGCGCGGGCCGTTGAGGAGGATCGGGGCTCCTACGGGTTCACGGTGGTTCCTCACGCTGACGGGGTCAAGGAATACCTGGAGGCGCAGTTCGAGCGGGTGAACCAGGGGTTGACGCCGTTCGCGCAGGTCAGGGTCGCGGATGGCCGGGCCGTGGGGTGCACGGCGTTCTGGGATCCGCGCACCTGGCCGGGCAGGGAAGAGCTGCGGGCCATCGAGGTCGGCTGGACCTGGCTCGCCGGATCCGCGCAGGGGGCGGGGATCAATCGGGAGTCCAAGCTGCTGCTCTTCACCTACGCGTTCGAGACGCTGGGAGTGGCCAGGGTCGACCTCAAGACGGACGCACGCAACATGCGTTCCCGGCGGGCGATCGAAAAGGCGGGTGCGCAGTTCGAGGGGGTTCTGCGTAGCTGGTCCCCTTCCTGGGTTCCCGGCGAGGAAGGTCTGCTGCGCGACTCGGCCATGTATTCGGTGATCGCTCAGGAATGGCCGACCGTCAAGGAGCGGCTCGTCGCAGGCCTATAGGGGTGGATTCGGGAAATACGCCGGTCGCGAAGAGGTGGTCGCTCAGCGGGGCGGCCAGGGCTATCGCGGCTTCCGTCGCGGCGTTTCCCAAGCCGATGACAGCCAGGCGGTCGGTGGATTCCTCGATGTCCCTACGGAGCTTTTCGCCGCTCCTGGTCAGTCCGCCGGACTCGTCGAGGAGACCGCGGGCGGCCAGGCGCCGCACCGCGTCAGACCACTCCTCGTCGGTCCACGCCCGGCTCGTCTGGATCTGTTCCCTGCTGACCCGCCCCGTCGCGACGTGCGTGACGCCCGCCTCCAGCCCGCTCAGCCCGTGGTGGACCACCGCCATCACGTGCCCGTCGCCCCGGTGCTCGCGCAACACGGTGGCGGCCAGCCACAACCGCGCCACCGGATCCTCAGGACGCGGTACGGACGACCAGCCGGCAGCCAGCGCCCGCCCTTCGAAGGAACATCCCTCGATCGCGTCCTCCAGCAGCTCGGTCAGCGGCGACGGGTCCAGGCCGGGAAGTGCCCTGCGCAGGATCGCGGCCCCAGCGGCGAGCCGGGCGGAGACGACGTCCGCCGGCGAGGAGAAGCTCCAGGCGTCGGGCAGGGCCCTGGCGATCCTGCGCCGCGAGAAGGCGAAGAAGAGCGCGTGTCCCGTAGAAGCGTCCACCGAGCCGACGGGAGCGACCCGCCCGGCCACGTAACCCATCCAGAACCCCTTCAACCCGGCGACAGCCGAGCCCTCCGGGTTGAAGTAGATGACGCCGTGCAGCGGCTCGATCGCCGCCCACAACCGCCGGGCGAGCGCGGGGTTCACGTGGTCACCAGCGCCTTGGACCGGTCGGTCGCCAGGTGGATCGCCATGACGCCCAGGACGCTGCCCATGAAGTAGCGCTGCACCCGCAGCCACACGGGACGGCTGGCCAGGAACACGGCCAGCGTCCCGGCCGACATCGCGATCAGCGCGTTGACCAGCGTCCCGATGGCGATCTGCACGGAGCCGAGCGCGAGGCTCTGCAGCAGCACGTGCCCGGCCGCCGGGTCGATGAACTGCGGCAGCAGCGACAGGTAGAGGATCGCGATCTTCGGGTTCAGCAGGCACGTCAGCAGCCCGAGCGAGAACAGCTTGCGCGGCGACTCGGGCTCCAGGTCGCGCACCTCGAAGGCGGACGTCCCGCCGGGCCGGAAGGCGTTCCACGCCATCCACAGCAGGTAGCCGGCACCGGCCAGCTTCAGCGCCGTGTACACGGGCGGCACCAGGGCGAAGATCGCGGTCAGCCCCAGGCAGGTCGCGGTGAGGTAGATGGTGAACCCCAGGGCCACCCCGCACAGCGCGACGAGTCCCGCGCGGCGACCCTGCGTGATCGAACGGGAGACCAGATAGATCATGTTCGGCCCCGGCGTGAGCACCATACCCAGCGAAACCAGAGCAATTCCCAACAAACCAGCCGTCATGCCGCCAGAGTAGAGCAGTCACTATGCGTAGCAATGCGATTACAGGGGCAGATCTCTGGAATGCAGTTCGACGACGATGCCCAGCTCGACCCGTCCCAGGTAGAGGACGTGCGCGCGGGCGGGACGCCGCCCAGGCGCGGCGGGAGCATGATCCCCGGCGGCGCCAAGGGCGGCGGCTGCCTCCTGCTCGTGCTGGGGATCGCGGCGCTGTTCCTCTTCAAGGTCGTGCCCACGCCGTTCACGGACGGGCAGGGCGGCGGCCAGAACGTCCCGAGCCCGGCCGCGACCGCCAACCTCGCCGACAGCTGCACGACCGGCGCGGAGGCCAACCAGTCGGAGAAGTGCCGGATGGTCGGCGTCGTCAACAGCATCCAGTCCTACTGGAAGCAGGCGTTCGCCGAACGCGGGAGCAAGCCGTACAGCCCCGCCAAGACCGTCCTGTTCTCCAACGCGATCAACACCGCCTGCGGCGCGGCGGACTCCGCTGTCGGGCCGTTCTACTGTCCTGGCGACCGCAAGGTCTACCTGGACCTGACGTTCTTCCAGACCCTGGAGCGCGACTTCGGCGCGAAGGGCGGGCCGGCCGCGCAGGCTTACGTCGTGGCTCACGAGTACGGTCACCACGTGCAGAACCTGCTCGGCACGATGAACCGGGTAGGCAACTCCCGCCAGGGCGCCACCAGCGGAGCCGTACGCCTCGAGCTCCAGGCGGACTGCTACGCCGGTGTCTGGGCCAACAACGCGGTCAAGACCGGCTTCTACGCGCAGCCGTTCAGCCAGACCGACATCGACGAGGCGCTCAGCGCCGCCGCAGCGGTGGGCGACGACAGCATCCAGAAACGCGTCCAGGGACGGGTGCAGCCCGACGGTTTCACCCACGGCACCTCCGCCCAGCGCGAGAAATGGTTCACCGTCGGGTACCAATACGGGGATCCGAAACGCTGCGACACCTTCTCTGGCAGCATTTAGCCGCCATTCTCGGGCAGCAGAGCCCGCATGGACTTCAGGGACGATGCGGAGCTCGACACCTCACAGGTTGAGGACAGAGGCGGACGCGGCGGCGGCTTCCCGGGGGGCGGCATCGCCATCGGCGGCGGCATCACCGGGATCATCGCGCTCATCGTGGCGCTGGTCTTCGGCGGCGGCCTGGGCGGGGGTGGTTCGGAACCCGCCGGGATCCAACCCACCACGAACCTCGCTCAAGACTGCAAGACGGGCAAGGACGCCGAGCAGTCGGAGAAGTGCATGGTCGTCGCCGTCGTCAACAGCATCCAGGACTACTGGGACGGCGTGATCCCCGAGTACCAGCCCGCCAAGACCACCCTCTTCAGCGGCGGCGTCCAGACCGGCTGCGGCGCGGCGGACTCCTCGGTCGGCCCGTTCTACTGCCCCAACGACCAGCGCGTCTACCTGGACCTGAGCTTCTTCAAGCAGCTGCAGAGCCAGTTCGGGGCCCAGGGCGGCCCGTTCGCCGAGGCGTACGTGATCGCTCATGAGTACGGTCACCACGTCCAGAACCTCAAGGGCGCGCTCTCGGGCGGCAACTCCGTCGGCACCGAGCTCCAGGCCGACTGCCTCGCCGGCATCTGGGCCAACCACGCCGTGGAAACCAAGCTCTACGAGAAGCCCTTCACCGAGGCCGAGATCGCGCAGGCGCTCGACGCCGCGGCGGCGGTCGGCGACGACCGGATCCAGAAGCGCACCCAGGGCAGGGTGGACCCGGACTCCTTCACCCACGGCTCGTCGGAGCAGCGCATCCACGCCTTCCAGACCGGTTACGGAAGCGGAGACACGCAGCGTTGCAGCCCCGCTGAACTGCAGTAAGCACGAGGAAGCGGAATCTCTCCTAAAATCGGTGGGGTGATTTTCAAGTTGGTCGGCGACGGACGCCCCTATCCCGAACATGGTCTGACGCACCGAGAGTGGGCGCAGATACCTCCGAGGCAGGTCCGGCTCGACTCGCTGGTCACCACCAAGGCCATGCTGGACCTGCATTCGCTGCTCGCTGCGGACTCCACCTTCTACGGGGACCTGTTCCCCCACGTGGTGCAGTGGCGCGGCGAGCTCTACCTGGAGGACGGCCTGCACAGGGCGCTGAGGTCGGCGCTCCATCAACGCTCGATCCTGCACGCGAGAGTGCTCGAACTCCCGAACTGACCCGCATGAACAGCTGACCGCGAGAAAGCGGTCAGCATGGCTGACACGACGCCCGATCCCCGACAGCCGCGACGCTACCGGCCGAGCCGCGGCCGCCAGATAGCCGATGCGGTCATCGGCGTGCTCATCCGAGCAGGCCTGGTCCCCCACTCCTACCTGCTGACCACCCGTGGCCGGAAGACCGGCCGCCCGCGCACGACCCCGGTGACCGTCGTCGAGCGCGACGGCCGCCGCTGTTCACCATCAGAGAGGTCGCTCCCGAGGAGGCCGGCCCGGTGCTCAAGCGCTACGTCGCCATCGCCGCCGCGACCCGCCCCTACTTCCGGGCCGCCAAGGACTCCCCGGTGGCGGAGTTCGTCGCGGAAGCACACGACCACCCGGGCTTCGAGCTCCTGCATCCCGCTTGAGTAGGGCCTACTCAAGCGCAGTGCAATGCCCGCGGCGGATCCTGCTCCCAGGAAGGCATTCCATGGGAGGGGAGAACGAAATGAGAGGCATCAGAAGGGCGATGGCCATGGCGGCGGCAGCAGGCGTCGTCATCGCCGGACTCGCGCTGCCGGCGGACGCGTCCACCACCGCCTACAAGCGGTACTCGTGGAACAAGTCCTTCAGGGTCGGCGACTGCTGGATGTACGGCGGGGCGTCCTGGACCCTGTACCCGGACGGCACGGCCGACTTCGACGGCCGCCTGTTCAGCGTCGACGACGACGACGCCTGGCTGATGTGGGCGCATCTCAAGGATGCCAGCGGGGCCATCCTGGAGGACGTGCAGGTGTCCGGAAGCACCAGCACGAAGTTCGTCAAGAACATCCCCGCCGAGGCGCAGACGTACAGATGGTTCGCCAAGGGGCACTTCAACCCCGCCCTGTACCCGCTCATCAAGGGCATGTCGCTGTCGAACCACTGCTGAAAACACGAAGAGCCTCTGACATGGTCAGAGGCTCTTCCGCGTGGCGGTGGTGGTGGGATTTGAACCCACGGATGAGTTGCCCCATCACACGCTTTCGAGGCGTGCGCGCTCGGCCACTACGCGACACCACCGTGGAGCAGCTTACCGGATCCGGCGAGTACCGAAGAACTCCTTAAGGACCGCACCGCACTCCTCGGCCAGCACCCCGGAGACGACCTCCGGCCGATGGTTGAGCCGCCGGTCCCTGACCACGTCCCACAGCGACCCCACCGCCCCGGCCTTCGGATCGGCTGCGCCGTACACGATCCTGCCGACCCGGGCCAGGACGGCCGCGCCCGCGCACATCGTGCAGGGCTCCAGCGTCACCACCAGCGTGCAGCCGCTCAGCCGCCAGGAGCCCAGCGAGAACGCGGCAGCGCGCAGGGCGAGGACCTCGGCGTGCGCGGTGGGATCCGACGCCGCCTCGCGGTCGTTGCCCGCCGCTGCCATCAGGTCGCCAGACTCGCTGACCACGACGGCGCCGACCGGCACCTCGCCCTTGTCCGCGGCGGATCGGGCGAAGGAGAGCGCGACCCGCATGAAGGAGGTGTACATCACCTGAGCCGGTCGAGTTCGTCGGCGAACCCGAGTTTCTCGGCGATCACCGACAGGATGTCGGCGGGCAGCACGCCTTCCTCCATGGACAGTTCGAGCAGCTCCTCCGAGCTCATCCCGAGGTCGCCGAGCAGCTCGAAGTCGCCTGCCGGCCGTACGCCGAGGTCACCGTTCTCCTTGTCGGGCGCGACGCCGGCGAACTCGGCGAACAGCTCGCCCAGCACGTCGGACATCACCGCGTGCGCGTCGGAGAGGAACACGCGCGGTTCGAAGTCGCCCATGTAGCGGGCGATGGAGAACCATTCGTCCTCCACCTCCACGCACAGCAGGGCCAGCTCGTCACCCGTCAGGCCGAGGCTCTCCTGTACGGCGTCGCCGAGATCGTCGACGATCTCGGCGCTGCTCAGATCGACCTCCGCGCCACTCCAACCGTCAGGTGTCCTGACGAACGCTGCCGAGAAAATAGCGCTGGAGGCCATGCCAGTGCTCCCGAGAGTCAGCCGAAGACCGATTCGATTGCGCGTTCAAAGGGCTCGGAGAACCCGAGCCGTGCGGCGATGCTGGACAGCACGTCCTCGGGCAGCAGGTCGATGTCGCCGGACAGGATGCCCAGCTCCATCTCGTCGAGCCCCAGGTCCACGAAGATCGACAGGTCT
Organism: Nonomuraea sp. NPDC050556; assembly: GCF_044457355.1. Lineage (NCBI taxonomy): Bacteria > Bacillati > Actinomycetota > Actinomycetes > Streptosporangiales > Streptosporangiaceae > Nonomuraea > Nonomuraea sp. NPDC050556. Next base: position 728,751 of record NZ_JBITGU010000005.1, on the reverse strand, counting down.
CCCGCCGGGAGCACCGTCTCCTCGTCCTGAAGGATCTCGTCGAGCTCGTCCTCGTCGGGGATCGGCACGTCGAGATACTCCAGCACCTGCTGTGCCAGCGGGAAGTCGAGTGCGGCGGCGATGTCCGAAAGGAAGACATCGACCCGTTCACCCAGCACCCGCAGCGCCACGAAGAACTCATCCCCCACGGCGATCAGGCCAATCGTGCCGCTCTCGCTCGGCTGCTGACGAAGGGCATGAATCAGCCCGTGGAGATCAGAAGTGAGTGCGACGGGCATGAGGTCGGCGTTCCAACACTCATCCTCGCGGTAGACCACGATGGCGAAGTCGAGCGCGTCCTGGTCTGACATCAGTCCCCCTCTACCGGGCTCCAATGGTTCCAGAACCGCACACCGAGCGTGGGCTGCTCCGACCAAATTGTGATCAAATCCAAGTACGCGGCGTGCCGGTACCTACCAGACAAGATAGCGTTATCCCTTATGGAGACCCTCGTCGTCGACCATCCCCTCGTGGCTCACAAGCTGACCGCGCTGCGGGATGTCCGCACCGATTCACCGACCTTCCGCAGACTCGCGGACGAGTTGGTGACTCTGCTGGCCTATGAGGCCACGCGCGACGTCCGGGTCACGGACGTGACCGTCCAGACTCCGGTGGCCGAGGCCCACGGCGTACGGCTGGCCCGCCCGACCCCGCTGGTGGTGCCGATCCTGCGCGCCGGGCTCGGCATGCTCGACGGCATGACGCGGCTGCTGCCGACGGCCGAGGTGGGATTCCTCGGCATGATCCGCAACGAGTCGACGCTGCAGGCCGAGACCTACGCGACCCGGCTGCCCGACGACCTGTCCGGGCGCCAGTGCTACGTGGTCGACCCGATGCTGGCCACCGGGGGCACGCTCGCCGCCGCCATCCAGTTCCTGTTCGACCGGGGCGCGATCGACGTCACCGCCATCTGCCTGCTGGCCGCGCCCGAGGGCCTGGCCTACATGGACAAGGTGTTCGCCAACTCGGGCAAGCCCATCCGCGTCGTCACCGCGGCGCTCGACGAGCGGCTCAACGAGAACGGCTACATCGTGCCTGGACTGGGCGACGCGGGAGACCGTCTCTACGGCGTCGTCTGAGCAAGACTTTCCCTCACGCAGGCTCAGCTCTTCGTTACATAATGTAGTTGTGCGGGTACGAAGAGTAATGACAGCATCACATGAGCGAGCGAAGAGGGTTCCGGTGAGCGAGTCGAACGAGGCGGAAGCGAGCCCGTACGCGGAGGTGGAGACGGCGCTGCGCGACGAGTTCGCCGGTGTCCATTCCGCCACGACCGTCACTCGGTGCGTCGAGGCGGCGCACTATGGGGCGCTTGAGGTCACCGGATACGCGCCGCCCGGCCTGGTCGAGCGGATCGCGCGCAAGCACCTTCACGTGCTGGCTCTCGTCGCGAGCGAACGCGGCTAAACAAGATCAGAACTAACCGGCGTAGTTACGCTTTACCCGGCCACTCGGGTGGGTAATGTATACGGCGGGTGTAGTGGGTATGGGGTATCGGAGGCGACAGTGCAGGTCAAAAAGGTCCTCACATACGGTGGTATCGCATTTGTTGCGTACTACCTGTTCGCGCGACCAGCTGACGCCGCTGACGCGGTAAGAGGCGCGATCGACACGGTGTTCAACGCAGCAGACTCTCTGGCGCAATTTGTGAACAGCATCGCATGAGACTTGTGACCCACGGGGACTCTGCTCCGTCGTCGGTCAACCGTTACCTACTCCCCCACGAACACCAGGTCATCATGGTACGGCGTCACCCAGCCGTGCTGCTGCGTCCGGTCGCCGAGGTCTTCGGCGGCCTGATCATCGCAGGTCTCCTCAGCAAGTTCTTCGGCGACAAGGGCGGGGGTACCGCCCTTGTCGTCGTGTGGTGGCTGTGGCTGCTGTTGCTCATCCGCTTCGTGTGGAAGGTCGCCGAGTGGTCCGTGGACTACTTCGTGGTGACCTCCAAGCGCATGCTGCTGACCACGGGGCTCATCACGCGCAAGGTCGCGATGATGCCCCTGCAGAAGGTCACGGACATGAGCTTCCAGCGCTCGCTGCTCGGACGCATGCTGGGTTACGGCGAGTTCATCCTCGAGTCGGCCGGTCAGGATCAGGCACTCTCGACGGTCGAGTACATTCCGTATCCGGAGACGCTCTATCTAGAGGTCTGCCAGATGCTTTTCCCCAGCAAGGACGAAGGGGATGATTAACCCCCATACGCCCTTCGTGTAGAGACTTGTTACCTGGATTCTTCAGGTGGGGATACCCGTTTCGGCTGCTTCATGCAATCATGACGAGATGTTGACCCTTCCCCGCCTTGAGAGATGAGATGCCGAGTCAGGGAACCATCGGTGACCGCGTCCGTGGACTGCGGCTGAACAGGCGGATGTCCCAGGCCCAGTTGGCCGGCCCCGACCTGTCTGACAGTTATGTCTCCCTCATCGAGTCAGGCAAGCGCACGCCCACGCCGGTCGTCGCCCGCCTGCTCGCCGAGAGGCTGGGTTGCACGACCGAGTTCCTTCTTCACGGCATCGAGCCGCGTCAGCGTATCGACACCGAACTCGGCCTGCGCCATGCGGAACTCGAGCTGCGTCACGGCGACCCGTCCGTTGCAGCCGACCGCTTCACCGAGATCGTCAAGGCGGCCGGCGAGGAGAACGCCATGCTCGCCGCGCACGCGCGGCTGGGCAGGGCCCGCTCCCTCGAGGCGCAGGGCAGGCTCGGCCAGGCGGTCGAGGCCTTCGAGCGCCTGCGCAGGGAGGCCGCCGCGCACCCCGAGCGGCTCGCCGACCTGCCGCTGACCGTGGCGCTCGCGCGCTGCTACCAGCGTGCCGGCGACCGGCTGCGCGCCCGTGACCTGGGCGCCGTCGCGCTCGAGCAGGCCACACGGTTGTCCATCGTCCAGGGCGAGATCGCCGTCGACCTGGCCGCCGCTCTGGTCGAGATGCGCGGTGACCGCGAGGGCGACTCGGCGGAGCTCGCGTACGTACGCCAGGTGCTTTCCGGCGGGGTCCCTGAGGTTGTGGACCGTTCCGGAGAGATCCACGCGCTGTGGCAGGCGAGCATCGTCGCCGCCGCAGGCGAGGACTCTGCGCTGGCCGTACGGCTGGCCGACGACGCCATCGCCGCGGGCAGGTCGGGCCGCCAGGCGCGCCAGCTCGCACGTGCCGCCATGGGCTGGGCCAGGCTCGAGCTCGCACCCGCTGACGAGGCAGAACAGCTCGTCGTCGCTGCGGGCCGCGTCTTCTCAGTTCTGCCCGACGCCACGCACGAGCACGGCGAGAGCATGATCGCGCACGCCAGGGTCAAGCTGCGCGCGGACGAGCCGCGGGCGGCGGGCGAGCTGGCCGAGGCGGCTCTGGAGCTGCTTCATGGAGCTCCAGGAACGGTCCCGGCGGCCGCGCACCTCGTGCTCGCCAGGTCCGCGATGGCGCTCGGCGACGAGCCTCGTGCCCACCTGGACACGGCTCGCGAGCTGCTGTCCGCGCTCAACGGTCCGGTGTTCGGGTCGGACAGGCTGGCGGCCGCGTCATGGCGCGAGCTCGGCGACCTGTACGGCAAGGCCGGCGCGCAGCGCGAGCAGACCGCGGCGTATCGTAGGGCGCTCGAGGCAGCGGGTGTCCGTTCGGCCATGGCCGGGGTAACGGTCGAGTCCACGGTGTCACAGTAAATTCTTCCGGGAGCTCCAGATTTGTCTTTTGGCGTCTGGAATAATTAGGGTCTACCAGTCATTGACTCATAGGATGATTGGTTTCCCCGGAGGAGGCGGACTGTGAGTCTGCGTACGGCGCAGCGGGCTTCGCTCGTCGACCAGGTGATCGATCAGCTCAAGGAGCAGATCACCACCGCGTCATGGCCGATGAACGCCAAGATCCCCACAGAGACCGTGCTCGCCGAGCAGCTGGGCGTGGGCCGCAACACCGTGCGCGAAGCGGTGCGCGCGCTCACGCACGCCGGGCTGCTGGAGTGCAGGCAGGGCGACGGCACTTACGTGCGCGCCACGAGCGAGCTGTCCGGCGCGATGTTGCGCCGGCTCCGCCAGGCCGAGCAGCTCGAGATCCTCGAGGTGCGGCGGGCGCTGGAGGTCGAGTCGGCTCGGCTGGCCGCGACCAGGCGCAACGACGACGACATCCTGCGCATCGAGGCGGCGCTGGCCGCACGCGACCGCGCCTGGGAGTCTGGGACGGCCGAGGAGTTCGTCGAGGCCGACCTGGCGTTCCACGTGGCTGTGGTCTACGCGACGCACAACCTGGTGCTCATCGACCTTTACGAGGACTTCTCGGCGGCGCTCCGGGCGAGCATCACGGCTGCTGGGACGTCGCTGAACAAGAGCTACATCCCGCACGACGCGATCGCCCGCGCCATCGCGGCGGGCGACGCTACCGCCGCCGAGCGGGCGGGGCACGCGTGCATGGAGCACATCCTCATCGCGCTGACCGAGCAGGTCTGAGATCTTTTTACGGCGAAGCCGTGAACAGCCCAGCCACCGTTGGTGGCTGGGCTCTTTTTAGGGACACAGCCGACGAGCGTGCACATTAACCGCCGTTACGCCCGCACGGTCACCGCCGAGATGTAGCGGTGGCCGGTCACGTGGGCCTGGAGTGGCGTGGGCAGATGGAGCCCAGCCACGGTCTCCCTCGGCTCCGCCGTACCCCTCTTCGTGGGTCAGGCCGGTCGGCGGAGGGACATCAGCAGGTAGCGGAAGGCCGGGTCGGCGTCGCCGGTCACCTCGGTGATCATGGCCGGGCGGCTCGGGCCCTCCATGTTGAGGCGCACGAACTCCGTCTCCACCCCCGCCAGCCCGTCCAGCAGCCACTGGGACTGGAACGCGATCTGGATGTCGTCGCCGCGCAGCTCGCACTCCAGCGACTCCGCCCCGCGCCCGATGTCGCCGCCACCCGCCTGGACCAGCAGCTGCCCCTGCGAGAACGACAGCCGGATCGCCGTGTTGCGCTCGGCCACCAGCGCCACCCGCTTGATCGCGTCGATGAGCGGCGCCACCCGGACGTCTGCCTTGATCGACCAGTCGTGGGTGAGCCGCGCGCGGTAGTCGATGAACTGCTCGTCGAGCAGGCGCACGGTCGTCCTGCGCCCGATGCTCTCGAAGCCCGCCACCCCGTCGCCCATCGCGACGGACACCTCGCCGCCGCGCATCGACTTGGCGATCTCCACCATCACCCTGGCCGGGATCATCACCGACACGGCGACGTCCGGGCTCTCCGGGCGCCAGGTGAAGTCGCGCGCGCCGATCCGGTAGCGGTCGGTCGCGGCCATCGCCACGCCCTCGCCGTCGATGTCGACGCGGATGCCGGTGAGCATCGGCAGCGTGTCGTCGCGGCTGGCCGCCGGGGCCACCTGGGTGACGGCGGAGGCGAACACGCCGCCGCCGATCGCGCCGATGGCCGGTGGCATCTGCGGGAGGGTCGGGAAGTCTTCGACCGGCATGGTGATCAGGCCGAACTCGGCGCTTCCACACGTCAGGACGGCTTCCGCGCCCTCGGTGACGATCTCCACGGTGTCGGCCGGCAGGCTGCGGGTGATCTCGGCGAGGAGGCGGCCAGGGATGAGCACGCTGCCCGGCTCCGCCACGTCGGCCTCGACGCTCGCCTGGGCGGAGACGTCGTAGTCGAAGGCGGACAGGGTCAGGTCTTCTCCGGCCTCAAGGAGCAGCCCGGCGAGCACGGGGACCACAGGTCGGCTGGGCAGGACTCTGGCCGCCCACGCCACCGCGTCTGCAAGAACATCCCGGTTGACCCGAATCTTCACCTGAAAACACCTCCATGGCAAAAGGTAGCCTGCCCGACCGACAGAACCACCACCCGTCACCCCCGACCCCGCCCACGGACCCCGGGGACCAGGACTCGGAACACCTGAAGAGCTCTAAGAGACGGTCAGGAGGATCGTCGGGCGGCGTTCAGGTAGGTCAGGACGGCGAGGACGCGGCGGTTGTCGTCGTCGGAGGGGGCGAGGTCGAGCTTGGCGAAGATGTTCGCGGTGTGCTTGGCCACCGCGCTGTCGCTCAGGAAGAGCCGCTGGGAGATCGCCGCGTTGGACCGTCCCTCGGCCATCGCCTCCAGGACCTCGCGTTCACGCGGGGTCAACCGCGCGAGAGGTTCGTGGCGGGCCGTGCTCGCCAGCAGCTTGGCGATCACCTCGGGGTCCATCATCGTCCCGCCGGACGCGACCCGGCGCACCGCGTCGATGAACTGCTCCGCGTTGAACACCCGGTCCTTGAGCAGGTACCCGATCGCCCCCGACCCGTCCGCGAGCAGCTCGCGCGCGTAAAGCTGCTCCACGTGCTGCGACAGCACGAGGATCGGCAGCCCAGGCACCTCCTTACGCGCCTGCAGAGCAGCCTGGAGCCCCTCGTCGGTGAACGTCGGCGGCAGCCGTACGTCCACGATGGACACGTCAGGACGGAGCTCCAGCAGCGCCTTCTGCAGCTCGGGCCCGCTCTCCACGGCGGCCACGACGGTGAACCCGTGCGCCTGCAGCAGGTGGACCAGGCCGTCCCTGAGCAGGTAGAGGTCTTCGGCGATCAGAACACGATTCAGCATCGGGTCAACCATAGGCGGGTGGGACCGGCCTCAGCCATCCACCGCTCCCGCGAGTGCTGGATCGGCAGGTACATGGCTATGCCGTACATGGCCATCCCAAGGATGATATTTCCGATAATGGCGGGCCACTGCCACGCCTCAGGCAGGTAGAGGGCGTAGAACCACGACCGCTCGGACAGGTCGAGCGCCTTGAAGACCGCCGTGACGATCCCCTGCGGGAAGAGCGGCAACCAGGCCAGCCCCCAGCAGAACACCACGATCGAGCTCTTCCACAACGGCATCCGCCGCAGCACGCCCCCGCGCGCGTCCGGCAGCACGCCGGGAATGAACATGCTGACCGTCGTGGGCCCGCCGGGCGGGCTCGACAGCGCGATCAGGCCGTCGAACGCGGCCAGCCGCCGCTCGATGCCGTGCAGCCCGCTCCCCTTGGACGGATCGGCGCCGCCCATGCCGTCGTCGGTGACGACGATCGTGAGGTCCTTGCCGTTACCGCTGATGTCGACGGTGGCCTGCTCGGCGCCGCCGTGCCTGGCGGCGTTCGACAGCAGCTCGCTGACCGAGAAGTACACGGCCGCCTCCACCGGCGACTCCGGCCGGTGCGGCAGGTCCACCTCGACGCTGACCCGCAGCGGGCTGTCCAGGGCCATGGCCCGTACGGCGTCGCCGAGCCCTCGCTCGGCGAGCACGGGCGGGTGGATGCCGCGCACCACCCGGCGCAGCTCGGTGAGCGCGTCGGCGGACACCTCCCTGGCCTTGCCGACCAGCGCCTTGGCGGCCGCCGGGTTGTCCTCGATGAGCTGCTCGACCGCGCCGAGCGTCATGCCCAGCGCGACCAGCCTGGCCTGGGCGCCGTCGTGCAGGTCGCGCTCGATCCTGCGCATCTCGGCGGCCTGCGAGTCGATGGTGTCGCTGCGCACCTGGGTGAGCCTGCGCACCTGCCCGGCCAGCCTGACGCTGGCCGTGGGCGCGAGCAGGAGCGCGCACCAGCGGCCGTAGACGCGCAGGGCGTACGGCGCGAGCAGTACCAGGATGACCGGCTTCACCAGCGGGTCGAGGAACAGCCACAGCAGGTCGCGCCACGTGGCCGGGTCGCCGAACAGCCACTTCCACCTGGCGTTCCACTCGGGGATGCGCGGCGTCTTGTAGAGCGTGCGGTCGGAGCGGTACCACCCGTCGGCCATCGGCACCGCACGCGGCGGCATCGGCCGGTAGGGCGCCGGGATCTCCACGCCGCACCACTCGCCCGCCAGTCTGCGGGTGAGCCCGGTGAGCCGCCTGACGAGCCGGACCATGGGCGGGAAGAGCGGGACCGCGCCGAGTCCGAAGGACAGCAGGACGGTGAGAAAGGCCAGGACGATGACGGGGAGCTCGACAAAAAGCAGGGCGAGCAACGCCAAACCCTGACCAACCTTCCGCAACATGCCCTCCAGTGTGCGTGAAGGAAACGCCTCAGCACACTGCACCTAGGTACACCCCAGGAGTGCACGCAGCCGGATTCCGGCAAAACGCCAAGATTTCTAACGTTGTCGGCATGAAGGTCATCGAGGTCAGCAACCTCCACAAGCGGTACGGCGAGCAGGTCGCGGTGGAAGACGTGTCGTTCGCCATCGACGAAGGCGAGATCTTCGGCGTCCTCGGCCCCAACGGCGCGGGCAAGACCACGACGGTCGAGTGCCTGGCCGGGCTGCGCGTCCCGGACGGCGGCACGATCCGCGTCGGCGGGCTCGACCCCCGCACCGACCGCGACGCGGTCAGGAGCATGGTCGGTGTGCAGCTCCAGAGCGCCGTGCTCCCCGACAAGATCAAGGTGTGGGAGGCGCTGGACCTCTACGCCTCCTTCTACGAGAACCCGTCCGACTGGCGCGAGCTGCTGCGCAAGGTCGGCCTGGAGGAGAAGCGCGACACCGCCTTCGCCAAGCTCTCCGGCGGCCAGCGTCAGCGGCTGTCCGTGGCGCTGGCGCTCGTCGGCCGCCCACGGGTCGCCATCCTCGACGAGCTCACCACCGGCCTCGACCCGCAGGCCCGCAGGGACGCGTGGGAGCTGGTCGAGCAGGTGCGCGACTCCGGCGTCACGATCGTGCTCGTCACGCACTTCATGGAAGAGGCGGAACGGCTCTGCGACCGCGTCGCGCTCATCGACGGCGGCCGCGTCGTCGCCACCGACACGCCCGCCGGGCTCGTCGCGCAGGTGGCGAGCGAGCAGCGGCTGCGCTTCCGCCCCTCCGCCCCCGTGTCCGACGACGTGCTGCTCGCCCTGCCCGGAGTGATCTCCGTCAGCCGCACCGGCGACCAGATCACCGTCGAGGGCACGGGCAACCTGCCGCACGTGGTCACCATCGGCCTGTCCCAGCACGACGTCATCGCCACCGACCTGCGCATCGAGCAGACGACGCTCGACGACGCCTTCCTCGCGCTCACCGGAAAGAGGCTCGCATGAAGAAGATCCTGGCCGTCGAGGCCAAGCTGCACCTGCGCGAGTGGCCGTCCCTGGCCTTCACCATCGGGTTGCCGCTGATCCTGCTCCTGGTCATCGGGAGCATCCCCGACCTGTCCAAGGCCGATCCGCAGCTCGGGGGCGAGCGGTTCGTCGACACCCAGTTGCCGTCGCAGATGGTGTTGCTCGCGCTGATGACGCTGTCGTTCAGCGTGCTGCCCGCCGTACTCGCCACCTATCGGCAGCAGGGCGTGCTCAGGCGCATGTCGACCACGCCGGTGCATCCCAGCAGGCTGCTCGCCGCCCAGCTGGTGATCAACCTGGCGGTGGGGGTCGTCTCGGCCCTGATCCTGGTCGTCATGGGTCACCTGGTGCTCGGTTCCCGCCTGCCCGGCCAGATCTTCGGCTTCGTCCTGGTCTTCCTGCTCGGTACGGCTGCGCTGCTGGCGCTCGGCCTGGTCGTGGCCTCCGTCGCGCCCAACGGGAAGGTCGCGCCGGCGATCGGCTCGATCATCATGTTCCCGCTGCTGTTCGTGGCCGGCATGTGGATCCCGCGCGACATCATGCCCGCCGCGCTGAAGACCATCAGCGACTACTCCGTCGCCGGCCCGTTCGCTCAGGCGCTGCGCGACACCTGGGCCGGGCACGCGCCGCAGGTGTCGAGCATCGTGGTCATGGTCGTCGGGCTGCTGGTCTTCGGCGGGCTCGCGGTCAAGCTGTTCCGCTGGGAGTAGGGGCTCCGGTGACGTTGAGCATGAGCGTGTACAGGCTGGTGTTGGCGGCGATGAAGAGCCGGTTGCGCTTGAGCCCGCCGAAGGTCAGGTTGGCGACGGCCTCGGGCATCACCAGCCTGCCGATCAGCGTGCCGTCGGGGTCGTAGCAGTGGACCTGCCTGCCGTACGCGGCCCAGATCCTGCCGGTGTCGTCGAGCCTGAGTCCGTCGTACTTGCCGTCGCCAGGTCCCTCGCAGAAGATCCGGTCGCCGTCGAGCGTGCCGTCCTTGTGCACGTCGAAGACCCTGATGTGGTTGGCGCGGGTGTCGGCGACGTAGAGCAGGCTCTCGTCCAGGGAGAAGGCCAGGCCGTTGGGGCGGACGAAGCCGTCGGCGACCTTGGTGACCTCCCCGTCGAGGACGCGGTAGACGTGGCAGCCGTCGATCTCCTGCTCGGCCTTGACGCCCTCGTAGTTGCTGGTGATCCCGTAGGGCGGGTCGGTGAACCAGATCGAGCCGTCGGAGTGCTCAACCAGGTCGTTGGGGCTGTTGAACCGCTTGCCCTCCCACCTGTCGGCCAGGACGGTGATCGAGCCGTCGTGCTCGGTGCGGGTGACCCGCCTGTTTCCCTGCTCGCAGGAGATCAGGCGGCCCTGGCGGTCGCGGGAGTTGCCGTTGGTGTAGCCGGACGGCTGGCGGAACGGGCCGACGTGGCCGGTCATCTCGTCCCAGCGCAACATCCGCTCGTTGGGGATGTCGCTCCAGACGAGGTAGCGGCCGGCCGGGAAGTACACCGGCCCCTCGGCCCAGCGTGAGCCCCTGAAGAGGCGCTCCATGTCGTCGTCGCCGCCGATGCCGTCGAAGCGCTCGTCGAACGCTTCGAACGTCGCGGGGATGTAGTCCGTCATATCATTAGGTTATACCGCTTCTTTGCCTGATAGTGTTAGGCCATGGACGAAACGGACCTGAAGCTGATCGGCTTGTTGCAGCAGGACGCGGGCCAGTCCTACGCGGCGCTCGGCAAGGCGGTGGGGCTGTCCGGGGCCTCGGCGCACGACCGGGTGCGCAAACTGCGCGAACGCGGCGTCATCCTGCGCACGACCATCGAGGTCGACCCCGTGGCCATGGGACGCGGCGTGCTCGCCTACGTCATGGTCGACGGCAGCACCTGGATGGGCGACACCGCCGAGGCGCTGCGCGCCATCCCCGACATCGAGGAGGCGCACGTCATAGCCGGACCGGCCTCCGTCCTGGTCAAGGTCCGTACGGCGAGCACCAAGGAGCTGCAGGCCGTACTCCGGAGGATCTTCGAGGTCGACGGCGTGACCGGCACGCAGACGATCGTCGTGCTGGAGAGCTTCTTCGAAAGATAAAGTTCAGACATGGCGGTCATCGCGCACATCAGCGACATCCATATCGGCGGCTCCGACGCGAGCGTCGACCGCGCCAGGCGCGTCATGCGCCACCTGACCTCGTTCCCCGGACGGCTCGACGCGATCATCGTGACCGGCGACATCGCCGACCACGCGCTCCTGGAGGAGTACGAGATCGCGCGCGACGTCCTGGCCTGCGACATCCCGCTCATCATCTGTCCTGGCAACCACGACCTGGTCGTGGAGTTCGAGAAGGTGCTCGGCCCGGCCAACCAGGCGCTGCGGCTGCCCGACGTCACGATCGCGCTTGCCGACTCGAGCATCGCCCACCACAACGAGGGCTACCTGGGCGACGCGGCCATCGCCTGGCTGGACGAGGTGCTCGCGGAACGCCCCGACGTGCCCGCCCTCGTCGGCATGCACCACCCGCCCGTCAAGCTGGGCATCCCTCTGCTCGACGACATCATGCTGCACTCGCCGTCGCGCCTCGCCGATCTCCTGGACCGGCACTCCAACGTGGCGGGCGTCCTCGTCGGCCACGCCCACACCGCGGTCAGCACCACCTTCCACGGGCGCCCGCTCGTCATCGCGCCGGGCGTCCTCTCCACGGCGCTGACCACCACCGAGTCCGTCGAGCGCATCCCGGTCAGCTACGACCTGCCGCCCGCCTACGCGCTGCACTTCTTCGACGGGTCGCTGATCACCCACTTCCGGCCGGTCATCACATGATCACCAAGGAGCTGACGCCGGGGCAGGTCGCCGAGCGGAGCGGCGTGGCCGTCTCCGCACTGCACTTCTACGAGACCAAGGGCCTGATCAGCAGCCGGCGTACGGCGGGCAACCAGCGCCGCTACACCCGCGACACGCTGCGGCGGGTGGCGTTCGTGCGCACCTCGCAGCGGCTCGGGATCCCGCTGGACACCATCAAGGCGGCGCTCGCCGAGCTCCCCGAGGGGCGCACGCCCACGCGGGACGACTGGGCCCGCCTGTCCGCGGCCTGGCGCACGGAGCTCGACGACCGCATCGAGCAGCTCCAGCGGCTGCGGGACGACCTGACCGACTGCATCGGCTGCGGCTGCCTGTCGCTGGACAGGTGCGCGCTGGCCAACCCGCACGACAGGCTGGGCCAGGAGGGCCCTGGGGCCCGGCGGTTGCTAACCGAGCGCCGGAGGAACGATCAGGGTCGGGCGCTTGGCGTGGTGAAGCACGTGGTTGGAAACGCTGCCCAGCAGGACAGAACGTACGCCTGCCAGGCCGCGGGAGCCGGTGACGATCACCGCTGCGTCTAGCTCGTCGGCCACGTCGACAATGGTCTGCCAGATGGATTCCTTGTCGGCGACGGCGCGGTAGGTGACGTCAGTGACGCCGGCCGTTCTGGCGAGCTCGGCGCCTTCCTGGGCTTGCTGCTCGGCGAGGGCCTGCTGGCCCGCGTCGGTGTCCGCGTCGTTGGTCAGGACGGCGGCGCTGGCAAGAGGGTGGTGCCTGAGCTGGACGAGCAGGGGTTCCCAGACGCTCAGGACAACGGTGGGCTCGTCTGCGAGATGTTTGGCGGCGAACGCGATCGCCTGCCGGGAGTCGTCAGAACCGTCGTACGCAATCAAAATACTCATGCTTGGTGCAGCACCGGGCTGGCTGCACGCATTCCAGGGCCCTTCTGTCTCTTGCGTCACTCTGGGCGGGCGAGCTTGCTCGCCTCGACCGTGGCCTCGATGCTGCCGGCCAGGAACCGGCCGATGACCCGTCGCTCCTCCTCGCTGAAGCCACCGATCACCTCGGACAGCTGACGGCCCAGGGGCGCGAAGAACTGCCTGGCGAGCTCGGCGGCCTGCTCGTTCATCGCCACCTCCACCTTGCGCCGGTCGGTGGAGCTACGCCGACGCTCGACATGACCGGCCTGCTCCAGCCGGTTGAGCAGGGCCGTGGTGGCCGGGGGGCTGAGCATGAGCGCGGCGCCGAGCTCGCCAGGGGACATCGCGTGGCCGGCATTGACCGCGTCCAGGATGACGACCAGGGCGTTCAGGTCGGTCCTGTGCAGCCCGTGCAGGGTGGCGAACCGTTCGACGAAGCGATCGCTCTCCATGTTGAGACGGCGCATCGCGACCATCAGCTGGAAGGCGTCTGGTGTTTCCGGTATCACTTTCTCCCCTGTCGCCTATTCCCTTCCACAATGGAAATATTCCATTATGGAAGGGATGAACATCAGCCCGGGCCGCACGCTCGCCCTCGGCACAGCTGCCAGCGCCGCCCTGACCGCGGTGATCTGGCTGCTCGGACAGCGACTGCACGGCATCACCCTGCTCCCCGACCAGGGTGTCGCCTGGTATTACTGGAAGCTCCCCCATCCAACCGTCTGGACCAGGCTTTCGGCATGGGCGGGATACGCGGCGCACCAGCTCGCGTTCTGGGGAATGATCTTCTACGCCCAGACCAGGGTGCGCCGCTACTCCACCGGCCTGCATCCGATCAACGTCATCGCCCTCGCGGTGAACGCCGGATTCATCGCCCTGCACGTGCTCCAGACCCACCTGTTCTACGACGGGCTGGCCCAGGACGTCTCCATCTTCAGCTCGCAGGGCTCCGTCGTCCTCCTGCTGGTCGTCGTGCTGATCATGGAGAACCGGCGGCGCGGCCTGTTCCTCGGCAGGCCGGCGCCCATCGGCAGGCAGGTCGTCGACTTCGCTCGCCGCTACCACGGGTACCTCTTCAGCTGGGCGGCCGTCTACACGTTCTGGTACCACCCGGCGGAGTCGACCACCGGGCACCTCGTCGGTTTCTTCTACATGTTCCTCCTGCTGCTGCAGGGCAGCCTGTTCCTCACCCGGGCGCACACGAACCGCTGGTGGACGCTGACCCTGGAACTGACGGTCGCGGTGCACGGCACCATGGTGGCCGTCATGACGTCGGGTCCCGACGGCATGTGGCCGATGTTCCTGTTCGGCTTCCTCGGCGTCTTCGTCCTCACCCAGATGCACGGGCTCGGCCTGTCGCGCACCGTGCGATGGCTCCTGGCCGCCTGCTACGCAGGCTCGATCATGATCGCGTACGGCCTGCGCGGCGAGCTCGGCAGCGCGCCCGGTGAGATCATCAGGATCCCGGCGATCGACTACCTCCTGGTCGGCATCCTCGCCCTGCTGACCTGGTCAGGCCTGGTCCTCGCCCGGCGCGTCCGCGACAGGAGGAGGCTCCCATGGTCATCGTCGTGACCGGCGGCACCCGCGGGATCGGCAAGGGGCTGGTCGCCTCGTTCCTCGCCATGGGGCATCAGGTGATCCACTGCGGCACCAGCGGGGACGGGGTGGTGGCCGACGTCACCGACCGCGACCAGGTGCAGAGGGTCTGGGATCTGGCGGTGGAGGCGCACGGGCGGGTCGACATGTGGATCAACAACGCCGGCGTCTCCCACACGAGGACCCCGTTGTGGCAGCTGGACCCGGGTGAGGCGCGGCACGTCGTCGACGTCAACCTGGTCGGTGTGATCAACGGCTGCGCGGTGGCGCTCGGGGGGATGGCCGCGCAGGGCCACGGGCACGTCTGGAACATGGAGGGGCTGGGCAGCGACGGCAGGGCCGTACCCGGGCTGGCCGTGTACGGCGCGAGCAAGCGCGCCCTCACCTACCTCACTCTGGCTCTGGCGAAGGAGGTCCCGGACGGCGTCTCCATCGGCCTGCTCAGCCCGGGGATGGTGGTGACCGACCTGCTGACGAAGGACCTCACACCGCGATCGCGCCGCGTCTACGACATCCTGGCCGACCGGGTGGAGACCGTCACCCCGTGGCTGGCCCGGCAGGCAGTGAACCGGGCCGCCAACGGCGCGCACGTGCGCTGGCTGACCAGGCGCAAGGCCTTCCTCCGCTTCGCCACGGCCCCGCTCACCCGACGGCGGGTCCTCACGGATTGACAAATGGACAAGAACTGTTGACCATTGGGTCCCGTGACAGAGGACATACACCTCACAAGCGACGAACAGCTCAAAGCCATGAGCAATGTTGTGAGGCATCGCATTCTTGGCGTCCTGCGGGACGGACCGGCCACCATCACCCAGGTGGCGGAAAAGCTCGGGCTGGCCAAGGGCAGCTCCAGCTACCACATGCGGCTGCTCGAGCGGGCCGGGCTCGTCAAGGTGGTCAGGACCAACAAGGTCCGTGGCGTCATGGAGCGCTACTACGACCGGGCCGTGCGCAACATCCATCTCCCCGACCCCGCCCCCGGCCAGCGGGACGTGCTCCTGGGCCACGCCATCGCGGACCTCGCCGAGGCCCCTGAGGGGTCCAGGCGCTTCGTCCGAATGCAGCACACCCGCATCCCCGACGACCGGTTCGAGGAGTTCGTCGACCGCCTCGAAGCGCTCATGGACGAGCTCGGCGCAGCCAGAGACAACGACCACCAGGCCGCCACCATGGCCGTCGCCCTGTTCCGCCCGAAGGACACGCCCGGCGCATGACCGTACTCGCCCCCGCAAGGCTTCCCTCCGCGTTCCACCGGCTCTGGGCCGCCTCCGCCGTCTCCTCCCTCGGCGACGGCATCTACCTGGCCGCCCTCCCCCTCCTCGCCGTCAACCTGACCGCCAGCCCCATAGTCCTCTCCCTGATCACGGCGGCGGCCACCCTCCCCTGGCTCCTGTTCGGCCTCCTCGGCGGCGCGCTCGTCGACCGCTGGGACCGCCGCAGGACCATGTGGATCACCGACCTCGCCCGCGCCGCCCTGGTGGCCATCCCCGTGGTGGCGGCGATGACGGGATCGATCAGCATGCCCCTGCTGATCGCCGTGGCCTTCCTGCTCGGCATCGGCCAGCTGTTCTTCGACACCGCCGCCCAGTCCTACCTCCCCCAGCTCGTCGGCCGCGACCCCGCGCTCCTCCAGCGGGCCAACAGCCGCATGCACGGCGCGGGCCTGGTGGGACACGACTTCGCCGGGCCCCCAGCGGGAAGCGCGCTGTTCGCCCTCGCGAGGGCCGTGCCGTTCGCAGTGGACGCGGTGTCGTTCCTGTTCAGCGCCCTGTTGATCAGGTCGCTTCCGGCTGAGCGAGGCCCCGCCGCACCTGCCAGGACGACCTCGCTCGTGGCCGACATGCGGGAAGGCGTCCGGTACCTGCTGGGCCACCGCGTCCTGCTCGGACTCAGCCTGCGCCCGGCCGTCGGCAACCTGGCGTTCTCGGCGGGTGGCGCGGTGCTGGTGTTGTTCGCGACCAAGCAGCTCGGGCTGGGCACGTTCGGGTTCGGCCTGCTGCTGACCGTGATGTCCATCGGCGGCCTCACGGGTACGGTCGCCGCCAGGCACCTGGGCGGTCGCCTGGGTACCGGCACCGCGCTCACCGTCACCGCCGCCATCGAGGCGGCCTCGCAGCTGTGGCTCGGGCTGTCGCACTCCCCCGTGTCCGCCGGGCTGGCGATGGCCGTCTGCGGCGGGGCCATGTCGGCCACGATGGTGCTCGGCCCCTCGGTGCGCCAGGCCATCGTTCCCCAGGAGCTCGCGGGCCGCGTCGGCGCCGCCGGACGTATCCTTGCCGTCGTCGCGGCGCCGGTGGGCGCGGTGCTCGGCGGCTGGCTGGCGCAGGAGGTCGGACTCGCCGCCCCCTACCTGTTCGGCGCCGCCGTACTGCTGATCATGACCTTGGTGACCATGCGGATGACGAGTAACAGCCGCATCGAAGAAGCACTGGAAGAAGGAGCACGACCGTGATCGACTCGACCGCCCAGGTGGACACCCCTCGGGCCGAGCGCTATATCAAGCAGCTGGTCTCCCACATGGGGCACAAGGTCAGCACGAAGCTGGACGACGACGGGCTGGGCACCATCACGCTGTCCTACGGCGAGTGCACGCTGACGCCGTTCCCCGGCCACATCCTCCTGCGCGCCACCGCCGAGGACCTCGACAAGCTGGCCGACGTGCAGGACGTCGTCGCCAGGCACCTCGTCCGCTTCGCGAGCCAGGAGGAGCTGACCGTCACGTGGACGAGCTGATCGCCGAAGCGCTGGCGACGCCGTTCGAGGGCTGGGACTTCGGCGTGTTCGCCGGGCGGATGGTCACCGGCGAGCCGCCGTGGAGTTACGAGCGGATCGTGCGGGAACGGCTGCCGCGGACGTCCTCGCTGCTCGACCTGGGGACGGGAGGTGGCGAGCTGCTGTCGACGTTCGCGCCGCTGCCTGCCAGGACGGCGGCTACCGAGGGATATGAGCCGAACGTGCCGATCGCCAGGAAGCGGCTGGAGCCGCTCGGCGTGGAGGTGCGCGAGGTCGGCGACGACGACGTGCTGCCCTTCCCCGACGCGTCGTTCGAGCTGATCCTCAGCAGGCACGAGTCGTACGACCCTGCCGAGATCCGGCGCGTCCTGACCCCTGGCGGGACCTTCGTCACGCAGCAGGTGGGCGGCCTCGACCTCGCCGAGATCAACAGCGCGCTGGGCGCGCCGTCGCACGGGTACCTCTCGTGGAACCTCAAGGAGGCGGTGGAGGAGCTGGTCGAGGCGGGGTTCGAGGTCCAGTGGCAGGAGGAGGCCCGCGTGCCCACGGTCTTCCACGACGTCGGGGCGCTCGTGCTGTTCCTGCGGATCACACCGTGGCAGGTGCCCGACTTCGACGTCACCCGATACGCGGAGCAGCTGCGCGCACTGCCCATGCCCTTCGAGGCCACCGCCCACAGGTTCGCGCTCAGGGCCACGCTAGCCCTCTAGGTTGCGGGCCATGCGCTCGAGCACCTGCACGGCGGTGCGGTAGTCATCCCGGGAAATGCCCAACATGGACAGCTCGCGGAAGGCGTCGACGCGCTCGGCCACCACGGCCAGGCGCTCGGCGCCTTCGGCGGTGAGGGCCAGCTCGCCCGGCGCGGGCCGGTGCGCCCAGCCGTCCGACAGGACGGTCTCGATGGCGGCGGTGAGCGTGGCGGCGTCGGCGTTCGCGCTGAGGACCGACAGGACCTCGGCATCGGACTTGCCGACGTTGAGCACCTGCCAGGCGATCCTGGTGAGGCCGAACTCCCCCAGCATGGTGTCCATGTAGCGGGTGAGCGCCTGGTCGGTGCGGTTGAGCCAGTAACCGATGGGCTTCATGATGCGTGCTCCTGAGCGGCTTTGCGAGGCATGAGAGGGACGAGGGCGAGGCAGGCGAGGACGGCGGCGGCCACGACGGCCAGGCTGAGCGCGCCCGAGCTCTGGAAGTAGATGGTGGTGACGGCGGCCGCGCCGAGGCTGTTGGCCAGTTGCTGGACAGCGGAGAGCGAGCCGCTGGCGCTGCCCGACTCCTTCTGGTCGATGTCGCCGAGGGTGACCTGGTAGATCGTGCCGAAGCAGGTGCCCAGGCCGAGCCCGGCGACGAACACAGGCAGGGCGAGCAGCCACGTGGCGCTGGTCTGGATGAGGACGAGCTGGCCGAGCGTGCCGGCGAGGGTCAGCCCCAGCCCGGCGACGATCAGCGTACGGCCGAGCCTGGCGATGAGCCGGTGAGCCGCGATCGAGGCGACGATGATGCCGACCGCGATGGGCGTGAGCCCGAGAGCCGCCTGGGTCGGCGAGTCGCGCAGCACGTCCTGGAGGTAGAGCGACAGGACGAACAGCAGGCCGGACACCGCGGCGTAGAAGACCAGCCCGAGGAGCAGGCCGGAGGTGAAGCCGCGGTTGCGCAGCAGCGAGGGCTCGATGAGCGGGCTGGCGGCCGAGCGCTGGCGCAGGCAGAACAGGACGAACAAGGCGGCGCCCGCCGCAAGGGCCCAGCCGTACCCGCTGATCAGGCCGAAGAGCAGGCCGAACATCGTGCCGGCGAGCAGGAGGGAGCCGAGTCCGTCGATGGTGACCGTACGGTCGCCCGAGTCGTGCGGCAGGAGCCGTACCGCCAGGACGATCGCTGCGCCGCCGAGCAGGACGTTGATGAGGAACATGGAGCGCCAGCCGAGGCCGAACAGGTCGGCGTCGATGAGGAAGCCCGCCAGGATGGGGCCGCCGATGGCGGACAGGCCGAGCGCCGGGGCGAAGACGCCGAACGCCTTGCCGATCTCGTCGCGGGGGAAGACCGCGCCGAGGATGCCGAACCCCTGCGGGATGAGCAGGGCGCCGAACGCGCCCTGGAGCAGGCGGAAGACGACGATCGAGGCCGGGTCGAAGGCCAGGCCGCAGGCGATCGAGGCGAGGGTGAAGCCGGTGATGCCGACGAGGAACAGGCGGCGCCTGCCGTACCTGTCACCGAGGCGTCCGCCGACCACGAGCAGGACGCCCATGGCCAGGGCGTAACTCGCGCCGAGCCACTGGGTGAGGGCGGGGCCGCCGGCTAAGTCGGCGGCGATGGTCGGGGCGGCGATGTCGGTGATCGTGGAGTCGAGAAGGTCGAGGATCGCGGCGAACAGGACCACCGCGAGGATGGCCCAGCGATTTCTGTTCATGAAAGGAAGGCTCCGGAGTTCTCCGCAACCCACTGGCGGAAGGTGCGCGTGGGGCGGTTGAGCAGGGAGTGAGTGGTTTCTGCGATGGCAACGGGGTGCTCGGTGGCGGCGGCCCAGAGGGCGAGCAGGGAGCCGGCCATGTTGGGCGGCATGAACCTGCCCATCTGGATCTCGGCCTCCTCGTGCGTGATCTTCACGATGGGGAAGTCACGGCCGGTGACCTCGGAGATGACGGCGAGCTGCTCGCGGAAGCTGAGCTGCTCTGGGCCGGTGAGGGTGATGTGGCGGCCCCTGAGCGCGGTGCCGGTGAGGGCTTCGACGGCGATGTCGGCGATGTCCTCGGGGTGGATCGGGGCGATGGTCGCGTCGGGGTAGGCGTGGTGGATCGGCTTGGGCTGGTAGGCCCAGCCGAGGGCGTTGGTGGCGAAGGCGTCGGGGCGCAGGAACGTGCAGGTCAGGTCGGAGGCGGCGAGGGCGCGCTCGACCAGGAGGCTCTCCAGGGCGAGCGGGTCGTTGTCGGCGTTGGGGGCGAGGACGGAGGCGGAGGACAGGAGCACGACGTGCTCGACGCCTGCGGCCTGGGCGTTCTTGATGAAGGCGGCGACGCCGTCGGGGCTGGGGTAGAGGAAGACCTGGCTGACGCCGTCGAAGGCGGCTGAGGTGAGCTCGGTCTTCTCGACGCCGTCGGGGACGGTGAGCTCGGCGGGGTTGGCGCTGGCGGCGCGGACAGGGAGGCCGGCGGTGTGGAGGCGGGCGATGATCGCCTGGCCGATCTTGCCGCGGGCGCCGGTGATGAGGATGGTCATTTCGTTTCTCCGTTCGTGGTGTTCGACACATGTATGCTTGCATGCATATAAATTCATGTCAACACATGTCCTTTGGAGTACGATGAAACGCATGACACCCGATGAGCTCCTGGACGCCGTAGGGCCCGCGTTCAGCAAGCTGCGCCGCACCTCGCTGCTGGAGGTCGAGAACCCGATCTCGGCCAAGGACCTGAGCAGGACGCTCGTGCTCAACCACGTGCTCGAACACGCCGACCGGGAGCTCACCGTCGGCGGGGTCGCCGAACTCCTCGGCGTGGACCCCTCGGTGGCGAGCCGGATGGTGAGCGACAACATCAAGGCCGGTTACCTGGTGCGTGCCGCCTCACAGCAGGACGGCAGGCGCACGGTGCTGCAGCTCAGCCCGCAGGGCATGGAGCTCATGGAACGCTTCCGCCGGCACCAGCGGTCGGCGTTCGAGTACATCACCGAGGACTGGACGGTGGAGGACCGGCTGGAGTTCGCCCGCCTGATGCTGAAGTATGTGGACTCGCTGGCGTCCCTGCGAGAGCGCGGGCTCGCCAGCGACTCCTAGTGCTGGGCCATGTCGACGAAGCGGCTGTAGTGACCCTGGAACGCCACGGTGACGGTCGCGGTGGGACCGTTACGGTGCTTGCCCACGATCAGGTCCGCCTCCCCCGCCCGCGGCGACTCCTTCTCGTACGCATCCTCACGATGCAACAGGATGACCATGTCCGCGTCCTGCTCGATGGAGCCGGATTCGCGGAGGTCGCTGACCGCGGGGCGCTTGTCGGTGCGTTGTTCCGGGCCACGGTTGAGCTGGGACATCGCGATGACCGGGACCTCGAGCTCCTTGGCCAGCAGCTTGATGCCACGGGAGATCTCGGAGACCTCGTTCTGGCGGCTCTCGGTCTTCTTCGGCGAGCTCATCAGCTGCAGGTAGTCGATGATGACGAAGCGCAGGTCGTGGCGCTGCTTCAGGCGCCGGCACTTGGCGCGGATCTCCATCATCGACATGTTCGGCGAGTCGTCGATGAACAGCGGCGCCTCGGCGACCTCGCTCATGCGGCGCGCCAGCCTGGTCCAGTCGTCGTCGCTCATCATGCCCGAGCGCATCGCGTGCAACGCCACCCGCGCCTCGGCGGACAGCAGTCGCATGGTGATCTCGTTGCGCGACATTTCCAGCGAGAAGATGACGGTCGTCATCCCATGCTTGATCGCCGCAGACCGGGCGAAGTCCAGCCCTAGCGTCGACTTGCCCATGGCGGGGCGGGCGGCTACGACGATCATCTGGCCGGGGTGCAGGCCGTTGGTCAGGGCGTCGAGGTCCTGGAAGCCGGTCGGGACGCCGACCATGTGGCCGCTCCGGCTGCCGATCGCCTCCAGCTCGTCCAGGGCGCCGGGCATGATCTCCGAAAGCGGGCGGTAGTCCTCTGACGTCCGCCGCTCGGTGACCTTGTAGATCTCCGCCTGCGCGCGGTCGACCAGGTCGTCGACCTCTTCGTTCTGCCCGCCGTAGCCGAAGGAGACGATGCGGGTGCCCGCCTCGATCAGGCGCCGCAGGATGGCCTGCTCGCGCACGATCTTGGCGTAGTAGCCCGCGTTGGCGGCAGTGGGGACGACGGCGGTCAGCGTGTGGAGGTAGGCGGCGCCGCCCACCCTGGCCATCTCGCCGCGCTTCTGCAGGTCGTCGAAGACGGTCACCGCGTCGGCAGGTTCGCCCCTGCCGTAGAGGTCGGTGATGACGTCGTAGATCATCTGGTGCGCGGGCCGGTAGAAGTCGTCGGAGCGAAGAATCTCCACGACGTCGGCGATCGCGTCCTTGGACAGCAACATGCCGCCCAGCACCGACTGCTCCGCCTCGATGTTGTTCGGCGGTGTGCGCTCGAAGCCTGGCCCAACGGGCCCCTCATCGTCCGTAGCCACAGCGCCCCCTCAGCACTCCCCCCACTTGTAGCTGACCGGAGTGACAGTTTCGCCGGAATCCCCAACTACGGCAACGCGGCCTGTGGACAAGGTTGTGGTCAAGCTGTGCAGGACTGCCCCCAAGGTGTGGGAGCTCTGTGGACAGCCCTGGGGATAAGTCCTGTGCATAACTCTGGATCAACGTCTGACCTGCGGAAACAATGTCCACCGACTGTGGAGGAAAGAAAGTCGGAAACCCATCCAGACGTAAGGTGCATAATTGGTAAATGCCCATTACGGTCCAAGATCGGGAGATTCTACGGCTAGCCGTACCAGCCTTCGGTGCGCTGGTCGCGGAGCCGCTCTTCCTGCTCGCGGACTACGCGATCGTCGGGCACGGCCTGGGCACCACGGCGGTCGGCGCGCTGGGCGTCGCGGGAGCCGTACTCGCCACACTCCTGAACCTCTGCGTCTTCCTCGCCTACGGCACCACGGCGTCGGTGGCCCGCCAGATGGGCGCGGGCAACCAGGCGCAGGCCATGCGCAGCGGTGTGGACGGCGTCTGGCTGGCCGGTGCGATCGGCCTGGTGCTGATCGCGGTCTGCTGGCCGCTCGCCCCCGCGATCGTCGGGCTGTTCGGCGCCACGCCGGAGCAGACCGCCGCAGCGGTCACCTACCTGCGCATCAGCCTGCTCGGTACCCCGGGCATGCTGATCGTGCTCGCCGGGACGGGTGTCCTGCGCGGCATGTTCGACACGGTCACCCCGCTGGCCGTCTCCATCGGCTCGTTCGCGCTCAACGCGGCGCTCAACGCCTGGTTCGTGCTGGGTCTCGGCTGGGGCATCGCGGGCTCGGCCTGGGGCACCGTACTCGCCCAGACGCTGGGCGCGGCGGTCTACCTGGCCGTCGTGATCAAGGGCGCCCGGAAAATAGGCGCAAGCCTGGCTCCCGATCTGAAGGGGATGACCAAGGCGGGCACGGCGGGCTTCGCGCTGCTCATCCGGACGATCTGCCTGCGGATCGTCCTCCTGGTCGCCACCGTGCTGGCCACCAGGATGGGCCCGGCCTCGCTGGCCGCCTACGCCATCGCGGCGCAGGTCTGGAGCCTCCTGGCGTACGCCCTCGACGCCATCGCCATCGCCGGGCAGGCCATCACCGGCAGGACCCTCGGCGCCGGAGACGTCGCGGCCACCAGGGCGGCCACCAAGCGGATGGTGCTGTGGGGCGTGGGCTCGGGCGTCGTCTTCGGGGTGCTGGTCATCGTGGCCAAGCCGCTGATCCCGGGGATCTTCGCCGCCGACCCCCAGGTCACCACCGAGCTGCTCGCCGCCCTGTGGCCGGTCGCGCTCTTCCAGCCGATCTGCGGCGTGGTGTTCGTGCTGGACGGCGTACTGATCGGCGCGGGCGACCAGCGCTACCTGGCCTGGGCCGGGGTGTGGACGACGTTGGCCTACCTGCCCGCCGCACTGCTCGCCTCTGGCGGCGGCCTGGTGGCGCTGTGGTGCGCGCTCGGCGTGTGGATGGTCGCCCGCATGATCACCCTGGTACGGCGGGCGAACGGTAACGCCTGGCTGGTGACCGGGGCGTAACCCTCCCGTGCTTGTGGTGACGCAAGCGGTGAGGCACTGTGGGCGGGTTCCGTGAGCGGAGTGTGCCCGTTGTCCACGATTTTGCGGAGATTACCGACTGAAGAGGCCACCGGGCTGCGCACCGGTGCCAGACATCAGCTCGCCCAGGTCTACCGGCCCGCAGACCTGGTGGTGCTCGGGCTCGGAGTGATGATCGGCGCGGGCATCTTCACCATAGCGGGCCGCCAGGCGGCCACCACGGCCGGCCCCGGCGTGATCATCTCGTTCATGATCGCGGGCATCGCGTCCATGCTGGCGGCGCTCTGCTATGCCGAACTGGCATCGACGATGCCGACCTCGGGCAGCGCCTACACCTTCACCTACGTGATCTTCGGCGAGGTGTGGGCGTGGATCATCGCGTGGGCGCTGATCCTGGAGATGGAGCTCGCCGCGGCGGTCGTGGCCAGGGCGTGGTCCATCTACGCCGTCCAGACGCTGGCCGACTTCGGGATCAGCGCGCCGTACGGGGACGCGTTCACGGCCGTCATCCTGATCGTCATCACCGGCACCGTCGCGATGGGCTCGCGCATCGGCCTGCGCGCGCTGTGGGTCATGGTGACCGCCAAGCTGGTCGCGATCGGCGCGGTCATCGTCGTAGGAGCGCTCCATTTCAAGGCGGCCAACCTCGGCGACTTCTACGTGCCGCCGCGTCCCACCACCACGCCGCCGGACACCGTGATCGGGGTCGTGTTCGGCGAGGGCCACGCGTTCGGGTGGTTCGGCGTGTTCGCCGCAGCGCCCGCGATCGCCTTCGCCTACATCGGCTTCGACCTGCTGGCCACGGCGTCGGAGGAGACGATCGACGCGCCCAGGGCGGTGCCGCGCAGCATGATCCGCAGCCTGGTCATCGCCACGGTGATCTACATCGCGGTCGCGGTGGTGATGGTGGGCATGGTCCCCTACACCCAGATCTCCACGGTCGCGCCGCTGGCCAGCGCCTTCCGCGAGGTCAAAGCCGACTGGATGGTGCACGTCATCGACATCGGCGCCGTCCTGGGGCTGACCACGGTGATCCTCGTGCTGATCGTCGGCCAGACCCGCGTGCTGTTCTCCATGGCCAGGGACGGCCTGCTCCCCCGCGCGCTGGCCGTGATCAGCCGCCGCTACCACACCCCCTCGACGACAACGCTGGTCATCGGGGCGATCGCGGTGCTGCTCGCCGAGTTCGTGCCGGTCCTGACGCTGGAGCCGCTGGTGGTGATCGGGACGCTGTTCGCGTTCCTGTTCGTGGCGGCGGGCGTCATCGTGTTGCGGCGCAGGATGCCCGAGCTGCCGCGCGGGTTCTCCGTACCCCTGTCACCGATCCTGCCCGCATGCTCGCTGATCGCCTCGCTCTGGCTCATGGTGAACCTCCAGGTGATCACCTGGGCGTACTTCGGCCTCTGGATGGCCTTCGGCCTGGTCATCTACCTCGCGTACGGCAAGAGCCACAGCCACCTCGCCGAGCACAACAGGGGCGGCAAGCACCGGCGTTAGAACCGCCCGGAGTCGAGCACGCTGCGCAGGAACTCCTTGGTGCGCGGATGGTCGGGCTCGGTGAAGATCTTCTCCGGCGGGCCCTTCTCCACCAGCACGCCACCGTCGAGGAAGCAGACGGTGTCGGCGATGTCGCGGCAGAAGCTCATCTCGTGCGTCGTCAGGATCATCGTCATGCCCGACTGCTTGAGCTCCCTGATGACGCCGAGCACCTCGACCACCAGGGCCGGGTCGAGCGCCGAGGTCACCTCGTCGAGCAACATCAGCCTGGGCTGCGTGGCCATCGCGCGGATGATCGCCACCCGCTGCTGCTGGCCGCCGGACAGCTGGTCGGGGTAGGCGCCCGCCTTGTCAGCCAGGCCGAACCTGGACAGCAGGTCGCGCGCCTGCTCCTCCGCCTGCCTGGCCGGTGTCCGGTGCACCTGCTTGGGCGCGAGCGTGATGTTGTCCAGCACGTTCATGTGCGGGAACAGGTTGAACGCCTGGAAGACGATGCCGAGCCGCTTGCGCACGTCGTCGACGTCCATGCGCGGGTCGGTGATCTCCTGGCCGTCCAGGAAGATCGCGCCGTCGTCGACGGTCTCCAGCAGGTTCACGCAACGCAGCAGCGTCGACTTGCCCGACCCGGACGCGCCGATCAGGCAGACCACCTCGTGTGTGTCGACCTCGAGGTCGATGCCGCGCAGCACGTGGTTGCCGTGGAAGTTCTTCCACACCCCTTCGATGGTCAGCAGGCTCATGCTCCGCGCCGCCTCTGCGATCGGGCGGCCAGGTAGTCGGTGAACCTGGCCATCGGGACGGTGAGCGCGATGAACAGCAGCGCGGCCACCAGGTAGGAGGTGTAGTTGAAGGTGCTGGCCGCGTAGATCTGCGCCTGGCGCAGCGCCTCCAGCGGGCCGAGCGTGGCGACCAGCGCGGTGTCCTTCTGCAGCGAGATGAAGTCGTTCAGCAGCGGCGGCACGACCCTGCGGGTGGCCTGCGGCAGCACGACGAACCGCATGGTCTTGCCGTGGTTGAGCCCCAGCGACCTGGCGGCGGCCACCTGGCTGGGGTGGATGGAGTCGATGCCGGAGCGGAACACCTCGGCCACGTACGCGCCGTAGGACAGGGTCAGCGCGATGATGCCCAGCGTCACCGGGGACTCGGGGACGCCCTGGAGGTTCAGCGCGGGCAGCCCGAAGCCGATGAGAAGGATCAGCAGGATCGTGGGAATGCCGCGGAAGATGTCGGTGTAGATGACGGCCAGCGCGCGCAGGGGAAAGAAGATCGGCGACTTCAGCCCTCTGGCGAGCGCGACGAGCAACCCGACGATGAGGATCAGCGGCTCGGTGATCAGGAAGATCTTGATGTTGAGCAGGAAGCCGCTGAAGACGTCGGGCAGCGCCTTGACGAAGTGCTCGGGACTGAAGAACGTCTCCTGCACCGACGACCAGCCGGGCGCGTTGGTCGTTCCCACGACCACCAGGACGAGCACGATGATCGTCGAGGCGGACGCCACGGAGATCGAGCGGCGGGAACGCTGCCTGCGGACCCGCTCCCGCTCGATCTGCCTATCGCTCTTGACCCACTCCGTCGTCACTTGAGTTCCGGCGCACCAGCGGCGGAGCCCAGCCATTCCTGCTCGATCTTGGCCAGCTCGCCCTTGGTCTTGAGCGACTCGACGGCCTTGTCGACGCAGGACTTGAGCGGGTTGCCCTTCTGCATGACCGCGCCGAACTCCTCGGGCGTGCCGCCGGTCGAGCTGAACTGGCCGACGATCTTGGAGTTGTCGACCTGCGCGGCGGTGACGTAGAAGGCGGTCGGCAGGTCGACCACGAGCGCGTCGACCTGCTTGTTCTTCAGCGCGTTGACCGCGTCGATCTGCTCGTTGAAGACGCTGAGCTCCTGGTCGGGCTTGATGACGTCCTTGACGGCGGCCAGCGAGGTGGTGCCGACCTGCACGCCGATCTTGGCGCCCTTCAGCTCGGCGAGGCTCTTGGCGTCGGCGAACTTCGTGCCGTTGACGGCGACGACGGCCTGCTGGACCGTGTAGTAGCCCTTGCTGAAGTCGACGACCTTGGCGCGGTCGGGTGTGATGGAGACCTGGTTGACGTCGAAGTCGAACTTCTTGGGGCCAGGGGCGAAGGCGGTGTCGAACTTCACCGTCTGCCACTGCACCTCGGTGCGGTCGAAGCCCAGCTCACCGGCGATGGCGTGGGCGACGGCGCTCTCGAAGCCCTTGCCGTTGGCGGGGTCGTCGTCCTTGAACCACGGCTCGTAGGCGGGCTTGTCGGTGCCGATGGTGAGCTTGCCGGCGTTGACGAGCTTCAGCGTGTTCTTCGTGCAGGAGGCAGCGCTGGTGGGGGCGGCGCTGGTGGCCGTCTTGTCGGCGGGGGCACAGGCTACGGCCGCAACCGCGAGCGCACCGACAGCAAGCAACATCGAGGGTCGGACCACGGGTGAGCCTCCAGGGGAGCACGAAAGAACCCCCAAATTCTATATGCCCTGACCAGGTGACTTTTGTCTTAGTGGGTACGGCGGAGCCGTGGGACGCGCCACCCGCCGCACGGGGCTGGGCTCCTCGGGAGGGTGACGCTCACCGAGCGGACGTGGCCGGGCGCCGCA
Organism: Nonomuraea sp. NPDC050556; assembly: GCF_044457355.1. Classification (NCBI taxonomy): domain Bacteria; kingdom Bacillati; phylum Actinomycetota; class Actinomycetes; order Streptosporangiales; family Streptosporangiaceae; genus Nonomuraea; species Nonomuraea sp. NPDC050556. Next base: position 700,889 of record NZ_JBITGU010000005.1, on the reverse strand, counting down.
ACGGCGCACGAACCGCCCCTCCCAGGGACACCACGGCCCACCGCCCAGTCGTGCGGGCCTGCGCGGGCTGGGGTTCTTAAAAGGACCTCATACACCCCTCTCCTCAAAGGAGAGAGTCTCCTCTCTGGGGCTTTCTGGGCGCTCTCGAGGTGAGGGTTCCCCCTGGTCAGGGAGCTGTCACGTTCATGGAACGCAAAAAGCCCCTCTCCCTGTGACGGGAGAGGGGCTCTCTGGAATGCGTGGTGCTAGCCGGCCACGACCTCGACGTCGACGGACGCCGAGATCTCCGGGTGCAGCTTGACGCTGACCTTGTGGCTACCGACGCTCTTGATCGGGTTGACGATCTCGATGCGACGACGGTCGAGCTTGGGCCCGCCCGCCTTCGTCACCGCGTCGGCGATGTCGCCGGTGGTGATCGAGCCGAACAGGCGGCCGGACTCGCCGGCGCGCGTGGTCAGCTTCACCTTGAGGGCGCCGAGCTGGCCGGCGACCTCCTTGGCCGTGCCCAGGTCGCGGATCTCGCGGGCGTCGCGCGCCTTCTTGATCGATGCGATCTGCTTCTCGCCGCCGCGCGTCCAGAGGATCGCGAAGCCGCGGGGGACGAGGTAGTTACGGCCGTAGCCGTCCTTGACCTCGACGATGTCACCAGGGGCGCCGAGGCCGGAGACCTCGGTCGTGAGAATGAGCTTCATGTCGCAAGGCCTCCTTAGCGCGCGGTGCTCGTGTAAGGCAGCAGCGCTACCTCACGGGCGTTCTTGATCGCGGTCGCCACGTCGCGCTGGTGCTGGGTGCAGTTGCCCGTCACCCGGCGGGCACGGATCTTGCCGCGGTCGGAAATGAACTTCCGCAGCAACGCCGTGTCCTTGTAGTCGACGTAGGAGATCTTGTCGTGGCAGAACAGGCAAACCTTCTTCTTGGGCTTGCGCAGTGCCGGCTTAGCCATCGTGGTGCTCCTTTCAGAGCCCCGCTGTCACGCGGGAATGGACCGGGGTGGATGTCTGGATGTTAGAAAGGCGGTTCGTCGCTGAAGTCGTTGCCGCCGCTGAAGCCGCCGCCCTGCTGCTGGCCGCCGCCACCGCCGCCGCCCTGGAAACCGCCGCCGCCGCCACCGAAGCCACCTCCGGAGGAGGGGGCGGGCGACGCGGAGGCCCACGGGTCGTCTGCGGGACCGCCGCCGAAGCCGCCGCCACCGCCGCCACCCTGACGGGAGGACTTGTTGACCTTGGCCGTCGCGTTACGCAGGGACGGGCCGACCTCGTCGACCTCGACCTCGTACACGGTGCGCTTCTCGCCTTCCTTGGTCTCGTAGGACCGCTGCTTGAGCCGACCCTGAACGATGACCCGCATGCCGCGCTGGAGCGACTCGGCGGCGTTCTCCGCCGCCTGTCGCCAGACGTTGCAGGTCAGGAAGAGGCTCTCGCCATCCTTCCATTCGTTGGTCTGTCGATCCATGAACCGCGGAGTGGATGCGATGCGGAACCGAGCCACGGCTTGACCCGTAGGGGTGAAGCGCAGCTCAGGATCGTCGACGAGGTTGCCAACGATCGTGATTACGGTGTCGCCTGCTGCCATGGCTGGAGCCTTTCCTGAACACTCTTGGGTTACGGCTCAGACTACGGTCCGCGCCCGACAAAAAGCCGGGCAACGAGCCGGTTAGTGCACGTCGGGGCGGAGAACCTTGGTGCGCAGGATGCCCTCGTTGAGGTTCATCTGGCGGTCGAGCTCCTTGACCGTCGCCGGCTCGGCGGACAGGTCGATGACGGCGTAGATGCCTTCCGACTTCTTGTCGATGTCGTAGGCAAGACGGCGACGGCCCCAAACGTCGACCTTCTCCACGGTGCCGCCGTCATTGCGGACGACGGTGAGGAACTGGTCGAGGGACGGCGCCACAGTGCGCTCATCGAGCGAAGGGTCCAGAATGACCATTACTTCGTAACGACGCATGCGGGACTCCAACCTCCTCTGGACTCTTGCGGTCACGACGATCTGTCGTGACAGGAGGACGCTGCGTTTGCCACTCGGCGTCCATATCGACGCCAAGGGTCATCACAACGCAGCCTGCCCAGGTTACCAGCCGCTCACGGATGGGAAGGCATGTAGGGAATCGAGGAGGTGGTAGCTGTGCCACACGTTCTCCAGCCTTCGGACAACGAACCGGTCAAGCTCACACTCAACAGTGACGGCCGCGCACACCCGGTCGAGAACATCCTTGCCGTGGCTACTCTTGTCAGTGGCCTCGTGGCATTCGTCGCGACGTTCTTCCCCGCTGCCCACGCGATCTCCTCGTGGTTCGGGGCGCTCGGGTTCGGCATGGGGCTCTACTCGCAGTACATCTCGGCGACGACCCCGCAGCGCACGCTCAACATCATCGGCATCGTCGCCTCGTTCGTCGGCGTGTCGCTGGGGATCGCGCACGGCGGGTTCCTCTAACTGATGTGCAGGCTGCCGCCGAGCGGCAGCACGAACCACAGGAAGACCGCGAGCAGCGCCTCTGCTATGCGCTTCAGCAGGGGCGCTGTGATGTATCCGTAGATCCAGGCTACGTAGATTCCGATGAGGATATAGATCAGGAAAATCACACTGAAGACTCTCCGGGGCATCCGTGGCTCCTAGGGGTCGGGGGGCTGCCCCGCGACTGCCCTTTTGCTTGCCCGGCAAACGGATAGGCTCGTGTGATGGTGCTAATCGGAGCTCACGTCGGCCAGGACGACCCAGCGGCGCACGCGGAAGAGGTCGGTGCGGAGATCGTCCAGTTCTTCCTCGGCGACCCGCAGAGCTACAAGGGACCCGTGCTGCCGGACAAGCCGGTCGAGGGCATCGACTTCTACATCCACGCGCCCTACCTGATCAACGTGGCCACCACGAACAACCGCCTCAGGATCCCCAGCCGCAAGCTGCTCGCCCAGCACCTGAAGGCGGCGGCCGACCTCGGCGCCAAGGGCCTGATCGTGCACGGCGGCCACATGGGCAAGGACGACGACCCGGCGATCGGCTTCGACAACTGGCGCAAGGTGTTCGAGCGCATGGAGTGCCCGATCCCGGTGCTCATCGAGAACACCGCGGGCGGCGACAACGCCATGGCGCGCAAGCTCGACAACATCGCCCGCCTGTGGGAGAAGCTGGACGGCTTCGACGTGGGCTTCTGCCTCGACACCTGCCACGCGCACGCCGGCGGCGAGCAGCTCGTCGACCTGGTCGACCGGGTCCTGGCCATCACCGGCCGGATCGACCTGATCCACTGCAACGACTCGCGCGACGCGTTCGACTCTGGCGCCGACCGGCACGCCAACCTCGGCAGCGGGAAGATGGACGTCGAGGCGATCCTGGCGGTCTGCAGGGCGGCGAACGCGCCGATCATCGTGGAGACCCCGGGCGAGGGCCAGGCCGATGACATCGCGCTTCTCAGAAAGAACCTCTAAACACACAGCCTGTGGATAACTTTCCTGGATTACCGAGCGCCGGAAGCGGGTAGAGCCTTCTACCCCGCCCAGGCGCCGGTCAGGAACCGCAGCGTGTTCACCACCATGAGCGGCCCGAAGACCAGGGCGTAGACCCCGATGCCGGTACGGCTGAGCCGTCCCAGAAGCACCCACAGCGGAAACCACAGCAGCAGCGAGCGCGGGATCGACAGGTAGTAGGCCGACGTCATGAGCGCGCCCGCCTGCAACCCGCAGTAGACGAACTCGCTCCACCGCCGCAGGAACAGCAGCCACAGGAGCACTCCCACGGCCACCACGGCCCCGACGATCTCCATGCGGAACGCCACGGCGAAGTCGTCCGTGCCCATCGTGGAACCCCAGGTGGTGCTCCACGCGTCCCACGGCCAGACCATCTCCCTGCCCCACCCGGCCTCCTGCGCGTGCTTCCACGCCAGCCAGTCACCGCTGCGGGAGTAGTGGAAGGCCGAGTAGGCGGCGAGCGGCAGGAACGGCACCACCAGCAGCGGCATGCGGCTGAGCCGTACCGTCTGCCCTTTGCCCAGGAAGAACTCGGCGATCAGCGCCACGCCCAGGAACAGCCCGGTGATCCGGACGCAGGAAGCGCCCGCCGCGAGGAGCACCGCGTAATGCCACTGCCCCTTGCGCGCGGCGAGCCAGGCCGGGATGGCGAAGGCCAGGAACAGCGGCTCGCTGTACCCGGCCGCCAGGAACACCGCGGTGGGAAAGCAGATCACCGCCAGCACGGCCGCCCAGCCGGAGACGCCCTCGAAGTCGGCCAGCCGCGACAGCGCGACCATCGCCACTCCCCCGGCGACCAGCGAGATGATCAGCCCGGCCAGCGACCAGTCGGGCACCGCCAGGTGCACGACGCGCAACACCATGGGCATTCCGGGAAAGAAGGCGGGCAGCCCCGGATCCACGGGCTTGGCCGGGTCGCCGTCATAACCGTGCTCGGCGATGGTGACGAACAGCCCGGCGTCCCACTGCTTGGCCCGATCCAGGAAGCTCTGCCCGGGAGCCAGCCACGCCACCCCGAACAGCCCGACCATCAGCAGACCGAGCCGCGAGCTCGTCCACAGCAGGACCGTGGACCGGGTCATGCCGGTCGGAGCGTGAACCTGTCGGGCGCCTCGTCGAAGACGCCGCCGATCTGGTCGTCGATGCCGCCCTGCCGTACCACGTCATGCTCGGGCCGCAGGATGTCGCGCACCACGAACGCCATCATGATCGCGATCGTGATGATCCTGCCCCAGACGGCGGTGAAGTAGGTGTCGTCGCCGATGCCCAGGTCAGGCCGGTCGACCGGCGACTGGGCGAGCAGGTAGAGCCAGATCGCCATGAAGTACCAGACCTCGGCGGCCTGCCAGAGCGCGAGCGGCTTCCAGTTGGGCCTGGCCAGCACGGCGAACGGCACCAGCCACAACACGAACTGCGGCGACCACACCTTGTTCGTCATCATGAAAGCGGCCAGCGCCAGGAAGCAGATCTGCGCGAGCCTCGGCCGCTGCGGCGCGGCCAGCGTCACGAGCGCCACGCCGAGCAGCAGCACGGCCAGCGAGATCATGCCGAGCAGGCTGACGTCGGTGTCGCCGAGGATCGGCCAGCCCTTCTTCATGAAGAACAGCCACGGCGAACCCCAGTCGATGCCGCGCTCCTGGGAGAAGACGTAGAACCGCCGCCAGCCCTCCCAGGCCAGCAGCATGAACGGCACGTTCACCACCAGCCACGCCCCGACCGTCGAGGCCAGCGTGACGAGGAACGGTCTCCACTTCCCCGTGCGCCACGTGAGCAGGAAGAGCGCGCCGACGAACATCAGCGGATAGAACTTCGTCGCGATCGCCAGCCCCAGCAGCACGCCGGCCAGCACCTGACGCTGGCGCGACCAGGCGAGCAGCACGCCCATGGACAGCGCGCCCGCGACCAGGTCCCAGTTGATGTAGGCGGCGAACACGACGGCGGGCGAGATCGCGAACCACAACGCGTCCCAGCGCCTGGTCGGCCCGGCCACGGCCGCCATCAGCAGGACGCCGATGACCAGGCAGATGCCCAGCAGCATGACCGTGATGTCGTAGAACGCCACGGCCTGCTCGCCGATGTGCTCCTCGCCCGGGTGCAGCCACCTGGCGATCCACGCCACGAACTGCATGACCTCGCCCAGCACCACCGGGTACTCGACCTGCTTGTCGACGGGCACGACGGCGAAGTAGGGGTTCTGGGTGCCGAGCTGCCGGTCGAAGTACAGCGGGTAGATGTCGGTGTAGCAGAAGTTCGTGTAGATCTTGACCTGGTCGACCCATCCGCCCGACCTGCAGGGCATCCGGATGAGATAGGCCAGGATCGCGCCCATGGCCGCGAAGAGGCCAAGAGGGAGGTACGGCACGGCCCTCATGGCGAGCGAGGGCCGTGCCTCGAATCCCGTGGTCATCCGTCTTCGCGCCGCGTCGGCATCGGGTCGGGCACCGTGGCGATGTCCTGGCGGGTCGGGCCGCCGTCACCGCCCTGCACGTCGGTCGTGTCGGTGCCGATGTCGTCGTTGGTCACGTCGCCCGTGTCGTCCGGGTTGGGGTTGTCGCAGATGTCGAAGGGCCCGCACTGCTCGTTGGGGTCCTCTTCAGGGGTCTTGGTCTTCTTGGGCTCCGGCTTGGGCGCCAGGTCCTCTTCCGTGCCCGCGTTCGCCGCCGGCGGGAACTGCTCGACCTTCTTGCCCTTCATGGCCTCGGTCATGAAGCTCTTCCAGATCGCGGCGGGGTAGGTCGCACCCTGGAATCCGGAGCCGAGCGGGACCTCGTAGGCGGTGGAGTAGGGGTTCTGCGGCGTGTACTTCGTCTCCTTGGCCGCGTCCTTGCCTCGGTACCACGGGCAGAGCGAGTAGCGCGGCTTGACGACCTTGCCGCTCTTGGTCCTGCACTCCTGCCGGAACATCCCGACCGCGGTGGACAACTGCGGGGCGAAGCCGACGAACCACGCTTCCTTGTTCTCGTTGTTCGTCCCGGTCTTGCCGGCCACCGGCCGGTCGTAGAGGGCGGCGTTCCTGCCGGTGCCGCTGGTGACCACGGCCCGCAGGGCGACCAGGGCGTCGGCCGAGGACGTTTCGGAGATGACCTGCGTGGGGGTCTGGTCCTCCTTGAACATCGTGATCTTGTTCTTGTCCTTGACCTCGATGATCACGTGGTTGTCGAAGTGCTTGCCGTGGTTGGCGAAGATCGAGTAGCCACCTGCCTGCTCGACCGCCGTGACCTCGCTGGAGCCGATCGTGAGCAGGAAGTTCTGCTTCGCACGGACGTCCTCGAGGCGCTGCTTGTTGATGCCCGCCCGCGACGCGACGTCGATCACCATGTCGAGGCCGACCTTCTCCCCCATCTTGGCGAAGGCGGTGTTGACCGACGCGGAGGTCGCGTGGACGACGTCGACGGAGGCGGCCGCGGAGGAGTGGTCGTTGTTGATGTCGGTGGTGTTCGGGAGCTTGACCGGGCCCTTGGCCGGGAGGTAGCTCTTCAGGCTGTAACCGGACTCCAGCCACGCGGCCAGCACGTACGGCTTGAACGCCGAGGCCGCCTGCTTCTGCGAGCGGAAGGCGTCGTTCCACTCGTCGTACCTGAAGTCGTCGCCGCCGTAGAAGGCCACGATCCGGCCGTTGGTCGGGTCGACGGCGGCGAGGCTGGCGTTGATCTCCTTCGTGAGCCCGTCGATGTGCTGGTGCACGGCCGCCTTGGCGGCGCGCATCAGCTTCGCGTCGAACGTCGAGACGATCCTCAGGCCCTTGGTCTTGACGGCCTCTTCTGTGATGCCCCGGCTCTCCAGCTCGTCGAGCACGGCCCTGACCATGTAGCCCTTGATGCCCTTGAAGTAGTCCTTGACCTTGTAGCTCGTCCGCTTCGGCGACTTCGGCGACTTCGCCGGAAGTCCCGCGTACTTGGCCGGGTCCAGCTTGGCCATCTGGCCGATCACGTAGGTGTAGCGGAAGTCGGTCGGACCGTTGTTGCCCTTCTTCTCCGCGATGTCGAAGGCGTCGGGGTTCTGGATGCGACCGGCCAGGTAGGCGCCCTGCTCGGGCGTCAGCTCACCGACGCTCTTGCCGAAGAACTCCTGCGCTGCAGCGCCGATGCCGTAGGCGCCGCGACCGAAGTAGATGGTGTTGAGGTACTGCTCCAGGATCCACTCTTTGGACTTGGACTTGTTGAGCTTGACCGCGACGAAGATCTCCTTGATCTTGCGCTGGATGCTCACTTCCTTGCTCAGGCCGTCGTAGTAGTTACGCGCCATCTGCTGGGTGATCGTGGAGGCGCCCTGGACCTGCTGGCCGGTCGCCGTGCTCCACACCGAGCGGACCATGCCGGAGAAGGAGATGCCCGAGTCCTCGCGGAAGGAGCTGTTCTCCGCGGCGATCACCGCGTCCTGGACGTGCAGCGGGATCTTGTCGATGGTCACCGGCGTGCGCTTGGTGCCCAGCTTCGCCATGGGCTCGCCGTTGGCGTAATAGATGGTGCTGCCGCGGTCGTCGACGTCCGCCTGCGCCCGCTCGGGGACGGGCGTGCCCGCGTACGCCACGGCGATCATGCCGAAGAGACCGGCGGCCAGAACCGCGAAACCGGCCAGGACGATCTTCCAGCTCGGGATGAACCGGCGCCAGCGCGGGCGCTCCTTCTCATCGCCGCCGCCACCCTTGCCGGGGCCACCGGGACCGCCGGGCCCCGAGGGACGCCTCCGGCGTACGGGCTCGGAGACCGCGGTCTCCTCCGCGGCGCGGCGGCGCGGGGGCTGCTGCTGGGCGGACTGCTGGTGGGCCTGCTGCAGCGGGCCGGGCTGGGCGGGCATCGTGCCGGTCGCCTCGTATGCGGCCTCTGGACGGCGCTGCGGCGGTTGCGCCGCTCCCCAGCCGGTTTGCGGCTGTCCACTCTGGGGGACGGAACGGGGAGAACTTGAGCGACGGCGCCGCCCCGGGCGAGCCGTCCCGTCGGGTTGCTCGGGGTTGTAGCTACTGTTACTCACACGTCCTCGCATCGTCGTCGATTGCTCGTCAGGTTCACGGGTTGGCGACGAGGTCAGGCGGTCCGTTGCCGAGGACGAACGAGACCGTCAGGTGGTTCCAGGAACAACCTTGGCAGACCTCGACGACGTAGACCCGGAACTCGTCGTAATCATGAGCCATCTCGGCAAGCTCTGACGTGGCCTTTGCTTGACCGGCATGCCTTCCCAGGCAATCACCGTAGACATAGGTCACGTTGGTGACGTTCTCCCTCTCGCATACCGGGCAAGTGCGTTCGGTGGGTTCACCGAAGAACTTCGCGGCGCGAAGGAGATAGGGCTGTGCGTCACAGAGGTCACCGCTTCTCAGCCGTCCAGACCGAAGTGAGCGGACCGCAGCCCGCTTGGCGAGTCCGTAGTCCACCACCCCTCGCTGTGACCACATGAGCGCCAGACTACGGCTTTTTACCGTTTGCTCCCAACCTCTTGGGAAAACCGTTAATTGCGGACATATAGCGGTTCGACGTATCCTCAGGATGTATCGGCTCGATACATCGACGCGAGAGGGGGCGGTTCCGATGGTCAGCGGACAGGGCAGAGTGCTGGAACTGGCCGTGCTCGGGTCGCTGCAAGAGACGCCGCTACACGGCTATGAGCTGCGCAAACGGCTCAACGAACTGCTGGGCATGTTCAGGGCGTTCTCCTACGGCTCGCTGTACCCCTGCCTGCGATCGCTCCTGGAGCAGGGGCTTATCGTGGAGGAACAGCCCGCGGTCCCTCCCATGGTGGGCGGACGATCGAAGATCGTCTACAAACTGACGGCGGAGGGCAAGGAGCGGCTGCAGGAACTACTGACCCAGGCCGGGCCGTCCGCCTGGGAGGACGAGAGCTTCGGCGTCCACTTCGCCTTCTTCCGCCACACAGAGGCAGAGGTACGGCTGCGCATCCTCGAAGGGCGCCGCAGCCGGCTGGAGGAGCGCCTCGACAACGTGCGCTCCGCACTCGCGCGGACGAGAGAGCGGCTGGACAGCTACACGCTGGAGCTTCAGCGTCACGGTCTGGAATCGGTCGAACGTGAAGTGCGTTGGCTGAATGAACTGATTGCCACAGAACGACGGGCTTCTCAGGAGCCCACTGATGACTAGAGGAGCGAGTGCGATGGGTTCGGTTCGCGTAGCGATTGTCGGTGTCGGCAACTGCGCGTCGTCGCTGGTTCAGGGTGTGCACTACTACAAGGATGCCGACCCGGACAAACGAGTTCCGGGCCTGATGCACGTCAAGTTCGGCGACTACCACGTCGGTGACGTCGAGTTCGTGGCGGCTTTCGACGTCGACGCCAAGAAGGTCGGCCGCGACCTGTCCGAGGCGATCGTCGCCAGCGAGAACAACACGATCAAGATCTGCGACGTGCCCCCGACCGGGGTCGTCGTCCAGCGCGGCCACACCTTCGACGGTCTCGGCGAGTTCTACAGCGAGATCATCGACGAGTCCGACGAGGAGCCGGTCGACGTCGTGAAGGTGCTGCGCGACGCGCAGGTCGACGTGCTGGTCTCCTACCTGCCGGTGGGCTCGGAAGAGGCCGACCGCTTCTACGCGCAGTGCGCCATCGACGCCCGCGTGGCGTTCGTGAACGCGCTGCCGGTGTTCATCGCCTCCGACCCGGAGTGGGCGGCGAAGTTCGAGGAGGCGGGCGTCCCGATCGTCGGCGACGACATCAAGTCGCAGGTCGGCGCGACCATCACGCACCGCGTGATGGCCAAGCTGTTCGAGGACCGCGGGGTGGAGCTGCTGCGCACGTACCAGCTCAACTTCGGCGGCAACATGGACTTCATGAACATGCTGGAGCGCAAGCGGCTCCAGTCCAAGAAGATCTCCAAGACGCAGTCGGTGACCTCGCAGATCCCGCACGAGATGGGCAAGGCGGACGTGCACATCGGGCCGTCGGACCACGTGCCGTGGCTGGACGACCGCAAGTGGGCCTACGTGCGGCTGGAGGGGCGCTCGTTCGGTGACACGCCGCTGAACCTGGAGTACAAGCTCGAGGTCTGGGACTCGCCCAACTCGGCGGGCATCATCATCGACGCGGTGCGGGCCGCCAAGATCGCGCTCGACCGGGGTATCGGGGGGCCGATCCTGTCGGCTTCCTCTTACTTCATGAAGTCTCCGCCGGAGCAGTACTCCGACGACGAGGCGCGTGACTACGTCGAGAAGTTCATCCGCGGCGAAGTAGAGCGCTGAGGCTTGTAGAACGGCCGCCCGCCGACGCGGGTGGCCGTTCGCGCGTCTAGACCCGTGCCGCCGGTGGGAGTTCGTTCAGGGGCGCGGGTACCCACGCCAGCGGGTCCGCGCCGAGCTCCTCCAGCAGCGGGATCTGCTCCCTGCACCACGGCGAGATGTTGAGCAGCCCGCTCATGACACCGTCGGCGAACTCCTTCCACGGCATCCAGCGCACCTCCCCCACCTCCTCGGGGTTGGGCCGCACCGGACCCGTGACCACCACCCGGTAGACCGGGCACAGCTCGTGCTCGACGACGCCGTTGGACATGGCGGCCCGGTAGGCGAAGCTGGGCAGCATGAGGTCGGCACGTTCCACCGTGAGGCCGAGCTCGTAGGACAGCCTGCGCATGACCGCGTGGTCGAGCGGTTCGCCGGGAAGCGGGTGGCCGCAGCAGCTGTTCGTCCACACCCCCGGCCAGGTGATCTTGTGTGAGGCCCGGCGGGTGAGCAGCACCCGGCCGTTCTCGTCGAAGACATAGCTCGAGAACGCCAGGTGGAGAGGGGTTTCCAGGCCGTGCACCGACGTCTTGGGCGCGGTGCCGATCGCATTTCCCTCGCCGTCGACCAGCACCACGTGTTCGTCAGGAGTCACGCAACGTAGCGTACGTGATCATTCGTCTCCCCCGGAATACGTTTACTCACCTGTCACACCAGGTATCGGCTCGAATGACTCCGGCTAGGCTGACGAACGTGTCTTTTGCCGCTGATCTCCGCGTCGTCCTGGAAGGCCGCGACTTCAGACGGCTGTTCGCCACCCGCCTGGTCTCGCAGTTCTCCGACGGCATCTTCCAGTTCGCCACGCTGGGCTTCGCCTTCTTCAACCCCGACCAGAAGACCACCGCGCTGGCCGTCGCGGCCGGCTTCGCCGTACTGCTGCTGCCGTACAGCATCCTCGGCCCGTTCGTCGGCGTCTTCATCGACCGCTGGTCGCGCCGCCAGATCCTCGTGGTCGCGCCTCTGGTGCGTGGCGCGCTGCTGCTGGTCACCGCGGTGCTCGTGGCGGCGCACGTGCCCGACGAGGTCTTCTACGGGGCCGCGCTCTGCGTCCTCGGCGTGAACCGCTTCTTCCTGGCCGCGCTGAGCGCCTCGCTCCCCCACGTCGTGCCGCGCGAGCGGTTGATGGCGGCCAACGCGGTGACGCCGACCTCGGGCACGGTGGCGACCTTCATCGGCGCGGGCGCCGGTTTCCTGCTGCGGGAGATCTTCGGTGGCGGCGACGGCGGCGTCGCGGTGCTGCTGGTGACCTCAGGCGTGGTGTTCGGGGTGAGCGCGCTCATCGCCCGCACCATGAAGCGCGACCTGCTCGGCCCCTCCTACGACCCCGACCGGCCGCAGACGCGCGAGGCCCTGCGCAACGTGCTGCGCGGGCTGGCCGACGGCGCCGTCCACCTGGTGCGCCACCGCAAGGCCGCGGCCGCGATGGGCGCCATGGCCTCACACCGCTTCATGTACGGCATGGCCACCGCGCTCGGCATCATCCTCTACCGCTACTACTTCTTCCCCGGCGACACCGACGCGGCGCTGCGCGGCGTCAGCATCGTGGTCATCACCTCGGGAGTCGGCTTCTTCCTCGCGGTGTTCGTCACCCCCTGGGCGACCGCGCGCTTCCCGATCGAGCGCTGGGTCCCGGCGATGCTCGTCACGTCCGGCGTGATCGCCGCCGTGCTCATCGCGCCCTTCCAGGTGTGGGGCCTGTGGGTCGGCGGGTTCTTCCTGGGCATCACCGGGCAGTCCATCAAGATCTGCGCGGACACCAGCGTGCAGCGCGACGTCGAGGACGCCTACCTCGGCCGCGCGTTCTCCATCTACGACATGCTGTTCAACGGCATGTACGTGCTGGCCGCCGCCCTGTCGGCGCTGATCCTGCCCGCCGACGGCAAGTCATATCTCGCCGTCGGCATCATCGCGGGCGGTTACCTGCTCGCCGCCCTGGTCTATCGCGTGGTCACTCGGACTCGGCCCACTTCAGCAGCGCCTCACGAGCCGCGTCCTTCCCGATGACGCCCTGGTCGAGGCGGAGCTCCAGCAGGAACTTGTAGGCCTTGCCCACCTGCGGCCCAGGGCCGACGCCGAGGATCTCCTGGATCTCGTTGCCGTCGAGCTCTGGCCGGATCTTTGCCAGCTCCTCCTCGTCGGCGAGCCTGGCGATGCGCTCCTCGAGCTGGTCGTAGGTGCGCGACAGCGCCTGCGCCTTGCGCTTGTTGCGCGTGGTGCAGTCGGCCCTGGTCAGCTTGTGCAGCCGGTCGAGCAGGTGCCCGGCGTCGCGCACGTAGCGGCGCACGGCGCTGTCGGTCCACTCGCCCGTGCCGTAGCCGTGGAAGCGCAGGTGCAGCTCGACCAGCCGGGAGACGTCGGCGACGACGTCCTTGGGGAACTTCAGCTCCGCCATGCGCTTCTTGGTGAGCTGCGCGCCGACCATCTCGTGGTGGTGGAAGGAGACGCGCCCGCCCTCCTCGTGGCGGCGGGTCTTGGGCTTGCCGACGTCGTGCATGAGCGCGGACCAGCGCAGGATGCGGTCGGCCTTGCCGTCCTCCTCCTGGGACATCGCCTGCTCCAGGACGATCAGGGTGTGCTCGTAGACGTCCTTGTGGCGGTGGTGCTCGTCGATCTCCAGCCGCAGCTTGGGCAGCTCGGGCAGCACGTAGTCGGCCAGGCCCGTCTCGACCAGCAGCCGCAGGCCCTCGCGCGGGTTGTCGCCGCAGATCAGCTTGTCGAGCTCGTCGCGGATGCGCTCGGCTGAGACGATCTCGATGCGCTCGGCCATCGCGGTCATCGCCCTGGTCACCCCGGGGTCGACGGTGAAGCCGAGCTGGGAGGCGAAGCGGGCGGCGCGCAGCATGCGCAGCGGGTCGTCGTCGAACGACTGCTCCGGCGTGCCCGGCGTGCGCAGCCGCTTGGCGGCCAGGTCGGCCATCCCGCCGTACGGGTCGACGAACTCGTGCGCCGGGACGCGCACGGCCATCGCGTTGACGGCGAAGTCGCGGCGCTCCAGGTCTGCCTCGAGCGTGTCGCCGTACATCACCTCCGGCTTGCGCGACTTGGGGTCGTAGGACTCGCTGCGGTAGGTGGTGATCTCCAGCAGCCAGCCGCCCTTGCGCACGCCGACGGTGCCGAAGTCGATGCCGATGGTCCAGACCGAGTCCGCCCAGTCCCTGACGATCTCGAGCACCCGCTCAGGGCGGGCGTCCGTGGTCAGGTCGAGATCGTTGCCGATGCGCCCCAGCAGGATGTCGCGGACCGAGCCGCCCACGAGCGCGAGTTCGTGCCCGCGAGCTGCGAAAAGCTCGCCGAGCTCGTCGGCCACCGGGGCGATCTTGCGGAACAGATCGCTCATGGCGCGCTGCTGGTTCTCTGTCAGATTTGAGTCGGACAAGCTGGGTAGGTCCTTCGATTCCGGAACATATCCCCCGAGCCAGTACAGGTCCGGGTTACCGTCGGTCAGAGGACCGTCGGGGGCCATGGAACGAGGCAAAGGAGCGCATATGAAGGACGCCCTCGCGATCCACCGCTGGCTCCTCGCACACCAGGTCCATCATGAGATCGTACGCCTTCCCCGCCCCATGACGTGCGTGGACGAGCTACCTCGGATGATCTCCGCCGCTCCCGGGCGATGCGTGGCCGTCACCGTGTTCGAGGTCACCACCAGGATGGGCCGCGGGGCCGTCGCCGTGGTCGCGCCCGTGTCGTCTCCGCCGCTGCCCGGCGTGGTGGGTGGCCAGCTCGGCGCCAGGAACGTGCGGCCCGCCTCCGCCTTCGTCGTCAACGCCGTCACCGACTACGCGGCCGGCCTGGTCGGTCCGCTGCTGCTGCCCGAGGACCTGCGCGTCCTGCTCGACGACCGGCTGCCGGCCGACGACGACCACGTGTACATCGCCACCGGCGAGCGCTTCACCGCGCTGCGACTGCGCGCGCTCGATCTGGCCAGCGTGCTTACCGGAAAGACGGTGGATCTCAGGATTCCCAGCCAGCGTGGATCGCGCGAGGCGGTCGCGCTGCCATATTGAGCCCGTACCATTGCGGGCGTGCGCCGTACTCCACCCCGGGCTGACGCGTGATCGGAAAGGCCACGCTGGTCGCCCTCCTCTCCGCCGCGTTGCTCGCCCCCGTTGTGGCGACGACGGCAGGTACGGCTGCCGCCACACGGGTGAGCCGCGACACGACCAGGCTCACCGTGCAGTCGATCACGCCGGAGATCCCCACGGGGCCCACCCAGGAGCTGAAGCTCAGCGGCACGTTCAAGAACGGCACCGGCGCACCGCTGAGCACCGTGCAGGTTCGACTGCGCCCTTCGAGCTCCCCACTCCTGGGCAGGACCGAAATGGCCGCCTATCTCCAAGGCGGGCCGGTCAGCGACTACGCGTCGCAGACCTCCGTCATGGACATCCCCGTCGTGGAGACCGGCGGCCAAGTCTCCTGGACGCTCACCGCCACCCCTGTCCAGCTGCGCATGACCAACTTCGGCGTCTACCCGCTGGGCGTCGAGGTCGTGGCCAACGGCGTTTCGGTCGCGGTGCAGCACACGGTCGTCACCTACGCGCCGGAGACGATGCCGAAGCTGCCGCGCAACAAACTGGCCGTCGCGCTCCCGGTGATCGACAAGCGGCCGCCGCACCGCGCCGCCGACGACACCTTCCTGGACGACGACCTGCGCGCCGACCTCACCGGCGAGGGCCGGCTGGCCGACCTTCTGAAGATCGCCGAGACCGCGCCCAAGAGCGTCACCTGGTTCGTCGACCCGTCGCTCTTCGACGACGTGACCGCCTCGACCACCGCCGTGCCCGAGGCCGCGAAGTGGATCAGCGGGATGAAGGAGGCGCTGAGCGACTCGCCCGTGGTGGCTCTGCCGTACGCAGATCCTGACATCGCCGCCCTCGCGCACCAGGGCCTGGACGAGCAGACCGGCAAGGCCATCGAGCTGGGCGGCAAGCAGGCCAGGACCACCATCAAGGCGGACGCCTCCACCAAGGCGTACTGGCCGGTCGACGGGATGATCGACGCCGACGGCCTCGACCTGCTGGGCATCGGCAAGGTCGACACCGTCCTGCTCAACCCGGACAACCTGCCGCTCGACCCCACGGTCACCACCACCCCTGACGCGTCCACCACGCTGGACACCGTCGCGGGGCCGGTCACGGCGCTCGTCGCGGACAAGGCGCTCAGCCAGGCGTTCGAGCTCGACTCGACGACCACGCCCGCACTCAACAAGCAGCGCTTCATCGCCGAGACCGCGCTCATCGCAGCGGAACCTGGGCAGACCAAGCCCAAGACGCTGGTCGTGGCGCCCTCCCGGCGCTGGAACCCCAACCCGGCCTTCGTCTCCTCGCTGCTCAAGGTCGCCGGCACGCTCCCCTGGCTGAGCATGACGGACCTCGCCTCGGTCAAGCCGAGCAAGACGCCCGCGCTCAGGGGCGAGCTGACCTACCCCGAGCAGAACCGCGAGAAGGAGCTCGGCAAGAAGTACCTCGACCGGGTGCGCAAGGTCGCCAACCAGGCCAAGCTCACGACGCAGATCACCACCAAGCGGGTGAGCGGCAACTGGGACGCGGCCGTCCTGCGGCTGACCTCCTCGGCGTGGCGCAACCGCCTCACCGCGGCCAGGGCGGCCACCGCGAAGGTCGGCGACAAGCTCGGCGACTCCATCGACCAGGTCTCCGTCCCCGGCCATGACCAGGTGCGCACGCTCGCCGGATCCGAGGGCGTCGTGCCGATCAGCGTGCGCAACAAGAGCAACCAGGACATCATCGTCAAGGTCGAGGTGACCTCCAACAACCCCGACGTGCTGAAGATCGGCAAGATCGAGAACAACCCGACCAACGAGCTGCGGATCGGCGCCAAGCAGAACGGCACGCTGCAGTTGCCGGTCGTGGCGACCAGCAGTGGTGACGCCAGTGTGACCGTCCAGCTCAAGACGCGGGACGGCCTCAAGTACGACGATCCGGTCAAGCTGACCGTACGGACGACGGGCTACACGGGCATCGCGCTGGTCATCGTGGGCGCGGCTCTGACGGTCATGCTGGCGGCCGTGGTAACCCGGGTGCTGCGCCGTAGATCCCAGCGGCGCGCCGCGCGGCCGGTCAGGGTGAGGGAGAGCGAGCCGGTATGAGCAGGATGTTGCGGGCCAGTGCGATCATGGCCGCCGGCACGATGGTCTCCAGGGCGACCGGCTTCGTGCGGTCGATGGTGCTGGTGTACGCGATCGGCAGCGCCGCCCTCGGCAACGCCTACAACGTCGCGTACGGAATTCCGTACAGCATCCTCGACCTGCTGCTCCTTGGGGTCCTGAGCAGCGTCGTCGTGCCCATGGTGGTGAAGGCACAGCAGCGCGACCCCGACGGCGGCCGCGCCTACGAGCAGCGGCTGATGACGCTCGCCGCGGTCGCGCTGACGGTCGTCGCGGTGATCGCCGTGTTCTGCGCGCCCCTGCTCATCGACGCCTACACCGACTGGAGCGGTCACAAGTACGACGTGGCCGTCACGCTGGCCAGGTTCATCCTGCCGCAGCTCGCCTTCTTCGGTGTCGGGGCGGTCGCGGGCGCCATCCTCAACACCAAGGACAGGTTCGCCGCGCCGATGTGGGCGCCGGTGCTCAACAACCTGGTCGTCATCGTCGTGCTGCTGGTCTACGTGGCCGTGGGTACGAGCGACATCGAGCAGGTCACCACGCGCGACCTGGCCCTGCTCGGTGTGGGCACCACGGTCGGCATCGTGGCCCAGGCGATCGTGCTGATCATCGCGCTGAAGCGGGTCGGTTTCTCCTTCCGCCCCCGCTTCGACCTGCGCAACGCCAGGCTCGGCGAGATGGGCAGGGCGGGCATCTGGACCATCGGGTACGTCGTCATCACCCAGCTCGGCTTCCTCCTGATCACCAACCTGGCCAGCACCGCGCCGGACGAGCGCGGCTTCACCGCGTACACGATCGCCTTCCAGCTCTTCCAGCTGCCCTACGGCATCGTCGGCGTGTCGGTGATCACCGCCATGCTGCCCAGGATGAGCCGGGCCGTGGGCGAGGGCCGCCTCGACGACGTGCGGTCGGAGTTCGGCTCCGGCGTGCGGCTCATCGGGTCCGTCATGGTGCCGGTGTCGCTGATGCTCATGGTGCTCGGCCCGGCCATCACGGTGCCGCTCTACAGCCACGGGTCCGGCTCGACGGACAGCGCCATGTACATGGGCAACGTGCTGCAGGTGTACGGGCTGGCGCTGGTCCCGTTCGCGATCTTCCAGATGTTGCTGCGGGTCTTCTACAGCTTCGGTGACACCCGCACGCCGGTTTACGCCGGTGCGGGCACCACCGCGGTGAACGCGTTGCTGATGCTGGTCGCCTACTGGACGCTGCCCGGCGAGTACCTCGTCATGGGGCTCGCGCTGGCCTACGCGATCGCCTACGCCCTCGGCGCAATCGTCGCCTGGATGCTCGCCTCCCGGCGTGTGCACGGGCTCGGCGGCTGGGCGGTCGGATCGGCGCTGAGCAGGATGTACGTCGCCGCGCTGCCCATGGCCCTGCTCGCGCTCGGCACCGTGTGGATCGTCGGCCAGGTGCTCGGCGACCTGGACTTCGTCAACGCGCTGATCATCCTCGCGGTGGGCGGCGGGCTCGGCGGGCTGCTCTATCTGGCGGTCGCGCACCGCATGCGCATCCCCGAGGTGAACTCGATCGTTGGAATGGTCGCTGGGAGGGTAGGCCGCTAATGCGACCGCGCCTCTGGTAAATACGGCACTACCATGGTGCGCGACACCCGGCGAATGGAAGCAGGAGGGGCGTGGGCGGATCCACCCGGCATAGCGCGCCTTCGTGGGACACCACGCAGGTGATGGAGTCATGAGCACAGCGGTTGAACCAGGCACCAGACTGGCGGAACGCTTCCGCCTCGAAGACCGCGTCAGCGAGTCGGAGGGCGCCACGCTGTGGAAGGCCATCGACGAGATCCTCGCCCGGCCGGTGGCCGTGCACACCTTCGCCCCCGACTTCCCGCGCGTGCAAGAGGTGGTCACCGCGGCGCGGGCCGCTTCCCGGCTGACCGACCCCCGGCTGACCCAGGTGTTCGACGCCGCTGAGGACGACGGCCGCTCCTATGTCGTCAGCGAGTGGGTGACCGGCGAGAGCCTCGTCGACCTGCTCGCCGCCGGTCCGCTGGAGCCCGAGCGCGCCGCCGGGCTGGTCGCCGAGGCGGCCGAAGCTCTCGCGCACGCCCACGAGGCCGACCTCCACCACCTGTGCCTGCGCCCCAGCCACCTGATCTGGACCTCGGGCAACACGGTCAAGGTCCTCGGCCTGGCCGTCGACGCCGCGCTCGCCGGGCTCACCACCGACAATCCCGCGCTCGACGACGCTGAGGGGCTCGGCCGCCTCCTCTACGCGGGGCTGACCGGCCACTGGCTCGGCGACGAGGAGGAGGGCGGCCTGCCCGCCGCCCCCATGACCGACGGCCACTTCTGCACGCCGCGCCAGGTGACCGCCGGGGTTCCCGGCTACCTCGACACCATCACCGTCAGGGCGGCGCTGCCCGAGTCGCGCAGGGGCCAGCAGCCGCTGGCCAGCCCCGCCGAGATGGCCGAGGCGCTGGGCGACGTGGCCAGGCCGCTGCCGATCCCGATGTCCTACACCCCGGCTCCGGCCGTAACGGCTGCCTCGCACTCCGAGGGGCTGACCACCAAGGAACGGCCCTCCTCGCACCCGCCGCAGCCGATCCACCACCACCATCACCGCCCGCAGTCCAGGCCCAGCATGCTCAACCGGGCGCTGATGACGATCGTCGTGCTGCTGGTGATCGCGGCCGTGGGCGTCGGCGCCTGGACCATCGGCAGGAGCCTCGGCACCCCCGGCGTCACCGAGGCGGAGAGCACTCCTTCGCAGTCGGCCTCGGCCGCCGTCGCTCCTGAAGTGGTCAAGCCGGCGAGCGCGGACGGGTTCGACCCCCTGGGCGACGACCGCGCCGAGCACCCGGAGATGGCCGGGCTGGCCATCGACGGCAAGCCGGACACCTTCTGGCACACCACCAACTACAACAGCTCGGAGCTCGGCAGGCTGAAGGAGGGCGTGGGGCTGCTGGTCGACATGGGCAAGTCCACGAAGATCGCCGATGTCGTCGCGACGCTCTCCCAGGCGCCGGGCGCGAGCGTGGAGCTCAAGGTCGGGGACGCCCCTGACCTGGCCGCGCTGAAGACGGTCGCGAAGGCGAAGAACGTCGCGGGGAAGATCACCCTGACACCGGAGCAAGCCGCAAGCGGTCAGTACGTTTTGATCTGGTTTACGCGTCTTCCGGCAGACGAAGGCAAGTTTCGTGGCACCATCTATGACGTAGTGGTGCATTCTCCCGGATCGGCATAATCAGGAACCTCACTTGTGAACTCCCCACCCGAGACACCTTCAGCGTCGGACGCCGAGTTGCTCGCCGCGCACATCGACGGGGATCCGCATGCCTTCAGCGAGATCGTCAAGAGGCACCGCGACCGTATGTGGGCGGTGGCCCTGCGGACGCTGGGCGACGCCGACGAGGCGGCCGACGCCGTGCAGGACGCCTTCGTCTCCGCCTACAGGAAAGCCGGCAGCTTTCGCGGAGAGGCGGCCGTCACCACCTGGCTGCACCGCATCGTGGTCAACGCCTGCCTCGACAGGATGCGCCGGAAATCTGTCAGGCCGGTAGCCGACGACGAGCTCATCGAGGCTGCTGAGCGCGAGACTCCGATGCCCGACCAGACGGTCGAGCGCGAGGTCTCAATGGAGGTTTCGGCCGCCCTGAAACTGCTGCCTCCCGACCAGCGCGCCGCGCTCGTGCTGGTCGACATGATGGGCTATTCCGTCGAAGACGCAGCTCAGGTGCTGGAGGTCCCGAGCGGCACGGTGAAGAGCCGATGCGCACGGGGTCGCGCGAAACTTGCCCCAATTCTTTCCCATCTGCGGAACCGTTCGGACCTCAGTCGCGTCTCATCCGCGAAGGGAGCAGAACTTCGTGACGGGTGATACGCACTACGATCTTGAGATCCTGGCCGAGTTGGCCGAGGGTCTCTTGGACGCTGGCACGGCCAGCCGGGTACGCGAGCATCTCGCGGTATGCGACCCATGTGGGGAGCTCCTGGCCGACCTGGCAGCGGTTCGCGAGGTGCTCGCGGCGACACCGACCCCGGCTATGCCGATGGGTGTCGCTATGCGCATCGACAAGGCACTGGCCAGGGAGGGCGGCCTCGCGCTCGCGGACCCGCCCATGCCGGACTG
The DNA here is from genome assembly GCF_044457355.1 of Nonomuraea sp. NPDC050556. NCBI lineage: Bacteria > Bacillati > Actinomycetota > Actinomycetes > Streptosporangiales > Streptosporangiaceae > Nonomuraea > Nonomuraea sp. NPDC050556. The sequence goes on along the minus strand of NZ_JBITGU010000005.1, from coordinate 679,997 downwards.
GGACGAGCTCTCGCGGGACGCCCCGTGGGAAACAGCCCCAGCCGCTCTCGGGGTGGTCTCCGATGACGGCACCATTGTTCCGGCCAGGCGGCGTACGGCACGGCAGCGCAGATGGGCGATGCCCGCTGTGGCAGCGGCGGCCGCCGCTGTGGTCGTGGGGACGTCGGTCGCCACCGTCGGCCTGCTGGCGGGGGGCGACAGCTCCTCCAAGGGCACGGGCAACGTCGCGGTGGCCAAGCCCTCGCAGCCTGAGCACCTCCTGGGCCTCGGCTACAGCCTGACCAACAGCGACTGGACCTACAGCGACTCCGACTTCAAGAAGCCGCTGCAGGGCTACTTCGCGCCCGCTCCGATCGTCGAGGGAGCGTCGTCGGTCGATCCACGGCTGGCCAGGTGTGTGACCACGGTGACCAACCGGAGCCATCTGCGGCCGTTCGCCGTCGACCAGGGCCTCTACAACGGCCAGGAGGCAGCGATCATCGCCTCCTGGAAGGACCAGGGCAAGAACCGCGTCCGCGTCGATGTGGTGGATCCGTTCAACTGCAAGAACCTGCGCAAACCCAGCGTCGGTCGCTGGAACTGACTCTTCAAGGGCCCGCTTAGGCGGGCCCTTGACGTTTCGGTGAGCAGCGGGGAATCACAGACGCCTAGGATCTGTTGACGGCACTAGCCAAGCAGATACCGAAAGGCGTGGAGCGTTGAGCGACGTCCGTAATGTGATCATCATCGGGTCGGGCCCGGCTGGATACACCGCGGCCGTCTACTCCGCACGCGCCGAACTGAAGCCGCTGGTCTTCGAGGGTTCGGTGACCGCGGGTGGCGCGCTCATGAACACCACCGACGTGGAGAACTTCCCCGGTTTCCCCGACGGCATCATGGGCCCCGACCTCATGGACAACCTGCGCAAGCAGGCCGAGCGGTTCGGCGCCGAGCTGGTCGCCGACGACGTGGTCGAGGTCGACCTGGCCGCCAACCCCAAGGTCGTCAAGACCCACACCGACACCTACTACGCCAAGTCCGTCATCCTCACGATGGGCTCCGGCTACCGCGAGCTGGGGATCCCCAACGAGAAGCGGCTGTCCGGCCACGGCGTCTCCTGGTGTGCGACCTGCGACGGGTTCTTCTTCCGTCAGAAGGAGATCGTGGTCGTCGGCGGCGGCGACACGGCCATGGAGGAGGCGCTCTTCCTGACCCGGTTCGGCCGCATGGTGACCGTCGTGCACCGTCGCGACGAGCTGCGCGCCAGCAAGATCATGCAGGAGCGGGCGTTCGCCAACGAGAAGATCCGCTTCGTCTGGGACTCCGAGGTCGTCGACGTGCTCGGCGAGGACAAGGTGACCGCGGTCAAGCTGCGCAACCTCAAGACGGGCGAGGAGAGCGAGCTCGCGGCCGACGGGCTGTTCATCGCGATCGGGCACGACCCGCGTACCGAGCTCGTCAAGGGGCAGATCACGCTCGACGACGAGGGGTACATCGAGGTGGACGCGCCGTCCACCAGGACCAACATCGAGGGCGTGTTCGCGGCGGGCGACGTCGTGGACCACACCTACCGCCAGGCCATCACCGCGGCCGGCACCGGCTGCGCGGCCTCGCTCGACTCCGAGCGCTGGCTCGCTGACACTGAGAACTAAGGAGCGCACCTGTGAAGGCTGTAACCGACGCCAGCTTCGAGGCAGACGTCCTCAAGAGCGACAAGCCGGTGCTTGTCGACTTCTGGGCGGAGTGGTGCGGCCCGTGCCGCCAGGTGGCTCCGATCCTCGAGGAGATCGCGGCGGAGCACGGCGACAAGCTGGAGATCGTCAAGCTGAACATCGACGAGAACCCTGGGGTGCCGCGGGACTACGGGGTGCTGCAGATCCCGACGATGAACGTCTACAAGGGGGGCGAGGTCGTCAAGCAGATCATCGGCGCCAAGCCCAAGGCGATGCTCCTGCGGGAGCTCGAGGGCATCATCTAACCGGTGCACGCCCTTCCGCCCGCTCAGGCCTCCTGAGCGGGCGTTTCCTTTGACGGGCGCATTCTGGGGCGGGCACGTTCGTGGGCGGGTGTGATCTTCGGGCGGGTGTGTTCTTGGGCGGGCGTCCCTTCTCAGGGAGCGGCCTATTGGCGCACCCCCTAGTGGCGCAGCCCAGCGCGGCCATTTCGGGCGCAGCACCCGAGCGGCCCTGCCGCACGCCCCATGCGGTCCTTTGGGTTTATGGGTTTACGTGCTCGGCGGTGGGCGGGCGGGCGTTGCGGCGGGTCAGGGGCACGCTCGTCGACCGTGTCCCTGGACAGACGCCAGCCGTCTACGGCGACTGGGTGTCTGCCGGCTCCGCCGTACCCCTAAAAGCCCTTGAAGTGCCTCACACCGGGCGTAGGGCGCGCTCTGGGGACATGGAGCCGAGAAGGCGCTCCAGGGCGACCTCGACGTCCTCACGCCACGACACGGCCGTCTTCAGCTCCAGGCGCAACCGCGGAAAGCGCAAATGCGGCCGGACGGTCTTGAACCCCACCGACAGCAGGTACTCCGCCGGCACCACGCAGCTCGGTTCCTCCCACTTCAGGTCCCCGAAGGCCTCGATCGCCTTGACGCCCCGCCGCGTGAGGTCCTTGGCCACCCCCTGGATCAGGATGCGCCCCAGCCCGCCCCCCGAGAACTCCGGGATGATGTGCGCCGTCATCAGCAGCACCGCGTCCGCGCTCACCGGCGACGTCGGGAAGGCCACCGACCGCGGGCTGTAGAGCGGCGGCGCATACAGGACGAATCCCGCGGGAACCCCGTCCACGAACAGGATCTTGCCGCAGCTGCCCCACTCCAGGAGCGTGGACGAGATCCAGGCTTCCTTCTCCAGCGCCGGATCCCCCGCCTGGACCGCGCGTTCGCCGCCGACCGGGTCGAGCTCCCAGAAAACGCACTGCCTGCACCGGCGCGGCAGATCACCGAGATTGTCCAGCGTGATGTTCGCCAGCCTACGCGACAACTACGGCCCCTTTTCGTTGACCGGAAAAGCGCGCGAATACCGCGTCTTCAGCTGGCATCGTAGCCCAGGATCGGTTGGGCCATAGGGTTCACGTACTCTGGTCTCTCGGCTCTTTATGACACCTAGGAGGTGGACCGTGACGGAAGAGACGGATCACGGTCGGACGCCCGCGACTCACGGGTCGCGCATCGACGCCTATGTCGACCGGTATGCGGCACGAGCTACCGGGATGGTCGCCTCCGAGATTCGAGCTCTTTTCGCCGTCGCATCGAGGCCCGAGGTAGTCTCGCTCGCCGGCGGCATGCCGTACGTCACGGCCCTTCCCCTCGACATGGTCGGCGAGCTCGTCTCCGACCTGGTCACCAGGCGTGGTCCCGTCGCGTTGCAGTACGGCTCCGGCCAGGGCGACCCGCACCTGCGCGAGCAGATCTGCGAGGTCATGTCCCTGGAGGGCATCGACGCGGGAGCGGACGACGTGGTCGTCACGGTCGGCTCGCAGCAGGCGCTCGACCTCATCACGCGCATCTTCATCGACCCGGGCGACGTGGTGCTCGCCGAGGGTCCCTCGTACGTCGGGGCCCTGGGGACGTTCGCCGCTTATCAGGCGAAAGTAGTCCATATCGCTATGGACGATCAGGGCATGATTCCCGAGTCGCTCGCTCAGACCATCTACGCGCTGCAGACGGCGGGGCAGCGGATCAAGTTCCTGTACACGATCCCGACGTTCCACAACCCCGGCGGCGTGACCATGAACGTCGCCAGGCGGCAGCAGGTGCTCGACATCTGCCAGCGCGCCGGCGTGCTCATCGTCGAGGACAACCCGTACGGCCTGCTCGGCTTCGACGGCGAGCCCATGCGCGCCTTGCGTGCGGACAACCCCGACGGGGTGGTCTATCTCGGGTCGTTCTCCAAGACGCTCGCCCCCGGGTTCCGCGTCGGCTGGGCGCTCGCGCCGCACGCCATCCGCGACAAGCTCGTGCTGGCCATGGAGTCTGCCGTGCTGTCGCACTCGTCGTTCACGCAGTTGGCTGTGGGGCAATATCTCACGACGCAGCCGTGGCGCGAGCAGATCAAGACGTTCAGGGAGCTTTACAGGGAACGGCGTGACGCGCTGCTCGACGCGCTCGGCGCTCTCATGCCCGCTGGTGTCACGTGGACGAAGCCCGGTGGCGGGTTCTTCGTGTGGGCGACGCTGCCCGAGGGGCTCGACTCCAAGGCGCTGCTGCCCCGGGCGGTGGCGGAGCGAGTGGCGTTCGTGCCGGGCACGGGGTTCTTCTCCGACGGGAGCGGAGCGCGGCACATGCGGCTCTCGTACTGCTACCCGGAGCCTGACCGCATCCGCGAGGGCGTGCGACGGCTGGCGGGGGTGATCGAGTCGGAGCTGCAGCTGCGCGACACGTTCGGCACCGGCTCCCTCCCCATCCACCCGGGCGTCGACACTCCAGGGCCGGACCTGGCCTGAGCCTTTCTGCGTGTACGGCTGGCGCACAGCGGCGCACAGCGGTGTACGGCTGGCGCACAGCGCTCTGCGCGCCAGCCGTAGACGTCCATGCACGTGTCTTGAAGCTCCCCTAGCAAAAACCTCCCGCCCCTCACAGGACGGGCCGAAGAGTTCTGGGCGCTCTCGCCATCTTCCAGCGCCCCTTTTCAGTCGGCGCTTCCCTCTAGCCGCTCCCCCCGGGCGGCCGTAACGGTGGCCAGGCACGCCCGCTCGTCGACCGTGTCCCTGGACAGACCCCAGCCCCGGTCGGCGACTGGGGGTGCCATGGCTCCGCCGTACCCCAAAGAAAGCTCTTCCTGAAAGATTGGAGCGCCCCTCCTGAGGGCTTGTGGGGGCTCTCACCGGTACGGTGGAACATCGTGCGCCCGGGTCCGGTGCGCCTGCCATCAGGGGAGGAGTTCAAATGAGCGATCTTGGCCACGTGCTCGTGCTTGCCGGCGGCCTCTCCTACGAGCGGGAGGTATCCCTCCGCTCCGGGCGCCGGGTGAGCGAGGTGCTGCGCGCGGCCGGGGTCGACGTGGAGACGCGCGACACCGACGCCTCCCTCGTCCCCTCGATCCTCGCCGACCCGCCGGACGCCGTCTTCGTCACCCTGCACGGCGGCGCGGGCGAGGACGGCGCGATCCGTTCGATCCTGGAGTTGCTGAACGTCCCGTACGTCGGCGCTGATCCTGACGCGTGCCGGGTCGCCTACGACAAGCCGACAGCGAAGGCGGTCGTGCGGTCGTTCGGCCTGCGCACCCCCGAGTCGGTGACGCTGCCCAAGGAGACCTTCCACGACCTGGGCGCCTCGGTGGTGCTCACCAGGATCGTCGAGCACCTGGGCCTCCCGCTGTTCGTCAAGCCCGCCCGTGGTGGGTCCGCCCTGGGCGCCTCGATCGTCCGCACCGCTGAGGACCTGCCTGCCGCGATGGTCGGCTGCTTCGCCTACGGCGACACGGCTTTGGTCGAGCGCTGCATCGAAGGCGTAGAAGTAGCAGTCTCCGTAGTGGACCTGGGCGAGGGCCCAGTAGCCCTCCCCGCTGTGGAGATCGTCCCCGACGAAGGCGTGTACGACTACGCCGCCCGCTACACGGCGGGCCACACCGAGTTCTTCGCCCCAGCCCGGCTCTCGGAGACCGCCGCAGCCGCGTGCGCCGAGATGGCGGTGACGGCCCACTCCGCCCTGGGGTTGCGCGACATCTCCCGCACCGACCTCATCGTCGACGCAGAGGGCCTCCCCCACTTCCTGGAAGTCAACGTAGCCCCGGGAATGACCGAGACCTCCCTCCTCCCCATGTCCGTGGAGGCGGCCGGGCAGGACCTGGGCACCTTGTGCCGCACCCTCCTCCAATCCGCCTCCCACCGCCGCCCCTAACCCCCTTTCCCAGGCCCACCCCGTTTCTGGCCGGGCCCACCCCGGGCCGGGCCTACCCCGTGTCTGGCCCACCCCCGTTTCGGGCCGGGCTCACCCCCGTTCCAGACCAACCCCGTCCGGGCCTACCCCGTACCGGGCCACTCCTTCGGCCCACACCCTTCGGGCCCATCCCGGTCGGGCCTACCTCCTTCGGGCTCAGCCCCTTTGGGCTCGACCTCCGAGGCCAACCCCTCGGAGCCCGCACCCCAACCCCCGTAACCCCAACCCTTCGGAGCCCGCACCCCAACCGCTAACCCCAACCCCATCCCCCGCCATCTCCCAACCCCCACTCCGATCTCTCCGGATCCGCCTCCCCCGCGCGATGGCACGAGCCCCCACTAGGGATCTGTCACGCAGGGGGGCAATTGCCGACAGCCCTGTGCCCTCCTGCGGTCGGTCCCCCGCGAGGCGATCAGCGGCGGGAAACGTAGCCTGAACCATGTGCTGATCGACCAGACCTCGCCCAAAAGCTTCGCCAGCGACAACCACGCAGGCGTCCACCCCGATGTCCTCGAAGCCATCACCCACGCCAACCACGGCGACGCCCCCGCCTACGGCGGCGACGACTGGACCGCCACCTTCGAGCGCCACATCGAAGCCACCTTCGGCCCCCAAGCAAACGGCTTCGCCGTACTCAACGGCGCCGGAGCCAACATGGTCGGCCTAGCCCTGACCCTCGGCTGCTACGACGCCATCATCTGCGCCGACAGCGCCCACATCGCCACCCACGAAGCCGGAGCCGCCGAACGCCTTCTAGGCGTCAAGCTCATGACCGCCCCCACAACGAACGGCAAGCTGACCCCGACCGACATCACCACCCGTCTGGGCGGCCTGGGCAACCCACACGAGTCACAACCCACCGTCGTCTCCGTCTCCCAGGTGACCGAACTCGGCACCTGCTACACGCCGGAAGAGCTGTCCGCCCTCGCAACGGCGGCCCACGACGCAGGCCTCCTCCTCCATGTCGACGGCGCCCGCCTCGCGAACGCCGCCGCCCACCTCCACTGCGACCTCCGCACCATCACCACGGACGCCGGGGTGGACGTGTTCAGCTTCGGCGGCACCAAGAACGGCGCGCTGGCCGCCGAAGCGGTAGTGGTCCTGAACCCTGCACTCAGTACGGCGGTGCCGTTCCTACGGCGGCAGTCGCTCCAGCTGGCGTCAAAGATGCGCTTCATCGCCACGCAGCTTTCCGCGTTGCTCGACAACGACCTGTGGCGACGAAACGCCGACCACGCCAACAAGATGGCCCAACGCCTCGCAGCGGGAGTCGCCGACCTACCAGCAATCACCATCCAGCACCCAGTCGAATCGAACGCCGTCTTCGCCTCCCTCCCCCACGACGCAGTGAGACGACTCCAGGAGCGCTACACATTCCATTTCTGGGACGAGCCAAGCGGCGTGGTCCGCTGGATGACCGCCTTCGACACAACCCCCGACCACGTAGACGAGTTCCTCGCCGACATCCACAAGACCTTGTCCGAGTAGCCAACGCGCCCAGGAGGCCTATCACTCCCGGCACCGACCGCCGTTTCGCTGTTTCACGTGAAACAGCGAAACCTCGACGCAGAGGGCGGCCGCGTCGCGGGTGACCACCCACTCGACCGACGGCACAGCGTGGTGAGGGGCAATGGGTGCGCTTGCGGCTCAACGTTGTTTCACGTGAAACAGAACGCTCGCGCGGACCGCCTCCAGCCCCAGGCGACGCAGCGCGGCACATGGGGAACTCGACAGACCCGCCACGCGGCCCTGCGCCTCCGTGGGATAGCACCGTGTTTCACGTGAAACACGCACACTGACGCAGCACCGCGCGCTCGGAGCCGCCTGCCCGGAGATGACCGCCCAGAGATGGGTGCCCCCGGGGACGCCCCCAAGGGGGTGAGTGTCCCCGGGGAGTGGATGCCTTCGGGAGGCGGGCGCCTCCGGAAGGTGGTGTCCCCCGCCCGTGGTGCCCCCGCCGTGGTGTCCCCGAGGGTGGGCGTGGGGGCGCTTGGGTCGGCGTTGGGGGGTGGAGGGCGGGGGGTTGGGGCGGGTGTGGGACTTGGGGGTTGGCGTGCTTGGGATCGCTACGCTTCGCCGTCGCGGATGGCGCGGGCGGCTTCGGGGGCCATGGTGCCGATGATGCGCTCCAAGTCGTCGATCGTGGCGAACTCCACCACGATCCTCCCCTTCCGTCGCCCCAAGTCGACCTTCACCTTCGTCTCGAAGTGGTCCGAGAGGCGGTCGGCCAGGTGGACCAAACCCGGTGCTGTCGGCTTGTTGGCCGGGCGTTCGCGTGGCGCCTTCCTCGCCGCACGCGAGCTGCCCATCGCCACGATCTCTTCTACGGCCCGCACGGACAGGAGCTCAGCCACGATGCGCTTGGCGAGCTGAACCTGCTCCTCCGCGCTCTCCAGCCCCAGCAACGCCCGTGCATGGCCCGCGCTGATGGTCCCAGCGGCCACCCGGAGCTGAACTTCGGGCGGGAGGTTCAGGAGACGCAGGGTGTTGGTGATGTGCGAGCGGGACCGGCCGACCTTCTGGGCGAGCTGTTCGTGGGTGGCGCTGAAGTCGTCCAGGAGCTGCTGGTAGGCCGCCGCCTCTTCGAGCGCGTTGAGCTGCTCGCGCTGGAGGTTCTCGATGAGGGCGTCGCGCAGGAGGTCGTCGTCCTGGGTGTTCCTGACGATCGCGGGAACCTGGTCGAGGCCGACCAGCTGGCAGGCGCGCCACCGCCGCTCCCCCATGATGAGCTCGTACTGCCCCCCGCCCACGGAACGCACCACGATCGGCTGCAGGAGGCCGACCTCCTTGATGGAGGCGGCGAGCTCGCCCAGGCGGTCGTCGTCGAAGACGTCACGCGGCTGGCGCGGGTTGGGGACGATCGCGGTGACGGCGATCTCCTTGAAGTACGCACCGGCGATGGGCCGTGGTCCGTTGTCTGCGGAGTCGCCTGCGGGGGGTATCGCGCCCGTGCCGTCGACAATCGGACCGGTCGGGATGAGCGCCCCGAGTCCCTTGCCCAGTCCCCGCCGCTGCTGACTCACTGCGTCTCCTCACCCTCCCCGGCCAATTCCGGTTCACTCCAGGAGAGGTTACCGTCGCGGGCGCAACGGAGTGCCCGCTCGCCACACGTGGTTCCGCCTGATTTACACATACCGCCCCTCAAACCACCCCACCCGCCCTCCCCACCCACGCGCGGGAGGTCCCAAGGCCCCCAGCTTCCGGGGAAGCCCGCACGACCCACTTCCCCAACGGCGTTGGCGGTTGGGGGGGTCAGGGAACGGCGATGAGGGACGGCGCCGCCCAACGTGGTGTCGCTCTACGTGGTGTCGCTCTAGGGGGTGACAGCTTCATGGCGGCGTGCGATGGGCGATGCGGCGGGATATGCCCAACGGATGGTGGGGTGAGCCCCTACCGGGGGCCTACGGCGGGTAGTGCGGCGGGGCTCGTGTGGCCCGGAGGTGAGGGCTGGTGAAGGCCGGAGCGGGGCCGCAGGACGGGGCGTGCGGCGGGATGGGGTTGCCGTCGGGTGAGCTCGGCGCGGGTTGGGGGGTGCGCTGGGCGAAAGGGTCTCCGGGCGGGAGCTCCTCGCGGATGGGCCTCCCGGCAGGAGCCGCCGAAAGGAGGGTCTCCGGGCTGGGTCTCTGGGTGGAAGGGAGAGGGCGCTACAGGGAGGCGGCGCGGTAGGCGATTTCTCGGGCGGCGTCCATGTAAGCCATCGCCCCGCTGGAGCCCGGGTCGTACGTCATCACGGACTGCCCGTAGCTGGGCGCCTCGGAAAGGCGGACGCTGCGCGGGATCACCGTGTTCAGTACCGTCTCCCCGAAATGCGCGCGCACCTCGTCAGCCACCTGCGAAGCCAACCGCGTCCGCCCGTCGTACATCGTCAGCACGATGGTCGACAGGTTGAGCGTCGGATTCAGATGAGCCTTGATGAGGTCCACGTTCCGCAGCAACTGCCCCAACCCCTCCAGCGCGTAATACTCACACTGGATCGGGATCATGACCTCGTCCGCCGCCACGAGCGCGTTCACCGTCAGCAACCCCAGCGAAGGCGGGCAGTCGATGATGATGTAGTCGAACTCCACAGCGTCATAAGCCGCCAACGCCCGCCGCAGCCGCGCCTCACGCGCCACCAGCGAAACCAGCTCGATCTCCGCACCCGCGAGGTCGATCGTGGCAGGAGCGCAGTAGAGCCCCGGCATATCCGGAACTTCCTTGACGATCTCCACCATCGGCAGGTCGTCAACAAGAACCTGGTACACGTCAGGAACGTCACCACGGTGCTCGGTGGCAAGGGCGGTGGACGCGTTGCCCTGGGGGTCCAGGTCGACCACGAGTACCCGCTGCCCGTTCATGGACAGCGCAGCGGCAATGTTGACCGATGTCGTGGTCTTGCCCACGCCGCCCTTCTGGTTGGCAATGGCGATCACCCGGCAGCGGCGCGGGCGCGGCCAGGCGCCCTCGGTGCCGGGAATGGTGTCCTGGGGTGCGGTCTGGGTCGCAGATGTTTCACGTGAAACCACTGAGCTGAGCGCCTCTCGTACCAGCGGCGAATCACCGGGGTTAAGGGGGGTCTGGGTCACGATGGCCATCCTTTCAACCAGTGGCGTGGTGGTGTCGGGAATTCGGTGTCGCGACACGCCCGTTTCCGGCCAACCCACTCCGGAGGGACTCTCGGAGACGGGACTATCCGGCCAGCCAAGACCACTAGATGCGCCTGGCACAACCGTCACCTCCTTCGTCGGCGCCGACCACGCTCGGAAGAGGGACCGGCTACCACCCGAACCAACGTTGCAGGCGGCTCGACCTTACCGTGCCCGACCGAGACAAGCTCGGCGGTTCGCGCCCCGCTGGCACGCAAGGCCGCGTCGGCTTCGGCAAGCTCCTCGGCAGCCCGCGATCCCTTCATGGCAATGAGCTCGCCGTCTTCGCGAAGCAGCGGCATCGCCCACGCCAGGAGCCGGTCAAGCGGCGCGACCGCGCGAGCGCTGGCGACGTCGAACTCCCGCTTGCCGGCCAGCTCCTCGGCGCGCCCGCGCAGCACCTCGACATTGTCGAGTTTGAGCGCCTCGACGCACTCCTCCAGGAAGACGGTACGGCGGAGCAGCGGTTCGAGCAGCGTGACCTCGATGTCCTGACGCACGATCGCGAGCACCAGACCAGGGAGTCCCGCGCCGGACCCGATGTCGACCAGGCGCACGTCGGCGGGCACAGCCTCGGCGACGACGGCGCAGTTGAGCAGGTGGCGGTCCCAGATGCGAGGAACCTCGCGCGGGCCGAGCAACCCGCGGACGACTCCGGGCCCGGCGAGGAGTTCCGCGAACGCCGCAGCCCGGTCCCAGGCCTCGCCGGTGAAGACCTCACGTGCGATCGGAGGTGGTACCGGCAGCTCATCGCTCACTGGGTGCTGACCTTTCTGGCATCGGAGTTACAAACACTAGCCGCCACACCGGCACAGCCCGCCTATACATGACAGTGGCCCCGGGAAACCCACCCGGGGCCATACTGTGCGTCGTGGCGGCGGGGGCCACGTCAAACCGCAGTCACCAGCGTCGGCGAGTGGCGGGTTCCGCGCGCCAGCCGTACAAGAAAAGCTATGCGGGAAGGACGACCACGTAGCGGTTCGGCTCCTCGCCCTCGGACTCGCTGCGGAGGCCCGCGGCCGCGACGGCGTCGTGCACGATCTTGCGCTCGAACGGCGTCATCGGCTGCAGCGCGCGCGGCTCGCCGTTCTGCCTGACCTTCTCCGCGACCTCGCCGCCCAGCTTGCTCAGCTCGGCCCGGCGCTTCTCGCGGTAACCGCCCACGTCGAGCATGAGGCGCGACCGCTCCCCCGTCTGCCGGTGTACGGCCAGCCGGGTCAGCTCCTGCAGCGCCTCGAGCACCTCGCCGGCCGGACCGACGAGCGCGTTGTCCTTCAGCCCGACCACGGACACGAGCGCACGGTCGCCCTCGACGTCCATGTCGATGTCGCCGTCGATGTCGGCGATGTCGAGGAGGCCTTCGACGTAGTCGGCCCCGATCTCGCCTTCGTTCTCCAGCGCCGCGAGGTCGGGAGCGGCCTTCGCCCTCTCCTGCTCAGGTGCGTCCATGGTCGTGCCCTCATCGGTCACTTCGGGCCTCTCCTTCGTGCTGTGGGACACCGTTAGGACTTCTTGCTACCCGTGCGCTTGCTGCGCGACTGGCGCTGCGGCTGCTGCCGGATGACCTTGGGCTCCGGCGGCGCGGGCGGCGCCTCTTCCTCCTCCGGAGCGCTCTTCTTGAACCTGTCGAGCAGGCCGGGCTTGGGCTTGACCGGGATCACGTTGCCCTTGGCGTCGTACTGCGGCATGGGGTGCCTGCTGTAGAACCAGTGCTGCTGGCTGAGCGTCCACAGGTTGGTGGTGACCCAGTAGAGGATCAGACCGAGCGGGAAGTTCAGGCTGAAGAAGGCGAACAGCGGCGAGATGTACATCAGGATCTTCTGCTGCGATGCCATCGGGTTGTCGGGCATCTGCTGCATGGACCGGGTGACGCTCTGCCGCACGGTGAGGAACGTGGTGAGGGAGCTGATCGCCACGAAGCACCCGATGACGACCTTGCTCATCACGTCGGGGGCGTTCCAGAAGGTGGCCGAGATCGGCGCACCGAAGATCTTCGCCTGCTGGGCGGTCGCGACGAGCTCGGGGGTCAGGCCCCACGCGGGGTTCGGGTGGCCGTTGCCGATCCTGTTCAGCACCGCGAACATCGAGATGAAGATCGGGAACTGCGCCACCACGGGGAGACAGCCGCCCAGGGGGTTGGCGCCCGCACCCTGGTACAGCGCCATGACCTCCTGGTTCATGCGCTGCTTGTCGTCCTTGTAACGCTTGCGGATCTCCTGCACCTTGGGCGCGAGTTCCTGCATCTTCCGCGACGAGCGCATCTGCTTCAGGAACAGCGGGAAGATAAGGATCCGCATCATCACCGTCAGCGTGATGATGGTCAGCGCCCAGTTCAGACCGCTGGTGGGGCTGATCCCGATGAAGGCGTACGCCTCATGGATCCTGGTGATAGCCCAGGTGACGGCTGTGTACAGCCAGTTCAGAAAGGACAGCTCCACCGAGCTATCTCCCTTGCGTTTCGTGGGACCGGACCAGGCGTGGGGGCACCGGGTCAAAACCTCCGGGATGGAATGGGTGGCAACGCCCGATGCGCCGAACAGTCAACCAAATGCCGCGCAAAGCCCCGTGTACGGCTATCGCCTCAAGCCCGTAAGCACTACAAGAAGGGTGAAAACGGCAGCGCGGACCCAGCGCGGGGCTAATGAACGCCCGATAGAACCGGATCGGGGCCATCAGCACCCGGGCGGCGAGGCCTGGCTGCTCCGTCATCAACGTCCATCCATCGAGAGCCGCCTGAGCAAACGATCCAGCGCGGCGTCGAGTTCGGCGGCGATGCGCTCGTGTCGCGCGGACGCGGCCGGTGGGTTGGCGCGTACCACCAGAAGGCTACCTCTTGGCAGCCGATCAAGGCGGTCCCGCATCAGGTGTCGGAGCCGACGTTTGACCTTGTTCCGTACGACTGCGCCGCCGACGGCACGGCTCACGACGAACCCGACGATCGGCTCTTCACCGGATTCGGCGACGTTGAGGTGCACGACCAGGGTGGGGCGACCGGCACGGTCGCCACGCTTGATCGCGGACGCGAACTCGTCTCCCCGCCTCATGCGGGATGTTTTCGATAGCACGACAGACGCCTATCGCCCGCCGGCGGACTTCACCGGCGGGCGACCAAGAGGGCGAGGACCGTCAGGCCGAGAGCCTCTCGCGGCCCTTACGGCGGCGAGCAGCGAGAACGGCGCGACCGGCCCGGGTGCGCATACGCAGCCGGAAGCCGTGGGTCTTCGCGCGGCGACGGTTGTTCGGCTGGAAAGTACGCTTGCTCACGAGTGGGCTCCAGGCTTGAAGGTGCGTCCATACGGACGCTTGACACACTTAGCTGGCCTGCCTCGGCCGTGAGGGCATGCGAAATAGCCGTCACGTGACAAGCCGACCGTCGTACGTTACGGGCCAAGCATGGCCCAGGTCAAACTGAGGGCACCAACGGCGGCGGTTATCCACGTTTCCACATGTGACTTTTCCACCGGCGTTCCCACGTCCACAGTATGTGCACCCAGGTGCCACTAGGCTGTGGACAACATCTCAGCCACAGATGTGCACATGCCCGCCCAGCACCTGAAGAATGCGCGGTCGGCCCTGTGCACAGGTTGTGGATCTCCTGTGGAAGTCCTGGGGAGACCGCATCGTACACACCCTGTGGACACAACTGAGCAGCCACCCCCTGGGTGGTACGCGTGTGTGGATAAACGAGCGAATGGAAGGAGGGGAGCCGGACCGTGAACGGTTTCGACCTGGGCGCGGTGTGGGGACGGGCCCTACGCAACTTCCTCAATGAGAGCGTGCCCATCCAGCAGCGCACGTGGCTGGAAATGGTGCGTCCCATCGCGCTGGCCGACGACACGATCGTGCTCGGCGTCCCCAACGACTTCCTCAAGGACCTCATCGAGGGGAAACTGCGCCCTCTCGTGGCGCACGCGCTCTCGCAGGAGCTCGGCAGGCCGATGCGGCTGGCCGTAATGATCGATACAAGCGCTCCTCCACAGCCCGCGCCCGACCCGCATCCCCAGCCTGTGGCTCCGAGTTATCCCCAATCCACAGAGCCGCCCCAGGGTTATGCACAACCCGCGCAACCCCAGCGCTACGCGGCCCCGGAGCCTTCTCCCTTCTATTCTGCACAGCCTGAGCAGCAGCCTTCGTCCACCGAATATCCACAGCGTCCGTTCACTTATGAACAGGAGAAGGCGCCGGAGCCCGCGCCCCAGGCCGCCCCTCCCCCGCCGCCGCAGAATCGCTGGGACACCAAGGGTGGAAAGCCGAGCGAGCCCGCCCGTTTGAACCAGAAATACACCTTTGAGACCTTTGTCATCGGCTCCAGCAACCGCTTCGCGCACGCAGCGGCGGTCGCGGTGGCCGAGGCGCCGGCCAAGGCGTACAACCCGCTGTTCATCTACGGCGACTCGGGCCTGGGAAAAACCCACCTGCTGCACGCGATCGGCCACTATGCACAGTCGCTGTACGACGGCGCGCGGGTGCGTTATGTGAGCTCGGAGGAGTTCACGAACGACTTCATCAACAGCATCCGCGACCACAAGGCCGACAGCTTCCGCGGCCGCTACCGCGCGATCGACATCCTGCTCGTGGACGACATCCAGTTCTTGGAGGGCAAGGAGCAGACGCAGGAGGAGTTCTTCCACACCTTCAACACGCTGCACAACGCCAACAAGCAGATCGTCATCTCCAGCGACCGCGCGCCCAAGCAGCTCATCACCCTGGAAGACCGGCTGCGCAACCGCTTCGAGTGGGGCCTGATCACCGACGTCCAGCCGCCCGAGCTGGAGACGCGCATCGCGATCCTCAGGAAGAAGGCCATCCAGGAAGGCCTGGCCGCGCCGCCCGAGGTGCTCGAATACATAGCGAGCAGGATCTCCACGAACATCCGCGAGCTCGAGGGCGCGCTGATCAGGGTCACCGCGTTCGCCAGCCTCAACAGGCAGGGTGTGGATCTGCAGCTGGCCGAGGTCGTGCTCAAGGACCTCATCACCAGCGAGTCAGGCCCCGAGATCACGATCGCCACGATCATGGCGAAGACCGCCGAGTACTTCGGCATCAGCATCGACGACCTCTGTGGAAGCAGCAGGAGCCGGGCGCTCGTGAACGCCAGGCAGATCGCGATGTACCTCGCCCGCGAGCTGACGGACCTGAGCCTGCCGAAGATCGGCCAGCAGTTCGGCGGACGCGATCACACCACCGTGATGCACGCGGAACGCAAGATCCGCTCGCTCATCGCGGAGCGCCGGTCGATGTACAACCAGGTCAACGAGCTAACGATGCGCATCAAGCAGACCTCTCGCGGGTCCTGACCGTCATGCACACCCTGTGGAAAACTCTGTGGATCAGTGTACTCAGCGGTGCGAACGCTGTCCCCGGCCCGAGTACACCGAAAAAATCGCGCACAGGGCCTGGGGATAACAGTGGGGATAGGTTGGGGAGAACCTGTGGGCCACTCGTGGATGACTTGGGGACGGCCTGTGCACGACGATTTCAGGGGCTCCGAAAAGCCCCTCTACCCCGTGGACAACCGGTGGAAACCCGGTGGATGACCGGTGGATGAACACCCCAAGATCTGGGGATGGCCTGTGGGGAACGATTCGTCATCCCCAGGCGAACAGGTTTCCCCCAGGCGGCGCCCACACGCCCCGTGGACAAAAATCCGCGGTCTGACCTGCGGAAATGAGCTCTGTCCACAGTATCCACCGCCCCTAGTGTGATGACCACCTATATCTCTTACTCAGAAACTCAAAGACCCATAGTTGGTTCTGCACGATCCAAGGTGCGGGAGAGTGTTCACTTGTCCACAACGACGTCAGCAACGACGACCCAGGAGGCTGAATCACCGTGATGTTCCGAATCGAGCGAGACGTACTCGCTGAGGCGGTCGCATGGACGGCACGCAGTCTCCCCGCGCGCCCGTCAGTGCCCGTTCTGGCCGGAATGCGGCTTGAAGTAACCGAAGACCAGCATCTGAAGCTGTCCGGCTTCGACTACGAGGTCTCCGCAGAGGTGACCCTCGACCTCCACACCGGCGAGGCGGGCGTCGTGCTCGTCTCGGGCAAGCTGCTCGCCGAGATCACTCGCGCGCTTCCCGCACAGCCTGTGGACTTCGTGGTGGAGGGAGCCAAGGCGGTCGTCACGTGTGGCAGCGCCCGGTTCACACTGCTGACCATGCCTGTGGAGGACTACCCGTCCCTTCCCGCGATGCCGCCTGCGGCCGGCCGGGTCGGCGCGGACGTCTTCGCCGGCGCCGTCGGCCAGGTGGCCGTCGCGGCAGGCAGGGACGACACGCTGCCGATGCTCACGGGTGTGCGCATGGAGATCGAGGGCGACACGGTCACTCTCGCGGCGACCGACCGCTACCGCCTCGCCGTACGAGAACTGAAGTGGCACCCGGGGCAGCCCGACTTCGCGGCCATCGCGATGATCCCCGGCAAGACCCTCGCCGACACCGCCAAGGCGCTCGGTTCGTCGGGCGCCGAGGTCGAGATCGCGCTCAGCTCCGCCGGAGGCACCGGAGAGGGCATGATCGGGTTCACGAGCGGCGGCCGCCGTACGACGACCAGGCTGCTCGACCCCGAGTTCCCCAAGTACCGCTCGCTGCTGCCGACCGAGTTCTCCGCCAAGGCCGACTTGTCCACAGGCCCGTTCGTCGAGGCCGTCAAGCGCGTCGCCCTGGTCGCCGAGCGCAACACGCCGGTCCGCATGGCGTTCAGGGGCGGCGAGGTCGTCCTGGAGGCGGGCAGCGGCGACGAGGCCCAGGCCGTCGAGGTGCTGCCGGTGGAGTTCGACGGCGACGACATCAACATCGCCTTCAACCACCAGTTCCTGCTGGAGGGGCTCGGCGCGATCGACTCCGACGTCGCCAGGCTGCAGATGACCACGTCGACCAAGCCGGCCATCCTCACCGGTGGAAAGCCTGTGGATGACGAGGGCATTCCCGACTACCGGTACCTCATCATGCCGATCCGTTTGTCGAGCTGAAATGATGGCGGCCTGACAAGGGGGTAGACAAGCATGCAAATCGGCATGGTCGGTCTGGGCAAGATGGGCGGCAACATGGCCGAGCGGCTGCGCCGCGGCGGTCATGACGTGGTCGGGTACGACCGCGATCCTGCGGTCAGCGACGTCGCCAGTCTCAAAGAGCTCGTGGAGCGCCTTGAGACGCCTCGTGCGGTGTGGGTGATGGTTCCCGCGGGTGATCCGACCCAGCAGACCGTCAACGAGCTCGGAGAGCTTCTCAGCGCCGACGACATCGTGATCGACGGCGGCAATTCACACTATGTGGATGACCAGAAGCACGCCAAGGAGCTTGCCGAGAAGGGCGTCGGCTTCGTCGACTGCGGCGTCAGCGGCGGCGTCTGGGGCTTGGAGAACGGCTACGCCCTCATGTGCGGCGGCGACGAGGCCCTGGTCCAGCGCCTGATGCCGATCTTCGAGACGCTCAAGCCCGAGGGCGAGGACGGCTTCGTCCACGCGGGCGAGGTCGGCGCGGGCCACTTCGCGAAGATGGTCCACAACGGCATCGAGTACGGCATGATGCAGGCCTTCGCCGAGGGCTGGGAGCTGCTCGAGGCCTCTGACATCGTCAAGGACGTCAAGGGCTCGTTCAGCAGCTGGCGCACCGGTACGGTCATCCGCTCCTGGCTGCTCGACCTGATGGTCCGCGCGATGGACGACGACGAGCACCTGGAGCACCTGCGCGGTTATGCACAGGACTCCGGCGAGGGCAGGTGGACGGTCCAGGCGGCTGTGGACCACGCGGTCCCGCTGCCGGTGATCACCGCGGCGCTCTACGCGCGCTTCGCCTCCAGGCAGGACGACTCCCCCGCGATGAAGGTCGTCGCGGCGCTGCGCAACCAGTTCGGCGGCCACGCGGTGACCACCACGGAGCCATAGCGGTTTTCCACAGGGTGTGCGCCGGTGACCCCAGTGACGTGCGTGGCCCACTAACCTTCGTGGGGTGCACGTCGCCCACTTGTCGCTGACCGACTTCAGGTCCTACCCCGCCGTGGAGCTCGGCCTTGAGCCGGGCATCACGGCGTTCGTGGGGCCCAACGGCCAGGGCAAGACCAACCTGGTCGAAGCGCTGGGCTATGTGGCGACCCACTCCAGCCACCGCGTCGCCAACGACGCTCCGCTCGTACGGCAGGGCGCGGCGCGCGCGATCGTGCGCTGCGCCGTACAGCGGGATGACCGCAGGGCGCTGGTCGAGCTGGAGATCAACCCCGGCAGGGCCAACCGGGCCAGGCTCAACCGCTCCCCCGTCTCGCGTCCGCGCGACGTCATCGGGCTGCTGCGCACGGTGCTGTTCGCGCCGGAGGACCTGTCGCTGGTCAAGGGCGATCCGTCGGAGCGCCGCAGGTTCCTCGACGACCTGCTGGTGGCGCGCACGCCCCGCTACGCGGGCGTCAGGGCCGACTACGACCGGGTGCTCAAGCAGCGCAGCGCTCTGCTGCGTACGGCAGCGCAGGCGCGCAGGGGCCGCAGGCGCGAGCCGGACGGTCCAGGCGACCTGCTGGCCACGCTCGACGTGTGGGACCAGCACCTCGCCAGGCACGGCGCCGAGCTGCTCGGCGCGCGGCTCGAGCTCGTCGAGGCGCTGCGCCCGCTGGTCGCCACCGCCTACGCCTCGCTGGCGCCGACGAGCGCCCCCGCCGACCTCGCCTATCGCAGCACGTTGTCCACAGGTGGGGACACAGCGGAGGACGAAGAGGCCGGTGAACACGGATCTTCTGATACACAGACGTTATCCACAGACTTGGGGAAAACCCTTGAGGAACGGCTGCGCGAACGGCTATTGGAGGCCCGGCCGTCCGAGATCGAGCGGGGGCTCACGCTCGTCGGTCCACACCGCGACGACCTGATCCTGGGGCTCGGCGAGCTGCCCGCGCGCGGCTACGCCAGCCACGGCGAGTCGTGGTCGTTCGCGCTGGCGCTGCGGCTGGCCGCCTACGACCTGCTGCGCGCGGACGGCGGCGACCCGGTGCTCATCCTCGACGACGTCTTCGCCGAGCTGGACAGCCAGCGCAGGCGCAGGCTCGCCGAGATCGTCGCGCCGGCCGAGCAGGTCCTCATCACGGCGGCCGTCGCGGACGACGTGCCGTCCGAGCTGCTCGGCGCCCGATTCGACGTGGCTGGGGGGAGTGTCTCGCGTGTCCGATGAGAACGTCGCGGCGAAGGGCGCCGCCATGGCCAGGGAGAAGCTCGCCCAGGCCAAGGCGGACGCCGCCAAGCGCGGGCAACTCCCCCGCCGCGAGCCGCGCAAGAAGGGCGGGCCAAAAAGGGATGCGGCCGATCCCCAGCTTTTCGGCCGGGCCATCATGGACCTTCTGGCCGAGCGCGGCTGGGAGCGCTCGGCCGCCGTCGGCGGGGTGTTCGGCCGCTGGTCGGAGATCGTCGGCTCTGACCTGGCCGCACACACCAAACCGGAGTCCTTCGAGGACGGCGAGGTGCTCATCGCCGCCGACTCCACCGCCTGGGCCACCCAGGTGAGACTGCTCGCCCGCACCCTCATCCGCAGGTTGAACGAGGAGTTGGGCGAAGGCACGGTCAAGAAGGTAAAGGTCAGAGGCCCACAGAACGCCCCAAGGCCAAGCGGGGGTCTGAGGGTGACCGGAAGCAGGGGTCCCGGGGACACCTACGGCTAGAAAACCGATCAGACTGGCTCCAGGCGCGGCGACCCCCCTTCCCGTAGGGGGATGCTCAACCGAGGGGAAAACGAGCGAGAGGCGCGTTCAGGCGCGTTCAATGCCACCTTGGGCGCTCGGACCCGGTAGAATGAAAGCGGATTCCGGACACGTCCGCTTGCGTGTCACCCCCGGCCTGTGAGCCGACTCCCCTGGGTGACCATCGCATCGGGGCACTCACGACGGTGACGGGCACGGCAGGGGCTACAGGCAGGTGTCGCCTCCCCCGCCGCGTGTCCGCGGCAGGAGGATTTAGCACTTGTCCTACGACGCTAGCTCAATCACCGTACTCGAAGGGCTTGAGGCGGTCCGCAAGCGACCGGGTATGTACATCGGCTCCACTGGCGAGCGCGGTCTGCACCACCTGGTCCAGGAGATTGTGGACAACGCGGTCGACGAAGCCCTCGCCGGTTACGCCGACCACATCGACGTCACCATCCTTCCCGACAACGGCATCAGGGTGGTGGACAACGGCCGAGGCATCCCGACGGGCATCCACCCTGTGGAGAAGCGTTCCGCCGTCGAGGTCGTGCTGACCACGCTGCACGCGGGCGGCAAGTTCGACGGCGAGTCCTACGCGGTCTCCGGCGGCCTGCACGGCGTCGGCTCCGCCGTCGTCAACGCGTTGTCCACAGCCATGGACGTCGTTGTGAAGCAGAACGGCTTCGTCCACACGCTCCGCCTCGAGAACACCAAGCCGCTCGCCCCGCTCCAGCAGGGTGAGCCGACGGACGAGACCGGCACGTCGATCACGTTCTGGGCCGACGGCACGATCTTCGAGACGACCACCTACAACTTCGAGACGCTCTCCCGTCGTTTCCAGGAGATGGCCTTCCTCAACAAGGGTCTGACCATCGCCCTGACCGACGAGCGGCCCGAATACAGCAACGGCGAAGCCCGCAGGGTCGAATACTGCTACGAGGGTGGTCTGTCCGACTTCGTCCAGCACCTCAACGGCAAGAAGGAGCCGGCGCACGCGTCGATCATCTCCTTCGAGGAAGAGGGCGACGGCATCTCTGTCGAGATCGCCATGCAGTGGAACAACTCCTACTCCGAGTCGATCTACTCCTTCGCCAACGTCATCAACACCGCCGAGGGCGGCACCCACGAGGAGGGCTTCCGCGCGGCGCTGACGTCGATCGTCAACCGCTACGCGCGCGAGCAGAAGTTCCTCAAGGACGGCAAGGACGACAACCTCTCCGGCGAGGACGTCCGCGAGGGCCTGACCGCGATCATCTCGGTGAAGCTGGCCGACCCGCAGTTCGAGGGCCAGACCAAGGGCAAGCTGGGCAACACCGAGGCCAAGTCGTTCGTGCAGAAGGCCTCCAACGACCACCTGCGCGACTGGTTCGAGCGCAACCCCGGCGAGGCCAAGGACGTCATCAACAAGGCGCTGCAGGCCTCGCGCGCCCGCATGGCCGCCCGCCAGGCCCGCGACCTCACCCGGCGCAAGTCGCTGCTCGAGTCGGGCTCCGGCCTGCCGGGCAAGCTGGCCGACTGCCAGTGGAACGAGCCCGAGAAGTGCGAGCTGTTCATCGTCGAGGGTGACTCGGCCGGCGGCTCGGCCAAGGGCGGCCGCGACTCGCGCAACCAGGCGATCCTCCCGATCCGCGGCAAGATCCTCAACGTGGAGAAGGCCAGGATCGACAAGGTCCTGAAGAACAACGAGGTCCAGGCGCTGATCACCGCGCTCGGCACCGGCGTGCACGACGAGTTCGACATCGCCAAGCTGCGCTACCACAAGGTCATCCTCATGGCCGACGCCGACGTGGACGGCCAGCACATCAACACGCTGCTGCTGACGCTGCTGTTCCGCTTCATGCGCCCGCTCATCGAGGCCGGGCACGTCTACCTGTCCTGCCCGCCGCTGTACAAGATCAAGTGGGACCGCAAGGGCGACGACGCGTCGTACGCCTACTCCGACACCGAGCGCGACGCGGTCATCCAGGCCGGCATCGAGTCGGGCAAGCCGGACCCGCGCCCGCGCGACAACGTCCAGCGCTTCAAGGGTCTCGGCGAGATGAACGCCAACCAGCTCTGGGAGACCACGATGAACCCGGAGACCCGGCTGCTGCGCCTGGTCACGCTCGACGACGCGGCGCAGGCCGACGACCTGTTCAGCGTCCTCATGGGCGAGGACGTCGAGGCCAGGCGCGACTTCATCATCCGCAACGCTCGCGACGTCCGCTTCCTCGACGTCTAAGAAAAGGGATCTGCACCTGTGTCGGATGTGACCACACCTCCACCCCCGGCTGACCGCATCGAGCCCGTCGACATTCAGTCGGAGATGCAGCGCAGCTACATGGACTACGCGATGTCCGTCATCGTGTCCCGCGCGCTGCCCGACGTCCGCGACGGCCTCAAGCCGGTGCACCGCCGCGTGCTCTACGCCATGTACGACGGCGGCTACCGGCCCGACCGCGGCTACTTCAAGTGCGCCCGCGTCGTCGGTGACGTCATGGGCACCTACCACCCGCACGGCGACACCTCGATCTACGACGCTCTCGTACGGCTGGCGCAGCCGTGGTCGCTGCGCTACCCGCTCGTCGACGGGCAGGGCAACTTCGGCTCGCCGGGCAACGACCCGGCGGCCGCGATGCGCTACACCGAGTGCAAGCTGGCTCCCATCGCGATGGAGCTGCTGCGCGACATCGACAAGGACACGGTCGATTTCCGTCCCAACTACGACGGGAAGTCCTCCGAGCCCAACGTCCTGCCGGCGCGCTTCCCGCAGCTGCTGGTCAACGGCTCGGGCGGCATCGCGGTCGGCATGGCCACCAACATCCCGCCGCACAACCTGCGCGAGGTCACCGCGGCGGTCAAGTGGTTCCTGGAGAACCCGGAGGCCACCGACGAGGAACTGCTCGACGCGGCGATGAGCGTGGTCAAGGGGCCCGACTTCCCGACCAAGGCGCTGATCGTCGGACGGCGCGGCATCGAGGACGCCTACCGCACCGGCCGCGGCTCGATCACCATGCGGGCCGTCGTCGAGGTCGAGGAGGACGCCAAGGGCAGGCACGCCCTGGTCGTCACCGAGCTGCCCTACCAGGTCAACCCGGACAACCTCGCCCTGAAGATCGCGGAGCTGGTGCGCGAGGGCAAGCTCTCGGGCATCGCCGACGTGCGCGACGAGAGCTCCTCCCGCGTCGGCCAGCGCCTGGTGATCGTGCTCAAGCGCGACGCCGTCGCCAAGGTCGTGCTGAACAACCTCTACAAGCACACCCAGCTGCAGGACACCTTCGGCGCCAACATGCTGGCGCTGGTGGACGGCGTGCCGCGCACGCTGAGCCTCGACAAGTTCATCCGCCACTACGTGGCGCACCAGATCGAGGTCATCGTCCGCAGGACGCGCTACCTGCTGCGCAAGGCCGAGGAGCGCGCCCACATCCTGCGCGCGCTGCTCAAGGCGCTCGACCGGATGGACGAGGTCATCGCCCTCATCCGCCGGTCGCCCTCGGCGTCCGAGGCGCAGGGCGGCCTGATGGCCCTCCTGGACATCGACGAGATCCAGGCGCAGGCCATCCTCGACATGCAGCTGCGCAAGCTCGCCGCCCTGGAGCGCCAGGCGATCCAGGACGAGTACGACCAGCTGATGATCCACATCGCCGACTACAACGACATCCTGGCCAGCGAGACCCGCCAGCGGCAGATCATCAACGACGAGCTGACCGAGATCACCGCGAAGTTCGGTGACGAGCGTCGTACGGAAATCATCGCGTACGACGGCGACATGTCGATCGAGGACCTCATCGCCGAGGACGACATCGTCGTCACCATCACCCGCGGCGGCTACACCAAGCGCACCAAGACCGACCTCTACCGGGCGCAGAAGCGCGGCGGCAAGGGGGTGCGCGGGGCGCAGTTGCGCCAGGACGACATCATCGACCACTTCTTCGTCACCACGACCCACCACTGGCTGCTGTTCTTCACGAACAAGGGCCGCGTCTACCGGGTCAAGGCGTACGAGCTTCCGGACTCGGGTCGCGACGCGCGCGGGATGCATCTCGCGAACCTTTTGGCCATGCAGCCCGACGAAGTAGTCATGGAAGTTCTCGATCTGCGCGACTACGAGGTCGCGCCGTACCTCGTCCTGGCCACCCGCAGCGGCCTGGTGAAGAAGACCCGCCTGTCGGAGTACGACTCCCCCAGGTCCGGCGGTCTCATCGCGATCAACCTCAGGGAGGACGACGAGGTCATCGGGGCCCGTCTGGTCTCCGAGGAGGACGATCTGCTCCTCGTCTCGCGCCACGCGCAGTCGATCCGGTTCACGGCCTCGGACGAGGCGCTGCGGCCCATGGGGAGGGCCACGAGCGGCGTCATCGGGATGAGATTCCTCGATGGTGACGAACTTCTCGCTATGAATCGCCTGGCGGACGGCGAAGATGTGCTTATTGCTACAGAAGGTGGGTACGCAAAGCGGACCCCCGTCGAGCAGTATCCCGTTCAAGGTCGTGGCGGTAAGGGTGTGCTGACAGCGAAAATTGTGAGCGCACGTGGCAAGCTGGTCGGAGCCGTCATGGTCAACCCGGAGGACGAGGTCTTCGCGATCACGTCCAACGGCGGGGTGATCCGGACGAGCGCCGGGGAGATCAAGCAGTCCGGCCGACAGACCATGGGAGTTCGCTTGATGAATCTGGCGGAAGGCGACAGCGTGGTGGCCCTCGCCCGGAACG
Source organism: Nonomuraea sp. NPDC050556 (assembly GCF_044457355.1). Lineage (NCBI taxonomy): Bacteria > Bacillati > Actinomycetota > Actinomycetes > Streptosporangiales > Streptosporangiaceae > Nonomuraea > Nonomuraea sp. NPDC050556. The sequence goes on along the minus strand of NZ_JBITGU010000005.1, from coordinate 655,162 downwards.
CCGAATCCATGGAGACTTCGGTGGAGGCTGAGGAAGACGGGGGAGGAGAGTAATTCATGAGCACCCAGGGTGGCTCTGCCAAAACGAAGCCCGGTGCCAACGGGTCCAACGGTTCCCGTGAAAACGGTAAGAAGTCGGCCGAGATCTTCGACGAGGTCGAAGAGGACACGTCGTCGGTGACCGCTGCGGAGGAAGAGGAGAAGGAGGGCGAGACGGTCCGTATCCGGCCCTCGCTCACTTCCGAGGCTCCCCCGCCGCCACCTCCGGTGGTCGAGCTGCCGAAGAAGAAGTCCTCTGCTTCCTCGGCGCGGCTCCCCCGCAAGGCCCACCTGGTCCTGCGGCGGATCGAGCCGTGGTCGGCGATGAAGTTCAGCTTCGTGGTCTCCCTGGTGTGCTTCGTGGTGCTCTTCGTCGCGGTGGCCGTGTTGTACGGCGTGCTGTCGGCGCTCGGCGTCTTCGACTCGGTTGTCGAGATGTTCAACCAGCTCACGCAGTCGGACGGGCAGAACACGAGCTCGATCAACATCGCTTCGTGGTTCGAGCCGGTGCGGATCCTGGGGTACACGGCGCTGATCGGCGCGGTGAACGTCGTGCTGATCACGGCGCTTTCCACGCTGGGGTCGGTCATCTACAACATCGCCTCCGACCTGGTCGGGGGGATCGAGGTGACGTTCAGCGAGGCTGAGTAGGTTTTGGGCCTTGGCTCGCGTCGTTTCCGGGGTGGGGGCGGCGCGAGCAGGGGTCGAGACACGGTAAGCTTTTCCCGTCCGAACAACTGGTTCGCGTCCCTTCCGGGGGTGCGATAAGGTTCGGTGTGCGCGGGGCTATAGCTCAGACGGTTAGAGCGCTTCCCTGATAAGGAAGAGGTCCCAGGTTCAAGTCCTGGTAGCCCCACCGAGTTTTCCCACTTCAGAGGCCAGATTCCGTGATCACGGAGCTGGCCTCCTGATCGTTTGTGGGCAATTTGTGGGCAACCCCCGTTGTTGATCAGCGTCGCTGAGCGACTCTTGGCGGTCGGAGACGGCACCTCCCGCTGCTGTCGGGCGTTCAAGTTGATCTCTTAGTTGGCCTGCGATGTGGGCATCATCGACAGTCCGAACGGCAGGTCCGTGAGGACGCCTAGCTCTGTCTGTTTATGGATCAGAAGACTCCGAAATGGGGTGTAATGAGTCCATGGCGGACAGCGACGTCGAACCGGCTCTTTGGGTTGTTGCCGATAATGAGGCAGAGGCCTCAGCGGTTGGGGACCTGTTCTCATCCCAGCCGACGGCTGATGACCGAACCTTCATTCAGGTCAAGCACTTTCGCACCGGCCAAATGCTTCCGCGCGGAGGCAGCTCCCTGGTCATTGTCTATTCCAACGTGGCCAAGCGCGCCCTGGAAGCCGTTCGGGAATTGCGCGCGGCGCACCCGGAGCCCTCTCCCAAGATCGCGGTTGTCACCGACCGCTTCGACGACGCAGTGTTCCGCCGAGAGGTTGGTGCTGCGGGCGCCGACGTGCTCTTCGGCGCTGAAGAGCTGACTTCGATGTGGACGCGGACTTGGCTGCATACGCTGGCCATCCAGCGCGAATTCGGTCTCCCGCACCTCGATCGCAACGTGCTCAACCAGGCGCTACTTCGCCAGGTGAACGCGCGACTCTTGGAGGCTGCATACTTCCCCTTGCCATCGGCCGGAAGGTTCGCGATTGAACTTGAGGCAGAGCAGGCCGATGCGTCACGAGACGACACGTACTTCACTCCTCGATTGATCGCCTTCGTCAACGTCCCTGGAGAGACACTTTCGGGGAAGGCGAGAGTGAGCCGTCAGGCCGTGCTCAGGACACTCAGGCGCGAACTCGGACATCTGGCTTTGGATGTCGCATCGGAGGGCGCAGAAGAAGATCCAAACGGCGACTGGCCGGCGGAGCAGTTCCTGCAAGACGTGGTTGGGTGGAGCACCCAGGCTGGCCAGAAGGTTGTGGCAGCTAAGCCAGCGGTGGTCGCCATGATTGAGCGTCACCTCGACACAATGGTAGATCCGCCGACGGCGGAGGAGGCAGTGCCCGTCTTCGTGCACTTGGCGGGTCGCGTCAGTGTGGAGACGGAGTTCGCTGTGGCTCAGGCGCTCGGACAGGTGGTGGGCGCGTTCGATCTGGAGATCGATGAGAGCCGTGGTCCGGTTCGAGGATCCCTTAGCTACTGGTTCAGGGCTCGCCGCCGGGACGTTCAGAACATCGCCAACTCCGAACTGGGGAAGGAGATGGGGGTTGAGGTCAAACGCGCGCTTCAACTGCGCGCTGTTGACGCCGAACAAGCCAAGGTGGACGACGCGAAGGCCGAGGCTGTATCGAAACTGATTGCGGCTGTCGAGAATCACCCAGTCGCAGTCCTCCAGGTGGGTTCCTTGCTCGTCGTGAAGGCCGATGGTGTCCTGCAGGTTCGAGATCTGACGCCACGAGAGATCGAGCACCTCCGGCGGAATCCGCATGCTTTGGTCAACCCCGCGACGGTGTTGGCTCATCTCCAGACCAGCGTGGACGAAGCATCTTCAGGTCGAGATCTTCCTCTCCCGCCGGCACCGATCAGAAGCGAAGCGACCGCTGACAACTGATCGTTCAGCGAGCGGAGTTGGAACTTCGAGCATGTGGAAGGTGCCTGGTCTCCGAGGAGGCCAGGCACTCATCCTGGGTAGGAGCCAGCCCAGCCCGTCAGGCCTCCTGATGTTCTTCGAGGAGCCGGATCAGTGCGGGTGTCGAGACGCGGTAGAGGTCACCGATCTTGATGATGCGGACAGGGAACCGCCCTTCCCTGGCGAGCTGATACGCCTTCGTCCGTCCGATGCCGAGGGCTTTGGCCGCAGTCTGTAGATCGACGGTGGGAGGCAGGTGGTGGAGATCCGCCACGGTCAGGTTGTGCATGTCTTCACCTCCTCGTGCAACCGGTGGAGGAGTACGAGGGCGTGGAAGGCCTGCTGGGGGACGACGCCGTTGCCGAGGGCGCGCATCTGGGCGGTCCGCGACAGGCCGGGGACGTTAGTGACCCAGCCGTTGGGCAGGCCCATCATCCACTCGACGAAGCAGGCCGCGAGCCGGGGTTGGCCTCGCACGCCGAGTTCGGTGGGGTCAGGGATGACGGCTCGGAAGAGATGTGCCCACCTGTGGACGGCGACGGCGTAAGGCCCCCAGTCCGGGGCGCGATCGGAGGCCACTCGTGAGGCGAGCCCTGGAAGGGTGGGGCGGCCTTGCGAGTCGGTCTGGTGCTGGGAGCCCTTGTCCCCGTCGCAGGCCATGGGGGTCGGTAGGAGCGGCAGTAGTACCGCTGACAAGGGCGGTGAGAAGCCCTCACCGGGTTGACGGCCTGCCGTACCAGTCGGGAAGACCACGACCACGGTCGGGCTGGGCTCCATGCTCGCTTCGATCCGCGGGGATCGGGTGATCGCCGTGGACGCGAATCCGGATCGCGGCACGCTGTCGGATAGGATCCGGGTCGAGACGAACGACACCGTGCGCGACCTGCTGAACGAGCTGATGTCGGCGGACACGGTGCGGTACGCGGATGTCCGGGCCTTCACGTCGCAGTCCCTGACGAGCAGGCTGGAGATCCTGGCCTCCGCCCGCGACCCGGCAGTATCCGAAGCCTTCAGCGCCGCCGACTACCGGGCCGTGGCCAAGCTGCTGGAGCAGTTCTACTCGATCAGCCTCACGGACTGCGGCACCGGGCTACTGCATTCGGCGATGTCAGCCGTGCTGGCCCTGGCGCATCAGGTGGTCCTGGTCACCGCGCCCTCGGTGGCCTCTGCCAGGGCGGCCGAGGCCACGCTCGACTGGCTCGACGTCCATGGGCATGCCGAACTCGCTAAGACGGCCACGGTGGTGCTGTCCGCCGTACGGCCGCAGGGGCGTTCCACGGTGGATCTCGGCGAGCTGGAGGGGTACTTCGGCGACCGCTGCCGGGCCGTCGTCAGCATTCCCTTCGACCCACACCTGGAGGAGGATTCGGAGGTCGACCTCGATCGCTTGGCCAAGCCGACACGCCATGCGTACCTCACGCTGGCCGCCGCAGTAGGCGATGGGTTCGGCGCGCGATCGGCGGCTCGATGAGGACTCGGCTCCCGACGCCGACAGGGGCTCGAATTCCGACCTGGCTGGAGGTGCCTCGGCTCGCGTGGATGCACACGTGGTGGGCAACTCGTGACCGTGTGAGGATGCTCAGGTCGGAGGCGACGCCCACCGGCCTCAAGGTTTACGCCGCCACTGCCGTCGCGGTGAACGCCTCGGTGGGGCTGGTCATGATGCCTCTTGGGCACCTGGTCCTTCGCGGCACCCGTATCCGCAAGGCGCTGATCACGCAAGACATGGACGCGATGTTGTTCATCGCGAACTCAACCGCCCTGGGGCGGGGTGTCCGCTGCTGGTACGTCAGCGACATGCTCGCCTTTCCTCCTGGGAGAGGCGCGGGAAAGCGGCTTCTGGGCGCGCTATGTGCACAGGCGGACCGTGACGGGGCGTGGCTCGCGCTCAACGCCAGCAATCATGAAGTCGCCACGAAGGTGTACGCGCCACTCGGCTTCGTAGTAGTCCCAGGGGATGAGCGCAGGTTTCGCCCCAACATGAGGCGGCCCCCAGGCGCAGGGTTCGTTCTCGTCCCGTGAAGGTCATCAGGTGGTTCCCCCGCCCAGCGCAAGGAAGGTGGAAACAAATAGCCGCCAGGTGCAGTTGTGATTCTCTTCGGAGCGCATTGAAGACCCCAGGTGAGTTGCTAACTCTCACGCAGTCAGGTCGAGAAAGTCTCTCACAATGGCGATGTGTCGATGCGCCGTGAGCTTTTCGCGTAGCTCTCCGAGGGTAGCCGTGGACCTCGCCGACTCAACACCTCCGAGACAGCTCACTGCGTGCTCGGCTACCGCAACCGCCTGGTCCAGGTCGCGAAGAGTCAAATGGGCGTTGGCCGCGCGGGTGAGGTAGATCGCGTGTGTTCGGGGGTACTGATCGTCGCCTGCGTAGTCGGCGTCGATCGCGGCCTCGAACCGCCGAATGGCCTCGCGCGGATCTCCTAGCTCCAGCGCGGACGAACCGGCGATCATCTCGACCTCACCCAGGTCAACCCAGTAGAGGTAGGCCGGGTCATCGTCGTGGACTCCGGCTTCGAGGAAGTCGCGCGCTTCGTCCAGCGCGCGTGCGCAGGCGCGTCGATCGCCTGCCTTGGAATGGGAACGAGCTGCCCGAGCCGCGAGCATCGCACGGAAGCGAGGTGTCGCCCTGCCCTTCGTCTGGACTCTGGCGGCCTCCAGGAGGGCAACGGCATCGCGAGGATCGCCGGCGGTGTACTGCTGGATCGCGCGGAACGAGAGCGCGTAGGCACCGGTCAGCGGGTCGCCCGCTGTTGCTGACGCTCGCAGAGATGCGTCGAAGTACCGCTCGGCCTGCGCATGGAATCCGTCGTCGAAGTGCACCCAGGCACAGCAGCGTGCCGCTTCGGCCGCTGCCGAGTAGAGCCGCCGCCCCGTCGCCTCGTCGAAGCGTGCTTCCTTGACGAGCCCGACGATGAACCCGAACTCCGCCACCGCCAGCTCGCGAAGCTGCGAGCTGCCGACCGCGTCATCGAGGTGACGAAGGTGGTCGAGACGCTGCTCAAGGTGATCGACCATGCCACCGGTGATCTGCCGACGACCTGTGGAGACAGGAGCCGTCATGGCATCAACCGCGTCCTGCCAGTCAGCCACCGAGGCCCCGAGCGCTGCCGACGTCATGACGAGGAACTGGCGTCGATCCACTGGGCCTCCCGCGGCGAGATCCGACAGCCTCTCCACGGTACCTTTCTGACACCCAAAAGTGTGGGTCATGTTTACGCGCCCGCAAGCGCCCACGAGCCACTCCGGCCACGGCTTCTCCACCACGAGGGAGACCGGGATCCCGTGGAGGACGGCGATCGCCTGCTGGGCTGATGGCTCCGGGCTCGCGAGCCCCTTCTCCCATCGGTAGATCTTCTGCCGCTCGTGTGCCAGGCCGCCCAAGCCGAGGGACCGATGTACGGCGTCGAGTTCGCGTGCGTAGCCCGCCATGGAAAGGCCGAGTTCCTCACGGAGAACCGCGAGCGGGTGCCGCTCGGACGACGTGGTCATCACGCTGCTCCCCGGGGGTGTAGGCGCCAGCACCACTACTGTCACGCGCGCGCGAGGCCCTGCCCACCTCCTCGACGGAAAGAGACTACAGCGGGTCAAGCAGAGACTACGGATGATCACTGGAGAGGGCATGGCCCCGCCGGTTTTCATGGCGACAAGCGCAGGTCAACAGCCTTCCAAACCACTTGAAAGGGGCTAATACGCATGCGCAGACTCGCCCTCTATGGTCTTCCCGGAGCGGGGAAGTCCACGTTCGCAGCCTTCCTCGCTGACGAGTTCGCCGCCGTCGGCGCGAACGCCACGGTCGTCAAGCTTGGGGCACCGCTCTACGAGCTTCAGTCGCTCGTCTACGCGACCGCCGGCCGCCCGCTGCTCACCGCCACCCAACAGGACGGCCTGCTGCTCAACGACCTGGCCGTCCACCTGCGGCGGATCAACCCGGACGCGCTCACCGAGTTCTTCGCCGCCAAGGTCGACTCCGCACCACACGATATGGCTCTCATCTGCGACGACATGCGTGCACCCGACGTCGAGGCCATGGAGGCGATGGGCTTCGTCTTGGTCGAGGTCCACGCTCCGGAGGCCGTACGGCTGGCGCGGAAGCACAAGCGCGCCGACCTGACCAAGGGCCGGGACGACCACCCGACCGAAGCGCCCATCGACCGCAGACCCGCCCATCGGATCGCCAACGTCGGCAACCTCACCGCCCTGCGGAACCAGGCGGCCGGAGTCGTGGCGGAGGTGATGACCAGGTGATCCTCACTGGATCCGAGATCGCCGCCGAACTGGCGGCGGGCCGCATCGTCATCGATCCCTTCACCCCGGAACTGGTCAACCCCAACAGCGTCAACTACCGGCTGGGTTCCAGCCTGCGCGTGCACCGAAGCCGGGTGATCGACCCGCTGACCGATCACCCGACCGAGGAGATCGTCATCCCCAAGGAAGGGATCGTGCTCCGGCCCGGCCGCGTCTACCTGGGCACCACGGTCGAACGCATCGGGAGCGGACGCTACGTGCCCTCGCTGATCGGCCGCTCATCGCTCGGACGGCTGGGCGTCTTCCTCCAGGTCTCCGCCGACCTCGGCAACCTCGGCGCCGTGCACCGCTGGACCCTGGAGCTCGTGGTCGTCCAGCCGATCCGCCTGTACGCCGGAATGGTCGTCGGCCAGGTCTCCTTCTGGATGCCCACCGGCCCCATCGACGCCTACCAAGGCCACTTCGGCAACTTCTCCACGGCCGTCACGCCGCCCCCACGCCTGCTTGTCGCATAGGAGCCATCCATGATTCTGACCGGCCTGGAGATCACCCGGCAGCATCGCGAAGGCCGTCTCACCATCGACCCCTTCACGCCTGAACAGGTCAACCCCAACAGCTACAACTTTCGCCTCGGCTCCACGCTCAAGACTTACGTTCCCGAGGTTCTCGACGTCGCCAAGCCCAACCCGGCCGTCGAGATCACCATCCCCGAGGACGGGTTCGTCCTCCGTCCGGACCGCATCTACCTTGGCCACACCGTCGAGGTGATGGGCAGCGACCACTACGTGCCCATCATCCGGGCACGCTCCAGCATCGCCCGGCTCGGCCTGTTCGTCCACGTCACCGCCGACCTAATCGACATCGGCTCCCACAACCAGTGGACGCTCCAGCTGCACGCCGTACAGCCCGTCCGGGTATACCCCGGCCTGCTCATCGGCCAGGTCACTTTCTGGCAGGTCCACGGGAAGATCACCCTTTACGAGGGCAAATACCAGGGCTCGCGTGGTCCGCGGGAGTCGGAGATCCACCGCGACTTCCTCCAGGGGACCAGCACATGACCGGCAACGAGAGGCTCATGGCCGCTGCCCTCGACCTGATCACCTCGCGCTACCGCCTGGCCCGCCACCAGATCGGCGCCGCTCTCCTCGACGCCGACGGTGACATCCACGTAGGCCTCCACCTGGACGCCATGGTCGGTCGCGCCGCCGTCTGCGCTGAGGCAGTGGCGCTCGGCGTCGCGCGCATGGCGACGAACGCACCGATCGTCCTGGCGGCAGCCGTACGGCACCCGAAGCCGGACGAAATCGGCCCCGCCAGGCTGGTCCCGCCCTGTGGGCTGTGCCGCGAGCTTCTCCTCGATCACGCGCCGGGCATCTCCGTGCTCGTCGCCGACGCCCCCGGGCCGCGAGCCGTACCCCTGGCAGACCTGCTTCCCCACAAGTACATCGGCACTAAATGGAGCGCCTGACATGGACTTCAGCACCCCCGAACTCGACAAGCTCGCCGCGAACGTCATTCCCGGCGACTACTTCCAACTGTCCGCCGAGGACGCCCGCGACCGCTACTTCGCCGACACCCGCATGCTGGACGGCAAGCAGCTCGCGCACAACCGGTTCCGCACCAACCCCAGGTCGATGGTCGATCACCTGCTCGGCCAACTGGCCCTCAGCGGGGACGAGCATCTGCTGGACCTCGGGTGCGGCAACGGTTTCGTCCTGGAGCAGCTCCGGCCCCACCTCGCTGACGGCCGGATCGTTGGCCTCGACATCGCTCCCGGTGTCCTGGCCGCCGCCCGCCAGCGGATGACCGGCGTCGCCACGCCCTGTGAGTGGATCGAGGGCAGCGCCGACGACCTGGGCATGCTGGCCGACGAGAGCTTCGACCGGATCACGGCGATCTACATGATGCACTACGTCCCCGACATTGACGCGTGCCTGCGCGAGGCCGCCAGGGTCCTGCGGTCTGGCGGGAGGTTCATCCTCACCACCGATCGGCCCGACTCCATGGTCGAGATGTTCGACGTCCACTTCACCGCGATGAAGCGGATGAAAGCTCCTCCGCACCTGTTCAAGGCCTCGCCGAAGGCGCGCATCTCACTCACCAACGGTCAGGAGCAACTCGCCGCCCACTTCGGTGAGGTCGAGATGCACACCTGGCAGGATCAGCTCCGGTTCGCCGCCGTGCAGCCCTTCCTCGACTTCTACGCCGCGCACAACTACTGCTGTGCCGCCTCCCAGCCTGGCGACGGCCTCGAGCCCGGCTTCTTCACCGAGCTCCGCGAACGCGTCGGGGACCACGTCCAGCACGTGATCGACCAGCACGGCTACTTCGCGGTCACCAAGTTCACCGGCTCCTTCGTCTGCGGGGAGCCGCTGCGATGACTTCCCTCACTGGAGCCCGCGTCCTGGTGACCGGGGGAGCCGGGCTGATCGGGGCGGCCATCGCCCGGCATGTCCGCGCATCCGGCGGCGCGCCTATCGTGCTGGACGACCTTTCCGGCTACGACGCCGTCACCTACCAGGCCCTCGGCTTGGATCCCGACCTGGTCGTCGGCGACATCAACGACGAGTCGTTGATGGGCCGGCTCACGCGGATGAGCGACTTCGTCGTCCACGCGGCCGCCTTCTCCACTGTTGCCGGCTGTACTCGCGACCCCGACCAGGCGTTCCAATCGAACCTCTCCGGTACCCATCAAGTCCTTCGCGCCGCTGCTCGGGAACAGGTCAAGCGGCTGATCTTCATCTCCTCGGCCCAGGTCTACGGTCACGGCGTCCAGGGACTCGACCAGGTGCAGCACTTCGTCGAAGACCAGCCGATGAGCCCGCTGAACCCCTACGCCGCCGCGAAGCTGTGGGGGGAGTCCCACACTCGGCACTTGCTCGACGCGGCCGGGGTGGACTACACGATCGTCAGGCCCTTCAGCGTGTACGGCGAGCGCCAGATCCCCAAGCCTGGTGCCTGGTCCTGGGTGGTCGCGCAGTTCTGCATGTACGCCACGCTCGGCCAGCCGCTCCCGCTCAACAACAGTGGTCGACAGGTTCGCGACTTCGTCCATGTCGATGACGCGGCCGAAGGGATCTGTCGTGCTCTCGTCGCGCCCCGCGCGGGCGGTGCCACCATCAACATCGGCTCGGGCCGGACCACCAGCATCCTCCAGGTCGCCGAGCTGGTCCGCGACCATCTGCCGGACACGGCCTTCCAGGCGGCCCCTCGCCCTCTTCACGATCCGCTGGGCGGCTGCGCCGACATCGCCCGGATGACCGAGGTCCTCGGCTGGCAGCCCGCGATCACCGTCGCCGACGGCGTGGACCGCTACTTGAACTGGCTGCGGGAGACCCCCGAGGCGATCCCCGTATGGCTGCCCGGCGAGCGCGACCGGGTCTCGGCCTGGAACTCGGGGGTGACGCCATGAGGAACCTACGCGCGGGAGTCATCGGTCTGGGCTGGGCAGGGACCGTGCACTGCCAAGTCCTGGAGGCGCTGGCGGGCGTCGACCTGGTCGCCGTCGCGGACACCGCCTACCGGGACGTGTCCCACCTGCTCACGCTCGGTCTGGACTACTGCGTCGTCGCGACGCCGACGGAAACCCACGAGCAGATCGGCATCCTCCTCGCCGAAGTCGGCATCAACGCGATCATCGAGAAGCCGTTGGCGTCCACGCTGACCGCCGCGAACAAGCTGATCGAAGCCTTCGCCACGAATGGGTTGGTAGCAACGGTCGGCCACACCGAACGCCGTAACCCGGCCATCCGCGAAGTCGCGACGCGCCTGCGGGACGGCGAGTTCGGCGCGATCCACGCCATCTCCACACGCCGCAACAGCCCGTTCCCCGAACGGATCCGCGATGTCGGCGTAGTGACCGACATCGCCATCCACGACGTCGACCTCGCCGCATGGCTGGCCGCGAGGCCAATCGAGTCGGTCAGCGCGCGCATCCGGCACGTCTCGGGACACCCGCACGAAGACCTGGCCACCGCAGTCTGCAAGCTCGACGACGAGACCCTGGCCACCATCCAGGTCAGCAGGATCACCCCGTTCAAGGAGCGCATCCTCACGGTTCACGCCGAGGCAGGCACCATCACCGCCGACGCGGTCAGCCGAACCGTCACCCACTACACGTCCGCTGGCGCCCTCACCTCCGAGATCACCGGACCGGAGCCCTTCCAGGCTCAGCACGAGGCATTCCTCGACGCACTGCGTGGGCGCGGCGACGACATCGTGTCGCTGAGCGAGGGAGCCGCCGCGGTCGCCGTCACCGAAGCCATCCACCGCTCCGCCCGGACAGGTACGGCATGCGCCGTCGAGAACCTGGAGGCGAACCCCAGATGATCATCGACACCGTCGTCCAGTTCTTCCCACGAGGCGGATCGGCCCAGGTCATCCGCTACCTCTCCGAACAGCTCACCGGCAGGGGACACACGAGCCGGATCCTGTGCGGTTCGCTCGGGCAGCCGGGCGACTTCAGCCACGCCCCCACGTTCTACGCGGGCATGGACATCGGGCCGATGGACTACAACCCGGCCGCCAACGCCTACGCTCGCGGCTACAGCGGGATGGACGACCAGCGCGCCCCCTTCCATCCCTCCTACGAGGATCGCGGCCCGACAGCCCCCGATCGGATGTTCACCGCTATCCCGCCGCACACCATCGATCACCTGGTGAACGCCTGGGCACGGCATCTGAAGTCGGGGCGCAACGACCGTTCGGACGTCGTCCACGTGCACCACCTCAGCCACCTCCAGCAGGCGGTCGCCCATGCGTACCCCGGCGTTCCTCGGATCACCACCTTCCACGGAACCGACCTCAAGCTCCTCGACCAAGCGCAGGCGATGACGAGCCTGGCCAGAGAGGTATGCCTGTCGCCAGCAGTACTAGCCGACGCCTGCCGTAACCGGCTGCTGGCCCGGCTGCTCGATGCCGCTCGCCTTACCGACGAACAGCGAGAACGCATCGGGGCAATCGATTGGCCACACTGGGCGTACGCCGATGCCTGGGCTGATTCCATGCGCGACCACGTTCGGCGCGCCGGTCGCATCGTGGTGGTTTCCGGAAGCGATCAGGTAGAGGTGAACCGCCTGCTCCACGTACCTCGCGAAGCCATCACGGTGATCCCCAACGGTGTCGATACCAGCCGGTTCATGCCCAAGCGGCTCACCGCCGACCAGCGACTCGCCCACCTCCGGCGCTGGCTCATCGATGACCCCAAGGGCTGGCTCCCAGGCCGGCAGCCCGGCAGCATCCGCTACGACAGCCTGGCGCCGATGCTGACCGCCGACGGCGGGCTCCGGCCCGCGATTCTCTGGGTCGGGCGCTTCCAGCAGGTCAAGCGGCTGGACGTCCTGCTCGAAGCCTTCGCAGCCACACTCAAGAAGGCTGATCCGCAGCCGGTCCTGCTGCTCTGGGGCGGCTACCCAGGCGAAGTCGAGGGCGATCATCCACGCACGATCGCCCGCAGGCTCGGCATCGACCAGCACGTCTACTTCGTTGGGTGGCGCGGACACGACGAACTCCCGGACGGTCTAAATTGCGCCGACCTCATGGCGGCGCCTGCGGTCAACGAGAGCTTCGGCATGGTCTACATCGAGGCTGCCGCCTGCGGCGTCCCATCGATCGCGACCAACACCGGCGGGCCTGCCTCGCTCATCACGGCTCACGGACCGGATGCCGACGGCTGGCTGGTCAAACCCGACGACCCTCACAACTTGGCCGTCACCCTGGCGGCGGCGCTGGCAGACCCGGCCGAACGACTACGCCGCGCCATCAACGGGGTGGAGAAGGTACGGCGGGGCTACGCCTGGTCACGGGTGGCTGACCAGTACCAGGAGGTCTACGAGGACGAGCGCCGATCTGCGGACTCGACGCGCTGAGGCGCGCTACTCTCCGTCCACCGGCCCACACGCCGTGCGCCGGTGGACGGAGGCAAGGGAGCCAAGCGCGTGGAAGGCCAGTCGACCACCCACGACCTCGACATCCGCGACGACATCGTGATCAAGCGGTATCGGTCATGGGATCGAAGGGAGCCCCACCGGGAGTGGCGAGCTCTCTCCGTCCTCGCTGAATACGCCCCAGGGTTGGCGCCGACGCCCGTGCGTGCTGACGTGGACGGCGATCCGCCGATGATCGTCATGTCGAGGATGCCTGGCACGCCGCTGCGGGGCACCACAATGACCGAAGAGCAGACCGTCGCCCTGGCTGAGGCGCTGACCAAGGTGCACTCCGCCGTCCCCACCGAAGTCGTGCGGACGATTCAGCCAGCCGCTTGGGGGCCGGCCGCGGCGGTGGACAAGGCCCGCTTGTGGGCCGAAAAACAACCCGACCTCGGAACGGATCCGCGCGTCGCCGACGCGTACGCGCTGGGTACAGCTTGGCTGGCCAGCGCGGATCCCGACCATCTCACAACGAACCCCATGCCGCCGACCCTCGGCTCTTCGGACAACAACAGCGCGAACTACCTGTGGAACGCGGCTGAAGGCCGGGTGCACATCGTCGATTGGGAGGACTCAGGGCAGAGCGACCGAGCTTTCGAGATCGCCGAACTCATCGAGCACATATCCCATATCGACGATTTCTCCGATCGGGAAGGCATTCTTGATCACATCCACCTCGACAACCAGGAGATCGTCCGAGTGCGGGACTTTCGGCGCGTCCTAGCCCTGGGTTGGTTCCTTATGCTCGGACCGGCCGGACCATTTGCGTCCAGGAACCCACCAGACACCCTGGCGAAGCAGGCAGATCGGATCCTCTGTTTGTTCGGCTGACTCGTTGATCGCGAATCGGTCGACGTTCCGGAGTGTCCGACCGCCTGGCTTCTATGTAGCCGGCACAGCCCCGCACTCGCTGAGTGGATCATCGTTGAGCCTGAGGTGCCACAACGCAGTGCCCTCCCCACGAGGGCGGACATAGGGGCCGCTCGGATTAGGGTCCGAGCAGGGTCTGCAGCCGGGACTCGACCCATCCTGGTCGCCGAAGCAGCTCGAAGGTGTCGACCGCGACAACGATGCGGCCCTCAGGTTCCGTTCGGTTGTTCACGTTTTGGAAATCACCGAATACCTGGAAGCCCTCCTGCTCCAAAGCTTTGAAGGCGCGGGCAACTCGTTCGGAAGGGTTTCGGCCTGTCCAGAGTTCTAGCGGGTGTGTAACGACGACTACCTGCTCGCCGTACTCGGTCTCTCGCAGGACTGGCATACCCTCCACTACGGAAGCCTCCCAGTGCGGGAAACTAGTGGCGAATTGCTGCGCCCGGTCGAATGCGTATCCGTCAAGATCGGCAAAGTCCGGTTGCGCGCCCACGAGCACGTCGGTCATCTTGACGGCTAGTCGCCAGTCCAAAAGGGGATGGTAGGCGGTGTTGGCGAAATCCCGCAGGCAGTCGTAGCAGGAGGAGTCGCACACCCGTGTGGTCCTACCTCCCATGTGATGTTCCCGGATGTCGGTTGCGGTCTCCCCTGCGGCGGTCAGAAGCTCGGCTGTGTGAGCGCCAAGCCATGTCGCGTAGCCTGCGCCGTTCTCCAGGACGTCGGCGAGAAAGACTTCCGCCTGGACATCCCCGGTGCTTGGTGCCCGGATGGGGTACAGGCCAGCCGAAAGTTCCCGTGCATCCACATCGAGGAGGCGGACGGCTGCCAGCCTCAGCAGGGTAGCCATCGACAGCCAGGCTGCCCGGGCGGCGATCCTCCGTGGATCGACCGACAACCCCGCCAACGACCGAGGCATTCCGATCAGGAGGACATCAGTAAGTTTCGCAGATGCTAGAGCGAGCGTTCTCTCGTCAGTTGCTCTTGGCTGCCAAGGAAGGCCCAGATCGTTTGCCCGGTCACGATCAGCCAGGAGATCGATGTCGATAAGGCCGTCATGCCCGGGAACGCGGGCGAGGCGGAATCCGTCGCCCTTGCCAGCGTTCACAACGACCACGCGGCCGGACCCACTACGGAAAGTGGCTGCTGTGGTATCGCTTTCGACGAGAGGTAGAGCGCTGTCAAGGGTGAGCCGGGCGGTCCCTCCGCGTGGCGTGAACTCGTACGTCCCGTCGTAGTCTTGGGGAGTGAAGCTGGTCCGGAAGCCGAGTGGTTGGCATGCCGGCAGTACGCGGTAGCCCTCATCGGCTTGCGTCTCGCATACTTGGCAGGCTTCGGCATCAGGTTCGAGGCTGACGGATAGGCATTCGGAGCACATCCCGACGGTGATTCTCTCGCGATCGGGATCTTGCTCGGGAACCCACCGCCCACGCTGGCGTACGTAAGAGACCAGGCCAACTGCGGTGTGCAGTGCTTTGTCCTTCACCACTTCCCCGCCGGGCGCCCACTCCGAGATCGCGATTTCGATGTCCCGATCGATCGCGTTGTCGACTTCAGCCCCCCGCTGTGAAGGGGGGCCTTGGTGCAGGTTGCGAACCCGGGTCGGGAATCCGAACATCGGCAGTACACCTTGTTCTGCAAGGGTCTGCGCAAGGGGGGCGCTGCCGGGTGCTCCATCCACGACTGTGTCGATCCGCGTGGCCAGGTCCTGGGTGACCTCGGCGGCTAGGAGTTGCGCCCTGGCACGGTCCTGTCGCCCTTGCAGAAGCATCTCGGCAATCCGGGTGCTTTCCATTCGGTTTCCGGACAGCCACGCCCGCACGTTGTCGCGGACTACGGCCCATCCCACGACCAGGCCGAGGGGCCCATGCACGTCGCGTCCTGGATCCCAGCCGGGTGTATCGGCCACGGACCGGAAGGCCAGCCTAAGCAGTTCCGCCGCGAGGCAGCGCCGGACGATCTCGTCTCGGCTGAGATCGATATATGGGCTTGGTGGCGGGTCGCCGGTGATCCGATGAGGATGTTGGAAGTAGTGATCGTCGTGGGTGCGCGTCCCGCGACAGAGGGTGAGCGCGAGACAGAGGTGATCTCGACGGCGTCCTGCGCGACCTACGCGCTGCTGGTAGTTGAAACGTTGAGGCGGCATGTTGGCCATGACAACGGCACGCAGCGCGCCGACGTCAACACCAGCCTCCATGGTGGTCGTGACGCTGAGCAGGTCGATACCGTCCACGGCCGGGATCTCGTCATCACTCAGGAACACGCCTTGGAAGAGGGCTTGGCGCGCCTGCGAGTCGACTGTGTCGGTTTGTCCTGTGAGTTCTTCACAATGCAGGCGAAAAGGTTGACCCGCTTGGCGGGCGAGGTACGTGTAGTAGTCGAGTTCGATGGCAAGGCCAGCTTCCAGGGGCTCCGGGGCGGGAAGTGGTCCCAGGCAAAAACTGCAGACTCCGGCTGAAGGGTGCAAGTGCCGACGAGTGCAGCGAGGACATTTCCACTGCTGACCGGCAGCAAGGCGCAGGCGGATACTCGCCGGGTCGAGCCGGAACTCCCCATTACCTAACTGGAGGGCACGCTCCACGTCATCGATGAGGCTATCGCGATTGACGCTCATCCGGTCAGCTACTTGTTTGATATATCGCCGGGCTGAGCGGTGGAGCCTGGCTGGCGCCTGTGGTCTTTGATCGGCGAACTGCTTGCGCAGGCCAAGCAACCGCACGGTTGACAGGCACACCTGGCGGAAGGACTCCCGGTCGATTAGGCCGGTTCCTGCAGCAAGTTGTACATCGCCGTAGGCAACGCCCAGAGATTCCAGGTCGCGGCCGCCGCCAGCGAAAACTGCCTGCTGCACGTGTGCCCGGACAGTCTGGGCAATTTCAGCGCGGAGATCTGCTTGCTCTTGCGTTAGCTGGTCACCCTCGCAGGCAACGGGTGATCCGTTGGACCAGTCGTACAAGGTTGTCCAGGAACGGTCGTCGGCAGATTTCGCGAGCGATTGCACCGGGCCTCCCGGATGAACACCGAGTGCGACCGCTCCGCGTGAGACTGCATTGGCAAGTTCAACGAGAGTGGGGGCCGGAACTGACGTGCGATATTCACGGACGAGCTGTTCGTCGTCGACACTGCCCAAGCCGCTGATTACGCCTATCAGAGCTCGGAATACGTCAGGCGCTGCAGCAGTAAGGGCAGTCAGCGCCTGCTGGGCCTCGATACTCTCGTCGGTTCGGTTCAGATAGCCCTCGGCGAGGGTGACGGTGTCGCGAGGGTTGTCTATTACCGCAATAACAAGCTGTCGGACGAGATCCTGATAGTGAGAGCGCTCAAGGCCGGCCGAGATACGTGCGGCGTCTTGACGGCTATCAGAGAAGACCACCAGGTTGGTAGATAGCAGGCGGTGCAACGCATCGGAAAGCACCTGGTTGGCCTTCTCGAAACCGGTACCCATCGTCCTGATTGGGGATCGGGATCGGGACGGGTCCTCGAAGGGTCTGACTCCGATGAACATCTCTCGGTCGTCGTGGCATGCCGGGCAGACGGTGGGAAATGAGCGGATCCTTCTTCTCGCATCAGGTGGAGTCGCGTCAGCGACGAGCACGTACCCTGTGATCTGGCCTGGATCTTGAGTGACTGCTACACGTCCGCTGGCAGGGTCGAGTCGGGCCCCCGTCCAGGTAAAGGTGTACTGAGCGCGGACGCTATCTCCGACGCGTCCCCCCTGTTTGCGGAGTGGCCTGAGGTCAAGGTCTGCCCTGGGGCCGTCCGTGGGAATATATATGCTATAGATATCTGCATTCCGGTCAAATCGTGCTTTATCTGGTAATGATTCCAGATTTGTGGCCGTGGACACCAGATAGCGAACACCAGGTACGGCGTCGGCGAGTGGTGAGTTGAATCCACCCAGGTATGCCTCTCCACACGTCTCGCAATAGAGAAGTTCCAGCACACGGGAACCGCACCCGCATGTGTAGCGTGGGGTGCTATAGACCTTCCCGACGAGGCGAGGTGTGGTGTCATCACCACGCTCCGGCGATACCTCGCTGCACTCGCGGTCGCTGCATGCCCACATGCCCGTTACGTTGCGGAAGAACAGATGCAGGCGCAAACGCGAACCAGCATCTTGGACGCCGTCCAGTAGTCCGATGAGGATGTCGGTACGGTTGGTGGCCTCCGGGATCGGATGGCCTGGGAACAGGGATGTTGCGACCCTTTCAATCGGCCTGGCACGGAGTCCTCCGCCGCCATCGGAGAAGGCATGCTGGAGTGCTGCGTGAAGTGTAGTTTGAGGCGGAAGCTCTGGTGCTTGTGCGTCGACCTGTGCAGACCATGGCAAGAGGTCGGCGGGGCCACTGACATGGACACGTTCCCCGCTGAGCACCTCGAATCCCTCGGGTGGTCGACCGAAAAAATCGGCAAGAAATCGCCGATCCTCCCGCTTCTCTGAATCCATAGAGGCCGATGTTGCGATTACGGCCAACTGAGGCGATTCCATAGTAAGGCCGAGGCGGTCAACCAGTCTGCGCAGCAGGTATGCGACCTCGGTTCCCTGGGTGCCTCGGTACATATGCAGCTCATCGACAACGAGGGTGAGGACGTTTCCATGAGATTCAGCGAGCCAGCGCCGGGTTCGGTCGAAGATCTGATCCTCGTCGGACCGCATAAGCATGACATTGAGCATGCTGTAGTTGGTGACGAGAATGTCCGGTGGAGCGCTGTGCATATCCCATCGCGAGCGCATTTCGGCGCCGAACGGACGCTGGAGGAAATACCGGGCCTCCTCATCGGCGATTAAGCCGTCGCGGACGCGCTGCTCGAGGGACGCATAACGGCGGTCGAGCATGGCCAGGGAGCTACGCAACTCCTGATTCTTCTGAAGGTTAGACGAAGGGCCGGGAACCGGGGTCCTGCCCGTGTAGCGGCCGAAGTAGAACCTGTTTCCCCCGCGGTGTCCATTGAGCCATGCCCGGACAAGCGGAGAATCTAGGCTACGTCTCAACCGGATCATCTGATCTTCGACCAAAGCGTTCATCGGATAGAGGAATATCGCACGCACTGCGGCTGTGCGTCCTCCTGGGCGCCGCTGAGGTTCCCAGCGATGGCCTTCCCTCCACCACGCTCTGCCGTCGGGGTTGCTGGATGCCGGTGCCCACTGTCGTGATTCGCCTGCGAGTCGGGCAAGCACTGGCGCGAGGAACGCCTCTGTTTTGCCCGAGCCAGTGCCCGAGGTGATGATCACATCGCGTCCGCCGAGGTGGTGCTCCAGGGCCTGCGCTTGATGGGTGTATAGCTGGTTGATGCCGGTCAGAAGGCCTGCGCGCAGCAAACTGGGCAGCTCAACGAGTCGGATTCGTTCGCACAGCTGCTCAACAGTCTCGGACGAGAGCTTGTATTGAGGGAGAAGCTCCAAATAGGGCTCCTGGAACAACACCCCTGGCGTGTTGAGCAGTTCCAGCACCTCATCAGCGACCTGGAGGTCTCGCAAGGCGTACGCGGTCGCGTAATACCGATTGAAGTATCCGGCAAGCTGGCGGTGGGCAAGCAGTGGAGAGAGGCCGACCATGTCGCTCCTTCAAATGTAGGTTGCCCATTAGACCCGCACGTCGAGTTCCTGTTTGAGTGATCTGGCGATCGTCTCGGCGAAATCGTAGTTGATGTTTATGTACTTCACGTAGTCCCGGTGGGATCCGTTCCCTGAGCCCCCAGGTAGGCCATCAGGCAGCCAAGCCAATTGGGGCAGAAAGCCACTGCGGAGTACTGCTGCTCGGGCATGCAGCCACGGCAGCTGCACTCGGCTCGGCACATACAGCTCGCGGCGCTCATGATGATAGTGAAGTATCTGCTGCCTGCGGCGGGCGATCTCTGCGTACATGACGGATCGCTTGTCGGATACGAAGCCCTGCCCTTGGATCCAGTACACGTATTGGTGGCCACGGTAGCGTTGATACTGATACCCGCCGCGGGGTTCTGCGCCATTGGCGGGAATCCACTCAGGTATTTCTGAGAGCGAGAGTTTGTGGGGCTCTACGCCTGCCGGGCCCCGAAGGACAGCTCGTCCTCGCAGCAGGTCAGGAAGATTCGGGAGGATCTGAGCGAGCTGCTCGGCAGCGTGATGCTCGAAACGGATGCCGAGTGTGCTGCAGACCTCCCTGGCCGACTCTTCGCTGTGCATGGCCAACAACTGAACCGAAGGGCCGCCGCGTTGCAGAATCGGTGGTAGAGCGACAAGCGACGAGGCCAGCCGCCGCATGCACAGGTTCTTTTCATCTGCTAGCCCAAACAGCCGCTGTAGCATGAATATCGGTCGCTGGCCGATGAGTAGGGCATAACCCGCTCCGTCAGCTAGTACGGACATGACAGCCGGCGTAACGCTCCACTGCTGACGGTCGTCATCGGCTTCGATGTGACCGAGGGTCTGCATATTGCGGAGAATGATCTTCCAGTGAAGGGGCCGCATTCCTTTTTGGCCTGCGGCGAGCCACTCGTAGGTGTCCTGGAAGGACCCGTAGGTTCCCGATACGCGTTCGGAGCACCAGGTGAGCAGGTCGTCAAGCATGGGGATCACTGCCCCTCAGATAGCGGTCCCAGGTGGCGGTGGCCCCGTCCAGGATGGTCACGTCTCCGTCCGCGAGTTGCCACCACTCGGCAGTGCTGAGCATGCGCCAGCTGCTAGGGAGCGTTCCATCGCTTCGGTTGCTGGCCACATTGATCGTTTGGGCAGTGGACCTACCCGCTTGGTCGATGAGCAACAGCCACCGTGGCCGGAACGGCATAGCCGCGAGCAGTTCCTCAATATTCATGCGGAGAACAGGTAGTCCAAGATCGGATAGCCAGCCCGGCGGTGTCGTAGATGGCCGCAGCTCGGCACCCACTCCGCGCTCCCCGAGCGCGAACGCGCGGTCGGTAACGGACGCACTCAACTGCGTGCCTAGGTAGGACGGCGATGCGCAAACGGCGGCACCGCATGCCCATCGGTTCAGATTAGGCCCAGCCTCACTCGCTCTCTCGCCACTGGAACGGCTCGTGGTCGACTGGGAGGTCGATGGCAGGACGAGTTCCGGGCGAGGGCACAGTCGGCCGTTGGCGCGAACAGCCAGACGTACCGTGGGTGCGACGGTTATCTCCCGTAGCCGATCTACAAGTTGGAAGGTGAGCCTGCACCCGTCAACGGCCACCTCATGCGCACCGGGTTCTCTTGCGAAGTCGGCAAGCCGGATTGTGGATTCAGTGGATTCAGGCAAGCTGAGGGCCTGCGAGCCGTTGAGTGCGATGGCGGGGATGGCGCCATCTTCGGGCCCCTGGGGGATAAGCAGGTCGGGAGCGTAGCCCGCTAGATAGATGTTCCTGTCGGGGGAAAGTCGCAGCCCGCCTACCAAGCGAGCGAGCTGCCGATGATGCGGCACGAGGGGTCCCAGGCGTACGGGAGCGGGGACGGTGCGGGTGGGAACATAGCCCGAATAGGCGACCCAGCCACTAGGGATACGTGCCCTGCGGATCTTGCGGATAGCGTCACCACCCGCATGTCGCATCACGATTTCCGCCTCTGCGGCAAACGTCTCCCGGACGAGAACTCTGTGGCTGAGACCAGCTTCTGCTCCATCGACGGTGACCCACATGCCGAGGACATCATCGATCTGGAAGACGTAGCAGTCTGTGCGGGGCAGGAGCAGCTTGGCAACCGACCCGTCCAGTTCAAGGACGGCGCCAGGCACAGGGTTACCCAAGTGCGCCGGCAAGAGCATGCGTTCCACATATTCGGGAATCGGCAGCTCCTTGCCGTCGATCTCCAATACAACCCCACGCAGCTGGGTTGGAACGCGCACGGCCAGGCCGTACGGTTCCCCGGCATCAGTGGACGTGAGCAGGAGCGACAAACAGGCCCGCCCAGAAGGGTCCCGGACAAGTCCATCAAACCGTTTCAGTTCCTGTGCTAGCACACGGCCCAAGATCGATCGCATTTGCGCATTTGCCAGGACCTGCTCCAACTTGCCGCAGTTTCCACGCAAGCGCAGCCATTCCTCGAACCGTGCGAGGAGGTCCGCTTCGTGCACGTTGTCGTCACGCGATGCGCCTAAGGACGCGAGGAACAGGCCAACGTGAGTGCGGTCGGCACCAGTCAGCACCGCCTGCGAGATCGACCACCCGATGTGTCTGGTAGCCGGATGCGTCGCGGCGGTAGCGAGTCCTCTTCTGGCCTTGAGGAAATCATCTAGCCACCACTTGAGCAGGTCCCAAAGCTGGGGAACATGAGTGTCGTAATTTTCCGGCATTCCATCGCCAGGAATGCCGAGCAACTGCCGGAGCGGTCGGTAGTAGGAGAAACGTCCCCTGTCTGAGTCCGGACGTCGATCCATGCGCGCGGCCGCCAGCACGGTTGCGGCGAGCACGGCGATGAAAGGCGGATCGCCGTGCGCGCCGTCTTTGCGCCACCGATGTGCGGCGAGCACTACCTCTTTGAAGGGGTCGCGACCGTGAACCCTGGTCTGGACCGCTGCCTCGAAGTCTGTCGCGGGCTCCCTCTGTACGGCGTCGTCGGCCCCGCCCAGTTCCTCAAGCAGAGCGTCGTTCACGGCCAAGTAGACAGGGACGCATGAAGCACCCTCGTTGAAGAAGCGCTGCGCGATGGCTCGATTCCATCCGGCGTAGTCCACGTAACCACTCCCTTGCGTATGAAACACCATAGAGGCGGCGTGCGACATTTTCCGAAATGGAACTGATTTTCGATAATGAAACCAATCGAGGTCTACTATCGATTTGTGGCTAATTGACACTTATGTCGGTATTTCTCTCGTGGTGATCCCGCTCCCTGGTCCGGATGAGGCGGTCGCCAGCACCCGCTTCGCGCTTCCTGGATGTAGGCCACATGCCAAACCCGCGTCGCTTGTCTTGTCGGCGTCTCGGCTCGTCTTGTTACGAGCGAGCAGTAGGCAGCACAGGGGAGTTGCGTCCGCAGACGATCTGCCCGATGATTTCCTCGATCGAGACCGGTCGTGGCCTTGACATACTCGCGCCATCACGCTGAGCTCGTGTACAGCGTGATGGCTGATAGGTGGCGGGGATTGTCAAGCGCACTCCGCGCCATCAATGCGTGCGAGAGGATGCGGGGCGTGATGGACGGTCAGATGATCTCGCCTGTGGGGAAGGTCCTTTCGCTTTTCACCGGCGCTGGTGGGCTCGACATCGGCTTGGAGGCTGCGGGCCTGCAGACGATCGGATGCGTAGAGAAGAACGAGGATTGTCGTCGCACCCTGGAAAACAACCGGCCGGGCTGGAAGCTACTGGAAACCGCGGATGTCACGAAGGCTGCAACCGACCTTCAACCCCGCGATCTCGGCCTTCGCCGAAGAGAGTTGGACGTCCTAGCTGCCGGACCCCCCTGCCAGCCGTTCTCGACTGCCGGGCAGTGGACGCACACGGGACGGCTCGGCATGAGCGACAAACGGGCAGAAACCATCGTGGGGATGCTTGACCTGCTGGAGCGCTTTCTTCCCCGGGTCCTACTCATCGAGAACGTCGCGGGTTTCCTTCGTGGCGAGGTGTCGGCGCGCCCTTTCATCGAAGAGCGTCTAACCAAGATCAACTTGGCTAACAGGACCCATTATCGCCTTACCGCCATGGTCGTCGACGCGGCTGACTATGGGCTGCCACAGCACCGGCGCCGCATCATCGCGGTAGCCTTCCGCAATGGCCAGACTTTTGAGTGGCCCAAGGCAACGCACACCGATCAGCCGATGCGTACGTGGGATGCAATCGGCGATCTGAAGGAGACGGTAGCGCCTGGGGGGATGGGGACGTGGACGCCCCTGCTCCCGAGCATCCCAGAGGGGGAGAATTACCAGTATCTGACGTCCCGGGGTGGAGGCGAAGAGATCTTCGGCTACCGGACTCGCTACTGGTTCTTTCTACTAAAGCTGGCCAAGGATCGCCCGTCGTGGACCCTGTCGGCGAGTCCTGGGCCGGCCACCGGTCCGTTCCACTGGGACAACCGTCCCCTGACGGTCAGGGAGCGGATGCGTCTACAGGGCTTCCCGGATCACTGGAAGCTTGAGGGTACCCGCAACAGTCAGGTCCGGCAGGCTGGCAACGCCACACCTCCGCTGCTTGCCGAGGTCATGGGGCGCGCAATCGTCTCGCAGTTACTCGTGCCCAGGCACGAATGGAACGCGCCGCCGCGCATGTTGCACCGTAGGAGCCAAACCCCGCCTCCGCCCCCGGCTGAGCCCACGCCGGTACCAAAGGAATACCGTCACAAGATCGGCCCCAAGGCGGCACACGGAGGAACCGGGCGTGGTCCTAGGCCGCGCCCATCGGAAGGAAACACCCTTGAATCGTGACCTCGTCTCAGATCATCGTGGGTGATACGCAAGGTGTAACGAGGTCAGGAGGCCCTGCCTCATCCGACGAAACCTAATCTGTGTCAGGCCGTTCTTCCCGCTCTGCCGGCTCCTCTTCCTCTTGCACCTCCTCTAGGAAACGCACCGGGACGATGTATTCTCCGATCTTCTCGGCCAGGTGCAGCGGCCACGGCAGGACTGTGGCCTCGTGGTGGAAAGGTGAGGCCAGTCGGAGTTCATGCACCAGCGTCGCCCACCACTCCTCGTGGCCGATGTCGTCGGGCTGCAGGGCGGCCAAGGCGATTTCAACGAGTTGCCCGTTCCAGACGCGTGATCCCGGTGTAGCGGGCCGGGTGGCTTCTTCGCCGTTTTTGGTGAGATAGGGCACTGACTCGACCATGGAGACAAGGTTGAGGGCGTTGCTGGCCGTATTCGGCTTGTCGGCCGTGCTGTACCAGAGGCGGTCTCCGCGCCGCCACGGTGCTCCGGTGTGTCCCCTCTTCTTCTCGTTGACCGCGTAGCCTTCGGGGGTTTCGTCGTACATGTTGGTACGAATCCGCACGTGGCGGAGCCCGGGGGTGTCCACGACGGGCCAAGGCGCTTCCTTGTCGCTGAATCTGACGTGATCCGCCACGAGATCGCGGTTGTTGAGGAATGACCAGCCGTACCGGGTGTTCTGAGCTGCAGTCAACAGGAGCGTTGGAACCGACAGGTCCAGATCGTTGGTGAGGATCTCCCGGAAGAAGTTCGTGATCGCTTCCGGCTTCCTGGTCTGGCCAGCCATGACATGTCGTCGGCCGACCTCCAGAAGTCCTCGTGCCAGGGGCATCCATTCCACCTCGGGCGCTTTGATCTCTATCCGCGAGCCGTCGGCTGCCATCCGGACTGCGACGGGGACCTGGCGAGTGGTTCCCCAGACCTTGCGTCGGTTCTGACGGATGATGTAGAACGCGAGGTACTGCTGGATCTGTGAGGTGTTGGGCTGCGGGATCGGGCTCCTGCGTGCTCCCAACTGACGCCAAAGTTCTTCCGCGCACTTGCGGAGGCGGGCTGCGTCTCCGCTCTCGGACGACGTTGTTTCTTCCGGTTCGGATTGGTCCGGTTGGTCATCGACCGGTTCGAGGAACTGCGTCAGCCGTCCAGCGAGGTTGAACCCGTGTCGGATCGCGAACTTGGGATCAAGTTTGCGCCTTGCGCCTTTGTATTGGCCGAGGCCCCCGATCTCGACGAGTGCGACGGCTATTTCGCCAGCGTCGAGAGGCTCCAGCACTGTCTGGATCTCGTTGGCGCGGCGGCGTACGGCCTCGTTCATCCGCTCAACGATGTTCTTGTAGGCGGGTTTGGGGTCTAGATCCGCGGCCAGCTGCCCGACGGGACGGATGGTAAGGGCGATCCCCAACTCCGGAGTCTCCACGGAGATCGTCGCCCGAATCTCGGCACGGGTGTCCGGGAGCGAGAACTTGATACCGAGCTGGTCCTGCAGAGCGGAGACGGCCTGGTCGAGAGTAGCCCGAGTGTCATAGTAGATCTCAACCCGCAGGCGTGGTGCGTCGATCGCTTTGGCGACGGAGGTGCGGAGACTCTTTTGGGCCTGTTCGTCAGTGTGTTCCGGCCGTTTCCTGAGCCCCGGGAGAGCGGTTGTTTCGCTGCGGGTGAGGCGCTCGCCGAGTTGCATCATGCCGGTCGTCTCCGCGGCGAGCCAATCCAGCAGCCGTGGTCGGTCGGTGAGGGCAAGGCCTGGCTTGACCGGGTGACCGCGGGATTGCTTGCCGGGAAAGGTGTACATGCCCTCTCTGTAGACCAGGGCGACCCCGCCCTGCTCCAGGTCCAGGAGCTCACGCGGCTTGGTACGGACGGCGTCCGGCACGTTGGCGCTATGCCCCTGGGCGCCGATTTCAGTCAAGACCGCGGTCAGCATGTCGGACCAGTGAGCGGTCCTCTGGGTCATCTCGCCGCTGCCTTCGATGCGCAGCCTGATGCCGGCCCGCTGGAAGCTTGGCGAATAGGCTTGGCCCTTGATCCATGGAACGGATGGATTGATATAGACGGAATGGAAGTTCTTGGTGTCGAGCACAGGCGTGCGGTGAACCCAGCGGCGGACGCCGAAGCTGGCGTGCACCACGACCTCTCTGTCTAGCGGGAGCGATTGAGCGGTCAGGCCGATGGTGAACGAGAACGGCTTGTTGTCTGGCAAGTGCGGTGGCCATGACATGATCTGCGCGCCATGTCCGGTGGGGCAGCGGCGGAAGGCCGAAGTCGTGGCACCGTTGTGATCACAGAACCGGCCGGGCTCGGACAGTCGCGCAGCAAGCTGGTGAGGAAGAAGCTTGAACACGGCCTGCTCCGCGTTGGCGCGCACCTCAGGGTCACGTGATGCGAGCAGCTCCACCTGACGCGCGAAGTCGACGTCGAGAGATTCCCACCGTAGATCATCGGGGCCGATCGCACCGAGCACTCGTTCCAGGACGGCTGGATTCCTCCTCCCCGTTACCCTGAGCCAGGCCGCTACGACGGGAAACAGGGCTTGCGCCGGGACGGGACGATCGCTGACGATCCAGATCGGGTTCTCGCCTCGTGTCGCATAGGAGGCCATCGCGACGATGTCGGGGATGAGAGCGATCAGCGTGCGGTTCAAGGATCTGATGGGGATGTAGGACGGCTGATCTCCAGCCGACCGGCCTATCAGGGCCTCCAAATGCTTCTTCCAGATGGCTGGGAACCTCAGAATGAAGTAGGAGCGATTCAGTTCCGTAGGATCCACGAGCGTGAATGCGGTGGTTTGCAGCTCGGAGTAGACGACTGCCATTCACATCCCCTTGACGTTCCGAAGCGCTTGATGGAGGGGCCCGTACAGGGCTTCGACCAGGAACCGCTCGGGGTCGGTCGAGCTGAGATCGAAGTACGGGTCGAGCACGGATCGCAGTCCAATGACGAGGCTGGTCGCGGCAGTGTCCGTCAGGTCATCCGGTCCTGCTGTGTTCGGGGCGAAGGCGGCGTCGCAGAAGAAGACCTGCGCGTCCTGCCCCCCGCGAACGAGTCGCCCGATGACCTGCCAGATGGTGACCAGCTGGGTCCAGATCAGAGCGTCTCTCTCCGCTTCCTTGAGGCTACTGTAAGCAAGCCGTTGATGTAGGAGTTTTCGCCACCTACGGTGCCCACTAGCGCGCAACGCCCGACCGCATTCATTTAGGTCACTCCGGCTTATATCGGGCACCGAGGGCAACAGGTTATCGATCTCTCGGGTAGCCCACTGGTTCAGCCGCTGGGTCACGTAGGTGAGGTCGTCCGGGCGCGGATGAGGCCGGACGAGGAAATAGGCCGCACCCAGCGCCGCGACCTCTTCCTCGTTGAGGATGTTGTGTCCCCGCTCGATTGCCAGCAATGGGGCAATAAGGATCCATGCCCCGGTGTCGGCGAAGTCGGCGACATCTCCACGGCGCAGCGGAGTCGGTCCGTCCCAACGATCGGCAAATTCGTCATCGTCGGGGACCAGGAAGCAGACCTGTTCATCCCACCCGGGACGTGCGCGGGCCAGAGTACGCGCAGCGGCTTTGGCCTCTTCATAGCTTCCAGTCAGCAACAGAGCGCGTTGGCGCCCTGGGGGGAGGCGCTCTCGGTGCCGCTCCAAGATGCTCTTACCGTCTGGTCTCCGCCTGGCGAGTCCGCGGACGATGCCCTCCAGTGCTTGTGTACGCCGCTCTCCGTGGGTGCCGGACACCCTGATGGGATTGTTGGTCTTCCCTTCGGGAAAGATCGGTAGGAACTCGAACTTGCTGCGGGCGATTGCTTTGATGTCGTTGGGGTTGGGCTGCAGGATTCCCTGGACTGGGACGTCGATGTTGTAGCGCGGCGAGGTGCCCGCCCAGCTTGTTCCGGACATCAGGAGCACGTTGGCCGGGTTGTCGGTCCGGTCCGCGAACAGGGACGACATGTGGGTCAGGACCCATCGCCCTACGCCTTCGCTGCGGAAGAACCGCAGTTCGCCCATCCGTGTCTGGTCACTGTCCTGCGTGTCATCGGGCCGGTACTGAAATCCGAGAACACGTCCCATCGGACTGTCGGGGGCCACGTTGAGCAGGTCACGGGGTGGGCGGTGGAACACCAGGGGATTCGATGCCTCAAGTCCGATCTTGTCTTCTACCGACTTCCAGGTGCTGAGCAGCACCTGGAGTTGATCACCCAGGACTGCGACGGCGATGGTGAATTCAAGCCGGACCGCCTGTCTGTCAAGGTCGTCGATCGCTAGCTGGCGATCTTCGGCATGCGTCATCTGCGCTTGTCTGTCGAGCCAGTCTTTGATCCTGCCCAGCCGGCGCTCCTCATCGTTATCGGACAACATGTCCTTGGCGAGAGCGGTAAGGGCCGCAGCAAGATGATCGTCCGGATGGTCACCAAGAGGAGCATCGATGAACTCGTTGAAGGAGGCGTGAATCTGCTGGTAAAAGGAATCGGCCTCCCAGCCGGGCTTTGGTTTGCCGCCGATCGGTGGATAACCGCACCAGGACTGGGCCAGCTGCTGGGCAAGGGTCCAGTCGGTGAAGTAGTCCTCGTCGATCCAGCGGGCGAGGTGCTGGGGCTTTCGCGAGGTGTCGATCCGCAACAGCATGTACATCAGATCGACGGCGGTCTTGGCGGTGTTGGCCGCACTGGTCCAGACGCGCACCTGCGGTTCGTTCATGGCGACCCAGCCAGTACGTCGCAGATTCTCCTGAGTGACTGCGATGATCTCATCCAGCCAGGCCTCGGAATTCCTGCTACGCAGTGTCTGGCTGGGGCTGAAGATCGTGTCCACCTGCGCTTGGGCTTGATCGGCCTCATCGACGATGATCAGGTCGCTCCGCCGCCAGGCCGCTTCGAGGTACCGCAGTCGTTCCTTGTTGATATGGCCTGGGATCTGGCTGTAAACGAGGCCGGGCATGGTCGCCACCCAGATGTCCGCAGCGACGAGATCGCGCGCTGGCTGATGCCGCGCACAGCGGCTCCACAACGGACATGTACGTCTCCGGTCAGGATTATCGGGGTCGCGAAGATCGGTGCACGGAGCCCGTTTGAGATCCCACGGGCTGGGGCTGTGATCTCGCAGGCCGTCCAGCGCGCACGCCGTGCTGACCATGTTGAACATGGCGCGGATGTTCCGGTCGCCCAGCGTGCTCAGCCGGGTGTCGTCCGCCACAGTGGTCAGACGGTGCAGACGTTCCACATGCCGTGACCGGTTGGACTGACCGATGATCGGGGCCGCGTTCAACCCCAGCGCGTTGAAGTAGACCACCTTGCGGATCAGCGAGGTAACATCGCCCACCACCATCGTGATCCGCTGTGCGGGCTCGCTTTTCGCGGCATGGATGCACAGCAGGTCCATCAGAGTGGACTTTCCCGCTCCGACCATGCCCAGCAGGTGGTACATCCCCTCGACCTCAAGGGCCACGCCTGGGGCGAGCTGGCCGTTGCCGGCGCGAACGGCGAGTGTCACGTCGTGGATTCGCTTCCCCCATCCACCCGATTTCAGGCCGACCTCCGCTTCCCGGCGTTCGGTCCAGACTGCTGTCTCCCGCAGGTCCTCAAACGTGACGCGGAACGGGGGCCTCTTAGGCACTGCGGCTAGATCGTGCGCGTCGATCGGTAGAGGCTCCGGAAGCCAGTCGGGGATCCGGACGCTGCTAGGAGTGCGGCCTCCTGCGACGGAGTAGATGCCCGGCTCCGCCCTCGTGATGCGCTTGGTTCGGTATCGGGGCAGCGAGGCGAGCGCCTCGGCGTAGACGTCGAAGCGGAAGGGAGCGACTCGAGGACTCCGCCGCCAGAATTCGCTTCCGCCCCCCTCGATGAGATAGCCGCGCACCCACTCCGGCGTGTCACGATAGTGGCGAATCAATCGGGTCCAGTCTTGTGGAGCCCGCCGCGACGGAAGCAGCTCTCGCGCCACTCTGATCGCCTGACGAGCAGAAGGCGTCAGCGGTCCGGCCACGGCGTCGGCGATGGGGTAGCCGCCCAGGAGAGTCCAAACTCCTTCGGGCCCGCCGCAGGTTGGTGCGACGGTCTCCAGCAAGGACAGGCCCAACTCCACATCCAGAAGATCTGCGATGTCGAAGCCGGGTTCCTCGGGGTTCCATACGTCGCGGATGGCCTTGGCCAGGCTCTGGCGGTTCCGCCAATTCGAACTGTCACGCATCTAGTGACCTCCTGCCCGCCTGATGACCTTCTCGATGAACATGCGCTCAGTAATGGCGCGGACGGGTCCTCGTCCGAGGGCTGGATTGTGGTTGACCAAGCTATCCATGTAGTTGGGGCGCGCCGCGAGTTGGTGCTTGCCTACGACCACGAAGGCCTGTGCCGCATGATCCGGTGCGCGGAACGGTCGGCGGTGCAGCCGTTTCGCGAGTTCTGCAGGGTTGGCCCAGGTCTTCACATCGGCCGCCCACACGCTCTGGTCCTCGAATGTGATTTCAAGATCGGATGCGTCGAAGTCTGGCCACATTTCTACGGACAATCCCTGTCCCTTGCTGGCAATCCGGTCACGGATCCTGATCTCGGCACGGCCCGGGGCACATACCCAGATCAGCATGTCCCTGCCTAGGGCGCGAACTCCGTCGTCAACGGCAAGGCGCCGACCGACGGTGGTTCTCTTGGTGCAGTCGGTCTGCGTGCATCGCAGGTTGCCCTTGCCCTCGGGCAGCAGGAGGCAACCGCAGGACGCGCAGACCAGCACTTCTCCCTGCCGTACGGCCTCGGGTTGAGGGTCTCGGTAGGCCCGCTGCAACAGGTGCGCTACCAGCGTCAAGTCCGGCCGGCTCTGCTCCATGGCCAGCTCAAGATCGGTGAGCACAGGCTTGGTGACAAGCAGTTCCCGGAACGCGGTGTAGACGTCAGCCCGATCATGCTCACGACATATGTCCATTGCTTCGAAGATCAGGCTCTGCTCCCGGAACTCGGCCTCGACATCGCCGGCGACGTACCACTCGACACATTCAGGGGTTGGTCGACCGTCGTAGAGCAGTCGGATCCAGTCCTCAGCGCCATCAGCGCGGAGTCGATGTGGCCACTCCTGGAAGGGGCGGGCACACCAGTCGAACAACTCCACGACGCTTTCCGGTGGCGCCGTGCCCGCGGTGAGACACATCAAGGAGAGCCGGTCGAATGCCCGCTGCAACTGCGCCGGGTAGGGAACCCGCAACGTACGGCCCGGCTCGGTCGCCTTGTCCAGCGCCACCAGACCTGCAGCGAGCATCCTCAACGTGATCTCGTCCCAGTCACCAGGCCATGGACGAGCCCGTTTCGCTTGGTCTCCGTCTGAGGAGGCGTTACTCACGTTCGGGAGAGTAGCCCGGCGGACCGACAGAATTCTCGGCTGTATTTACACATGGTGGTCTGGGCGGGACAGTGAGTAGGCCGCTGCACCGTCGAAGCGCCGAATTTGATGCGCCGTCATCGATTTTCCTGAGCCCCGTACGTGCGCCTGGCAGGAAAGGAGAGCGAGTTCGTGGCTGCCGCGAAGAAGCCCGATTGCCTGGATTCCGTACTTGAGCACGAGGGTCTGCTCTGGAAGCCCAGACAAGGTGCCACGTCGTCTGCGGAAGAGTTCCTCGCCGCCCGCGCACTATTCAAGGATCTTCACGACGACGCGACCTGGAATCCATGGGTCCTGAACGAGAGGGCGGCGGAGCTCGAGCAGGCCGAGCAGATCATGGGGCAGTGGAAGCGGGCAGAGCCTGGTCACCGCGTCATGACCAAGAAGCAGATCGATGCGAGGATGGCACGCTGGGAACGCGAGTTCAAAGAGCGGCTGGCGGCAGACGAGGAACGCCACGAGCGCGATCGCTCTCGCTATGACCCGGCGCGTGAGCATGCTCGGCTATCCCTGATAGAACATCAGTCCCGGCTGGAGTTCGAACTGTACGAGGTTGCTGGACTACGCGACGGCTCAAGATTTCCCGCGATGGATCCCCGTCGGCGGACTGAGCAGGTGGCCAAGCTTGACGACTCGATCGCACGAATCAGGGCACAGATTGAGCGGCTTGCCGATACTACCGGCGACCCTGAGGACGTGGTTGATGAGCGCGGCTGGCTACCCAGGGACCGGCGGGAGGCGCTGCTGTTCCACTACAGGTTAGATCGTCAATTCGAGGTTGAGGATCTGCGCACCAGGGTCCCGGATCTGGACGCCGCCCTGAAGGCGACCAAAGGCCGTGATGCGCGAGCAAAGCTGCGGACGGAGCTGGATCAGGCGAGCCGAAGGCTGGAGAAGCTCCTCGCCGTGCCGAATCTTACAGCCGAGGACATGTGCTCGGAATGCCAGAGTCCCTTCGCACGTCACGGCTGGTCCATGCCGCCATGGGATGGTCCGTGCCCGGCATGGCCTGGCTGGGCGACCCGAGTCAAGGAAGCTCGGAAGATCCTCCTAAGCGCCCACCGAACGGAGGAAGTGGTGCAGCCGCGCAGGGCGAAGCCTGAACCGCTTGCCGTGATTCCGTCGGGTCTTCCGATCACGGAGGTCCTTGAGCGTTTGACGGCGCTTCAGACTCAGTACCCTGACGCCGAGGTTCGGCGAGGGCGAGCGAACCGCTGGGAATTGTGGCCGAACTCCTCCACATCCTGACATGGCATTACGAGTTAGAGCAGGGCGCCGCTCGCTCCGCACGCCTTAACCATTCGTGCCCAACGCGCGCTTCGCTGGAACTGCTGAGCGAGTTCGTCTGAACGAGGGAGAGATCCATCAGGCCGAGAGTGCTTCAGTGCCCATTCCCATGCCTCTCGCTGTAGAGCCCGCCCTCGACGCTGATCTGGTGGCACAGGGCGAGTCGGTCCATCTGCTGCGGGCTGTGGCCGACTTTCGCTGGTAGTCGGAGGGGGCGCGCCATCTCTGGCGGACACCGATTGGCGTATCTGCCTGAAGGTCATTTCGAGCCCTCCTATCAGCGCGATGGCAGGCCAGGCAGCCACGATACGGCCGACTGCGGTGGGGTGAGCGACGGCGATGTTGGCCGCGACGCTGGCAACGCTGCCCAGGATGAGGAGGAACCAGGGGAACAGACCGCCACGCTCACCACGCCGGGAGTCGGAGAGCAGTGATAGGGACGCGGCAAGGATCATCCCATCCACGGATAGAGGGAGAAGTGCTGCGGACCAGGTCGATTCGCCGTGCCGTACGGCGAGCATGTGGAGGTGGCGGTAGCTGACCGCGGCGGCGATGGCGGCGAGCACGATCACCGTGACCGTGGTGATCCGGCGGACGCGGCGTTCTGATCGCTGGCGATCGGTGCGGCAGAGGCACGGCGTAGGGTTCGTCATGGAGCCTTGGCCCTCCTTGTCAGGGACTCGGTTCAAGGGCTTGTCCGCGTGTTCCAGCACGTGGACAAGCCCGGCGGCGAGGTCAGGACGTCTTCTTCCTGTTGCGGATCTTTGTGAAGGCGTCGAGCGCCGTCTCATCGGCGTCGTCGAGCGTGTGCAGGTACCGCTCGGTGGTCTTGATGGAGCCATGGCCGAGCCGCTCCTTGACGACCTGCAGGTCAGCGCCGCCAGACAGCAGCCACGAGGCGTGCGCATGGCGAAGATCGTGAATGCGGACGGCGATGTCCAGGGAAGCGGCCTTGATGGCGGGCTTCCAGACCTTGTTGCGGAACCAATCGGCGGGGATGTGCCCATCGGTGTCGCGCAGACGCGGTTGGCGGCGGGGCTGGTCCTTGCCGCCCTTTCGGCGGGTGCTCCGGTAGTTGGCGAAGGCGGCGCGGCAGTGGTCGCACCGGCACTTTCCGGTGGTGTAGGCGGTCAGTGTGCCGTGTTTGTACCGGCGCCCGGCCTCGTTCGGCTCGGTGAATCCGAGCGCTTCGGGGTCGGGCACCACGCGGAGCTTCCTCTTGGGCGAAGGGTCTTGCCGCCAGGTGAAGAACAGGTCATCGCGTCCCAGCGATTCGCTTTCGGCATGGGCGCTGAGCTTGTCGACGATCTGCGCGGTCAGCTTGAACCGTCGCCACTCCTTGTCCTTGGGGTAGGGCTTGACCAGGAACCGCTCGCCCTCAGGGTGAAACTTCGGGTTGACCTCGACTACGGCGCGGCTGATGGTGAGGATCCTGGATCGGGTGTCGAGGTCCTTGACCCGGAGTTCGGTCAGTTCGCCCCAGCGGGCACCGGTCTCGATTGCCGTCTCGACCAGGAGCTGGGTGTCGGCGTCCGGCAGTTCGTCGTACAGGGTGCTGAACTGCTCGGGCGAGATGATGGTGAGCGGCTTGGACGGTGCCGGTGGAGTCTTCACGCCCTTGCACGGGTGGAGGAAGGTCACTTGGTCGTTCAGCGCGGTAGTAAAGATCGCGCTTAGGATCACCATGTTGCTCTTGATGGTGACCGCGCTGACGCCCTCGCCCTTCATCCGGGTCACCCAGGCGCGGACGTCTTCTGGCATGACGTCGACCATCCGCATGGAGCCGAACTCTTTGATGATGTGCTTGTTCAGGGCGTAGGTGTACTTCTGCCGGGTGGTGGCCTCCATCTCGTGGTGGGGGAGCCACACGCTCTGGACGTAGTCCTTGAACTTCATCCGCCCGCGCCTCGGGTCGCCGACCCGCCGGCCGGAGCGCAGGTTGGACTCGGCGTCCTGCCACGCCTGGTTGGCCAGCTTCTCCGAGGCGTAGGTGCCGGCGGAGCGCTTGCGGCCCCGGAGGTCGCGGTACATGGCGACGTAGCGGATCGTGCCGTCGACCCGGGGCCGTTCGTACAGCCACCCCATGCGATCACCTGGCGATCTTCTGTGGGCAATTTGTGGGCAGACCCGGTATCACGAGGCGACATCCGACGGAACTGAATGACATCGCAATACCGTGCTCTACCTGCGATTTTACCCTTGAAGAGCCGATCTGGGAGGAGCCGTGAGGAGGCGGCCTGAACGTGAAATCGCCGCTGATAAGGAAGAGGTCCCAGGTTCAAGTCCTGGTAGCCCCACAGAGTTTTCCCAGCTCAGAGGCCGTCTCCGAAAATCGGAGGCGGCTTTTTGATCGTCTGCCATCAAGATCGCTCGTCACCGGGCGATATAGGTCGATCCACATCGACACCCTGCGAACCGTTGGATCTTCGTCTGAGGCGCTTGTGGCGTTGGGCGTCAAAGGTCGACAGACTCTGGGCCGGTTCTGTCAGTAGCTCACCGGAGTTCTCCCCGGCCCGACATGCACTGTCTATGGAGACGAATCCGCCTATCTATAGCCGTGAGATCACTCAGACCGCGTCGCGGGGCCCAGCCCGGGGCGTGTGCGCATACGAACGGAAGCCGTCCCTCTCTCTCCAGCGGTCGACAGGACCTTGCCCATGGACGCCGGTCGTTCGCCAACCAGTGGCAATAAGGCCATGACCCACGAATCTGGCCGCAAGTGGCCAACGCCGTTGTTTGATTCTCTGCGGCGTTGACGCGTCTGTGGTTAGCGCTTCGATGGGGGCGATCTTGCGCGGGAGGGTCAATCCTGCCGTGGGCACCCGCAGGGACGAGCGTTGAGCGTGGGCTGGCCGGCGCTCAACGCGGCCCGCGCACAGTCAAGATCGTCAGGCGAAAACGGCGTCTATGCCGTTATCGATCTCAGGTATCGGGATTGCGCCGGGAGGGGTTGCGAGGACTTACGCGGGAACGCATCGAGATCCAGCGGTAGTGCAGCCAAGCCACGCCGGACTCGCGGCAGGTTCGACATGTCAGCACGTGTGAGCAAGACGATGCGGCCCTCATGACCGGCCAATGTAGCCGTGAGTACCGCTGCTCGGCTGGTAGTGACAACGGATCAGGGGAAGGCTTTCCTCGCCTTCGTGTGCGGCCCACGTTGAAGCCGTCCCGCGTGGGGCGGGCGCCCCAGCGCGTGGCGAGCTGTTGGGCCGGGCTCGCCTTGGTCGGTCGCCGGGCATTCCCATGCTGATCCCGACGGAGGAAGATCCGGCAGCAGCGTAGCGGCGGAGTCATATGTGCCCGGCTCCGGGTGGTGTGCCTGGAGCCGGGCGGTGGGTTAGGGGTAGATGTCGATGCGGTCGACGAGCATGAACTGGCCGGAGCGTTTGACGGCTTTGAGGGTGTGCTGTCCGTTCGTTAGGTCGCGGCGGGAGTAGAGGAGTTGTTGGGATAGGCGGGTGGGGTTGGTGGTGTCGACGGTGGCTTGGAATACGCCGTCGAGGTAGAAGTCGGTGAGGCCTTGGTCGCTGTGCTTTTCGGAGCGGAAGTCGATGCCGGTGCCGGTGAAGGTGTAGGAGAAGGCGTCGCCGTCGGTCATCGTGAAGTGGACGTCGTTGTTCAGGTCGGTTGCGTAGGTGCGGTCGGTGCTGGTTTTCCAGGCGCCGGTGTAGGTCATGCCGGTGGCGTCGTCGTTGAGGGTGGTGGCGGGGTAGAGCTGGCTGGCGGGCACGATCTGTTGGGGTGTGTCGGGGCTGGACCAGAACAGCTTCGCGGCGGATTCGCCGCCCTGCTGGGCGACTTCCATGGTGATCGGATACCGCTGGCCGGCGGTGAGGGCGATGGTGCCATTGTCGACCTGGGGAGGATGCGGGGTGGTGTTGTTCACCACGAGCTGCCCGTTGATCCAGAGCCGGACGGTGTCATCGGAGAAGGTGGTGAAGGTGTAGGTCTGGCTGTAGCGGGGTTCGATGAGGCCGGTCCAGCGGCTGGAGAAGTTCGTGGTGGGGATGGCCGGGGCTGGGGAGCCTTCGTACTGCCAGCGGTTGTTGATGGTCGGGTCGGTTCGGGTGACCGCGGGTGAGCCGGAGAAGGAGTTGTTGGTCCAGAATTGGGCCTTCAGCCCGGTGCCCGATCCGAGGGGTTTGGCGGTGGTGGGTGTGATGTCGAGTTCGATGACCGAGGCGATCGGGTCAGGTTCGGAGCCGGTGGGTTTGAGGTCGTAGCCGTCGCCGGAGGCGGTCACCGGTACCGCCGCTCCAGTCTTGAGGATCTTGGCCGAGTTCACCGTGAACGGCGCCTTGGCCGTCAGGTGTAGGACGGAGCTCCAGTTGTAGACCGAGGCGTAGAGCTTGTTGCCGTTGCGGCTGACCACACCCCAGGATGGTTTGGTGACCAGACCGGTGAACGCGGCGCCCTGGACCGCCGGGCCGTTGGTGTTCATCCAGCTGCCGATCTGGGCCATCCGGTCGAGCTGCGGCTGCGGGATCACACCCCGCTCATCCGGACCCACATTCAGCAGGTAGTTACCGCTGCTCGCCGCGATCCCCACCAGGTTGCGCAGAAGAGTGGTCGGCGACTTGTAGTTGTCGTCGAAGTACCGGTATCCCCACGAGTCGTTCATGGTCACGCACGACTCCCACAGCTGGGCGTCGAAGGGGGCATCCAGGATCTCGTTCTCGGGCGTGTGGAAGTCGCCGTCGAGGGCGCGCTGCATGCCGACCCGGTCGTCGATGATCGTGTCGGGTGACAGCTGACGGACGTAGGCTTCGACCTTCGCACCCTCCTGGTCGGTGTAGTTGTTGCCGTCGAACCAGAGGACGGCGATGTCGCCGTAGTTGGTGAGCAGTTCTTTGAGCTGGGCCTTCATCCGGCCGAGATAGGCGGCGTAGTTGGAGGATCCGGGTTGGGCGTCGGGGTCGTGCCAGTCCAGGATGGAGTAGTAGAAGCCGAGCTTGAGGCCCTGGGCGCGGGCGGCGGTCGCGAGCTCGGCGAGGATGTCGCGCTTGAACGGCGTGCGGTCGTGGATGTTCCAGTCGTTGACGGCCGTCGGCCACATCGAGAAGCCATCGTGGTGCTTGGCCGTGATGACCAGATACTTCTCGCCCGCGGCCTTGGCCGCGCCGATCACCGCGTTGGCATCGAACCCGGTGGGGTTGAACGTGGCGGCCTTCGCCTCGTACTCCGACCACGGAATCGAGCAGTTGTTCTTGATCCACTCGCCTGGCCAGGTGCGGCAGATGGTGCCGTCGGGGCGGCGGTACTCGCCACCGTAGGCGGCGTACATGCCGAAGTGCATGAACATGCCGAAGTGACCGTCTCGCCACCACTGAGTGCGCGAGGACGTGAACGTGTCGTCGGGGGCGTAGTTGTCGCCGGGCGCCGCATGGGCGGCGCTGGGAGCGAACACGACGCTAAGACACAAGACGAGCGATGCCAGCAGAAATCTGAGTTGCATGTTCCAACTCCAATGGGGTGGGAGTAACCGCAGCGGCTCATGTTCGGGGGTTAGCTGAGGACCTCGACCTCGGCGAGGGAGAGGGGCCGGTCGGAGCCGACGAGTTGGACGCGGATGTAGCGCGCGGTGCGGCCGACGGGCAGGGTCAGGGTCTGGCCCGCGGTCTGGGTTTGTTGGTAGTTCCATATGTCGGCTTGGTTTTTGGTGATGTTGGGGTCGTTGGAGGTGAAGGGGGTTTCGGAGGCGAAGACGTAGAAGTTGCGGAGTCGGTCGGCGCAGCAGTCGGTGCGGTTCCACAGCTTGATCGTGCTGACCGGCTGGGAGGAACCGAGGTCGACCTGCCACCAGGGGTTGGTGTCCAGTGGCGTCTCCGAGGTGTGGCTGACCGATCCGTAGGTGTAGTCGCCGTTGGTGCTGCCGTCGTTGGCCCGTCCGGCGTTGGCTCCCGAGTACAGGACGTGTGAGGAGGTGTAGGTGCTGGATTGGGTGACGGGTTTGTGCAGGGCGAGGTTGCCGAAGACCTGGACCTCGGCGAGGGACAGCGGCCGGTCCGCTCCCGCCAGCTGGACTCGCACGTAGCGTGCGGACCGGTTGACGGGCAGGGTCAGGGTCTGACCTGCAGCCTGGGTTTGTTGGTAGTTCCATATGCCGGCTTGGTTCTTGGTGATGTTGGGGTCGTTGGAGGTGAAGGGGGTGTCGGAGGCGAAGACGTAGAAGTTGCGGAGTCGGTCGGTGCAGCAGTCGGTGCGGTTCCACAGCTTGATCGTGCTGACCGGCTGGGAGGAACCGAGGTCGACCTGCCACCAGGGGTTGGCCTCCAGGGGGTTGTCGGCTGTGTGGGTGACCGAACCGGATCCGAAATCGCCGTTGGTCTCGCCGTCCACCGCCCGCGCCGCCGGCGCGGAGTGGCTCGTGCCGGATTGGGTGGCGGTCCTGGCTAAGGCGAGGTTGCCGTCGATGTTGCGCAGGGTTTGGCCGAGCTTCGTCAGGAATCCCATGGCCGTGTCGGAGATGCGTCCGTTGTTGCGGTGGTAGCCCACGTCCCAGGTGACCGCGCCGCCGACGCGGACGACGCCCCGGGTGAGGTCGATCATGCGTTGTTCGCCGGTCGAGGACAGCGGATAGTCCGGCGGGCTACCCCACTCGCTCTGCGCGATCCCCAGGTAGTGCAGCTGCAACTGGTCTCCATGGTTGTCGACCCACCGGTCGGGCGTGGGCCGCGGCCAGAAGTCGACGCCGGATTCACCCGGGGTGAAGTCGGACTCGGCCGTCCACGAATTCCACGGAGTGCCGCCGCTGCTGAAGGAGAGCAGGGCGTTGGGGTTGCCACTGCGCAACCTCACGGCCATCTGGTCGTAGAACGGCTCGAGCTGCTGGTAGCCGGAGCCGTCGATGAAGAAGCCGTCCACGTTGCTGCCCCATTGCTGCGCCCAGGTATTCGCCACGTTCAGCCAGTTGGCCTGGTAGGTCGCGTTCGGCGCACCCGGGTTCTGGCCGTCGCCGCCGAGCT
Source organism: Nonomuraea sp. NPDC050556 (assembly GCF_044457355.1). NCBI lineage: Bacteria > Bacillati > Actinomycetota > Actinomycetes > Streptosporangiales > Streptosporangiaceae > Nonomuraea > Nonomuraea sp. NPDC050556. The sequence continues at coordinate 615,588 of NZ_JBITGU010000005.1, read as the reverse complement.
TGTGCCGGGCGTATTCGTCGCGCGCGATCGGGTCGGCGGTGATGTACACGATGAACTTCAGGCCGGCTTGGTGCAGGGCGGCACCCAACTCCTTGATCAGGTCCCGGCGTGACAACCGCGACGGATGCTCTGCGGTGGCCGGGACGAGAGACTCGAAGGTCGCGTTCGGAGCGGCGTAGTAGCCGGTGTTCTGCCCGACCGACAGCTGGAGCCAGCCCGCACCGGTCGATTTCACCTGCTGGACGACCCCTGCCACATCGAAGTTGTCGACCCGGGCGTTCCACTGCTCGACGGTCGGCATGTTGTTCGGGTAGTCGGTGCACGGGAGTTCGGGGCAACCCTCGGCAAGGTAGTGCAGCATGGCGCCGAACTTGCCCTGGCTCATCCAGTCCGTCGATGGACCGCCCACAGCCCGAGCCTGCGGGGCTGGAACCGACAGCAGAGCCAGGCCGAGCAGCAGCGCGACCGCTCTGGCCGGCGTCGATCTTGCGCTGGTGAGTCTCCATGATCTCATTGCGAACTTTCTCCTCTCTCCGGGTGGGATCGGATCGCGGCCCCGCTGGAGGGGCACCACGACCTCCAGCGGTGCGCGTGCGGGTGAACGCATCGGCTGGCATCCCAAAGCCAGCGATCATCAGGACGAGCAGGCCATCGACGCTGTGGACGAGTTGTTGGCTGAGGTGAGCCGCCATGGCCCGGGAGGCCCGAATGGACGCGGGCCCCGGGATTTCAGCCGCTAGGGAAGGGTCCACCCCTGGGCTAGGAGAGCGTCCATTTCTGGGCGTTGGAGCTGTTGCAGGTATAGATCTGGAGTTGCGTGTTGGGGTCGCTGGTGGCGCCGGGGACGTCGAGGCACTTGTTGGATTGCGGGTTGCGCAGAACGCCGTTGGCGTCGGGGATCCAGACCTGAGCCGCGGTGTTGTTGCAGGTGTAGAGCTGGATCTTGGTGCCTTGTCCGGTTCCGCCCTGGGCGATGTCCATGCATTTGCCGAAGGAGGTCAGCTGGTTGCCGGTCGTCCTGGTCCACCGTTGGGCGTTGGTGCCGTTACACGTGTGGGTCTGGATCGGGGTTCCGTTGTCCGACGAGGCTTGCCGTACGTCCACGCAAAGGCCTCCGGGCAGTGCTGATCGGATCGGCCCGCCGGCGGTGTCGGGGGCTGAGGTGAGCCGGTCGACGGTGACCCAGCCGCTGGACAGTGTGGTGATCTTGATGGTGTGGGTGCCGTTGGGCAGGATGGGGCTGTAGTAGACCGGCAGGTCGGTGGTGCGGGTGGGTGCGTTGAGGTTGACCGTGGTCGGGGGGCCGCCGTCGATGGAGACCGAGGCGGAACCCTGGTCGGGGCCCTTGATCCCGTTCCAGGTGACGCGGTCGCCGGAGAAGGTGTAGGTAGCGGTGGAGCCTGCGGTGTTGGCGTTGTGGCACGTGCTGCCGAAGCACCCGCCCGGGTTGTAGCCGAAGAACGAGCCGGTGTAGGCGACGGAGGAGCTGGAGTCGTCGACGCTGTCGTAGATGGTGCCGGTGGCCTGGCCTACGGCCCGCAGCTGTGTCATCGCGGCATCGGAGATGTGCCCGTTGCTGCGGTCGTAGCCGACGTCCCAGGTCATCGCGCCGCCGACGTTGGTGTTGTTGAGGGTGTGGTCGACCAGCTGCTGGGTGCTGTAGTTCATCGGTGAGTTCGGTGGGGCGCCCCAGAAGGTCTGCGCCCTGACCAGGCCGACGTTCTGCGCCTGGGTGGAGCCGTACATGGTCCAGCGGCCGCTGACGCTGAGCCTGTCCTCGCCCATGGTGAAGTCGGTCTTGGCCGCGGCGTTGGGGTTCGAAGGCAGCTGCCAGCCGGCCGCGCTGAGCGCGATCAGGGTGTTGGCGTTGCCGGACCGGGCAGCGTCGATGATTCTCGAGGCGTAGTCATCGATGTTGGGTGCACCGCCGTCGATCCACCATCCGTCGACGGACTCCCCCCACTGCTGGGACCACGACTTGATCACGTTGACCCAGTTGTTCTGGAAGGTCGGTTTGTACATACCGCCCCAGTAGTCCTGCGGGTCGCCTCCGAGCTTCTCGGCGGCGTAGCGGTCGGCGTCGGTCCGTGGTGAGGCGTCGAGGGGCACGTAGACGATGAACTTGATGCCTGCTTTGTGCGCGGCGTCGCCGAGCTCCTTGATCAGGTCTCGGTCCGACAGCCGGCTGGGGTGGGTCGGGGTCTCGGGGACCAGGCGCTCGTACTCGGTGTTCGGGGCGGCGAAGTAGCCGGAGATCTGGCCGACGGAGACCTGGAACCAGCCGGCGCCGACGGACTTGAGCTGGTTGATCACGCCCTGGACGTCGTAGTTGTTGACGCGGTCGTTCCATTCGGCGGCTGTCGGCCAGTTGGGGCCGGGATACCACAGGCCATCGCTGTGCTGCTCCCAGGAGCCGGTCGGGCAGCCGGGCGGGCAGCCTTCACCGAGGTAGTGCTGCATGACGCCCCACTTGCGGTGATACAGCCAGTCGGTGGCGCTGCCGCCGGAGGCGGCCGCAGCAGGGGTAGCGGTCAGGCCGGTGAGTACGCCGACGGCTAAGGCCATAGCCGTAAGGCGTGTTCTGATCTTTCGTGTCGAATACATGGCCGGATTTCCTTCTTCTGGGATAGCCACATCGGGTGTCCGTGGCGGCGATCAGTTGATCGGCTTCAAGGTCCACAGCAGGTTGGTGCTGTTCACCCACACCCACTGTTTGATCACGGACCCGGAGGGCACCTGGCCACCGCTGTCGAGGACCAAACCCGTCGCGCGGTTGGCAATGGAGTAGCGGCCACTGTCGCGGTCGGTGATCTGCCATTGCTGGTTGGGGCCACCGTTCCACGGCGACTGCCGGGCGGGGGCGCCGTCGCTGGTTGCGCCCCAGCCATCGGCCGCCATGCCGTTGGTACGGTTGATGAGCCTGTAGTAGCCGTCGCCGAGATCCTGGGCCTGCCATTGCAGGTTGGGGCTCTCTACGGGCGTCCACTGCTTGAGGTTGGAGCCGTCGGGGACGTTGCCGCCGCTGTCGAGGGCCAGGCTGTTGGTGACGTTGATGAGCCGGAAGTACGCGGCCGGATCGAGGGTCACCTTGAGCGATTTGATGAGGTCGTTGCCGCCGGTCTGCAACATGTCGGGATTGTCGGTGGTGAAAGTCCAGGGGGCGCCGGAGAAGTTGTCGCCGGGATAGCCGAGCACCTGGTAGCCGCGAGACACTCGTAACGAGGAAATGCCGAATCCCGCGCCGATGGCTGACAACTGGGCGGAGGTGTAGCTGCCCAGCGTCACGTAGGCGTTGCCCCCCTGGTAGCCGACGTGCTCGAACACCACCGCGCCGAAGCCTCGGTCCCACTCCATCGGCCGGGCCGTCACGAACTCCGGGCTCATGGCCTTGTCGACGGTGATGTGGATGATGAAGTCCGGGGCGTTCTTGGCGAACCCGGCCAGATCGAGGAGCAGGTCGCCCTGGGCTTCCGTGGTGAACGGCACCGCCCTGCCGTCGAGAGTAGTGATCGATTTCGCTGTGGCGTTGAGGGCCGGCAGCCGGAGCTTGGCCGGCTGCAGATCGCCGGTGATGTGCAGGTAGATCGTGCTGCCGGTGTAGGTCGCTCCGCCGATCTCGCTGGAGCGGTACGGCCCGCCGCGCGTTCCGACGATCGTCTGCTGGTTGTTCCCCATCCAGGCACCGACCTGGCGCAGGACGGAGGTCACCCCGTCCTCCAGGTGGCCGCTCTTCGTCGGCGGTACGTTGAGCAGCAGATTGCCGTCCCCGACGGCTACTGCGACGAGGTTCTTGAGCACGGTCGGGAAGTCGGAGACCGGGCGGTCGGGCTGCCAGGACCAGTCCGGTGGCGTGATGGTCAGACAGGACTCCCACGCCCGGGTCAGGTTGAAGGCACCGATCCTCTGCTCGGGTGTGTCGTAGTCCCCCTTCAGATCCTGAGGGATCTGCTGGAACCCCATGTTGTTGTAGGCGCGGTCGTTGATCAGGATGCCGGGCTGCAGGTCCCGCGGGACCTTGATCAACTCGGGCGGGCGGAACGAGGCCATGTCCGCGTAGGGGATGTGGTCGTACCAGAGGAAGTCGACCTTGCCGTACCGGGTGAGGAGCTGCTGGATGTGCTCCATCATGTAGCTGTAGTACGTGGCGTAGTCGCCCTTGACGTAGTCCGGCTGAGTCCAGTCGCGACCGGAGTAGTAGAAGCCGAGCTTGAGGCCCGCGCTTCGGGCGGCGTCGGCTATCTCCCGGGTGAGGTCCCGCCCGGACTGCCCCATCGGCGTGACGGCGAAGTCGGGATAGAACGACCGGCTGACGTTGTCCGCACGGAAGTTCGGATAGCCGTCGTGGTGCTTGGTCGTGAACACCAGGTAGGTCATTCCCGCTGCCTTGGCCGCGGCGGCGAGCTTGGGCGCCCAGTCCGCCTCGGGCAGGAAGCTGCGGTAGGCGGCGTCGTAGACGGGGTCGGTCTTCACCGACGGATCGGGATACTGGTTGCCGGCAGGCTCGCCCGGCCGGTAGGCGTTTCTGCCCCAGCCGATTTCCCTGCCAACCACGGACGACGGGTTGAAGTGCACGAACATGCCGAACCGCAGCGCGGCAAGGACCTTGCCAGGGTCGTCAACCAGCAGGCCCGCCGCTGAGTTGATCCGGTCCTGCGGTGCACTGCTGAGTGCCCACGCTCCAGGGGAGGTCGCGATGACGGCCGGCGCCGCGACAAGAGCTCCCAGCAGCGCTCTGCGGCTGAGTTGATGCGATTCAGACATGTCGGCTTCCTTTTGTGTGCGGTTCAGGCAGCGTCTTCCTGAGTGCGCGGGTGGCGACGCCACGCATCGGATCCATCGCTGTCTCAGCGAGGTCGGGTTCTGGGTGTGGGATCAGCTGAAGACCTGGACTTCGGCGGTGGCCATCGTGGCCGGGTGAAGGGAGGCGTCGACGAGGTAGGTGATCGTCAGGGTGTGTCCGGTGGATGCGGCGCTGAAGGTGTAGCCGGCGGTGCCGTAGCCGTTTCCGGTGGGTGTGGCGGTGAGTTTGCCTGTCGCTGACCATGCACCCAGGCAGAGGCGGAGATTTCGGGGGCGGTCGAGGCGTTCACGCTGATGTCGCTCATGGCCTGGACAACGGTCTCCGGCGTATGCGGGCAGCAGGCCGCTCCGCCTGCTCCAGTCGTCGGCCAGGTCATCCGCCGCGGAGACGGGCGTGGCCGAGGCTGCAGGTACGGCGACCAAGCCAAGACCGAGGAGCACAGCCACCACTCGGGTCACAACCGATCTACGGGATCGCATTGCCTTCTCCTCGGGTGCCCCCCTTGCGCAGACCGTCCATGTACATGCGCTGAGCCGAATAGGGGCAGGATGCCTCGACCGTGCAGTTGGGACAGCGGTCGGCGGCGCCCGCAGGTTTGTTCTCGGGGCGGAAATGGCTGAGCCCGCTGAAGGATGAGACCTTCTCCACTGATCGTCCGATGACGAAGGCGAGCCAATCGATGTCGTGACATGCCTTGGCCAGCAGGGCGAAGGCAGCCTCGTCCTCGCGGCGCCAATTGCCGCGGACGAAGGAGTGGGCGAAGTGGTACCAGCCGATCGGCTCTAGGTGCTCGACGGAGACGATCTCACCGATCTGTGGCAGCGGCTCTCTCAGCCTTGCCGTGTAGGGGGTATAGCGCATGACGTGACAGACGGCGATGAGGGAGCCACTGCGTGCGGCCGCCTCGCCGACGGCGATGGAGTCCTCTTCGGTGGGCGCGATCGGCTTTTCGAGCAGGATGTCGTAGCCCAGGCTGGCGAAGGCCTCGGCGGGCGCGAGGTGGTCGGCGTCCCGGGGCTCGGCCACCGCGACGATTCTGATCTTGTCCGGATACTGCTCGGCGTAGGCGGCACCGCGTGCTCCCGCGCCGGCTACGGCGAGCGTCGCGGGACGCTGGAGCCGGGTACCGATGTGGTCGCGCAGGTTGATGTGGGTCATCGAGGTCAGCCTTTGCTCGCGCCTGCGGTGAGGCCTTTGACGAAATGCCTCTGGAAGGCGAGGTAGAAGACGAGGACGGGAAGGCTCGCCAGGAACATCAAGGCGAATACGGCGCCGTAGTCCTGCTGGTGTTCACCGATGGCGCGGTAGATACCGACGGTGACGGTGGTTCCCTGGGCCGGGCCGAGAATGATGAGCGGGTTGAGGAAGTCGTTCCAGATCCAGACGCCGAGGAAGATCAGGACGCTGGCCGCGGCTGGTCTGAGGAGCGGAAAGACGACCTGCCAGAAGATCCGCATACGGCCGGCGCCGTCGATGGCGGCGGCCTGTTCGATCTCGATCGGGATCGTCTTGACGAAGCCAGCGAAGACGAAGACGCCGAAGGGGACGTAGTAGCCGACGTTGACGAGGACGAGCCCGGCGACGGAGGTCATCAGGCCGGCGGAGCGCAGCACCTCGGTGATCGGGCCGATGATGACCGCGGGCGGGATCATCAGCCCGGCCAGCATCACCACGAGCATGATCCGAGCGCCGATGCCCTGGTTGCGAGCCAGGTAGTAGCCGCACATCGCCGACAGGCCGGTCAGCACGGTGATGGAGATGGCGGTGACCTCGATGCTGTTGATCAATCCGTACCAGAACAGGTGGTCGGGTCGGGACAGCACGTCGTGGATGTTGTCCAGGGTCGGCGGGATCGGCAGCGAGGCCGGCCCGTCGATGATCTCCTCGCCCGGCTTGAAGACATTGACGAGCACCAGGTAGAGCGGAAGGAAGAACACTGCGGTGACGAAGGTGCCGATCGTGGGCCGCAGCCAGCTGTGTGTCTGCTTGGCGGTCATGCGTTCACCTCGCGGCGCTGGAGCAGGTGAAGGACGCCAGTGGACACGATGGCGACGAAAAGGAGCATCACGACGGCGACGGCCGAGGAGTAGCCGATCCGGTTGCCGACCAGACCGGTCTGGATGACGTCGAAGGCGATGGTGCTGGTGGTGCCGTCGCCGGGGCCGCCGTTGGTGATGACCTGGACGTGGTCATAGATCTTGAAGGTGCTGATGAGCAGCATGACGGTGTTGATGGTCACCGCCGGCGCCAGGAGCGGCCAGGTGATCTTCCGGAAGCGTTCGACGGGTCCGGCGCCGTCGACGGCTGCGGCCTCGTGGAGTTCGGTCGGGATGCCTTGGAGGCCCGCCAGGTAGACCACGACGCAGAAGCCGATCAACTGCCACGTGATGATCCAGCACAGGGTGTAGAGGGCGATGTCTGGATCGGACAGCCAGCCCGGCGGATGGTCGACGCCGATCTGACGCAGGGTCGAGTTGAGCAGGCCGTCGTCGGTGAGGATGGCCTGCCAGATGACGCTGACCACGACGCCGCTGAGGATGACCGGGGTGAAGAACACGCCGCGCAGGGCGTTGTAGAACCAGCCTCGCCGGTCCAGCAGGACCGCGATCGCCAGCCCGATGACGTTCGCGGCGATCGTCACGACGATCGTCACGACGATCGTCACGACGATCGTGATGATGATCGTGTTGGTGAGGACCTTCCAGAAGTCCGGGTCGGTGGCCAGGTTCTGGTAGTTGCGCGCCCCGACCCACTGAGTGGGCGGACGGAACGGGTTGCGATTGGTCAAGCTGTAGTAGACCGAGATCCCGATCGGGATCAGGACCACGCAGGCGTACAGTGCCAGCGACGGTAGTCCGAACAGACCGAAGCGGCCGAGGCCGATCAACGACGGCCTGCTGGTTCGCCTTCGTTTATGCGGAGTGTGCGGTCGCCGTACCGGGTTCGCGGCCGCCTGGAGTCGAGGTCGTGTCGCCGTCAAGGCGGCGCTCCTTCCTGGGGTGGCGCCCGGCGTCCTGTTCCGGACACCGGGCACGACGTCATGGAGCTACTGCTTGGCCTTGTCCCACTCTTTGTCGAGGAAGGCGGCGAACTGGGCGGCGGTCTTCTTACCGGTGATCAGGTCCTGTACGCCGAGGGCGGCCTTGTCGGCCAGGCCGGGCAGCAAAGCCGCGTCACCGTTCTCCTGGGAGAAGGCGGTGGTGATGGCGTTCTGGCTGAGAGCCCGGTCATAGATCTCGGCGGTGGCCTTGTAGACCGGGCCCATGTCGGCCGGGGGCTGATAGCCCTTGATCGCAATGATCGCGCCGTCGCCCTTGACGATGGCGTCCAGGTTCTCCTTGTCGGTCTGGAAGGCCAGCGCCCACTTCTTGGCCAGCGTCACATCCTTGGCTTTGGAGCTGACGCTCAGGCCGCCACCGGTGTAGGCGGGCATGACCAGGGAGCCGTCATCAGTGGGCCACGGGAACACGCCGATCTCGAAGCCGGGCTTCTTGCTGTCGGCGGCCGCCGGGAACCAGGAACCCATCGGGTACATGGCGCCCTTGGCGTCCAGGAAGGCCTTTTCGGTGTCGGGGTAGGAGCGGCTCAGCCCTGCCGGGTCGATGTAGCCCTTCCTGGCCAGATCGACGACCTTCTCGACGGCCCTGATGAAGGCGGGGTCGCCGGCGAAGGTGGTCTTTCCCGCGACGCGGTCGGCCAGCCAGTTCGGGTTGCCCTTGTAGACCTCGGTGGCGACCGTGGCGGTCAGCGGGTACATGTCGGCCCAGGTGTCCTTGCCACCGCCACCCAGCACGATCGGGTTGATGCCCTTGGCCTTGAGCTTCGCGTTGACCTCGAGGAACTCGGCGTACGTCTTCGGCTCGGCGGTGATGCCTGCCTCGGCGAACAGGCCCTTGTTGTAATAGACCATCGGGACGGTCTGGGTGTTGTAGGGCAGCTGGTAGATCTTGCCGCCGATCGCGTTGGACTGGGGCGAGACGAACGGAGTCAGCTCCTCCGGCGTGAAGTCGGCGAGCTTGCCGGCCTGGGCGAACCCGGCGACGGCGATCGCGGGCATGATGTCGGGCATCTGCCCGGAGGCGTCCAGCTGCTTGACGTAGGACGTCCGGTCGACGATCGGCGACACGAGCTTCTTGATCCTTACGCCGGGCACCTTGGAAGAAGCCCGCGCTATGGCGGCGTCCCAGTAGGCGGCGTTGAGGTTGGGAGTCTCGAAGGTCAGGAACGACAGCTCGACCTCGCCGCCGCTGCTCTTCGGCTCGTTGCTCCCGCCGCCGGCGGCGCAGGCGGCGCTGAGTGCCAGGGCTGTGACGGCCGCACCCAAAGCGAGGAATCTGCGACGATCCATCATGGTGTTTCTCCTGGTGAGGTGGGGTGAGGGAGATCCAGTCCGCTAGGGCTGGGTCAAGCGATAGATCCCGTAGGAGAAACCGGCGGCCCGGACCTCTCCGTCGATCACTTCGACTCCGTGCACGACCACGGGTACAGCGCCCTTGAGGTCTTCGACTGACACGGCAACTGGGGACTGCCGACCATTGATCACGACCAGATGACTGACTCCGCGGCTGTAGACGAAGGGGTAGTCCTGGTGAAGCACCCGCACTGGGGCGTCAGGGCTCAGGTCGGGGGTCTGTTTGCGTAGCTCGATCAGCCGGCGGACCTGGTGCAGCAGCGACTGTTCATCGGCCTTGGCCGCCGATACCGTCGGACGGTCGGATTCCGGGTCGATCGGCAGGTACAAGGTCTCCGGGGGAGCAGTGGAGAAGCCGGCGTTCGGGCTGTCGTCCCACTGCATCGGAGTGCGCGAGCCCTGCCGGGCCTGGGTGTCCAGCTGGCTGCCTTCCTTGTCCGGAAGGCCCGGCACGTACCGCATGCCGATCTCGTCGCCGTAGTAGATCACCGGCAACGAAGGCCAGGTCAGCTGGAACGCGAAGGCCGGCGCGACCATGTCACGGGTGCGGGGACCACAGGTTAGGCGCGAGAAGTCGTGGTTGGACGTGGGCAGTGCGATCAGCCCGCGACCGCCGGTCTCCGCTTCGGCGTCCTGCCACTCGGCCAGGAACGTATGCATCGAGCCCTTGCCGTCGGGGTCGAAATAGCACGGCTGGCCGTCGGTCCACGGGCCCTGGCTTCCCGCACTGTTGTCCCACAGCGACCGCAGCGCGGGGCCGTCGAAATGCAGGAAGAAGTCGGAGTGGAAGCCCGCTGGAATGGAGATCCTCGGGTTGCCCCACTCAGCCAGCAACGCACGGTCGGGGTGGAAACGGTCGGCCCACCGGCGAATCTGTGCCCACAGCCGGCTGGTTTCGATCTGGCCGGGATCGTCTTTGACCAGGGAATAGGCCATGTCCACCCGGAACCCGGACACACCTCGTTCGAACCAGAAGCTCATGATCTCCTGCAACGCGGCCCGGTTGGCACGCGGGCCTTCGGCGTCCACCGGCTGCCGCCACGGCTCGGCCTCGTTCGTGCGGGCGTAGCCGTAGTTCAGGGCAGGCTGGATCGGATAGAAGTTGGCCCGGTAGAAACCGCCGCGCGCGCCCTGGTTCGGGATCCACTCACGCATCGGCGTGGAGATACGGTCCGACCAGATGTATCGATGATCGCCAGGGGTGTTCGCCGACTCCTGAAACCACGGGTGGCGATGCGAAGTGTGGCCCGGCACCAGGTCGAGGATGACCCGGATGCCGCGGCTCCGCGCCTTCTCGATCATGACTGCCGCGTCCTCGTTGGTGCCGTAGCGCGAGGCGATGCTCAGGTAGTCCGTCACGTCGTAGCCCGCGTCGCCGAACTCCGAAGCGAAGCACGGGCTGAGCCAGACGGCGTCGACGCCCAGCCAGGCCAGGTAGTCCAGGCGCTCGGTGACCCCTGCAAGATCGCCGACGCCGTCGCCGTTCGAGTCGGAGAACGACTGCGGATAGATCTGGTACAGGACCGAGTCGGTGAGCCAGGACAGCGCCTCACTGGACTGGAGCATGTGGACTCAAGCCTTTCATTGGACGAGGAGCCCGTCAGGAGGCAGCCGCCACCTGGAGGTTTCAGCCTCGTGACCTTGAATTAATTATCCTGATGGTATTAATAATGTGGAAGCGATAGGATGTTTGCACCCGGGTGGCACGGCGTCAAGAGGTTGGAGAAAAGATCAATGACTGAGGGTGCTCCCCAGCACTGGTATGGGGCGCCGTTGAGCCGCGCCACCACCGTCGCGGCCCTTCGCGTGATCCATGCCGAGGCGGCCGATCCTCGTGGGGGCGGCTCGCCGGAGGGCCTCACCCTCACCGAGATCGCCCACCGGGCGGCCATCTCCCGCCCGTCGGCCGAGGACGCCGTCGACGAGCTGATAGAGCGTGAGCTCCTCGCCGAGATCGTCCCGGATCCAGACGCGCCGCGGCCCGTGGGCCGACCCGCCAAGCGATACCGATTCCGCGCCGAGTACGGGTACGTGGTCGGCGTCGACATCGGAATCCACAAGGTTCTGGCGCTGTGCACGGACCTGGTCGGCACCATCCGCGGCAGCCACCGCATCGAGGTGTCCGCCGATCACAGCAAAGCCGAGCGCGTCCAAGCCGCTCGAACCGCTCTCAAGCGCGCCGCTCGATCCGCATCGGTCCGCCTGGTCGATCTGCTGGCCGTCGGCGTCGGCACCACCGGCCCCGTCGACCCCGACACCGGAATCGTCGTCCGTTCCCCCGCCCTACCCGATTGGGCGAACGTCAACGTCCGGGAGGAACTATTGGGCCTCGCATCGGGCCCCGTACTCATCGGCAACGACGCCAACCTCGGCGCGCTCGCCGAACACTGGCGCGGCATCGCCGGAGACGCCTCGGACGTCGTCTACATACTGGCCGGCCATCAGATTTCCGTCGGCATCCTCATCGACGGCCGCGTCCGCGAAGGCCGCCACGGTGCCGCCGGAGAAATCGGAGTCCTCAGAGCGGTCCGCTGGTACGAGGCCCGCGACGCGCTGGCCGCCGGTAAACCCGTCGACGACCCCGCCTTCATCGACGATCTGGCCACCGGCATCGCCGCTTCCACTCTCCTCTTCGACCCCGACAAGATCGTCATCGGCGGCGGCCTGTCCCAAGCAGGCAACACTCTCCTCGAGCCTCTCAAACGCCGACTGGACGAACTCTGCTTGTTCTCCATCCCAGTCCAGGCCTCGTGCCTTGGCGAACAGAACGTCGCCCTCGGGGCCGTCCGCCAAGCCCTTGACCACCTTGAGGCCCAGCTGTTCATCACCCCATGAGCCGAGAGACGGCCGGGCCACGGCACCGCTCCTTCCGCAACCGTTGGCAGGGCCCGCAGCTGCTCCTCATGGCAGGTGCGCACGTGCCGGTGCCAGGTGCCCTGGTGGGTTTGCCCCACGTGCCGGGGTCGGAGTCGTCGTGTTCGGCTTGGGTGGAACATGGTGCTCACGGTTCCGGGAGCCTTCCGGGGGCACGGTGAGATCTTCGTTCTGCCCGAGTGCATGGGAGAGATCACTGGTGGGACCACGCGTGTGGAGGTCAAGCGGATGCTCACCGACGAGTCCGGGGGTGTGGTGGTCGCTGTCGACCCTGCCTACCGCGAGGGAGAAGAGATGACCAGACGGACTGCGCCCCTCGTCTCGGGCGTGCCCGCGAGCTCCTCAGTCCTGCTGCCCGGGTTCCTTCTCAGGAGCAACGTCCTGCGCCGGTGGTTCTGGTACCGGTCCTGCCGGGAGGGGGATCGGATCGTCTTTGAAGAGCTCGGGCACGGCCCGGTAGAGGATGGCGGTGATCGGCACGGCCACGATCGCGCCGGCGATCCCGGCCAGGATGCCGCCGACGGCCAGCACGATGATGATCGCCAGTGGGTGGAAGTGCAGCACCCGGCCGACGATCAGTGGCTGGAGCACGTGGTTCTCCAGCTGCTGCTCCACGATCAGGATGCCGATGAAGATCAGCGCGTAGACAGGGCCCTTCGCGCCGAGCGTGACCAGCGTCGCGACCGCACCCGCGAACAGGATGCCGACGATCGGGACGAAGCTGGCCAAGAAGATCAGTACGGCGAGCGCCGCCCACAGCGGAACACCCATGATGGCCAGCACCAGCCCCATGAGCACGCCGTGCACCGCGGCCACGGCCACCGTACCCTGCACGTAGTGCGACAGCGTGGCCCAGGCGGTCCGCCCCGCCCGGTCGACCCGCGGCGCCATCTGGCCGAACCCCTTGAGGAACCACGACCAGATCCGGTCACCGTCCTTGAGCAGGAAGAACGTCACGAACAGCATGAGCACGATCGAGGCCAGAACCTCGATCACCACTACCGTGCCCGCGAGGACCGTCGAGGTGATCTGCTGCTGCCGTTCGGTGATCAGCTTGGCGAACTCGTCCACCCAGCGGCTGAGCTGGATCGGCTCCAGGTGCAGAGGGCCGGTGTAGAGCCATTCCTCCACCGTCTTGGCAGTCTGCCTGACCTGTGTCACCAGGCCGGGGAACTCTTCGTTGGCCCGGGCGCCGATGATCCAGCCCGTCCCGCCCAGGATGGCGAGGGCGACGAGCACGGTGATCCAGGTGGCGTAGATCGATCGCAGCCCCGAGGCGCGCAGGTGCCGGGTGAGCGGGAACAGCAGGGCGGTCAGCAGCAGGGCGACCGCGATCGGCAAGGCGAGGATGCGCATCGTCGCCACGAAGCCGAAAACGTAATTGGCCACGAAGCCGATGACGATCAGACACGCACACCACACGGCCATCCTCGCGAGGGCCGGAGGCACCAACCGCAATAGGCGCTCCTGAGGGGAATCCATACAGGGCTACCTGCCCCACCGGTCAGTGGTAGGCCCGATTTGAGACTCCGAGCCAAGAAAATTGGAGAGGCATAGCCTTAAGGAGCTGAGGGTGAATGGAGCGTGACCCCCGCCACACATCAAAGCGACAACCTGTCGGATGAATGGCGGTAAAGGCTGCCCCATAAAAGGCATTGAAACTGCAAGCTCTGGAGAGCTCGCAGGGGTCTCAATCCCACATTTGATCTCGATGGCCATCGACTGCGTTCATGGACAGGAATAGCAGAGCTGGCTCGCAAGGCCTGCGCTCCGCGCCAGACGCGTAGGACGGTGACCGGGCGGGTCGGTCGCGATCACGCCGCCCTCGACCTCGTCGTACTGGCTGCTTCGGTGCTGGTCACCAATGCCGTCCAGCACGCCGAGATCGGAACCGACCGTCGTTGGGTGCTCGTGCAGATGTGCTCGCGGACACTGGCCCCGGCTCTGCTTTCTGCGAGCCGTACCTCACCAGATCGTCGCTGCCGACGCCGCCCGTTCGCGTGCCGGGATTACGAGGTGGTCTTGGCGTCGCTGGGGCCGGCTCGGAGCTCGGCGTTGATGCGCAGGGCTTCGGCGAGCTGGTCTTCCAGGATGATGATGCGGCAGGCGGCTTCCAATGCGGTGCCCGCATTTACCAGCTCGCGGGCCCTGGCGGCCAGACGCAGCTGGTAGCGGGAGTAGCGGCGGTGCCCGCCCTCGGAGCGCTGCGGCTCGATCAGTTTGGCGGCGCCCAGGCTGCGCAGGAACGCGGCGCTGACCCCGAGGAGCTCCGCGGCCCGGCCCATGCTGTAAGCGGGGTAGTCCTCATCGTCGAATCTGGCCTCCGCCCCGGCCTGTCCCGGTGCCTGCGGCTCTGCCTCGGCGGGCGCCTGGGGCGCGGGCGGACGGAGTCTGGCTCCGGCTTTGTCGCCGTAGGCGGCGCTGGAGGCGAGTGTGGAGGTGGCGGCCTTGCGGCGCAGCGTGCTGCCCGGCTCGATGGCCGGACCGTTCCGTGTTTGATCCATGGACCTTCCCGAACGCCGTGAAGGGCCCCGGCGCCTTCATGCGCCGGGGCCCGCAACTAGGTTGTGTTACACCATCTACCGGCCCGGAGGCCGACTTGCCGTTTCCGCATCAGCCGCCAGGAGGCGGGGATGCGGGGATCGCGTAAGCGTGACCGGAGACCACCTTCCCATCTGTGGAACTGCGGTACCCGTGCGGCGAAACTCCACCGGCGACGGGCGATCCTGATGGCGTTCAACACTCCCTTCGGTTATCTGTGAACCCTTGCATTTACCTCATGCCACGACCCCTGAGGGCCGCTCCGGCAGCGCGTCCACGACCAGGACCCTTCACCAGCTCTGCTGGCCCCGGCACGTCCGACCTTCTGCCGATCACTTCGTACTGCGGTCTTGCTGAAGCAGCGCGTCCACGCGTCGGGGCCCTGTTCGACTACTGGCCCTGCCACGTCCGACCTTCTGCCAACAACCTGTTCGTGCCGTCTTCACTACGGCGGCGCGTCCACGACCAGGGCCCCTAACCAGTCCTGCCGGCCCCGGCACGTCCGACCTTCCGCCCATCACTTCTACGGTCCTGCTATCCACGCTCGTCCGGGCGACTCCTCGTGACGCTGGTATCTCGTGCGCCGCCCTCATGGATCCGTTCCTTGCGATGTCAGAAACACTACCCACACCAACCGCGAATGTCTACCTTGGCCACTGTAGATTTTCAGGCGGGGAGGGAAGAGGGTTTTGGCGTACCGGTGCGCAGGACCCCGCGTCGGAACGATCGGGCGGACCGTGTTGATCCGGCCGGTTCTGAGGCGGCGAGGCAGGGCGCCGTGCTGGTCAGCTGTGCCAGCCGTTCGGGTCCCAGATCTCGAGGGCGACCTGATCTCCGCCTTGCACGAGCCGGGAGGTGGTCGAGGTGAGCAGGCCGCTGACCATCAGCCCGACGATCGCCGGCAACTGGCCTCTTTCGTGCCTGCATCGGCTGGAGGTATCCCCGATGTGAGGGCAGTGTGACGTGATGCAGGGTTCAGGAAGTTCGGTAGGCGTTGACGAACTGGGCGTAGAGGCCGCGGGACAGGGCTGGGTCGCGGTTCGGGTGGATGTTGCGGAGGAAGTCGCGGGTCGCCGTCAACGACACCGTGATGCCGTGCCTGCGCAGATAGCGGCAGAAGGCGCCTGGGTCGATGAAATGGCTCTCGAAGGTGGTGAACATCGGCTCGCCGCCGTAATACGGGGCCGGAGCCATCTGCCGCAGGTGGGAGAACTCCTCGCGGGACAACTGCCCGTCGCCGTCACCGTCGCACAGGTCGATGAGGAAGTCGACGTCGTCCTCGCTCACCCGCTGGGCGAGCAGGCACAGGCCGAGCGTGACCTCCTCCTTCGACAGGAGGCCGTCGTTGTCGCTGTCGAACATGTCGAACGCGTCCGCTATCGCCTGGGCTGAGCCGTACATCATCGAAAATCTCCTTCCTCCCGTCATCTACCCCGGGCGCGAGCCGGAAACGGGTGACGCGTCGGGGACGGGGTAGCGCATGCCTGGACACCTGTGGGGCAGGTGGTGGACCAGGACAGATGATCGGAAGGAGTTCGACATGCCTCGGGGATCGAGTCCGAAACGGGAACGGCAGTACGAGCACATCAAGGAGAGCGCACGCAAGCGCGGCGTCGGCGAGGAGCGGGCGACCGAGATCGCGGCTCGCACGGTGAACAAGGAACGGGCGCGCGCGGGGGAGTCGAAGACGGCCAGCCGTACCTCGACCCAGGACATCTCCTCATCGCGGCGCGGCGGCCTGCGCTCGCACTCGGGCGCGGGCGGCAGGACCAAGGAGCAGCTGTACGCAGAAGCCAAGCGCCGCGGCATCAAGGGCCGCTCCAAGATGACCAAGGCCCAACTGGAGAAGGCGCTGCACTGACCCGCACCTCGAGAGCGTCCAGAGCCCCAGAGAGGAGAGATCTTTTCAGGTGTTCTGAGCCTGGGAGGTCACGGCTGCCAGGACGGTGTCGACGTAGTCGCGGCCGGGTAGGTCGCCGGCGACCAGCAGGCGGAACCAGATGGGGCCGGTGACCAGGTCGGCCAGCGTGTCGGGGGAGAGGTCGGGCATTCGCCCCTCGTCCTGGATGCGCCGGACCCGGGCGACGGTCGTCTCCCTGGTCGGTACGTAGACGCGCTCGTGAAACTCCTTGGCCAGGGCCGGATCGTACTGCGCGGCCCCCACGACGCCGGCGATGAGCGGTCCCACGGCGGGGTCGGCGAGCACTCCGGCGATGGAATGCAGCCACCCGCGCAGGTCCTCCAGATGATCGCCGGTCTCCGGGAAGGTGAGTTCCGCCGCGATGTGCTCCATGAACGCGTCGAGGATCACCGCGTGCTTGGACGGCCACCACCGGTAGATCGTCGGCTTGCCGACACCGGCCCTGGCCGCGATCTTCTCGATCGTCACGCCGCCGAAGCCCTGCTCGCGGCACAGCTCCAGGGCTGCGCGCAGGATCGCCACCCGGGAGCGCTCGCTGCGGCGGGATGGGTCGGCGGTCCTCGTCATGAGCTCGATCCTAGCCCCCAACGTGACGAAACGTAACGTGTTGCGGTTGATCAGGCCGTGTGCCATGCTTCCCTGGCATTACGTTACGTACCGTTTCGTTGGAGAGGCATTGGACATGGTCGAGCAGACGGAGGACCAGGGTGGCGGAGTACGGCGCGGCCGGAGGGCCTTCTTCGGGCTGGCCGCCGCTGCAGCCGGAGCGGCGGGACTCGCCGGTGCCGTGGCCGTCCCGCCGTACCTCACCGGCGCCCCCACCAGCGCGCCACCCCCGGCCGCCCCGCGCGGCCGCTTCGACGGCAAGGTCGTCCTGATCACCGGGGCCACGTCGGGCATCGGTGAGGCCACGGCGAAGGCGTTCGCGGCCGAGGGGGCGAAGGTCGGCTTCTGCGGACGGCGGGCCGAGCTGGGCCGCAAGGTGGAGCAGGACATCCGCAAGGCCGGTGGGACGGCCCGCTACCAGCAGGCCGACGTGCGCGACCCCGAGCAACTGCGCCGGTTCGTGGACGAGACGGTCAGCGCCTACGGACGGCTGGACGTCGCCTTCAACAACGCAGGGATCACCAAGTCGGCGCCCCTGCACGAGATGACCCTCCAGGACTGGACCGATGTGCAGGACACCAACGCCAGAGGCGTCTTCCTGTCCATCAAGTACGAGGTCCCGCACCTGCTGAAGAACGGCGGCGTGATCATCTGCACCGCCTCGGAGTCCCGGCGGCCAGGGGGCGTGGCGTACACCTCCAGCAAGCAGGCGATCAAGGGCATCGTGGAGGCGGCCTCCATGGACTACGGCCCTCAGGGGATCAGGATCAACGCCATCGCCCCGGGGACGACCGACACCGCGCTGGTACGCCCGTCGTCCCTGCCCGACGCGGTGTGGGAGGCGTTCAAGCGCGCCTGGGGTCCGCGCAACGCCCCCGGCCTGCACCGGATGGCCTCGGCGGAGGAGATCGCCAGGTCCGTGGTCTCGCTGGCGACCGAGGAGTTCTCCTACATGGCAGGCTCGACCGTCCTGGTCGGCGGGGCGCCGTTCGGTGGCGGTCCCATGAACATGCCGCCCGGCTTCCCCGGCGGCTGATCATGGCTTTCCCGCTGCCGCGCAAGGCCTCTCACCGCCAGGGAGGGATGGTTGTCAGGGGTCCCGGCGATTAGGCTGCGGTGATCAAAACGGGGCGAAGGGGATACGCATGAAGCCGACGCTGATGACGAGGATGGCCGCGGCCTTCAAGGGCGAGGTGCGGGCCGACGAGCTGGAGGCCTACCGACGGGCGGGCGGGTTCGTGTACACCGAGCTCGACCGAGCGGAGGCGTTACGCAGGCAACTGGCCCAGGACGGGGTGAACCTGTGGCACGGCCCGCAGGCCACAGCCGGCCAGCTGCTCTGCATCTGGAACGCCTTCGTGCTGCAGTCGATCGGCGAGCACCTGCTCGACGCCGACTACGCCGCCGACCCGGGCACCGTCGGCTACGTGCCCGACGTCACCAACCGCCAGGTCTCCGCCTGCTTCGACCAGGTCGAGGGCTGGGTGTCCAGGGCCAGGCAGTCGGCGGGCAACCCCGGCTACCTCGTCGGCAAGGAGGTGCAACTCCCCGCCGACCTGCCCGAGTGGGCCGAGGCGGCGCCGTGCCCGCTGCCGCACCTGCACGGCATGCTGGCCGCCTCGCGCGCGGTCCGCCAGCACGCGGAAGTGGCGCTCGGCGTGTTCGAGCAGACGGTCACCGACGCCGCGCAGCACAGCGCCGACCTGCAGCGGCTGCGCCAGCTCGCGGCCGAGGCGGCGACCGCCTCCGACTACGCCGAGGGGCTGCTGGACACCGACCCGGCGCCGCGCATGCACGAGGCGATCGAGCAGCGGCTGCAGCGGGCGCTGGAGAGCTACTACCACCTCGGCCAGCTCATCGCCATGCCGCAGCTCATCGCCGCATACCGCGGCCCGTCGGCTCAGCCCGCCGTACAGCCCGGCCCTGTGCCGGTCATGAACTCGCGCAACTTCGACCCGTGGTGCCTCACGGACCCGCAGAAGCGCGACGTGTGGCAGGCCGACCCGCGCGCCCGCCAGGCGATCAAGGAGATGTGGGAGTTCGACCCCGATCCCGCGGCCACGCTGCGGATCCAGGCGGAGATCGACGCGGCCTTCCGCGACGGGTCCATCACCTTCGCGAGCGACGGGGGCGGGCGGCCGTTCGGCAGCTACTACTGCTGCCCGTTCGCGGCGATCTACCTGGTCCGCAGGCCGGTCGTGATCGGCGGCACGTCGTTGCGGACCATGCAGCAGTTCACCTACGAGGCCTCGGCCGAGGACGTCCCCAAGACCGGCATCTTCAAGCGCGAGATCATCGTGGCCAACTTCAAGCCCACCGACAAAATCGACTACTGCGACCCTGACGGACTCCACGAGGACTAGCTACACTCCTATATGTGAACGATCGTTCAAACGTTGTAGTGCCGCTCACGCCCGACGGGTGTTCCACCTCCGTCGTGGACGCCGAGCGGGTGGCCGCCGTGCGCGGGACGATGCCCTCGGAAGGGGTCGTGCAGGATCTCGCGCAGGTCTTCGCGCTGCTGGCCGACCCCGGGCGGCTGCGCCTGCTCTCCGCGCTGCTGGAAGGCGGCGAGATGTGCGTGTGCGATCTCGCCGCCGCCACCGGCCAGAGCATGTCCGCCGCCTCGCACGCGCTGCGCCTGCTGCGGGCCAACCGCGTGGTGACCGTACGGCGGGCCGGCCGCATGGCCTACTACCGCCTCGCGGACTCCCACGTGCGGATGCTCTTCGACCTGGCGATCACCCACATGGGCCACGAGGGAACGGAGTGATCATGGCTGAACACGGCCACGGGCACGGTCACGCGGTCAGCGCGGACGCCGACCGGCGCTACCTGACCGGGGCGCTGGCGCTGATCGTGGGGTTCATGGCGATCGAGGTCGTCATCGGCGTCATCGCCCAGTCGCTGGCGCTGATCTCCGACGCCGGGCACATGCTCACCGACGCTGCGGCGATCCTGTTCGCGCTGATCGCCATGCGGATCGCGGCCCGCCCGCCGCAGGGCGGCTTCACCTACGGGCTCAAGCGGGCCGAGATTGTCTCCGCCCAGGTCAACGGCATCACCCTGCTGCTGCTCAGCGCCTACTTCATCTACGAGGGCATCCGGCGCCTGATCGTCCCGCCCGAGGTCGAGGGGCTGTTCGTGGTGATCACCGGGCTGGCCGGGATCGCCGTCAACCTCCTCGCCACCTGGCTGCTGCGCAAGGCGGACCGGTCCAGCCTCAACGTCGAGGGCGCCTACCAGCACATTCTCAACGACCTGTTCGCCTTCATCGCCACCACGGTCGCCGGTCTGGTCGTCTGGCTCACCGGCTGGGCCAGGGCGGACGCGGTCGCCGCCCTCGTGGTCGCCGCGCTGATGCTCAAGGCCGGGTGGGGGCTGGTCCGCGACGCGGGCCGGGTCTTCATGGAGGCGGCTCCCGCCGGGATGAACCCCGCCGAGATCGGGCGCAAGGCGGCGGACCTCAAGGACGTGGTCGAGGTGCACGACCTGCACATCTGGGAGGTCACTTCGGGATATGTCGCGCTCTCGGCGCACATCCTGGTCAGCCCTGGCGCCGACTGCCACGCCGTACGGGTCGCGGCCGAGCGGCTCGTCCACGACGAGTACGGCATCGAGCACACCACGATGCAGGTCGACCACGCCAGCCCGGAGCTGCTGAAGATCGGCCAGACCGAGGCGCACTGCGCGGACTCGCACGGTCCCGCGTACTGAGGACGCCGGAGAGACGCTAGTCACTCAGGTCCAGCACTCCGACCGTCTGGCCGCCGCTCGTCTCGCCGGTGAGCTGGAATCCGAGCTTGAGGTAGAAGTTCTCCGGGCCGTCGTCGCCGGGCTCCCACGTGACGTACATCCGCGTCCCGCCACGCCGCCTGATCTCGTCGGCCACCGACGACACGGCGAAGCGGCCGATGCCGCGCTTCTGCGCGTCCGGCACCACGTTGAGCCGCCACAGGCCGGACCTGAAGTCGGTGCCCTTGCTGTTCCAGTCGATGTCGAGGAAGGCCATGAGGAAGCCCACCGCCTGATCCCCGTCGAGGATGAGCCTCGGCCACGCGATGCTCTGGTGCACGTAGGCCTCGGCCAGCGATTTCGTCACGGACGACACGAACCGGTCCTGGTCGGGGCGGACCTTCACCGCCAGCGCGAGGTCGATGTTGGCGGGGGTGATGGGAGCAAGATGGAGGCTGTTCGTCATGGAAGGACCTTACGGTTCTGTCGGTGAAGGGCGTTAGTTTGGCGGGCATGGAGTCAAGCGTCTGGACGATCGACGACCACCTCGACAACAAGCCCGCCAGCTCCGTCGACCTCTACCGGCGCTTCGTGGCGCTCGTGGAGGAGTGCGGCCCGTTCACCTGCTCGGTGAGCAAGACCACGATCACCTTCAAGGCCGCCAGGCGCGGGTTCGCCGGGGCCAAGCCCGATCTTCGGGGGATCAGGGGCTATCTCGACCTCCAGCGCCCGGTGGACGATCCGCGCATCACGAGCGTGAGCCCCTATACGAAGCGCCTCTTCGTCCACGCGTTCCGGATCACCGACCCGGCGGAGCTCGACGAGACGTTCGCCGAGCTGGTCCGTGAGGCGTACGCCGTGGGCGTGGGCGCACACCTCTGAGCGGTTACCTTCGCCTGCCGTACAGGCCCTCGGTCAGGGAGACGCCCAGGGCGGCCAGTCCGACCTGGATGGCGAGCTCGATCCAGTCGATCCCCCGAGTGTCAGCGACGCCCAGGACGCTGGCGATGGCCGTGCCGACCAGGGCGGCGGCTATGCCGATCACGATGGTCAGCCAGATGGGCAGGTGCTGGCGGCCGGGGATGACCAGCCTGCCGAGTGCCCCGATCGCGATGCCGATGATGATGGCGGTGACGATTCCGGTGATTTCCACATTTGCTCAACGATCGTTTTGCCGCGTTTGGTTCCAGCCGCGGCCGATCATGCGCATCAGTGCCGGATACACGACGAGGTAGCGGAACGGCATGATCGCGGCCATGTAGAGCGTGCCGAACAACCCGTTCGGCTTCACCAGCACCGCCATCTGCGCGTGGTCGCCGACCCAGCCGATGTGCATGAGCGCGTGCACGGTCCGGTTGGAGATCTCGGCCACCCATTCGGTCTCGGTCAGGTAGACCGACCTCATCGGGACGGCGCGCGGGTCGGGCCCACGGGAGTCGCGCAGGTCAGCGGGGAGCCGGTCGCGGAAGGTGCGGGGCTCCGCTGAGTCCCAGCCGAAGAGCTCGCCGAGCCTCCAGCGGAGCGCGAAGAGCGCCTTGGTGGCGCCGCTGAAGTTCCCCGGGCCGCTGGTGAACTGGTCCACCAGCCGCGCGAGGTCGCCGGGGCTGCCCGGCGTGGGCAGCGCCCAGACGTCCTCGACCTTGAAGTCGGGGGCCAGCGCGTGGATGCGCCAGGGCTGCGAGGTGTGCGCGGTCTTGTGCAGTCTCATGCGTCCCACTCCGCCATCATTGCGAACAGGGCCATCCGGTCGAGTTCCGGAGTGGCGGGGTCGATCTCGCGATACCGCTGGTAGACGTTGACCACGACCCGTTCCGCGTCCAGCCAGTCGCGGTACTCGCCCAGGTCGAGGCAGAACGCGGCCTCCTTGACGTCCAGGCCCTTCTCGTGCGCCTCGTCGGCCTGCTGGGCGACGTGGCTGAGGTAGCCGCGCACGGCCTCGATGCCCGAGGCGTCCGTCACCGGCCCGTGGCCGGGCACGACGGTGGTCGCGCCGAGGCCGAGCATGGTGTCGCAGGCGGCGATCCAGTTGGCGATCGGCCCGCCCCACACGATCGGCGTGCACCCGATGAACAGCAGGTCCCCGGCGAAGAGCACCCCGGCGTCCGGGACGTGCACCACGGTGTCCGCCTCGGTGTGCGCCGGCCCGAGGTCGAGCAGGTGCACCTCGCGGCCGCCGACGTCGAGGGTGAGCCGCTTCTGGAAGGTCTGGTCGGGTTCGCGCAGCCGGATGCCGCCGAAGTCGAACGGCCCGAAGCGGCTGCGCAGGTAGGGGGTGAGCACCGGCCCGAGGTCCATGATCTGCAGCGCGGCCGTCAGCTCCGGCGCCATCTCGGTGCGCATCTCGTGCGCCGTCCCCTCGGCGGCGACGACCCGCGCCGAGCCGGGCAGCAGCTGGCCGCCGTGTGTGTGGTCGCCGTTGGCATGGGTGAGTACGGCGTGGCCGATCGGATGCCGGTCGGTGACGTTGCGCAGGGCGTCCAGCATCTCGGCGGTGAGCGGCAGGTCGTAGAGCGTGTCGACGAGCAGCGAGGCGCCGTCGCCCGCGACGAGCCCGGCGTTGCTCCTGCCGTAGCCGCCGTCGGGCAGCAGCCACGCCCACACCCCGTCGCCGACCTCGTGCAACCCTCTCCGGTACGGCCCGGCCGGGTTGACCCGCGCCCTGCGTGGTTTCGCCGCCGGGTCGGTCCTGGCGGCGAGCGGGTGCGGAGCCGTACTCGCCCGGACGGTCTGCCGCACCTCGCCCAGCCCCTCGGCACGCAACGTCACCACGTCGCCGTCCTTCAGCCACCCGCGAAACGCGCCCAGGTCGGCGAAGGAGAGATGCTCGATGAGGCAGCAGCCGGGGACCGTACCCGAGCCGAACACGTCGCCCGGCTGCAGCTCCACGCCGCGCGAGGCGTAGGAGACGACCTCGGCGAAGGTCCAGTCCATGGCGTCGGTGCGGCCCTCACCGACGAGCGCGCCGTTGACCTCGGCCCGCACCTGGATCGCGAGCCTGCCGTCCGGGCCGAAGGGCAGCTCGTCCGGCGTGACCAGCCACGGGCCGAGCGTGGTCGCCCCGTCCTTGCCCTTCGCCTGGCCGATCTTGAGCTGGCTCTCCAGGTGCTGCAGGTCGCGGGCGCTCCAGTCGCAGAGCAGGGTGTATCCGGCGATGTGCTCGCCCGCCTGTTCCGGGGTCAGGTCGCGGCCAGGCTTGCCGATCACCGCGCCGATCTCCAGCTCGAAGTCGAACCAGGCGCTGCCGGGGGAGATCGGGACGTCGTCGTGGGGACCGATGACGGTCGCCGGGTTGCCGAAGTAGAAGGCGGGGATCTGGTACCAGGTCGGCTCCAGCGCGCCCGTGCCGCCCATGGCCCTGAGGCAGCCACGCATGTGGTCGAGGAAGCACAGGCAGTCGCGGATCGACGGCGGCCGGGGGACGGGCGCGTTCAGGGTGACGTCGGCTCGTGGGATGGCCTCGTCGGGGACGCTCACCTGGGACAACGAGGGGAGCAGGTCGATCAGGGCCGTGCCGCGGGGGAACGCGTGGACCTGGTCGCCGCGCAGGACTCCGACGCGGTCGGCGTCGAAGGTGATGAGTCGCAAGATGACCTCCTGTGTTGGCCAGCATAGAATATGATTGCTAGCACAGAAGGAGGTGGCGTGACAACACGACGAGAGCAGACCAGCGGTGAGAGCCGCGAGCTGATCCTCAACGCGGCGGCCGAGCTGTTCGCCGAGCGCGGATACCGGCAGACCACGTTCGCCGACGTGGCCGAGCGGTCGGGGATCAGCAGGGGGTCGATCCCGTGGCACTTCGGCAGCAAGGAGGGGCTGCTGCTGGCCGTACTCGAAAGGTCGGTGGACCGGCTCAGGGCGGGCATGCCGCAGGAGGCGGGGATCGAGGGGCTGGGGGCGCTGTTCACGCAACCCACCACCAGGCTCTTCGTCACCCTCCTGGTGGAGGCGCTGGAGCCGGACTCACCGATCCAGAGCCGCTACGTGGAGATCCACACCACGCTGCGCGACCACTGCAGGCGATGGCTGGAACGGCAGCCGCTGCCGCCGGGGGTGTCCGCCGAGGCGCTGGCGGTCGCGATCGTCGGCGCCGGGATCGGCGTCCACCTGCAGTGGCTGCTCGCACCCGACCGGGTCGACCCCCAGGAGGCGCTGGTCGCGCTGAGGGGCGTCATGGGCATATGAGAGCATTCCGCTGTCATGGGCGGGATCTGGATCTTGCGTGTCGCGCGCGCGGCGGTGTTCGCCGTCGTGTGCCTCGCGCTCGCGTCCCTGGCCCACCTGCTGGGCGGCGGCATGGTGCACGCCGACGCCCTGGCGATCGGTCTGGCGATCACGTTCGGTGCCGGATTCTGGCTCGCCTGGCGTGAGCGTTCGCTCCGCTTGATCCTTCCGGTGCTCGCCCTGACGCAGGGCGGGCTGCACCTGCTGTTCGGCGCGATGTGCCCGGTCGAGGTCGCATCGCTCTCCACGCATCACGGCTCCCCTGGTGTGGGGATGTTCCTGGCGCACGGCTGGGCGATCGTGATGACCGCGTTGTGGCTGGCTCGCGGAGAGCGCGCCCTGTGGGCGTTGCTGCGGCAGGGCCTGCGGCTGCTGGTGGTGCTTTTCCACACGCTCGTGGAGCCCTGGCCGCCGTACTGGCCTGTCCAGGCTCGCACGTTCCCCATGCCCCTGCGTCACGTGGTGGTGCGGCGGGGTCCTCCTCTCCTGATTGTGGCGGTTCGCAACCAAGCTGGCTGATTCACAATCCTGGAGAAATCCACATGTCGCGTATTTCGCATGCCCTCATTCCCTTAGCAGCCGCCCTCCTGGTCGCCTGCGCACCTCCCGCCACCACCTCCCCCAACGCGGTCCAGGTGCCCGACTGCACCGGCCGGGTCACCTCCTTCGACCAGCCCGCCAGGAAGATCGTCACCAGCAACGCGGCGGGGCTCGAGATCCTCCTCTGGCTCGGCGCGCAGGACCTCGTCATCGGCACCGGATTCCCGCCCGGCAAGGGCGAGCTGCCCGCACAGTTCTCCGCTGAGAGGATCCCGTCCCTGGGCGGCGACGCCTCGGGCGGATCCATGCTGGGGATCAGCCGCGAGCAGCTCCTCGGCTCCGGCGCGGACACCTACGTCGAGGCCTGGGGCGCGCTGGCCGGAATGGACGACGTCGCCACCCCGGAGCAGCTGGCCCAGGTGGGGATCAGGAAGTTCCTGCTGCGCTCCACCGCCTGCGCCGCCGCGATGAACGGGCCGCAGACCGACCTGACCGTCCTCGAAGGCGACATCACCCGGCTCGGCGCGATCACGGGCCGTCTCAGGCAGGCAGAACAGGTCATAGCCGGGATGAACACCACGCTCGCCGAGGTGGGCAAGGCGGTGAAGGACGTGCCTGAGGCGGAACGCCCCACGGTGTTCTTCTTCGACTTCGACGCGGGCACCGACGCGCCGACGACGCCGTGCAACCGGCAGGTGGCCAACGCCGTCTACACCCTGGCCGGGGCGCGCAACGCGTTCGCCGACTGCGACGGCGACTTCACCAAGACCGGCTGGGAGGAGGTCGTCAAGCGCGACCCGGACTGGATCCAGCTCGGCATACGCAACCGCGGCGACGCGGCGGCGGACCAGCGGGCGTTCGCCGAGGCGGAGACGTTCCTGTCGACGTTCGCCGCCACCCGCGACCTCAAGGCCGTCAAGGCGCGCAGGTTCCTGCGGATCCGTTCCGAGGTGACCACCACGGGCGGCGTGCGCAACGCCGACACCGTGCGCCAGATCGCCGCCGCGCTCTACCCGGACCGCGTCCGATGAGGGTCGCGGGCCTCCTGGTGCTCGCGCTCGCCCTGGCCCTGACGCTGGCCGTCTCCCTCGGGCCGCTCGACCTCCCGGTCGGCACCGTGTGGGGCATCGTCCTGCACAAGCTCACCGGCCTGGGCGCGGTCGGCTGGGCGCCCAACGAGGAGATCGTCGTCTGGCAGGTACGGCTCCCGCGCGCCCTGCTCGCCGCCGTCGTGGGCGCGGGGCTGGGCGTGGTCGGGGCCGTCACGCAGGCGCTGGTCCGCAACCCGCTCGCCGACCCCTACCTCCTGGGGATCTCGTCAGGCGCCTCGCTCGGCGCCGTCACGATCATCGTGTACGGCGGAGCCGGAGCGCTGGCCGGGATCGGCCTGCCGACGGCGGCGTTCGCCGGGGCGCTGATCGCCTTCGGGCTGGTCTGGGTGATCGCCAGAAGGGGCGGTGGGTACGCGCCGATGCGGCTGGTGCTCGGCGGCGTGGCCGTCGGGCAGCTGCTCACCGGCCTGACCAGCTACGTCGTGCTGCAGGCCGACGACGAGCAGCAGACCAAGGGCATCCTCTTCTGGATGCTCGGCAGCCTCGGCGGGGCGGAGTGGCGGTTGTTGTGGCTGCCCGCCATCGGTGTGGCTGTTGGTCTGATCGTGCTGCTGGCGCGGTCGCGGGCGCTCAACGCGTTGCTCATGGGCGACGAGACGGCGGCGAGCCTGGGGATCGACGTGGCGCGGTTGCGGCGGGAGCTGTTCGTAGTGACCAGCGCGCTCACCGCGCTCATGGTCGCGGTGTCCGGTGCGATCGGGTTCGTCGGGCTGATGGTTCCGCACGTGGTCAGGCTGCTTGCCGGTACGGAGTACCGCAGGTTGCTGCCGCTGTCGGCGCTGACCGGGGCGGTGTTGCTGGTCGCCGTGGACGTCGTGGCGCGTACTGCTCTCGAGCCTGAGGAGATCCCGATCGGGATCGTCACCGCGCTGATCGGGGCGCCGTTGTTCCTGTACCTGCTCGACCGGCGGCTGGAGCGTAGATGAGGCTCGGTATCGAGGCTGTGTCCGTGGAGCTGGCGGGCAACCGGGTGGTGTCCGACGTGGGGCTGCTCGTGGAGGAAGGGGAGATCGCCGGGCTGGTGGGGCCCAACGGCAGTGGGAAGTCCACGCTGCTGCGTACTGTCTACCGGCATCTGCGTCCGGCGGCTGGCCGGGTTTTGCTCGATGGCGATTCCCTGTGGTCGCAACCGCCCGCTGCCACCGCCCGGGTGGTGGCGGCGTTGCCTCAGGAGCGGTCGGCTGAGTTCGAGCTGACCGTGGCTGAGGTGGTTTCCATGGGGCGGACGCCGTACAAGACGGCTTTCGCGCGGGATGACGAGCGTGACAGGGAGGTGGTCGGGTCCGCGTTGCGTCAGGTCGGGCTGGAGGGGTTGGCGCGGCGGTCGTTCAGCGGGTTGTCGGGGGGTGAGCGGCAGCGGGTGTTGCTGGCTCGGGCGCTGGCTCAGGAGCCTCGGGTGCTCGTCCTCGACGAACCCACCAATCACCTGGATGTGCGGCATCAGGTGGAGTTGCTGTCGTTGTTGCGGAGGCAGGGGACGACGACGCTGGCCGCGTTGCACGACCTCAACGCGGCGGCGGCGGTTTGTGACCGGCTGCACGTGCTGTGTGGCGGGCGGATCGTGGCGTCGGGCGCACCTGCCGACGTGCTGACCTCATCGTTGCTGGCCGAGGTCTTCGGCGTGAGGACGGAGGTGGTGACGCACCCCCTGACCGGCGGCGTCCTGATCGCCTTCGACCACACGACCCTTTAGAGGGCACGACGTCCTGCCATCCGATGGGGTGGCAGGACGCCGTCACGGCGCCCGACACCCCTCCCCTCACGCCCGCACGCCCTTCCATCGCGCGCACGCGCGCCCCTCCGCGCGCTCGCCCTTGGCCCCATGCCCCGCCCTCTTCCCCGGGTGCCCCGCGCCCTTCTCCGCTCGCCCTGGCGGGCTGCGCTTGACCCCACGACCCCACGACCCCACCACCCCACGACCCCATGACCGTCTGCCCACGACCCCACGACCTCTGGCCTCGCGACCCACGGCCCACGGCCGCGCGACTCCACGACCCACGACTCGCGACCCACGACTCGCGACCCACGACTCGCGACTCGCGACCCGCGGCCGTGCGGTGGTCGCGGAGGGGAAGGATGGGAAAGAGGCTCTGCGGGGGTTGGGTTTGGCAAGTCTTGCCCATAGGTCGGTGTTATGAGGTTTCGAAGGGTTCTCCGACCCTGGCGGTCAGTGCGACCTTGGGGCCAACTCTCACAAGGAGAAGCCCATGGAAGACGAGGGAACCACCCGCGGCATCACCAGGAAGACCCTCTTCAAGGCCGCCCTGATCGCCGCGCCCCTGCCCCTGCTCGTCGGCCAGGCACCCGCCCTGGCGAGGACGCTGTGGAACGGCACCGAGCCGCTCACCCCCACCCCGTTCTGCGACGACGACGACGATCCGACCCCCGCGCAGACCGAAGGTCCGTACTTCAAGCCCAACTCCCCCCTCCGCTCCACCCTCCCCGGCCAGGGGACGGCGTTGACGGTCAGCGGGTACGTGTTCGGCCTCGCCTGCCAGCCACTCCCCAACGTCCTGCTGGACTTCTGGCAGTGCGACGCCAACGGCAACTACGACAACGTCGGGTTCGGCTTCCGCGGCCACCAGTTCACCGACGCCAACGGCGCCTTCAAGCTGACGACGATCGTGCCCGGCCTTTATCCGGGAAGGACGCGCCACATCCACGTCAAGGCGCAGGCCCCCAACAGGCCGGTCCTGACGACGCAGCTCTACTTCCCCGGAGAGCCGCGCAACAACACCGACACGATCTTCAACCCCGCCCTGCTGATGACGGTCCGCCAGGTGCCCAACGGGCGTGAGGGCACGTTCGACTTCGTGCTCAACGTGGCGGGCACCCCGACGTCGTCGCCGACCGCGACGCCCACCACGTCCCCGCCCCCGTCGGGGACGTGGCGCGCCGGCCAGTCGTACCGGGCCGGCGACACGGTGACGTACGGCGGAGCCAGCTACCGCTGCCTCCAGGCGCACACCGCCCAGACCGGCTGGGAGCCGCCGAACGTCCCCGCGCTCTGGCAGCGCCTCTGAGAACTCCTAACAAAGACCCTTCATCAGACCCTTGAGGGAGGCTCTGCTTCTCTCCCTGTGCGGGGAGAGGTTTGTGCGAGAGGAAAGGGACTTTCGTTAGGAGCTCCAAGGGGAGAGCCAGACGGCGGAGAGTGACCCGGGCCGGGTGCGGCCCCGGCCCGATGCGTCAACCCGAGACTCTCCGCTCAGCGGGCCTGCGGTCCGCAGAGGAAGGGGCCCAGGCCCGCGACCTCCCGGGCGGCGCGGACGCGCGGTCATCGCGCCGCCCGGGCAGGAGCCTTCCAGGTGGGTGAGCGGCCGAGGACGGCGACGATCTCGTCCAGCCGGCTGCCGCCCTGCCACGGTACGGCGGGCGCGAAGGAGGCGCCCGGGGCCAGCCGGGCCTCCCCCTCGGGCACGGCCCTGGCGACGTCGAGCGCGATCTGCAACAGGTCGGGCTCGAACGTCACTTCGGCGCCCAGCGCCCTGGCGACGTCCCAGGAGTGCACCACGTAGTCGATGAAGTGGAAGCTCATCGCCTGCCACGCCGGAATGGGCCGGTGCGGCGCGAACTCCGGCAGCACGAACTCCGCCACCGTGTACGCGGCGAACGCCGAGATCACCCCCGAGGCGGCGACCCGGTAAGCCTCGATCGGATCGGCGCCCAGGGAGCGCGGCTTCCACACGGCGAGGTCGCTCTCGCCCCGCGAGGACGCGGCGAAGCCGTCGTGCTGCACGGTCATGTGCACCAGGAGGTCGTGCAACGTCCACCCGGCGCAGGGCGTGGGCACGGTCAGGTCGGTTGCCCGGCTCACCAGCTCGACGCTGGCGAGAACGGCTCGCTCGTCGAGGGCGCGATAATCAATAGGCATATGCTTATCATCTGCTCTTGCTTATGGTAAGTCAACGGGTATCTTTGCCTCATGACGGACCGCCGCGACCTCGCCGCGATGCTGCATCCCCTGCTGCGTTCGCTCATCGCCGCAGAGCTGCGGGTGCTCCAGCCGCACGGCATCTCCATGTGGGGCTACATCGTGCTCCTCGCGCTGGACGACGGCCCCGTCCGAACCCAGGCCAACCTCGCCGAGGCGATCGGCGCGGACAAGACCCGCATCATCGCCACCCTCGACGAGCTGCAGCGCGACGGGCTCATCTCGCGCGTCCCCGACCCTGCGGACCGCAGGGCGCGGCTGCTGTCGATCACCCAGGAGGGCAGCGACCGGCGCAGGGCGGCGCAGGCCGACATCCAGGCGAACGAGGAGCGGATACTCGCCACGCTTCCCGGAGAGGACCGGCAGGCGTTCCTGCGTGCCGTACAGGCTCTGTCCGCGCTGCCGCATGAGGACATCGTCGGTTAAGTATGGGTTTGCGGTGGCCAGAGTGCGGCAAAGCACCTCAGGTGAACGAAGTGCAGACCATGCTCGCCCCGCTCACCCGGTCGGCGATCTTCATCGTCGCGTCCGTCAAGCGGGACGAGCCCAGCCACGCGGCCGTGCGCGAGTTCTGCGGCGACCTGCCCGCGCTGGTGCGCACGGTCGGCTTCCGCGCGCTGGACGGCCAGCTCTCGTGCGTCATGGGCATCGGCTCCAACGCCTGGGACCGGTTGTTCGGCCTGCCCAGGCCCGCGCTGCTGCACCCGTTCAAGGAGATCAACGGCGTTCACCGGGCCCCGGCCACGCCGGGCGACGTGCTGTTCCACATCCGCGCCGACCGCATGGACCTGTGCTTCGAGCTGGCCTCGCTGATCATGGAGAAGATCGGCGACGCGCTGGTCGGCGTCGACGAGGTGCACGGCTTCCGCTACTTCGACGCGCGCGACCTGCTCGGCTTCGTCGACGGTACGGAGAACCCGGGCGGCCAGCTCGCCGCCGACTCCGTGCGCATCGGCGCCGAGGACCCGGAGTTCGCCGACGGCTCCTACGTGGTGGTGCAGAAGTACGTGCACGACCTGGACGCCTGGAACGCCCTGTCCACCGAGGACCAGGAGCTGGTCATCGGCCGCAGGAAGGTCTCCAACGTCGAGCTGGACGACGACGTCAAGCCGACCAACGCCCACAACGCGCTGACCGTGATCGAGGTCGACGGCAAGGAGCTGAAGATCCTCCGCGACAACATGCCGTTCGGCAACGCCTCGGGCGGCGAGTTCGGCACCTACTTCATCGGCTACTCGCGCACCCCCGACGTGATCGAGAAGATGCTCGACAACATGTTCGTCGGCGACCCGCCGGGCAACTACGACCGCATCCTCGACTTCTCCACGGCGAAGACGGGCGTGTTGTTCTTCACCCCCAGCGCCGACCTGATCGAACGGCTGGCGACAGCCGTACCCACACCACAGGACAGCACGCTCGGGATCGGCGCGCTCAAGGGGGTTCCACAGACATGAACAACTTGCACCGCGAACTCGCCCCGGTCTCGTCGGCCGCGTGGGCGCAGATCGAGGAGGAGGCGGCGCGCACGTTCAAGCGCCACGTGGCCGGTCGGCGCGTCGTCGACGTGCACGGACCGGGAGGCGTCGAGCTCGCCGCCGTCAGCACCGGGCACACCCTGAACATCGACCCGCCCGGTGCGGGGCTGCAGGCGCGCCAGCGCGACGTCGCCAGGCTGGTCGAGCTGCGCCGGCCGTTCGAGCTGACCAGGGCGGCGATCGACGACGTCGAGCGCGGCTCAGGCGACTCAGACTGGCAGCCGGTCAAGGACGCGGCTGCGGCGCTGGCCATCGCCGAGGACCAGGCCATCTTCCACGGGTACGGCGCGGCCGGGATCGAGGGCATCATCCCGGCCAGCACCCACGAGCGCATCGACCTGCCCGCCGACGTCACCGGCTACCCGGAGGCCATCGCGCACGCGCTCAACAGCCTGCGGATGGCCGGAGTCGACGGCCCCTACTCGGTGCTGCTGAGCGCCGAGGCGTACACGGGGGTGGCGGAGACCAGCGACCACGGCTACCCGGTGCTGGAGCACATCCAGCGCCTGATCGACGGCGACATCATCTGGGCTCCGGCACTGACCGGCGCGGTCGTGCTGAGCACCCGCGGCGGCGACTTCGACCTGCACCTGGGCCAGGACGTGTCGATCGGCTACGACAGCCACACCGCCGACATCGTCACCCTCTACCTGCAGGAGTCGTTCACGTTCCTGCCGCTGGCCGGTGAGGCGGCCGTGGCCCTGGACGGCACCAGAACATAGCGACCAGCGCCGCCACCAGGGCGATCACGGGGCTCGCTGTAGGGAGCAGGGTCAGGCTCGCAGTGGCGGCGGCCGCGCCGACGGCCAGTGCGAGCAGGACGGCCAGCAGCTCGGGCAGGTGCGACTCGCCCGCGTCCGGCGTGAGGAACCGGGAGACCGCGCCGGTCAGCGCCCCGGTGATGAACGTCGTCGACCCGACCGGCGTGTGCAGCCGCTGCGTCACCGCGCTCTGGATGCCCATGGCGAACGCCGCCGTCGCGATCAGCGGGACGCGCGGGGCTGCCAGCGCCCACGCCACGGCCAGCGCGGCCAGCAGGAGCAGCTCGACGGCCAGGGCGCGGCGGGTGCGCACGGTCCACCCGACGTCCTTGCCCGTGTACTGGAACGCGGCCGCCAGCCCGCAGGTGAACGCGGCGAGCGCGACCAGGGAGCCCAGGGCCTCCGAGATGTGGCCGTGCCCCACGGAGATGCCGAGCAGGACCAGGTTGCCGGTCATGTTCGAGGTGAAGACGTGGCCGAGGGCGACGAAGGTGAAGGCGTCCACGGCGCCCGAGGTCAGCGCCAGACTCAGGACGGACACACGGTTTCGCACGAGACCCATCGTGAGCGGCGCGTCACCCGGTTGAGATCATCTTTGCGGAAAACACAGACTTCGACCCAGCGTGGTTGGTGATCCATATGGGCATGTGACGGCTTGTGCCTTGAGACTTCGGTCGTATCCCCTGCTTGGCGCTTTATCGGAAGATATGGCGGAGGGTACGGAAGTGGTTCTTAGGCGCTGGGTTGCGGGCACGGCCGTGCTGGCCATGGGGATGACGCCCGGGGTGGCGCTGGCGGAGACGAGCCAGGCGGTGGAGTCGCAGGCGCGCGACACCTGCCGCGCCGGCGGGTCGACGCTGCTCTACACGACCACCTCGAAGGTGCGCGGCGGCGAGGTCGTCTACACGACCACGGTCAGCAACCAGGGTGACCGCGCGGCCAGGGGCGCCTCGTTCACCGTCGACCTGCTCGACGTCATCGACGACGCCGAGCTCGTCAGCGTGGCGGGAGGAGCGCGGTTCGACCTCGACGTGCCCGGCGTGACGTGGCGCGGCGACGTCGGCGCGGGCGAGAAGGTCGGCGTCACCTGGACCATGCGGGCTGGCGACGGCGGCGACGGCCGGATGCCGCTGCGGTTCGGCAGCACCGACGCGGGCACCTGCGCAGCCGCCAAGCGCAAGGCCTCGCAGGTCTGCACGAACGAGGCCTACCTCACCAACGACTCGGGCGACCTGTACAGGTTCGACCCGCAGACCTCGAAGGCCACGCTGATCAAGGCGGGCGTCGGGCTGGCGACCTTCGGCTACAACCGGCTCGACGGCATGCTGTACGGCTGGCCGAGGACCGCGTCCACGCCGGTCAAACTGATGATCGTGGACCCGCGCACCGGCGACGCGACCACCAGGGAGGTCAAGAACCTGCCGAACCTGTCCTACATCAGCGGCACGATCTCGCCGGTCACCAAGCAGCTCTACCTCCAGGACGCCTCGTCCAGCCTGCAGACAGTGGACGTCGACCCGGCCTCGCCGACGTACATGACCTTCGTGAAGACCCTCACCGCCACCGTGGGTACCAGCTACGACGACCTGGTGGCGAACCCGGCCGACGGCAAGCTCTACGGCGTGGACGACTCCAACAGCGGCGCCGTCTGGCAGGTCGACCCCACCACCGGCGCCAGCAAGAACATGGGCACGACGACCAGCACCGGCGGCTACTACCGCGCCGGGCTCACTGACGCGGCGGGCAATCTGACCTTCGTCGACTTCGGCGGCAGCAACAACAGGGTGATCCGCGTCGACCTCACCAAGGGGAGCCTCGGCGGCTACACCACGCAGACCGCGCTCAGCGGCGCTACAGGCACCGTCGTCGACGGAGCGGCCTGCTACGACCCGGTCGACTACGGCGACGCGCCGGCGAGCTACGGCTCAGCGGGTCACGACATCGACCCCAAGCTGGGCATCGGCGCCACCATCGACGCGGAGAACGCCGCCCAGCCCAGCGCCGGCGCGGACGGTGACGACAAGGCGGGCATCAACGACGAGGACGCCTTCTCCAGCGCTCCGACCGTGTCCGCAGGCGCGCCGAACCTCTCGCTGGACGTGCCGGTGAAGAACACGACCGGGGCGGCGGCGACGCTGGCCGGATGGGTCGACTTCGACGCCAACGGCAAGTTCGAGGCCGCGGAACGGGCGACGGTGGCCGTGGCGGACAAGGCGGCGACGGCAAAGCTCACCTGGGCCTCGCTTCCCGCGATGACCAGGGGTGTCACGTTCTCCCGGTTCAGGATCCTGCCGGGCTCGGTGTCCGCCCCGGACCCGACGGGCAGGTTGGACGGAGGCGAGGTCGAGGACCACGAGTTCCAGATCGGCGGCGTCGACGAGAAGAAGTGCGACGGCTCCTACTACGTCTCCGGCGCCCCCGTCGGGCAGACCGCCACCCGTCTCTACCGGCAGAACCCGGTCACCGGCGCCAGGACCGACATCCCGCTGACGTACAAGGGCTCACCCAGCGCGATCCAGTTCGACGCCCTGGCCTACAACTCGGGCAACGGGCAGCTCTATGCGGTCAGGATCGAGTCCGGGCAGCAGAACAAGCTGATCACCATCGACCCGGGCACCGGCGTGATCAGCGACCTCACGGTGCGGCCGAACGCGAAGAACGAGAACCTGCCGAACATCCGGTACTACCAGGGCACGATCACCCCCGACGGGACGCGCTACTTCATGCAGGGTGACACCACGAACGGCCTGCAGGCGGTGGACGTGGACGTGCGCAAGGGCGACACGCCCCGCTACGTCGGGAAGATCGGGGCCGGTGCGAACTACTGGGACATGGCGGTCAACCCGGCCGATGGGCTGATCTACTCGATGAGCGGCACCAGCCTGGCCAGGGTCGACCCGGCGACCGGCGCGAGCACCACGCTCACCACGCTGACCAACAGCACGCCGAACTCGGCCGTCGCCTTCGACACGGTCGGCAACCTCTACGCGACCGGCTCCGACGGCAAGGTCGTGCAGATCGACCTGACCAAGAAGGGCGTGCAGGGCAAGGACCTCGTCGTCGGGCAGACCGACAAGCTCAACACCAACGACACGAACGCCGCCGGGTGCATCGTGGCGCGCGACTACGGCGACGCGGCCAGGCCGTACGAGACCAAGGGCGTGTCGCACGTGCTCACCGCCGGTCTGGGGATCGGCGCGGACACCGACGCGGAGTTCGGCCCCGACAGCCAGCAGCCGCTCGACTTCCTCAACGACGACACCATGTTCCGCGACGACGAGGACGGGATCGCCACCGAGCCGCTGATCGCGCACGACACGGACGCGCCTTCCGTCGACGTGACCGTACGGAACACCACGGACGGCCCGGCCACGCTGGCCGGGTGGCTGGACGTCAACCTGGACGGCGCGTTCCAGCCGTTCGAACGGGCCAGGGCCGTCGTGGCCAAGGGGGCGACCAAGGCGACGCTCACCTGGCCCGGCCTGCGCGGGAAGTACACCGGCAAGCGCGGCACCGCGCTGCTCAGGCTGCGGCTGTTCCCCGGAGACCTGGCCGATCCGGCGCCCGACGGCGACGCGCCGGGTGGCGAGGTGGAGGACCACCGCGCCTACATCGGCGGGGTGGACCTGAAGGCGTGCGACGACACGTTCTACGTGTCGGGCAGCGGTGGCAGCGGCGAGCCGACCCGGCTCTACAAGGTGGACCAGACGACGGGCAAGCGCACGCCGATCAGGCTGACCTACAAGGGCAAGACGAGCCTGATCGAGTTCAACGCGATGGCCTACAACCCGGGTGACGGCCTGCTGTACGGGGCCAGGCAGGAGTCTGGCCAGCAGGGCAAGCTCGTCACCGTCGACCCGGCCACGGGCGAGATCGAGCAGGTCACCATCCAGGGGCTGCCCGCCGTCGCCTACAAGTCGGGCGCGATCACCCCCGACGGGTCCACCTACTACCTCCAGGGGCTCGGCGGGACCGTGCACGCCGTCGACATCGCCGTCGACCGGGGCAACACCCCCGCCTACCTCAAGCAGGTGAGCACCGCCACGGGCAACACCCAGGATCTCGCCGTCAACCCGTTCGACGGCAAGCTCTACGGCCTCGACAACAACCGGATCTGGCGCTACGACCAGGACAAGACGTCGGGCAACTGGACCGAGCTGACCCCGGCGCTGTCGGGTGCGAGCGCGGTCACCAACCCGTCGATCACCTTCGACAACCTCGGCAACCTGCGCATCGCCGGGGAGAACGGCTCCGTCGTGGA
Source organism: Nonomuraea sp. NPDC050556 (assembly GCF_044457355.1). NCBI lineage: Bacteria > Bacillati > Actinomycetota > Actinomycetes > Streptosporangiales > Streptosporangiaceae > Nonomuraea > Nonomuraea sp. NPDC050556. The sequence goes on along the minus strand of NZ_JBITGU010000005.1, from coordinate 578,335 downwards.
GCTCGACCTCACCAAGGGCACCCGCGGCAAGGACGTCCGCGTCGGCACCACGCAGACCACGACCAACTCCGACGGCGCCGGGTGCGTGATGGCGCGCGACTTCGGCGACGCGCCCGCGAGCTACCCGGTCGCCTCGCACGTCATCGTGGCGAAGCTGCTGCTGGGCGCCGACCTCGACGCCGAGCCCGGGACCGACACGCAGAACCCGCTCGACTACACCAACGACGACACGAGCCTGCGCGACGACGAGGACGCGATCGCCAACGACCTGGCCGTGCCGTACGACACGGACGCCCCGAGCACGCAGGTCACGGTCGGCAACACGACGGCGGGCGCGGCGACGCTGGCCGGGTGGCTGGACGCGAACCTCAACGGGACGTTCGAGGCGGCAGAGCGGGCCACGGCGAACGTCGCGGCAGGCAAGGTCGGCCAGGTGGAGCTGAAGTGGTCGGGGCTGCGCGGCAAGTACTCGGGCAGGCGCGGCATCGGCGCCCTCAGACTCAGGCTGTACGGCGGAGCCGAGGCGGACCCCCAGCCGGGCGGCGCGGCAGCCTCCGGCGAGACGGAGGACCACCGGGCGCTCATCGGCGGCCAGAACCGCAAGGTCTGCGACGACCTCGCCTACGTCACCGGCGCGCCCAACGGCCAGCCGACCAAGCTGTACAAGCAGGCGATCGGCACCGGCGTGCGCACGGAGATCGCCCTGACCTACGCGGGCGAGCCGAGCACGCTCGTGTTCAACGCGCTGGGCTACGACACCGGCGACGGGCGCCTCTACGCGGCCAGGCAGGAGTCTGGGCAGCTCGGCAAGCTCATCGAGATCGACCCGGCGACGGGTGAGATCACCGACCTGCCGATCACCAAGAACGCCTCCGGGCAGTCGCTGCCCGCGCTGGCCTACACCCAGGGCGCGGTGTCGCCCGACGGCAACACCTACTACCTGGCCTCGGCGGGTGGCCGCGTGCAGCGGGTGGACGTGGACTCGGCGGGCACCGGCGACCGCGCCTACATCGGCGAGAACGCCAGCAACACCTCCAGCCTGGGCGACTTCTCCATGCACCCGGTGGACGGCAAGCTGTACGGGCTGAACAGCAACACCCTCACCCGCCAGGAACCGGTCAGCGGCTCATCCACCAGCCTGGGCACGATCACCACCACCGGGACCTACAGCGGCGTCATCTTCGACACGCTGGGCAACCTGTACGCCTTCAACGACGCGGGCTCCACGGTCCAGATCGACCTGACCAAGATCACCGGTGGGCTGGCGACCAAGGGCAAGGACGTCCTGGTCGGCAAGGCGGGCTCCATCACCAACGCCGACGCGGCCGGATGCGTGACGGGCGTCGACTACGGCGACGCGCCGGACTCGTACAACACGCGCGCGTCGAACAACGGCGCCAGCCACAAGATCACCGACAAGCTCCGGCTCGGCGCCGACCTGGACGCCAACCCGGACGCCGACAGCCAGGCGCCGCTGAACGGCTTCGCCGACGACCTGAACGACGGCCGCGACGACGAGGACGGCGTCACCGGCCTGCGCACGGTCAAGATCACCGACACCACGTACTCGGTCAACGCGGCCGTCCACAACGACACCGGCGAGCGCGCCACGGTCGCCGCGTGGATCGACTTCAACAACGACGGCGCGTTCTCCACAGGCGAGCGGGCCACCGCCCCGGCGGCGGTGGGGGACACGACGGTGCCGCTGACCTGGAGCGGGTTGTCCGGGTTGAAGGCAGGCGTCACCTATCTGCGGGTCCGGCTGCTCGCCACTGACGTCGGCGATCCACAGCCTGTGGGTAAAGCCGTGGCGGGCGAGGTCGAGGACTACCGGATCGCGATCAGGGCCGGGGCCGAGAAGTGCCCCAACACCACCTATGTGTCGTCTGGCGCCCGGCTGTTCGAGCTGAATCTGGCCACCGGCGGGCGCACCGAGATCCCGCTGACCTACAACGGCGCGACCAGCACGGTCCCGCTCAACGCGCTCGCCTACAACTCCAAGGACGGCCTGCTGTACGCGGGACGCACCGATCAAGCGGGCAAGCTCGTGCTCATAGACCCGGGCATGGGAACGGTCACCGACCTGGCGATCCTGCCCAACGCGACCGGCCAGACCCTGGCGGCCAACCCCTTCGACCAGGCGGGCATCACCCCGGACGGCACGTCGCTGTTCCTCGCGCAAACCGGGAGCAGCCGCTTCATCCAGCAGGTCGACCTCACCGACCTGTCCGCTCCGCGTTTCGTCAGGGCCAGCACGATCGGCTCGGGGCTGGGTGACTTCGCGGTGAACCCGATGGACGGCAAGCTGTACGGCGCGACCGGAACAGCCGTGTGGCAGGCCGACGCCGCGACTAACACCTCCAAGAAGGTCGCCGACATCGCCTCGGTGACCAATCCGGGCGCCGTCTTCGACAACCTCGGCAACCTCTACCTCATCGGCGAGAACGGGGTGATCGTCCAGATGGACCTCACCAAGCCCGCCGCCGTGGGCCGCGGTGTCGTCGTCGGCAAGACCGACACGTTCACTGCGGGAGACGCCACCGGCTGCCTGGAGGGCGCCGACTTCGGCGACGCGCCGGACACCTACACCACCGGGCGCGCGGACGGCGGGCCGTACCACCGCATCGTCAGCGGCCTCTCGCTCGGCGCCGACGTGGACGCCGACCCCAACGCCGACACCCAGAACACCCTGGACGCCCTCAACGACGACACCAAGGACGAGCGGGCCGACGAGGACGGGCTGACCGCGGCCAAGCTGGAAGGCGGCAAGCTCAAGCTCGACGTCGCCCTCACCGCCGGCGCCGCCGCCACGCTCGCCGGGTGGCTCGACACGGACGGGGACGGGACCTTCGGCGCTTCCGAGCGGGTGACCGTACCGGTCGCCGCCGGGCAGACGACGGCGGCGCTGGCCTTCGACGCGCCGGCCGCGTCCGACAAGCCGCTCTACAGCAGGCTCAGGCTCTTCTCCGGCACCGTCGCCGACCCCAGGCCCATCGGGGGCGCCGACGGCGGCGAGGTCGAGGACCACCGGATCAGCACCGCGAACCTGAAGGTCACCAAGTCCGGCTGGAGCCGGATCGGCGCGGGCTCCGCCCAGTCCTACCGCCTGACCGTGACGAACGCCGGTCCGAGCGCCGTGACGGCGGCGAAGCTCACCGACACCGTGGCCGCCGAGTACACGGGCGTGAGCTGGTCGTGCGCGGCGACCGGCGGCGCCGCCTGCGCGACGTCGAGCGGCTCGGGCAACGCCCTCAACCTCAACGTCAACGTCCCGGTCGGCGGGAAGATCACCGTCACCGTGACGGGGTCGACCAAGGCGGCCGATGCGGGCAAGACGGTGCCCAACAGCGCCGAGATCGCGGTTCCCGCAGGGACGGTCGACCTGGACCCGGACGACAACAAGGCGACGACGAGCACCGACCTGACCCGCGCCGTCACCTGCCGCAGCGGCTACGACCTGTGCATCAACTCGGCGGGGCCGCCGGTCAGGGACTTCGACCGCACGGCCGACGGGCGCTGCGGCATCTTCGTCAGCAACTCCAAGCAGTACTACGCCGACTGCTACGAGGCCCTCGTGGTCGACAACGTCAGGTACGGCAACCGCAGCCCGGAGAAGACGACCACGCTGATCGACAAGGGCTCGGTCACGGGAGCGGGCACCAAGGCCGACCCGTACACGATCTTCCAGAAGTGGCAGGCCGGCGACAGCGGCTTCGAGTACACGGTCACCGACTCCTACGTCGAGGGCAGCTCGGCGCAGCGCACCACGATCGACATCACCAACAACACCGGCCAGGACAAGAAGATCCGCTTCTACCGGGCGGTGGACTGCTACCTGGCCGGGAACGACAGCGGCTACAGCGCGGTCACCTTCCTGTCCGACGGCCGCCGGGCGCCCGCCTGCATCGGGTACGGCGCGGCCGCGGGCCAGGTGGAGCAGTTCATCCCGGCCACCCCGGACAACGAGTACTACGTGGGCGCCTACGGTGGCGCGTTCACCGGCGTGGACGCCAAGACCCCGCTGCAGAACCAGGTCAGCACCACCGGCACCGTGGACAACGGCATGGCGATCGCCTGGGAGATCACCATTCCCGCGGGCAGCACCCAGACGCTGGCCTTCGACACGCTCATCACCCAGCAGGGCGAGCCGCGCGTCTCGCTGACCGCGAGCGTCGATCCCGCCGAGGTGGTCGAGGGCCGCGGCACCGTGGTGACCTACACGATCACCGCGGGCAGCCCGACGCCGCTCGACGTGGTGCCGGACGAGCTGTCCTTCCCGCTGCCAGCCGGTTTCACCTACGTGCGCGACAGCACCGACGGCGACCTCAACGACAACCCGGACATCAGCGGGCAGACGTTGACGTGGCCGTCGCCGTTCGAGATCCCGGGCGAGGGCGCCAAGACGTTCACGTTCAAGGTCAAGGTCGGCGAGGGCGTGGCGCCGGGCGACTACCCGGCCACCGCGACGGGCAAGCTCGGCCAGTACCTGGTCGGCCCGCCCCTCGGGCAGCCGAACGCCAACAAGACCTCGGTGAAGGTCACGCCGCGCCCCGACGTGGCGGTCACCGCCAAGTCGGTGCCCGCTGGCCCGCTCGCGCCCGGCGTGGCGTTCAACGCCGAGGTGACGGTGTCGAACAACGGCCTCGTGCCGGTGGCGGCGGGCACCACCACGGTCGCCATCAACCTGCCGGAGAACACCGTGCTCGCCGGGGCGCTGCCCAGCGGATGCACCAACGACGCGGGGACGATCACCTGCGCGGTGCCCGTTCTGGCCGTGAAGGGCAACTCGCAGGTCTTCACGCTGCCGCTGAAGATCGCCTCTGACGCCCCGCTGGACACGCAGCTCGGCGGGGGGATCGCGCAGATCTCCAACGCCGACGACGGCACTCCGGCCAACAACAGCGCGGCCATCGCGATGAAGACGACCGCGACCGCCTCGACCGACCTGCAGATGACGGTCGTCGCCCCGACCGACCCGATCCCGCCGGGCGGCACGGGCACGCTGATCGTGCGGGTGAGGAACAACGGCCCGTCGAGCAGCAGGGCGGACGCCCCGGTGACGGTCACCTTCCCGCAGAAGGTCACGTCGGCCGGCTGCGCGCCGTGCACGGTGCCGTCCGGGCTGGCGGCTGGCGCGGAGAAGGAGTTCTCCATCCCGTTCACCGTGGGCTCGGACGCGCCGCTGGACAGCACGCTCTCCGGCGGCAGCGCCACGGTCACCCTTCCTGGCGACACGGTCGCGGGCAACAACAGCGCGCCGTTCACGCTCAAGACGACCGCCACGGCGCAGGCCGACCTGGCCGTCGCGGTGGCTCCGCAGACTGGACCCGTTGCCCCCGGCGCGACCACCACGGTGAAGGTCACCGTGACCAACGAGGGACCGTCGGACAGCAGCGCGGCGGCCAACGTCGTGATCACCCTGCCGTCCTCCATGCGGCTGAGCGACCCGCTGCCCGCCGGATGCACGGCCGTCGGCCAGAAGGCGACGTGCGCCCTGCCCAACCCGCTGGCCGCCAAGGGGAGCGCGGTGTTCACCTTTGCGGTGAAGGTTGTTTCGAGCGCTCCGCTCGCCACGGATCTGACGGGGTCGGCGAAGGTCAGCGGCACCCAGGACGTCGTGCCGGGCAACGACACGGCGCCGTTCACCATCAGGACCACCGACGCGGCCAACCTCGACCTGGCGATCGACGTCGTCCCGCCCGCGGCGCTGCCGCCCGGCGGCACCGGGACGCTCACCGTCAAGGTCGCCAACCGCGGCCCGTCGGACACCGTCGCCGCCACCACGGTCACGGTCACGCTGCCGGACTCGGTGACGCTCCAGACCGGAGCGCCGTGCGTGGCCGCGGGCCAGACGGTGACCTGCACGATCCCCGCCGGGCACGCGGTGGCGACGGACAAGACGTTCGACCTGCCGGTGAAGATCGCCGCCAACGCGGTGGCAGGCACGCCGCTGACCGGCGGGCAGGCGAAGCTGGCCAACGCCGACGACCGCGACGGCACCAACAACGCCAAGCCGTACCAGCTCGCGGTCGGTCCCGCGGTGACCGGGATGGGCGTCACCGTGGCGGCGATCCCCGACGCGCCGCCCGGCGCGAACGCGACGGTGCCGGTGACGATCTCCAACGCGGGGCCGTCCGACTCCGTGTCGGCCACCATGGTGACCTTCACCCTGCCGTCGAACGTCACGGCCGCCGCGCCGCTGCCCGCCGGTTGCGTGCTCGCCGCCACCAAGGTGACCTGCACGATCCCCGCGGGCTTCGGCGCGGGGACGACGAAGAAGATCGACCTGCCGGTGAAGATCGCGTCGAACGCGCCGCTCGCCACCGAGTTGACCGGCGGCCAGGTGACCGTCTCCAACGCGGAGGACCCGACGGACAGCTCGGCGGCCATCGCGATGAAGACCACCGGCAACGCCGTGTCCGACCTGGCGATCGACGTGACGGCGCCCGCCGCGCTGCCTCCGGGCAGCGAGTCCACGCTGACCGCCAGGGTGAGCAACCTCGGCCCGTCCGACACCCGTGCGGCGGCGACCGCGACCGTGACGCTGCCCGCCGGGGTGTCGGTCTCCGGCGCGCTGCCCGCTGCCTGCACGGCGAGCGGTCAGAAGGTCACATGTACGGTGACCGCCGGCCTCGCCGCCGGGATCAGGAGCTCCTTCCGCATCCCGGTGCGGACCGCGCAGGACACCGCGGCCGACCAGACCCTGACCGGCGGCGAGGGCAAGGTCTCGCTGACCGGCGACCCGGTGCCCGGCAACGACAGCGTGACCTTCGAGATCGGGACCGGCGCCGCCGTGTCCGACCTCGGCGTGCTCGTGGACGGCACGCCGTACGCGCCGCGCCTCCATCTGCCCTGGACGCCCGTAGGCAGGGGCTTCCTGCGCTGGGGCTGAGACCGCATTAACCCCGATCCCCCCGATCTGGAGTGACGACAGCCGCCCGACCCGGGCGGCAGGACGAGGGGACGAGGCACGTGCGTGCTCGTTTGATGACGGTCGCCGCGGTGACCACGGCGGCTGCGATGATGGCCGCGCCGGTGGCCGCCGTGGCGCGGCCCGCGCAGGCGCGGCTGGTGGCAAGCGCGCCGTGCGACGGTGGCGGCTCGCTGACGTTCACCACCACGTCGAAGCCCGCCCGTCCCGCGCCGGGGGACGTCGTCACGTACTCCGTCGAGGTGGCCAACGCGGGGGAGCGCCCGGCCGAGGGCGCCTTCTTCGCCACGGACCTGCGCGAGGTGCTGGACGACGCCTCCTACGTGGACGGCTCGGCCAGCTGGCGGGGCGACGTCCCGGCGGGCGAGAGCGTCGTCGTCTCCTACCGGGTCAAGGTCAGCGGCGCCGGGGACGGCAGGCTGACCACCGGGTACGCCAGGACCGGCTGCGGCAGGGCAGCGGCCGCGCCCGATCCCCGCACGGTCTACGCCGTCAGCGTGATCGGGCCCGACAAGCCGTACGCCCCGGGCGAGAAGGGCAGCTTCACCGTCAACCTCGCCGGGCAGTGGGCGCCGCCCGGTCCGGGCAAGCTGACGATCAAACTGCCGACGGGGACCAGCCGCCCGCCGCTCACCGTCGACAAGCGCGACCCGGTCTGGGGAAGCTGCACTGCGGGCACGGGCCGAGACGCCTACGTCTGCGACATCAGCTCGTTCGGATCCGGCATGCCGGACAACGCCGACATCCCCTTCGACTTCGTGGTCGACGCCGGTGCCACCCCGGGCGCGCTGCTCAACGACGGGTCGGCCAAGCTCGACCTGGCCGACGATCCCGACCTGGGCGACAACGAGGCCCGCGTCTCCGTCCGCGTCACCAGGGCCAAGGGGCCCAGGGTCGTGGTGAACCAGGCCGACCCCGCGCCGCCCGGCGGCGTCGCCACGATCAAGGCGACCGTCACCAACTACGGGCCCTCGGCCACCGGCAAGGCGGCGACGCTGCTCATCACGCTGCCGCCGCGCGCGACGCCCGTCGGGACGGGCTGTGCGATCAACGCGGGCGCGTTCGAGTGCGCGGTGCCCGCCGGGCTCGCGGTCGGCGCCGAGCGGGGCTTCGAGGTGCAGGCCAAGGTGGACGCGGGTGCGACCGCCGGGCAGGTGCTCGAGACCGGGACGGCGAACGTCGCGCTGGACGGTGATCCGTACGAGAAGAACAACGAGCAGCAGTTCGTCATCCGGGTCACCGACACGGCGAAGAGCGACTTCAAGGTGGAGCTGCCCGCTCCCGCCGAGGCGGTCGAGCCGGGCGCGACGCTCACGCTCAAGCCGAAGGCCACCAACAACGGGCCGTCGACCAGCACCAAGGCGACGACGCTGACGATCACCCTGCCCGCCGGGCTCACTGCGACGGACGCGCCGGGCTGCGTGATCAGCGCCGACAAGAAGAGCGTCACCTGCACCCTGCGCGCCGGGATCGCCCCGGGCCAGGAGACCGAGCTGCCGATCAAGGTGCTCGTCTCCGACTCCGTCGCCATCGGCGTGAAGGCGAACGTCACGGCCAAGCTCTCCGGCAACCCCGAGGACACGGTTCCGGACAACGACACAGCCGACCGCGAGCTCACCGTCGTCGGTGGACCCGACGTGGTCGACTACGGCGACGCGCCGGACACCTACCTGACCACCAAGGCCAAGGGCGGGCCGACGCACCTGCGCGGCAACGACTTCCTGCTCGGCCCCGGCATCAGCGTCGAGGCCGACGCGCGGGCCACGGACACCTTCGACGACGGCGTGACCGTCGTGCCGCTGACGGTGGGGCAGACGTCGGCGTCCATGAACGTCGCGCTGACGGCCGTCGGCGAGGGCACGCTGGTCGGCTGGCTGGACAGCGACGGCAACGGCACGTTCGAGGCGAACGAACGCTCCGCCGTACGGCCGGTGGCCGCTGGGGCGACCTCGGGGACGCTGGCCTGGTCGCGCCTGCCGCGGGCGAAGAAGGGCGCCTACCTGCGGGTTCGCCTCTACGAAGGTGCTGTCACCGATCCGGCCCCCGCGGGCGCCGCCGGGGTGGGCGGCGAGGTCGAGGACTACCCGGTCGACGTCCGCAACGCCGACCTCGAGGTCACCACGGTGACCCCGCCGGCCGCCAAGCTCGCGCCAGGTCAGGCGGGGACGGTCAAGGCGACGATCACCAACAAGGGCCCAGCGCCGACCGTCGAGCCCTCGACCGTCACCTTCACCATGCCCGCGCGCTCGACCGCCGGTGGCCCGCTGCCTCCCGGCTGTACGGCTGACGCCGACCGCAGGACGGTGACCTGCACCGTGGCGGCTCCGCTGACCTCGGTCGAGCTGGAGATCCCCGTCGTGCCCGACCCGAACGCGCCGCTGGGCGCCAAGGCGACCGGCGGCAAGGTCGAGGTCGCCAACCCGGCCGACGGCAACGACGCCAACAACAGCAGGACGTTCGACGTGGAGATCGCCGACGCCGCCATCTCCGACCTGTCGATCACCGCGACGCCGCCCGCCGCGCTGCCGCCCGGCGGCACCGGCGACGTCACGCTGAGCGTGAAGAACAACGGCGTCTCCGACACCGCCACCGCGGCCACGGTCACCCTCACGCTGCCCACCGGGGTCTCGGCGGGCACGCTGCCCGCGGGCTGCACCGCCACCGGCCAGACCGTCACGTGCACGCTCGCGCCCGGCATCGCGGTCGCTTCGAGCAAGGAGATCAAGCTGCCGGTCAAGGTGGCCGCCAACGTCGCGCCATCAGCGCCGCTGACCGCCCAGGCCAAGGTGAAGATCGACGGCGATCCTGAACCGGCGAACGACACCGCACCCGTGCCGCTCACCGTCGGCGGCACCCAGGCGGACGTCGACCTGAAGCTGGACGTGAACCCGGCGGGCCCGTTCGCCCCCGGCGAGACGACCACGCTGAAGGCCACCGTCACCAACAACGGCCCGTCCGATACGGCCGCCGCGACCACGGTCACGATCACGCTGCCCGCCAAGGTCAGCGCGGGCGACCTGACCGGCACCGGCTGCACGGCCTCCGGGGCCACGGTCACCTGCACCACGTCCGACGTGATCGCCGACGGCGCGAAGAAGGAGTTCGCCTTTCCGGTCAAGCTCGCCCCCGACGCGGACACCAGCCACGCCTACGAGGTGGCCGGTGAGGTGGCCAACGCCGACGACACCGACACGGCCAACAACAGCGACACCGTCGAGGTGAACACCAAGGACACCGCGGAGAACGACCTGAGGATCGCGGTGACCCCGCCCGCGACCGCGCACCGGGGCGCGACGGCCGAGCTGCTGGTCACGGTGACCAACGACGGCCCGTCCACCACCACCTCGGACTCCACGGTGACGCTCACCCTGCCCGCCAGGACCTCTCCCGGCGACCTGACGGGCACGGGATGTACGGCAGGCGCGGGCAACACCGTGACCTGCGTGATCCCGGCGGGGCTCGGCGCCGGGGCGGCCAAGCCGTACCGGATCCCGGTCAGGATCGACCCCAGCGCCGCGAGCGGCGAGAACCTGGAGCGGGCGGACGGCGCGAAGGTCGCCAACGCAGAGGACCCCGACGCGGCCAACAACAGCGCGGACCTGTCGATCACGGTGTCGGACCCGGCGCTGACCATCGCCAAGAGCGCGGCGGGCGACTTCGTGCCAGGCGGGACGGTGACCTACACGGTCGTCCTCACCAACACCGGCGCCACCAAGCTGACCGGCGCGACGTTCGCCGACGACCTGTCCGGGGTGACCGACGACGCGGTCGCCAGTGGGACGAGCACCTGGACCGGCGACCTGGACCCGGGTGACAAGCACACCGTCACCTACCAGGTGACGGTCAAGGGCGACCCGGCGCAGTTCGGCGACGGGAAGCTGGTCAACAAGGTCACCTCGACCACCGTGGGCGCCAACTGCGTCACCGGCACGGAGCCCGGCTGCACGGTCACGAACCCGCTGCCGAGGCTCACGGTCACGAAGGAGCTGCAGGACGCCGGCCAGAAGATCGCGCCGGACGCCGAGGTCACCTACCTGGTCACCGTGAAGAACCCGACGGCGGCCGCCTTCCCCGGCGCGAAGGTGGTCGACGACCTGGCCGGGGTGGCCGACGACGCCACGTTCGTGTCGGCGACCGGCGGGGCGAACGAGGTGGCCGGCAAGCTCACCTGGACGGGCGACGTCGCTGCGGGCGACACCACGTCGTTCACCTACAAGGTGAAGGTGAAGACCGCCGGTCGCGGCGACCAGATCCTTTCCAACGCGGTGACCGCGGTCGGCAGCAACTGCGCCTCTGTCGCGTGCTCGGTCACCTCGAAGGTGTTCGATCTGGCGGTAGCCGTACAGGTCGACAAGGCCAAGGTGCCGCCGGGCGGGGCCAACGAGGTGCGCGTCACCGTCACCAACGCGGGCGTGGTCGCGGCGGCCCAGCCGACGACGGTGACCGTCCGGCTGCCCGAGCACACCACCGTCTCGGGTCCTGTGGCCGGGTGTACGGCTGACGCCGACGGGACGGCGCTGACGTGCACGCTCACCGACGACCTCGCCGCCGGGGCGCGCGTGGAGCTGAAGATCCCGGTCACCGTGTCGACCAGGGCGCCGCTGGACACGACGCTTACGCCGGGCTCGGCGACCGTGGCGCACGGCAAGGACGGGTACGCGGCCAACAACACCGCGGCGATCCCGATGGCCACCCAGGACAAGGCCGTGTCCGACAACGACCTCGTGGTCGAGCCGCCGGTCGGCCTGTTCGCCGGTGACCGGGGCAAGGTCAAGGTGGTCGTCACCAACAAGGGGCCGTCGGACACCACCTCGGCCTCCACCGTGACGATCACGATGCCCGCCGGGGCGACGGTCGAGGGGGCGCTGCCCGCCGGGTGCGCGTTGTCCTCGGGCGTCGTCACGTGCACGATCGCGGCCGGGTTCGCGAACGGGACCAAGCGGGAGTACGCGATCCCGGTGCGGATCGCCGGGACCGCCGTGGGGACGCTGTCCGGTGGCGAGGCCGCGGTGGCCAACGCCGAGGACGACGTGGACGCGAACAACACCAAGCCGGTCACGATCAAGCTGGCCAGGCCTGCGATGGAGATCACCAAGAAGTCCGCGCCCGCTTCGGGTGCGGTCCTGCCCGGTGGCTTCGTGACCTACACGGTGACGGTCAGGAACAACGGCCCGGCTCCTGTTACCGGCTACGTGCTCACCGACGACCTGTCCGGGGTGGTGGACGACGCCGTCTTCGACACGACGCCGCTGCCCGCCGGGGTGACGTGGACGTCGCCGACGCTTCGGTGGACGGGGGACATTCCGGCGGGGGAGACCTCGACGGTCACCTATCGGGTGCGGCTGAAGGATCCTGCGGGTGGCGGGGACGGCAAGCTGGTCAACCTGGTGTCCGGGCCTGACTCCAACTGCCTTCCTGGGTCGGGGAACGCCAACTGTGTGGCGGGCGGGACCACGGTCGGCGACCCGAAGATCGAGGTCAAGAAGACGTCGGTGCCTGCGTCGGGTGAGGTGCTGCCGGGTAACCCGGTGACCTACACCGTGGTGATCAAGAACTCGGGGACCGCTGACGACCCTGCGGCGACGTTCTCCGACGACCTCAGCGATGTGCTCGACGACGCGGTGTTCGATGGTGTTCTGGAGGGTGGCGCGACCTTCGCGGCAGGCAAGCTGTCCTGGACCGGGCCGCTGGCCAAGGGCGCCAGCCACACCGTGAAATATCGGGTTCGTCTCAAGGATCCGGCTGGTGGTGGGAACGGCAAGCTGGTCAACGTCATCACGGCGCCGGACTCGAACTGTCCGCCGGGGACGACGAACCCTCAGTGCATCACCGGCAAGGACCCGGAGACGACGGTCGGTAAGCCGAAGATCGAGGTCAAGAAGACGTCGGTGCCTGCGTCGGGTGAGGTGTTGCCGGGCAACCCGGTGACCTACACGGTCGTGATCAAGAACTCGGGGACCGCTGACGATCCGTCGGCGACGTTCTCCGACGATCTGTCAGGTGTGCTCGACGACGCGGTCTTCGACGGGGTGTTGGAGGGTGGCGCGACTTTTGCCGCAGGCAAGCTGACGTGGACTGGCCCGCTGGCCAAGGGGGCTGCTCACACCGTGAAATATCGGGTTCGTCTGATGGACCCGACTGGTGGAGGCGACGGGAAGCTGGTCAACGTCATCACTGCGCCGGACTCCAACTGTCCGCCGGGGACGACGAACCCTCAGTGCATCACCGGCAAGGACCCGGAGACGACGGTCGGCAAGCCGAAGATCGAGGTCAAGAAGACGTCGGTCCCTGCCTCGGGTGAGGTGTTGCCGGGCAACCCGGTGACCTACACCGTCGTGATCAAGAACTCCGGAGATGCCGACGACCCGGCTGCCGAGTTCACCGACGACCTGGCCGACGTGCTGGATGACGCGGTGTTCGACGGCGTCCTTGAGGGTGGAGCGACGTTCGCTGCAGGCAAGCTGTCCTGGACCGGCGCCCTGGCCAAGGGTGCCACCCATACCGTGAAATATCGCATTCGCCTGAAGGATCCGGCCGGTGGCGGGAACGGCAAGCTGGTCAACGTCATCACTGCGCCGGACTCGAACTGCCCGCCGGGGACGACGAACCCCAACTGCATCACGGGCAAGGATCCCGAGACGACGGTCGGTAAGCCGAAGATCGAGGTCAAGAAGACGTCGGACCCGGCCTCCGGTGAGGTGCTGCCGGGCAACCCGGTGACCTACACCGTTGTGATCAAGAACTCGGGGACTGCCAACGACCCGTCCGCGACGTTCTCCGATGATTTGTCAGGTGTGCTCGACGACGCGGTCTTCGACGGGGTGTTGGAGGGCGGTGCCACCTTCGGTGCCGGGAAGCTGACCTGGACCGGCCCGCTGGCCAAGGGTGCCACTCATACCGTGAAATATCGGATCCGTCTGATGGACCCGGCCGGTGGAGGCGATGGCAAGCTGGTCAACGTCATCACCGCTCCCGACTCCAACTGCCCGCCGGGCACGACAAACCCCAACTGCATCACCGGCAAGGACCCCGAGACGACAGTCGGGAAGCCGAAGATCGAGATCAAGAAGACGTCGGTGCCTGCGTCGGGTGAGGTGTTGCCGGGCAACCCGGTGGTCTACACCGTGGTGATCAAGAACTCGGGGACCGCCGACGCCCCGTCCGCGACGTTCTCCGACGACCTCGCCGATGTGCTCGACGACGCCGTGTTCGACGGTGTCCTGGAGGGTGGGGCGACCTTCGCGGCAGGCAAGCTGACCTGGACCGGCGCGCTGGCCAAGGGCGCGACCCATACCGTGAAATATCGGATCCGCCTGAAGGATCCGGCCGGTGGCGGCAATGGCAAGCTGGTCAACGTCATCACCGCGCCGGACTCGAACTGTCCGCCGGGGACGACGAACCCTCAGTGCATCACCGGCAAGGACCCGGAGACGACGGTCGGCAAGCCGAAGATCGAGATCAAGAAATCTTCGGTCCCGGCCTCGGGTGAGGTGCTGCTGGGCAACCCGGTGGTCTACACCGTGGTGATCAAGAACTCCGGCACCGCCGACGAGCCTGCGGCGACGTTCTCCGACGACCTGTCAGGTGTCCTGGACGACGCGGTCTTCGACGGCGTCCTGGAGGGCGGCGCGACCTTCGCCGCAGGCAAGCTGACCTGGACCGGCCCGCTGGCCAAGGGCGCTGCTCACACCGTGAAATACCGGGTTCGTCTGATGGACCCGACCGGTGGAGGCGACGGGAAGCTGGTCAACGTCATCACCGCTCCCGACTCCAACTGCCCACCGGGAACCACCAACCCGAACTGCATCACGGGCAAGGACCCCGAGACGACGGTCGGCAAGCCGAAGATCGAGGTCAAGAAGACGTCGGTGCCTGCCTCGGGTGAGGTGTTGCCGGGTAACCCGGTGACCTACACCGTGGTGATCAAGAACTCCGGCACGGCAGACAACCCACGCGTGACCTTCTCCGATGACCTGTCGGAGGCACTGGATGACGCGGTGTTCGACGGCGTCCTGGAGGGCGGTGCGACCTTCGCGGCAGGCAAGCTGACCTGGGCAGGCCCGCTGGCCAAGGGTGCCACTCATACCGTGAAATACCGCATCCGTCTGATGGACCCGACCGGTAGCGGCGACGGCAAGCTCGTCAACGTGGTCGCCGCTCCCGACTCCAACTGCCCACCGGGGACGACGAACCCCAACTGCATCACCGGCAAGGACCCGGAAACCACGGTCGGCAAGCCGAAGATCGAGATCAAGAAGACGTCAGTGCCTGCCTCGGGTGAGGTGCTGCCGGGCAACCCGGTCACCTACACCGTGGTGATCAAGAACTCGGGCGACGCCGACGCCTCGGCGGCGACGTTCTCCGACGACCTCAGCGATGTCCTCGACGACGCCGTGTTCGACGGCGTCCTCGAAGGCGGCGCGACCTTCGCCGCTGGCAAGCTGACCTGGACGGGCCCCCTGGCCAAGGGCGCCACCCATACGGTGAAATATCGCATCCGTCTCAAGGACCCGGCCACCGGCGGCAACGGCAAGCTCGTCAACGTCATCGCCGCTCCGGACTCGAACTGCCCGCCGGGCACGACGAACCCGAACTGCATCACGGGCAAGGACCCGGAGACCACGGTCGGGAAGCCGAAGATCGAGATCAAGAAGACCTCGGTCCCAGTCTCGGGTGAGGTGCTGCCGGGCAACCCGGTCACCTACACGGTCGTGATCAAGAACTCCGGCACGGCCAACGACCCGTCCGCGACGTTCTCCGACGACCTGTCGGGTGTCCTGGACGACGCGGTCTTCGACGGTGTCCTGGAGGGCGGCGCGACCTTCGCCGCAGGCAAGCTGACCTGGACGGGCCCCCTGGCCAAGGGCGCCTCCCACACCGTGAAATATCGCATCCGTCTCAAGGACCCGACCAGCGGCGGCGACGGCAAGCTCGTCAACGTCATCACTGCGCCGGACTCGAACTGCCCGCCTGGGACGACGAACCCGAACTGCATCACGGGCAAGGACCCCGAGACGACGGTCGGTAAGCCGAAGATCGAGATCAAGAAGACCTCGATCCCGGCCTCCGGTGAGGTGCTCCCGGGCAACCCGGTCACCTACACGGTCGTGATCAAGAACTCGGGGACCGCTGACGATCCGGCCGCCAGATTCAGCGACGATCTGTCCGACGTCCTGGACGACGCCGTGTTCGACGGTGTCCTGGAGGGCGGCGCGACCTTCGCCGCAGGCAAGCTGACCTGGACCGGCCCGCTCGCCAAGGGCGCCACCCACACCGTGAAATACCGCATCCGCCTCAAGGACCCGACCAGCGGCGGCAACGGCAAGCTCGTCAACGTCATCGCCGCACCCGACTCCAACTGCCCACCGGGGACCACCAACCCGAACTGCATCACCGGCAAGGACCCGGAGACGACGGTCGGCAAGCCGAAGATCGAGATCAAGAAGACCTCGGTCCCAGCCTCCGGCGAGGTGCTGCCGGGCAACCCGATCACCTACACCGTGAAGATCACCAACAGTGGTGAGGCAGCCGCAGCCGCGGCCACCTTCTCCGACGACCTTGCCGACGTCCTCGACGACGCCGACTTCGTGAAGGTCATCGAAGGCGACGCCACCCTCCAGGCGACCACCCTGTCCTGGACAGGCCCGCTGGCCAAGGGCGCGTCCCACACGGTCAGGTACCAGGTCCGCCTGAAGGACCCCGCAGCAGGCGGCAACGGCAAGCTCGTCAACCTCATCACCGCCCCGGACTCCAACTGCCCGCCGGGCACGACCAACCCGAACTGCATCACCGGCAAGGACCCGGAGACCACGACGGGCAAACCGAAGATCACGCTCAAGAAGGCCTCAGACCCCGCAGCCGGTGAGGTGCCGCCGGGCGGCCTCATCACCTACACCGTCAAGGTCAAGAACGAGGGTACGGCGGACAGAACCGCCTACACCTTCACCGACGACCTGTCCAAGATCCTCGACGACGCCGACTTCGAGAAGGCCCTCACCAGCGGCCTCACCAGGAGCGGCACCAAGCTCACCTGGGTCGGCGACGTCAAGGCGGGCGCGACCGTGGAGGTGAAGTACCAGGTCAGGCTGAAGGACCCGGTCCAAGGCGACGGCGAGCTGGTCAACCTGATCGGCGGCAAGGACTCCAACTGCCCGCCCAACTCCACCAACCCGAACTGCGCCACGGGCAAGGACCCGGAGATCAAGCCGGGCACGCCCAAGGCCGACGTGCGGGTCGACATGACCGGCCCGCAGACCGTCACAGCGGGGGAGAAGGTCACCTACGAGCTGATGGTCACCAACGACGGCCCGTCCAAGGCCGACGACACCAAGGTCACCTTCCCGCTCGACCCGAACACCGAGTTCGTCTCCGGCGACGGCTGCACCCAGGTGGGCGACAAGGTGGAGTGCGACCTCGGCCAGATGGAGCGAGGCCAGCGGACCCCGCTGAAGATCATCGTCAGGGTGAAGCCGGAAACCGCGCCCGGCACCACCATCAACCAGCAGGCGCGGGTCGACAGCTCCACCGACGACCCCGTGCCCGGCAACAACGAGGTCGGCCGCCGGGTGGTCACCCGGGTCGAGACGGTGGCCGACGTGAAGGTCGCCTTCACCGAGGTGCCCGCCGCCCTGGCCGGTGGTACGGCGGGGCAGGTCAAGCTGGCCGTCACCAACCTCGGCCCGTCCGACGCGGCCAACGTGGTCACCACCGTGGAGCTGGACGAGCGCTTCGAGGCGCCGACCGCGCTTCCCGCCGAGTGCACGCTTGCCGGCCGTACGCTCACTTGCTCGGCAGGGACGCTGGCCGGGGGAGCGACGAAGGAGATCGTCCTCAGCCTCACGCCGAAGGCCGCGACCAAGGCTCCCGACCTCCAGCTCAGGGCGGAGGTGAAGAGCGACACGCCGGACCAGAAGCCGGCGAACAACGTCGCCAAGGCCGCGATCAAGGTCAGGAGCCTGTCGATCATCAAGAAGGCCTCGGTCGCGACGGCCAGGCCGGGCAACCACGTGGTCTTCACCATCACGATCGTCAACGACGGCACCGCCGACTACACGGGCGCGAAGGTCGTCGACGACCTGAGCGGGGTGATCGACGACGGTGACTTCCTGCGCGACCACAAGGCGACGGCTGGCGGCGTGTTCGACTACACCGAGCCCAAGCTGACCTGGACGGGCGACGTCAAGGTCGGCAGGACGGAAACGATCACCTACACGGTCCGCGTGCCCACCAGGCCGGGCGGCTCCGGCGACCTGAAGCTGGTCAACACCGTCACCTCGGCCGGCGCGGGGGTGAAGATCCTGACCGGCACCGCCGAGGTCGGCATCCCGAACCCGACGATCAAGAAGGACGTCGACACCACCTTCCCCGACCCGGGGCAGACCGTCACGTACACGCTGCAGCTGACCAACAGCGGCGGTGGCCCGGTCGCCGGATTCCAGGCGGTGGACGACCTGAGCAAGGTGCTCGACGACGCCACGCTCGACCCGGCCAAGATCCAGGTGAACGGCAGCGCCGTACGCCCGGTCTTCGACGCCAAGGGGAAGAAGCTCACCTGGTCGGGCGACCTGCCGCCGTACACCACGGTGACGATCAAGTACCCGGTGAAGGTCAACAAGCCGAACATCGGCGACCAGCACCTGTCGAACGTCGTCACCACCAACGAGGGCAACTGCGTGGCCGGTTCCAAGGACCCGGTCTGCGCGACCGCCTCCAGGATGCGCCTGACGATCAACAAGGTAGTCGCGCCCAAGGTGGTCCGTCCTGGATCCAAGATCACCTGGACGGTCACCGTCACCAACAACAGCGGCGCCGCGTACAAGGGCCTCACGCTCACCGACGACCTCAAGGGCGCGCTCGACGACGGCACCTACAACAAGGACGCCAAGTCGTCGGGCGGCGGGAAGTTCTCCTTCAAGTCGCCGGTGCTCACCTGGAAGGGCGACGTCCCGGCGAAGAAGACGATCAAGATCACGTACTCGGTCACCGACGTCCCGCGCAAGGGCGACGGCCGGGTCAGGAACGTGCTCGTCTCCAACTACGGCGCGAAAGTCCAGATCGGTTAGAGGGGGAGAATCATGCGAGGACGACTGACGCTCGCGGCCGGGGTGGGGGCGGCTCTGCTGCTGGTCACGCCTGCCGTACAGGCCGATGACCAGGGGGATCCGCCGCCTGACTCCGGGACGGACACCGCGCTGGTGCAGTCGATCGACGTCCGGCACACGGCCACACCGGCCAGGATCGAGCGCGGTGGGGTCGCGCACTACAAGCTGTCGGTGTCGTCGGGCAGGGGGCTGCCCGCCGACGACGTCGAGGTGAAGATCGACCTCACCGACGTCCAGGACGACCAGGCCAGGTTGTACGCGGTCAAGGCCACCCGCGGCGCGGCCAAGGTGCAGGGGCACGAGCTGATCTGGTCGGACGACCTGCCCGCGGGGGCGACGGCCACCGTCACCTTCGACGTCGCCGTGACCAAGGCCAAGAGCGGCAACGACGTCCTGACCACCAAGGCCAGCGACAACTTCTACGCCTGCGACTCCGCCTGCACGACGAAGGTCGTCATCGAGGACGAGCCACCCAGGCGGCGGCACAGGCACCACCACAGGGGACACCCGCACGAGAAGCCGCCGCTGCGGCCCAGATAGGGGGAAAGCATGCTGAACACGTTGCTGGTCGCGCTCGCGATCGCGGGGACGGCGCCCGCGCCGCCGAACATGATGATCACGCTCAGCCGTACGGGGCTGGACTACTCCATCGCGGTGACCAGCGGGGAGAGGCAGAAGCTGCCCGTCACCATCACGCTGACGGCGCCGGGAGGGTTGAAATACGTGACGGGCAAGCCGCAGGCGCTCGTGGCGGGTTCGACCTTCCTGTGGAACGGCACGCTGCCCGCCAACGGCACGCTGAAGGTGGCGTTCACGGGGGCTGAGGAGGAGCCGCTGGAGGGGGCGACCGTGGCCTGCGTCAGCCGCCAGGGGGAGGATCTGCCGGTGGTGTGCGCGTCGCTGCTGTAGCTAGGCTCTGCGCCGTGAAGATCCTTCTGGTGGGCGCTTCGGGCACGTTGGGTACGGCGGTGCGCGCGGCGCTCGCCGACCGGCACGAGGTGGTGACGGCCTCGCGCCAGGGCGCCGACCTGCCGCTCGACATGACCGATCCCGACTCCGTCGCCGCGATGTACGCCCGGCTCGGGCCGGTCGACGCCGTCGCCTGTACGGCCGGCGCCGTGCCGCTCAGGCCGCTCGCCGAGATGTCGCGGGCCGACCTGGAGGCGGGGATCGGGCACAAGCTGCTGGGCCAGGTGGAGCTGGTCCGCCAGGGCGCCGCGCACGTGGCGCCCGGCGGGTCGTTCACCCTGATCACCAGCGTGCTCTCGCACGACCCGATCCCGGGCAGCACGGCGGCCGCGCTGGTGAGCGGGGCGTTGAAGGCGTTCGTGGTGGCGGCGGCGATCGAGCTGCGGCAGCGCATCAACGCGGTCAGCCCGTCGGTCTTCACCACCACGCTCGCCGGCGGCACCGACCGCTTCCCCGGGGCGCGGGGCGTCGCTCCGGCGGACGTGGCCCGCGCCTACGTCAAGTCGATCGAGGGCGCCCAAACCGGCCGCGTCTACCGCGTCGAAGAGCCTTTCTGACGGGGCCTAAGGTAGCGATCTATGCGCACGGTTCCCCTCCCTCACGCGTTACGGCGGGCTGAAGGCACTCTCCGGCTGGGCTCCGGTTCCACGGTCGGCCCAGGCTCGGAGGTGCTTCTGGAGGAGCTGCGTCAGGTGACCGGGGTGGCTGAGCCGCACATTCGGTTCGTCCTGGGTGATCTGCCTCCGCAGAGCTACGTGCTGGTCGTCGACGATCATGTGACGGTGACCGGTGGGGACGAGGCCGGGCTGTTCTACGGGCTGCAGACGCTCGTGAAGCTCGCCGACGGCCCCGACCTGCCCAGGGTCACCGTCGAGGACGGGCCCCGGGTGGCGACCCGCGGAGTCATGCTCGACCTGGGACGGCGCTACTGGGCCCCGCCGTACCTGCGCAAGCTCGTCAGGCGGCTCGCCTGGCTCGGCTACAACCGCCTCCAACTGCACCTGACCGAGTGGAACGGCTTCCGCGTCCGCCTGCCCGGCTACGAGGACCTCGCCACCGAGCCCGCCTACGCGCCCGAGGAACTGGGCGAGCTGATCGCCTACGCCCGCTCGCTGCACATCGACGTGGTCCCCGAGATCGACCTCCCCGCGCACACCACCACGCTGATCGAGAAGCGCCCGTTCCTGCGCCCCGACGACGAGGTCCTGAACGACGGGTCGCACTGGACGGGCTTCCCGACCCCTTCGTGGACGATGGACATCACCTCGCCGTCCAACCGGCAGTGGATCAAGGACCTGCTGGGGGCGTTCTGCGACGCCTTCGACACCGACGCCGTCCACATCGGGGGCGACGAGTGGCCGACCAAGCCCGGCTACGCGGACGTGATGATCGGTTTCCTGGACGAGCTCGCCGAGGTGGTCAGGAAGCGCGGCAAACAACCCGAGCTGTGGAACTGGTGGGAACAGTACCCCGATCGCACGAAAAATCCGGATCAGCGGAGCAGGATCACCGTCTGGTACGCCACAGAAGAGGACTTCGACGGCTACGACGTGATCCACAGTCCCGGCGACACCCACTACGTCACCCCGCGCACCGCCCCGGGCAACCGCCAGGGCGTCAACTACGTGACGGCCGACCCGCGCTGGCTCTACCAGGAGTGGAACCCCACCGCCGACGCCTACCAGCTGTGCGTCTGGGCCGACTGGGCCGAGGACCAGGACGACGCCTACTTCGACTGGTACGCCTCCCGAGCCCTGGAGACCGCCGCCGACCGCATGTGGGGCGGGCCGCGCCTGGCCGACGTGGACGCTTACCTCGACGTGCTCGACCGCACGCCGTACCTGGGCGTGCGCGGGCGTCCGCACGTGCCGGGCGAGGCCGCTCGGGTGCTGGCCGTACGGTTCCGCGTGCCCGCCGACGACTACGCCGTGGGCGGCAAGTGGCCGGACGCCACGTGGCAGAAGCTGGAGTCCGTACGGACCACCGCCTTCCAGGGCGCGCCGGGCCCCGACGGCCCGTGGACCGACCTGGCGACGGTGGACTGGCTGCCGGTCCCGACGTGGAACGTCCTGCGGGTGGCCAACGAGGGGACATATCGGTATCTGCGCGGCCCCGAGGGCCTCGACTGCGAGTGGTGGGTGGCATGACGTCGCTGGAGCGGTGGCAGGACCGGAAGTTCGGCGTGATCATCCACTGGGGCGCCTACAGCCGCCTCGGCGTCTTCGAGAGCTGGACGTTGTGCCAGGAGGACGAGCCCTGGTGCGCGGCCCCGGAGGAGTGGCGCGACGACCCCGCCGGATATCGCGCCTTCTATGAGGATCTGCCGAGCGGCTTCACCGCGGAGAGCTTCGACCCGAAGGTCTGGGCGGCCGCCTGCGCCGGCGCGGGCATGCGGTACGTGATCTTCACGACGAAGCACCACGACGGTTTCGCCATGTACGACACCGGGCTGTCGTCCTACAAGGTGACGGAGACGCCGCTCGGGCGGGACGTCGCCCGCGAGGTGTTCGACGCGTTCCGCGCCGAGGGGCTCAGCGCGGGGGCGTACTTCTCCAAACCGGACTGGCACCACCCCGACTACTGGGCGCCCGGCCTGCCGACGCCGGACAGGTACGCCAACCACGCCGACCCGGTGCGCTGGGAGCGGTTCAAGCAGTTCACCCACGGGCAGATCGAGGAGCTGCTCACCGGCTATGGTCCGATCGACGTGCTGTGGCTGGACGGCGGCTGGGTGCGCCCGCCCCGCGAGGACCTCGACCTGCCCGCCCTGGCGGCCCGCGCCCGGGAGCTGCAACCCGGCATCCTGGTGGTCGACCGCGACGTCCACGGCCCCCAGGAGGCCTACCGCACCCCCGAACAGCACATCCCCGGCGAGCTCCTGCCCTACCCGTGGGAGTCGTGCGTCACGCTGGGCCCGTACTGGTACACCTTCGGTCCTGGCGAGCCGTACAAGTCGGTGGGTGAGGTGGTGCATCTGCTGTGCCGCGTCGTCGCCCGCGGCGGCAACCTCCTCCTCGGCCTCGGCCCCGACCACACCGGCGCGCTGCCCGCCGAGGTGCTGGACCGCCTGGCCGGAATCGGCGAATGGATGTCCGTGAACGGCGAAGCCCTCTACGGCACGCGCCCCGCCGTTCCCCGGGAAGCAGGCTCCCTGCTCTTCACCCGGCGTGGCGACACCACCTACGCCATCGGCCTCCTGGAGCCCGGCGAACCCCTGCCCGCCCGGATCGAGCTCCCCGCCTCCGATGTCCCGGCATCCGTCCGCCTCCTCGGCGGCGACCTCCTGCCCTGGAAGCTCACCGACGGCACGCTGGCCATCGACCTCCCACCAGGCAAGGCGGCGGCGCACGCCTTCGCCGTGGAGGTGATCGGGACCTAGCTCCCAGCCAACTGCCAGGTACGCTCGGTAATCTCCGTCGGCATGACATGGCAGCGCACACTCAACAAGGCGCTGGTCAGGTATACCGGATACCAACTCACCCGGTCGGAAAAGCCTGACCCGGAGGTCAGACCCCCAGCCGATCCCCGGGCAGACCGTTTGCTCGTGGCGCCGGTGTTCATCCTGTGCCCGGTCCGCTCGGGGTCCACCCTGCTCCGCGCCCTGCTCAACGCCCACCCCGCCCTGCACGCCCCGCACGAGCTCCACGTCCGCCGCCTGACGGTGGGGTTCTCCACGAAGCTCGCGGAACGTGCTATGGACGCGCTCGGCCACAACCAGGCCGATCTTGAGCATCTCCTCTGGGACCGGGTGATGCACCGCGAACTGCTCCGTAGCGGCAAGCCGTACATCGTGGACAAGACCCCCGCGAACGCCTTCGTGTACCAACGCCTCGCCACCTGCTGGCCGGACGCCCGCTTCGTCTTCCTGCTGCGCCACCCCGCCGCGATCGCCGCGTCCTGGCACGAGGCGGGCAACCGTACTCCGGAAGAAGCGGTCACCGACGCGCTCCGTTACATGAAAGCCGTCCAGCGGGCGCGCAAGGACCTCACCGGGCACACCGTCCGTTACGAGGACCTCACCGACGACCCGGAGCGCGAGACCAGGGCGATCTGCGCCTTCCTCGGCCTCGACTGGGACCCGGCGATGCTCGACTACGGCACCCCGGACGTGGTGCTGAAGGGCCTCGGCGACTGGACCGACAAGATCCGGTCCGGCCGCGTCCAGCCGCCCAGAGAACGGCCGGACACCATCCCCGACGCCGTCAAACCGATGTGCCGCGCATGGGGGTACCCGACGTGATCATCCGCTATCTCCTCCTGCACGCCTACGGCATGGGCGGCACCATCAGGACCGTGCTCAACCAGGCGGGCGCGATGGCCGCCCTCGGCCACCAGGTCGAGGTCGTCAGCGTCGTACGGCGCCGCACCCACCCGCACTTCGCCTTCGACCCGCGCCTCACCGTCACCACCCTGGTCGACCAGCGCGGCGGTATGGAACCCGACTCCGTCCCGCGCAAGGTCTGGCGCAGGATGCGCGGCAAGCTGGTCCCGCCCGGCGAGTACGCCTCAGAGTTCTTCACCGAGCGGGTGGAGAGGGCGGTCATCGACTACGTCTCCGGCCTCGACGGCGGCATTCTGGTCACCACCCGGCCCGCGCTCAACCTGATCGCCGCCCGCCGGGGCTCCGACAAGGTCGTACGGCTGGCGCAGGAACACATGAACCTGGGCGCCTACCGCGAACCGGTACGCAGGCAGATCCTCCGGCATTACGGCAAGCTCGACGCGGTCACCGTACTGACCAGGGAGAGCCAGGCCGAGTACCGCGCCCTCCTGCCCGGCACACCGATCGTGCGCATCCCCAACGCGGTGCACACGGTGGATCCGCAACCGTCCGCGCAGGAGCACCCGATCGTGGTGACGGCGGGCAGGCTGGTGCCGCAGAAGGGCTTCGACCTGCTCGTCGAGGCCTTCGGCGCGCTCGCCGCGCGGCACCAGAAGTGGCAACTGCGGATCTTCGGCACCGGCCCGCGACGGGCGGAACTCAAGGCGCAGATCGACGCGCTCGGGCTGGCCGAGCGGGTCAGGCTGATGGGCAGGACGCGGGACATGGAGGACGAGCTGTCCCGCGCCTCGATCTACGTGCTCAGCTCGCGCTTCGAGGGGCAGCCGATGGTGATGATCGAGGCGATGACGCACGCGCTGCCCGTCGTGGCCTTCGACTGCCCGACCGGGCCGGCCGACGTGCTCACCGACGGGGTGACGGGCGTGCTCGTCCCGCCCCAGGACGCGGCCGGGCTGTCCGCGGCGCTGGAGCGGCTGATCGCCGACCGGGACCTGCGGGTGCGGATGGGCGGTGCGGCGGCGACGGCCGCCAGGGTCTACAGCGCCGACGCGGTGATGCCGATCTGGGAGGATCTGTTCGCCGAGCTGCTGGCGGGTGAGCGCATCACGGACAGCTATTGGTCGCACCGCTAGGGTCCACGGTTGTGGATTTCCTGCGCACGACCCGCGCCGCCTACGACACCATCGCCGCCGACTACGCCGCCTGCTTCCAGGAGGAGCTGGCGGGCAAACCCGTGGAGAGAGCCCTGCTCCGGGCGTTCGCCGAGCTGGTCGGTGACGGCCGGGTGGTGGAGGTGGGCTGCGGTCCGGGCAACACGACGGCGTACCTGAACGACCTGGGCGCCGACGCCTTCGGCGTGGACCTGTCGCCGCGCATGGTCGAGGTGGCCCGCGCGGCGCATCCCGGGCTGCGGTTCGAGGTGGGCTCGATGACCGCCCTGGACGTCGAGGACGGCGCGCTGGGTGGTGTGGTGGCCTGGTACTCGATCATCCACATCCCGGACGAGCGGCTGCCCGAGGTGTTCGCCGAGTTCCGCCGGGTGCTCAGGCCGGGCGGGCACGTGCTGCTCTGCTTCCAGACGGGCGACGAGCACGTGGTCCGTACGGAGGCGTTCGGGCACGCGATCACGCTCGAGTACTACTGGCGCAGGCCGGAGCGGGTGGTGGAGATGCTGGGCCAGGCGGGGCTCACCCTGCGGTCGCAAACCGTGCGAGAGCCTGACGAAGGGGTGGAAAAGGTTCCGCGGGCCTACCTGTTCGCCTGCTAGAATCACGATCAACGTTGAGCCGCTACCCGATCGCCGGGTAGCGGCTTTTGTGTTTTCTGAGGAGGAACATGTCCATCCCCCAGCAGATCGCCCGCACCCGCCGTTTCACCCTTGGCGTCCCCGGCTCGATCACCCTGTCGCCGGACGGCCGCACGGCCTTCTTCCTGCGCACCAAGGCCGGAGACGACCCCGTTTCGTGCCTGTGGTCCATGGACGTGGAAACCGGTGAGGAGCGGCTGCTGGCCGACCCGCGCGTCCTGCTGGCCGGTGCCGACGAGGAGGTGACGCCCGAGGAGCGCATCAGGCGGGAACGCTCGCGCGAGCTGGCGTCCGGCATCGTCGCCTACGCGGCCGACGACGCCTGCGAAGTGCTGGCGTTCGCGCTGTCCGGCGAGCTGTGGACCGTACGTGACGGGCTGATCCCCACACCCGGCAAGGTAGCCGATCCCCGGCCGAACCCCTCGGGAACGCACATCGCGTACGTCAGCGACGGCGCCCTGTGCGTGACCGGCCTCGGCGTCCTGGTCGCCCCCGACGGCGACGAGGTCGTGTACGGCCTGCCGGGGCACGTCGCGACCGAGTCCATGGGCAGGAGCAGGGGCTACTGGTGGTCGCCCGACGGCACCCGGCTGCTCGTCACCAGGGTCGACACCTCTCCGGTGCAGCGCTGGTGGGTGTCCGACCCGTCCGACCCGGCGCGGGAACCGGTCTCCGTCCCCTATCCCGTGGTCGGCACCGCCAACGCCGACGAGAGCCTGTGGATCGTCGGCCTCGACGGATCCCGCACCCGCGTGGACACCGGCGACACGGAGTACCTGACGGCGGCCGGATGGGACGCGCACGGTCCGTACGCCGCCGTACAGACCCGTGACCAGCGGCTCGTCCAGACCCTGGCCATCGACCCGGAGACCGGCAAGACGCAGGTCCTGGCCGAGCAGCGCGACGACGCCTGGGTGACCCTCGTGCCAGGACTGCCCGCGCGCACCGCGTCCGGCGCCCTGGTGGGCACCGCAGACCTGGACGACACCCGGCACCTCACGATCGACGGACGCGCGGTGACCGCGCCGGGCCTGCACGTGTCGTCCGTCCTCCGGGTGGACGGCGAGACCGTCCTGTTCACCGCGTCCGACGACGGCCTCTGGGCCTACGACGGCGACCTGACCAGGGCCGAGCGGGTGACGGTCACCTCCCGCGCCGAGGCCCCCGAGCTGGAGCTCAGGCGCGAGCTGCTCACCCTCGGACCGCGCGGGCTGCGCGCCGCGCTGTTCCTTCCGTCGTGGCACCGCGAGGGCAAGCTTCCCGTCCTCATGGACCCGTACGGCGGGCCTGCCGTACGCAAGGTGCGGGAGACGCCCGGATGGGTCGACTACATGTCCCAGTGGTTCGCCGAGCAGGGCTTCGCCGTCCTCGTCGTGGACGGCAGGGGCACACCGGACCGCGGCCCGGCCTGGGAGCGCGCCATCCACCTGGACATCGCCTCGCCCGTACTGGAGGACCAGGTGGACGGACTGCACGCGGCAGCCGAGCTGCACCCCGAGCTCGACCTGAGCCGCGTGGCCATCAGGGGCTGGTCGTTCGGCGGGTTCCTGGCCACGCTGGCCGTCCTGCGCAGGCCGGACGTCTTCCACGCGGCGATCGCCGGAGCGCCGGTCACCGACCAGCGCCTCTACGACACCCACTGGCGCGAGCGGCACCTCGGCCACCCGGACGAGCACCCGGAGGCCTACGACCGCTGCTCGCCGATCCTGGAGGCGGCCAACCTGACCAGGCCGCTGCTGCTGATCCACGGGCTGTCCGACGACAACGTGGTCCCCGCGCACACCCTGCGCCTCTCGGCCGCGCTGCTGGAGGCGGGCCGTCCGCACGAGGTGCTGCCCCTGACGCGCTCCACCCACCAGGTGATGACCGAGAACATGCTCCTTCACCAGCTGGACTTCCTGCGGCGAACGGTTTTGTCGGTGGGATGAAGTAACTTTCCGATCATGCAACGCAGCATCGTGCGCGTCGTTCCCCCCGTCGCCCCGCGCAAGCTGGCCAAGGTCCCCTTCGTCGAGCTGGCCGACGGCCGCCTCCAGGGGGTCGTGTCCAGCGGGTCGGACATCGAGCGCGTCTACGTCTCCTCGATCGCCGCGGGCAGCCACGGCTTCAACTGCAGCACGAACAACAACCGGCCCTGCGGCGGGCTGCGCGGCGCGCCGTGCAAGCACCTGCGGCTGCTGGCCGACGAGGCCGTGCTGCAGTACGGCTTCGACCGGGTCGCCCGCTACCTGCACATCGAGGGTGACGACGTGATCGACGGCCTGCGCGGCAGTCACGAGCCCACCCCGGCCGCCGTCGTCTTCAGCCGCTTCCTGCGCCACCTGTCCTATCTCGAACTGCCCGCCACGACCACCCCCCTCACCGAAATGCACTGGTTCCGATGAACGATCTCCCCGAGGGGGTCGAAGCCGCGCTCGAGCTGATCGACGGCTTCGACGACGTCCTCGTCCACGGCTTCGCCAGGATCGGCGAGGAGCGCGCCGCGTCCCTCGCCGCGCTGGCCGCCGCGCTCGCGTCCACCCCGCTCGGCGACGGTGTGCGCGAGGCGGTGGAGAAGGTCATCGCCGGTTCGATCACCGACGAGCACCTGACGACCCTGGCGGGCGCACGCACCGCCCTGCTCGGAGCCGTCCACGACGCGCTGCTGGGCACGCTCGAACGTCGCCGTCTCTCCTGGGACGGCGAGGTCGGCGCCCGGCGGCACCGGCACCAGCAGTGGCTCACCGAGGTGGCCATCACCGGGTGGCGCGGCGTGAGCCACGACCTGGTGTCCGCCGCCGACCACCCCATCGAGGCGCTGCTCGCCGATCCGGCCACGCGCGGGCAGGCCGTGCTCCTCGACGGGCTGGCCGCCGAGCTGCGCGCGTCCAGCCCGGTCGCGACCATGGACGAGGTGCCCGCCAGGCGGTGGGCCGACCTGTGGGCGCGGGCGATGCTCTCCTACGAGGCGGAGATCCCGCGGGAGGCGGTGTCCGGGCGGCTGCTGATCCTCGGCGTCGACGTGCTCGAGCACGGCACCGCCGTACAACTGCAGGTGCACGGGGTGCTGGAGGGCGCAGAGCCGCGGCTGGTGCGGGCGAGCGTGACCGTCGGGAAGGTGGACACGATCGTCGGGCCCGCCGTCTGGCGGCTGTTCGCCGACTATCCGATCCTGCTCGCCGCCATCGGGCAGCAACGCAGCCTCGACGTCCGCGACCTGGAGCTGCTCGCCACCGGTGACCTGGTGTGGCGCGAGGGGGCGGCGACGCTGGGCGAGCCCGCCGACCCGTTCGCCACCGCCAGGATCCACCTCGGCCAGGCGCTCGCCCCCGCGGTCGCGCCGCTCGACAGGCATCCGGTGCGCATCTCCGAACCGGTCCTTCTCGAGGGCGATCACGGGCTGGAGTTCGCCGAGCCGTCCGGCAGCGGGCCGCTGACCTCGGCGATCCTCAAGTCGGCCACCGCGTGCATCGGGCTGCTGCGCTGGGACGGGCGGTGGGTGGTGCAACCGCTCGCCGCGCAGTCCAAGAAGAAGACCGTGCACAACGGTGACCTGGCGCTCAACGAGAAGGGCGGCGATGTCGTCGTGCTGCTGAAAGAGCGGGCGGGACGGTTGTTGCGCCGATGACCTCCACAGAGGCTCGAAGGCAGGTCCTCTACTGGCGGATGCTGGCCAGGATGTTCGATCCTGAGGAGCAGGCCGCGCTGGAGACGGCCAGCGTCGCCGTCGTCGAGGACCTCGGCCTGCCCACCGCGCTGCTCGACCCCGCCGTCTCCGTCGACACCATCGTCCAGCGCTTCCCCGAGCTGGCCGACAAGCTGCGCGACCTCGACGGCGACGAGGTCAGCAACGCGGCCCTGGTCTCCAAGCTGCTGCTCAACGTCTTCTGCACCGGCTCGGGCAACGTCACGGCCGGTCAGCTCGCCGGGTGGCAGAAGGACTCAGGCTGGCTGCGCCAGGCGGTCGACATGGATCAGAGCCAGCTCGCCCAGATCGAGGGCGACCTGGTCAACCGCATGCGGCTGCGTGAGGTGCTCGCCGACCCCACGCTGGCCAAGCAGCTCACCCCGAGCATGTCGCTCATCGAGCAGCTGCTGCGCGACAAGTCCAACCTGTCCGGCGTCGCGCTGGCCAACGCCAAGGCGCTCATCCGCCGGTTCGTCGACCAGGTGGCCGAGGTGCTGCGCACCCAGGTGGAGAAGACCAGCGCCGGCGTCATCGACCGGTCTGTGCCGCCGAAGCGGGTGTTCCGCAACCTCGACCTCGACCGGACGATCTGGAAAAACCTCACCAACTGGAGCCCCGACGAGGAGAAGCTCTACGTCGACCGGCTCTTCTACCGGCAGACGGCCAGGCGCACCACTCCCGCGCGGCTGATCGTGGTGGTCGACCAGTCGGGGTCGATGCTCGACTCGATGGTCAACTGCACGATCCTGGCGTCGATCTTCGCCGGGCTGCCCAAGGTCGACGTGCACCTCATCGCCTACGACACCAGGGCGATCGACCTGACGCCGTGGGTGCACGACCCGTTCGAGGTGCTGCTGCGTACCAACCTGGGCGGTGGCAACGACGGGCCGGTCGCGATGGCCATGGCCCAGCCGAAGATCGCCGACCCGCGCAACACCGTGATGGTGTGGATCTCCGACTTCTACGAGTTCGACCGGTCACAGCCCCTGCTCGACGGCATCACCTCGGTGCACAGGTCGGGCGTGCGCTTCATCCCGGTCGGCTCGGTCAACAGCTCGGGCAGCCAGATCGTCAACCCCTGGTTCCGCCAGCGTTTCAAGGACCTGGGCACCCCCGTCATCTCCGGCCATATCCGCAAGCTCGTCTTCGAGCTCAAGAACTTCCTCACCTAGGAGACGCTGTGCTTCGCGCCCCCGCCGAAACCAAGTACGCCGACGAGCTCGACTACCTGGAGTCGATCGACACCGGCCCCAAGCCCTTTTCGTGGCGGCTCAGCCCCCGCATGGTCCGCATCTTCGTGCTCGGCTCCGAGCGCGCCGACGGGCTCGATCGCGAGATCCCGCAGAAGTGGTTCGGAGACCGCAGCTTCGTCGAGCGCAGCATCGTCACGCTGGCCTCCGACCGCGGCCTGCTGCTGATCGGCGACCCGGGCACCGGCAAGAGCTGGCTCGCCGAGCTCCTGGCCGCCGCGATCAGCCGCAACTCGACCCTGGTCGTGCAGGGTACGGCAGGCACGACGGAAGACCACATCAAATACTCGTGGAACGTCTCGATGGTCATCGCCAAGGGCCAGTCGCGCCAGTCGATGATCCCCTCGCCCATCATGACCGCGATGGAGCAGGGCGTGATCGGCCGCTTCGAGGAGCTGACCAGGTCCACGAGCGACGTGCAGGATGCGCTGATCTCGATCCTGTCGGAGAAGTACGTCTCCATCCCCGAGCTCGACGACGACAACATCGTCTTCGCCCAGCCGGGCTTCTCGATCATCGCCACGGCCAACAGCCGCGACAGGGGCGTCAACGACCTGTCGTCGGCGTTGAAGCGGCGGTTCAACTTCGTCCGCATCCCGGTGGTGACGAACAAGAAGAGCGAGGCGGAGATCGTCCGGTTCCGCACCGAGGAGCTGCTGCGCAGGCACCAGATCGAGCTCGACCTGCCGCCGACGCTGCTCGACATCCTGCTGCAGAGCTTCGCCGACCTGCGCGCTGCGGCCGACTCGGCTACCAGCGACGACGAGAAGCTGGAGTCCGCGCTGTCGACGGCCGAGCAGATCGGCGTGCTGGAGGACGCGATCCTGCACAGCCAGTTCTTCGGCGACCGCACGCTCAGGGCGGGCACGCTGGCCGGGTCGCTGGTCGGCTCGCTGGCCAGGCGCAGCCCTGAGGACCTCGCGATCCTCAACAAGTACTGGCACGGGGTCATCGAGCCGCGCAGCAAGAAGGACGGCGGGGAGTGGACCGACTTCCTCGAGGGCGGCCGCCAGGCGATCTCCACCCTGTCATGACGACAACCACGTTCGCTCCCCTTCGCGAGCAGCTGGCGAGCGCGGCGCAGGCGTTCTCGGAAGACGAGATCCTGCCCGGCCTGGTCGACGACGTCGAGCGCGCGCTCGCCCACGAGCTGGAGATCTTCCCGGTCTGCCACCACTCGCCGGCCTCCGCGCTGGCCATGGCGCGGCGGCTGGCCGAGAAGCAGCCCAAGGTCATCTACCTGGAGCTGTGTGAAGACCTCCAGCCGCTGCTGACCGAGCTGCGCAACTGCAAGCTGCCCGTCGCGCTGCAGGCCTTCGCCACCGAGCTGGACGGTTTCCCGAACGACTGGGCGCCGCTCAGCGTCATCGCGCCCATCACCGAGTCGTCGGCCGAATACCAGGCGATCGCCTACGCGCTCGAGACGCCCGGCGTGGAGCTGGTGCTGGTCGACCGGTCGACCGACCACGTCTTCCAGTGGATGCCCGACGCGAAGAAGGAGGTCGGGGTCGAGATCGGCGACCTGCGGCCGCGCTTCGCCGAGCTGGAGGAGCACCTGCTCCACCACGGCAAGGTCAGGCACTGGTCGGAGTGGTGGGACCAGTACGTCGAGCAGCCGCTGGCCGACGCGGACTACGACACCTACCGGCAGGTCATGGTGCTCGTCGGCAGCCTCTTCCGCCGCCTCGGACCTTCGGACAACACCGAGAACGAAGAGCGCGAACGCTACATGTGGACGCGGATGCGTCAGCATCTTGCCAGTGCCGACGTTTCGGTAAAGGACTGCCTTTACGTCTGCGGGGCCTTCCACGCCTCCAGCCCGGTGACCGAGGAGCCCTACGAGATCTCCCCGCGGTCCGCGACGAAGTGGCTCTACGGGCTCATCCCGTCCAGCCATGCGGCGATAGAGGAGCAGTTCGGCCTGGCCTCTGGCTCGGTGTCGATCGCGGCGGCCACCTGGGCCAAGGCGCTCAAACGCGGCGGCGTGCAGCCGTACTCGCTCAAGGGCCAGAAGCGTCGCGCGAAGCCGGTGGTCGCGGCCCTTCCGGTCACCGACAAGCTCTCCGGATTTCTGTCCAGGCCGCCGACGCTCGACGCGCTCGACGAGGCGGAGCTGCTCGGGTGGAGCGTCGACATCGTCAGGTTGGCCAGGCGCAACGGCTATCTCGCCAGCACCGCCGACGCCATCGCGGTGTTCGAGACGTCGATCCTGCTCGCCGGGCTGCGCAACCGGGCCAGGCCCACGCCGTACGACTTCCAGGACGCGGCGGTCACCTGCATCGAGAAGGAGGTCGTGCCGGGCAGGCGCGACGTGCGCCGGTTGTGCGAGATCCTGCTCGGCGGCGACCGGGTCGGCGAGGTCGGCTACGCGGCGCTGCCGCCGCTGGCGCAGAACGTCTACGACCGGCTCAAACCGCTCGGCCTCGACCTGGAGAAGCGCACGATCCAGCGGGCGCTCATGGACCTCGACGCCTCACCCGAGCTGCGGCCGTGCTCGCAGGTGTTGTGGATGTTGCGCTACCTGCTGCCGGACGACGCCGTCCGGCCGATCATGGGGTCGCGGCGGCTGGGGGAGCGGTCGATCCAGGAGAGCTGGGACCTCGCGATCGGGCGGCACCAGCGCTCGATCATCGAACTCGGCTACGAGGGCGTGACCGTCGAGCAGGTGCTGGAGCAGCGGCTGCGCCGTGCGGTCTGGGACCAGCAGGCCACGGCTGCGGTCGCGCTGGGGGCGGTCGAGGACTCGATCCTGTTCCTGGGCAGCCGGAGGTTCACCGACGAGCTCGGGGCGCGGGCGGTCGCTCTGCTGTCCGCTGAGCGGACCGTGGACGACGCGCCCGACGTGCTGCGGCGCATCAGGCGGCTGCTCGCGCACTACCGGGCGGTGGACGGCGCGCTGCCCGCGTGGTGCGAGAGCTTCGTGACCGAGGGTTACGCGCACTACTGCACCCTGCTGCCGACGGCGTTCGTGGAGGAGGAGACCGGGGCGCGGCAGGTGGCGGCGATGCTCGGGTTCCTGTTCACGATGGAGAGCCTGGCGCTGTCGCTCGGGTGCGACCGGGCGCAGCTCGAACTGGCGGTACGGCAGTCGCATCCCGAGGCTCCGGCCAAGGTGGCGCTGGTGTGGGCGGCGCGGCATCACCTCGGGCTGCTGCCGCTGGCGTCGTTGCGCGCGCAGTGTGACGATCTGCTGGCCAACCCGCTGGTGGTGCCGTCGTTCCCGGTCTACATCGGCGGGTTCGTGCAGGCGCTGGAGCCGGTGCCCACGCTGGCGCCGTTCGTGGTGGAGGTCCTTTCCAAGGCGTTCGGACGGTTGCCCGACTCGGTGCTGCTGCCGTGGTTGCCGAAGCTGATCGCCACGTTGCGTGAGCAGGCGCCGGAGCTGGTGCCGGTGCTCACGCGTGAGGCGGGCCGTACCTTTCCTGGGTCGCTGGCCGGGGTGGACGCGTTCGTGCCGCCATGGGAGGTGTCGCGGGCTGCCGCTCCGGTCGCGCCTGTGCGGGCTGGGCCGGTGGCGGAGTTGCTCGGCGGGCACCGTACGCCGGTCGACGCCGTGGCTGCGCTGCTCGGCCTGCACGGAGAGTGGGGTGCTTCTGATCCTGTGGCCGGGTTGCTTGACCGACATGGTGCGACATCGGCGGCGATTGCCGGGCTACTGGTCA
This sequence comes from Nonomuraea sp. NPDC050556, assembly GCF_044457355.1. NCBI lineage: Bacteria > Bacillati > Actinomycetota > Actinomycetes > Streptosporangiales > Streptosporangiaceae > Nonomuraea > Nonomuraea sp. NPDC050556. Next base: position 543,666 of record NZ_JBITGU010000005.1, on the reverse strand, counting down.
AATCTCGTTAAATGCCCCCTTGCCGCAGGTGGCAGGGGGTAAGCGACCATCGTGGAGCCGCTGAACGAGCACGAGCGAGCAGAACTGGAGCGGCTCAGGTCGCAGGTCGGCAGCAGGCGGGGGCGCTGGCGCGCCGTGGTCTCGTCGATCCTCGTCGTGCTCGGCAGCGTTCTGGTGTTGCTGTCGGTGGTCGGGGTGTGGGCGAGCAATGAGATCTCCGACACCGAGCGCTATGTGGAGAACGTCACGCCGCTGGCGAGCGACCCTTCCGTGCAGAACGCGGTGGCGAACCGAGCCACCACCGAGATCATGAAATATCTCGATGTTCCCGGCGTTGTGGACCAGATCGCGGGGGCGCTCAACCTGCCGCCCAGGCTCAACACCGCGCTGGACGGCCTGGCCGCGCCGCTCGCCTCTGGGGTCTCGACCTTTGTCCACAACGCTGTGGACAAGGTTGTGACCAGCGACGCGTTCACCACGTTCTGGGTCAATGCCAACAAGGTCGCGCACACCCAGCTCGACGCGATCCTGTCCGGCGAGGGGAGCGCGACGGTCAAGGTGTCCGGCGACACCGTGAGCATCGACCTCGGGCCGCTGATCGACCGGGTCAAGCAGGAGCTGGTGTCGTCCGGGCTGACCATCGCGGGCAGCATTCCCCAGGTCCATCCCACGTTCGAGCTGTTCCAGACCGACGACCTGTATCGCTACCAGACCCTCTACCAGTGGCTGAACACGCTGCGCTGGGCGCTGCCCGTGCTGGCTCTCGTCCTGCTGGCGGCGGGTGTCTATGTCGCGCGGAACCATCGCAGGGCGCTGGTCGGCGCCGGGCTCGGCGTCGCGCTCGCCATGCTCGTGCTGGCGGCGGCGCTGGCCGTCACCAGGGCCGGGTACCTCAACGCGGTGTCGGCGCGCGGGCTCGATCGGGCGGCTGCGGCGAGCGTCTTCGACACGCTGGTGCGCTTCCTCAAGGGCGGCGTGCGCATGTTGCTGGTCCTGGGGCTGGTGGTCGCGGTCGGCGCGTTCCTGACGGGGCCTTCGGCGACGGCGGTGACCTTGCGCGACGGGTGCGCTCGTGGAATCGGCAAGATCAAGGGTGACCTGGACCTGCCGTGGGTGCGGCGCTATCGGCGGGTCATCCAGATCGGACTGGTGGCGGTGGCTGCCCTGGTCTTCGTGTTCTGGGACCACCCGACGGGGATGGTCGTGTTGTGGATAGCGCTGGGGCTTTTGGCGGCGCTTGCCGTAGTCGAGTACTTGGGCCGGGAGCCTGTGCACAACCTTGAACCCTCCAAGACCTAGCTGCGGGGACATGTCGGGAAGGGTGGTTTTGGTACTTCCGCCGAGAGATTGGGACACCATGAGCCACCTGGTCGCCATCGCCTACCCCGACGTCGCCACCGCCAGCACGGTGCGGGATCGGCTGGCCGATCTGCAGAAGCAGAACCTCATCACGCTCGAGGACGCGGTCGTCGCCGAGCGCAAGGAGGACGGCAAGATCAAGCTCCACCAGGCGAACAGCACCACCGGCTTCGGCGCCGCGAGCGGGGCGTTGTGGGGCGGTCTGATCGGTCTGATCTTCTTCATGCCGTTGCTGGGCATGGCGTTGGGCGCCGGAGCGGGTGCCTTGGGCGGCTCAATGACCGACATCGGCGTGGACGACGACTTCATGAAACAACTCTCCGAGAACCTGGAGCCAGGGTCCGCCGCCCTGTTCCTCCTCGTGGCGAACAGCACGCCGGACAAGGTCATCCCCCAGGTGGCGCAGTACGGCGGGCACATCATCCAGACCTCCCTGAGCACCGAGCAGGAAGCCCACCTCCGCGAAGCCGTCCAAGCCGCCACCAAGAACTAACCCACCCACCCCGGCGATAGAAGCCCACCACCCGCCGCCCAGCCTTCAAGCGCCGGTGCGGCGAGGTGGTGTACGGCGGAGCCCGGCGCAACGTGTGCGGTGGGGGAGTTAGCTGATCGCGGCAAGGATGCGGTTGACGTCGGTGCGTTCAGCGGGAGGCAACGGGGCGCCGACGGACTCTCGCAATGCGGATGCCTCGGTGAGGAGTCGGCGGGCCTCCTCGTAAGAGCCTTCCAAGGCAGCCACCCCGGCGAGCCCCTCCTTGGCCAGCGCGATCGCGCGGGGATCGCCTATCTCCTCCGCCGCCGCAAGGCCCTCGAGGTGGCGGGTGCGGGCCACCGCCGCATCACCCCGCTGTTCGGCGACGAAGCCCAACTCCGCGAGGATCAACGTCACCCCGTAAAAAGGGATGCCGTAGTCGCGTTCCAGCGCCCGGTTCCAGCTCAGCGACTCCATGAACAAGGACTCCGCCGCAGCCAGATCCCCCGCCCGCCGCGCCACCAACCCCAGCCCCACCCGCGCGAACTCCTCCGCGAACCGGTTCGACTGCGAAGCCCCCAACCGCATCCCCCGCTCGTGAAACTCCCGAGACCCCGCCAGATCCCCATTGAGCAACGCAATACGCCCAAGGCTCGACAACCGGTAAGACACGTCGGTCCACAGCCGCAGATCCTCCGCCACCCGCAGGCCGTCCCGATGCAACCGCCCCGCCCGCGCGTAGTCGCCGTTGATCTCCGCCAGCCACCCAAGCTGGTCAGAAGCCTGCAACTGCCCCCACCGATCCCCAAGCTCAGTGAAGATCTCCAAGCTCAACGCCCCCGCACTCTCGGCAAGCGCGAAGTCCCCCTCGAACAACGCCTGCTTGGTACGGCAAGCCAGCGCCGCAGCCTCCCCCCACCGATCCCCCAGCGAACGGAACCCACCCAAAGCCGACTCCAGCAACCCCTTGGCCGCAGAAACGTCCCCGAAGTGCAGATGCGCCAACGCCAGAAACCACCGCGACCGCGCATCGAAAGGCGCGAAGTCGCTGTTCCCCGCCCCGGTGAGGATCCGGAACCCAGCCGCCCAAGCGTTCTGACCCCCCGACAACCACCGATAAGCCTCGGTATGCCGCCCGCGCAGGTACCAGTACCAGGCGAGCGCGTTGGCCAGCCGCGATGGATCCGCCATCCGGTCGAGCGCCGCCCGCAGGTTGAGCGTCTCCGCGTCGAGCCGGTCCAGCCACTCCCGCTGCGCCCTGCCGTACAGGAAGGGGACGGCCCGCTCGGCGAGCGCCGTGTAATAGGCGTCGCGCCGATCAAAGGCCGCAGGCGACGCGCTCTCCAGCGCATAAGCCGCAATGCTCTCCAACAGCCTGAACCGCGACGGATCTCCCTCCGCCACCACCATCGACCGGTTCACGAGCTGGATCAGCACCTCGACAGGAACGTCGACGGCCTCGGCGGTGCAACCTCCCGGGTGGGTGGCGAGTTCGCGCATGGCGTCACGCTGCTCGGGGGAGAGCTGCTCCCAGCTCCAGTCGATCACCGCCCGCAGCGTCCGCTGGCGCGGCGGCAGGCCCCGGCTCGCCCCCGCGAGCAGGTGGAACCGGTCGTCGAGGCGTTCCGCGACCCCGCGTACGCCGAGGGCGCGCACCCGGGCGGCGGCCAGCTCAAGGGCGAGCGGCAACCCGTCGAGCCTGCGGCAGATGGCGTCCACCCAGGGCGTGTTCCCGGCGTCCAGGGTGATCCCGGCGCGCGCGACGAAGAGCCGCACGGCGTCCGGCTGCACGAGCGGGTCGACGGGGTACACGGTCTCGCCGGGGATCGCGAGGGACTCCTGGCTGGTGGCCAGGATGCGCAGGCCGGGGGCGGCGCGCAGCAGGAGGCCGGCGAGTTCGGCGACGGGCTCCACGAGGTGCTCGCAGTTGTCCAGCACGAGCAGCAGCCGCTGGTCACGCAGCGCGTCGGCCAGCCGCCACGCCAGCCCCTCGACCGGCACGCCTGGCCGCGCCCCGAGCGCCGTCTCGTCGCGCACCCCCAACGTCGCCGCCACCACGTCGACGAGCTCCCCCGAGCCGACACCCGCGAGCTCCACCAGCCAGACGCCGTCAGGAAAAGGGAGGTCGGCGGAGGCCAGGGCCAGGCGGGTCTTGCCGACCCCGCCTGGACCGGTCAGCGTGACCAGCCGTGACGACTCCACCAGAGACCGTACGGACGACACCGCGGAATCCCGCCCGACCAGGTCCGTGAGCTGCGCGGGCAGGTTGGTGGCCGGACGCGCGGCCGAGGTGGCGGGCGCCGCGACGAGGACAAGCGACGGATCCTGCACCAGCATCGCCTGGTGCAGGGCGGCGAGCGCAGGTCCGGGATCCAGCCCCAGCTCCTCAGCCAGAGCCGTACGCAACCTGCCGTACCCGGCGAGCGCCTCGGTCTGGCGCCCGGACCGGTAGAGCGCCAGCAGATGCGCCCCCGCCAACCGCTCCCGCAGGGGATAGGACGCCACGAGCTCGCCCAGCTCGTCGGCCAGGCTGCTGTGCTCGCCCAGCGCCAGCCGTACCTCTGCCAGCTCCTCCACAGCCGTCAGCCGCTGCTCGTCCAGCCGGGCAGCAGTGGCGAGGGCGAACCCCCAGGAGGCGAAGTCCTCATAAGCGGGCCCACGCCAGAGCCCCAGCGCATCGGACAGCAACCCGGCCCGAACCCGCAGATCGACCGCGGAACGCGCCCGTTCGAGCAGAGCGGCGAAGCGCAGGGAGTCCACCGACGTGGTGTGCAGCAGGTACCCGGTCGGCTCGAAGGAGACCAGGTCGCGCCCGATGGCCCGCCGCAGCTGCGACACCTTGGTCTGCAGCGTGTTGCCCGGATTGCCGGGAAGCGCGTCCCCCCACAGGTCGTCAGCGAGCCGGTCGGCCGAGACCGGCGTGCCGAGGTGGATCAGCAGGTCCGCCAGCAGCGCGCGGACCTTCGCCTCGGGCACCTTGACCGGCAGACCGTCGTCCGTCCACACGCTGAGCGGCCCGAGAACTCCGAATTGCACCAGCTCACGGTACCCCCAGCGTTTCGTGCGCGCCCACCGGCACTGTTGCCCGCATGACAACGAACCGTGCAATCCACCTGGCGGCCCGTCCCGTCGGCGAGGCCGTGCTGACCGACTTCGAGCTGGTCGCCACCGAACTCCCCGACCTCCAGGACGGCCAGGTCCTCGTGCGCAACACCTGGATGTCCGTCGACCCGTACATGCGCGGCCGTATGGACGACGTCGAGTCCTACATGCCGGCCTTCGAGCTCGGCGCCCCCTTGGACGGCTCCGCGATCGGCGAGGTCGTGGCGTCGCGCGACCCGGAGATCCCGGTCGGCGCGACGGTCGTGCACTTCCTGGGGTGGCGCGAGTACGCCGTCACGGGCGAGGCGATCGTGGTCGACCCGAGCATCCCGTCCGAGCACTACCTGGGCGCGCTCGGCACCACCGGGCTGACCGCCTACATCGCGCTGACCGACACCGCCCCCGTCAAAGACGGAGACGTCGTCTTCGTCTCGGCGGCAGCGGGCGCGGTCGGCACGATCGCCGGGCAGCTCGCACGCAAGCTGGGCGCGTCCAAGGTGATCGGCTCGGCGGGTGGCCCGCTCAAGACCAAGCGGCTGGTCGAGGAGTTCGGCTACGACGCCGCCATCGACTACCGCGCCGGGTCCATCCGGGAGCAGCTGAAGCGGGCAGCCCCCGACGGCATCGACGTCTACCTCGACCACGTCGGCGGCGACCACCTGGTGGCCGCGATCGACGCGCTGCGCACCGGCGGCAGGATCGCCATGGTCGGCGCGATCAGCGCCTACAACGCCACCGAGCCCGTCCCCGGCCCCGCCAACCTGTTCGACCTGGCCGCCAAGAACGCCACCCTGCGCGGCATGCTGATCAACTTCTACCTGGACCGCTTCCCCGAGTGGATCGGCCAGGCGGCCGGATGGCTGGCGGACGGCTCGCTGCACACCGAGGTCACCGTCGAGGAAGGCATCCAGCGGGCGCCGCAGGCCTTCCTCGACATGATGCACGGAGGCAACGTCGGCAAGATGCTCGTCAGGCTGTGACCTCCCACACCAGGCGGAGCGCCCGGTCGGGATCCTCGACCGGGCCGGACTCCGTGTCGAAGACGAACGTGGAACGAGACCGGCCATAGGGTTCCCAGCCGGGGTCGCCGTCGGCGATGAAGTCCACCCACGCGCCGTGCATGATCTCGGTGATCGGGTTGTCGGCGGGCACCCGGAACAACCTGGACAACCCTTCGACCCCCCGCCCCCCGAACACGAAGATCAGGTCGAGCGCGTGCGGCGCGCCCATGCCCGTATCGGACAGCCGCCAGTCGAGCCGGTACATGTACGTCTCGCCCCGATGCGCCTCGGCCAGCCGGATCGCCGGGATCCACCACTCGGACGCGGTCATGGTGTGCCGGTGCACCCGCTCCTCGCTCAGCTCGGGCAGCAGCTCCCGATAGCGGGCGAGCGCCTTGTCGAAGGTGTCCTGCTGGACCACCATCGACCGCGACCCGCTGAACGACGTGGTGATCGCCGCGAACAGGTCTTGCTCGTCATGGTTGGTCCCGACCAGCAGGCGCACGTCGCCGGAGGCGCCGTCCGCGATCGCATCGATGGGCCGCCGCGGCAGCAGTTCCCCGTCCACGATCACCTGGTACGGCACGGCGATCGGCGAAGCGGCCGCCACCGCCGCCTGCGCGTCGAGCAGCCGTCGCAGCGGGATGTCGCGCAGCGAAGCGGGATCGGCGACCCCCAGCTCCGCCACCACGGAAGCCCCGAGCGCCGCCGCCTCGTCAGGGGTGTGCACGACCGTGCCCACCCCGGTGCCGCTCTGCACGATCGCCTGCTGGAACAGACCTGCGGCGGACGGCGTGGCCATGAGCGTGCCGACCGTCCTGCCGCCGTTCGACTCGCCAGCCAGGGTCACCCGCGAGGGGTCGCCGCCGAAGGACCCGATGTGGTCGCGCACCCACTGCAGCGCCGTGACCTGGTCCATCAGCGACAGGTTGCCCGGCGACACCCCGGGCACGTAGAGCAGCCCGAGCACGCCGAGCCGGTAGCCGACGACGACCACGACGATGCCGTGCTCGGCGAACAGGCTGCCGTCGTACTCGCCTGGGGAGCCGGTCACCCCGCCGCCGCCGTGGATCCACACCATGACGGGGTGCGGGCCCGGGGTTGATGGGGCGTAGACGTCGAGGTAGAGACAGTCCTCGTCGCCGCCGGGGCGGCCGGTCAGGAGGTCGAACTGGGGGGCGTGGGCGGAGATGCCGGTCGGCTCCAGGCTGCCTCGCCAGGGTCGTGGCGGGGCGAACCTCGCCGGGGCTTCTGCGTACGGGATGCCTTTGAAGACCTGAGCCACTCGTCCGAACCTACAGGCATTGTGGATTCCCCCGATGTAGTGGGTGGTGCCCGCTGCCTACCGTCGGGAGCGTGAAGCTCCGCATCCTCGGCGCGGTGGCCGCCGACGGGCTCGACCTCGGACCCAGGCGCCAGCGGGCGTTGCTGGCCCGCCTGGTGCTGGCCGAGGGCCGGGCCGTACCGGCCGACGTGCTGATCGACGACCTGTGGCAGGGCGATCCGCCCGCCAAGGCGCTGCTGTCCGTCCAGGCGCACGTGGCCAGGTTGCGCCGGGTGCTCGACCCCGAGCACCGGCCGCACCGCAAGTCACGCGTGCTGAGCTCCTCCGAGGAGGGTTTCCGGCTGTGCCTGCCGCGCGCGGACGTCGACGCGTGGCACTTCGCCGACCTCCTGAAGCCCGACCTCCTGAAGCCCGATCTGCTGAAGCCGGACCTGCTGAGGCCCGATCTGCTGGAGTCAGGGCGGGTCGACGAGGCGCTCGAGCTCTGGCAGGAGCCCGTGTGCGGCGAGTTCGCCGGCCGGCCGTGGGCCGTGGAGGGCGCGGAGCGGCTCCGCGCCCTCCACCGGATCGCCGTCGAGCGGCACCGCCTGGCGCTGCTGGAGTCAGGACGGCCCGCCGAGGCGCTGCGCGAGCTGGAGGCGGCCGTGGCTCGCGACCCGCTGCACGCGGACACGCGCCGCCTGTTCGCCCTCGCCCTGCACCGCGCGGGCCGTACGGTCGACGCGCTCGGCGTGCTGCGCAGCGCCCCCGCCCACGTGCCCGCCGTACGCAGGCTTGAGGCAGCCCTGCTCGACGGCGGGTTGGTATGCGCAGCTGAGGAGCCTGCGACGATACGGCTGCCGCCGCCCCGCGTGTACGGGAGCAGGCCCACGTTCGTCGGCCGCGAGCGCGAGCAGGAGGAGCTGCGCCGGGTGGCCGCCACGGCGGCCGCGACAGGGCGCGGCGCGCTGGTGCTGGTCGGCGGCGAGCCGTTGATCGGCAAGACGGCGCTGGTCGAACGGCTGGCGCAGTGGCTGACCGCCGAGGGCTGGGCGGTGGCCTGGGGCGACTGGGCTGAGCTGCCCGCGCAGCTCGCCGAGCAGTACGAGCAGGCCAGGAACGAGAGCTGGACGCCGCGGCAGGCCGTACGTGCGCTGCGCGAGCTGTCGCTGAGCAGGCCGCTCCTCGTCGTGCTGGAGGACCTGCACGAGGCGGACGAGGAGAGCGTGACGCTGCTCGTCGAGGCGGCGCGGGAGACGGCGCGGATGGTGATCGTCACGACCTACCGGAGCACCGAGCGCGGGGAGCGGATGGACGCGGCGCTGGCCAGGCTGGCGTTGCGCGAGCCGTACCGGATGGTTCTGGGCGGGCTGGCCGACGAGGCGATCGGGCTGCTGATCCAGCGGCCCATCGGCAGGGGGACGGTCGCGGGTGTGTCGCGCAGGACGGGCGGGCACCCGTTCTACGTCAGGGAGCTTGCCAGGATGATCACGGAGGAAGGGGAGGGGGCGGCCAGGCACGGCGTGCCAGAAGGGGTGCGCGACGCGTTGCGCCACCGCGTCTCCGGGCTGTCGCCCGAGGCCAGGCGGCTGCTCGACCGCGCGGCCGTGCTGGGCATCGAGCGCGCGGTCGACGAGCCGGGGGAGGCGATCGTCAGCGCGGCTGAGGAGCTGCTGGCCGCCGGGCTGATCGTGGAGGCCGCCGACGGGTCGATCGGCTTCGCCGTCCCCCTGGTCGGCGAGGCCCTGCTCGCGGGGCTCTCCGCGACCTGCCGGCGGCACATCGCGGTCAGGTGAGGTCGCCCAGCAGGTGGCCCACCTCGGACCGGTCGTTCACGCCGAGCTTGTCGTAGACCGCCTGCAGATGGTTGGCCGCTGTGCGCACCGACAGGGTGAGCCGGTCGGCGATCTGCCGGTTGGTCAGCCCGGCAGCGGCGAGCTGGACGATCTCCCGCTGGCGCGGGGTCAGGTCCGGCGCTGCCAGCTCGACCAGCGCCGGGGTCCGCACCCCAGGACACCGCTTGGCCAGCGCCCACGCCCTGGTCTGCGCGCCTCTGGCCAGCAGCGCCCGCCCCGTCCGCAGGTGGATCGCGCCCTCCTGCGCCGCCGCCTCGGCCGCGAACAGCACCAGGCCCAGCGACTCGAACCCGGCGGACACCGCGCGCAGCTCGCCCGCGTCGCCGCTCACCACGGCCGCCGCCTGCCTGGCGCACAGGGCGGCCAGCGGCCCGTCCATCCGAGCGGCGAGTACGGCCAGCCGCTCGGCCACCAGCCGCGCCGCCCCCAGCCTGACCACGTCGTGCAGCGCGAACACGAGGTAGCCGAGCAGGTTGCGCCGCTCCGCCGCCTCGGCAGCGGCCAGCGCCTCGTGCACCGCGGTGTCGAGGTCGCCCTCCGCCGCCGCGATCCACGCCTTGCTCTGCATCACCGGCTGGTAGGTGAACCCCCAGTGCGCGGTGAGGTCGGCCGCCTCCTCGACCGCCGCCCTGGCCGTCTTCAGGTCACCGAGCAGCGCGGCGGAGTGGGCCAGCTCGCCCAGGCAGCGCCCCAGATAGGGCGACCTGGCGCGCAGCCGTACGGTGTCCGCGCGGCACCAGCGCATCGCGTCCGCCGGGTCGCCGCGCAGCCTGCTGACCGCCGCCCGGTGCGCGCCGAAGCCGGAGGCCGAGGTGTCCCAGCCCTCGTGCTGACCGGCGAGCGCCACGCCTTCCTCGGCGGTTCTCGCCGCTGCCGCGAGGTCGCCGGCGAACAGGTGGGCGGTGCATCGGGCGTCCATCAGGACGGGCATCGCGTGATAGGCGAGGTCCTGCCAGTCCTCGGCGGTGGCCAGGGCCTCCGTGGTGACCGCCGTGGAGCGGTCGGTCCTGCCGGTGTGCGCGGTCAGCCAGGCCTCGCACGCCGCCGCGTGCGCCGCGCCCCTGACCGTCAGCGGTGCGATCGCCCGCACGGTGGCGAGCGTGGCGTCGCCCTGGTCCATCCGCCCGGCGTAGAAGTCCATGACGCCCCGGTAGATCAGCACCTCCTGCTTCCACTCCGGGTCGGTGAGCGTCGTGGCCGCCTCGTCGAGCACCGCCCACGCCTCGGCCAGCTCGTCCGACCACAGCAGGTTCACCGCCAGCGCCAGCGCGTGCTGTGCGCGCTCGCGCTCGGTGAGCTCCTGGGCGCGCTGCCTGCGCAGGATCGCCTGGGCCTCGCCGGTGTCGCCGATGATCGTGAGCACCTGGCCGAGGAACGCGACCGCCTCCACCCCGGCGCCCGCGTCGATGGCCGCCCTGGCCAGCCGCGCGGCGAGGCGCGGGTCGTGCCGCCCCCACGCCAGGTTCGCCGCGTGGAGCAGCAGCGACGGGTCGGCGGAGCTGCCGCTGTCGAGCCGCCAGATGGCGGCGCGCAACACGTCCTCGCGCCGCCGCAGCCCCGCCTCCTCCAGCGACTCGGCCAGGACGCGCAACATCCGGCGCGTGCGCAGCGAGCCGCACCCGGCGCGCACGACCTCGCCGTAGAGCGGGTGCGCCAGCCGCATCAGCCTGCGCCTGCTGTCGGCCACCGAGGTGATCAGCCCGCGGTCCTCGACGTGCTCGACGGCGGCCGGCGAGGCCATGGAGACCAGCAGCTCGGTGCCCACCGGCTCGCCGAACGCGACCAGCTCCAGCACCTCGCGCTCAGGCGGGTCGAGATGGCCGATCCGGTCGCCGACCAGCTCCCGCAGGCGCGGGGTCATCTCCAGCGTGCCGCGCCAGCGCCACCGCCCGCCGGACTCGGCCAGGCACCCGGTGGCCCGACCGGCCAGCACGATCTCGCGCAGGTAGAGGACGTTCCCCTCGCTGATCGCGGCCAGGTGGCGCACGGTCGCCGGCTCGACCTCCGATTGGAGCGCTCCAGCGAGGACCTCGCCGACCTCGTCGAGGGTCAGCGGCTCCAGCTCGATCCTGGTGACCAGCTCGTCCTTCCACAGCGCGGCGACCGGCTCGGGGTGATGCTCCCCATTGCGTACGGTCACCAGCAACCGGGCCAGCCCGTGCGCCGCGAGATGGTGCAGCAGCGCCGCGGACGCCGGATCCAGCCGGTGCGCGTCGTCCACGCTCACCAGCGGCTTGTTCCCGCCCAGATGCCGCGCCGCCCAGCGCAGCAGGTTCTCGCCGCCGGGCGGTGGGCCGGGCAGCACGTGGGCGAACGCGCCGAACGGGATGACGGCCGCGTTCTCCGTACCCGCCGCGCGTATGGCGTCGAGGCCCAGCGTGGCCTCGGCAGCCAGCCTGCTCTTACCTACCCCCGCCGCACCGGCGATCATCACGCTCGACCCGCTGCTGAGCCCCCGGCGCACCTGGGACAGGGGACCTCGGCGTCCGATGAACGGCCACCGGTAAACGAACTGTTCGCTCATCGGAGTCCTCCCTGGGGTGCTTTTCCCCGATCCTCCGCGCGAGTGTTCGCGGCAGGTTCAGGTTGGTTCCTCCTTCAGCCCTGCCGCTGCGAGCAGGAGCTCGACGATCTCCTCGGTGCCCGCGAACCTGACCGGCTCGCCGCCCACCTCTTCGACCAGCCCGCGGAGCTGGCCGCCGGACTGTTCCGGCTCCACCAGCCGTACGATGAGGGTCCTCATGCCCGCCACCTTCTCCTTTGCCGGTTCAGGTGAGGTTCAGGTGGGATAGGGCGCAGGCTCGACCTCGAGCTCGCGCATGCGCTCCGCGTAGAGGTGGTAGCGCCGCCTGGCGTCGCCCCTGCGTCCTGCCAGGTCGAGCACGCGGACCAGCCCGAGGTGGGCGCGCTCGTCGTAGCGGTCGCGTTCGAGCAGCCGCAGCCAGTAGCGCGCCGCCTCCTCCGGCCGCCCAGCCGCCGAGGCGGCCTCAGCCAGGCGCGCCGCTGCCTGCGTGTAGGCCAGCCTGGCCTCCTCGCGCAGCCCGACGGCCCAGTCGGCGTAGGGGTCCTCCTCGCAGAACTCCCCGGTGTAGGCGGCCTCCGCCTCCTTCCACCGCTCCAGCGCCCCTGCCGCGTCGCCCGCCTGGTCCAGTCGTACGGCTTCCGCCGCCAGGCCGAGGAAGCGCTCCACGTCGACGGTCAGCTCGTCGAGGTTGAGGCTCAGCGCGCCGTCGTCGGAGATCACCAGCTCGCGCTCATGCGCCGGGTCGAGGACGGCGCGCAGCGTGGAGACCATCACGTTGAGCCGCTTGAGCCCGACCGCCTCGTCCTCCTGCTCGGGCCAGAGGATCTCCACCAGGCGCTCGCGCCCGACCGCGCCGCCGCGGCGGCTGATGAGGATCTTGAGCAGGTCGCGCGCCTTGCGCGACTGCCACGCCGTACGCGGGACGGCCTGTGCGCCGCGCAGGACGCGGAACGTTCCGAGCGTCTCGACCACCACGCCCCCGGGCTGGGCGGGCGAGGTACGGCCGAGCAGCGCGTCGATGCGGTCGTCGAGCACCCGGCAGCCGATCGCGTGCATGCGGGCGCGCACCCGTCCGGCGAGCTCCGCGCCCGCCTCAGCGTCGCCGAGCGCGGCCCTGACCAGCTCGGCCCTGGCCAGCCCGATCGGGTCGCCCACCGAGGTCCAGCGGCGCACGGCCAGGTCGGCCAGCGCCTGGTCACGCTCCAGCTCGGCGCGGATCTCGGTGGCCGCGGCCAGGCTCGCGTGGTCGCGGCGGCCGACCGCCATCGGCTCCACCTCGTCCAGGATCGCCCTGGCCTCGCCGTCGCGCCCGTCGGCCAGCGCGATCCTGGCGCCGATGACCTTGGCGCGCACCGCCGCCATGCCGTCGTTGCGCTTGATGCCCTGCGCGGACAGGCGCGCCGCCTCTTCCGGATGGTCGGTGATGAGCAGCTCGGCGAGCTCGTTGAGCGCCGTGCCCATGCCCTGGGCGTCGCCGGTGCGCTCCGCGCCCTCGATGGCGCGCCGGTAGGTCGCCGCAGCGGCCCGCCGGTCGCCGCGCAGCCACTGGATGCGGGCCAGCCGGTTGAGCCCGTAGCCGAGCTGCGAGCCCAGCGCCTCCCACCGGTCGACCGCGTCGGCGGCGTCCACGGCCGCCTCCTCCAGGCGGCCAAGCCCGATCAGCGCCTTGGCCCTGTTGGTCACGGTGAGCGCGGCGTAGGGGGCGAAGGCCACCAGCTCGGACAGGCGGCTGGCGATCTCCAGCTCGGCCAGCGCCTCCAGGTAGGCGGCCTCGTCGATGTAGTGGGAGGCGCGGTTGGCCCTGATCCGGATGAGCTGCACGATGTCGCCCGCCCGCTCCGCGTATTCCAGCGCGCGCAGGTAGTGGGCGTCGTTGGCGCGCCGCTCCCCGTCGAAGGCCGAGATCATCGCGAACACGGTGTGGGCCGCTGCCATGGCCGCCGGGTCGCCCAGCGCCCTGGCCTGCTCCAGCGCCCGGTCCGCGAGCTCGGCGCACTCGGCCCTGCGGCCGCGCAGCCAGAGCACGGAGGCGGCCGAGGCGGCGCACATCGCGGCGTCGGCGGGCGGCGAGCCGTGGTGCATGCCCCGGGTGTAGACGGACAGGGCGCTGTCGAGGTCGCCGCGCAGGTGGTCGATCAGCCCGAGCCGCCTGGCCAGGAACGCGTCGAACGCCGGGCCGTCGGCCGCGCGGCCCAGCAGGGTCTTGGCGCGGTTCCAGTCGCCGCGGTTCTGCTCGGCGATGCCCGCGAGGCGCAACATCTGGGGCGACTCGCGGACGCCCTCCGGCAGGAGCTCGATCGCGGCCAGCAGGTCGTCGCCGCGCTCTGCCAGCTTGGGCCCGTGCGCGGCCAGGAGCTGGCCGACCAGGTCGGCGTGCTCGGCGGCGACGGCCGCCCGCATCGCGTGCTCGGGGCGCTCGTGCTCGACGTACCAGCGGGCGGCCACCGCAGCCACGTCCTGGGCCGCGTGGTCGTCGAGGCGCGCGTGCTTGGCCAGCACGTGGGCCGCTGTCGCGGTCAGCCGGTGACCGTCCTGGTCGGCCTCCAGGAACAGGCCGCGCGTGGTCAGCGACGACAGCGTGTCCGGCGGGGCGTCGAGCGCCCTGGCCAGGCCCTCGGTGAGCACCGGCAGGACCGTCGCGGCGCGCAGCAGCTCGCGCATCGCCGGCGTCAGGTCCTCGTAGGCGTCCAGGGTGAGCCGGTCGAGCATGCCCGAGGTGACCGCCATGGTCTGCGCCTTGACCGGCCACAGCGCGGGGTCGGTGCGGGCGAGCGTGTCGAGCGCCGCCTGCACGGCGGCCGGCCAGCCGCCGCAGGCCCGGTGGAGCGCGGCGGCGACCGCCGAGCCGCCTGGACCGAGCCGCTCGATCGTCCACTCGGCGCTCTCCTGCGGGGTGAGCGCCAGGTCGGTGGCGTCGAGGTCGAGCACCTCGTGGTCCTGGCGCAGCCGGGCGGTGGCGAACGGCAGCGGCCCGCGCGAGGCGGTGACGACGTGCAGGTGCCGTGGCGCCGCCCTGATCAGCGTCTCCACGAACCTGACCGGCCCGGGAGCCCCCGCGATGACGTCGACGCCGTCGAAGACCAGCGCGAACGAACGGCCGAGCCGCTGCGACAGCGCCTCGGTCAGCGCCCCGGCCAGCGCGGCGGCGCGGGACAGCTCGTCTGCCTCCACGTCAGGCCCGCGCGGGCTGTCAGCCGCGATCACCAGCTCGGCCGGCAGCCCGGGGACCCGGTCGGCGAGCGCGGACGCGACGGCGCCGGCGAGGTAGGGGAGGTGGCGGTCGGCGGGGCCCAGCCGGTGCAGCACGCCGCCCACGGCGTCCGTCCAGCCTTCGAGCACGATGGACTTGCCGTAGCCCGTGGCCGCGACCAGGGTGGTCAATCTGTGGGTAAGTGCCCCGTCAAGCCGCCTGTCGAGGGCGGGACGGGGGTGGACCCACCCGCGTTCCACTGGCACTCCCGCATGCTACGCCTGGCGACAGGCACCCCTCTAGCGTGATTATTGACAGGCACCTCTTGGCAGGAGGACGCCGTGGATGAGGATCTGCCCAGCGGACCGCGCGTGATCGTGGGCGTCGACGAGTCTCCGGCAGCGCGATGGGCGCTGGCGTGGGCCATCGGCGCTGCCCGGCTGAGACGGATGGCGCTGGTCGCCGTCCACGTCAGCAGGGCGCCCATCCACCCCTTCTCGGAGACGTTGCCGGTCAACCACGCGGCCAGGCTCGACGAGCAGGACCGGAGCTCCGACCTCGTCGCCCAGGCGTTCGAGGAGGTGGCCGGCGGCGTGCCTGACGATCTCAGGCTCACCGTCGCGACCAGGCTCGGCGAGCCCGGCTACCACCTCGTACAGCTCGCCCGCGAGATCGACCTGCTCGTGCTCGGCCGCAGCCGGCGCAGTCTGCTCAGCCGCATGCTGCTGCCCTCGACCAGCATGTACTGCGCGCGGCACGCGGAGGCGACCGTGGTCCTGGTGCGGCTGCCGGTGAGCCCGACGGAGGAGCAGCTCGCTACCGAGCGCTCGCGCCGCCTGTGGTGGACCGAGTGAGCAGCCGCAGGCCCTCACGGATGCGCTCCAGGGGGATGCGGCCGTAGCCGAGCACCAGGCCCTTCCTGTCCGGAGGCCCGGCGTAGTAGCTCTCCAGCGGCTCGACGGCCACCCCGGCGGCGCGCAGCGCCGCGTGGTCGACGTCGTCGCGCATCACGCACACGTGCAGCCCGGCCGCCGAGGGGACGAGCCCCTCCAGGCCGTCCACGATGGCCGCGTGGCGCGCGCCGTACACCTTGGTGGCCTTGCGCACGTGCCTGGCCAGCAGGCCCTCGTCGATGAACCTGGCCAGCGCCGCCTGCGAGGCGGGCTCGCCGTGCCAGTCGGTGAGCTGCTTGGCCGTGCTCAGCGCCTCCTGCAGCGAGGCGGGCGCGACCAGGAAGCCCAGGCGCAGCGAGGGCAGCAGCGTCTTGGAGAAGGAGCCGACGTAGATGACGCGGCCGCTGCGGTCGAGGCTCTGCAGCGGCTCCAGCGGCCGGTCCTCGAAGCGGAACTCGCTGTCGTAGTCGTCCTCGATGATGACGGCGTCGCGCCGCTCCGCCCATTCCAGCAGTGCCGTACGGCGGGCCAGCGACATCGGCGTGCCCAGCGGGAACTGGTGCGACGGCGTGACGTAGACGAGCCTGGCCTCCTTGGGGATCGCCGTCACATCGAGCCCCTCGGCGTCCACCGGCACCCCGGTGACGTTGGCGCCGAGCGACTGGAACAGGCGCCTGGCCGGCGAGTAGCCGGGCTCCTCGACGGCCACGCAGTCGCCCGGCTCGATCAGCACCCGGCCGATCAGGTCGAGCGCCTGCTGCGCCCCGTGCGTGACCAGCACGTCGGAGGCCGCAGCCCGCACCGCGCGTGAGATCCCGAAATAGCGGGCGATGGCGGCGCGCAGGTCGGCGTGCCCTGCGGGGTCGCCGTAGACGCCCAGCCGCGCCCGCAGCTCCCTGGCCACGAGCCTGCGCCAGGTCGCCTCGGGGAACAGCTCCGTGTCCGGCGTGCCGACCCGGAAGTCGTAGGCGGGCGGGCTCGGCCAGGCGCTGACCAGCGCGGGGATCGTGGCCCACAGCGCTCTCGGCCGCACCCCGCCCCGCGGAGCGCTGCGTTTCCTGGTGTTGACCAGGTCGGCGCAGACGAACGTGCCCGCGCCCGCCCTGCCCTCCAGGAACCCGTCGGCGACCAGCCGGTCGTAGGCGACGGCGACGGTGTTGCGCGACACGTCGAGCCGCTGGGCCAGCTCGCGCGTCGGCGGCAGCCGTTCGCCGTTCCTGAGCCTGCCGTCGAGGATGGCGTCGCGGAGCTGCCGGTAGATGCGGGCGCCCAGGTCACCGCGGCCTTCGAGGCTGATGTGCACGTCCATCTTGGCCCAATTATTTCCTGGGAAATTGGAACTTACAACCAGCCAAGCCAGGGCCTAGATTGGCGTACATGACGACAGAACGCATGGAACTCGGCTCATTGATACCAGAAGCGTACAAAGCGATGGCAGGCCTGGACCGCGCGGTCCGGCACAGCGGGCTGCCCAAGCCGCTGCTCGAACTCATCAAGCTCCGCGCCAGCCAGATCAACGGCTGCGCCTACTGCGTCGACCTGCACAGCTTCGACGCGATCAAGGGCGGCGAGCGGGACGAGCGGGTCTTCCAGGTCGCGGCCTGGGCTGAGTCGCCCGCCTTCACCGAGCAGGAGCGGGCGGCGCTGGCTCTGACCGAGTCGGCCACCAGGCTCAGCGAGGGCGGCGACCGGGTGCCGGACGCCGTGTGGCAGGAGGCGGCCAGGCACTTCTCGCAGGAGGACCTCGCGGCCCTCGTCGTGGCCATCGCCACCATCAACGCCTGGAACCGCATCGGCGTGGCCACCCGCATGACCCCAGAGTCGTTCAAGGGATGAACCCGCGCCGCGCCCTCACCCTGGCCCAGCTGACGAACGCGATCGGCGACGGCGCCTACATCGTCACCTCCACCCTGTACTTCACCAGGGTGGTCGGGCTGTCACCCACCGAGATCGGGCTCGGTCTGACCATCGGCTGGGCGGTCGGCACGGTGCTCGGCGTCCCGCTCGGGCACCTGGCCGACCGGCGTGGGCCGCGCGGGGTCGCGGTGCTGCTCGCCCTGGCCACGGCTGCCGGCGTGGGCTCATTTCTCGTGGTCCGCTCGTTCCCGCTGTTCCTGCTGGCCGTGTGCCTCTACGCGAGCGCGCAGAGCGGGCTGACCGCCGCGCAGCAGGCGCTGCTCGCTGGCCTGGTGCAGCCGGGCGAGCGTACGCGGGTGCGTGCCGTACTCCAGTCGACGGGGAACGCGGGCCTGGCGGTCGGCGCCGGGCTCGGCGGCCTGGCGCTGTACTTCGACACGCCGTTCTCGTATCTGGCCGTGCTGGGGATGGACGCGGCCAGCTACGTGATCGCGGCCTTCGTGCTGCTGGCGCTGCCGACCGTGGCGGCCGTTTCCTCGGTCAAGGGTGAGCCCAAGCTGGCCGTGCTGCGTGACCGGCCCTACGTGGTGATCACCATGCTCAACACCGTGATGCTCTTCTACCGGCCGTTGATCAGCCTGGTCCTGCCGCTGTGGATCGTGGAGCGCACCGACGCGCCCGCCTGGACGGTCTCCGCCGTGCTCGTGGTCAACACGCTGAGCGTGGTGCTGTTCCAGGTGCGGGTGGCCGGATGGGTGCGCGACCTGGCCTCGGCCTCGCGGATCATGTTGCTGGCCGGGGGTGTGCTGTTCGCCTCGTGCCTGGTGTTCTCCTGGGGCACCACGGCCTGGATCATCCTCGCCGCCGCCGTCCTGCAGGTGATCGGGGAGATGATGCTCGCCTCCGCGTCGTGGGAGATCAGCTTCGGGCTGGCTCCGGCCGACAAGCAGGGGCAGTACCAGGGGTTCTTCGGCACCAGCACGACGATCGCCAGGATGGCCGGGCCGGTGTTGCTCACCGGGCTGATCCTGGGCTGGGGGACCGGTGGGTGGCTGGTCCTGGGTGGGATGTTCGCGGCGGCGGGCGCCCTGATGGGGCCCGCCGTCCGCTGGGCGTCGCGTGCGCGGCTACTTGAAGCGGCGTAGGCGCAGGCTGTTGCTGACCACGAAGACGCTGGAGAAGGCCATGGCCGCTCCGGCGATCATGGGGTTGAGCAGGCCGAGGGCGGCCAGGGGCAGGGCGGCCACGTTGTAGGCGAAGGCCCAGAACAGGTTGCCCTTGATGGTGCTGAGGGTCCTGCGCGACAGCCTGATGGCGTCGGCCGCCACCCGCAGGTCGCCTCTGACCAGGGTGAGGTCGGAGGCCTCGATGGCGGCGTCCGTCCCCGTGCCCATGGCCAGGCCGAGGTCGGCCTGGGCGAGGGCGGCGGCGTCGTTGACGCCGTCCCCGACCATGGCCACGCTCTTGCCCTCGGCCTGGAGCTTCTTGACCACGTCGACCTTGTCGGCGGGCAGCACCTCGGCGATCACCTGGTCGATGCCGACCTCTGCGGCGACGGTCCTGGCGACGGCCTCGTTGTCGCCGGTGAGCAGCACCGGGGTCAGACCCAGCTTCCTGAGCTGAGCGATGGCTTCCTTGCTGGTGGGCTTGACGGTGTCGGCGACCACCAGCACCGCGCGCGCCTTGCCGTCCCACCCAACGGCGACCGCGGTACGGCCCGCGTCCTGCTCGGTCGTGAGGGCGTTCTTCAGGTTCTCCGGCAGGTGCTGCGACCACTCCTCAAGGAGCTTGGGCCGCCCGACCAGGACCGCGTGGCCGTCCACGATGCCCTGCACGCCGAGTCCTTCGACGTTGGCGAAGTCCTCGACCGTCGCGGTCGACGCCGCCGCCTTGGCGATGGCCTGGGCGATCGGGTGCTCGGAGGCGTGCTCCAGCGCTCCAGCCAGCAGCAGCACTTCCTCGCGGTTCTCGCCCTCGGCCAGGTGCACGTCGGTGAGGGTCATCTTGCCCTCAGTGACGGTGCCGGTCTTGTCCAGCACGATCGTGTCGATCCTGCGGGTGGACTCCAGCACCTCGGGGCCCTTGATCAGGATGCCGAGCTGGGCGCCGCGGCCGGTGCCGACCAGCAACGCGGTCGGGGTGGCCAGGCCCAGCGCGCAGGGGCAGGCGATGATCAGTACGGCTACCGCAGCGGTGAACGCAGCGCCCACACCGTTGCCGGTGCCCAGCCAGAAGCCCAGCGTGCCCACGGCCAGCGCGATCACGATCGGCACGAAGATGCCGGAGATGCGGTCGGCCAGGCGTTGCACCTGCGCCTTGCCGGTCTGGGCGTCCTCGACCAGCTTGGCCATCTGGGCCAGCTGGGTGTCGGAGCCGACCCGGGTCGCCTTCACGATCAGGCGGCCGCCCGCGTTGACCGTCGCCCCGGTGACGCCGTCGCCAGGCTTGACCTCCACCGGCACGGACTCGCCGGTGAGCATGGAGGCGTCGACCGCTGACGTGCCCTCCTCGATGACGCCGTCGGTGGCGATCTTCTCGCCGGGCCGGACGATGAAGGTGTCGCCGACCTTCAGCTGGTCGGTGGGGATGCGGCGGCCGTCGGCGAGCTCGACCTCCTTGGCGCCCAGCTCCAGCAGGGCGCGCAGGGCGGCTCCCGCACGGCGCTTGGAGCGGGCCTCGAAGTAGCGCCCGGCCAGGATGAACGCCGTCACGCCTGCGGCGGCTTCGAGGTAGATGTTGGCCGAGCCGTCGGTGCGGGCGATGGTGAACTCGAACGGGTGGGTCATGCCCGGAGTGCCCGCCGTACCGAAGAACAGCGCCCACAGCGACCAGGCCAGCGCGGCGATGGTGCCGATGGAGACCAGCGTGTCCATGGTGGCCGCGCCATGGCGCAGGTTGGTCCAGGCCGCCTTGTGGAAGGGCCAGCCCGCGTAGACGACGACCGGGGCGGCCAGCGTCAGGGACAGCCACTGCCAGTTGGTGAACTGCAGCGCCGGGATCATCGCCATCGCGATCACCGGCACCGCCAGCACCACCGAGGTGATCAACCGGGCCCGGAGGGGCTGCAGCTCGTCCTGCTCCTCCTGCTCCTTTTCCTCCTTGGGGAGCGCCGCCGTGTAACCGGCCTTCTCCACCTCGGCGATCAGCAGCTGGGGGTCGATGCCGTCGGGGAAGGTGACCTTGGCCTTCTCCGTGGCGTAGTTGACCGTGGCGGTCACTCCGTCCATCTTGTTCAGCTTGCGTTCGATGCGGTTGGCGCATGACGCGCAGGTCATGCCACCGATCGAGAGTTCAGTCTGGGAGGCCATCACCATTCCCCCTTTCAGGTGTATCAGTGACCGTGCGGCGCTTCTGGCGCCGCCCCGTGTCCGTCTTTATCGGCTTTTGCGGTGAAGTCTGCGGTGCGGACCTTGTCGCCGTGCTGGAAGTCCAGGAACAGGCGGTAGTCCCCGCGTGAGGGTACCTGGGCGTAGAACACGATCTCCGGCCCCGCCTTCGTGCTCTCCTCGGGGTGCACGTGCAGGTAGGCCAGGTCCCCGGCGCGCAGCGCGACCAGGTGGCCGAACGCGCCCAGGTAGGGCTGCAGATCGGTGACCGGCTTGCCGTCCTTGGCCACGCTCAACGTCAGCTTGCTCGCCTGACCGGGAACCAGGTCCCCGTCCAGGGTCACCGTGTAACCGTCGATCGTGGAGCTGCGGCTGACCTGGGGGAGCGGCTTGGGCTGGAAGTCGCCCGCCGCGAACAGGTCCGCGCCCAGCGTCAACCCGGTGCCACCGGTGGGGGCGAAGTCGGCGAAGGCCCGGTAGTCGCCGGCCTGCGGCACGGTCAGCTTCACCGTCCACACCCCGTCGGCCGACTCGACCGGGTGCAGGTGCTGGAAGCTGGTCAGATCGCGGGAGACCACGATGAAGTGCAGTTTCTTGTCGTGTTGCACCTGGAAGTCGGTCACCGGCTTGCCGTCGGGCCCGGTCACGGTGAACTGGAAGTCCGTCGGCTGGCCCGGCTTGATCGCCGAGGTCAGCGGGTTGAGGGTGTAACCGTTCTCCGACACTTGAAGCCCCCCGGGGGTGTCACTCTTCGCCACTGGTTGCGTCTCGTGGGCCTCGCCGTGGGCAGCGGGGGCCTGGGCCGCGGGGATCTCCGACCCCACCGCCCTGCCCAGGCCCAGCGTGCCGCCGAAGACCACGGCAAGGCCAAGCGCGTACGCGCCGAGCTTGGCCGCCGTGTTCATGACTGCCCTGCCACTTCGTATCCCGCCTCTTCGACGGCCTTGGTGATCGCGGCCGCGTCGATCGGGGCCTCGCTGCTCACTGTCAGCAGTCCGGAGGTGAGGTCGACCTCGACGCCGGTGACTCCGGCCACCTCGCCGACCTCCTCCTTGACCGAGCTCACGCAGTGGCCGCAAGTCATGCCCTTGACGGTGTAAGTAGCGGTGGTCATGTCTCTCTCCTTCTCATCAGGTGCATTCAGCATAACACGGTACCCCCCTAGGGTATTTCAGCGACAGCCTTCTTCTTCCGCATGAATCCCGCGGCGCTCAGCGCGCCGACCGCCGCCACGACCGCGGCCCCCACAAACGCCGCCTGCTCGGAGCCCTGCCCGGTGGCGATCGCCGTCATCACGGCCAGCCCCAGCGCCGAGCCCACGTTGTAGGTGGTGTTCACGATCCCGGAAGCCAGCCCGGCCTCCTCGGGGCGCACCCCGGACATCGCCGACATCATTGCCGGGATGTACGCCAGGGACATGCCGACCGCCGCGATCAGGCTCGCCGGGAGGACGTTGGTGACGAACGACCCGTCCGCCCCGACCAGGCTCAGACCCGCGATCCCCACAGCCAGTACGGCGAGGCCGGCCACGATGAGCGGCTTGGCGCCCAGCCGTCCGAGCAGCCGAGCCGTGATCCCCACCATGAAGATCATGACCGCGACCGTCATCGGCAGCAGCGCGGCGCCGGAGGCGAACGACCCGTACCCGAGGTCCTGCTGCAGGTAGAGGTTGAGGAAGTACCACATCGGGATCCACGCGGCGCCCAGCAGCGCCATGGCCAGGTTGGCCGCGCCCAGCCCAGGGGTCTTCCAGATCGCCAGCGGCATCAGCGGATCGCGGACGGAACGCTGGATCAGCAGGAAGGCCACCAGCAGCACGGCCGCGCCGGCGCCGGCGATCCAGTTGGCGGTGACGATGGCGTAGACGGCCAGGGCGATGCCCGCCGTGACGGTGATGGCGCCGAACCAGTCGACGGAGCCGCGCTTGCCCTCGACCTTGGGCAGCAGGGCGGGGATGGCCGCCAGCGTCGCCAGGCCGATCGGGATGTAGATGATGAAGACCCAGGGCCAGCTCAGGTACTCGGTGATGACGCCGCCGAGGAACACGCCCGCCGTACCGCCCGCCGGGGCGGCCGCGCCGTACAGGGACATGGCCTTGCCCAGTTCGCGGGGGTTGTGGCCGAACAACATCATCAGCAGGGTCATGGCGGCCGGCGCGATGAGCGCGCCGCCGACGCCCTGGACGGCCCGGCCGGCGATCTCCACCCAGGCGGTGCCCGCGGCGGCCGCGACCACCGATCCTGCGGTGAGGACGACCCATCCGGCGGTGAACACCCGGCGCGCGCCGAGCAGGTCGGACAGGCGGCCGCCGAGCAGCAGGAGGCCGCCGAAGGCGACGACGTAGGCGTTGAAGACCCACTGCAGGCCGCTGTCGGTGAAGCCGAGCTCGCGCTGCATGTCGGGGAGTGCTACGCCGATGATGGACGTGTCCATGATCACCATGAACTGCGCGGCCGCCAGCACCGCGAGCGCCCACCACCTGCGTGGATTGACGGTAGACACGACGTTCTCCCTTCCTTGGATACCCCTATGGGGTATCTCGACGGCGAGGAACGTAACATACCCCCCTGGGGTTTGTCTAACGCCCTCTTGCGTGAGAGGTGTTGATAGCGGAAAGTGTTGGAATGGTGACAGCGCGATTCATCCAAGCGAACGGCCTGCCCACCGAAGCCCGACAGGCCGGATTCGAGGCGAACCACCAACTCCTCTACGTAGCCCGGGTCGCCTACGCAGGCGGGGTCCACCTGGGCAAATACCGCGCCGACTGGTCCAAGGCCGCCATCGCGTACGGCGGGCAGGAGCTCTGGCTCGGCGGCCACGAAGTCTGGGTAGGCCGCCTCAGCGACAATTCGGGCGGAGTTTGGAACGTTCCATCAAGCAGCCCCGACCCGCCCGTAATCTGCGGACGCGAAGCCGACGGCACCCCGCTCTACGCCGCCCGCGGCTACCACAACGGCGGCTGGCACCCGGGCAAGTGGCGCGCCGACTGGACCGCCGCCGCCATCCCCTTCGGGGGAGAGGAGCTGTGGGTCTCCCAGTTCGCGGTCCTCTGCCCGGGTCAGTACATCGACGGAGACCCCATCTTCAGCTGGCAGCTCCCCTGACCGGGAAGAGCCGCGCGAAGGTGTTACGGACCGCCTGCCCGATCGCCGTCCTGGGCACCATGAGCCGGACGTTCACCCCGATCCTCTGCTTCCTGTCCACGAGCTCGCGGTGGCTGTCGTGGTACCGCGCGAACGCCACCTGGTGATCGCCCCCGGCCGCCTCTTCGGCCAGCCGGTACGCCCCGACCAGCGCCAGCTCGGCCCCCGCGCCAGAGGCGGGTGAAGCGCACCAGGCCGCGTCGCCGACCAGCGCCACCCGCCCGGTGGACCACGAGTCCATCCGCACCTGGCTGAGCGCGTCGAAGTAGAAGTCGGGATCGGCGAGCGCCCCCGCGAGCAGCTCCTTGACGTGCCAGCGGGGATCGTCGCCGAACGCCTGCTCGACCAGGCGCTTGTGCTGCGCCACGTCCCGGTGGTCGTAGGCCAGCGGCTTCGAGCGGAAGATGAAGTACGCCTTGGCCTGGTCGTGGTTGCCCGAGCGGTAGACGCCGGCCATCTTGCCCGGCTCGTTGTACATCGTCACCCAGCGGTTCTCGCCGAGCGCGCCGTCCGCGTTGGCGAACGCGAAGTAGTGGTCCCGGTGCCGGATGAACCGCTCCTCCGGCCCGAAGGCCAGCCGCCTGACCGTTGAATGCATGCCGTCGGCGCCGATCACGAGGTCGAACCGCCGCGCCCGCGCGTGCTCGAAGCTCACGGTCACGCCGTCGGCGTCCTGTTCCAGGTCGCTGATGGAGTCGCCGAAGAGGTACTCGACGTCGGTGGCCTCGTGCAGCAGGGACACGAGGTCGCCACGCATGATCTCGACGGCGCCCGGGTCGCCGATGCCGATCCTGGCCACCGCCCGATCGTCGGCGCCGACGAACTTCATCCCCCGCACGTCGGTGGCCGCGGCCCGCACCTGCGGCATGATCCCCATCCGCTCGACGACGTCGATGGCAGGGCCGCTCACGTCGACTCCATTGCCGCCGGGGCGCAGGCCCGGCGCCCGCTCGACCACCGTGGGCCGGAACCCGTGCCTGACCAGCCAGTGCGCGAGAGTCAGCCCGGCGATGCTCGCCCCCGAGATCAGAATCCTCATCGTGGTTCCCCTTGCGGTACAGTTAAGTGAAATGGACGTTCCACTTGAATATATGGAAGGGGCATTCCAGATGTCAACGCCGGGGCGGCGGGCCGATGCCGTACGCAACAGACAGCTCGCGTTGGAGGCGGCGACCGCGCTGACCGCAGAGCCGGGCGCGTCCCTGACCGTCGAGGCCATCGCCAAGCGGGCGGGACTGGGCGCGGCCACGGTCGTGCGCGCATTCGGCGGCAAGGAGCCGCTCCTGGACGCCGCCGTCTCGGGCCTGCTCGAACCGGTCGTACGGCGAGCCGAGGCGCTGCTCAGGGAAGCCGCCCCCGACCAGGCACTCCGCACCTTCCTCGCCGAGCTGATCGCCTTCCAGTCCGCGCACCACGCCATCAGCGACCACCTGGGCGGGCTGGATCTCCCCGCGACGACGGCGCTGCGCGGGCGGCTGGTCCAGGTGGTGGAGGACATGATCACCGGAGCGCGCGACGCCGGGGTGATCCGTACGGACCTCGACCCGGCCGTCACCAGCGTCCTGGTCGGCCAGGCCGCCTACGCGATCGCCAGGACGAACCCGGCGCCGGAGGGCCTCGCCGACGCGTTCATCACGGTCGTCATGGACGGCCTGCGCCCCGTGAAGGGGCAGGACGACAGCGGTCGCCCTGCCCCTTCGACGGTCACTTGATGATGCAGGGTCTGCCGCTACTGTCCACGCCGCTCGACTCCCTGAGGTTCACCGCCGAGCCCGGCTGAACCGTCGAGCCGCCGCTGGGGCTGGTGAACAGCACGGTGCCGAACACGTCGATGCAGGTGTTGTCGAAGGTCACGGAACCGACCGTCAGACCGGCGTTGGTGATGGTGTTCCGCGCACTCGCGTCGTCGAAGCCCCGCACGTTGGGCACCACGACCACGCCGCACTGCACGATGAACAGCTCCCACGACCTGGCGATCGTCGCGTCCGAGTGGATGACGTCGGTGGTGCGCCCGCCGCCGCCGACCGCGGTGAGGAAGTTGCCGTTGATCGTCTGGATGGCGAACCCGTCGCCGCCCATCCGAACCAGCGCGAACTTCTCCCAGCCCTGGAGCTGGGTGGCGTTGGTGTGAACGACATCGGTGGTCCGCCCACCGCCACCGACCGCGGTGAGGAAGTGCCCGGTGAGCGTCTTGATCCCGAAGTGCACTCCGTCGCCGGCGTCGACGAGCGTGAACCGCTCCCACGAGCGGGCGACGGTGGCGTTGCTGTGGATCACGTCCGTGGTCTGCCCGCCACCCCCGACGGCGGTCAGGTAGTTCCTGGTGTTGACCGTCTGGAACGTACACGTGGTGGGCGTCCCGAACGGCAGGGCGGCCCAGGCGGGTTGACTCAGCCCGACCAGCCCGGCCATGGCGAGCGCCAGACCCGCGATGATGCGGATCGCGCGTCTCAGGTTCATCAGCGTTACTCCCCTGCTAGGGGCCTCATCGTCGAAGCCCTCCACCAGCAGAGGCGTTCCACCCCGATCCACTCCGTTCCGCCCCGTGCACCTATCCCCGCGACACCGTGATCTGTCGCTTCCACAGGAAGGCAGCCAGCAGCATGACAGCCCCCATGGTGATCAGCACGGTGACCGGGATTCGTACGAGATTGCGCACGTCGTCACACCCGGCTAGCTGATCCGTTGCGGCGCTGGTGGCTTCGAAGAATGTCGAACCGCACGGCTCGCCGCCTGAAGTCACGGACATGAGACCGGCGAGAACGCCTGATCCGACCAGCAGAAGGCCGACGAACGCGATCGCTTTGGGAGACATACCGAGTCCTTAGGTGGATCAATCGGAGAGGATCATCCCATAGCGACGCTGAGCCCAGAGGTCCATGACAGTCAGAAGCCCCGAACCGTGATCGGCTCGGGGCTCTCTGTCGAAGTGGAGCCTAGGAGATTCGAACTCCTGACCCCCTGCATGCAAGGCAGGTGCTCTGCCAACTGAGCTAAGGCCCCTTCAGACGAAGGACAGCTTACCTGGCCGACGCGGCTACCTGGTGCGTCCCCAGGTCCTCACTCAAGATCAAACCGGGAAAATCCGCGATCGAGTCCAGAATGTGGGTCGCGCCGCCCTTCAACAGCCGTTCCCGGCTGTGAACCCCCGTCAGCACCCCCGCCACCACCGACGCCCCAGCGCGCCGTCCGCAGAGCATGTCGCTCTCCGTGTCGCCCACCACGGCGACCTGGCGCACGTCCTCCAGGCCCAGCCGCAGCACGGCATGGAGCACCATGTCGGGCCAGGGGCGGCCCCTGCCCGCGTCCTCCGGGCAGATGGCGAGGTCGATCTTGTCGTGCCACCCGAGCACGCTCAGCACCCGGCTTAAGGTGGCGCGGCTGAAGCCGGTAATCACGGCGATCTTGACGCCGGACCCGGCGAGCTTGTCCAGGGCCTCCACGACCCCGGGCACAGGAGTGAGACCTGCTCGCCCGATCGCCCCTTCGTAGGAGCGTTCGAACGCCAGGTTCGCCGCCTGCGCCTGAGCCTCGTTGCCTGGGAAGATCCCGCGGAACACCTCGACCTTGGGACAGCCCCGGAACCGGTGCACGTGCACCATGGCACGTGCGTACGCCCCGGTTCCGGGGACTATGCCCTGTGTGGCGATCGCTTCGGCGAAAGCACGTTCCACCGTGGCGACGTCACCGATCGTGGTGCCGGCGAGATCCAGGCAAGCCAGCTTGATGGGGCTCATCGCCTCACCCAGGACCGTTTTAGTTTTCGCTGCCGGTTGCCTCGGTCCACAGGTCAAGCTCGGCGCGGTCGGCCTGGACCTTGCGCCAGATCAGCAACCCCCCGAGGGCGAGCAGCGCCAGAACGATCAGCTTCTTCACGGTGTGACCCCACTTCTTCGACGGTCTCACCTGCCGGGGTGAGACGACGCCCGGTTCCAACGGTTGACAAGCAGCCTAGCAAGGGTTGGGCGTGGTCCCCGTGTTGAGCGGCATCCAGATATGCCGAACCTTCCGACAAAGAACGACAACCCGCAGGTGAGAACGGCGTGCCGTCCGCTGTCGGCCAAAATCCATCCTGTACGGCGGAGCCGCGGAACACCCACCCGCCGACCGTGGCCGGGCTCCTTCCAGGGACACGGCCGACGAGCGCACACATGACCCGCCGCGACGCCGCCACGCTGGCCCCCGTGACCGCACACCGACCCCACGAGACACGTGGCAATTGACCAGACGCCAAGGGCACCGTGCGCGGCCCATGAGCAAGGGCCCCAACAGGTGAGGACCCCAAGAGGGCGGGCCCCCAACAGGGCGGGCCCCCAACAGGGCGATGGCCTCGAAGAAGGGCGAGAGCCTCTGAGGGGCGATGAGTGTGGGGCGATTGGCCTAAGCGGGCAGGACAAGAGCCATCGGGGGCAGAGCGCGGGACAAAGAGGGGTGAGCCCCCAAGTGGCCGTCTCCTGACCCAGCCGGGCACGATCGGGGTGTGACCGTCAGAAACGCGCTAGAGGCCCTCACCCGCCGCCCGCTCGACTTCCTGCGCTCCTCCTGGCCCTGGCGGTCCCTGGCCTACCTCGCGTCGAGCGTCGTCCTCTGCCTCCCGGCCGTCCTCGTCGCAGCGATCGCCGCCGACTCCGTCGTCCTCGCCATAGCCACCGCCCTGGCAACAGCGGCCCTCTGCGCCCCCCTGGCAGCCAGGTTCGAGCTCTGGCGGCTCCGCCTCATCGACCTGACACCCCCACAAGAGGCGACCAGGGAGCGCAGGCGCCTCCTCGGCCTCGTGTCGCTCGTGGCGCTCTGGTGGATCGACCTGCTCATGCTCGGCGTGACCCTCGGCGGCCCCGCCGTACTCATGATCTCGCCCGCCGTACAACCGGGTGAGCTCTACGAGACGGCCCCCATGACAGCGGTGGGCGTCCTGCTGCTGCCCGTGGCCGCCTACACGGTCACAGCGTGGGCAGGGGCGCGCGGAACGGTCACCAGGGCGCTGCTCGTCCCCCGGGACACCGAGCTCAACGAGGTGCTGCGCTCCCGTGCCAGGCTGGTCGACGCGTTCGAGACCGAGCGGCGCAGGATCGAGCGTGACCTGCACGACGGCGCCCAGCAACGCCTCGTGGCGCTGTCGATGGCCCTGGGGCTCGCCAGGCTCGACGCACCCCCCGAGCTCGCCGTACAGCTGGAGAAAGCGCACGGCGAGGCCAAGCAGGCGCTCGTGGAGCTGCGCGAGCTGATCAGGGGCGTGCACTCGCACGTGCTCACCGACCGCGGGCTGGAGGCGGCCGTCAGAGACGTGGCCGGCCGCTCGCCGGTGCCGGTGACGGTGGATCTGCCGATCGACACCAGGCTGCAGGAGGCCGTCGAGGTCAGCGCGTTCTACGCGGTCAGCGAAGCGCTCGCCAACATCGCCAAGCACAGCCAGGCCACCACGGCCTCCATAGAGGGGCAGATCACCAGGAAAGAACTCGTGATCGAGGTGCGGGACGACGGCGTCGGAGGCGCCGACCCCGCGGGCGGCACGGGACTGGTGGGCCTGGCCGATCGGTTGTCGGTCGTGAACGGCAGACTGTCCGTGTCCAGCCCGGCAGGCGGGCCGACCCTGGTGCGAGTGGAGATTCCGTGCGCGTAGTCATCGCCGAGGACACCGTCCTCCTGCGCGAGGGGCTGGTGGGGCTGATCGAGCGGTTCGGCCACACGGTCGTGGCCGCCGTCGGCGACGCGCCCGCGCTCGTCCAGGCCGTCGAGGCGCACGGGCCGGACATCGTGGTCACCGACGTCCGCATGCCGCCTGGCTTCTCCGACGAGGGACTCAAGGCCGCCCTGGAGCTCAGGAGGGCCGATCCGCGCCTGGCGGTGCTCGTGCTGAGCCAATACGTCGAGCAGACCTACGCCGCCGAGCTGCTCGACTCGGCCGGCGGCGCGGGCGTCGGCTACCTGCTGAAGGACCGCGTCGGCGAGGTGACGGAGTTCGTCGACGCGCTCACCAGGGTCGCCGCGGGTGGCACGGTCGTCGACCACGAGGTGGTCCGCCAGCTCCTCAGCAGGCGGCGCGACCCGCTGCGGCGACTGACGCCGAGGGAGCTCGAGGTGCTGTCGCAGATCGCCCAGGGCAGGTCCAACGCGTCGGTCGCCGCCGAGCTCGTCGTCACCGAGGCGGCCGTCTCCAAGCACATCGCCAGCATCTTCACCAAGCTCGACCTCCCACCCGCCGCCGACAGCCACCGCCGCGTCCTGGCCGTTCTCGCCTACCTGAGGAGCTGACATGACCCTCGTACGGCGAGCAGACCCGCCCAACCAGCCCCGCACTCGCTTTTAGGATCGCCAGATGAACGAACAGTGGCAGGAAGTAGCCGACCGGGTCTTCGTGCGCAGGCACAAGTCCTTCGACCTCAACGTCGGCCTCGTCGTCGGCGACGGGCACTGCCTGGTGCTCGACACCCGCATGTCCCACGCCCAGGGCCGCGACCTGATCGAGGCGATCAGGAAGATCACCGACGCCCCCTGGACCGTGGTCAACAGCCACGCCCACTTCGACCACTTCTTCGGCAACGCCGTCTTCCGCCCGGCCGAGATCTGGGGCCTGGCCAGGACCGCAGAGCTCATCGTCGAGCACGGCGCGGAGCAGCGCGAGCGGGTGATCGGGTGGCGTCCCCAGGACGCGGAGGAACTGGCCGAGGTCGTGATCGACCCGCCCGACCACACCTTCGTCGAGACCTCGACGCTCGACATCGGCGGCCGTGCCGTACACATGCGTTATTTCGGGCGGGGCCACACCGACAACGACCTGGTCCTGCACGTGGAGGACGCCGGAGTGATCTTCGCGGGCGACCTCGTCGAGGAGGGGGCGCCTCCGGCGTTCAACGACGGCTACCCGCTCGACTGGCCGGGCACGCTCGACGCGATGCTGGCCGGGTTCTCCGGCGAGGTGGTCGTGCCGGGGCACGGCGCGGTGGTGGACCGGGCCTACGTTCGCGGCCAGCGTGAAGACCTGGCCGTCACGGCCGAGGTGGCCAGGCGGGCGCACGCGGAGGGGCGCACGGACCTCCTGTCGGAGATCCCCTTCCCGGAGGGTGCGGCCAAGGACGCCCTGGAGCGGGCCTTCCTTCAACTTTCGCTATAGTGCATAATGCAATATAGAAGGAGGCATCATGGCGCGCCGTACTGATCTGGTCGGACTGACCGTGCTGGCCATGCTCTCTGTGCGCGCCAGCCATCCGTACGAACTGCACAGGTTCATCGTCGACACCCACAAGGACTACATCACCGGGCTGCCGAGGAGCCTCTACCACGCGGTCGAACGGCTGGCGAAGGAAGAGCTGATCATTCCGGTCGAGACCAGCCGCGAGGGCCGCAGGCCGGAGCGGACGGTCTACGAGATCACCGAGGAGGGCCGCGACGAGCTGGCCGCCAGGCTGCGCGCGCTGCTCGAACAGCCGGACAGCGACCGGCGCACGTTCGTCGCCGCGATCTCGCTGGTCGGCTGCCTGCCGATGGGCGAGGCCAAACACGCGCTGCGCACCCGCGCGGCGACCGTGGAGGGCGCCATCGCGGGCATCGAGGCGCACATGCGCGGCATGGCCGAGAGCGGGCTGCCGGTGATCCTCATGCTCGAGATGGAGTACGAGCGCGAGCTGCTGGTGGCCGAGCTGGGCTGGGTCCGCGGCGTCGTCGCCCGCATCGACAAGGGCGAGCTCGACTGGTCAGCGACGGTCAAACAGTCACTCATGGAGCAAGTCTTCGAGTAGCGAACCAGGGAGCTGCCGTGCCCCACCAGATCAACGACCTTCTCGTACGGCTGAGCCAGGCGTGGAACGACGGCGACGCCACCGCCTACGCGGAGCTGTTCACTCACGACGCCGACTACATCACCTTCTTCGGCCTGCACATGGAGGGCCGGGCGGCGATCGAGGAGTCGCACCGCCAGCTGTTCGACGGCCCGATGAAGGGCACGACGATGCGGGGCGACGGCGAGCCCAAGATCCGCCACCTGAGCGACGACACCGCGCTGGTGATCTCCGAGGGCGGCCTGAACCCGTCCGTCGTGACCTTCACCGCCGTCCGGCAGGGGGACGGCTGGCTGTTCTCCTCCTTCCAGAACACCAGGAAGGCGCAGCCGTGAAGCGGAAACTGCTCGCCGAGGCGTCCGGCGTGGTCGACGGGCCGGTGGAGAAGGTGTGGAAGATCCTGCTGCCCCAGGTGCAGCAGGTGGAGACGATCCCCGGGCACACGCCGAAGGTGGAGGTCCTCGACCACCTCGTCGCCTACCAGGGCGGCTGGTGGTATCGGGGCGAGTGGTCGGTGGAGCCGCACCCGCAGGGCACGCGGGTGGTTCACCGGGTGTTCAACGTCGCCACGTGGGGGCGGTGGGGCGTGCCGCTGGCCAACCGGTTCTTCATCGGCTACCAGGCGTCGGTCGAGAAGGCATTCGCCGAGGGACTTGCCCAGATCAGGGAGGCTTTGTCTAGGCTCTGATCATGGACGTGCACTGGGGGCCGCTCACCACGCACGACGCGGCGGCGTGGGCGGAGCTCGCCGAAGCGGTCGAGGCGGCGGACGGGACGGGCGGCCATCACACGGCTGAGCAGATGGCTGAACGGCTGGCCAACCCCCTGCTCGACCTGGCGGAGGGCACCCTCGCGGCGAGGCAGGGCGGTCGGCTCGTGGCGGTCGGGGTGGCGCCGGTCAGGCCGACGGCGGATCCCAAGCATCTGATGGAGCTCTGGGGCGGGGCCGTGCATCCCTCGTTTCGTGGGCGGGGGTACGGCAGGCGCATCCTCGACTGGGCGATCACCACCGCGCCCGTGTTGCACGCGCGTCGGCATCCCGGGAAACCGTTGCACCTGCATCTGCCGGTGGACGAGACCAACCATGACCTGGCGAGGCTGGCTGGGTCGGTGGGATTCGCGCCGGTCCGCAGGTTCCACAGCATGCGTCGATCGCTGGACGGGCCTGTCTCGCCGCCCAAGCTCCCGGACGGCGTCACGATCGCCCCCTGGACACCGTCTCTCGACCCCTTGGCCCGTGAAGTGCGTAATGCCGCCTTTCGCGACCACTGGGGTTCTTCGCCGCACACGGAGGAGAGCTGGGGGCGGCTCATCACCGGGACGGCCGCGTTCCGCCCGGAGGGCTCGTTCCTGGCTGTGGATGAGGGGCGGGCGGTGGGGTGTTTGATGACGCATCACCGGGGGGTGGACACGGCTTGGATCCAGATCATCGCGACGGTGCGTGAGTGGCGGGGGAGGGGGGTGGCTAGCTCCCTGATCTCGCACGCGTTGGCGTCTTTCCAGGCCCAGGGGTACGGCACGACCGCCCTGACCGTGGACGCCGACAACGAGACGGGCGCGGTCGCGGTGTACACCCGTGCGGGTTTCGAGGTCTTCAAAACCGTCACGACCTACTCCATGGACCTGACCCCCCAAACCCCATAACCCAAATCACGAGAGGCGGGACCCCGAAGGGACCCCCGCGAAGGGACCCCCTGGGAAAGGGGCACCGCCCCCCGAAAGGGCCCACCCCCGAAAGGACCCCGCCCCCCCCGAAAGGACCCCGCCCCCCCCCGAAAGGACCCCGCCCCCCCGAAAGGACCCCGCCCCCCCGAAAGGGCCCGCCCCCCGAAAGGGCCTCAGCCTCTCGAAAAGGCCCCGCCCCTCTCGAAAGGACCCCGGTCATCAAGGGAGGGTCAGACCCCTCAGGGGTCGGACCAACCCGGCTTCTCTGAGGGTGGCCCGGGATCCTGAGGGTGGCCGAGCTGGAGGGGCGGGCTTCTTAGGGGCGGGGGCGTGTAGGTGGGTTGAGGGGGTGAGGCGGGGTGTTATGCGAGCCTGATGACGCCCTTGGAGACCTTGATCTTCTTACGCGGCAGCCCCCGCGTGGCGGGTCCGTGGACGACGGCGCCGGTTCTGATGTTGTACTTGCTCCCATGGCAAGGGCAGTTGATGGTCCCCCCGCTGACGCTCGCCACCGTGCACCCCTGATGCGTGCACTTGGCGCTGAAACACCTGAACGTCTTCGCGGACGGCCTGGTAATCACGTACTTGCCCTTGACGATCTTCCCCCCGCCGACCTTGATGCTCTTGGTCTTGGCGAGGACCGGCCCGGCGGCAGAGGAGTCCGCATCCGCCGGAGTGGCGGCCCACAGGAACACGGCGCCCGCTCCAGCGGCGCCACCTCGGGTGATCAATGCACGGCGTGTCAGCATGGTTGCCTCCTTCAACCACCTTCCACGTACGCCAGCGCCCGCCGGTTCACCGGAAACCGCGCCATGAATCCACCGTCGACCACAGCCAGCGTCCCCCCGTGCAGCACCGCGATGTCCCGCGCGATAGGCAACCCCAGCCCAGCCCCTCCGGCGTCCCGCGCCCGCGCCTCGTCCAACCTGGTGAAACGGTCGAAAACCGCCTCCCGCTGGTGCGCGGGAATCCCCGGCCCGTCGTCGAGCACCTCGAGCACCGCGTGATCCTCTTCCACCCCGACCCGCACCTCGACGGCCGAGGCCGCGTGCCGTACGGCGTTGTCGACCAGGTTGGTGACCAGCCGGTCGATGTGCCCACGCGCGCCCTGGATGACCACGTCCGGCTCGATGTCCAGCCTCAGGTGCACGTCCGGGCGCGGAGTGATGCGCAGCGACTCCTCGGCGGCGGCCTGTCCCAGGTCGAGGTCCTTGGACTTGAGCGGCTCTCCCGCGTCGAGCCGCGCCAGCAGCAGCAGGTCGCCGGCGAGCGACTGCAGCCGCGAGACGTCGGCCAGCGCCTCCTGGGTGAGCTCGCTCGGCGCGGCCAGCTCCAGCCGGGCGCGCAGGGTCGCGATCGGGCTGCGCAGCTCGTGCGCCGCGTCGGCGACGAACCGCTTGTGCGTCTCCACGGCCGTCTCCAGCCGGTCCAGTGTCCCGTTGACCGTGTTGGCCAGCGCGGCGATCTCGTCGCCCGACTCGGGGACGGGCACCCGCTGGTGCAGGTCGCGCGCGGTGATGTCGGCGACCTTCGTCCTGATGGCCGCGACGGGGTTGAGCGCGCGGCCGACGGAGAACCACGTCATGGCGGCCACGACGACCAGCAGCAGCGGCACCCCGGGCAGGAGCACGCTGTTGAGCGTCGAGAGGGCACTCTCGGCACCCGCCAGCGACTCGCGGGCGTAGAGGGACACCATGGCGCCGCTCGCCGCGGGCACGTCCATGCGGGCGACGGCGAAGTCGCCGGGTTGCGCCCATTCGGCGGGCACCGTCTGCGCGAGGGTGGCCACCTGGATGTCCGGGTCCTGAACCGTGGTGGTGGCCAGCGGAGTCGCCTTCCCGGAGATCGTCAGCGTCGTGCCCGCCTGGACGAGCTTGCGCGCCGCCTCAGCCTCAGCGCTGCTCTGCAGGCTGCCCCTCAACGTGGCGACCAGGACCAGCGCGACGACGCCCAGCGCGGCGGCGACCACGAGCGTGGCCGCGAGGGTGGCGCGCAGCCGTACGGACTTCATGCCGCCTCCAGGCGATAACCCGCGTGCAGCGGTACGGACTTCATGCCGCCTCCAAGCGGTAACCGGCGCCGCGTACGGTCACCAGCGACGACCTGCCGAACGGCAGGTCGATCTTGCGGCGCAGCGCGCTGATGTAGACCTCGACGATGTTCGGGTCGCCGTCGTAGGAGAAGTCCCAGGCCTGGGCGAGCAGCTCGCTCTTGGACACCACCTCGCCCGCCCGCCTGGCCAGCCCGTGCAGCACGGCGAACTCCTTGGGCGTCAGCGCGATGTCGACGGACCCCCTGGCGCAACGCAGCCCGGCCGGGTCGATGACGAGGTCGCCGACGGCGATGGAGACGGGGCGTTCCTTGCCGCCCCGCCGTACCAGCGCGCGGAGCCTGGCCAGGAGCACGACGTAGGAGAACGGCTTGGCGAGGTAGTCGTCGGCCCCGGTGTCGAGCGCCTCCGCCTCGTCGTAGACGCCGTCCTTCGCGGTGAGCATCATGATCGGCGTCCAGTTGCCCGCCTCGCGGAGCTTGGCACAGACCGCGTAGCCGTTCATCCTGGGCAGCATCACGTCCAGGACGATCACGTCGTAGTCGTTCTCGGTCGCCATCCACAGGCCGTCGCGGCCGTCGTAGGCGACGTCGACGGCGAAGCCCTCGCTCGCCAGCCCGCCCTTGACCAGGTCGGCCAGCCGTTGCTCGTCTTCAACCAGTAGCACTCGCACAACGTCCAGAGTGCCTTAGAGCACCTAAAGCGAACCTGAAGATCATTTTTGCTGCCTTCAGGGTCGCTTCAGGTTCGCCGGGCCAGCCTGTGGCCATGAACAAACGACGTATGGCCGCTCTGACCGCGGTCGCCGGAATCCTGCTCATGTCCGGCCTCACCGGTTCGGCGATGGCCGACAACGCACCCGACCAGGCCCCCAAGGGCACCTGTACGACGAGTGACGGCAAGACGTTCGAGTTCAAGGAGGCCATGCCGGCGCTCACCCTGGAGCCCGCCGAGAAGGCGGACCCCGAGGCCGGAAAGATGATCAAGGTCGAGAAGCTGGACGACAGCACGGAAGCCACCGCCACCACCGAGTCCGTGCCCGCCGAGTCCGCGAAGCCCGCCGACGACGAGACCGCCAAGCTGCACATCCAGCCGAAGGACGGCGCGGCGATCACCGTCACCTGCAAGCTGAACTAGAAGGACGGATGCGGGCCCAGCGCCCAGTATTCGTATAGGCCGTAACCCACGTTGCCGTCGTACTCGAACCTGCCGATGGCGTCGACCAGGCCCCACATCCTGGCCGCGTCCTCGGGCAGCGTGTGCGTCACCCCCTGCACCACGGGCTCCCTCCCCTGGTACATCCCGTGTTTCCAGTCCGGCTCCAGCCCGTAGCCGGTGCCGACCATGAGGTGTACCGGGAGGACGGGGGTGCAGTGCACGTCGAACGGCTTGCCCCCGGGCGGGGAGAACGTGATCGTCGCCTCGACGACGTCGCGGGTGCCCGGGGCGTAGACCGGGCGGTAGTCGGGGCGGCCGAGGTACTCCTCCTCCCTGCCGTCCGACCAGACCCTGGTGGCCTCCTCCAGGACCCTCCTGCCCTTCTCGTCCTCCTGGACGATGCAGAGGATCGCGTGGTCCTCGAACTGCATCGGGGTGTAAAGCCAGTAGAAGGTGCCCGCGTTGTTGGCCTGGATGCCGGGGGGTTCAGGCTCGCCGACCGGGCGGATGCCCCAGGACCTGTCACGGGTCCCTTGCCAGACATCCGGCGTGACCTCTATGGTCTCACCATTTATCTGGATCTGGCCGGACCAGCGTCCTGTCTGCGCCAGCCGTACGGAATCGAACATGACCCGCTCCTGCCAGCGGATGAAGTGCCGTGGCTCGAGCGTTGCCGGGATCGTGCCCGTCCACGTCAGATCGAAGGAAAGGCCATGCTCGTTAGGCTCCAGCACGACGCGGAGCCGTTTGAGCCCTTCGATGACTTCTACGCGGAACGGGCCGATCTCGGTGTTCATGCGATCCGCGCCGAGCTCCCTGGAGGCGCGGACGACCTGGTGCAGGTTCCCGTGCCTGACGCAGGCGAACGCGTCGGTGACCCCGAGGTTGGGGTACTGGCCCACCCCGACGATCAGCATCAGGTCAGCCGTGTTGTGGCAGTTGAAGTAGTAGCGGTCGTAGAAGTTGCGGTCGGACGTGGCCACGTGCCGCATGACCTGGGCTGCCTGGTGGATGGGGTAGTCGTCGAGGGGTGACAGGGTCATGCCGCCGTTTGTAGCAAGCGCTTGGTAGACACGCAAGTGCGCCCCCCGGATTTCTCCGGAGGGCGCACCCGTTGTGGCTCAGGACATCTTGCGAGATGCCTCGTTCGCCTTGTCGGAGACCTTGGACGCGACGTCGTCCGCCTTGTCGGCGGCTTCGTCGGTCTTCTGGCTCACCCACTGCGAGGCGTCAGCGGCCGAATCCTTCATGTGGTCGGTCCACTGCTGAGCATTGCGCCGGTAGAAGACGTAGCCGACCGCGCCCAGAGCCAAGCCGGACACGAGCACGATCACCGGCCAGCGTCGTGACTTCGGCGGTGTGGGATCGATCTTCCCAGCCGCCTGCGCCAGCAACGCGCTGACCTTCGGGGCGAGTTGATCCTCGACCCTGTGCGCAGCGTCCTCTAGCCTTGGAGCAGCCCAGTAACGGGCTTCTTCGATCCGGTTGGCGGTAGCCACCTTGGCCTGGTCCGCCATCGGCGCGATCCGTTCACCGGCTCGCATTGCCTGGGCCTTCATGCGACCCATCCACGTGGTCGGGACTTCAATGACCACGCGGCGCTTTCTGAGTGTCAGGGACACGACAACCTCCCCTGTCGTTGGGGCCCCGCAGCGTGACCTTCCCGATACACGACGGCTCAATCATGGGGAGCCGTGGGAGGATGCTGCTGAGGCCCAACGGCCGTAGTCATCAAAACACCACAAAACCAACCCTGTGCATAGAGGGAGCAGCGGCCTGTGGCTGAGAAGCTGATCGCAAATCTGAAGACCAATCGTGGCGATATCAAGGTGGAGCTTTTCCCCTTCAAAGCCCCGAAGACGGTGAAGAACTTCGTCGAGCTCGCCGAGGGCACGCGCGAGTGGACGCACCCCGAGACCGGCGAGAAGACCAACGCCAAGCTCTACGACGGCACGATCTTCCACCGGGTCATCAGCGGGTTCATGATCCAGGGCGGCGACCCGCTCGGTGAGGGCATCGGCGGGCCCGGCTACGAGTTCGACGACGAGATCCACCCGGAGCTCTACTTCAACCGTCCCTACCTGCTGGCCATGGCCAACGCGGGCATCAGGTTCGGCAAGGGCACCAACGGCTCGCAGTTCTTCATCACCGTCACGCCCACGCCGCACCTGAACGGCAAGCACTCGATCTTCGGCGAGGTCATCGAGGGGCAGGACATCGTCGACGCGATCGCCAAGACCGACACCGACCGCCGCGACCGGCCCACCGACCCGGTCGTGATCGAGTCGGTCACCATCGACCGCGTGCAAGGCTGAGCGCGTACGGCGGGCTCAGGCCATAGGCTGGCAACCATGACCAGCC
This sequence comes from Nonomuraea sp. NPDC050556, assembly GCF_044457355.1. Classification (NCBI taxonomy): domain Bacteria; kingdom Bacillati; phylum Actinomycetota; class Actinomycetes; order Streptosporangiales; family Streptosporangiaceae; genus Nonomuraea; species Nonomuraea sp. NPDC050556. Next base: position 504,670 of record NZ_JBITGU010000005.1, on the reverse strand, counting down.
AGCCGCCGAGCCCGCCGGAACAGCCCGCAGAAGCGGTGCCGACCTGCTACCGGCACCCGGGCAGGGAGACGTGGGTCCGCTGCCAGCGCTGCGAGCGCCCGATCTGTCCCGACTGCATGAACGACGCCTCGGTGGGCTTCCAGTGCCCCGAGTGCGTGGCAGCGGGCAACCAGGCGATCAGGCAGGCGCAGTCCGTCTTCGGCGGCAAGGTCGTGCGCACGCCGTACGTCACCTACACGATCCTCGGGCTCATCCTCGCGATGTTCGCCGGGCAGCTGCTCACCAACGACAGGCTGACGTACGCGCTGGGGATGAACGTCTATGCCGTCGTGGCCGACGGTCAGTACTACCGGATGATCACCAGCGCGTTCCTGCACTTCGGCGTCCTGCACCTGGCGCTCAACGGCTACGCGATCTTCCTGATCGGCCCCAACCTGGAGCGGGCGTTCGGCCACGTCAGATTCGCGGCGCTCTACCTGCTCAGCGCGCTCGGTGGATCGGTGCTGAGCCTGTGGTTCGACTCCTTCGACGCACTGAGCGCGGGCGCGTCAGGGGCCGTCTACGGGCTGTTCGCGGCGATCTTCATCGTCGGCCGCAAGCTGCGCTTCGACGTGCGTGGCGTGGTCGTCCTCATCGTGCTCAACCTGGCGCTCACGTTCCTGCCGCAGCTCATCCCCGGCATCCTGGGCGGCGTGCAGCTCAGCTGGACGGCGCATGTCGGCGGGCTGGTCACGGGCGCGGTCGTAGCCGCGGTGCTGGCCTATGCCCCCAAGAACTCCCGCACCCTCGTGCAGGTGGCGGGGCTCGTGGGGACGGCGGCCGTCCTCGCGGTGCTGGTGGTCACCAGGGCCACCATGCTCCTCAGCTGAGTCTTCCCCAGGTTGTGGAAAAGACTGTGGAAAGAACTAACGCCAGCGGGTGGAAAGCACCACACCGAAGATGATGAATACGAACCCGATCAGCAGGTTCCAGTTGTGCAGATCGCCGATGAAGGGCGTGCTGGGAGCCACGTAATAGATGGCGATCCACAGGATGCCGATAATCCACGAGGCCACCATGGTCGGTGCGAGCCAGCGCGGGCTGACCTTGACCGTCTGCGACTTCTGCGGCGGAGTGTAAACCGCCTTCTTGCGAGCCTTGGACTTGGGCACTTTGTGACTCCTGCTGCGGGCCTGGGCTTCCGGATCGTCCACAGGCTCTCTGTTAAGCGTAGTTGAAGCGTGGCCCAGGATAGTCGCCACGCGCAGGACATGGCGATCCCCGGAGAACGGATCGGTCACGAATACCCTGACCAGGGTGCGGGCACTGCTGCGGACCTTTGGTGAGCTGAGCATCACGGGCGGGCTCGTCATGCTGCTGTTCTGCGCCTACCTGCTGTGGGGGACGAGCGCCTACACCCAGCGCCAGCAGGCACTTCTCCAGTCGCAACTGCACGAGGAGCAGGACGCCAGGAAGATCGACAAGATCCGGCTGGGGCGGGCCGTGGCGCTCCTGCGCATCCCGAGGCTGGGGCGCGACTACCACTACGCGGTGGTGGAGGGTGTGGACGAGGAGCACCTGAAGCAGGGGCCCGGTCACTACCCGGGTACGGCGCTGCCGGGGCAGGTGGGCAACTTCGTCGTCTCCGGGCACAGGACCACGTACGGGGCGCCGTTCAACCGCATCGACGAGCTGGAGCGGGACGACGAGATCGTCGTGGAGGCCAGGGAGGCGCGGTACACCTACCGGGTGACGTCGCAGCAGGTCGTGGAGCCCACGGACGTGGACGTGGTGGCCCCGGTGCCCGGCAAGCCCGACATCAGCGCCATCCGCCCCATGATCACCCTCTCCACGTGCCACCCGGAGTACTCGGCCGCCCAGCGCCTCATCGTGTACGGCGTGCTCAAGGAGACCGAGCTCAGGAAGGTGTGACCATGTACGGCTGGCTGTGGAAAAAGCTCCCCGGGAGCCTCGGAGCGCGGTTGCTGCTCGCCCTGGCGCTGGCCGGGCTCGCGGGAGCCGTACTCTGGTATGCGGTGTTCCCCCTCCTGGAACCCGCCGTGACCCTGGACGAGGTGACCGTACGCAAGTGAGTCCCGATGTCCTCGTCGTCGACAACCACGACAGCTTCGTGCACACCATCGTGCAGTACCTGCGCCAGCTGGGCGCCACCTGCGACGTCCGCCCTCGTGACCACGTGAGCGTCGACGACGCGGCAGGGTTCGACGCCGTGCTCGTCAGCCCCGGACCCGGTACGCCGGAGGCGGCCGGGGTGAGCGTGCCCCTGGTCCACTACGCGGTCGAGCAGGGCAAGCCGCTGCTCGGCGTGTGCCTGGGGCACCAGGCGATCGGCGTGGCCTTCGGCGCCACCGTGACGCGCGCCCCCGAGCTCATGCACGGCCGTACGAGCCCGATCGAGCACGACGGGCTGGGCGTGTTCGCCGACCTGCCGTCCCCGGTGCGGATGACGCGTTACCACTCGCTCGCCGTACTGCCCGAGACCGTCCCCGACGTGCTGGAGGTGAGCGCGCGGACGGCCGACGGGGTCGTCATGGGCCTGCGCCACCGCTCGGCGCCCGTCGAGGGGGTGCAGTTCCACCCGGAGTCGGTGCTGTCGGAGCACGGGCACAAGCTGCTGGGCAACTGGCTGGACCGGATCGTGTAACACAGCGGCGGTGGCGGGCGACTAATGAGTGAACGTCCCCGCCGTTGCCCCCGAGCGGCGGGGACGTTTCCAAATACAGAGAAAGCCCTCCCACATCACGGTGGGAGGGCTTTTCTGATGTAACGGCTACCCGCTGACGCCGTCGTCGGTGGGCGGGTCGTCCTGGGTCGGCTGGTCGGTCGGCTCAGGGTCGGTGGGCTGGTCCGTCGGCTGGTCGGTCGGCTGGTCCGTGGGCAGCGTCTGGTCCGGTCCCGACGACACGATCAGCGTGATCGTCGTGCCCTTCTTCAGCTTCGCCTCGGGCCCCGGGTTCTGCTGGAGCACCTGACCCCTCGGCACGACGTCGCTCGCCTGCGGCTCCTGCCTGACCTTGAAGCCCAGCTCCTTCAGCGCCTTCACCGCCTCGTCGACCCGCATGCCGACGACGCCGGGCAGCGAGACCAGCTCTTCCGGAACCACGAGCTTGACCGACGAGCCCTTGTCGACCTCGGTGCCGGACTCGGGGTCGACCTGGAAGACCACGCCCTGCTTCTTGCCGGACGGCTTGTAGGTGACCGTCCCCTTCAGCCCCACGGCCTCCAGAGCCGCCTTGGCGTCCTCGGGCTTCATGTTGATGAGCCCGTCGGGGACCGCCACCTTCTCGATGCCCTTGGAGACCGTCAGCTTGACCGTGGAGCCCGCAGGGACCATGGCGTCGGCGGCGGGGTCGGTGCTGATGACCGAGCCCTTGTCGACGTCGGAGCTGAACTCCTCGATGACCTCGTACTTGAGCCCGAGGGCGTCCAGCTGCGCCTTGGCGGAGGTGAGGGTCTGGGTGGCGAGCGCGGGCAGCTTGACGTTCTGCGCCGTCGGCGTCTCCTTGGAGCTCAGGAAGCTGTACCCGACCCCGATGAACGCGCCGATGATCAGCAGCGGGATGATGATCCAGGCAGCCGTCTTGAGCGCCTTGTTGCCCCCGCCGCCGGAGGCCCTGCGCCGGCCGCCGCGGCCACCGCCGCCGCCCTCCCCGTCGCCGTACTCGTAGGCGGGGATCGCGTTGGTGCGGCCGGTGGCGGGACCCGCCTGGGTGGCCGACATCGTCCGCGTGCTGCCGTAGTTGTTGGACAGCGACATCGTCTGCGCGTCGACCGGCATGCCGGACATGGCGCGCTGGATGTCCTGGCGCATCTCGGTGGCGCTCTGGTAGCGGTGCGCCGGGTCCTTGGCCATCGCCTTGAGCACGATCGCGTCGGCCCACTTGGGGATCTCGGGGTCGATCTGCGACGGCGGGATCGGCTCCTCGCGCACGTGCTGGTAGGCGATCGCGACGGGGGAGTCGCCGGTGAACGGCGGCTGCCCGGTCAGCAGCTCGTAGAGCACGCAGCCGGTGGAGTAGATGTCGCTGCGGGCGTCGACCCGCTCGCCGCGCGCCTGCTCGGGCGACAGATACTGCGCTGTCCCTATAACCTGCGCGGTCTGCGTCATGGTGGCAGCGGAGTCGGCCATGGCCCGCGCGATGCCGAAGTCCATGACCTTGACGTCGCCGTTGCGAGTGATCATGACGTTGGCCGGCTTGATGTCGCGGTGCACGATGCCGCCGCGGTGGCTGTAGTCGAGGGCGCGCAGGATGCCGTCGACCAGCTCGGCCGCGCGCTCGGGCAGCAGCCTGCGATCCCTGCGCAGCAGGTCGCGCAGCGTGTGCCCGTCGACGTACTCCATCACGATGTAGGGCACGGGCGCGCCCTCTGAGTTGTCCTCACCCGTGTCGTAGACGGCGACGACCGCCGGGTGGTTCAGCGAGGCGGCCGACTGCGCCTCACGGCGGAAGCGGGCCTGGAAGGTGTGATCCCTCGCCAGATCGGACCGAAGCGTCTTGATGGCGACGATGCGGTCCAGCCGGATGTCTCGGGCGCGATACACCTCGGCCATGCCGCCGCGCCCGACGACACCGTCGAGCTCGTAGCGACCGCCGAGTAGCCGAGGCTGAGTCATTTCCTGCACTGTCCCTTACCGTTCATCTCGGTTCCGGCCCGGACCGCGCGTTCTCGCGGCCGCCGGTGTCCATCATCGACCCCATGACGCATCACGTCTCCTCCTTCGGCGGGTTTGTGTCACCCGGGTCAGGCGAGTCCGTTGGTGGTGGCGTGGTCGGCGTCAGGGTGGGGGTTGGGGTTGGTGTGGGAGTCGGGGTCGGAGTCGGGGTCGGCGGTGGCTTCGTCGGCCCCTTGGTCGGAGTGGCCGTTTTGCTTACCGTAGCCGACGGTGAGGGTACCGGTTTCTTCGACGTGGCCGGAACCGACGACGGTCGCCGCGTGTGCGGCTTGGTCTTCGGCGGCTTGCTCGACGGCGAGAGAACCACCGGCAGGGACGGCTCCGCCCCCGGTGGGGAGGCGTTACGCAACTCGGTGACGACGAACGCCCCGATGCCCACAGCGGCCACGCATCCCGCTGTGGCCAACAGCACAGTACGGCGACGCCGCCTGGGCGGTGGTGGCGGCGGCTGCTGGACCACGGTCGGGGTTCCGGCGAGCGCCTCCCTGATGCGGAATCCCGCCGGATCGGTGAGCATGCTCAGCTCCGCGACCTGGTGCTCGCCCACGAGCGAGTCGCGCAGCACGTAGGCGCGGTCGGCCACCTCGAGCGCCGACGCCGGCCGTCCAGAAGGGTCCTTGGCCAGCAGCGACAGCACGAGCTCGCGCACCCGCGGCGGCACGTCGGCGCCCAGCGGGGGCGGCGGCTCGTGCAGGTGCATGAGCGCGATCGCGACCTGGGTGTCGCCCTGGAACGGCGCCCGCCCGGCCAGGCACTCGTAGGCGACGACGCCGAGCGAGTAGAGGTCGGTCGACGGCGTCAGCGGCGAGCCCTGGGCCTGCTCGGGGCTGACGTACTGGGCCGTGCCGAGTACGGTCCCCGTCTGCGTGACCGGCGCTGCCTCCAGCGCCCTGGCGATGCCGAAGTCGGTGACCTTGATGGTCCCCTCGGGGGTGACCAGCAGGTTGCCCGGCTTGATGTCGCGGTGGATGACGCCGGCCGAGTGCGCCGCGTGCAGCGCCTTGGCCGTCTGGTGCACGACGTCGAGCGCGACCTCGGGGCCGAGCGCGCCGTTGCGCGCCAGGATGGCGGCCAGCGACTCGCCGTGGACGAGCTCCATCACCAGGTAGGCGAGGTCCTGCTGCTCGCCGTAGTCGAAGACCTGGGCGATGCCCGGGTCGGCCAGACCGGCCGTGATGCGGGCCTCGTTGCGGAACCTGCTGAGGAACGTCGGGTCGGAGGCCACGTGGCTGCGCAGCAGCTTGACGGCGACCTCGCGGCCGAGCAGCTCGTCGCGCGCACGCCACACCTCGCCCATACCGCCTGCCGCGATGCGGGAGAGGAGGACGTAACGGTCGCCGAGCTGCTGGGTCACTTGGCGAGCACCGCCTCCAGCACGGCCTTCGCGATGGGGGCCGCGGTGTGGCCACCGGTGGCCTCGTCGCCCACGCGGGCGGCGCCGGACTCGACGAGGACCGCGATGGCGATCTCAGGGTCGTTGGCCGGAGCGAAGGAGATGAACCAGGCGTGCGGCGGCCTGCCGTCGGCGGTCTCCGCGGTGCCGGTCTTGCCGCCGACCTCGACGCCGGGGACCTGGGCGAGGTTGGCCGTGCCGTTCTGGACCACGCTGACCATCATCTGGCGCAGCTTGGCCGCGGTGTCCGAGCTCACGGCCTCGGACAGCTCCTCGGGCTTCGCCTCGTCGATCGTGTCGCCCTTGGAGTCGGTGATCTTGTTGACCAGGAAGGGCCGCATGACCTTGCCGTCGTTGGCGATGCCCGCGGCGATCATGGCCATCTGCAGCGGCGTCATCCGGTTGCTCCGCTGGCCGATGGAGGCCTGGGCCAGGGCGGCCGCGTCCTCCTTCTCGCCGAAGTTGCTCTGCACCACGCCCTGGGGGATGGCCAGCGGCTCGCCGACGCCGAACTTCTTGATCTGCTCCTGCATCTTGTCGTAGCCGAGCTCCATGCCGATCTTGCCGAACGGCGTGTTGCAGGACTTCTCCAGGGCGAAGACGAGCTCCACCTGACCGGCTCCGCAGGCGGCGCCGCCGTAGTTGGGCAGGTCGGCCGTGGTGTTCGGCAGGTCGAGCCGCTGCGGCGCGTCGACGATGGTGTTGGGGCCGCGGCTGGAGTCGTCCTCCAGGTACGCGGCCGCCGTGACCACCTTGAAGGTCGAGCCCGGCGCGTAGGTGTCGTTGATGACCCGGTTGAGCAGCGGCTGCGGGCCGCCCTTCTTGGTCAGCTCGTTGTAGCGCCTGCTCACCGCGGCAGGGTCGACGCCGGACAGCTCGTTCGGGTCGAAGGTGGGCAGCGACACCAGCGCCAGCACGGCGCCCGTCTTGGGGTTGAGCGCGACCACCGCGCCCCGCTTGCCGCTCCCGCGCAACGCGTCGTAGGCCGCCTTCTGCGCCTTGGGGTTGATCGTCAGGTCGACGTTGGCGCCCTTGGTCGGCTCGCCGGTGAACAGGTCGATGCTCCTGCGCAGCAGCAGGTCGGAGCTGGAGCCGTCGAGGAGCTGGTTCTCCTTGCCCTCGATCTCGGTGGCCGTGTAGGGGGAGAAGAAGCCGGTGACGTGCGCGTAGAGCGGGCCGTCCGGATATTCCCTGACGAACCGGTATTTGCTGTCGTGCGTGTCCTTCGACCGGGCCAGGACCGTGCCCCCCGCCGTGATCCGTCCCCGTTGTACGGCGTAGCGGTCGTAGTACTTGCGCTTGTTGCGGTCGTCGCCGCGGTACTGGTCCGCCTTGACGCCCTGCAGGAAGTTCACGTTGATCATGAGCAGGGCGAACATCGCCAGGCAGGCCACGGCCGCGCGCTTAAGTGTGCCGTTCATCGCTGGAACACCTGCGTCAGTCCTTCGTTCTGAATCGCCTGAGGTGGGGGGCGTCGGGCGGCGTCAGACATGCGTACCAGCAGGGCGATAAGGATCCAGTTAGCCAGCAGCGCCGAGCCACCCTGCGACATGAACGGGGTGACCAGGCCGGTCAGCGGGATGAGGTTGGTCACGCCGCCGACGATGATGAAGACCTGCCAGGCCAGGATGAACGACAGGCCGCCGGCGAGCAGCTTGGAGAACGGGTCGCGGGCCGCGATCGAGGTGCGCAGGCCGCGCTCGACGATCAGCGCGTAGATCATCAGCAGCGCCATCAGCCCGGTCAGCCCGATCTCCTCGCCCAGGGCGTCGAAGATGAAGTCGGAGAACGACAGCGGGATCAGGTCGGGGTGCCCCTGGCCGAGGCCGGTGCCGAGGATGCCGCCCGCGCCGAGGCCGAAGAGACCCTGCATGACCTGGTAGCTCTTGCCGCACATCGAGTTGACCGCACCGCCCGGCTCGCAGACCGGGTCGTTGCCGTAGTAGATCGCGTTCGACGGGTCGAGCCAGGCGTCGAACCTGGCCCCCACGTGGTCGAAGAGCTGCCCGGCCACGAAGGCGCCGAAGCAGAACAGCAGGATGCCGATGAGCACCCACGACGTGCGCTGGGTGGCGATGTAGAGCATCGCGACGAACGTGCCGAACAGCAGCAGCGAGGTGCCCAGGTCCTTCTCGAAGACCAGGACGCCGAGGCTGACCACCCACACGATGAGCACCGGGCCCAGGTCGCGGGCGCGCGGTAGGTCGATGAAGAGCAGCCTGCGCCCGGCCAGCGCCAGCACGTCGCGCTTGGCCACCAGGTAACCGGCGAAGAAGACGACCAGCGCCAGCTTGGCGAACTCGCCCGGCTGGATGGAGAACCCGCCCAGGCGGATCCAGATCTTGGCGCCCTGCACCTCGCTGATGCTGCCAGGCAGCAGGGCGGGCGCGGCGAGCAGCACGAGGCCCACGGCGCCTGCCGTGTAGGTGAGGCGCTGCAGCATGCGGTGGTCGCGGATCACGATGAGCGTCACCGCGAACATCACGACGCCGACGGCGGTCCACATGATCTGGTTGGCCGACGACGCGCCGGCCATCTCAGCCAGCTCGAGCCGGTAGATCATCACCAGGCCGAGCCCGTTGACGAGGGTCACCAGCGGCAGGATCAGCGGGTCCGCCCACGGCGCGAACTTGGCCAGGACGAGGTAGGCGACGCTCATCAGGACGGCGAGGCTCAGGCCGTACGTCAGCATGCCGGAGGGCAGCTTGCCCTCGACGGCCAGCCCGACGTTGGCGTAGGCGCCCATGACGATCAGGACGGCGGCCGCGAGCATGACCAGTTGAGCCCCGCGCCGCTTGGCCGGCATGGGGACGGGGGCCGCTGAAGCTTCGCTCATCTACCGCGACTTCGTCTTGGTCGCCGTCGGGGTGGCGGAGGCCGAGGCCGACGGGGTGGACTTCGCTTCTGAGGTGAACTTCAAACTGGCAACCTTCTGCAAGCCCAATGCCGGGCTGTCGACGGGGATGCCGTCCTTGATCAGTGCCTGGTCGGTCTCCGGGAGCTGCTTGAGGCTCTTACCGGTGGCCTGCACGACCTTGAAGAACTGGAGCGGCCCGACCTCCTGCGGGATCCCCTGGTAAACGACCACTTCGTCGCCCCTGGCGCCGACGAAGTACTGGGCCTGGGTCCACTGCCAGCCGAAGTAGCCGGCGGCAGCGATGGCGATCAGAAGCACGGGGACCAGCACGGGCCACAGGCGGCGGCGACGGCGCGCCGGGGCGTGCGCGACCGGCTCGTCGTAGTCGTCGTCCGTGAACACCGGCTGGGGTGCGGTCACCGCGCTCACTCGCCCCGACGGAGCGTCCGGAGGGTGGCGCAGCCTGTTCATGCCCGCGGCGCCGACCACGGCCGCCTCGGCGGGCACCTGGTGCCCGTCGGCGAACTCGACGACGTCGGCGAGGACGCAGGTGATGTTGTCCGGCCCGCCGCCCCTGTTCGCCAGGTCGATGAGCTGGCGCACGACCTCGTCGGGATCGTCCAGGTTCGTCATCGTGGCGTGCAGCGTCTCCGCGCTCACCACCCCGGACAGGCCGTCGGAACACAGCAGGTAACGATCGCCGACCTGCGCCTCGCGGAGCGCGAGATCGGGTTCGACCTCGCCGCTGCCGTCCAGCGCCTTCAGCAGGATCGACCGCTGGGGATGGGTGGCCGCCTCTTCCGGCGTGATCCTGCCGTCGTCCACGAGCTGCTGGACGAGGGTGTGATCGTGGGTGATCTGGTACAGCTCGCCGCGCCTGAGCAGGTAGGCGCGCGAGTCGCCGACGTGCACGAGGGCGACCTGCGTGCCGTTCCAGAGCATCGCCGTGAGGGTCGTGCCCATTCCCTTGAGGCTGGGGTCCCGCCCGACCATCTCGTGCAGCTTGCGGTTGGCGTCGCGTACCGCAGCCTCGATGGCGTAGAGCAGGTCACCACCCTCCTGGGCCTCTTCCAGCGAGGCCATGGCGGCGATGGCGACAGAGCTGGCCACCTCGCCGTGTGCGTGCCCGCCCATACCGTCTGCGACGGCGAGCAGGCGCCCGCTAGCGTACGCCGAGTCCTCGTTTCCTTCGCGGAGGAGGCCGACGTCCGAGCGGGCGGCGTAGCGGAGTGCGATGGTCATTTGCGCAATTCAATGACTGTCTTGCCGACGCGGATCGGAACACCGAGCGGCACCGGGGTCGGACGGGTGACTTTGGAGCGGTCGAGATACGTGCCGTTGGTTGAGCCAAGATCTTCCACGATCCACTGACCGTCCTGGGGGAAGAGTCGGGCGTGCCGGCTGGAAGCGTAGTCGTCGTTGACTACCAGCGTGGCGTCGTTGGCCCGGCCGATGGTGATGGGGGACTCCGTGAGGTTGATGGTGGTGCCTTGCAGGGGGCCACCCGTCACGATCAGCTGGCGTGGCGACCCCTTCTTACTTGACGGCTTGGCCGCCGGTTTGGGCGGCTTGGCCGGCTTGCGTGGCGAGGCGGGAGCCGTACGTGATCCGAACAAGTCTGTCCGGATCACGCCGACTGCGGCAATGACAAAGAACCACAGCACCGCCAGGAAGGCGAGCCGGATCAGCAGCAGCGTGAGCTCGGACATGGACCGTTTGTCTACCCCTAATCGCGCCGGAACACCAGAGTCGTGCGCCCCAACGTCACGCGAGTGCCGTTCTGGAGCTCGATCCTGCGTACCGGCTGGCCGTTGACGAAAGTGCCGTTCGTTGACCCCAGATCGACGAGCGCGACCACCTGCCCCTCGACCCGCAGCTCCGCGTGGTGCCGCGAGACGCCGGGATCCACAAGACGAAGATCGCAGTCGGTGCCCCTGCCGAGCAAGGTCACCGGGGTGGTGAGCTCGTAGGAGCGGTCGCCCTGCGGATCGTCCTGCGTCGAGACGAGCAGCCTGGGCCGCCCGCCGAACGCGTGTGGCCGGGCCGCGGGCGTGTCGCTGGCCGGCTTGCGGATCTCGTCCTGCTCCACGGTCGCGCCACGAATGACGCCGGAGCGGATCCTGAACAGACCCACAGCCAGGTCGGCGGCCGTCTCGAAGCGGACCCGGACCGGTCCCACAAAGGAGTAGCCCTGCTCCTTGGCGTACTCCCTGGCAAGGTTGGCCAGCTCGTGGCTGATGCTGTCGGCGTAAACCTCGAGCCTCTCGCTGTCCGTCGTGGACAGCTCAACCACGAAGTCGTTCGGCACAAGCGTTCGACCCTGAGCGACGATCGCCGCGCGCTCGTCCATCTCTCGCTGGACCGCACTGGCGACCTCGACAGGCTGAAGGTCAGATTTGAACGCCCGCGCAAAGGCCCCCTCAACCAAGCCCTCGAGCCTTCGCTCGAAGCGCTGAAGGACTCCCACCGGGTACCTCCCTTCCTCCGTGCACATGATCCACGTTCGCGGCGCTATTGCGGCGCTCGTCAGCTCTCGCGCCCAGCTCCTCCGCTTCCGTGTCTTCTGCGATCGTATCCGGGTTCAGTACCACCAGCTGATCCGTGCTACTGTTTCTCCGCACCCAAAAGCGCGGGTGGCGGAACGGCAGACGCGCACGGTTCAGGTCCGTGTGTCCGAAAGGACGTGAGGGTTCAAATCCCTCCTCGCGCACTCGAAGGTAGGAGGCTTGTGGTTGTTGCCCTTCGGGCAACTTCCCCAAGCCTTCTCGTCGTTTACACCAGGGGTTGCCCCCCCGGACCCCCAATATCGGCTGACAAGCTTTCTGCGCCGGTTCAGGCAGACCCACATTGACGAAAAAGCGCCTCGGTTCGCAAGGGCCGGGGCTTTCTTCTTTCAAGAAACCTTGTGTGTACGGCTCGCGCCGTCCCGGGAGACGCTACGCCCGGCCGCTTGCAGACCACTTTCGTCTGGCTGACGGCCGGGCGTGGTGCGCTCGCTGGTTTACGCCTAGAGCTGAGCGCGGGTGTCCAGCAATACGCCGAGAAGGTCGGACAGGCTCACCAGGCCGATGACGTCGTCGCCGCCCATCACCAGGCCCAGGTGGGCCCTGGCCTCCTGTAGTGCCGTCACGGCTTCCGGGACCTGGGTGACGCACGGGAGACGTGGCATCGGGCGTGCCAGGTCGCCAGCGAGGCTCTCAGGCTGCAGTACGGCGTCGCGGGCGTGGAGGACGCCTCTGATGTCGTCGCCTTCGCGGACCAGGAGCCTGAGGTGGCCGCTCGTCGCCGCCGCCTTCTTGATCTCGGTGGCGCCCGCGGTGGGGGAGACGCTGATGACCTTGGGGAGGGGGACCATCAGGCGTTCGATTCCCTCGGCCTCCAGGCGCAGGGCTCTGGTCAGGAGGTCGTGTTCCTCGCGGTCCAGGAGGCCCATGCGGCCTGATTCGCCTACCAGCATCGCCAGCTGTCTGGGCGTTCTCGTGGTTGCCAGTTCGTCTCTGGCGTGGACGCCGAAGAGCCGGAGGACGAGGTTGGTGAAGCCGTTCAGGGCCCAGAGCAAGGGGCGCATGACCGTCGTGAACGCTCTGAACGGGAGTGTGAGGAACATCGCAGCCAGCTCTGGGTGGGTCAGCGCCCAGGACTTCGGGGCCATCTCGCCGATGACCATGTGGAGGAAGGTCACCAGCGCCAGGGCGATGGTCAGGGAGATGGGGACCCTCAGGCCGTCGGGGACGCCTATGGCGGCGAAGACCGGCTCCAGGTAGTGCTCGATGGCCGGCTCCGTGACCATGCCCAGGCCCAGGGTGCACAGGGTGATCCCGAGCTGGGCGCCGGCGAGCATCAGCGAGAGTTGCCTGCCGCCGCCCACTGCCGACTTGGCGGCGATCCTCGTCAGCCTGCCGCCGCCGGTCGCCGCCTCTTCCAGCCTGTGGCGCCTGGCCGAGACGAAGGCGAACTCCGCCGCGACGAACAGGGCGTTGAGGCCCAGGAGCGCGACGCTCAGGGCGATCATGGTGAGCGGGCTCATCGCGCGGCCTCCACGGTGGCGGGGGCGGGCGAGAGCCGTACCCACTCGGGGACCCTGCGCTGCAGGGAGAGGACCGTGATGACGGCCAGGTGCTGCTGGTCGTCCTCGGCGAAGGGGTCGGTCTCCGGGGTCAGCTCCACGGTGACCGTGTCGCCCTCCTCCGGCATGCGGCCCAGCTTGGCCAGCACCAGGCCGGCGATGGTGTCGTAGTCGTCGGACTCGGGCAGGGCGAGGCCGGTGGCCCGCTCCACCTCGTCGAGCCTGAAGGTGCCCGGGACGTCCCAGACGCCGCCCGGCTGCTCCACGGCTCCGGCGGGCTCCGGGTCGTTCTCGTCGACGAGCTCGCCCACGAGCTCCTCGGCCAGGTCCTCGACGGAGATGACGCCGGCCAGGCCGCCGTACTCGTCGATGACGCAGACGATGTCGTCCTTGGCCTGGCGCATGCGCTCCAGGACGAGGGGGAGCGGCAGCGAGTCGGGGACCAGCACCGCCGGCCTGGTGATCTCGGTCAGTTGTCCGTCCTCGCGGCCCGAGGTGAGCAGCTCGCGCACGCCGGTCACGCCCACGACGTCGCCGTCGGAGCCGATCACCGGATAGCGGGAGTGCCCGGACTCGCGCATCGTCTCGACCAGGTCGGAGATGGGCCGGTCGGCGCGGAGCACGACGACGCGGGGGCGCGGCACCATGATCTCCTCGGCGTTGCGGTCGCCGAACTCCAGCGCCCGCTCCAGCAGCTCGGAAAGGCGCGGGGGCAGCTCGCCCGCCTGGGTGGACTCGGCGATGATCCTGGACAGTTCCTCGGGGGTCGCGCCGTGCTCCACCTCCTCGACGGGCTCGACGCCGACCTTCCTGAGCAGCCCGGTGGCCGCCGAGTCGAACAGTTTGATGACCGGCCCGGCGATCTTCAGGTAGACGAGCGTCGAACCGGCCAGGGCCTTGGCCACCGGCTCAGGCCTGGCGATGCCCAGGTTCTTGGGCGCCAGCTCGCCGAGCACCATCTGCACGACGGTGGCGAAGAACACGCCGATGGCGAGGGACACGCCCGTCACCATCCCCTGGGACGGCAGCCACGTCAGCCACGGGCGGACGAGGACGGAGATCGCGGGCTCCGCGATGGCGCCGACGAGCAGCGCGGTCACCGTGATGCCGAGCTGCGCGCCGGAAAGCATGAAGGAGAGGCGGGAGGTCACCTGAAGCGCCTTTTCCGCCGCGGCGTCGCCGGCGGCCGCCTGCTCGCGCAGGACGCCCCGGTCGGCCGCGACGAACGCGAACTCCTGGGCGACGAAGTAGCCGGTCGCTGCGGTGAGGAGGAACAGGGCAAGCAGCCCCAGATAGGCGCTCACCGGGGCGAGCTCGCAGAATTTCCCGTGCGTGCGCACGGGCGACTACTCCAAGGGTCCGGAGTGGACACGATCTTCCCTTCGATAGAGGTCGTCCATAACCGTAACGGCCCAGGTGGCATCAGATGTTTCCGGAATGACTTAGAGGTTCTTCTACGTACTTTTCCATGGGAAAACCTTGGGGAGATGTCTGTACTAGGCAGGGCTTGGACGTAGCGTCTAAGCAACCGAGGGGGGATATAGACGTGTCTGAGGACGATCGCACACGCGCGATGCGCTCGCCGGACGACCGCCGCCCGTTGCCGGGCAGAGACGGTGACGTCCCGCGTGCCGCCGGCGCGCCCGCTCACCAAATACCTGGTACGGCACGCTATGAGCAGCCCGCGCCCCCACCTCCGCCGCCCCCGCAGGGCGGTCGCTCCAAGGTGTACGGCAGGCAGCGCTCTGGCGACAGCCCGGTCAAGCCGCTTTCAGCCCCGAGGCAGCCGAAGGAGCCGCGGGGGCCTCGCAGGCGCTTTCCGGTCAAGGGGGTGCTGATCGGGCTGGCCGTACTGCTGGTGCTGGCACTGGTCGCGGGCGTGGGAACGTTCTTCTGGATCAACTCCAGGATCACCAGCATCGACGGGGTGCTCGACGACTACGAGGGCCGTCCTGCGGACACGCCCGGCACGAACTGGCTGCTCGTGGGGTCGGACAGCCGCAAGGGGCTGTCGGCCGCCGAGCGCAGGAAGCTCGCCACCGGGCGGGCGGTGGGGCAGCGCACCGACTCGATGATGCTGCTGCACATCTCCGACAACGGTGACAAGCCAACGCTGGTGAGCCTGCCGCGCGACTCGGCGGTCACGATTCCCGGCAAGGGGCGCAACAAGCTCAACGCGGCCTACACGTTCGGGGGGCCGAAGCTGCTGGTGCGTACCGTCGAGGGGGTCACCGGGATCCACATCGACAACTACATGGAGATCGGGTTCGCCGGGTTCGTCGACATCGTGGACGCGATCGGCGGGGTCGAGATCAACGTGCGGGCGGACGTGGACGACCCCAAGGCTGGGCTCAAGCTCAAGAAGGGCAAGCAGGTCCTGACGGGGGCTCAGGCGCTGGGTTATGTACGCACCAGAAAGGGTGGGGCGCTTCCGGACTTCGAGCGGACGAAGCGGCAGCGGCAGTTCCTCGGCGCGGTGGTGAAGAAGGCGGCGAGCCCTGGGGTGCTGATCAACCCGTTCACGTCGATCCCGCTGGCGAAGAGCGCCACGGACGCGGTGACGGTGGACGGCAGCAGCGGGGCGTTCGACATGCTCTCGCTGGGCTTGTCGATGGGCGGCAGCCCGGTCACCACCGTCGTGCCGTTCGGAGGCAACGAGCGCCTCGCTGACGGTGGGGACGCGGTCAAGTGGGACACCACCAAAGCCCTCGCCCTCTTCAACGCGCTGAAGGCCGACAAGCCCGTCCCCAAGGACGTCCTCGACACCAACTGACCCACCCCAAAGAAACCCCCAAAGAGAGCAACCCCCCTGAGGGGTGCAGGCCCTCCAGGGAGGGCGGCCCCCTCAGGGGTGGGCGCTTTGAAGGGGTTTTGGGTCAGGATGCCGTCGTGGCCGCGATGACGGCGGCCGTGGAGGCGACCGCGATGGCGGCGTTGATGGAGGCGATCGTCTTGGCGACCGCCTCACCCGCCCACCCGCCCTCGGTGATCTCCTTGATGCGCTCCTTGGAAGCCTCGGGAAACGCCTTCCGATCCAGCTTCGCCGCGTGCAGCACCGCGATCAGCACCGCCGTACGCTCGGACGGGTCAGCCCCGCCCAGCGCGCTCGCCACCCGCTCGCGGACCTCGCCCTCGACCCGCCCGTCCGCCTCCGGCCACCGCGTCGTGGGGAAGATGCCCAGCACCTTGCCGCGCTGCTCGCTGAGCACCCCGGTGTCCGCCAGGTGCGTGAGCAGCCGCTTGCGCAGCTTGCTGGAGTGCAGCTTGCCCACCCACCACTCGGGCTTGCGCTCCTTGCCGTCCTCGGCGATGCGCGCCAGCGTCGCGTCCAGCTCCTGCTCGCCGACCGGAGCGGCGTCGGTGAGCCGCACCTTCTTCGCCGAGAACTCGATGCGCCCGGCGAGCGCCAGCTCGGCGAGGATGGCGCCGCCCAGCGCCGCGTCCAGCTCGTTGGAGCCGATCAGCTGCTTGCCCTCGTCCTCGCTGTGGGCGAGAAGGAGGACTTCTTCGGCAATGGTCACGTTCATCCTTCGACCGTAAGCGCTACGTAAGTCTCTGCGCGCCATCCTCGTGGTGATGTGGATGACATGAGAATCCTCAGGCACCCGGCGACGTGGCTGGTGGCGGCGCTGGTCGTCGCGGCGGGGCTGTATCTGTTCCAGCCGTGGCGCCTGTTCACCACGGTCGTCGTGAACGAGGCGGCGCCCGTGGCGACGGCGACGGCGTCAGCCGCCGCCCAGCCCACCACAAAGGTCCTGTCGTCCGGAAATTTCGTGACCCATGAGCACGCGACCACCGGCAAGGCCAAGGTGCTGCAGCTCCCGGACGGCAAGCGCGTCCTCCGCATCGAGGACCTCGCCACGTCCGACGGCCCCGATCTGCGAGTCTGGCTCAGCGACCAGCCGGTCACCGACCAGTGGCACACCTTCGACGACGGCAGGTACGTGGAGCTCGGCGAGCTGAAGGGCAACAAGGGCAACGCCAACTACGCCATCCCGGCCTCGGCCGACCTCGCCAAGCTCAGGAGCGTGACCATCTGGTGCAGGCGTTTCAGCGTGTCGTTCGGCGCCGCCGCCCTCGCCTGACTTATCCACAACCTGTGCATAACCCGGTGGGTCTTACTCTGGAGACATGCCGGAACTACCCGAAGTGGAGTCGCTCGCCGAGTTCCTGCGTGAGCGGGCGGTAGGCCACACGATCCTCGGTGTCGACGTCGTCGCCTTCTCGGCGCTCAAGACGTTCGACCCGCCCGTCACCGCGCTCGGCGGTCTCACCGTGACCGGCGTGAGCAGGCACGGCAAGTTCCTCGACCTCGACTGCGACGGGCTGCACCTGATCATCCATCTGGCCAGGGCCGGCTGGTTGCGCTGGAAGGAAGACCTCTCGGGCGCGAAGCCCGTCCGTCCCGGCGGCAAGAGCGGGCTGGCGGTCCGGGTACGGCTGTCGCCCAACGAGCTGGGCCTGGCGCCGGGGTTCGAGCTGACCGAGATGGGGACCCAGAAGCGGCTCGCCGTCTACGTCACGAAAAATCCGGAAGAAGTGCCGGGGGTCGCGGCGCTCGGCCCCGACCCGCTGGCCGACGACTTCACCGTCGAGGCGCTCAAGGCGATCGTGGGCGGGAACCGTACCCAGATCAAGGGCCTGCTCCGCGACCAGAAGATCATCGCGGGCATCGGCAACGCCTACTCCGACGAGGTGCTGCACGCGGCCAAGATGTCGCCCTTCAAGATCGCGGCGACGCTGACCGACGCGCAGATCGCCGACCTGCACGAGGCCATCGTGACCACGCTGCGCGAGGCGATGGAGCGGGCGCACGGGCTGGCGGCCAAGGACCTGAAGGCGGAGAAGAAGTCGGGCCTGCGCGTCCACAACCGGGCGGGCCAGGCGTGCGACGTCTGCGGCGACACCATCAGGGAGGTGTCGTTCGCCGACTCCTCCCTGCAGTACTGCCCTACGTGCCAGACGGGCGGGAAGCCGCTCGCCGACCGGCGGATGTCGAAACTGCTGAAATGATCCTGGCGGCGACGACGGCTGCCGCGGCGAGCGCGGAGACGGCCAGCCACACGAACAGCGCGAGCCAGACGTAAGTGATCATGCCGAGCGTGCCCGACCTGTTCATCAGCAGCCCGAACAGGTCGGCAGCGGTGAAGAAGGCCACGATCGGCACCGCGTAGGCGGCCAGCCTGACCCAGCGCCACCACCCGCCGCGCCTGGCCCACCTGCGCGCGCGCACCACCCCGAGCACGCCGAGCCCGGCGCTCAGCAGGGTGAGCGCGGCCAGGACGTAGTCGCTCTTCATGGTGAACGGCTCGGTGATCTCCGCGGCCTTGCCCTCGGTGAGCTGGATGAGCCCCTCGGTGATGTTCACCGCGTCGTCGCCGGACATCATGCCGGTGTTGGTGACGACGGCGATGCCGTACCCGCTGCTCGGGATGACGGTCTGGACCGAGTTGTGGGTGAGCAGCCAGCCGGTGTGGTGCAGGAGCGGCGTGCCGGCGGCCGATCTCGCCGACGACCAGCCAGCCGAGTACGTGCCGTCGGCGCCCACCTGGCCCTTCTGCGCGATCAGCCACCTGCCCAGGTCGTTGGCGGTGCTGACGACACCGGCTCCGCCGTTCACGAACCACGTGGGCTGCTCGCGCTGGATCACCTGGCCGTAGGCGCGCACGTAGCCCCTGCTCGCGCCCGGCTGTTGCGTGGTGAGGTCGACGGTCCTGGTGGAGTTCATGCCGAGCGGGGCGAAGACCTCGGCCGCCATGTAGTCGGCGAAGGGCTTGTTCGCCACCTTCTCCACCATCCGCGCCAGAACCGCGTAGTTGGGGTTGTGGTAGCGGAACTTCTCGCCCGGCTCGCCGGCCAGCTTGGCGTCGCGCAGCATGGCTACGGAGTCCTTCAACGTGGCCGGGGCGTCCAGCGTCAGCTCGGGGAAGGTGGAGTCGGACATGCCGGACGTCTGGTCGAGCAGCTGCCGCACCGTGATCTTCACGTACCGCGGGTCGGCCATCGTGAACTCGGGCAGGTAGGAGCGCACCGGCGCGTCCAGCTTCACCTTGCCCTGCTCCACCAGGCGCATCACGCCCCGAGCGGTGAACGACTTGGACAGCGAGGCCAGCGGCATCGGCGAGTCGGCGGTCAGCGGCTTCCCGCCGGCGTCATGGCCGTACCCGGCGGCGTGGACCACCTGGCCGTCCTTGGTGACGACCACGACGGCGCCGGGAAGGTTCGTCTCCGCCATGTAGTCCTTGACGAACTGGTCGGCGGAGATGGGGGTGAGGGCGAGCGCGGCGCTGAGTGCCAGGGCGAATGTCATGCACCAAACGGTAGAAATCGCAGGTAGTCCCGCACATCACACCAACGGCACCCGTCACCCCTGACGAAAGTCAGGCCACGAAGGCCGGCCCGCCGCTCTCGCTCACCATCGCCCGCCCGGCGAACTCCCACGACTGCATGCCGCCGCCCACGTTGATCGCGTCGCGCCCGATGTGGTTGAGCCACGCGGCCGCCTGCGCGGAGCGCCCGCCGACGCGGCACACGACGTAGACGGTCTGGTCGGCAGGCACCTCCTCGACCCTGGCCTGGAGCTGGCCGAGCGGGATGTGCACGGCCTCGGGGGCGTGCCCGGCGACCCATTCGTCCTGCTCGCGGACGTCGAGCAGATAGGCGTCTGCCGGGACTTCGCGGGCCTCGATCTCGGGAACGTTCATGACCCTCATTCTCCCAGCCTCGAGAAACCCCTGAAACACTCTGCGACATCCGGACATCTCCTCTCACGTGGAAGGAAAACCCTTGGAGCGCTTCGAGGAGATCTATACGGCGCACTACGCCGCCGTCTCTGGATTCGTCGCGCGCCGCTCAAGTTCCCCCGACGACACGGCCGACGTGATCGCGGAGACGTTCACGACGGCCTGGCGCCGTCTCGCCGACGTCCCGCAGGGCGAGGAGGCCAGATTGTGGTTGTACGGCGTGGCCAGGCACGTGCTGGCCAACCACTACCGCGGCGAGGCCAGGCGCACCGCGCTGGCCGTCAAGCTGCGCGAGGACCTCACCCGCTGGGCGAGCTCCGTCGTCGAGCAGCGCCACCCCGAGTCCGCCCGTGAGGCGTTCGCGCGGCTGTCCGGCGACGACAGGGAGCTGCTGTCGCTCGTCGGCTGGGAGGGGCTGGGCACGGCGGAGATCGCCAAGGTGCTCGGCATCTCGCGCGGAGCCGTACGGCTGCGCCTGCACCGGGCGCGCAAGCGGCTGGCAGCGGAGCTGGCCGCATCGGACGTCGACGTCAGCAGGTACGGCACGCGCGCCGTCACCCTCGCCCCCGCACTCGTCAAGGAGAGCTCGTGAGCATGGACAACCTCGTAGCCTCCCTGGCCCCCGACCCGGGGCCGGGACTGACCCCCAGCGCGTACGAGCTGATGCACGAGATCATGGAAATGGAAGCGGAGCCCCAGGCCATGCCCGCTCCCGCTCGGCGCACCAGCATCCTCCGGCGCTTCGCGCTGCCGGCCGTCGCGCTGGCCGCCGCCGCCGTGACCGCGGTGAGCTGGGCAGTGCTCACCCCGCAACCGGCGGCGGCCCTCGACATCACGGTGGAGAACGGCTACTACGTCATCACGGTCCAGGATCTGAACGCCTCCTCGGAGCAGATCCAGGCGGAGCTCAGGGCGCGCGGCATCAACGTCACCCTGACGCTGACGTCGGCCTCGCCGGGGCACGTGGGGGAGATCACGGCCTACCGCCCGGACAACTCGCTCCCGGAGGAGATCCAGACGATCGACGTACCGGAGTGCGAGGAGACGGGAGGCTGCCCGCTCGGCATCAGGGTCCCCGTCGACTTCAAGGGCCAGGCCACCGTGGACCTCGGCCGCGCCGCGAAGCCTGGCGAGAGGTACGACGTCGTCAGCAGCATTCACGACGACGGCGAGGTCATGCATTGCGTGAACTTCGTCAACAAGACCGTCGGCGAGGTCAAGCGGCTGTTCCAGGAGCGCGGTGTGACGGTCGACTCCGTCACCGAGTACGGCGAGGAGGAGCCTTCCGCGGTGCCGGACAACTGGTACGTCATCGACGGCGCCCCGGTGAGCGAGGGCCACGCGCAGCTCTCCGCGGCCCCGGAAATGATCGACCCGGGCGAGGACGAGGCACTCTGGGTACGCATGGGCTGCCAGGGCCCGCCTTCCTAGAAACCGACGTATGGCATTATCCTGGGCGAAACTTCAGAACCGCGGGAGCTTGGGGCAACCAGGCTGAGAGGGCAACTACCGCTGTTGCCGACCGCATGAACCTGTCCGGGTAATGCCGGCGTAGGGAGTGTGTGATGACGCATGTCGTCGATGACCCCCAGCACGCGGAAGTCCCTCTGACGCTGGGAGAAGCACCTCCCAAAGCGCTCGGCGTGCTCGACCAGGGAGCCCTCTGGGCCAACCTCGGAGTCAGCCTCCTCGGCTTCTCCAGCGCCCTCTGGCTGGTCAACCCCACCGGTGACGCCCCCCTGACCCTGACGGCGGCCCTCGTGGCTGCCGTCGTCGGGAGCCTGATCGGCACCGCGATGGTGGGGCTGTCCGCCATCCCCGGCACGCAGACCGGGCAGCCGTCCATGGTGCTGCTGCGCGGTCTGTTCGGCGCGAAGCTCTCCTACGTCCCCACGGTGATCAACATCATCCAGATGCTGGGCTGGGGCGCGTTCGAGCTGTGGGTGATCTCCAAGGGCGCGACGGCCATCTTCGGCACGGCCGTGCCGTACGGGGTGTGGGTGGTCGTCGCCGGGGTGCTCACCACGGCGCTGACCATCTGGCCGCTCGGGTCCATCAGGATCCTGCGGCGCTACGTCACGATCGGGGTGGTCGTGGCGATGGCGTGGTTCGCGTACTCGCTGCTCTCCCAGGTCGGCCCGCAGACCGGCGGCTCCTGGGACGGCTTCGCGCCGGCCGTCGACCTGGTGATCGCGCTGTCGGTCTCCTGGGTGCCCATGGCGGCCGACTTCGCCAGGCACTCCAGGTCGAGCAGGGCGGCGTTCACCGGCGTCGTGGGCGGCTACACGCTGGCCCAGGTCGCCTGCCTGGGGCTGGGCGTCTATGCGGTGGCCATCGCGGGGGCGGCCGCCGTCACGGCGGACAGCACGGCGGTGTTCGGCCCGTTCGTCGCCGCTCCGCTGGGGGCGCTGTTCTTCGGGATCCTGGTGATCAGGGAGACCGACCAGTCGTTCGCCAACAACTACTCCACGACGATGTCCCTGCAGAACCTGATGCCGCGCGTCGACCGGCGCATCTTCTCGCTCGTCATCGGCCTGCTGACCATCGGCGTGGCGCTGCTCGTCAACGTCAACTCCTACGCGGCGTTCCTGAGCGTGATCGGCGCGGTGTTCGTGCCGATGTTCGCCGTGCTGGTCGTCGACTACTTCCTGCTCGGCGGCTCGGCCCGGTGGAACACCGCGGAGAACGCGCCGTCGCGCTGGTCGATGCTGATCCCGTGGGCGCTCGGCTTCGTGGCCTACTGGCTGACCACGTCGGCCGTGACCATCGAGAAGTGGGATCGCATGTGGGCGGGAGTCCGCGACGCCATCGGGTTCACCAGGCAGGGCTGGATGAACGGCGCGCTCGGCTCGTTCCTGGTGGCCGCGCTGATCACGCTGGCCATCGGGCTCGTACGGCGGCGCTAGACGGTCTTCTCGACCCGCAGCAGGCGCTCCTTGGCCGCGTCGCCCCCGGCGTACGTGCCCAGGGAGCCGTCCGCCTGCGTGACCCGGTGGCACGGCACGATCACGCACACCGGGTTGGAGCTGATAGCGTTGCTGACCGCGCGCAGCGCCTGCGGCCGGCCGATGCGCTCGGCGAGGTCGGCGTAGGTGGTGGTCCCGCCGTACGGCACGGCCATGACCATCTGCAGCACGGTCCGCGAGAACGGCGTGGCGAGCTGCAGGTCGACCGAGCTCGTGAACGTGCGCAGGCGGCCGGAGAAGTAGGCGTCCAGCTCCCTGCGCACCGGGTCGAGCCTGCGCGCGTCCGGCCCGATGGAGGGGCTCACGTGCTGGGTGACCCGGTCGAAGACAGTGTTCTCCTCCTCGTAGGAGCAGGTCACCACGCCCTTGGCGGTCACGGCGAGCACCAGGCGGCCCACCGCGCCGTCGTAGGTGCCGAAGGCGATGTCCGGCGGGCCCTCGCCGCGGTAGTCGGGGTTGGTCACCCGCAGCAGGGCGTCGAGCTCACCAGTCGACATACCTCACCCTTTTCACCTACGGGAACCTATGACCGCAGCGTATCGGACGGATCGGCCTGCGGAGGGAGCACGTCACCGGCACTATGGAGGTGTGGGCGACGACAGGGGCGACAGCGACGACATCGCCCTGGCGGTGCTCGCGAGCTCTCCCAACGCCATCATCGCCCTGGACAGGGACCAGACGGTGCTCGTCTGGAACCCGGCTGCCGAGCGGCTCTTCGGCTGGGCCGCAGCCGACATCGTGGGGCGCAGAGCGCCGATCGTCCCGGGCGAGTTGACCGCCGAGCACAACGCGGTCCTCGAACGGGTGCGCACCGGCGGGCAGGTCTCGCTGCGCACCAAACGGTTCAGGCGCGACGGCAGCGTGCTCGATTTACGAGTCGACACCAGCGCACTGGTCCACGGTTCGTCCGTGATCGGCTACGTCAGCGTCCACCACCTCACCCAGGACGACCGGGCGGCCAGGGACCGTGGGGCGCGCCGCGCCAGGCTGGTGCGCAGGCTCACCGACGTGGTCGGCGACATCAACGCCGAGCTGGAGCTGCCCGCCGTCCTCGACCGCATCGCGGCCAGCCTCACCGAGCTCACCGGCGCGGACGGCGGCGGGTTCGTCCTCATCGAGAACGAACGGCTGCGCGTGGTCAGCGCGCACCAGTTGCCCGCGTCGATCAAGGGCGCGACCTCCGACCTGCGGACCAGCCTGGTGGGCAAGCTGCTGCGTACGGGCAAGACCGTCATGCTGGAGTCGCAGGGGCTCGGCGACCTGATCTGGGCGGAGCTGCCCGGCCTGCACACGATCGCGCTCGGCCTGGCCGCCGTCGGCGGGCGGCCCTACGGCGCGCTCTACGCGCTCTTCGCCAACGCCAAGCCGGGCCACGTCGAGCTGGAGCTGCTCGAACTCCTGGCGGGCCACGCGGGCATCGCCGTCGGCAACGCCGTGGCCTATCAGGAGGCCGTACGGCAACGCGCGCACGAGCGCGCCGTCTTCGACGCCAGCGCCGACGGCATAGCGGTGCTCGACGGGCTCGGCGGGGTCATCCAGTGGAACCCGGCGGCCGGCGAGCTGACCGGGTTCGCCGAGGACGACGTGATCGGCGGCCCGCCGCCCTTCCCGTTGCCGCAGCCGGGCGAGAAGCTCACCTTCCAGATGGAGACCGGCCGCTGGCTCGACGTGGTCAGCGCCGAGATCGAGGAGACCGGCGAGATCGTCGTGGACTTCCGCGACGTGACGACCGCGAAGGAGCTGGAGGAGGCCAAGGACCTGTTCCTGGCCACCACCAGCCACGAGTTACGCACCCCGATCACCGTCGTGCGCGGCTTCGCCAGCACGCTCGACGCCCGCTGGGACAAGCTGACCGACGCCGAGCGCCGCTCGGCCGTGCACACCATCGCCGAGCGCGCCAGATCGCTCGGGCAGCTCATGGACCACCTGCTGCTCGGCGCCAGGGCGGGTGCGGACGAGCTGTCGGTGCGCAACGAGATCTTCGACCTGGCCGAGCGCGTCCAGGCGGCCACGCTCGGGCTGCCCGTGCTGTCCGACAAGCACCGGGTCGAGGTGGTCATCCCCGAGGGCCTGCCGTACGTGACGGGCGACGCGCTGGCCACCGACATCATCCTGGGCCAGTTACTCGAGAACGCCTTCAAGTACGCCCCCAACGGGGGGCTGATCAGCGTGGAGGCGTGGCCGGAGGACGACAGCGTGGTCGTGGTGGTGGACGACGAGGGCGTGGGCATCCCGGCCAGTGATCGTGACCGGGTGTTCGAGCGGTTCGTCCAGGTGGACAGCGGGGACAGAAGGCGGTTCGGCGGCGTCGGCCTGGGGCTCTACATCGTGCGCAGCCTCGCGAGGGCGCAGGGGGGCGATGTCAGCGCGCATCCTCGCCCCGGCGGCGGAACCCGGATGCGTCTGGTTCTTAATGGCGCGTCCAATATCGAACCCGACACACCGATGCGGTAACGGGGCGGTCACGGATGAGCTGATCTATCGTCCAATGTGTACAAGCTGTGATCGAGACGCGGTTTCTGGGACCGAGTAACGGGGCATTTCGGTCGTACCGGGGAGTGTTCTCTCGGGGGGATCTGGGAGCGGGGAGGTTGGTGTGTCGAGCGTGGTGCTGTTGCCATACGCACCTTCGAGCGTCGCCGTCGCACGCCAGCGCCTCAGCACGGACCTGCAGGAGTGGGGGGTCTACGCCAACGCGATCGACGATGCCGTCCTCGTGGTGAGCGAGTTGCTGAGCAACGCCCTGCGGCACGCTCATCCGTTGCCATCCGGCATGGTCAGGGTGGCCTGGTTGTGGAGTGACGAGCACGTCGAGGTAGCGGTCAGCGATGGTGGGGCGGCCACGGAGCCGCGAGCGGGCCGCCCGACGCTGTCCTCGCTGGGCGGCAGGGGGCTTGGCATCGTGGAATACGTGGCAGAGCGCTGGGGAGTGCGGCACGACGACGAGACCACCACGGTGTGGGCCGTTCTGCCCGCGCCGCACACCGTGGCGAATGGCCAGGTTCCCGCGCTCAGAGAGGCTGGTTAGTGACGGGCCGGAAAAGCACCGTCCGCTCGGCGGCCGTCCAGGCCGTCGAGACCAGCAAGTAAAGCCCGGCCGCCAGCGGCAGCACGGCCGCGGTGACGACCGACGCGAACGGCAGCAGCGGCAGGATCTTCCGGAGCATCTCCGGTTGGTCCGCCGTGGCCGCCGCGCGCATCCTGCGCGACATCAGCCACGCCACCACCAGTAGGCCGACGATCACCAGCGCAAAGACCAGAAATGGCACACTGACCAGACCGAAACTCGCGACCACCCCGGCGACGTTCTGACCCAGCGGAGCACCGAACAGGTAGTGGCCCGCGAGCGCGGTCGGGTGCGTGGCCACCCGGTACATCAGCCACATGAACGGCACCTGCGCCAACCCCGGCAGGATCCCGGCGAACGGTGAGCTGCCCTCCTTGGCGTACAAGGCGGTCATCTCCTTGCTCAGCCGTTCCGGGTTCTTGCTGTGGCGCTTCTGCAGCTCGCGCAGCTTCGGTGCGAGCCTTTCCTTGATCTTGGCGGAGCGGGCCTGCTTGATGACGAGCGGCAGCAGCAGGAGCCGTACGGCGAGCGTGAACAGGACGATGGCCAGCGCAGGGTCGGCATGCGTGGTCAGAAAAGCGACAAGTGAGTCGATCATGTGAAAAGCCCTCGATCGGGAAGAAGGATCGGGGCTTGGGGAAGAAGCCCCGCTTAACCGAAAGCGGGGCTGGGTGATGGGGCTCGTGGACGCGGCTTCCCGGCGGCGTCGGGATCGCGCTGGCGCAGGAAGGCCGTCGCGCGGGCGTAGACGAGCGGAAATGCCGGTCCGTCACTGCCGTGGACCGGAAGCAGCCTGCTCGCCCACGCGGCGAGCAGGAGAACGCCGATACCCGCGACCACGCTGAAGGCGATGAGCCCTGCGGGATCGGCGAGCAGGGCGATCAGGAACGTCACGAGGAGGAGGACGACTTTCCGACCACGGTGACGACGAGGAAGACGATGACCCCGATAACCCCGATGATCAGGGCGATCTTCAGCAGCCCCAGGACCATGGGCAGGATGAAGTTGAAGAGCACGAAGGCCGCCAGCAGCACACCGGCGACGAGCATGAGAATGCGACCCATGGGGCAACCGTACGTCCTGGAGCCAAGATCCGCGACTTTTCGGACGTAACGGTCTTACGGTCCGGTGACATGACTGCCGCTCACCTGGTGTTTCGCCGTACGGTGAACAGGTGAACACGCGGATCCTGGTCGTCGACGACGATCCGACCGTCGCCGAGGTCGTGGCCAGGTACCTCGAGCGTGACGGCCACGACGTCCAGTGCGTCGGCGACGGGGCGGAGGCGCTGCGGCTGGCGCTGGCCGACCCGCCCGACCTGATGGTGCTCGACCTCATGCTGCCCAAGATCGACGGGCTGCAGGTGTGCAGGAAGCTCAGGGAGCGCTGGCCGGTGCCGGTGATCATGCTGACCGCGCTGGGCGAGGAGATCGACCGCGTCGTCGGCCTGGAGACCGGCGCAGACGACTACGTGACCAAGCCGTTCAGCCCGCGCGAGCTCGCGCTGCGGGTGCAGTCCGTGCTCCGCCGGGCGCGCGGGGCCTCCGTCACGGGCGGCACCGGCGTGCTGCGCGACGCGGACCTCGTGGTCGACGTGGGCGCGCACGAGGTGCGGCTGGACGGGGCCGAGATCATGCTGACGGCGCGCGAGTTCGACCTGCTGGCCTACCTCATGCGCAACCCCAGGCAGGCGTTCAGCCGCTCGGCGCTGCTCGACCAGGTGTGGGGGTGGTCGTTCGGCGACTCCTCCACGGTGACCGTGCACGTCAGACGGCTGCGGGAGAAGATCGAGCAGGACCCGACCGAGCCGCGCAGGATCGTCACCGTCTGGGGTGTCGGCTACCGGTACGAGCCCCTGTCGTGAACCTCCTGGAGATCGTCACCATCACCGCCGGGCTCGGCCTGCTGGTGGGGGTGCTCGGCATCGCGATCCTGGGATGGCTGCGCACCCGCTCCATCGGCGTGATGCTCGCCGTGGTCGTCGTGGTGGCCGTCGTGGCCACGCTGGCCGGGCTCGTGGCGATCATCCTCCGCATGATCATCGGCGGTGAGGCGCAGGTCATCGTGCTCGGCGTGGTCGCCGTCGGCGGGCTCGTCGGGCTCGGCACCGCCTTCGTCCTGGCCCGCCGGGTGGTGGGGGAGAGCAGGCGGCTGGTCGAGGCGGTCGGGTCCGCGCCCTTCGTCGCGCCCGAAGGGCTGCCGGCTGAGCTGCAGACGATCGCGAACACGCTGGAGGAGGCCTACACCCGCGAGCGCGCCCTGGAGGACGCCAGGCGCGAGCTGGTCGCGTGGGTGAGCCACGACCTGCGTACACCGCTCGCGGGGATGCGGGCGATGGCTGAGGCGCTCGAGGACGGCGTCGTGTCCGACGCCCCGACGGTCGGCCGCTACCACGCGCAGATCAGGCTGGAAGTGGAGCGGTTGTCCGGCATGGTCGACGACCTCTTCGAGCTGTCCAGGATCCACGCGGGCGCGCTGCGGCTGTCCGTGAGCGGGGTCGGGCTGGCCGACCTGGTCGCCGACACCGTGGCCGGCGTCGAGCCCCTGGCCAGAGCCAAGGGGGTACGGATCACCGCGGCGGCCGACCCGGTGCCGGTCGAGGCGGACGCGAGCGCGCTGAGCAGGGCGCTGGGCAACCTCGTGGTGAACGCCATCAGGCACACGCCGTCGGAGGGCGTCGTGCAGTTGAGCGCCCGGGTGGAGGGCGACATGGCCTGCCTGACGGTGGCCGACGAGTGCGGCGGCATCCCGGAGGCCGACCTGGGCCGCGTCTTCGAGGTCGCCTTCAGGGGCGAGGCGGCCCGCAGCCCGGCGAGGGGCAGCGGCGCGGGCCTCGGCCTGGCGATCGCCCAGGGCATCGTCGAGGCGCACTCGGGCGTCATCGGCGTCGTCAACGACGGCCCAGGCTGCCGCTTCGAGATCCGCATCCCCCTACCTGACCGATGATGCGGGCGGCGAGGTCGGTCGCGGTGAGGTCGCCGAAGACGCGCACGGCGGCGCGATGGGACAAGCAGGGAGGTGTCTCGCCCCTGGGCGACGGGGGTGAGATCCGTTATGCCGACAGTTCCCGGGTCGTTGGCAGGTGTTCGGCGCAGAAGGACTCCGCCATGGCTCGGAAGGTGGGGCAGGGCCAGCGCCACATGCAGCTTCTGCAGCGCAGGATCGGATGAGCCGCGTCGCTGGTGATGCCGCCGGCGTCGCGGGGCTGGTGCAGGTCGAGCAGGCGCAGGCCCAGCTCGGCGAAGGTGAGCAGGTCGTCACGCGCTTCGGCCAGGAAGTCGAGGTCCTCGCTCGCCAGCCGCGTGCGCACCGGAACGAACCCCTCGTGGTTCACCAGGGTCCGCAGGTGCCCCGCCTCGTCGTGCCAGGAGGTGGACTTGGCCGTACGCAGCAGGATGGCTTCCAGCCGCTCGCGCAGTCGCTGTCGCTGGGGATCCTCAGAATGATCTCTGTTCATGTTCGTCGCCCGAGCTCCTCGCTCAGTCCCCTTTCTCACTGTTCGCGACCGGAGCGAGGGGGCCGGGCCACCCCCCTTTCCGGCCTCGCCGGTATCACTGAGTCAAGTTTCGCGTACTCTCCGTTTCCGTGGAGGCCAAACGGGGGACAAAAACCTGACGACCTCTATCGGCGTGAGAACGTGACCCGGGGGCGCTACGCCGCTAGCCTGCCCTCTGTGGAGCTGAAAGTCTCGACTCGATCACATGCCGGGCACGCGATTGTGGCGATCGCCGGCGAAATCGACCTCTATACGGCGCCCCGCCTGCAGTCCGAGTTCACTCGGCTGCTGCAGGACGGGCCGCACAGGGTGGTCATCGACATGTCCGCCGTGGATTTCTGTGATTCCACGGGGATGAACGTGCTGCTGTCGGCGCTCAAGCGCATCAAGGAGCAGGGTGGCGAGCTCGACGTCGCCGCTCCTCGGCCTGCCGTACGGAAGATCCTGCAGGTGACCGGGCTCGACTCGGTGTTCACCGTGCACGACGAGGTCCCCGAGGAGTTCCTTATCTCCAATGACAGCTGACACAGCGGTCGTCATTCCCGCCAAGGACGAGGCCGACAGGATCGGCGCGACCGTCAAGGCGGCGCTCGGGCTGCCGGGCGTCGACCTCGTCGTGGTGGTGGACGACGGTTCGGGCGACCAGACGGGCCGGGTGGCGCGCGCCGCCGGCGCCCGCGTGGTGCGCCACAGCCGCAACCGCGGCAAGGCGGCCGCGATGGAGAGCGGTGCGGAGGCGGTGCGCCTGCTCGACGAGGAGGTGCCGCGCCACCTGCTGTTCCTCGACGCCGACCTGGGCGAGACGGCGCTGGCCGCCGCGCCCCTCATCGAGCCTGTACGGCGGGGCGAGGCCGACCTGGCCACCGCTGTCTTCGCCACGCGCGTGAAGCTCGGCGGCCTCGGCATGGTCGTCAAGCTCTCCCGCGAGGGCGTGCGCCGGGCGACGGGCTGGGAGCCGAAACAACCGCTCAACGGCCAGCGCTGCATCACCCGCGAGGCCTTCGAGGCGGCCAGGCCGCTCGCGCACGGCTGGGGCGTGGAGACCGCGATGCTCATCGACCTGATGCGCAGGGGTTTCCGCGTCGTCGAGGTCGAGGTCGACATGACGCACCGGGCGACGGGCACCGACTGGCACGCCCAGTTGCACCGCGCCGGGCAGTTGCGTGACGTCGCGCGGGCTCTGGTGGCCCGGCTTTCCCGCTGAGCCGGGTGTGCTGGAATGTGCGGGTGAGATTCGCCCCGCACGCCATCGTGCTGTCCATCGGGCTCACGATCGCCATCGGCGTGCTCGGGCCGTCCGCGGTGGTTCCCGACGTCGGCGGCTTCTCGCTCGGTTTGCGGCCGTCGCCATACCTCGTCATCGGGATGGCCGCGCTCGCGGTGGTCCTCGGCGGGCTGGGGCTGATCGGCGGGATCCTCGGTAACCTGACGGGCCGGAAGCTGATGTTGCTGGGCTGCGTGGCCGCCGGGATCCTGGCGTTCCTGCCGCCCTCGGGCTCGGGTGACCACCTCAACTACGCCGTCTACGGGCGGATGGTGACGCTGGGGATCGACCCCTACACGCACGGCGCGGTCGACCTGCCCGGCGACCCGATCGCCGACGCGGTGGAGAAGCCGTGGCGCGAGGAGCCGAGCGTCTACGGCCCGGTGGCGACCGGCGTGCAGGCGCTGGCGAGCTGGATCGGCGGCGACTCGCTGCGGGTGACGATCCTGGTGCTCGCCCTGGTCAACGCGGCCGCGTTCATCGCGACCGGGCTGCTGCTGCAACGGCTGACGCCGCGCGCCGCGCTGCTCTGGACGGCCAACCCGCTGCTGCTCTACCACCTGGTCGCGGGGATGCACGTCGACACCCTGGCCATCGCGCTGGTGACCGCCGCCCTGGCGTTGCGCGCCAAGCCGCTGCTGGCCGGGGCGCTGTTCGGGCTCGGCGTGGGGGTCAAGGTCAACGCCGGGCTGGTGGCGCTCGGGCCCGCCTGGGAGTTGCGGCGCAACCTGGGACGGCTGGCGGTCATGGCGGGCTCCGCCGTGGCCGTGGTCGCGGTCGGCTACGCCCTGGTCGGCGTGCGGGCGCTGGCTCCGCTGAGCACGACCAGCAAGGCCGTGTCCTGGGCGTCCTACTGGAAGCTCGTCCAGGGATGGCTGCAGGGGCTCTTCGGCAGCGGCGCCTACCGGACGGCGCTGCAGGTCGGCGCGGTGCTCGTGATCGTGGCGCTGGCGTGGCTGATGTTCAGGGCGGTCGGACGGCAGGCTGACGCGCCCGTGGTGGCCGCCGTGCTGATGACGGCCTACGTGTTCGCCACGCCGTACATCCTGCCCTGGTACGACGGGTTCGCCTTCGCGGTGGTCGCGCTGATGGCGGCGTCGCGCGTCGACGTCTTCCTGGCCGCGCACCTGACCGTGCTGTCGCTGGGCTACCTCCCGGCCAGGCAGGAGATGCAGCCGGAGAACCTCGGCTGGCTGGTGACCGTGGTCAGGGCGCAGGTGGTGCCGTGGGCGCTGCTGGCGCTGACGCTGGGTCTGGGCTGGTGGGCGTGGCGAGCTGCAGCGCGCGCACGGACGCTGCCAGAGCCAGCGGCACCGCGACCGTGAGCGCCATCGCCGGGATGGCCACCCCGGAGTCGTTGATCAGGAACCCGGTGAACGCGCAGGTCAGCACGCCGAACAGGCCCGCGCGCAGGGTCGGCGCGAGCGCGTAGGCCTGGCTGAGCGCCGAGGCGCCCCAGCGCGACGGCCTGGCCAGCACGAAGAACAGGAACGCCAGCGCGCCCAGCGACAGCGGCGTGAGCTGCCAGTTGCCTAGCGTGCCGAGCATCGCGCCGAGCTTGCGCCCGACCACCGTCCACGCCTGGCCGTCCAGGAACTGCTGGACGAACGTGCCGAGATGGGTACGGGTCTCGGCCGGGCGCAGCCAGTCGACGATCGCCAGCCCGGCGATGAGCACCGCACCGGCTCCGGCGACGACCGCCAGCTTGCCGATCGAGACCCGGGCGCCGGTGAGCAGGATGTAGAAGACGGCGAAGCCCAGCACGAAGGCAGGCACGCCGCCGAAGTCGGCGCCCCAGCCGGGCCAGCCGTCCGCGAAGATCGCCAGCAGGCCGTAGGCGGCGCAGACGACCAGTGCGACCTTCCTGCTGACGAACGCGGCGATCCCGGCCAGCGCCAGGATCGTGCCGGTCGAGTAGACGGCGAACGCGATGTTGCCGAAGCCGTAGAAGCGCCCGCCGGTCACCGGCTCGTACCCGGTCACCGCGTTGACCTGGAGATGCGAGCCGGTCATCACGTCGAGCAGCAGGGCGAGCGAGGTGATCGAGGCGACCACGGTCAGCGGGCCGAGCACGTGGCCGCGCCACGGCCCGGCGAAGGCCAGCGCGGCGATCGCGCAGGAGAACCCGACGATCGTGACGATCAGCGAGGCCATCGGGCTGACGAAGCTCCACCAGGGCACGAGCTGCGCCAGGAACGTCGACACGCCCACGGAGGCGCTCACCACGGCGACCACCTTGGTCCAGCCGAGCACCCGCGCCCCGCCCCAGCGCCGCCGTACGGCCAGCGCGGCGAACAGGTAGAACAGCAGCTGGACCGCGACGAAGACGATGAAGAACGGCTGGCGCACCTCCCTGAGCACCTGGCTGGCCAGGTCGGCGTCGGCGAGCTGAGTGACGCGGGCGGCGGTCGCCTGCGGCGCGCCGCCGCCGTCGTGCCAGGCCCTTCCGACCACTCCTTCGGGTACGGCGAGGCCGAGGAGCTGCAGCGTGGTCGCGGTGAGGTCGGTGTTGGTGACCAGCGCCTCCTGGCGCGTGGACGACGAGGTGAGGAAGCCGGAAAAGCCCGTGGCGAGGGCGACGTGCAGGTGCGCGGTGGCCGTGGTGTCCGAGACGCCCGCCAGGAGGACCTTGGTGCCGGGGGTGAGGCGGGCCAGGAGCCTGCCGATCTGGGCGTCCGCCTGGGCGGCGAGCTGCTTCCTCAGGTCGGCGGGGAGGTCCTTGGGGGTGCCGTCGGCGTTGAGCCCGAGGCCGATCCAGCCCTTGGCCAGGGCGTCGGCCTCCATGACGACCAGGCCGTAGTCGTCCCCGAGTCCTGCTGGATCGCTGAGGTAGTGGGCGACATTTCCGTTCATGTCGGCTGCGCCGAGCGCGGCGCCCGGACCGATCGCCGTCACGTCGCCCGCCGTCTGGCCGAGGACGCCGATCCTCGCCTGGTAGGAGGTGGCGGCGTTGAACGCGGCCAGCTCCTTCCAGCCCGGCACGGTCGCGCCCTCGCCCTGCTGGGTGGGCGTGGGGGGCAGGGTGCAGTTCCTGTCGGCCGAGCCCGCCCGCTGGCCGGCCGAGACGGTGAGCCATCCGGCGACCGGGCAGGTGATGCCGCTGTTCGGCGGCGGCACGGCCCTGGTGGACAGCGAGGCGGAGCCGCCGTCCGCGGTGAGTTTCCACAGGTTGGGGGTGCGTGACTGGTCGACGTCGCTCCACTGCAGGCCGGGCACGCCGACGAGCGCGACCCTGTTCGCCGCCGTCGCGCCCGCCGTACCCCCGGACACGAGCGCAGCCGCCAGCAACCACATGACGAGCAGCAGTCGTCGCATCCCCGGTAACCCCCTTGATCGGCAAGAGCCACGGTAACGTGCATCAACGTGACACGTGGCAATGTGCGTTGGTGGAGTTGGGGGGTCGCCGCCCTGGTCATCGCGCTTGCCGCGTGGCCGCTCGTGCATGAATGGCTGACCAACGCGGGCGACCAGCGCCTCGTCGACCTCGACGTCTACCGCACCGGCGGGCAGATGATCCTCGACGGGCGGCCGGTCTACGACTTCGTCACCCCGGCGCCGCAGCTGCTGCCGTTCACCTACCCGCCGATCGCGGCGCTGCTGGCCGTACCTCTGGCGATGATGTCCTGGGACACCGCCCAGTGGGTGTGGACGGCGGGCATCTTCGTCGCCCTGGGCGTGACCGTGTGGTTCGCGTTCACCAGGCGCGGGCCGTGGGTGTTCGCGTTCCTCATGGTCGCCTGCACCTACCTCATGCCGATCCGCGACCAGGTGCGCTTCGGCCAGGTCGACATCATGCTCGTCGCGCTCTGCCTGGCCGACTGCGCAGCCAAGCGGCCGTGGTGGCCGCGCGGCTTCCTCATCGGGCTCGCGACCGCGGTCAAGCTCACACCTGGTGTGTTCCTGATCTACCTGCTGATCACGCGGCAGTGGAAGACGTTCTGGATGGCCTGTTTCGGGG
This sequence comes from Nonomuraea sp. NPDC050556, assembly GCF_044457355.1. NCBI lineage: Bacteria > Bacillati > Actinomycetota > Actinomycetes > Streptosporangiales > Streptosporangiaceae > Nonomuraea > Nonomuraea sp. NPDC050556. The sequence goes on along the minus strand of NZ_JBITGU010000005.1, from coordinate 470,185 downwards.
CAGGTTTGCTGACTTTGCTGCCCTTCGTGGTCATTCCGAAGGACGCGGCCGAGTTCTGGTTCTCCGCGCTGCTCGACCCCGAGCGGCTCGGCGCGAACGCGGCCACCACCAACCAGTCGCTGCGCGGCATGCTGATCCGGCTCTACCTGCCATGGCCGTGGCTGGAGACGCTGCTGTGGCTCGTCCTGGTGGCCGTCGTCGGCTGGTACGGCTTCCGCTGGGCGCGCCGCGCGTATCTCGACGGCGAGGTCGTCACCGCCGTCGCGCTGGTCGGGCTGATGGCCGTGCTGCTCTCGCCGGTCGCCTGGATCCACCACCTGGCCTGGGTCGTCGTGGTGCTCGGCGCGCTGGTCGGGCCCTGGAGCGATCCGGTGCGGCTGCGGGTGGCCGCCGGGGTCTGGCTCTTCTACGTGCTGCCGGTCCCGTGGTGGGGGGTGACCATCAAATCGTGGGAGATCCCCGTGCTCAGCCCCGTTCTGGGGAAGATCGTGCAGAACGGCTACGGCCTCGGTGCGCTCGTCCTGGTCTGGTTGCTCGGCTCCTGGTTGCGGAAACGCCGTAAGATCTTGACCGATTGATTACTCTCGGTCCTGTGTTGGTTACCGTATGGGTCATGATCGGGGCGCTCGCCGGAGTCAGCGGCGTCGTCATCGGCTACGTCGCGCTCAAGCAGGCAAGGGCGGCGGTCGACGACTGCCAGCAGATGATCTCCAGGCAGGTGAGCGAGAGCAAGGGGGATCTCAAGGCCATCCGCGACGTCGCGGTCTACCGCTACGACGCTCTGGAGGAGATGACCGGGCGGCTGTCGTTCTCCGTCGCCATGATCAACGGGCTGGGCGACGGGATCGTGCTCACCTCCATCAACGGGCGCTCCGAGACGCGCACCTACGTGCGGCCGATCGTCGCGGGCAAGGGCCGGCTGCCTTTGTCTCCTGAAGAGGAAGAGGCCGTACGGGCCGCCAGGCTGGGCCTGGGTCCCGAGATCGAGCCCCAGATGGCCAGGCGGTAGTTACCCTGTAGTTATGTCGCGACTCGCCTACCTCGGTCCCGAGGGCACCTTCACCGAAGAGGCCCTGCGGATTCTCGAGCCCTCGGCCGAGCGGTTGCCGTGCGCCACGGTGCCCGCAGCGCTCAACGCCGTACGCTCCGGCGAGGCCGACGGCGCCGTGGTGCCGCTGGAGAACTCGCTCGAAGGCGCGATCACCACGACCCTCGACGAGTTCGCCTGGGGCGAGCCGCTGCTGATCAACGCCGAGCTGCTGCTGCCCGTGCAGTTCTCGCTGCTCGCGCGGCCGGACACCGAGCTGGTGCACATCAAGCGGGTCTACACCCACCCGGCGGCGATCACCCAGTGCCGCGCTTTCGTCGCCCGTGAGCTACCGGACGCCGTCGTGGTGTCCGCGCCCTCCACGGCCGCGGCCGCGCAGGAGGTGGCGCTGCCGGGCTCGCCGTACGACGCGGCCATCGCCGCGCGCATCGCGGGCGAGCACTACGGGCTGGTCGAGCTGGCCGCCAACATCGGCGACCGCTCCGACACCGTCACCAGGTTCGTCAGGGTCAGCCGCCCTGGGCCGCTGCCCGCGCCGACCGGCACCGACCGCACCACGCTCGTGGTCTTCCTCGCGGACGACCACCCGGGCGCGCTGCTGGAGATGCTGACCGAGTTCTCCGTACGCGGGGTCAACCTGACCCGCATCGAGTCGCGCCCCACCGGCGACGGCATCGGGCGCTATTTCTTCCACTTCGACTTCGAGGGCCACGTCGCCGACGCGCGGGTCGGCGAGGCCATCTCCGGGCTGCACCGCATCTGCGGCGAGGTGCGCTTTCTGGGCAGCTACGCGCGCGCCGACAAGGTCGCGCCCCAGATCAAGCGCGGCACGACCGACCCCGACTTCGCCGAGGCGGGCGACTGGCTGTCGAAAATTCGAGCCGGGCGCGTGTGACGGACCGGTAGCCTTTGTTCTGTGATTGACCTGCGTACCCTCCGTGAGAACCCTGACCGGCTCCGGGCGTCGCAGCGTGCCCGCGGTGAAGATGATGCCGTCGTCGACACGCTGCTCCAGCTCGACGAGCGCCGCCGCGCCGCGCTGACCTCGTTCGAGTCCCTGCGCGCCGAGCAGAAGTCGCTGGGCAAGTCGGTCTCTCAGGCCTCCGGTGAGGAGAAGCAGGCGCTCCTGGCTCGGGCCAAGGACCTCGCGGTCCAGGTCAAGTCGCTCGAGGCCGAGGCGGAGAAGCTGGCGGGCGAGCTCGACGAGGTCATCCTGACCGTCCCGAACATCGTCGAAGAGGCGGCTCCGCACGGCGGCGAGGACGACTATGTCGTGCTCGAGACCGTCGGCGAGGCGCGTGTCTTCGACTTCGAGCCCAAGGACCACCTCGAGCTCTGCGAGCGGCTGGGCGCCCTCGACATGGAGCGGGGCGCCAAGGTCTCCGGCTCGCGCTTCTACTTCCTGCGCGGCGTCGGCGCGCGGCTGCAGCTCGGCCTGCTCAACATGGCCATGCAGCAGGCGATTGAGGCCGGGTTCGTCCCGATGATCACGCCGGTGCTGGTCAAGCCGGAGACCATGGCGGGCACCGGCTTCGCCGTGGCGCACGACAAGGAGATCTACCGGCTGCCCGAGGACGACCTCTACCTGGTCGGCACCTCGGAGGTCGCGCTGGCGGGCTACCACGCCGACGAGATCCTGCCGGAGAAGGAGCTTCCGCTGCGTTACGCGGGCTGGTCGTCGTGCTTCCGCCGCGAGGCGGGGTCGTACGGCAAGGACACCCGCGGCATCATCCGTGTCCACCAGTTCGACAAGGTCGAGATGTTCTCCTACGTCCGTCCCGAGGACGCGGCTGAGGAGCACCAGCGGTTGCTGGGCTGGGAGAAGGACATGCTCGCCAAGATCGAGGTGCCTTACCGCATCATCGACACGGCGGCCGGGGACCTGGGGATGTCGGCGGCGCGCAAGTTCGACTGCGAGGCGTGGATCCCGACGCAGGGGCGTTACCGGGAGCTGACCTCGACGTCCAACTGCACCGAGTTCCAGGCGCGGCGCCTTGGGGCCCGCTATCGGGACAAGGACGGCAAGCCGCAGCACCTGGCGACGCTGAACGGCACGCTGGCGACCACCCGGTGGATCGTGGCGATCCTGGAGAACCACCAGCAGGCGGATGGCTCTGTGGTGGTTCCTGCGGCTCTGCGGCCTTATGTGGGCTTGGACGTGCTGGAGCCGATCAAGTAGCGCAACCCGGCACCGCCGACGCCCAGCCCGATCACGACGGCCAGGGCTACGGCGGTGCCGTAGTCATCGGGGACGCCCGCACTCCACCCGTAGAACGGCAGCGCGATCCCGAGTGCCACGGCGACCCCCAGGGCGAGCGGCCGGAGCGCGGACGCGACGGTGCGCAGCCGGGCGAGCGCGAGGACCAGCATGGTGAAGGTCACCACGCCGCCCGGGACCGCGACCAGCCAGGGCAGCGGGTTGTCGGTGAAGATGAAGGTCTCCGGATACGGGTAGGGCATCATCAGCAGCACGCCGCCCAGCGCCAGCCAGGTCATGCTGTGACTGCTCGCCGAACCCGGCGCTGAGACGGCGACGAGGGCGGCGATCATCGCCCACAGGCCGGTGAGCACGGCCACCCGGGTCTCGTCTCCGACGTACCTCCCGAGGTGGCTGAGCGGGGTCGGCTCGCCCAGACCCGCTCCGACGAAACCGAGCCGCCGCCAGGTCCCGTTCTCGTCGCGGACCGCGATCCCGTCCCGCTCGTTCGCGACCACCACGACGTGCCCGCCACCCGGCCGAGCCTGTACGGCGAGCGACTCGGACTCCGGCGGGCGCCGGCGGCAGCAGCGCGGCTCGCCGAGCACCCGGTCGAGCAGCTTGGCCCGCCCGGCGGAGACCTCCCACGAGACACCCCAGGTCGCGCCCCCGTCGTTCGACTCCATGACCTTCATGCGACGGGACACGACCCTGTAGCAGTGCTGGCCCACACAAGCGCTCGTCCGCGCCTCACGGGCCGGAAGGTCGTCCTGCCGCTGGCGGGCGTGCCAGGTGGCGCCCCCGTCCGCCGACACCATGGGCATGGTGTCGAAGCCGGTCACGATGATCCCCTCGGCGGTCACCTCCACGTAGTTGGCCTGGGGCACCCCGGGCAGTGGGGAGGTGGCGAGCACCGCGAAGGCCGCCAAAGGGATCGTGCAGATGATCTGGGCTCGCCGTACCGGCAAGGGGTGGCATCTGATCCACCACGCCACCCCCAGCGCCGGAAGGGCCAGGAGGTCCGTAGGATCGGCCAGGACCTGTGATGGCCCCGCCACCAAGGTCCACCCCTGGGAAGCGAGCTCTGCGCCCGTCTGCGTGCATTTGACGACCGCGAACCCCACCCCGACCACCACCACCGCGACCAGGTCCGCCCGCCGGGGCAGGAACAGCGCCACGACGGCCGGCGCCACGACGAGCCCGGCGACGTCGCTGAGCTTCCCCGTCACCACCCCGGGCCACGCCGCCTTGAGCAGGTGGTCGTTGACGACCAGCACGATCACGGCGACGAAGGTGGCGGGATGGCATAACCATCTCACCGATCGCTCCGACCCCACCGGTAGACCAGCGCCAGCCCGACCAGCACGAAGAGCAGCCCCAGACCGACGGACATCTGCAGCGCGATGTCGTACCCAGGCAGCAGCCCCATGCTCCACGCACGGAACGGCGCGAGCACGCCGAGCGACACCAGCACCCCGGTCCCCAGCACGGTGCCCAGCGCGCGCCCGCGCAGGCCGGCCGTGATCCACGAGCCGGTCAGCATCCCCGCCAGGGCGAAGCTGCAGAGCACGGCGATGGAGAAAGGCCCGTCTGCCGAGAAGGCGGCGGTCGGGACGCCGATGACGAGCGCCAGGAAGCCGATCGAGGCCAGGGCGGCGAGCCCGGCCCTGCCGCTGGCGATCGCGAAGCCGGCCAGGAGCACCCACGCGCCCACCATGAGCGCGACCCACGACTCGATGCCGATCGGGCCGTTCTGGTCGAGGTCGACGGGCGCCGTCACGTCGTGGTCGTCGTCGAAGGCGACGCGCCGCCAGACCCCGTCCTCGTCGCGGATCGCCAGGCCGTCCGCCTGGTTGGCCACCGCCACCACGTGGCCGCGCGAGGTCGCCTGTACGGCGAGCGAGACCGACTGCGGGGTCCCGCCGAGGTTGCGTCCGAGGAGTTCCGCCTGGCCGGAGGGGATCTCCCACGACGTGCGCCACGCCTTGCCGTCGTCGGACTCCAGCACCTTCAGCCGGCCCGGATCGATCATGTAGCAGCGGGCCTTCTTCGGCACGCACATGCTGGTCTGGGTCGTCAGCGACGGGGCGTCGGACGGCTGCCAGGTTCTGCCGCCGTCACGGGAGGAGACGGCGCCGCCGTCCTCGAAGGTGGCGACCAGGTCGCGACCGCGCACCTGGACCTCGTCGACCGACGGCCGCCAGGTAGGGGAGCAGGCGCTCAGGGTGAGTATCGCGAGCAGGATCAGCCATACGCGTCTCATGCACGGGTAGACGCCGCCCGGCTTGCGTTGGTTCGGCCCGTTATACAAACGAAAGGGCGAGGCCCGCTGGAAGCGAACCCCGCCCTGTCTCGTTGCTACAGGTCAGATGGCACGGACCTGGGAGGCCTGCGGCCCCTTCTGGCCCTGCGTGATCTCGAACTCGACCCGCTGGCCGTCTTCGAGGCTGCGGTAGCCGTTGCCCTGGATCTCGGAGAAGTGCACGAACACGTCCGGTGCACCGCCGTCCGGAGCGATGAAGCCGAAGCCCTTTTCAGCGTTGAACCACTTGACGGTTCCCTGAGCCATAAAAGCTCTCCCTCAGGATGTGTATCTATGGGACTCACACCTCGCGAGTCCCGGTTGTGTCGTACAGCAGCAACCCGGGGTGGCTCAGACAAAGTCATGCTGGTTTTCACTACGGGATCAGCTAATACAACGCCATCACATCTAACACCATTCCGGTCTGTTGGTGTTCCCCTCGCTAGGAAGATTTCTGGCGGGGGGCATCACAGTGCAAACTGGAACCTGTTATGCAGAGCCTTCCCGTACCGCGTCTAGTCGCGACAGACCTTGATGGAACCGCGTTGCGGACAGACGGCACGATCTCCTCGAGAACCGCCGCCGCCTTCGCCAGAGTCGAGGACGCAGGAGCCGTGCTCGTCTTCGTGACGGGCCGTCCACCGAGGTGGATGAGCAGCGTGGCGGGCGCAGTCCGCCACCGCGGGCTGGCCGTCTGCGCCAACGGCGCGCTCATCTACGACCTGCACACCGAGCGGATAGTGGAATCTCACTTGATCGACACCGAGGTGCTCGGCGAAGTGGTCGCTGCGCTACGAGCGAACGTGCCCGAACTGGCTTTTTCGGTCGAGTACGAAGGGGGATTTGCGCACGAGTCGGAATTCAGGCTGGGCGGATGGGACAAGAAGGCAGTAGCCGGACTCCGCGTCGGGACGTCCACGCTGACCTCGCGCCCGTGCGCCAAACTCCTGGCGCTGCACCCCGAGATGGACCCCGACCGCCTCCACGCCACCGTGGACGACCTGGTCGGCCACCTGGTGACCGCGACGCACTCCAGCGGCAGAGCGCTGATCGAGATGAGCGCGCAGGGCGTCACGAAGGCCACCGCGCTGGCGACGCTCGCCGAGCGCAACGACATCAAGCCTGCGCAGGTCGTGGCCTTCGGTGACATGCCGAACGACCTGCCCATGCTGAGCTGGGCAGGCACGTCGTACGCGGTCGCCAACGCGCACCCCGACGTGCTGGCCGCCGTCGACCACGTGACGGCCGCCAACAACGACGACGGGGTGGCGCAGGTGCTCGAGGAGCTCTACAGGTAGGGGCCGGACCCGCCGGGAGCCTGGGGGCCCTCGGGGATCGACCCGCCGGGCAGCGCCCTGCGCATCTGCTCAAGCTGGGCGCGCGCCGCCATTTGCTGCGCGAACAGCGTGGTCTGGATGCCGTGGAACAGCCCTTCGAGCCAGCCGACGAGCTGGGCGTGCGCGATGCGCAGCTCCGCCTCGCTCGGCGGCGTGCCGTTGTCGTCGGTCCACGGCAGGGACAGCCGCTCCAGCTCGTCGACGAGCTCGGGGGCCAGGCCGTCCTCGAGCTCCTTTATCGAGCTGGCGTGGATCTCCTTGAGCCGCTTGCGGCTGGCCTCGTCGAGGGGAGCCGCGCGAACTTCCTCGAGCAGCTGGCGGATCATGCTGCCGATGCGCATCACCTTGGCGGGCTGCTCGACCAGGTTGGTGATCGAGCGCTCCTCGTCACCGCTATCGTCCTGGCCCTGGAAGTCAGGACCTACAACCACGATGTGTGGGGTGTTGTTGTCCTCAGCGTTCATATTCCTCACCGTACTAGCAGGATCTTGCCGATGTGGTCCCCGGAATCGAGCATGCGCTGCGCCTCCGCCGCTTCCGCCAGGGGAACCTCGGCGTACACGACAGGACGTACGGCTCCCGCCTCCACCAGCGGCCACACGTTGTCGACGACGCCACGCACGACGACGCCCTTCTCGTCGGCCGAGCGGTTGCGGAGCATGGTGCCGTGGATGGCGGCGCGCTTCCTCATGAGCGCGCTGAGGTCGATCTCGCCGACGATGCCGCCCTGGAGCCCGATGATCACCAGCCGCCCACCCGTCCGCAAGACTTGGATGTTTCCGGACAGGTATTTGGCGCCCATGATGTCGAGGATGACGTCGGCCTCCGCCTTCTCGGCGAAGTTCTCCTCGCGGTAGTTGATGACCTCGTCCGCGCCGAGCTCGCGCAGCCGTTCCAGCTTCTCCGCCGAGCCCGCGGTCGTGATCACCCGCGACCCGAAAGCCTTGGCCAGCTGGATCGCCATCGTGCCGATCCCGCTCGCGCCGCCGTGCACGAGCAGCGTCTCCTGCCGCCTGAGCCGTCCCGTCATGAAGACGTTGGCCCAGACCGTGCACGCCACCTCGGGCAGCCCGGCCGCCTCCTTCAGCGAGACACCGGACGGCGCGGGCATGACCTGCTGCCACGGAACCGCGACCCGCTCGGCATATCCGCCGCCGCCGAGCAGCGCGCAGACCTCGTCGCCAGGGGCGAAGCCGACGACGTCCGCACCGACCTCGGTCACGATTCCAGAACATTCCAGCCCGGGGTAAGGGGATTCTCCCTCCGGCGGGTTGTACATCCCGACTCGCTGGAGAATGTCCGCCCGGTTGACCGCAGACGCGGTCACCTCGATGAGGACCTCTCCCCGCTCAGGGCGTGGATCCGGCACCTCGCGCCACTCCAGAACCTCGGGTCCGCCGAACGCTGTGATCACGATGGCTCGCATAGGGAACACGGTAGCCCGGCAAGGAAGTTGTGGGTTGAGCGCGTTCATCGGAACACGGGGCGTTAATCTGCAATGTGTTTGCTGCCCCTTTACACCCATCCCGAGGGGGAACACGGTGGCAAGACACGATCGTGAAGAATCTCTCGAGGAACAGCTTGCCTGGCTCGATGCCATCAAGGAGACAGAGGACGCACCTGTAAGTGTGAGCGCCACGGCAGTCGGCCCCGACGGGGAGCTGACCGTCTCGCCATATCCGAGTGACCCGTGGCTCTCTGTTCCCGCCGAGCAGGAGACACCGACGCCGCCACTGTTCCGCGCCGCGGTCGACTCCGTGTACGGCCCTGCCGCAGAGGACGTGCCGGCCACCGAGGCCGACGTGACCGAGTGGCTGGAAACGGCGCCGCCGGCCGGTTTGGGCAAGGAGGAGACAGAGGACTCCTTCCTGGCCCCGCTCAAGCCGCTGCCCAGGCCGGACGACACCGACGTGCCGACGGCCTCGCGCAGCATGTTCGAACCGTTGAACGACACCGGCCCGCAGGACTGGCCGAGCCCGCCGGAATGGCCACGGCTCCCCGAGGCCATCGACGAGCAGCCCGAGCCTGAGCAGGAACCGGAGGAGCCCGAGCCCGTCGTCTCGGTCTTCACCCCGGAGCCGCCGCCCGCACCCGCCGTCGTGCCCACCCCGGGCAGGCGAAGGGCGGCGCAGACGCCGACGCCGACCTTCTCCATCCCGGTACGGCCGGCAGCGGGCGCACGGCCGTCCGCCGACAGCCTCGACCCGGAGTCGTTGCTGCGCGGCAGGCGCAACGCCCCGTCCAAGGGCTGGCGCAGGCTGATCTACAAGGCGTCCGGCGGCTGGATCAAGCCGGGCGAGCCCCTGGAGGTCAGGCTCCGGCGCGAGCTGCTCACCAGGGCGCGGACGCCGGTCGCCACCGGACACCACCGCGTGGCCGTACTCAGCCTGAAGGGCGGGGTCGGCAAGACGACGACCACGGTCGGGCTGGGCGCGACCCTCGCGCAGGTACGCGGCGACCGCGTGATCGCGGTCGACGCCAACCCTGATCGTGGAACGCTCTCGGACAAGCTGGTGCTGGAGACGTCGGCGACCGTACGCGACCTGCTCAACGAGCGTGAGCAGGTCAAACGCTACGTCGACATCAGGGCGTTCACCTCGCAGGCGCCGTCGCGGCTGGAGGTGCTGGCCTCCGACCGCGACCCGTCGGTGTCCGAGGCGTTCAGCGGCGCCGACTACCAGGCGGTCTCGCAGGTGCTGGAGAACTTCTACTCCATCTGCATCACCGACTGCGGCACCGGTCTGCTGCACTCGGCGATGGGCGGCGTGCTGGGTCTTGCCGACCAGATCGTGCTGGTCAGCTCGCCGTCGGTGGACGGCGCGCGAGCGGCTTCCGCGACGCTGGACTGGCTCGAGGCGCATCACTACGGCGACCTGGTGAAGGACGCGACCGTGGTGCTGTGCAGCGTGCGGCCGCGTTCCAAGTCGGCTGTGGACATCAAGAAGCTGGAGGCGCACTTCGCCGCCAGGTGCCGTGCGGTGATCCGCGTGCCGTACGACCCGCACCTGGAGGAGGGGGCGGAGATCGACCTCGACCGGCTGCAGGAGCCGACGAGGGAGGCCTTCATCCAGCTCGCGGCGTGCGTGGGCGATGGGTTTGCCCCAGAAGGGGGTCATTGAGCGGAGGGTAAGGGATTCGAACCCTTGAGGCCATCGCTGACCTGGCCGCTTTCAAGGCGGCTGCACTCGTCCACTATGCGAACCCTCCAGTGCGCCTCACCACGATAGCGGCTGTGCGGGGCCTAACGCTCCCCGCACAGTCGGTGTAGCGTCGAGTGAGACTTCCAGCAGGGAGGCGACCTTTGGCAGAGCTCAGCGTCGAGATTGAGCGGTCGGAGGCGTCCTGCGTCCTCGTCCGGCTCGTCGGGGAACTGGACAAGCTGTCGGCCCCCCAGCTCAGCCGCCGGTTCGACGAACTGGTCGCCGAGGGGTACGACACCGTCGTGGTCGACGCCGAGCGGCTCACCTTCTGCGATTCGAGCGGGTTGTGGGCGCTGATCCAGCTGCAGCGGAACCTGCGGGCCCGCGGCGGCATGTTCAGGTTGATCCAGGTGCAGGGGGTTCTGCGCCGGGTGCTCGACGTGACCGGACTCAGCGCCGCCTTCCCCGCCTGACCCCTACTCGTACGGCTCAGCCGGTTCGTCCACCTTCTCCACCGAGGACGCCTCCAGCTCTGCCCACACCACCCCATTGGGGACCTTACCCACGTGGGGTACCCAGGTCCCGGTCACCTCGACCCAGGTGTTCTCCTCAGGCTCCGCCGCGCCCCGCACGGCGACCTTGAGCGCGTAGGCGTCCGCCGCGCAGCACGACAGCTGCATGCGCGTCACGTACCACTGGTCCTTCTTCTTCGACGGCGTGACGAACCCGGTGAGCGTGATCACGTGCCCCTTGAGCGTCTGCCCCTCGCCCCAGGCCCGCCCGATGAACTCGCCCATCGGCATGGCCGTCGCGCCCTCGAGCGGCTGGTACCCCGTCTGCACCGGCGGAGGTGGCGCGGCGTCCGACCGCGAGGCGGCGAACGAGCCGAGCGCGGGCGGCGCGATCAGGAAGATCGCCAGCACCGGCAGGCACAGCAGCCAGGCCACTCTCGGCCCTGGATGTTCGTGTTCCGGCATCCTGCGCCACGAGACGATCCCCAGCAGCAGCAACGCCGCGCCCGCGGCGATCAGGAAGGGCCGGAAGCCCGGCTTGACGTAGTTGACGTAGGTGGTGGAGAAGGCGGAGATCCGCAGGATGGCCCCGCCGAGCAACATCAGCACGAGGTTCTGCGACACCCGGTTCACAGCAGCACCCCGCCCACGAGCAGGCTCGCCCCGATCGCCAGGGCCAGGGTGAGCGGCACGAACCTGACCGCGAACGCCCGGCCGAACGTGCCCGCCTGCAGCGCGATCAGCTTCAGGTCCACCATCGGCCCGACGACCATGAAGGCCAGCTTCGCCGTGGGGGAGAAGGCCGACAGCGAGGCGGCGACGAACGCGTCCGCCTCGGAGCAGATCGACAGCAGCACCGCCAGCAGGGCGAGCGCGAGGATCGACACCCAGGGCACGTCGGCCACGGCGGTCAGCCACTCGCGCGGCACCACCACGTTGAGCGTCGCCGCCGCCAGCCCGCCCACGATCAGGAACCCGCCCGCGTGCAGCAGGTCGTGCCGCATGGCCTCGGCGAACGAGCCGTGTGCGTGCGCCCGGTTGCTTATCCACTCGGTTTTGCCGAACCGCAGCCACAGCCAGCCGACGCACACCGCGGCCACCAGCGAGGCGGCGAACCTGGCCAGCACCATGAGCGGCTGCCCGGGAAAGGCCACGGCCGTCGCGACCAGGACGACGGGGTTGATCGCCGGAGAGGACAGCAGGAAGGCCAGGGCCGCCGCGGGGGTCACGCCGCGCGCCATCAACCCGGACGCCACTGGCACGGAGGCGCACTCGCACCCGGGCAGCACCGCCCCCGCCAGCCCGGCCACGGGAACGGCCATCGCGGGCCGCTTGGGCAGCGCCCTCGTCCAGAAGGAAGCGGGGACGAACGCCGCGATAGCCGCCGACAGGGCGACGCCGAAGACGAGGAAGGGTAACGCCTGCACGCAGATCGCCACGAAGACCGTGGCCCAGGTCTGCAGCGCGGGCGCGGTCAGGTGGGGCGCGAGCACGAACCGCCCCACGATGAGCAGCAGGACGACCGTGATGAACAGCACCGGAATGGGCCGTTGCGGCCCGCGCCCCCAGGTCTCCGGGGGCACCTCGTTGGTCACAGTTGGGCGAGCAGCCATCTCGGTCCCGTCGTCGTCGCCCCGAGCGCGGCGATGCGCTCCTTGAGTCCCCGATCCGCGGTGACCACCGTGACGTTCTCCCACGGCCTGGCGTGCCGTACGACGTCGACGATCGCGTCGTCGCCGCTGTGCTCCGCGTCGACCACCTCCACCGGGTCCGGCGCCAGGGCGCCCCTGGCCTGCCCCTCGACGACCGCCACCACCCGCGGGAACCACTCAGACAGCACCGGATGGTCGAACCCGCGCCCCGCGACCTCGCCCAGCAGCCTCGTCGCGGCGCCCAGCCGGTCGTTCCACCAGCCACGCTCTGCGCGGGCGCCGACGATGTTGGCGATGTCGAGAACCAGCGTGCCAGGACTCAGTTCCCGCCGGACCTCTCCCCAGCTCTCCGCGAACCCGGGATGCAGGTTCTTCCGATCGATCTCGGCGAGCGACAGCCACCGGAGCTCGGCGCTCTCCCCGTTGGCCGGAGCCGCGGGAAGCAACGCGTCCGCCTCGCAGATCACCGTCTCGAACGCCCACCCGCCATGGTCGTCGGTATAGACCCCCTGCACCCGCAGCCCGTCGGGGACCAGCGCCGCCTCCTCCCAGGCCTCCCTGAGCGCAGTGGCGACGGCACCCTCATGACTGTCCTTGGCCCCGCCGGGCAGCCCCCAGGTGCCCCCGTGATGGCTCCACCAGGACCGTTTCTGCATCAGGACGTGCGGGGCGCCCCGGTCGTCATGGTGTACGGCCAGCAGCCCGGCCGCGCCGTACAGACCCCAGTGCCGGTGCCCGCGCTCGCACACGGTCCACCCATCGCCATCCTTCGCCGCCATGGACCGATTCTCGCGGAAGTCGGTTCCTCAGGGGACGCCGAAGGCCCGGAGTCCAGAGGACCCGGGCCTTCAGGGGTGATTCGTCAGCCGGTCACCGGTACGTCGGTCTTCACCGGCGTGGGCGTCGGCGCGGGCGTGGGCTGTCCCTCGTCCGCAGGGGTGTCGGACTCGGTCCATGTGCCCCAGTCGGTGTCCGTGTGCCCCTCGTGGTGAGAGTGCGAGGGGGACGGCGTGGGCGTAGGAGTCGACGTGGGGGTGGGCGTCGAGGACGGCGTCGGGGTCGAGCTGGGAGTCGGCGTCGAGGACGGCGTGGGAGTCGAGCTCGGTGTGGAGCTCGGTGTGGAGCTCGGTGTGGAACTCGGTGTGGAGCTCGGTGTGGAGCTCGGCGTGGACGAAGGGGTCGGGGTGGGCGTCGGGGTCGTCGGGGTGCAGGACACCCAGAACACCTTCTGCTTGGCCCTGCCGTTCTCGCCGGTGAAGTTCCAGTACAGCTTGTAGTGCCCGTTCGGCAGGGTCATGTCGGCGGTACGGCCGTGCCCGTTCGAGTCGAGCGTGAGGGTGCCGGTCTTCACCGTGGTCCCGTTGCCCGTGGGCGGCCAGGACTTGATCTCCCAGGAGACGGACTGGGCCTTGTCGAACTTGAACCCGACGAGGTAGAAGACGCAGACGTGCGGCTCGTCGCGCTGGTCGTCCTCGGGCGTCGTGCTCTCGTGGACCTTGACGTCGCCGTTGTCCCCCTTGGGGGCGGCGGACGCGGTACCCGCGACGACGAAGGCGGCCAGCGCCGCCACGATGATCATGGCGCCTACCGCTAACCAGCGGCGTAGTGGGGAGACTCTTCCGGTAGTCACGGGCACCTCATACATAACTTGAGCGATCATGGGCCCCTTGGGGCGCTTGTGTGTAACAATGTCCCACCAATTACTCGTAGTAGTTTCAATCGTTCCAAACCGTTATCAACCAGCGCCGGATGGTTATCTCAGGAGTCGATCGTGTTCCATGCACCTCGCCGAGCGGCGATCGCCGTGGCCATGGTCGCTGCCCTGGGTATTTCCGCCCCGGCCCCAGCCGTCGCCGCCCGTCCGGCGGCCCTGCCCAAGGCCACCACCTTCACCTCGCTGACCGGCCTCCCGCTCGACAGCGACAAGTTCGGCAAGCTGAGCGGCCTGGTCGTCCACCCCAAGCGCGCCGTGGGCGTCTACCCCGCGCCGGGCGGCAAGGCGGTCGCCGTCCTGCCTGCCACGCAGCTCGGCGGCCCCACGTGGGTGCCGGTGGTCGAGTCGCGCAGCGGCTGGGTCCGCGTCCTGCTGCCGAGCAAGCCCAACTACGCGACGGGGTGGATCCGCAGCAAGGGTCTCCAGCGGGCCAGCTCCCATTTCCGGGTCGTCGTGGACCTGAGCGACAAGAAGCTGGCCGTGGTGAGCTACACCAAGAAGGGCAAGAAGGTCAGGGCGAAGAAGGTCGGCACCTGGACGGTCGCCGTGGGCTCGCCCGAGTCACCGACCCCGGTGGGCCGGACCTTCCTGCTGGCGTTGATGGCGCCCAAGGAGAAGAAGTACAGCCCGTTCATCCTGCCGCTCGGCACGCACTCGCAGACCCTCGACTCCTTCGGCGGCGGGCCGGGTACGGTCGCCTTCCACGGCTGGCCGGACCCCAAGGTGTTCGGCAAGGCGGTCACCCACGGCTGCGTCAGGGTGCCTCCGTCGGCGCTCAAGGTGCTGGTGAAGCTCCCACTGGGCACGCCCGTCCTGATCGCGGACTGAGGTCTCAGCCGCCGCCCTTGCTGAAGTGCTGATAGTCGTGATTCTGAGCCTGCTTAGGGCTCTGACCTGCACCGGAGCTTGCTAGCTGCCCGTAGAGGGCACAACCAGGGCACTCGCCGGGGAATTCTGTGCCCCGAAAACGGCGTCCACGGCCTTACGGGTGCGGTCCTCGCTGGACGGCATCAGGTGTGTGTACGTGCGCAGGGTGAAGCCGGGGTCGTGGTGGCCGAGGTACACGCTGAGTGCCTTGATGGACTCCCCGCCGTCCAGCAGGACCGACGCGTAGAAGTGCCTGAGGGCGTGCATGCCGTGCTCCCGGTACGACTTGCGCTTCTCGCCCTTGGCGGGCGGCGGGACGACTCCAGCGGTGACCAGCCCGGGACGCCAGAACGTCTCGTTGAAGTAGTCGCGGTGGACCGCTTTGCCCGTGACCGTGGTGAAGATCAGGCGGTGTTCCTTGCGCTCGCCGTCCAGGCGGTCCCATGGCATATCGACGTTCACGGCGGGAGTCGCGGCCAGGTGCGCCGACAACCGCAGCGCGACCGAGTCCGGGAGGGGAACATCCCGTTCCTTGTCACCTTTGGGGAGCCCGTAGACCAGCCGTCCACGGATGACCTTCACCTGCCGCCGCACGTGGACCACACGGCGCAGAAAGTCCACGTCCTCCACCGACAGGCCGAAGATCTCGCCTTGCCGCAAGCCAAGCCCCGCCCCGATGTCCACCATGACCTCGTACCGCTCGGGGAGAGCATCCCGCATGCCGTCCACCCACTCGAACAGCCACGGCTGAACCTTGCCCTGGACGATCGGGGGCAGCTTGATCCCCTTGGCCTGGCACGGGTTCCGGGGAATGACCCTGTCCTCCACGGCAGCGGAGAAGACGGCGGAGACGTGGGCGAACAGGACCTTGATGTAGGTCGGCGCGAGCCTCCCCTGAAGGCTCTTGATCCACTTCTGGATCAGCGACGGCTGGTTAGCGAGGATGCGCATCTCCAGGTGGCCGAAGGTCGGATAGATGTGAACCCGGAGCCGCATGGCGATGTGGTCGGACACGGCCTGTCCGAAGGTGGCGGAGCCTAGCCACATGTCACCCCGCTGGCGGAAAGTGACCTTGCCCGCCTTGGGGTCGATGTAGTCGCCCGTCTTGAGGTCGTTCCTGACCTTGGCGTCGTAGGCGTCGGCTTCGCCCTTCTTCTCGAAGTTCCGCTTCTTCTGGTCGCCCTGCTCGTCACGCCAGCGGACCTGCCAGCGCTCGCCCTTGCCGTGGTCGGTGGTGGGGGGCTTGTCGTGCTCCTTGCACGTCGGATCACCAGGCTTGACACGGGACTTGTGCCAGCGGTCGTAGACGGCCATTAGTCCTCCTTGGAGGGGGTGGGGGTGCGCTGCTCTTCGAGCCTGCGGATTACGGGGTCTAGCTCGTTGATCAATTCCCGGGTGACGTGGCCGCGAGCAGCCTGGAGGGCACGGCGGTCGGCGGGGGTGTCCGGGCGCTGATTGAGCCGGGTGTCTCGCTCGGCGGTAAGGCCGTGGCCCCACGTCATGCGGGCCGCATAGGCGACATAGTGCGGGGTGGTGTCCAGCCGCTTCGCGGCCTTTGTTTCGGCCTCGTCCGGGATACCGGTGTGGGCGGCCACGGCCTCCGGCGGCCAGGGGTTGGGCTGGTCTCGCAGGGCTTGGACGAAGCGCCCAACGCGCTCCTCCTGCCCCTTGAAGTGGAAGCGCCCAGGCCGGTGAAGGTGACCGGAGCCCGGCTGGTCCCACACCTCGCCTGTGATCGCGAAGGGGACGAGGTAGTCGATACTCGCGGCGGTCGTGTCGGTCAGGTGGGCAACCTCGCCAGGCAGAAGCTTCACGAGCGGCTTGCCGTACAGAAAGGGCAGCATCAGTAGCTCGATGGCGCTTAGAGCGCGCTTGCCCAACTCGATTTGCCCGACCGTCGTGCGGTGCCAGCCAAGCCCATACCCCTGGGCGGATGTGGCGATGTCCTCCGTCGTCCAGCCCTTCCCCTCTCGGACCGTCCGGAGCTTCTGGCCCAGGGCGACGGAGAACGGTGGAGCCTCCGCCACTGCATCGCGCCACTCCTCCTTCGACCAGCGACGCGGCTTGTCCTTCAAGCCGGTATCGCGAGTGCTTTCACCTCGTGTTTTGCTCATGAAGCGAAGCCTAGCTTCTCGCTTGACTTGAAGCCAGCCTTTCGAGACCCTTGGGGATGAAGAGAGAGAAATTCATCCGTTTCAAACGAAAGGTGATGGCGATCCGTAAGACCTCAATCAAGGAGCCGAACGGCCCACTCCCCGGGACTCCGGAGGTGGCCGACTACCTGGGCATCCCGCAGAAGACTCTCGTCCAGTGGCGCTGGCGTGGTGTCGGGCCGAGGTACATCAAGGTTGGCAGGCACATCCGCTACCGCTGGGCGGACATCGAGAAGTGGCTCGACCAGAACCAGGGCGGCGGTGCCGATGTCGTCGCCTAAGAAGCAGTGCGGCCCCAGGAGCTCCACCTCCCAGGGCCGCCAGAACGTCGCTGCGCCCAGCAAGCTCAACGACAACAAGGCCAGGGTAGCCCGTGCGCCCAAGCCGAGCACGGCTCAGCTCCTCGCCCGGCTCCACCCGCGCGACCGTGACCGTCTGCTCCGGCGCATGAACGAGCTGGCCGCCCTGAACCGCCTCCTGCGGGAGCCCGGCTCTCTGGCCGTGCCGGAGGTGGCGTGATGGGTGACCTGGAGGAGATGCGCAAGCTCGTCAACGATCTCGACGGCCAGCACAAGCGCGAAGCCCAGATGTACTCCGACGGCTACCGCGACGGCCACCGGTCGGGGTGGGAGGTCGGTTACGCCCACGCCCACCACGAGATCGCCCAGGTGTGGAAGGCGCTGGCCGAGCGGGTCCGCCGTACGGCCAGCCCGCCGACCAACGCCGAGCTTCAGGCCCGCCGTCTCGTCGTCCCGGTCCTCCTGCACGGTGACTACACGGGCGGCCCGGCTCGGTGGGACGCGAAGCGTCCGGCCGAAATCGGGGCCACAGGGGAGGGCGAGTGAGCAACCCGTTCGATCACGTCCCCGGCTTCACCGCCGAAGACGTGGCCTCCACCGACGACTGGGAGGACCCTGTCCCGTTCGATACCCGCGCGGAGCTTCCGGCTTTCCCCACCGACGTCTTCCCCGGCTACATCGCCGAGATGGTCCGTGGGGTCGCGGAGGAGGTGCAGGTTCCCGAGGACCTGCCGGGCGGGCTGGCCCTGGCGGTGCTGGCCACCGCTGCGGGTGGCCGCGCCGAGGTCGCCGTGCGTGGGCAATGGCGCGAGCCGCTGAACCTCATGGTGGCCATCGCCATGCCGCCCGGGTCGGGCAAGTCGCCCGCCTTCCGGTCCATGCTCGACCCGGTGTTCACGGCGGAGAAGGTCCTTAAGGAAGCCATCGAGGAAAAGATCAAGGAGGTGGAGAAGCAGCAGCGCAAAGCCATGGCCCGTGCGGAGGCGTCGCGGAAGAGGGCCAAGAACCCTGAGGAGGTGGAGACGGCAGCAGATGCCGCACGCATGGCCGAGGAGATGGACGTCCCCGTCCTGCCGCGCCTGAGCGCCGACGACATCACCCCCGAGACCGCCACTTCGCTGTTGGTCGAGCAGGGCGGGCGGCTGGCGATCCTCAGCGCGGAGGGCACGTTCTTCGAGGTGATCATGGGCCGGTATACCAGCGGCCATCCCAACCTCGAACTCGTGCTCAAGGGTCACGCCGGAGACCGGCTGGTGGTCGATCGACGAGGCCGCAAGGAGTTTGTGGAGCGGCCCGCTCTGACCATGGGCATCTGCCTTCAGCCGCAACTCCTGCGCGACATCGCGGCCAAGAGGCAGATGCACGGACGGGGCGCGCTCGCCCGGGTGCTGTTCGCCGTTCCCCCGGACATGGTGGGGTGGCGAAACCTCACTCCCAACCTGCTGGATCAGGTGGTGCTGGACCGCTACCGCGACACCGTGATGGGACTGATCATCGGCCTGTCCGACTGGACCGACCCCGCCGTGGTCACCCTGACCCCAGGAGCGCTGAAGCTGCACACCGAATGGCGAGAGGAGCTTGAACCACGTCTCCGACGAGGGTCAGGGGATCTGGAGAACCTACAGGAATGGGCCGCCAAGCTCCCAGGCCACACAGCCCGGCTGGCTGGCTTGCTCCACCTCGCCGAGAACCCGACGAGGGGGGCGCAGACCTCGATCAGCGAGGACACCATGGGCCGCGCCGTTGAGCTCGCCCGCTACTACATAGAGCACGCAATGGCCGCGTTCGGCGTGATGCGCGCCCACCCGTTGCTGGAGGACGCACAGGCGGTCCTGAAGTGGATCGGTGAGCGCAAGGACTTCACACAGCGCGAGGCGCATCGAGGGATGCACCGGAGGTTCAAGGCCGCTGGTGACCTGATGACGATCCTGGCCCTCCTGGAGCAGAACGGATACACCCGCCGGACGATCGAGCCCTCGACCGGGGGTCGCAAGCCCACCCGGTACGAGGTCAACCCGAAGGGCTGGTGACATGGTGACAAAAGCACTCGAAACCGCTCCTGACCAGGGCGAACAGGCGTCACCGGCTAGCGGTGACAAGCGGCTGACGGAAGGCATCGGTGGTGACACAAGGGTGGGTCGGGATGAGTCTCCTTGGCCGGTGACAGATGTTCCCGCAGCTCACCGCACAAGTCCTTGGTTCTGTCACTCGGTTGTCCGCGCCCGTGGTGACAACGAAAGCGCAGGTCATGACGGCAATTCGTGCTTCTGTCACCACCGTCTCCACTCTTGGGGCGGGAAGGGGTGGGTTCAGGTCCGCCGGAACGCCCCGGGACTGGTGGAGCGGCGGGGGCGTGCCGCCTTGGTGATCGGTAGAAATGCCGCGCGCGCGAGGGGTCGAGATGAGACCCCGTGGGCCGACGTGTCTTGCAAGCCCCTGAGCTGGGAAAACGTGTCGGCCTATCTGCGTGTGTGCCCTGTGTGTGCCCTTGCCGTCGTGGCCCAACGGTGTTTCTCCAGCTCAGGAGCTATGGCGAAGCCGGGTTCAGGAAGAACTGTGTGTTCTCCATGGACCTCGAATGGGGGCCGTGATGACTGATGGATGGACTCCCCGGTTCCCCGGGCAGCGGCCCCCCTTCGAGCCGGGGCATGAACTGTCGGTCCGGCACGGGGTCTACTCGCTGCGGAAGGTCGATCCGGTGGCGCGGGAGCTGGTGGCCGAGGTGCTGGCCGACCCGGAGTGCGCCTACCTGGGCAAGCCGCGTTGGCGGGGTGCCTTGGAGGCGTGGGCGCGGGCGGAGGCTCAGGTGCGGCTGATGGTGGCCTACCTGGAGGGGCTGGCCGAGGTGTCTGGCGATGGGGTCGGCGACCTTGCAGACGAGCGGGTGCGGGCCGCCTACGCGTTGCTGCACCGGGCGGAGAACCGGGCGGCACGGGAGCGGTCTCGGTTGGGTCTGGACCCGCTGAGCGCCGCGCGTCTGGGGCGTGACGTGGTTGCCGCCGGGGTGGACATGGCCAAGCTGCTGTCCGGCCTGGACCGCGCCGACCAGGACGACGACAGCAACGACGACAAGGAGGTGAGGCATGGTTGAGGGACTGCGGGATGTGCGAGTGTTCGCCGAACGGCTGATCGGAGAGCCGCTGTGGCCCCACCAGGCCCAGGTGGCACTGAACCCGGCACGGACACGGGCGATGTGCTGCGGACGGCAGGCGGGCAAGTCCAGGACGCTTGCGGTGATCGCTCTGCATGGGGCGTTCACCCAGGCCGGTTACCGGGTGCTGGTCCTGAGCGCCGGGGAGGACGCGGCCAAGGACCTGATGGCCGAGATCTCCGCGCTGGCCTCCTCGCCGTTGCTGGCGGGGTCGGTGGTGGACGACAACGCCTCGCGGGTCACCCTGACCAACGGCAGCACCATCCGGTGCGTACCGGCCAGCGAGAAGCAGGTGCGGGGCAAGTCGGTGGACCTGCTGATCCTGGACGAGGCCGCCCAGATTCCCGACGACCTGTGGCGGGCTGCCCGGTACTCGATCATCGCTCGCCCTGAGTCGCGGGTGGTGCTGGCCTCCACTCCGTTCGGGGGCCGCGACCGCTTCTTCTCCCAGCTCTACCACTTGGGGGTCAACGGAGCGGAAGGGTACGCCTCCTTCCACTGGCCGAGTACGGTCTCCCCGCTGGTGGACGCCTCGCTGCTGGAGGACTGGCGCAAGCAAGACCCCGAGTGGGTGTTCCGTCAGGAAGTGCTGGCGGAGTGGGTGGAGGATCAGACCGCCTACTTCACCGCTGAGGAACTGCTTGGTGCCGTCGCCGATTACGAGCTGTGGTCGCCGGAACGGGTGAAAGCGACCTGGGGCGAACACTGCCCGCTGGGCGGGGCGGCGGGGCTTGACTGGGGGTTCGCCCAGGACGCGAACGCCGTGGTCCTGATGGCCCCGCTGGACGACCGGGGGTGGAACCACCAGGTTCTCGGGGAGGACGTGCCGTTCTACCTGCCGTGGCTGGAGTCGCACGCGCGGATGCCGTACGGCGACTTCATCGACCGGCTGGTGGCCATCGGGTCGGCGTTCGATGTGCGGTGCTGGGCATCGGAGACGAACGGGGTCGGCGGTGCGCCCACCCAGACCTTGACGGAACGGTTGTGGCGGGCAGGTGTCCGGCCGTGGGTCGCTCCGGTCTGGACCGATGTGCGGCGCAAGCAAGCCGGGTTCGGCAAGCTCAAGGTCCTTCTCCAGCAGGGCCGCCTTGTGCTGCCCCGGCACCCGGAGTTGCTTCGTCAGCTCCACAGCCTCCAGTTCACCCACAGTGCCTCCGGCATGGTGCAGATCTCGGTTCCCGCCCGCATCGGCCATGACGACCTGGCCATGGCCGCCATGCAGGCCGTGAGCTGCCTGAACACCACCTACGCCCGCAGATCTGTCCGCCGGATACGGCAGACGGAGGAGGACGCACTCAAGACCGGCCACGGTCTCCTGATCCCACAGGAGGCCGTGCCGCTGGACCTGCCCGCCGCCATCACCGCTCCCAGCGGGGGCGAGAGGTCGCCGGAGAACGCCTGGTGACTCACACGACGAACAACAAGAAGGAGATCAACATGTCTACGCAGATCCACGCCCAGGCCAAGAAGATGGACCTTGACCTGCTGCCCGGCAGGGTTACCGCCGTCCGCCAGGACCTCGTGGCCGCCCTGGGTAAGGTCACCCGGGATGACCGGTACGCCCCCGACTACCGTGCCCAGCAGGCCGCCAAGCTCCGCCAGGAGGCCATGGCCCAGCTCGACCAGATCGAGCAGGAGGCCCGCCGTGCCCACGCCGGGGTGGAGGAGTGGATCACCGCTCAGCCCACCGCCGACGACCCGCAGACCGAGACGCTGCGGGAGATGCAGCGGCAGGCGGCATGGTCGCGGGTGCGCCAGCAGCTCGACCACGGCGACCACGTGGACGACCTGGTGAAGGCCGCCACCCAGGCGGGCGACCTGGCGACGCTGGCCGCGATCAAGACCGAGCTGCCCACCTATGCGCGCGGCGATCAGGCGATGTCCGCCCTGGCTCTGAACAAGACCATGGGCCAGGTGGAGCGCGGCATTGCGCAGGCGACCCCGGGCGAGCGGGGCGCGGCGGCCCGGCTTCAGTTCAAGGTCGGCGAGTCCTGGGAGACCCTGATCCGGACTCTGTCGCAGGCCCGTGAGCAGGTCCGCCGCCTGGAGGAGGACCCCGAGCGCACGCTCCGCAAGGCGGAGCTGATGGCGGACATCGAGGCCAACGGCAGCGGCAGCACGATCACGGACGGCCAGGTAGTCAAGACCGGGCGGGCCGGTAGCGGTGCCTGACCCACACCTCGACACACAAGATCAGCAAAGAGGAGAGTCTTCATGACCACCACGGGCAAGACCATCGGCGAGGCCGTAGCCGAGCTCCGCCAGAGCCTCCACCAGGCCCACGCCAGCGGCGACCCGATGCAGGCCGCGTCCGTCCGGGCGAACGCCAAGCAGGTGCTCGACCGGCTGGCCGCCATCCTGGACGAGGCCGAGCAGGCGCGCAGCAAGATCGAGCTGTGCCGGGAGTACCTGGACCGCCTGGAGGCCGCCGCTGCGCGGCAGGAGGCCAAGGACGACAAGGAGGCCGCGTCCGGGCGATCCGGCGGCGACTTCAACGGTGGCGCGCAGGAGACCCGGAGTGTGGACGACCTCCGGGCCGCGCGCCGCGCGGCCCGCAGCCGGTAGACAGTGTCCCCGTGTTCTCGCCCTCCATGGTCAAGAACACGGGGACACCACGCGCGGCGGGCAGGGAGGGTGACGCTCTGCCCGCCGCGCGGGCTAGCGGACCTGTCCGGCCACGATCCGCATCCACCACATGCGGGCCTCACGATGCGGCCACGGGCCAGCGAACGAGTGGGCGGGCGGATCGGTCTGTACGATCTTGTGAACGGCGTACTGACCGCCGTAGCTGATCAGCTCGAATACCATCGCTTGGCAAGCACAGGTCCACTCAACCACCCGCCAATAATCGGGCCGGGCAGTCCGCCATTCCACGGAGCGGTACCCGATTTGGGCACGCGCAGGGTGGAGCGTCAGCTCGACCCCCGGGCACTCCCAATCGGCACTGTCACGGGTGTTACGTGGCCGCCGCTGGACAGGGTCAGCGCTCATCAGGCTCTACCTGCTGTACGCCAGGTCCAGGTCACACGCTTTGCCAGCGCCCGGAGGGCAAGCTGACGCGGGTTGTCCGCGTCGATCAGTGCACCGGAATTGCGGTGCCTTCCGTGGAGCCTGCCATCTTCCCCAAGCCAGGTGTCGAACTCGGGCACCGCAAGGAGATCCGAAGGATCAAGGGGAGACCCATTGATGGAGATCGGGGTGTGCCCTGGTCGGGGCCAAATGGAGGGCATAGCCGCGACGCTAAGTAACGTCTGATGGGTGCCTCAACGAGATTGCCCAGCTTTGCGTCGTGCACGTATGGGTGCGACGCCCTCAGGGAGAGCTGGCAAACTTCGGCAATTCTCTTGATGTGGGTTGTGGGGAGACGCAAACTCGGGCACAGACACATCGACCATCGGAGGACTCCATGGCACTCCAGTTCCTTGGCAAGGACCCCGAAAGCCCCAACGGTGGCTCCCCGACGTTCTGGCTGGACACCGACACCGGCGACATCTTGGCGCAGGGGTACACCGCCATAGCCCCCGCTACCCTCGCCGAAATCGGGAACATCCCCGCAGGGGAGGCCATCATCCGATTCCCTCAGCGCATGATCCGGTTCCTCCCGGCGGTGCCCAAGTGACGCCAACCGTCACCCCGGCATCACAGATCGACAGCGCGCTACGCCAGTGCCGCAAGTCGGCGCTGCACCTGGAAATGCGCGATGGCTACATGCTGGAGGACCCGGACTACGACGCCTGGCAAACCGGGCACAGGCTCGATCCCGATGACCGCGCGTCTTGGTGGCGACCCTGGCTCCAGAACATCGTGGACGCGGTGGAACGGGGTGTCGCGATGCGACGGGCGCGCGTCGTCTCCGAACCGATCAGTTCCTACATCCACTACGAGTACGACATCACGTTCCCCAACATCCGCGCGGGAGAGGAGGTGCGCTGGCTGCCTCGTCGGCAAGCCACAGATCTGCTACTGCCCGGCAACGACTTCTGGCTCTTCGACCATGAGACGTTGCTGATCAACCACTTCAACGGCAACGGCGACTGGCTCGACGCAGAGCAGGTCACCGATCAGGGCGTAATCGAAAGGTGCGCATCGGCGTTCGAGGCGGTTTGGCAACGCGCCATCCCGCACAACGACTACAAGCCCGCTATCTGAGCGTTCTACCGCCAGTGCCTTACGAATCCTCAAGCGCCCAGCAAGCACTCGACGTTCTCGCTGCCCGCCTCCGCCAGATCCGGCAGGATGCCCGCCTGTCCGGCCGCGATCTGGCGCGGATGGCGGGATGGCACTCCTCCAAGGTCAGCCGGATCGAGCACGGCCGCCGCCCGCCATCGACCGAGGACATCGCCACCTGGTGTCGGCATTGCGACGTCCCGAGTCAAGCCGTCGATCTCGTCGCCTCGCTCCAGGCGATTCAGGGGATGTTCGTCGAGTGGCGGGACATGGAGCGCACCGGGCTGAAGGTGGCCCAGGAGTCGGTGATCCCCCTATGGGAGAGAACTCGCCACTTTCGCATCTACTCCTCGCAGCTCATCCCCGGACCGTTGCAGACGGGTGCCTACATCTCCGCTCTGCTTACCTCGCTCATGCAGCGGCGCAGCCTCTCCGACGATGTCGAGGAGGCCGTACGGGTCAGGTTGGAGAAGCAGCGGATCATCGAGAGGGGCGATCACAGGTTCGCGGTGGTGCTGGAAGAGAGCGTCCTTCGCCATCCCATCGGCGGGGCCGACGTCATGGTCGGGCAGCTCGGCAACCTGCTCACGGTGAGCACCCTGCCGTCGATCTCCCTGGGAATCATTCCGCTCGGCACAGACCGCTCCGCCATGTGGCCGCCCGAAGGCTTCTTCATGTTCGACACCGCCGAGGTGACGGTTGAACTTGTGTCGGGCCACCTGACGATCACGCAGCCCCACGAGATCGCCATGTACGCCGCGACGTTCGCCGCACTGGCCGAACTCGCGGTGTACGGCAAGGCCGCCCGAGCCCTGATCACAACCGCGATCCAAGCGTTGGACGAGGACGAATAGGGATGCCGCAGGGCACAACGAGGGCACATGAGGTCGAGATCACCGGGGAATCGGTGAGATCTAGCGAGACAAGAAACACCAGGTCAGGGCCAAGACCAGAAGATCGTTCCTGGCCTCAGCCCCCACCTTTGGAGAAGTGCTGGTAGTCCTTGGTGCCTGACCAGTCGCCGCCCCACTCCCAGCCCTCCTTGGCGAAGGCCTTCACGACGCGGTCGCCGGCGTTGATCACGCCTGGCTTGTCCAACGGGCGGGTGTCGTACTCGCGGGCGTTCTTGTGGGCGGTTCCGCCGTCGGCGGTCACGTACGGGTTCTCGCGCGGGTTGACGTCGATGGCCTCGCCGTACGCGTGCTTGGACCAGTTCGTGGACCCCGTCGCCGCCCGGCAGTTGAACGCCGAGGTGTTGTCGGCGTCGATGGAGTCGTAGTCGTCGCCCTTGTAGGCGTCCACCAGCTCCATGCGCCGGATCGGCCACCGCCAGCCGTACAACTTCTCGAAGACCGTCACGATGTCGTCGGTGACCGTCTCGCGGACGACCAGCTCGCCGGTGTGCGCCTTGTCGTCGAACCCCCAGTAGGTGAGGGTGATCTTGCGGAGGTCGGCGACCGGCACCGGGCAGCCTGGTTTCCAGGAGTACGGGAGCTCGTCGCGGTCCACCTTGCTCACCTTGGAGGTGAACTCCGGGGGACCGGTGGGCGTGGCGCTCTCTTCGATCGGCGGGACCGTCTCCGTGGTGGCCGCCTGCGACGGCGTGGGCGAGGCGATCGGCGTCGAGCCGCCGCAGGCCACGGAGGCGGTCAGCAGGAACGCCAGAGCGGCAGCACGCTTCATCTGGCCACCGTAAGTGACTATGGAACGACGAGAACGGTCCTTCTGGCGGATTTGACCAGAGAGTGGGGAACATTTCCCGTCAAGAACCTCCAGGAGGATCGAGACCTGCCGACGATGATCGCGTCGGCCTGGGCTTCGGCCGCGAGCGACTCCAACGCCCTGGCCGTGTCACCGCGTACGCTGACGAACCGCCAGGGCACCCCGAGCGGCCCCAGCTCGTCGTGCAACTCGTCGCGGAAGTCGGGCACCAGGTCAGGCATGATCGGCGACCCGGCGAAGAACCAGAGCGCGGCGCCGCTCAGCGACTCCACGAACGCGATCAGCAGAGTGGCGTTCTCCCTGCGGGCGAGACCGGCGGCGTACGCCAGCGCGTTGCGGCTCGGACCCGTCCCGTCGAATCCCACGACGAGCAGGCCCGAGCCGTCCTTGCCGATCTCGAAACGGCCCTTGGGGAGGTGGTACGGGACCACCTCGCACCCCTCTAGTGGGTCGGGTCCGCGTGCCGTCCCCGGCTCGCGAGGTCACGCAGCGCATCTGCCGCGTAGACGACGAGAGCCACGAACGACAGCCCGGCGAGCGCGCCGCCGACCCACATGTCGTTGATCGTGGAGTCGGCATAGGCGGCCCCACGCGGCTGGTAGCCGACCGCGAACGGCGCGGCGACCAGCCAGAGCCCGGCCAGGAACAGAACGAACAGGGCTCCGACGCCCAGCTTGGCCTTCATCGCTTCACCTCGACAGCGCCGTTCTTGGAAGACATGTCTTCGCGCAGCGCCTCGACGAGCGGGGCGAGCAGCGCGGCCAGCTCGGCCGACGACCCGCCGGTCGGCTGGGCGACGGGTGCGGGCTCGGGCTCGACGACCCGCTGGCGTACGGTGACCAGGCCGCGGACGACCAGGTCCTCGTAGATGGCCGCGACGAACGCGCCGAGCGCCACGAGGGCGACGACCGCGACGCCGAGTCCGGCGAAGAACTCGGACTTGGTGGGATCTGTCCAGTCAGCGCCCTCGGGCTGCGTGCCCAGGGCGAACGGGGCGATCATCAGCCAGAGCCCGGCGATGAGCGCCAGGGTGGCCGCTACCGCGCCCACGAACTTGCGAATCACTGTGCGACTCCTCCTGTGACGAGGGCTTTATCGGTGGGCGCCGCCTGCGAGATCAGGGCGCGGGAGGTGGGGCGGAGCACGGTCTCGGCGACCGTTCTGGCCCGTTCCTTCTCGGTGCGCCCGTCGGGCGGCGCCATGCGGGCGACGGCGGACAGCAGCGCGGACGGCTCGCCGTTCACTCGCTCGATCCGCTGGGCGATGAGTTCGAGCATCAGCCCGGCCAGGACCATGTCGTCCTTGCTGAGCGGCTTGGGTCCTGCGGGAGCGGGCTGGTTGGTGCGCAGCGGCAGCTCCTTGAGGAGCAGCACGGCCACGAACCCGAGCAGCGCGATCGGCACGCCGACCATGAAGACGGTCTCGAGCCCGTTGGTGAAGGCTTCGAGGACCATGTTCTTGATGTGCACCGGAAGGTGCTGGATCTGGTCGGGCGTGCCCATCTTGGGCGAGGACCCGCCGCCACCGAGCTGGTCCTTGATCCGGTTGGTGAGGATCGCGCCGAACGCCGCGATGCCGATCGCGCCGCCCAGCGAGCGGAAGAACGACACGCCTGACGTGGTCGCCGCCATGTCACGTAGCTCGGCCGCGTTCTGCGCGGCGAGGATGAGCATCTGCATCGACAGGCCCAGCCCGATGCCGAGCACCGCCACGTCGAGCCCGATCAGCCACTTCTCCGAGTCCACGTGGAGCTGGGAGAGCATGAACAGGCCGAGCGCGACCAGCAGCAGGCCGGCGACCGGGAAGATCTTCCACCTGCCGGTGTTCGTGACGATCTTCCCGGAGACCACGCCGGCGATGAACAGCGCGATCACCATCGGCAGCGTCATCAGGCCGGAGGCGGTCGGGCTCATGCCCTTGACGATCTGCAGGTACTGCGGCAGGTAGATCATCGCGCCGAACATCGCCATGCCGACGAACAGCGACGCGAGGCTGGTGAGCACGAACGTCCTGTTGCGGAACAGCCGCGGCGGCAGGATCGGGTCGCGCGCTCCGCGCTCGGCGAACACCGCCAGGAGCAGGAAGACCACGCTGACCGCGCCGAGGAAGTAGGTCCAGAAGGAGTTCCACTCGAACTCCGTGCCCGCCAGGGTCAGCATGAGCATCAACGCGCTCGCGCTGGCCGTGATGGTGAACGCGCCCCAGATGTCGATCGAGGTGTTCCGCCTGACCTTCGGGATGCGCAGCACCTTCTGGATGACGGCGAACGCCACCAGAGCGAACGGCACGCAGACGTAGAAGCACCAGCGCCAGCCGAGCCAGTCGGCGTCGACGATGAACCCGCCGAGCAGCGGTCCTGCGACCGTCGAGATCCCGAAGACCGCACCCATGTAGCCGGAGTAGCGGCCCCGCTCCCTGGGCGACACGATGTCGCCGAGGATCACCTGGGCCAGAGCGGACAGACCGCCCACCCCAAGTCCCTGTACGGCTCGCGCCGCGATCAGCTGCCCCATGTCCTGGGAGAACCCGGCCGCCAGCGAGGCTATGACGAACAGCCCCAGAGCGGTCTGGAACAGCAGCTTTCTTCCATAGAGGTCAGACAGTTTGCCCCAGAGGGGGGTCGAGACCGTCATGGTCAGCATGGCCGCCGTGGCCACCCATGAGTACTGGTCCTGGCCGCCCAGCTCGCCCACGATCGTCGGCAGCGCCGTGCCCACCACTGACGTCGAGATCATCGCGGTCAGCATGGCGAGCATGAGCCCGGACATGATCTCGAGAATCTCGCGGTGAGAGTACTGCCGTCTCGCGGGGGGCGCGGTCTGTGTCTGGATTGCCAAGACACCACATCCTCGATACGCGAACTTTAGACTTGTTGAGTATACGCATGTTTACTAGCCGCTCGGCAAGTGGCCTCGGCCCCGTACAGTTCTGTCATGGAGCTGATCGAGCAGCGGCCGCGCGATCGCGAGGCCACGCGCACCCGGCTGCTGGAGGCGGCGCGCCTGCTCTTCGCCGAGCACGGATACCAGAACGTCACCGTCCGCATGATCGCCGCGGCGGCGGAGGCCAACATCGCCCTGGTGGGGCGTTACTTCGGCTCGAAAGCCGGGCTGTTCGGCGAAGTCCTCGCCGGGGAGGCCACGGTCCGGCAGGTCATCGAGGGCGACCCGGCGGGGCTGGCCAGGCGGCTGGCCGAGTACGCCGCGCTGCGCATGCACTCCGACCCGGAGAGCCCGATCCTGCGCTCACTCGAACGCTCGGCGGGGGACCCCGAGGTGCAGGTGTTGTTGCGCGAACGGCTCCGCACCGCCGTCCTCGGTCCGCTGGCGGCGAGTCTGGAGGGGCCGGACGCGATGGCGCGCGCGCGACTGGCTACGGCGCTGTTTCTGGGGATCGGCAGCATGAGGCGGTTGCTCGGGCCGGAGGAGGGCGACGTGGAGCGCCTGACCCGCCTCTTCGAGATCTGCCTGGAGGGATCTTCCTGAGCGACTTCACCTACGACATCCCGTTCAAGGAGGGCCATCCCCGTTGGGGCGCCTCGGCGGTGCTCCGCCCTTCAGGGGCAGTGCTGGGTCGTCTGGCGGATTTGTCATCTCATTTGGGGCAGATCATGGTTCCTGGCCATTGGGTGCATGGGGTGGAGACACTGCACTTCACGCTGCGGTCATTGGAGCCTTACCGGTCGGTGATCCCCGCCGCGGACCTGCTTCTCTATGGAGGGGCCGCTCGGCGGGCGGTACGCGGGATGTTGCCGGTGCGGGTCCGTCTGCGCGGGGTCACCCTGCACCGGGGCGGGGTGCTGGTCGAGGGCCAGCCGGTCGACGGGGCACTGGAGAAGCTCGCCGACCGCTTCGCCGAGGAACTGGGTGAGGCGGGCGCCTTCCAGGATTGGCGGCGCGACCGCTGGTACGTCAGCCTGATGCACTTCGCCCAGCCGTTGGGCGATCCGGCCAGGTTGATGGCGTGGTGTGACGAGCGTGCCGGGATGAGCGTCGGCACCGCCGTACTGACCGGTTTGGACATCGTCCAGGCCGTCAAGACCGCCACCGGCGTACGGCTCGACACCCTGGTCCGAGCGAGTGACTCCGGGGATCACTCTTCGCGGTGATTCGCCCGTCGGGCCGGCTCGGCAGCATTGCGGCATGCCCCTCATCGCTGTTCTCCTGACCGCTCTCCTGCACTTCTTCGGTACGGGACTCGAGCCGTTACCCCTGCTCACCTGGCTCATCCCGCTGCCCATGCTCCTGGTCGCCCCGCGGATGCGCGCCTGGACCGCGGGCGTCGCCGCGGCCGTCGCCTGGACGGCGGGCGGGATGAACATGTGGACCTACCAGCGCGACCTCCTGGAGATGCCGATCCCGCTCTCCGTGGCGAGCATCGTGGTCCCCGCGCTGGTGGCGGCGGCGGTCACGCTGGTGTTCCGCCTGCTCGTCCTGCGCGGCCGGCCGGTGCTCGCCGCACTGGCGGCGCCGGGCCTGTGGGTGGGGGCCGAGTACCTGGTGTCGATCACCACGCCCAACGGGGCGTTCTGGAGCCTGGCTTACACGCAGACCGACGTCTTGCCGGTGGCCCAGCTCGCGGCGCTCACCGGCAACTGGGGGATCAGCTTCCTCCTCATCTGCGTACCTTGCGCTCTGGCCACTCGCCGGGTCCTGGCCCCGGCGATCGCCCTCACCCTGGTTGTGGCTTCTCTCGGGTACGGCCTGGCCCGCCTGTCCGTCGCTCCTGGTACGGCCAGCCGTACGGTGGCATTGCTGGCCGCCGGGCAGCAGGGCGACTGGGCGCCCGTGGACACGGAGCGAGGCCGTACGAAGCTGAAGGAAACCCTCGACCGCCTGCGCGCCCTGCCCACTGGTACCGAGATGGCGGTCCTGGCCGAAGGCGCCTTCATCACCAAGAACGCCGACTTGCCGACCATCACCACCCCACTGCGCACCTTGGCCAAGGACCGCTCGATGACCATCGTGGCCGGGGTAATCGTCACCGACACGAACCGCAACACAGCCGTATATTTCCCACCGACCGGCGGCGCGCCCCAGACCTACCAGAAGCAGCACCTGATCCCCGGCGTCGAGCCGTACGAGCCTGGCAAGGGCATCCTGACCGTGGCTGAGCTCGGCGTGACGATCTGCAAGGACCTCGACTTCCCCGCCCTGGCCCGCGACTACCGCCGCGGCGGCGCGACACTGATGCTGGCCCCTGCCTGGGATCTGGACGCCGACGGGTGGCTGCACTCACGGATGGCGATCATGCGCGGGATCGAGAACGGTTTCTCGCTGGCCCGCAGCGGAGCGAACGGCCGCCTGACCCTAACCGACCCCTACGGTCGTATGACGACTGAGACCACCACCAGCGACCACAACCTGACCATCGCCACGGCGACGGTGACCACCGAGGGCGTGAACACGGTGGCGACCCAGTGGGGCGACTGGTTCGCCTGGCTGTGCTTGGCGGGGGCGGGTATTGCCGTCTGCGCACGCAGGAGGCCGCCATTGATCGTCTAGTCGACCTGCGGGAGGATACGTCGTGGCAACATTCAAGGCGCTTGCGGTCGCGTTAGGGCTGCTCACCCTTACCGTCGCGTGCACCGCGGACCCTCGCGCAGCCCCCACCCCATTGTCCCCTGTGATCACCGGGCATCCGGTGCCGGTGCATGGCCGTCAGCTCGGGTCCGCCATGTACGGCCACAGCAGCCGGACCGTCGCTCCGGCGGTCGGCATGGTGAACGGCAAACCGGTGATCGTCACGGGTGGCAGCGACGACCTGCTGCGTATCTGGGACCTCGCCACGCACAAGCTCATCGGTGCGCCCATTCCTGCAGGTCAGGACGGCGTGAACCACATCGAGCTGCACCGCTGGGACGGCAAGGACATCTCCGTTGTCAGCGGCGGCACGCTGCGCACCTGGGATCTCGGCGCGCGCCGCCCGCTGACCCCGCCCATGCAGACCGGGACTCTCGACACCAACCTGCTGGCCGTCGGCTCGCTCGGCGGAGCGCATGTCGCACTCACCGAAGGCAAGCAACCCTTCGAGCGCTCCAGCTCTGGAACCTGACCACAGGCCGGCCGATCGGCGCCCCGATGGAAGGGCACGGAGGCGAACCTCGCGTCGGAGCGATCGGGCAACTCGGCGCGACCACCGTAGCCGTGACCGGGGACGAGGACGGGGTGCTCCGCTCGTGGGACCTCAGCACGGGCAAAGCCCTGGCCACCGCCAAGGTGACATCGATCACCTACATGCGCAGCATGGCCATCCAGGGCGGTGTGGCGATCGTTACCGGTCCTGACGGCGAGGACGACGATCGGATGGAACGCTGGGACCTGGCCACCGGCGCCGTCACCCTGGGGGAGTCCGGTCCGAGCAGATTGTTCGAGCTCGGCGGCAAGACCGTCACGATCTCAAGCAGGGACGAGACGCTGCAGGTCGCCGACCTCGCCACGGGTGAACTCATCGGCCACGGCTGGGACGAAGACGATCTCCTGGACCATGTCGCGGCCGTGGGACGGTTTCGCACCACGCCGATCCTGGTCATCGGCGATCTCGACGCGATGCTGACGGTCTGGGATCTGCGCACGGGCAAACAGCTCGGCAAGCCGTTCTACGGCTATGGCGGGGGGATCAAGTCACTCGCCGTGACCACGGTCCGGGGGAAGACCATCGCCGTGACCACCGGTAGCGACGACACGATCCGCATGTGGGACCTGGCAACCCACCGGCCGTTTCGAGCGCCCCTCTCGTGCTCGTGCATCGAGTTCTCTCCCATGACCACGGCCATGCGTAACGGGAAGCCGGTCATCGTGTACGGCGATGTCGAGCACGGAGTGGCGGTCCGCGACGTGGCGACGGGCAAGCGGGTGGACGATGCCGACATCCTGCCTACCTCCCATGGCGGCCCCGCCCATCTCTCGGTAGCCGGATCCCGCGTGGGCATCCCGACGCAGGACGGCAAGGCCATGCTCTGGGACCTGTCGGGGGACACCTACCTTCGCCCGATCAGCGGCGCGAAGAGCGTGGACACCGTCGCGGTCGGCGACAGTCTTGCTGCGACCGCCAGTGGCGCGCAGGTGCAGCTGTGGAACCCGGCCACTGGCCAGCCGATGGGCAAGCCCATCATGAGCAAGACCGCTGTCGAATCCCTGGCGATCGGTCAGGTCGACGGCAGGAGCATCGTCTTCGTCCAGGGCAAGTTCGCCCCTGAATGGGGAAGCATCCACATGTGGGACGCTGTAACGGGCAAGCCATACGGCAAAGCCCTCCGAATCCACTCGCCGGCCATGACTGTTGCGCACATAGGCTCCCGGACGGTGCTGGTGACCGGGCAGGCCGACGGCACGGTGATCGTCTGGAACCCCAAGACGATGGAGCCCCTCCTGCCCCCGTTCCCCGGGCACCACGGGGCAGTTACGGGAGTCGCTGTGACGACGCTGGACGGCAAGCCCATCGCCGTCTCGGGCGGCGACGACGGCAGCATCCGCGTCTGGGACCTCACAGACCTGCCGCCCCGGAGGTACCCCCGACGAACCGCAGGGACGTCGGTCGCGACAATCCTCCGAGAACGTGGAGAAGAGCACAATCAATTATTCACCTGCTTCATTACGCTTTTCGTCGATCGCGCGGTGAACTGCACGGAACATCCGAATCAACTCTGGGAGCTTGGCCAAGACCTCCCTCAGTTGAGTGATCATGAGGGTGAGGAAGCCGAAACCCGCGAGCATGAAGAGTGTCAGGGTGTTCCAGTTCACGAGGTCGCCTCTGCGTTCATATCGTCCTCCCGAACGGTCACGCCGTGCCGCGCCAGGGCTTCATAGATGTCGTCGGGACCGCAGTCGATATGTTTGGCATCGTGGCGCCCCTGACAGTCCGGCGGGCACTCGAACTCAGCGCACATCTCGGGCTCGGCTGGGGCAGCCTCGTTAATGAGGTAATAGGTGAAGACGTTCGCCACTAAGCTCCTGACCCGGTACATCTGGAGGAAGAGTGCGAGCTCGACGCGTTTCACTTCAGCGCCGCCCTCCGTGTCCGCGGACAACGGCTCGGGTCGCTCCTCCACCGCCCATGCGTGTGCGGACTCCAGGGAGATCACCAGCCAAGCGAGCTGCAGTGGTTCCAGGTCTCCAGCCTCGGCCAGGCGCTCTATCGCCTCTCCGGCGCGCCGAACGTTCTCGATCGACGACAGGTAGCGCTTCAACGCTGGCAACGTGCCGCTTTGCCTCTGCACAGCGCGTCCGCTCGCTGCGTAGCGCTTTCGGCGGACCTGGGCGACGAATGCGGTAAGGCACTCCCGGCACGCCCACAGGGAATCGGTGTTGCCAGGCTCCACCGCGATGCGCTGCTTCCCAGAACTCGCAAAGGACTCTTCGCACAGGGCGCAATTGACGCCCAGCGCCTGGTTCTCGCTCGTTGTAGCCGGCATCGCGTCCAGGAGCTCACCCAGAGCGTAGGCAGGTATATGCATGGCTCCTCCTTGATTAAACGGCGCGAGCGATTTCCTGTCACCTAAACCATCTTCACCGCTCTCTGGTCGGAGGTGTCGGCTGTTGACAGCCGATCGTGGAAATTGACGGAAGCTGACTCGTGTGCTCCCCACCCTCCCTAGACTGTTGACAAAATATGACACTTGAAAGCAAGGGCGCTGCCCATGTCAAGCTCACAGAACCCGGAAAGGCACGAGGCCCTTCGAGGCCTGACAATGGCGTTGCAGGAGCTTCACCGGGCGGCGGGGCGGCCCAGCCACCGCCGGGTCAGCGATTCGATCAGGGACGGTTCCTATCCCGCGACGGTCAGCCACGAGGGCGTTCGGAGCACGCTCAAGGGTTTGCGCACCCCCCGCTGGGAGAC
The DNA here is from genome assembly GCF_044457355.1 of Nonomuraea sp. NPDC050556. Classification (NCBI taxonomy): domain Bacteria; kingdom Bacillati; phylum Actinomycetota; class Actinomycetes; order Streptosporangiales; family Streptosporangiaceae; genus Nonomuraea; species Nonomuraea sp. NPDC050556. The sequence goes on along the minus strand of NZ_JBITGU010000005.1, from coordinate 435,086 downwards.
CGTCGAGTCGATCGTCTCGTTCCTTGCCGGCTCCTGCCGACCACCCCGTGACCCGGATGCCGAGGTGGCGCGCTTCCTTCTGTTGTGGCGCGAAGTCAAGGAAGGCGATGCGGGCGCCCTTAAGTCGGCCCGAGAATTCGTCCTAGCGCAGAGCTGGGGCGATGATGGCGGCTCATGGACTCCCGAGATGGTCGCGGGAGTGATGATCAACCCCTTCTACGCGGTCGAGCTCGACCCGGCGCTCACCGTCCGGCACGCCCCGCTGATCTCCGAAGAGGAGTGGGTCAAGGTCAACCTCCGCGTCATCGAGGAGCACGGCGCCGAGTTCTTCCTGTACGCCCTACTGCGCATTCTGAAGGGTGAGTACGTGGGCGAAGGGGGGAGTCCCTACGGCTACCAGTCCCCCGGCCAGGAGATGGATGCAGACCAGGCCCGCGAGGCCTTCGACTTCACCTGCGACCAGATTATCCGGCGCCTGCGCGCCGAGCCGAACCTGCTGGCGCGTTCGATCAAGGCGTTTCACTGCGACGACAGCGTAGACGAAGAGGAGCACGAGGAGGTCTTGCGCGCGGAGTCGGACCCGAGCCTCATGAGGGAGGTTATGACTCTCTCCCCGGAGACCTGGCCGGAAGTCTCCGAGGAAGCCCACTGGGTGATCTTCATCTACCTCATCAAAGAGGGCAAGACGGTTGGCCGGCCGGGGCTTCCCCCAGAGCAGCGCTTTCTGATCACCTGGCGGATACCGGAACCACCGGATGACTAGGCCATGGATCGGCTGAGGCCCAGCGCCAGAGCTTGCAGAAGCGCCTGCTCTACGACCTATCCGGCTTGATCGGGTTCCGCGGGCGTCCCTGCCGCTGTTCGGGCTCTGCGTCACGGCACTCAAGCACTGCCAGCAGTGTGCAGGAAGGTGCAAGGAGGCGGGGGCGATGGCTGAAGTGCATGACACCCGGTGCACCTGTGCGTCACTCCTGGCGGCCCTCGACGTCCACTCGCGCGTCTACACGCAGATCCCGTCGCCGGAGACCAGGAAGGCGCTCGATCGGCTGAACCAGAGTCTGAACCCGTAGCTGTACAACGCAGCTGTACGGGCATGCAAAAGGCCCTCCCGGATGATCCCGGAGGGCCTTTCAGCTGTGGTGCAGCCGGAGGTACTCGAAACCCCAACCTTCTGATCCGTAGTCAGATGCTCTATCCATTGAGCTACGGCTGCTCGCTGTGTAAGCAAGCATAGCGGGTCTTCGCCCGTGCCTCGAACCAGATATCCCCAATCAGCTCTCCACACGCTCCTTCTTCGGCCAAAGCGTGTAGCTCACCGGCCAGATCAGCGCGATCAACGGCACCTTCACCAGGCCATACACGAAAGTGAACAGCCCCTCGGTGCGTGTCGGGTCGCCCACGAACCACGCCAGGATCGCCACGATCGCGAAGGCTATGCCGTACGCCAGCACGATCCGTAGCCACATGCCCCACTCGTAGCGCGCACGGGCCATTCCTCCCGGCGGCGGCTTCCACGGCTCCGGGCCGTTGGCGAACCTGTGGTGGAACTTGGCGTCCGCCCACCGGATCGTGCGGTGGCCGAACACGATGGAGTAGGCCAGATACGCGGCGGCGAGGCCGTGCCTGACGTCGGCTACGGCGCCGCCGCGCATGTCGATCACCGCCGCCGCCAGCAGGATCAGGTCGAGGAGGGGTACGGCGAGCAGCAGGGCGGTGCTGAGCTTGCGCTGGTTCCACAGGTAGCGGCAGGCAAGGCCGAGACCGAGCAGAACCCAGAAGCCGATCTCGCATCCGATGATTACGGCGACAATCATGGCTTCTATCCTCAGGCTCTCTCGCGCGTGGCACATCGTCGCTGGTGATGAGCCTGTGTACAACCTTCTGTGTATCCACAGGCAGCCCGTGCGGGTGAGCCGGTGGTCCGCTCGGGATGATGTCATGAGGGCATGCGACAGTCGACGCTCGGGGCACTCGGAGCCTTCGTCATGGGCTTCGTGCTGTTCCTGGGCGGCGCCTACCAGCCGAGGAACACGCCGGAGTGGCTGTTGGTGATCCCGCTGGCGGTCGCGTGCGCCGGGGTCGTGGTCAGGCGGCGGGCGCCGATGGCGGCGCTCGGCTGCGGCGTGGCCGCCCTCGGGCTCGACGTCGCGTTCGGCCCCTCGCTGGGCACGATGCTGGTGCTCACCGACAACCTCTACTCCGCCGCGCTCTACGGCCCGGTCAGATACACCCGCTGGATCCTGACCATGTGCAGCATCCTGGCGGTCGTCTTCGGGGCGGTCTACTGGTACCTCGCGCAGGACTGGCGGGCGCTGGCCGTCATGCTGATCCAGGCGGGGCTGGTGCTCGTGATCCCCGTGACGACCGCGATGGTCCTGCGCCAGCAGCGCGACCAGGCCACGGCCGAGCGGGTGCGCGCCGAGCAGGTCGCCAGGCTCGCCGAGCTGGACAGGGAGGCGGCGATCACCGCCGAGCGGACCAGGATGGCGCGCGAGCTGCACGACATGATCGCCAACCACTTCAGCGCCATCGCCATCCAGTCGACGGCCGCGCTGTCGCGCAAGGACCTCGATCCGGCCACGATCAGGAAGATCATGGAGTCGGTGCGCGAGAACAGCGTGCAGGGGATGACCGAGATGCGGTCCATGATCGGGCTGCTCAGGAGCGAGGGCGACGACTCCGAGGCGACCCGGCCGCGCGTGGCCGACGTTGGTGACCTGGTGGAACGCGCGCGTACGGCAGGCGTCGAGGCGAAGCTGACCGTCGTCGGGGAACCGCGCGGGCTGCCCGTCTCGGTGGATCTGGCGGGATATCGCATCGTCCAGGAGGCGCTGACCAATGCCATGAAACACGGCGATCACCGGGCGACCGTGGACGTGGTCTACGGCGAGCGGGACGTCACGTTAACGGTGGACAACCCGGTCAACGGGCGTCGGGCCGGGCTGCCGGGGTCGGGGGCCGGGCTGATCGGCATGCGCGAACGCGCCGCCCTGGTCGGCGGCGACTTCGAGGCGGGGCCCCGCGACGCCGGCGGGTGGCGGGTTCGGGCGAGGTTGCCTATGGATGAGGAGAGCGGATGAGCATTCGCGTGCTGGTGGCCGACGACCATGCCGCGGTCAGGGCGGGGCTCGTGATGATCCTCGAGGGCGCCGACGACATCGAGGTCGTGGGGGAGGCGGCGGACGGCGAGCAGGCGGTCGCGCTGGCCAGGGAGCTCAAACCCGACCTCGTGCTCATGGACATCCGCATGCCGCGCCTCGACGGCATTTCCGCGACCCGCGAGCTGGCCGGGGTCACGGATGTGCTGATCCTGACCACGTTCGACATCGACGAGTACGTCTTCGGCGCGCTCCGGGCGGGGGCGGCCGGGTTCCTGCTCAAGAACACCGACGCGGACGGGCTCGTCGCGGCGGTGCGGCTGGTGGCTCGCGGGGATGGGCTGATCTCGCCGTCGGTGACGCGGCGGCTGATCGCCGCGTTCGCCGGTCAGCCCGTACGGCGGGAGCCGGAGGAGGTGGAGGGCCTGACGCCTCGGGAGCGGGAGGTGCTCGCGTGCGTGGCGCGCGGGTTGTCCAACGCGGAGATCGCGCGGGAGCTGGACATGGCGGAGGCGACCACCAAGACGCACGTCAGCCGGGTGCTGGGCAAGCTGGGGCTGCGCAGTCGCGTCCAAGCGGCCATCTACTACGCGGAAGGGACCTAGGCCCGTAGTCTGACCTTCGTGAGCATGCCACCACAGGGCCCACCCCCAGAGGACCCGCACAACGGCCCACCGAACGGGCCTCACCAGGGCCACCCACCGGCCAACGGCCCGTCGACCCCGCCCCAGAACCCAGGACCCCAGGGCGGCCCGTACGGCACGCCACAAGGACCGGGCCAGGGCCAACAAGAACCAGGGCCGGGGTCCCAGGGGGGTCCCTATGGGATGCCGCCCGGGGCAGGTCAGCAGGGTGGTCCGTACGGCACGCCGCAAGGGCCAGGTCCGCAGGGGCCAGGACCGCAGGGCGGGCCGTACCCGGGGCCTGGGCAATACGGGCCGCCGCCGCCAACCCAGGCCAGCAACGCAGGCACCGTAGTAGGCCTGGCCTTCGCCGGCGTGGCCATCTACTTCGTCATCAACGTCATCCTGGCCTTCGTAGCCCTCGGCCTCGGCGGCAGCGGCAACCAGCGCGCCGCCTTCGCCGCCATAGCCATCCTCCTCGCCCTGATCGCCTTCGGCGGCGGCATAACCCTGCTCATCGTCCGCAAACCCTGGTCCAAAGGCCTGGGCCTGGGCCTGATGATCGGCTGGGCCCTGGCTTCGATCGTCTCCGCCGGATTCTGCACCGGCCTGAACCCCGGCATGTACACCTGACGTGCACGAACTCTTCGTAGCCCTCGGCGTACTGGCAGCCGCCGTCGTCTACGTCCACGAGGCCCGCCGCCGAGGCGCGCTCAACGAGCAGGCCCTGGCCACCGTCGCAGGCGCCCTGGTGGGCGGCGCGATCGGCATGCGTCTGGCCGGTTTCGCCGAATACTTCGAGGGCTTCTGGCTGTACGGCTCCCGCAGCATCCTCGGCGGCCTGACCGGCGCGTACGTCGGCGTCCTCATCGCCAAGAAGATCATCGGCCACCGCGAGAAGACCGGCGACCTGTTCGCCCCAGCGGTGGCGCTCGGCATGGCCATCGGAAGGATCGGCTGCCACCTCACCGAGGCGCCCGGCCGCCCGACCGACCTGCCGTGGGGCATCCACGCCCCGGCGACGACCCCGGAGTGCCCAGGCTGCCTGACCGGCCAGGCGATGCACCCGTCGTTCGTCTACGAGATCATCTTCCAGCTCGCCGCCTTCGCCTGGCTGATGTGGGCGCGCAAGCGCCTGACCCAGCCCGGCGAGCTGTTCACCCTGTACGTTGCCGCGTACGCCGTCTTCCGGTTCCTCGTGGAGTTCACCAGGGCGAACGAGACCGTCTGGCTCGATCTGACGCAGCCGCAGTGGTTCCTGATCCCGAGCATGGCGCTGATCGCAGGACGGCTGGTGTACGGCTACCGCCGAGGCTTCTACGACCCATTGCTGAAGAGAGAGGTGGCAGCGTGAGCACCGGGATGGGACTGCGGGGGGACCGCATCCTGCGATACGTCAACGCGTTCTGCCCGCACTGCGAGGACCCGCTGGAGCAGGTGCAGCGGCTCAGCGGTTACCTGGTCGACAGGGACGGCAAGGTCTGGCTGGAACGCGGCTGCCGCAAGCACGGCCTGATCAGGACCCTCTACGACGAGGACCCCGAGATCATGGCGTACCTGGAGGAATGGACCGCTCCCACCAAGCAGCACGTGCCGGATATTTCGGGAAACTTTGCTCCGATCCCCGGCGCCTACCTCAAGGGCCTGCCGGAGATGCAGACCCAGCACACCTGCATCCTGCTGGAAGACATCGTCGAGACGTGCAACCTGCGCTGTCCCACCTGTTTCGCCGACAGCTCACCGGACCTCGCCGGGATCGTCCCGCTCGCCGACGTGCTGGCCAACGTCGACCAGCGGCTGGAGCGCGAGAACGGCAAGCTCGACGTCCTCATGCTCAGCGGCGGCGAGCCCACCCTCCACCCGGAGCTGGGCAAACTCCTCGACGAGCTCATGGCCCGGCCGATCACCCGCATCCTGATCAACACCAACGGCATGCTGCTCGCCCAGGACGACACCCTGCTCGACCTGCTCACCGAGCACCGCGAGCGGGTCGAGGTCTACCTGCAGTACGACGGGGTCTCGGCCGAGGCCTCGCGCCACCACCGCGGCGGCGACCTGCGCCGGTTCAAGGCGCTGGCCGTCGAGCGCCTGTCCGAGCGCGAGATCTTCACCACCCTCGTCATGACCGTGGCCCTGGGCGTCAACGACGGCGAGATAGGCGACGTCGTACGGCTGGCGCTGGACACCCCGTTCGTCGGCGGCGTCTCCATCCAGCCGCAGTTCGGCTCCGGGCGCAGCAGCGCGATCGACCCGATGGACCGGCTCACCCACACCGGCGTGCTCAAGCGCCTCGAACCGCAGACCGGCGGCCTGGTGACCTGGCGCGACCTCACCGCGCTGCCCTGCTCGCACCCGCACTGCTGCTCGGTCGGCTACATGATCCGCGACGACGCGCAGGCCTGGCGCTCGCTGACCACGCTGATCGGCCACGACCGGCTCAAGGCCAACCTCGGCCTGGTCTCCAACCGCATCGCGGACACCGAGCTCCCGCGCGAGCTGCGGCTGGCCGTACAGGAGTCTTTGCTCGGGCTGCTGTCCGAGCAGTCGTCGCTGTCGCACCCGCAGGTCGGCGACCTGTGGCGAAATATCTGTGAAAACTGTGATCTCGGGGTGTCGACGCTGCTCGCTCTGGCGTCGTCCGCGCTGCCCGGCAGGCGCAAGAAGCTGCGCAGGATGCTGGGGGAGCGCGTCGTACGGATCACGATCAAGCCGTTCATGGACCTGTCGACGATGATCGAGGAACGGCTCACGCAGTGCTGCGTGCACGTGGGCACCCGGGCGGAGCAGGACCAGTGCGCGCCGTTCTGCGCGGTCCAGGCCTGGCCCGAGCTGTCCAGGCAGCGGCTGTCGGCGGTGGCGCGCGGATGAAGGCCGAGCCGTACGACCCGCTTCGTCTGTGCGTGTACGCCACGATCGCCCTGCTGGCCTGGGTGTTCGGGCCGTGGGCGCTGCTGGGGTTCGCCGTGCTGGGGTTCGTCGGCTACTACAAAGCGCGACGAGCCGGGCTGACCCGCAGCAAATGCCTGCTCAGGGATACCCGGCTCGTGCTCGCCTATCTCGGACTGCTGGCGCTCGTCGCGGTGGGCGCGATCGTCTACGCCTTCGCCACGTAGAGCAGCAGCGCCTCGGCCACGCACACCGCTCGCCGTTCGCCTTCGAGCTCCACGGAGACCTTGAGCTCGGCCAGCTGACCCGCGGGGGAGTTCTTGACCGAGACGATCTGCCCGGTCGCCCGCACCCGCGAGCCGACCGGGACCGGCTTGGCGAAACGCACCTTGTTGAGGCCGAAGTTCACCGCCATCTCGATCTCGCCGACGCTCATGAGCTGGGTCATGAACGACGGCAGCAGCGAGAGCGTCAGGAACCCGTGCGCGATCGTGCCGCCGAACGGGGACTCCTTGGCCCGCTCCGGGTCGACGTGGATCCACTGGTGGTCGTCGGTGGCGTCGGCGAAGGTGTTGACCTGCTCCTGAGTGACGGTCCGCCACTCGGTGGGGCCGAGCGTCTCGCCGACGGCCTCCTTCAGTTCCTGCACGTTGGCAAAGGTCCGCATCCCCCTATTGTGCTGGAGGAACGGCGGCGAGATTCACCACGCGGTACTCGTCGGGCTTGTCGCCCTTGGTGGCGTCCCAGTAGATGATCGTGGACGGCTCCGGCGATGTGCCGACACCGAAGGAGTTGCCCGGCCGCTTCCAGGTGACGTACGTGCCCGTGGCGAGGTCGTGCGCGCCGTTCGCCTCGCCGGTGAAACGGTCGAGAATCGGGTACGGCCGCAGCCCGAACGCGAAGCCGTCACCGCTCTTCCTGAAGCCGGTGCCGTCGACGCGCTGCATGAAGCCGCCCTCGTTCGTCCTGCCGACACACCAGGTCGGGCCGCAACGCAGGTCGATCGCGCCTTGGGGAGCCTTGATCTCCCGGGTTTCGCCCGTGGCGATGTTCTTGACCGTCGACTGATTGCTGTTCATCTCAGCGGGCACGTCGCTCAGCCACGGCCAGTCGATCAGCGATGCGCCTGTGGCGAACTTGCGTGGTTCGCCCCCGGTGAGCGGGATGGTCCACAGCTCCCTGCCGTCCTCTCCCCAGACGACGTTCTCCCCGTCGAGGGCGATGGAGTCCATGAGCTTGTGCTCGCCGGTGAACGTCGCGACCATGCGGGCGTCACCACCGGCCAGCGGAGCCGTCCAGATCTCTCGAACGGCGGTGCCGTCCTTCGTCTCCGCGTTCACGTACCAGGCCAGGTTGGCCGCGTCGTGCGCCGTGTCCTGCGGGAAGTACTTCTTCAGCCCCGGCGTCACCGGCACCTTCGTCACCACGCGGGCCGTACGGGTCTCGGTGTTGTAGACCTCGATCGCGCCCGCCTTCTCGAACGACGATTCGGCGTTGAGCAGAATCTCGGTCGCGCTCAAAGCGGTGATCGGCCGGTAGCGCCAGCCGTCGGCGTTCTTGGCGGGCATCGTGAAGATCGCCTGTGGCCAGACCTCCTCGATCGGCCTGCCTTCGGACGGCGTCGTCTCGACGATCGCGCTCGGTTCCGGTTCGGGTTGCGCCGCCGCTTCCCCGCCCCCGCGGGAGAAGGCGACAGCCGTACCACCCATGACCGTCACGACCGCGGCGGCCGCCAGCACCGCCTGGGCCCTTCTCCTGGAACGGCGGCGCCGCCGCGCACCCAGCCCCTGCAGCAGGTCGCGCTCCGGCGCCCGCTCGGCCGCCTGGCGCAACGCGCTCCCCAGCTCCTCTTCCGTCCTCATGCCCGTCCCCTCTCCAGCACGCCTGGCAACACGCGGAGCGCGGCCAGCGCCCGCGAGGCCTGGCTGCGCACCGTTCCCCGTGAGATGCCGAGGATCTCGGCGATCTCGTGATCGGACAGGTCCTCGTAGTAGCGCAGGACGATCACGGCCCGCTGCTTGCGCGGCAGCGTACGCAGGTCGTTCCACAGCTCGCCGAAGGTGTGCCTGTCGTCGTACGAGCCCTCAGGCACGTCGTCCGTCACGCGCTCTCTGCGCCGCCTGCGCCACCAGCTCACGTGCTGGCGGGCCATGATCGTGCGCACGTAACCCTCGGGGTCGTCCTTGTTGCGCACCCGCTGCCACGTGTCGCCGAGCTTGAGCAGGGCCTCCTGCACGAGGTCCGCCGCGTCGTCGGCGTTCCCGGTCAGCACGTAGCCGTAGCGCAACAGGGCGGAACCCCTGGCACGGACGAAGTCTTCGAACTCCACATCCCAGGGACGCTCGAACGAGTGGTTCTGTTGCAAAGATCTTTACTCGAATCTCTCGCGCACCTGTTCGATGCCGCGCTACAGTTCTCGGTATCGACTCGAACAGAGGTTCGGCCAGGTAGAGGGGGGTGTGTCCGGATGGCGGTTCTCGCACCGACACGCCCTTGCGCTTTCTTCCCAAATCTAAGACGGCCGCTATATCCGGCAATAAAGTCCGAGAGCGTGGATCCCGTGCGCAACCCCTACGCCCCCGGAGCCGGGCAGCGCCCGCCGGAGCTCGCCGGGCGTGACCGAGAGCTCCAGCAGTTCGAGGTCGTGCTCGAGCGCGTCGCCCGTGGCCGTCCCGAGCGCAGCATGGTCGTCACCGGCCTGCGCGGCGTCGGCAAGACCGTGCTCCTCAACACCTTCAAGTCGATGGCGATGCAGCGGCTGTGGGGGACCGGCAAGATCGAGGCCCGTCCCGAACAGTCGATCCGCCGTCCCGTCGCGGCCGCCCTGCACATGGCGATCCGCGAGCTCGCCCCCAGGCATCGCGGGCCGGAGCGCATCGAGGAGTTCCTCGGCGTGCTCAAGGCGTTCGCGATGCGCGACCCTTCAGCCGCCAAGGGCACCTCGCACTGGTCGCCCGGCATCGACGTCCCGGCCAGCCGTGGCCGCGCCGACTCCGGCGATCTGGAGATCGACCTGACCGAGCTGTTCGTCGACGCGGCGAGCGTGGCCACCGACCTCGGGGTGGGCATCGCGCTCTTCATCGACGAGATGCAGGACGTGCAGGCCGCCGACATCTCGGCGCTGTGTGCCGCCTGCCACGAGCTGTCGCAGTCCGGCGGTCCGCTGATCGTCGTCGGCGCCGGGCTGCCGCACCTGCCGAGCGTGTTGTCGGCCAGCAAGTCCTACTCCGAGCGGCTGTTCCGCTACGCGCGTATCGACAAGCTCGACCGCGAGGCGGCCGACATGGCGCTGATCCTTCCGGCGCGCGAGGAGCAGGTCGAGTTCACCCAGGAGGCGCTCGACGCCCTCTACGAGGCTGCCGACGGTTATCCGTACTTCGTGCAGGCCTACGGCAAGGTCGCGTGGGACCTCGCGCCGCGCAGCCCGATCACGATCGACGACGTCAAGGTCTCGGCGCCCGAGGCGGAGGAGGAGCTCGCGGTGGGCTTCTTCGGCAGCCGCTACGAGCGCGCCACCCCCGCCGAGCGTGACTACATGCATGCGATGGCCTCCATCGGCGACGAGCCCGTCGCCACCTCAGACGTGGCCGACGCGCTCGGCCGTAAGCCGTCCAGCCTGTCGCCGGCGCGCGACAGCCTCATCAAGAAAGGGCTCATCTTCAGCGCCGAGCGCGGGCTGATCGCGTTCACCGTGCCGCATTTCGGGAGGTTCCTGCGTGCGCAACCAATCTAGAGCCTGTGCTGGCCTGTAAAGCTCTCTCTTGGCCTGTCTAGTGGGGAAGCTAGATAGGCCAAGAGAGGTTGATATCGCGTTGTATTGGGCTGTCTAGCGTCAGGCCGATACAGCCGTATATTCCGGCAGAGACCCGCTGTCGTCCGTCCCGACGACGGCGACGCGCACTGCTGGGTGCCGTCCGCTGAGGTAGACGGCGAAGACGACGTCGGCTTTGTCATGGTTCTGGAAGACGAAGAAGCGCCAGCACAGTTCACGCCAGCTGTCATAGGGATCAGTCGAGAGCAGACCATCGGCATGTGCGCGCCAGGTGCTGCTGGACTTCAGCCGCGCCAGGCTGACGCTTTCCACGCCCGGGCGCTGCTCGCATGGCGCGCGGTAGCGCAACCGGTCGACCGCCTCCTCCAGTTCCGGCGAGAGCACCGCGATGACCAGCAGTCCGGCCAGCGTCAGCCAGCCGGGGCTGAGCACCGCGGCCAGGCCGGCGACCGGTGACCAGAGCGAGACGATCGCCATGCCGGTCAGCGCGATCGTCCTGCCGAGCGACCTGCGGCCGACCGGCGCCGCGCTCACCTCGCCGAAGCAGCCGCACCCGGCGTCGGGGCGGCGCCTGCGCAGCTCCCACAACACGTAGGTCGACAGCGCGAAGAACGCGACCGAGCCCCAGCGGAAGAAGGGATGGGTGGAGAACAGCAGACCCGTCGCCAGGAACAGCTCGCCGCCCGCGCAGAAGATCATCGCAGGCGTGCGGAACCTGTCAGGCACGAGTACGGCGGGCCCGAGCCTGGTGAGCCCACCCGGCTCCACGTCCTTGCGCGCGGTGGCCAGCTTCGCGCCGGCGCCCATGGCCAGCAGCGCGACCAGGACCGGCAGCTGCGATTCGAACACGTCTCACCCCAATCCGACTCGGGCATTGAAGCACCCTTTGGTCAGGTCCCCACCCAGCTCGACGAACGACGAGGGCGACAGCTCCACGATCCGCCCCCGCGGCGACGTGCCGCACTCCACGCACCGGTCGCAGAACCGACCGGCCATACAGCCGCACGCGACGATCGGGATGTTCGCCGACCGGTCCGCGCACACGTTCCGCACCTGCAGCAAGGAGCCGATGGCCAGGTACGGCAGGCCGACACACGAGACCTCCGCGTCCGGGCACCCGGCGTCGGAACGCTCCACCATCGGGTAGGCCGCGCCCCGCTCGTCCTCGTCGAAGGCGTCCGACCAGGTCGCCGTGCCCGAGATCCGCGACTGCACCCCCCCGTACGCCGGAGGAGGAGCCGGTACGGCTCGCGCCGGATAGGCGGGCTGCGAGGTGGCGGGCAGCAGCGCCTTGGTCGTGCCGTCCTGCCTGATGCCGATCGCGTCGAACAGGAAGCCGGGCTCGAACTGCGGATGCCGTACCCGCAGGCGGCCGGTGGCGCGGTAGGGGATCACGATGCTCCTGCGTCCCCGATGCGGGCCGCAGTCGAGCTCGACGGTGACGTCCTTGCGTCCCTCGATGGAGACGATGGTGCCGGTCGCGCGGGTGGTGTCGGCCCAGATGCGCTCGACGACCCGGCCCTCGCGCAGCGTACGCATCGTGACCTGGGCGCCGACCGGGAGATCGGCGGGGGCGACGTCCTGGCCGTGCCAGGCGGTGGCCCAGGGCGCGATCACCAGGCGTTCTTCGACGCCTTCCGCGGATTCCAGCAGGATGAGATGGGGACTGACGTCGAGGACGACACCGGTCACCGCGTGTAGGGGGTCTCCGCCCTGGGGGTCGGGGCCCGCGATGCCCACCTCGCGGCCGAGAGCGGCAGCGGCGAGTGCTCTTCTGCGCTCCACGCTCGGAAATCCTGTCACATTCATAGCGTCACACGACTTAGAGCGCGGCTCATGTCGTACACCTCGGAAGAGAGCAAAATACGCATCCCCGGTGGAATGTGTTGACAACCGGTGGGTGGCAAAGCTGCCACCCACCTTGACCGACCTTTAATGTCGGAGGGACAAATCCTGGATTCCGGTTCAGCCTGAACAGGGCATCCGGCTGCGATTCTGACGTCGATGCAGACTGTCAGGGAAGATGAGGAGTTCCACGAGTACGTCCGGACTCGTGGCCCTGCTCTGTTGCGCACGGCGCACCAGCTGACCGGGCACGCGTGTGACGCGGAGGATCTGCTGCAGAGCGCGCTCACGAAGACCTACCTGGCCTGGGATCGCATCCAGGATCTTCGCGCCCTGGATGGATATGTCCGGCGGGCGATGGTCAACATCAACATCTCGCAGTGGCGACGGCGGAGGCTGGAGGAGTATCCGTCCGAGGAACTGCCCGAGCCGGTCTCGTGGGAATGTTCCTCGTTCGAGGGGTTGGAGGCCGCTCTCGAACGGCTGCCGCCGCGGATGCGCGCGGCGATCGTGCTGCGCTACTACGAGGATCTGAGCGAGCCGGAGGTCGCCAGCAGGCTCGGGATCAGCGTGGGGACGGTGAAGAGCACGGTCTCGCGGGCGATGGCCAAGCTCAGAGACGAACTCCTTCAGCGTCCGCCCTAGCCTCCAGATCGGCGCCGGCCGTGGCGCAGGGCCGTACGACATCCCTGATCTTTCGCAAGGTGGTCAGGAACGTCGCCAGCTCCTCGTCGCCGAGCAGCCCGGTCAAGTTGTCCTCGATGTCGGCAAGATGACCGGGCAACACACTGAAGAGGCGTTCACGGCCTTTGTCGGTGAGGGTGGCGTAGGAGGCGCGCCGGTCGGTGGCGCAGGCGATGCGGGCCACCAGGTCGTCACGTTCCAAACGGTCGACGACCCGGGTGACCCCGCTCGTGGACAGGCCGGTCTGCGCGGCGAGGTCGCTCATCCGGAGGCTCTGTCGGGGTGAACGGCCCAGCCTGATCAGCGTCTCGAAGTCGATCTCGGAAAGCCCGGCGCCGGCGAACACCGGCTGGAACCGGGCGGAGAGCCCGGCGTAGACCTCGGCCAGCAGGCCTATGGCCGTCAGCCGAGGGTCGTCAAGAGGGAGCACGTTCATACTCTAGAGGACGTTAGTTGACGAGCGGAATATTCCTCATGTAGACCTTTGTTGAAGCAAACATCCGCACCGCAAGCATCTCTGAGGGAGACATCATGAGCACTCGTACCTGGGAAGGCCTGTCCATCCCCGCCGCCGGCACCTACAACCTGGACGTCGCGCACACGAACATCGGTTTCGTGGTCAAGCACATGATGGTGAGCAAGGTACGCGGAAAGTTCGATTCGTTCGCCGGATCCGTCACGATCGCCGAGAACCCGCTGGAGTCGTCCGCACAGCTGACGATCCAGGCGGACAGCATCGACACCGGCGTCGCCGACCGCAACGGCCACCTCCGCAGCGACGACTTCCTGGCCGCGGAGAAGTTCCCCGAGATCACCTTCCAGAGCACCCGCGTCGTGGGCCACTCGGGCGACGAGTTCACCGTCGCCGGCGACCTCACCATCCGTGACGTCACCAAGGAAGTGGAGCTGACGGTCGAGTACGGCGGCGCCGGGACGAACCCTTACGGGCAGGAGGTCTGGGGGTTCTCGATCAAGACCGAGTTCGACCGCGAGGAGTTCGGACTCACGTGGAACGCGGCTCTGGAGACGGGTGGCGTGCTGGTGGGCAAGGTCGTGAAGATCGAGATCGAGGGCGAGGCTAACCCGGCGTAGGTCGTGGTTGTCCACAGGCTTGGACAGCGTTACCCACAGGCAGTGGATAACCTGGAGTGACGACGCTTTGGGGTATCGCTTTGCTGCATGGTCAGAAGGCCGGTACGCTGTCCTGAGCCGCGTGGCTACCGGGAGGATTCGCCTAGTCAGGTCTATGGCGCCGCACTGCTAATGCGGTTTGGTGGCAACACCATCCGGGGTTCAAATCCCCGATCCTCCGCAGGTCGGAAAGGCCCTCACCCTTCATGGGGTGAGGGCCTTTCGCGTTCCGCCCGCCCACCCTCCACCCGCCCACCCACCCGCCCCCGGTCCTGCTGTGGCGGGCCACCGCAGGCAGCTTGCGTGGTGCTGTGAGGACCTGAGGTCCCGCGCGGAGAAGGCGCTGAGGTGGTGAGATCTTGCCGACAGGAACTAGGCGTTCTGTCGAGTGAGCATGAATTGTCCGCTCGCGAGCTAGACGGTGGGTCTGTCATGATCCGCATGTGCCAGATTTCAAGGTTCGGTTCCGTGGCTACAACAGATGGCAGGTCAACGAGCTGGAAGCACGCGTTGAGCGGTCGCTGGCTGGCTCTGGCGAGATGACTGCGGATGACCTGCGCGCCGAGATGGACAACGGGCTCTTCGAGCTGGTGCTCAGAGGCTATGACCGAGACGAGGTCCATGCGGCTCTGCAGGACTGGATCCAGCGGCTCGAACGCCTGAGCTGACGTCGGCTAGAGATCGACGATGTATGCGCAGGTGGCGTCGTCGTAGGTCTTGCCGCGTGGCCAGCGGTGGCCGTGGGGGTCGGAGTGCTCTGCTGTACGGACCTGGTGGATGAGTGCGTCGGGGCCGTGCTGGTCAAGCAGGTCGAGGGCCTGTCGCCAGGTGGCGAGGTGGAAGCGGTCGACCAGGCGGGATGCGCCGTCGCTCAGGAGCACAGCTGCGCGGATCTGGTCGGCGGGGACGTTGCCTGATAGGGCTTGTTCGGCGGCGAGGGGTTCGGTGGCGGCGACCCAGAAGCCGCCGCCGTGGTTGCGGTGGGCGCGCATGGCTTCGACGTACTCGCGGTGGGCCTGGACGTGTTCGGGGCTGCCGGAGTCGAGGGCGTCCATGGCTGCGCGGTAGCGGGCTCCGATCTGCGCTTCGCGGTCGTCGGTGATCACCACTGGCTCTGCCGTACCGATGACGTCCAGGACGAGGGTCGAGTCCGCCAGGACGAGCCATTCCAGAGTGCTGGCCGTACGGCGGAGCATGATCACCGTTGCGGACGGGGAGCCGGGATGGCCTAGATCGCACGTGCCGTCATGGAGAGATGCGGCGGCCTTGATGCCGTCGCTGAGTAGTTCGGTGAGGTTGTCTGCGCGTTGGGTCATGGAGGCGAGGAGGGTGGAGCCGAGGGTGTGGGAGTACCAGGCGACGCCGTGGGTGCAGCCGGACTCGGAGCCTGGGGGAGTGCCTGCACCGTCGAGGAGTACGGCGATGCCGGACGCGGTGGCGACGTAGTCCTCGTTGGCGCGGCCGGGCGCCGGCGCTGTGGCGAAGGTGGCGTGCACCTTTTCCTCCTCGTCGTAGTGGTAGAGCGAACCCTGCCAGTTCGGACCTGACTGGTTCCCCGGTCGTGGGGTCGTAGTCCACGCGTACGACCGGTCTCGCCGATCCTCCTCACCCGCCGTTGATGGATCAAGGGGCGGGGCCGCTAAGCGCTGCGCTCGGACGCACGCTGCTTGTGCGGCCTGGGGGCCGTTCTCGGGCCGCTTCCACACGACGACACCGAACCCCTCTTCCGATACCGTCACAGGATGGACGACGACGATGCCTTCATCTACTCGTCGTCGAGCGACGACGCACTTCTCGTCGCGAGCGGTATCGCGCTGTTGCTGCTGCTCCTCCCCACCGTCATCTGGCTGACTGTGACATTGCTGCGCGGCCGTAAATAGCGCCTCCGGCGGCGACCTCAGGCTCAGAGAAGGTCGCGATAACCCACCAGGCGGTCAGGTGGCCGAGGTGGAGTTGAGCCTTGTGGCTGGGTAGCGAGCGTGGTGCGACGCGGTGCCTGAGGAGACATAGTCAGGTCAGGTAGTCGTGGGCGCGGGCGAAATCGTTGGACCAGGGCTCCGTGTGGTCTCGTTCGAATGCCTTGTACAGGCGTTCGCGGATCACGTCTCGGCGCAACCAGTTGATGACCTGGGTTGGGAGTGTGGGGTCGTGGATCCAGGCTTCCACCAATGAGGCCAGGTGGCGGTCGGGGGCTATGCCTTGGGTGTTGTCCCACTCCTTGAGGAAGTCGTCCGCTTCTACGGTGCTCAGGAAATCGGATGCGTTGCTCAAGCTGCCGAGCTTTGCGGGGTAAGTGGTCAGCAGGGTTCGCCACACCGCCATCAGGTAGTCGTCGATTGCCTTCTGTTCGGCTGTTGGCCAGGTTCGCCAGTGTTCTTGGGTGAGTTTGGCCATGACCATGCTCGGGTCCAGCTCATAGCCAACAGTTAGGCGTTCAAGCAGCAAGGGGACGAAGCTTTTCACGTCGTCGCTGGTTCCTACGGTGTTTCCCAGGCTGATGGTCAGGGAGAAAAGGTCGTGGTCGTCCACGGTCACCGAGCCTCGGCAGTGTGGGCAGCCTTCGAGTACGGCTCGGCGTGGGTAGCGGGCGAACGCTTCGCGCAGTCGTTCCAACGCCTTCTCCACTCGCCGAGTGTCGCACCCTCGTGGGAGGCTTGCGGGTGTGAATCAGCCGGAGAAGCCGTCGCGGCGGATCGATCCGCCGTATGACCCGCAGGGGATCGACGCGACCTACGCGTTCGGCACGGTGGCGCTTGTGCTCGGGCTCGTGCTCTGTGGCGGGGCGCTGGTGGTTGGTGATGGTGAGCCGCCGTGGCAGGTTCTCGGGGTCTTCGCGCTCGTGACGGTCACCGGGCTGGCCCTGCGCCTGGAAGCGGCTCTCCAGCGGAAATGAACCCCGCGTAGGGATCTTGTGTAGGGGTTGTGCAGATCCGGAAATCACCGGCCGCCGTGCGCGAAGGTGGGGCGGTGCCTCGTTTTCAGATGTCCATGGCCGCCGCCGGCTGGCTCCTCCTCGGAGGTGTCGAGTTCTTCTGGCTTCCGATCACCAGGGAGCTGACGTTTCTCTCCCTGCTGATCCTCGTGTTCGCCTGGCTGTGGGTGATCGTGTGGAACGCGAAGGTGTGGCTCTCCTTTCTCAGGCTTAAGCAATACGCCTTCTTCATCGGTGCGCTCATCGTCGGGACAGGCCTGGGCGCCTTCGTCAGGACAGCCGACTGGAACACCGCATTCGTGCAGACGAACTTCTGGCTCCACCGCGACTCCTTACGCCACCTCGCCGAGGATTTCGACAACGGCCGCCCCCTGACCGTCCCCGCGTGGATGGGCTGGTTCACCATGAACGGCGAGGTACGGCCCCAAGGAAACACGCTCTATCTCCCCGTCTGGGAGGACTGGCGGGCGGAGACGGGCGTGGGTATCGCCTACCGCCCGCAAGGCGTCCTCCAGACCGCAGCGGGCGATCTCGGCCATGCGCGATGGGAACTCGGGGACGGATGGTGGTGGGTCCAATAGGCTGCGGCGTGTGCGAGATGTGACCGTCGTCGTCCGCTACCGCAAAGCCGTGACGTACGGCATCCACGCCCTCCTGGCCGCCCTGCAATCCGCGAAAACACCGTGCGAACTCCGCTTCGGCACCACGCCTGAAGAAACCGCCAAGCACATCGCGGAAGCCACCACGGACGAGGTCCTCGTCCTCTGGTCGTTCTACTCTCCCGACGCCGAAGCCATGGCCGCCGAGCTGAACACCATCGAAAAGCGAGAAAACGCACGGCACATAGCGGGCGGGGTACATGCGACCGCAGAACCCCAACACGTCCTGGACCAGGGCTGGGATCTGGCGGCGATAGGCGAGGGCGAGTCCACGATCATCGCTCTGGTCACCGCGCTGAGGGAAGGGACCGAGCTCACCGAGGTCCCAGGTCTGGCGATCAAGGACGGTGACGGCACGGCTCTGCGCACACCGCCGGCGCCCCAACTGCCGCTCGACGCCTTCAACTCCTTCCCCACGCAGAAGAACGGGCCGATCGAGATCACCCGCGGGTGCCGCTACACGTGCCGCTTCTGCCAGACCCCGTTCATGTTCGGCGGCCAGTTCCGCCACCGCTCGGTCAAAAGCGTCCGCGAGCACGTCGTGCAGATGGGCCTGCGTGATGTCCGCTTCATCACCCCCACCTCGATGTCGTACGGCTCAGCCGGACCGGACCCCGACCTCCACGCGGTCGAAGAACTCCTGGACACGGTCAAGGAAGCGCTGCCACCCAACGGCCGGGTGTTCTTCGGCAGCTTCCCGTCGGAGATCCGCCCCGAGCACGTCACCCCCGAGGCGATGCGGCTGCTCAAGCGCTACGTCGCCAACGACAACATCATCATCGGCGCCCAGTCCGGTTCCGACCGCATCCTGAAGAGCTCGGGCCGAGGTCACGGCGCCCAGCCGGTCCGCGACGCCGTACGGATCGCCCTGGAGTACGGCTTCCGCCCGAACGTCGACTTCATCTTCGGCATGCCGGGCGAGGAGGCGGCCGACCAGGCGGAGTCGCTACGGCTGGCCGAGGAGCTGGTGGAGATGGGCGCGCGCATCCACACGCACACGTTCATGCCGCTGCCCGGCACCCCGTGGCGGGATGCGGCTCCGGCGTTCATCCCGCTGGAGACGATGCGCGACCTCGACCGCCTGGCCCAGCGCGGCGACGCGTACGGCCACTGGCGCAAGCAGGCGGAACACTCGGCGCGCCTCGCCGAGACCGCCAAGGCCTACCCCCGCCGCACCCGGCGCCGCCGTACGGGCTAGATCGTTGATGTGAAATTCGGGTCAGTGGTCGTAGGGGGTCAGGGACCGTTTCACGGGTGCGCCGGTGTTCCAGTTGTGCCAGATGACGGTGTTGAGGGCGAGGATGCGCTGGCTGATACGTGCCCAGAGGCCGTCGGTGTGGCGGGCGTTGTGGCGTTCGAGGCCGAGTTGGTTCTTCAGGGTCCAGATGATCGCTTCGATGCGTTGGCGTAGCCAGCCGGGGAACGGACGATGGGCGGGTTCGTCGTCACGGGTTGGCCGGATCAGCGGGTGGCCCAGGTCGGCGGCGGCTTTCTCGATGCCGGCGCCGGCGAAGCCCTTGTCGCAGACGATCGGGCAGGGCCCGGGCGCGATTGGGTGGATGTGCAGCAGGTGAAGAGCCTGTTTGCGTTCGTCGAGTTCTTTGGGGCAGGCCAGGCTGAAGGCGGTCACCGCGCCGTCGGCGGTGGTGATCAGCATCAGTTTGGCGCCCCAGTAGAAGGCGTGGTGGGACTTGTCCATGCCGTATCCGGCGATCTCGCCCAGGGCGGAGCGGTTGACCGTCACTCGTGAGGCGCCGCAGCGAACCGGGGTACCGTCCATCAGCCTGAGTGGTTCGTGCCAGGTCGGGATCTGGCGGGCCAGCCATAACGCCGCCGCCGACATCTGCGGGCCCAGGCCGCGCAATTGCCGGTTGTAGACGGCCTGGGACGGCAGCCGCGGGAACAGATGACCGATCCGGGCCGCGGCCGTCCGCAGCCAGTAGCGCTCTTGATCGCAGCGCAGCAGCACCTGCGCCACCGCCACGACCACCGCTTCGGCCGGGGTCAGCACCGGCGGCCGGCCCCGCCGTCGCGGGCCTTGCCGGGAAGGCATGACGTGATCGTCCAGATGCACGTAGAGTGCGATCAGAAGGGCGTCTAGGTCAGTTCTCACACACCGACCATGGACGCCCTTCGACATGTCCGCAGCCAATCACGCATTTCACATCAGCGATCTAGGCCGTCATGCACGAGGAGCACATGGGGATGCCGTCGGCGGAACCGGTGGCGATCCCGGTGCAGACGCCCGGCTGGTCCTCGTGCCGGAAGCAGAGGCACTGGCAGGAGTCCGTCTCGGGCGGAACGTCCAAGGAGGGCGACGGCTCAGAGGGCTCTTCGAGGAGGTCCAGCGCGCGTTCCAGCATCCCGCTGAACGGGCGGAAGATCTCGGTCACCGTGTTGACCAGCGGGCCGAAGATTTCGGACGCCTCGCGGAAGAGGTCGTCCTGCAAGGTTGACGGTTTTTCCACCTGTGGAGGGGCCCAGCGCATCGAGTCGGCGCTCAGCCCCTCCCAGTCGTCGACGACGCCGTCGATGGCGTCGAGGACGTGGTCGGGATCGCTCGGCATATTGCCACGGTAACTCCACCAAATCCCGGAAAACACCGTGGTGGCGTAGCAAGCCTTCCACCTGAAGGGTGGGACGGTCTGTTTCGTGTCGAAGCATGTCGAGGCTGCCGCCCTGTCGCTGAAGGGGCCGCAGGGCTGGGTTTACCGTGGTGTCTCGTTCGCCGCGGAGCAGGGCAGCCTCGTTGCCGTGGCCGGGGCGTCGGGCAGCGGCCGCACGAGCCTGCTGCTCACGCTGGCCGGCCGGATGAAACCAACCCAAGGTACGGTCACCGTCGCGGGCCAGGTGAAACCGCGGCGCATCCACAAGGTGGCGGCGCTCGCCGTACTCCCCGGGGTCAATGACCTGGAGGCGCGCCTCACCGTGGGCGAGCACGTCAGTGAGCGGCTCACCGGGCAGGGCTGGATGCTGCCGAAAACGACCAGAAGCCGCATGACGGAAGCGCTCAAAGCCGTAGGCCTGGACCTCGACCCGAAGATGACGGCGGATGAGCTCGACCCGGTGCAGATCATCCACTTCGGGGTCGCGCTGGCGCTGCTGGAGCGGCCCGAGGTGGTGCTGGTCGACGACGTCGGCAGGGGCGTCACAGCGGACCGCCACGCTGCGGTGTGGGAACCGCTCACACGGCTCAGCCAGACGGTGATCGCCGCCTGCGTGGACCCGCCGCCCAACGCCACCCAGGTCGTCACGTTGCCGCTGGACCGGGCATGAGCCCGGCGCTGGGGCTCGGGAGGTTCGAGCTGCGCAGGTTCGCGCGCAGCCGCCTGACCCGCGCGGCCATCGTCGCGATCGTGCTCATCCCGCTGCTCTACGCGGGGTTGTACCTGTGGGCGTTCTGGGACCCGCAGGACAACCTGAGCCGCCTCCCCGCGGCGCTCGTCATGCTGGACGAGGGCAGCCAGGGCCAGGAGCTGGCCGACGAGCTGATCGACAGGAAGATCTTCGACTGGCACGAGGTCTCGCCCGAGGAGGCGAACCTGGGCGTCGAGGAGGGCCGCTATTACGTCAGCCTCACCATCCCTGCCGACTTCACCCAGAAGGTCGAGTCGCCCAAGGACAAGGACGGCACGCCCGAGCCCGCATACCTGGACGTGCACATCGACCAGGGCCGTAGCTACCTGATCGAGACGATAGCCAAGGCCGTCTTCGCCGAGGTCCAGGCCAGCGCCGCGCACAGCGCCGTGAGCAAATACCTCGACAGCATCTTCGTCGCCTTCTCCAAGCTGCACGACTCGACGGGCGAGGCGGCCGACGGCGCGGGCAAGCTGGCCGACGGCTCCAGCAAGGCGTACGGCGGAGCAGGACAACTCGTCAACGGCCTGTCGTCAGCGCAAACCGGCACAAAGACGCTGCACGACGGGCTCGGCACAGCCAGTAAGGGAGCGGGAGCGCTGGCCACCGGGCTCGGCACCGCCAAGCAGGGCACGGGCGCCCTGGTGAACGGCGCGAACGCGCTCCAGCAGGGCGCCGGCAAGCTGCTCACCGGCCTGATCACGGCCAAGCAGGGCTCGGGCAAGCTCGCAGCGGGCCTGGGTACGGCGGGCAAGGGCGTGCGCAAGCTGGCCGACGGCGCCGCGCAGCTCGACAAGGGCGCGGCCCAGCTAGCGGCGGGCAACGCCGAGGTCTACTCGCAGGTGCACCGCCTGAGCGGCGTGGTCAACTCGGTCGCCGACGTGGCCGTGCCGTTCCTCAACAAGAACAGCAAGGACATCCAGCGGATGGCGCTGTTCGTCGCGGACGCCGCGGGTTTCCTGGCCGACTGCCTGGAGGACCTGCCGAACCGGGTGCACGCGGCCAGGCTCCGGGCCGACAAGGCGTACCAGGAGCTCAAGGCGTACATGGACGCCCATCCCGAGCTCGATCCGGCTTTGAAGGCGCTGCTCAAGGCGGCGGTCGACGCGGCGAAGAGGCTGAGCGAGCTGGCCGACTGGGTCGACGCGTTCGTCGGCGAGCATCTGGGCGAGCTCAAGGACTTCGAGAGGCGGGCGCTGGAGGTGGCGAGGCTGGCGCGGCTGCTCGCCGCCGAGGCGCCGACGCTCGGCAAGAAGCTGGAGGAGGCGCGCGACAAGTTCAACCAGCTCGACACGGGTCTGGGCAAGCTCGCCGCAGGTGCGGCCAAGCTGCACAAGGGCACCGGGCAGGCCGTCGCCGGGGTGATCAAGCTCGGCGAGGGCGTGGCCAAGCTGGAGGACGGCGCGGTCAAGCTCGACGGCGGCCTGGGCAAGCTCGCCACCGGCGCCGGCACCCTCGACAAGGGCATCGGCACCCTCGTCGGCGGAGTGACCAAGCTCGACAACGGGGTGGGCAAGCTGGTCACCGGCGCCGACCAGCTCGACGCGGGCCTCATCAAGCTGACGGCCGGCGCGGGCGAGCTCGACGCGGGACTCGCCAAGCTGTACGGCGGCGCCGTACAGCTCCAGGGCGGGCTGGGGGAGCTCGACAAGGGCGCGAACAAGCTCGCCGACGCGTTGCGCGACGGCCAGGACCAGATCCCCGACTACGACGCGACGGAGCGCTCCGAGCGCGCCGACATGATGAGCGACCCGATCAGGGTGAACACCAGGATCGACGACCCCGTGCCCAACTACGGCACCGGGTTCGCGCCCTACTTCCTGCCGCTCAGCCTGTGGGTCGGCGCGATGATCACCTACATGCTGCTGCGCCCGCTCAACCCGCGCGTCGTCGCCAGCGCCACGCCGAGCTGGCGGGCGGCGCTCGCCGGGTGGCTGCCCGCGGCCGGGCTCGGCGTGCTGCAGGTGGGCGCGATCTCTGCCGTGCTCAAGTGGGGGCTCGGGCTGCACGTGCAGAACTGGCCGGGCATGCTGGCGCTGCTCGCGCTCGCCTCAGCCGCGTTCATGGCCCTGGTGCAGGCGGCCAACGCGCTGCTCGGGCCGGTGGGCAAGGTGGTGGCGCTCGCGGTGCTGATGCTGCAGCTCACCTCGGCGGGAGGCACGTATCCGGTGGAGACGTCCGCCGAGTTCTTCCAGGCGATCTCGAAGTGGCTGCCGATGTCGTGGGTGGTCTCGGCGCTGCGCAGGCTGATCAGCGGCGGGTACGTCGTGCCCGTCTACCAGGCGGCCGGGGTGCTGGTGCTGTTCCTGGCGCTCGGGCTGGTGTGCTCGACCATCGCGGCGCGCAAACGGCGCATGTGGAGCGTGACCCGGCTCCACCCGGTGTTGTCCCTCTAGGACACGGAGATGCCGACGCCGCCCCTGGTCTGCCCGCCGTACCGCGCCTTCTCGGCCGCCAGGTCGAGCGGCTGGATGCCCTTGCGCGCGGTCAGGACGTCGTCGGTGATCAGCGCGGCGGGCACCAGCCAGGAGACCTCGAACTCGAGCCCGTCGGGGTCCTTGGCGTACAGGGCCTTGGTGGTGGCGTGGTCGGAGGCGCCGACGAGGGCGTCGAGCTCGCTCAGCTTGAGCGCGATGCGCTCCAGCTCGTCGAGCGTGTCGACCTCCCAGGCCAGGTGGTAGAGACCGACGCTGGTACGGCCGGCCGTCGTGGGGCCCGCCTGGTCGCCGATCTGGAACAGCCCCAGGTCGTGGTCGTTGTTGGACCCCTCCGCCTGGAGGAACGCGGCGCCCTGCATGCCCATCACGACCTCGAAGCCGAGGGCCTCGCGGTAGAAGGCGACGCTGCGCTCGACGTTCCTGACGTACAGGACCGCGTGGTTGAGCCGCTGGACCGGCATGATTCACTCCCTAAGTGTTTGAACTCTCAAGTACTATACCTCCATGACGCGGTGGCTGGATGATGACGAGCAACGCGCGTGGCGCAATTTCCTGGCGGCCACGCAGCTGGTGAACGAGGCCCTCGACCGGCAGTTGCAGCGCGAGGCGGGGATGCCGCACACCTACTACATGATCCTCGTGGCCCTCTCCGAGACCCCGGGGCGCTCCATGCGCATGAGCGACCTGGCCGTACGCGCCCAGTGCTCGCAGAGCCGCCTCTCGCACGCGGTCAACCGCCTGGAGGAGCGCGGCTGGGTCGAGCGCGCCCCCTGCTCCAGCGACCGCAGGGGATTCGTGGCCCACCTCACCGACGAGGGTTTCGCCGCCCTGGAGGCCGCCGCGCCCGGCCACGTCGAGGAGGTACGGCGCAGCCTCTTCGACGCGCTCACCCCCGCTCAGGTGCGCAGCCTTGACGAGATCTGTACGGCGGTGCGGAACACGCTGGAGTCGTAGCGCGAAAACTGTCGGCGGCTCGTCGTAGCGTGACCCCGGGAAGCCGAATGAGGAGACGGGGAAGATGACGGATCTCGATACTGCGCTGTTCAGGGCGGTTCACGGTGTTGCCGCACGATACGCGGGCCAGCCCGTGCCGGTGGTGGTCGACGCGCTGCTCAGATATGTGCCCAAGGCCCCAGGGGTGGCCGAGTCCGAGATCCTCCGCATCGCCGAGGAGATCAGCGTGGGCCGCGACCCTTCCGGCCTGTAGCAGCCCTTAGTCCGCGACCAAGGGAGGTGCCCGGTGGCTGTCGCCGGGCACCGCCGGGGGGACCAGCCCTGGGCTCTCCCACGGCGCGAGCAGGGCCCCAGGCGTCCACTCCAGCACCCCGCTGAAGTCGGCCACACCTCCGTTGAACGTCACGGAGCGGAGATCCAGCGACCCGCCGCTCACCTCGGCCCCGTCGAACGACAGCCGCCCCCCGGACAGCCACGCCCCGCGGAACCCGACGCTCGCCCCCTCGAAACACGCCCCCTCGAACAGCAGGTCGCCCCCGGTGAACTCGGCGCCGGCGAACGACACAGAACCTGCCGAGAACCGCGCGTCGGCGAACGAGGACGACCCTGACGGGAAACACGCCTGCCGGAAGGAGATCTCGCTACCGGTGAACGCGGCGTGAGCGAAGGAGACCTCCGCCCCTGCCACCCTCGCGCTGTCGAAGCAGACCCGCCCCCCGCTGAACCCGGCGCGCTCGAACTGGATCGCCCCGGCGGCGAACCTGCAGTGGTCGAAGCGCACGTCCGCCCCGCCGAAGGAGGCGTCGGCGAACCCCGTCGCCGTGCCGAAGAACTGCACGCCCTTGAACGACAGCAGCCCCCCGGCCAGCGACGCCGGTCAGCCAGAGGCCGCCGACGACCACGGCCGCCAGGGTGAGTGCGGCCAGCGTGAAGGTCACCGTGAGGGCAAGCGAGATGGGGACGAGCCGTAGGTCGGACCGCCGGGAAGGCAGGCGTCTGTCCACGTCCTGAGCTTACGATGGTCAAGAGCGCGTGGGCGGGAGATGGCGTGGATCTGGCAGTCGACGTCCGCATCGAGGGACGGCTGGCCTTTGTCACCCCGGTGGGCGAGATCGACGTCTACACGGCGCCCAAGCTGCGTGAGGTGCTGATCACACTGTTCAACAAGGCAGCGCCCAAGATCTGCGTCATCGACATGACCCGGGTCGAATACCTCGACTCGACGGGCATGGGCGTGCTCGTCGGCGGCCTGAAGCGGGCCTGGGCGCGCGGCTCGGAAGTCGCGCTGATCCGGCCCTCGGAGCGGGTGATGAAGCAGTTCCGCATCACCGGGCTGAGCAGGGTCTTCCCGATGTACGGCTCCGCCGACGAGGTGCGCGCGGACAGGCGCTGGGTCAACTGGGAGCGATCCGCCGATGCCCTGCTCGACGAGGAGGCAGCCGTCATCGGCTTCCCCATCTGGATCTACGTGCCCGACCGGGATCTCGTCAGGGCGGTACTCACCGCCCTGGAGCACCTCATCCCCGCCTTCGAGCTGGAGATCGTCTACAGCTCGCGGCTCGGCCTGCGCTACGGCAGGGAGCTCGGCGCGCGCAGGCGGAGCGGGTCGCTGCCCGATTCGGCGAGCGCGACCGAGCAGTCCGCCCTGCTCCGCGCCGCCCTGGAGGGAACCGCGAACGGGCTGACCCAGTGGCAGGAGGTGGCGGCGACCAGCCTGGTGAAGCTCCTGCGCGGAGGCAGTCAAGCCGTCGTCCAGGTCGGCTCGCTGATGATCGTCAAGTTCAGGGGTCACCTGGAGGTCCGCAACCTGACCCAGCCCGAGCTGCGCCACTGGTACGACCGCCAGGACCTCAAGATGAATCCGGAAGCGGCGATGGCGACCCTGCGCACGCCGCCCACCCCCGCCGAGATGCGGGCGGCCCGGTTGACCGCGGAGACGATGGAGATCATCGAGCGCGGGTGGTACGTCAACGGTGACGGGGAGCAGGTCGAGCTCGGCGAGAAGACCGACCAGGTAGTGGTCCGCGAGGAAGGCACAGTGCGCAAGAGCTGGAGGCGTACAAAGGCCGTCACGCGCGTCGAGGTGGTCGAGGAGACCACACTCCAGGCGGCGGCCAGGCTGGGCGATGGGGTGCTCGTGCTCAACTTCGCCGCGCCAGGACCGCTCGGAAACGGGTTCACCGGGGGTGAGCACGCGCAGGAGACGAGCCTCGTCCGTGCGACCACGTTGCACCTGTCGCTGCGCGCCGCGAGCGCCTTCTACGCCGTCCAGGACGCGAAGGTGGCCCCGCTCTACCGCCATCACGTCGCCTACTCGCCGGTGGTGCGCGTCTTCAGGGACGACGACGGCGCCCTGCTGGCCGAGCCGTACACCGTGTCCGTGCTCTCGGCGGTCGCGCCTGGGGCCGGGCCACCGCGCAAAGAGAACCTGCACGAGACGCTCGTCGAGCGGATCTGGCACCTCCTGGCGGTCGCCCAGGAGTACCGCCACCGCACGCTCGTGCTGGGCGCCTGGGGGTGCGGCGGGGCGGGGAACGATCCCGCTGTGATCGCCGAGGCCTTCCGCGCGCGGCTGGAGGGCGCGCCGTTCGAGCGGGTGGTCTTCGCCGTGGTCGGGGAGCCGGCCCTGAGTGCTTTCCGCAGGGTCTTCCGGGGTTGACTCAGGGTTCCGCCTGATGTTTCGAACGCCCTCCAGCGGGAGGGTAGAGGTATGAAGCAGGTCAGGCGCACGTATCCGCTGATCGCCCTCGGGGCGATCGTCTTCTCGGTGATCGCGGTGGTTGTCGGCCAGTTCGGCCCCGACTCCTACCTCGACCCCATGAACATCACCATCAGCGAATACGCCGTGTCCGACCGGGGTGGCATCACCGAGGTGGCGATGGCGGTGCTCGGCCTCGGGTTGCTGGCGCTGCTGCAGGGGTTGCGCAACGCGGGCGCGCCGATCAAGGGCGCGCCGGAGAAGCTGCTCATGGTCTGGAGCGTGGCGCTCATCGTCGCCGCACTGGTCCCCACGACGCCCATCGGCTTCGACCTCGACCTGACCGCGCAGATCCACCGCTACGTCTCCGTCGCCGCCTTCGTCAGCCTCCCGCTGGCCGGCGCGATGCTGGTGCCCCGGTTCAACGCGGACGCCCGCTGGAAGGCCGTCGCGAGGCCGGTGGAGTGGCTGGCGCTGGCGGGCGGGTTCGGGCTGCTGGCGATCACCTACGTGGCCATGCCCGGCGACCGGGTGATGATCGGGCTGGTGGAGCGGGTCCTGCTGGGCGCCGAGGTGGCGCTGCTCGGGGCGCTGGCCGTACGGCTGGTGCAGCTGACCTGGCAGCAGAGCATCAGCCTCCACTTCATGAGATATCCCCGCATTTCTCACGAATAGATCACAATCTCTGGCGTATCAGTGCTATCCTCTCCCGCGATCTTCTATCCGGGAGCGGGTGTCATGGCATCGGGCAGATCCATCAGATTCAAGATCTCGGCGCTGCTCGTCATCCCGTTGATCTCCCTGGTCGCTCTGTGGGGATTCGCCGCTGGAACGACCTCTGGCGAGGCGTTCGGCCTGCTGAGGATCCAGACCATCTGGACCAGCGTGATCAACAACACCGACGCGCTCGTCGGTCAGTTACAGACGGAGCGCCTGGCCTCGGCCGAGCGGATGGCCGGCGTCCCCAAGGACCCGGCCGCCGTCGCCCAGGCCAGGGCGGGCACCGACAAGATCAGGAAGACGCTCACCGAGCAGGCGAACGCCGACGGCGTCCAGTCCGAGCTGAGTCCTGAGATGAAGACCCAGCTCACCGCGCTGTTCACGGCGATCGACCGGCTCGCGGTGATCAGGCGGCAGGTCGACGACGGCGGGATGACCCCGGGCAAGCTCGTCAGCGAGTACGCCACGGTCTCCGACGCCGTCCACCGCCTCTACGCCACCTTCGCGCTCAGCACGGACGTCGACCTCTACCGCCAGGCCACCGGCCTCATCGCCGCCGACCAGGTGCGCGAGCTGCTCAGCCGCGAACACGCGCTCGTCGTGGCGGCCAACGGCAAGCTCGGCGACGAGGACACCAGGCTGCTGGCCAGGATCGACGGCGCCAGGACGTTCCTGCTGCCCAAGGCGCTGGGCGACCTCGACGATGAGCTGCGCGCGCCGTTCGTGAAGGCGACCACGTCCTCGCAGTACACGACGATGGAGACCTACCTCAACGGCTACGTCGCCGGCACCAGGACCCCGATCGAGCTGTGGCGCGGCACCGCTGACCCGGTGCTCAAGCAGTACGCCGAAGGCGTGTGGAGCACGGGCGACAAGCTGCTCGGCAGGATGAAGCCGGCCGGCATCGCGATCATCGCGCGGGCGGGCATCGCCGGCGTCCTCGGGCTCATCGCGGTCATCTTCTCCATCTTCGTCTCCATCCGCGTCGGCCGGGTGATCACCCGCGAGCTGGCCGGGCTCCGCCGTACCGCTCTGGACCTGGCCGAGGTGCGGCTGCCGCGCGTCGTCGACCGGCTGCGCAAGGGCGAGCAGGTCGACATCGACAGGGAGGCGCCCCCGATCGCGGTGGCCGACGGGTCCACGAGCGAGGTCACCGACCTCGCCAACGCCTTCGACACCGTCCAGCGCACCGCCGTGGACGCGGCCGTCGAGCAGGCCAGGCTGCGCGAGAGCATCGCCGAGGCGCTGCGCAACCTGGCCAGGCGCAGCCAGGGCCTGGTGCAGCGCCAGCTCAAGCTGCTGGACGACATGCAGCGCGACACCGAGGACCCGGAGGCGCTGGAGCGCCTGTTCAGGCTCGACCACCTCACCACCCGCATGCGCCGCCACGCGGAGGGCCTGGTCCTCCTGTCCGGAGGTACGGCGGGCCGCAGGTGGCGCGGCACGATCCCGTTCGAGGACGTGCTGAGCGGGGCCGCCGCCCAGGTCGAGGAGTACACCAGGGTCAGGGTCTACCCGATGCCCGAGTGCGGCGTGTCCGGCGCGGCCGTGGCCGACCTCATGCACCTGTTCGCCGAGCTGATCGAGAACGCCACCACGTTCTCCTCGCCGGGCAACGAGGTGTCGGTGCGCGGCGAGCTCGTCGGCAGGGGCTTCGCGGTCGAGATCGAGGACCGCGGCCTGGGCCTGACCGCCGAGGCCCGCCAGGCGATCAACGAGCGCCTGGCCGGGCAGCAGGTCTTCGACCTGGCCCACACCGAGCGGCTGGGCTTCGCCGTGGTCGGCATGCTGGCCGCCAAGCACCACGTGACGGTCACGCTCAAGCCCTCGCCCTACGGCGGCACCACGGCCATCGTGCTCGTGCCGTCCGCACTGATCGACGTGGCCCCGACCGCGCCGCCGGAGCGCGAGCTGGTCTCGGTCACCGTGATGCCCACCAGGCAGCCGGACCAGAACGGCGGCCTGCCGCGCAGGACCCGCACGGCGAAGCCGGTGGAGAACGCCGCGCCCAGACCGCTGGAGGCCGCTCCCACGCCCGAACGGGAGCTCCCCAGGCGCGTACGGCAGGCGAACCTGCCCCAACGACTCAAGCAGCCGCAAGAAGCCGTCCCTCAGGCGGAGGAGCGGTCACCGGAGGAGGCGAGGGCGCTGCTGTCCTCGCTGCAGTCCGGCTGGCAGCGTGGACGGCAGGACAGCGACCATGATGGGGGTTCCGACTCGTGAGCGGCGAGACCGAGTGGGTGGACGAGGAGGCGGGGCCGGTCGTGCGGCCCTACGCGATGACGCGCGGGCGGACCAGGACCGCGTCCACCGCGATCGACCTGCTGGCCGTGGTGGCCGCGACGGGCGTGCAGCCGCCGTCGCAGGCCGACCTGGGCAGCCAGCACCGCAGGCTGATGGGGCACCTCCCGCGTAACCAGAGCAAGCCGGTGGCCGAGCTCGCCTCCGTCCTCGGCCTGCCGGTGGGGGTCGTGCGGGTCCTCGTGGGCGACCTGCGCGACTACGGCCTGCTGCAGGTGCGCCCGCCGCAGGCGTCGGCGGTCACCCCGACGGAGAGCCTCCTCCGCGAGGTGATCAGCGGGCTCAGGGCGCTTTAGCTGGGCTCAGAGCGACCCAGCTGCGGCGCGCAGCGTCGCCATCTACTTAGTCAGCGTCCTGAGCGAGTGCTCGACCAGGGTGATCATCACTTCCTTGGCCGAGGCTCGCCTGCGCACGTCGGTCAGCAGCACCGGCACCTCGGGGTCGAGGTCGAGGGCGATGCGGACGTCGTCGATGCTGTGCTTGGCCGCACCGTCGAAGCAGTTGACCGCCACCACGAACGGGGTGCCGCGCTGCTCGAAGTAGTCGATCGAGGGGAAGCAGTCGGTGAGCCGCCGGGTGTCGGCGATCACTACGGCGCCCAGCGCGCCGTACGACAGCTCGTCCCACATGAACCAGAAGCGCTCCTGCCCCGGCGTGCCGAACAGGTAGACGACCAGACCCTCGCGGATCGTGATGCGGCCGAAGTCCATGGCCACCGTCGTGGTGGTCTTGGTTTCTACGCCGTCGAGGTCGTCGATGCCCACACCGCGGTCGGAGAGGACCTCCTCCGTCTTGAGCGGCTTGGTCTCGCTGATCGCGCCGACGAGGGTGGTCTTGCCCACCCCGAACCCACCGGCGACGAGGATCTTCAGCGCGACGGGGTCCTCAGAGAGCACGGAGTCCATTGATCACTTCCTTGAGAATGCGCTCACTCGGCCGCGGTGCCGCGGAGGAGGGCGACGACACCGAGAGGAGTCCTTGGTCACGCAGGTCGCCGATGAGGACGCGGACGACCCCGACCGCGAGGTCGAGTTCGACGGCCACGTCGGCGACGGAAATGGGGGAGCGGGCCACGCGCAGGATGTGCTCCTGCTCGGGCCCGAGGCCGGCGACCGGCACGCCGGTCGCCGTCACGGTGGCGATGAGGTCGAGGCCTTCGCCCGACGACCTGGTGCGCCCGTTGATGAGCGCGTAGGGCCGCACGATCGGCCCCGCGTCCTCGTCCATCCACCGTGGTTCCGTCATGACGCGGCCGTACGTGGACTGGTCGTGATGTGCTGGCCCACCCGCTTCACCAGCATCGCCATCTCGTAGGCGATGTGGCCGACGTCGGCGTCGGAGTCGGCCAGTACGGCGAGGCAGGTGCCCTGCCCGGCGGCGGTGACGAACATGAAGGCCGACTCCATCTCGACGATGGTCTGCCGCACGTCACCGCCGCCGAAATGGCGTCCAGCGCCTCGCGCCAGGCTCTGGAAGCCCGCCGCGACGGCCGACAGGTGCTCGGCGTCGTCACGGTGCAGGCCCTTGGAGAAGCCGACCACGAGGCCGTCCGTCGACAGGATGACCGCCTGCCGTACGGCTCCGACCCTTGTGGTCAAGTCGTCCAGCAGCCAGTTCAGCTCACCTGTGTTGGTCATGGGCGTGCTCATGCTTCCCCCTCGTCGTTGGATTCTTCTCTGGCGCGCCGCGTGCCCCGCTGGAAGGCGGAGAACAGGTCGCGCGCCTCTTCCGGCGAGCGTTCTTCACTGACCGGTGGCTCCGGCTCCGGTGCCTTGAGCTGTGGGGCGAGGTTGGCCTGCCGTACCCGCCTGGGGAGGCCGGCGTGGAACTCGCCGTTCACCACGGCGAGCGGGCGCGGCTGCGGCGGTGGCTGTTCCGCCTCGGCGAGCAGCTTGCGCGGGATGAGCACGATGGCCAGCGTGCCGCCGAAGGGGGAGGCGCGCATCATCACCTGGATACCGTGCCGTTCTGCGAGCCTGGCGACGACGAACAGGCCGAGCCTGTCGCTGTCGGCGAGGTCGAACTCGGGCGGGTCGGTCAGCAGCTTGTTGTAGGCGGCGTACTCGTCCGTGGTCAGCCCGAGCCCGCGATCCTCGATCTCGATGGCGTAGCCGTTGCTGACCGTGTCGCCGCGCACCTCGATGGCGGTGTCGGGAGGGGAGTAGATGGTGGCGTTCTCGACCAGTTCGGCGAGCAGGTGGGTGAGGTCGGCGGCAGCCGTGCCGTCGACGGCTCCCGGCGGCATCGTGTCGACGCTGACCCTGGTGTAGTCCTCGACCTCGGCGATCGCCGCCCTGACGATGTCGAGCGCGGAGACGGGCCTGCGCCACACGCGCCCAGGCGCGGCGCCGGACAGGATGATCAGGCCTTCCGCGTGCCTGCGCATGCGGGTGGTCAGGTGGTCGAGGCGGAAGAGCTCTTCCAGGCTGTCCGGGTCGTGGGTACGGCGCTGCATGCCGTCGAGCAGCGTGAGCTGGCGGTGCAGCAGTCCCTGCTTGCGCCGGGCGAGGTTGAGGAAGACCTGGGCGACGCCGCGCCGCAGGTTCGCCTGGCCGACGGCAGCCTGGACGGCGGTGCGCTGCACGGTGCCGAAGGACCGGGCCACGTCGACGATCTCGGTGGAGCCGCTGACGTTGATCGGCGGCGCCTCTGCCCTGACGTCGACCTCCTCGCCGGCCCGCAGGCGCTCGACGATGCTGGGCAGCCGCGCCTGAGCCAGGTCGAGGGCGGCCGAGCGCAGCCCGGCGAGCTCGCCGGACAGCCGCCTGCCGAAGCGGACGGAGATGATGATCGAGGCGACGACGGCGAGCAGGCCGACGCCGCCCGCGATGGCGATCCTGGTGTGCACGCTGCTCGCGACGTCGGCGGAGCGCGCGGCCAGGATCTCGTTGGAGGCGACGCCGATGCGGTCGAGCTCGGTGCTGACCTCGGCGAGGGTCTCCGTCCACCGGCGCCCGTCGTCCGGCGGCGCCCCGGTGGCGACGATGCGCCCCTCGGCGAGGGCGTAGGAGGCGAACTCCGGCCCGCCGAAGAGCTTGTCGTACGGCACGCGCAACGTGGCGTCGAGCGCCGACCTGGCCCGCGCGTGAAGGAACACCCGGGCTGAGACGTACTCGGCGAACGCGGCGACCTCGGCGTCCGTCATGGTGCGGTCGACCAGGGCGGCGCTGACGAGCGCGTTCTCCCTGGCGATGATCTCGCGGGCGCTGCCCATCGTCTGCAGCGCCGAGGCCTGCTGGAAGATCGGCAGGTCGGGCACGGTCGAGAGGTGGTCGTACAGGTGCAGCAGCGAGTCGAGCACCCGGTTGTACTCGTTGATCGCGCCGAGCCGCGAGCTCTGCCCGCCGTCGATGTCGGCGCGGATGCCGCTGAGCCTGCCGAGCTCGGCTCCGAGCGCGTCGAGCGAGCCGCGCAGGTCGGTGCCGACCGCGTCGCCCGCCTTCGTGACGGCCTTGTGGAAGGCGGTGACCGAGCGGTCGGTGCGGGCGCGCTGCTCGCCCAGGTCCTCGGTGAGCTTACGGGTGGTCACGGCCATCGCCGAGCGGGCACGCTCCGCCTGCAGCTGCGTTCCCAAGTCCGTGGAGGTGACGCCGATGGTCTCGTACAGGGTGTTGGCCTGGGACAGGGCCCGGCCGTCGCCCACGGTGAGGTTGAGGACGAAGCCCCACAGCGCGCTCAGGGACAGTAGAGGTAGAAGCAGCAACAAAAAGATCTTGAACCGAATCGACCGGTTTCTCGAGCCCATGTCCCAACCTCGGAGTGCGAGGCGCATTTCCACTTTTGTGTGAATGAACCTCCGTAAGATCGCACAGGAGACTAGCACCGATGTAGGTTCCGGCGCAGGGGAGAACCCCGACGATTACCGTGATTAGTGGGGCAAGTCGCGAGATGAATTCCCGGTCGAAGCACCCCCATCGCGACCGTTCGGTGAGCGAGCCGCAGATAGCGCACTACGTCCGCGTGCTCGAACGCGGACCGGCCACCCGTTTCGAGTGGCGCGAGGCCGTCAGAGGGCTCGGCACGCTCTGGCCGCGCCTGCGCCACCAGCCCGAGGTGGCCGCCCGCTGGCGGGCCAGGCTCCTGCGGGTGCTCGACCTCGAGCTGATGGCCGAGGACGTGATGATCCGCTGGGACGCGGTCCGCGCCATGGAGCGCGTCGGCGGCCCGGGAGCCGTGACCGCCGTACGGCTGGCGCAGCTGCTCGACCACGACGAGCAGTGGCTCGTCGGCCGGGTGATCAGGGCCATCGGCAGGACAGACCCGGACGCCGTGCGCGACCGGCTGCTCGACTTCCTCCGCGAGCTGCGGCTGTCCCGCGACGCCGCCGAGGCGCTGGGCGAGCTGCGCCACCCCGACCACGAGGTCGTGCGCGCCCTGGTCGCCGCGCTGGGCAAGGGCACCTGGGACGGCAGGTGGGCGGCCGCGGCCGCGCGCGCGTCGCTCGGGCGGCTGTCGGCGAAGAACCAGGACATCCGCGACCTGGCGGCCAGCGAGGTCGGCCCGCTGCTCGGGCACGCGCGCGAGCAGTTACGCATGGACGCGGTCAGGACGCTGGCCGCCATCGAGGCGCCGAGCTGGCAGCGGCGCTGCCTGGAGGCGCTGCGCGACCCGGCGCCGCACGTGCGGTGGGCGGCGCTGGCCGCGCTCATCAGGGCAGGGCAGGAGACCGAGGCGATCGTGGCGGCGGCCGCCGACCCGAACCCCGGCGTGCGGGCCGGACTGGCCGACCTGCTCATCCGCAGCCGGCTCGTCATCGCCGGACAGCTCATCGAGCAGCTGTGCCTGGACCCGCATCCCGACGTGCGGATCAGGGCGCTCGACGCGGCCAGGGCACGGTTTCACCGGGAGGTCACCCAAGGTTAGTCAGCCGTTCCACGCCGTCCGGCTAGGGTGCGTGGGCTGTGAGAGACCCGTACTTCGACAACGCGAAGTATCTGGCCATCGTGCTCGTCGTGTGCGGGCACCTGGTGGAGGACCTGCGCGACGACCCGGTGGCGCACGCGCTCTACTTCTACGTCTACCTCTTCCACATGCCGCTGTTCATCGTGCTCAGCGGCTACCTGTCGGGGGCGCGGCCCGACGCGGGGAAGTTGCTCGTGGCGCTCGGCGTGCCGTACGTGATCTTCGAGGTGGCCTACTCGCTGCCGCGCTTGTTGCTGTACGGGAAGTTCGAGCTGTCTCTCCTGGATCCGTACTATCTGACCTGGTTCCTGATGTCGCTGCTGCTGTGGCGGTTGTCCACACCCCTGTGGACGAAGGTGCGCCGGCCGCTGGCGATCGCCGTCGTCGTGTCGCTGGCCGCGGGGACGGTCGCGCTGCCCGACGAGCTGTCCATGAACCGCACGCTGGGGCTGCTGCCGTTCTTCGTGGCCGGGCTGGTGCTCCGGCCCGAGCACCTGGAGCGCCTGCGCAGGTGGAGGATCGCCGGTGCGGTCGTGCTCGCGGTGGGGGCGGTCGTCGCGCTCCGGGTGCACACGATGGTGCCCACGGAGTGGATCAGGTGGCGCCAGTCCAACGCGGCCATCGGGGTGGACGACCTCGCCGGGAGCCTCGTCAGGCTGGCGCTGCTGGTGGTCGGGGCGGTGCTGGTGGCGGCGTTCCTGGCCGTGACGCCCGCCCGCAGGACGTGGTTCAGCGGGCTGGGCGCCGCGACCATGTACGCCTACCTGCTGCACGGCTTCGTGGTGAAGGTAGCGGAGCGGTTCGAGCTGGGCGTGCCGCTCTCTGTCGTGCTCGGCGTCGTGGTGGCGACGTTGCTCTGCACGCCGCCGGTCCGCGCCGTCTTCAGGTGGGCCGTGGAACCCCGTGCCGTGCTGAGCGGTCGATGGAGCGCAACCACATCAGGGCGATGACCGAGATCACCACCAGGCCGATCCAGTCGAGCGCGGTATAGAGGTTGACCTGGCCGTTCGTCGCCTGTGGCACCTGGCCGATGCGCAGGGCGTCGAACTGCCACGACTTGCCGGTGAACAGCAGCGTGAGGGCGATCGCGAGGCCGCGCATGGAGTCCCAGAGCGCGTGCAGCATCGAGACGCCCAGGTAGGTGAGCACCAGCCGGACCGTGATGCCGCCACCGGCGAACAGCACGCCGCCGATGATCGCCGTCCACAGGCCGTGGCCCAGCGGCGCCAGCAGCCCGCGCAGCACCTCGGTCTCGACGGCCTGCGACAGCGACAGCCCTTCCCTGGTGAACAGGGCGTTGAAGGCGTAGCCCGCGCTCTCGAAGGCGGCGAAGCCGAAGCCGACGGTCGCGCCGAGCACGAGGCCGTCCCTCGTGGTGCGCTTGGTCAGGTGCCTGGTGACGAACATGAGCGCCAGGAGCTTGACGCCCTCCTCGATGAGGCCCACGCCGACATACGTCCAGAGGGACGGCTTGAGCAGCCAGCTCTCCAGGATCGAGGCGCCGAGCACGCCCAGCACGCCGCCCACCACGAACGCGGTGAACAGCAGCTCGACGGTGACCTCCTGCGACCTGTGCCTGCCGTACGCCCAGACGACGAACGTCACGGGGACCAGGAAGCTGCCGAGCAGCACCACGGTCGGTACGAGGTTGGTGTTCTCCGTCCAGGCCGTGACGGCGACGGTCGCCGCCCACAGCGCCAGCCCGATGAGGAAGATCTTCAGCCAGGTCTTCACTTCGACAGCTCCCCGACGGCGCGGTAGGCGGCGGTGATGGCGGCGTCCGCGTAAGCCGCCGGGATGGAGTCCGAGTTGGCGATCGCGATGCGGCCGAACTGCTTGCGCGCCGCGTCGGCGGGCGTGGGCCCGTCCGGGTAGAAGAGGTTCCACGGGCGGCAGTACTCGGGCGCGTACCCGTGTCCCCACCGGTTCACCGTGATCGCCTCGATGTCCTTGCCCGGGTCGAACCCGCCCGGCCCGAGCAACCGGGTGAGCTGGTCGCGGATCGTGTACTCCATGTAGGAGTAGTCCGTCTTGAGCAGCACGTGCCGCCCGGCGACCGCGCCCTCCGACGGGGACATGCCGGGCTGGCACGGGGTGGCGATCATGTGCACGTTGATCGGCTGGCTCGGGTCCTTGGGGCACTCGTAGCCCGGCATGCTGACCGGGTAGTCGAGCTCGGACACGCACCAGTAGGCGCCGGTCCACCTGGTGTGGTTGATGCCCATCTTCTGCCAGGCCTCCCAGTTGCGTAGCTGGACCATGGCGTACAACAGCGGCATCTTGACCGCCTGGTGCATCGCGGTCTTCTGCTCCGGCGGGAGCGCCGGGACCAGGTAGGGGATCACCATGTTCCAGCAAGCCATGATCACGGCGCCGGCGCGCACGGTCCTGATCTGGTGGCCGTCGAAGTAGCCGACTGTCGCCGTGCTCGCGGTGTCCGGGCTGCCGTCGTTCTCGACCGACACCACGGGGCTGGACAGGCGGAAGCGCACCCGGTTGGAGCCGCGGTCCAGCTTGCTGTAGTCGAAGCTGGCCGTGGTGATGCCGTCCATGTCGGTGGAGCTGGAGAAGCCGGGGATCATCCGGCCGACCATCATCCGCACCAGCGCCTGGTTGCCCTCGGGGAAGTGGTAGATGTACGCGTCGTCGGCGTCCCACTCCTTCTTCATGCTGGGCGAGTTGTACTTCGACGCCTTGTCGCCGTTGAGCTTGAGCCCCTGGAAGCCCGGGTAGTCCCAGCCGTCGGCGCTGCCCCAGGCGTCGATCGCGCCGAAGGCGTCGGTGCCGTAGGCCCACTCGTCGCTCGACATGGTCCTGCAGAACCGCTCGACGTCCGGGTGGACCTTGCAGACGTTCCTGAGGAAGCCCGAGTAGGTCAGGGCGGCGAGCTTGTCCTCCTTCTGCTCCTGCGTCAGCCCGGGGAACCAGTCCGGCGGGTTGGTGTAGAGCATCAGCAGGTCCTTGCGCGCCTCAGGGGCGATGGGCAGCTGGTTCACCCACTCCTCTGCTTTGATGCCCGGCGTGTAGCGGATCAGCTTCTCCGTGGAGAACGTCTCGCGGTCGCACATCACGCTGTCGAACATCTTGTGCTTGTCGTAGAGCTTCTGGTCGAAGTACTTCTCGAACTTCTGCACCTCGACGCCGAGCTGCTTGAGCAGGTTCTTGCCCTCGGGCGTCCACACCGACGGCGCCTCGATGGACTGCGAGCCGCCGTAGCCGATCAGCGGTCCGCTGCGCCCGCGCGGGGTGAACTCGTTGCGCCGCGCGTGGCCGCCGATCTCGTCGTGGTTGTCCAGGATGAGGATGCGCGCGCTCGGGTTGAGCCGCAGCCACTCGAAGGCGGCCGAGACGCCGCTGATGCCGCCGCCGACCACGACGAGGTCGTAGTTCTCTCCGGTCGACTGGGGCGAGCCCACGTACTGCCAGAAGCGGTCGTCGCGCAGCGCGTGCGGCACGCTCAGCGCGGACGCGGTGTTGCCCTGGAGCCCGTGCAGCGTCGGCGGGAACGTCACGTCGGTCGGCACCTCGAGGCCCGGCGTGCCGATTACGCCGGTCTCGGAGTTGTTGAAGCCCGGACCGCAGCCCGCCGCGGCGCCCAGCGCCGCCGCTCCGGCGGCCATGGCGACGCCGTCGAAGAAGTCGCGGCGCGTAATGGGGCGGCCCATGCCGAGTTCGCGTGCCCGACGCGGGTTGATCTCCATGGCGCGATCATCACAAGGAGGCGGAAATGCGACCTCGGGGCGCGCAGTATGACGAGAAACATTTACGCGAATAGGAAAGTTCCCCTAGCGTTTTCGGAAATGGTTCCGCCGTCAAATGGGGAAAAGATGAAAAAGGCTATTTCGGTAATAAGTATCGGCATCGTGGCGCTTTCGGGGTGTTCGGCCGGGCAGGCCGCCGCTCCCGCTCCCACGCCTTCTCCGAGCCGGGCAGGAGAGGCGCGCAGGCTGGGCGAGGCGCTGATCGCGGCGCCGAAGGGCATGCGGGTCGTCTACGGCCCGGAGAGCGGCGCGTTCGGCTCGCTCAAGGCCACGAAGACCGGGCTGGCCGCGATGCGGGAGGCCACCTTCGACAAGCCGCAGTGCGCGACCGCCGGCCAGCTCGACGCCACCAGGGCCAAGGACGCGCCGACCGCGGTCGTCTCGTACGCCTCGGCCAAGGGGTCCGTCACCCAGGCGCTCGTCATCCTGCCGGACGGGATGGCGAACCTGCCGCAGCCGCTCGACCCGGCCTGCTCGTCCTATCGGGCCACGGTCAATGGAACGTCCGTGACGTACACCACCAAGCGCATCAAACTGCCCCACCTGGGTGATGCGTCACAGGCTTTTCAGACGACCGCCAACGGCGTACAGATCGGTTCATCAGCCGTCAGATACCGGAACGTTCTGATGAGTCTGGTCGTTATCGGAAAAGTAGTGAACCTAGGCGAGCAAACCCGACAAGCCTACGCAAGACTGTCGCAAGTGGTGAAGTAGGAGTAGCGTCGCGATCGACGACGGGGTGAACAATTGGTCGGCAAGCAGGGCAGGGTCACGGGGAAGATCGGACCTGGCCTGGTAGGTGAGGTGATGGTCCCGGTCCGCGGGGGAGCCGAGGCCTTCTACGCGCATGCGACGCTTCCGGACGAGGAGATTTCCGTCGGCACGATCGTGGTCGTGGTGGAGTACTTTCCGCCCAGAACGATCTATGTGGCCCGCGCAATGATCTAGCGGAGGTCGGCGATGTCCCCCGAACTTCTCATCACGGGCGGCGGCATCCTCGCCGCCCTCGTCATCCTCATCCTGCTCTTCAAGGCTGTCTGGCGCGTCG
Source organism: Nonomuraea sp. NPDC050556 (assembly GCF_044457355.1). NCBI lineage: Bacteria > Bacillati > Actinomycetota > Actinomycetes > Streptosporangiales > Streptosporangiaceae > Nonomuraea > Nonomuraea sp. NPDC050556. The sequence goes on along the minus strand of NZ_JBITGU010000005.1, from coordinate 395,277 downwards.
CCGAGCCGAACGAGGCACTGATCATCTCGGGCCTGGGCGCCCGGGGGGCGGACAGCCTCGGCTTCAAGATCATCACAGGCAAGGGTACGGCGGTGCTGCCCGGCTTCCAGAACGCCAGGAGGCTGAGGCTCGACAGCCGCGCCGCCAACCTCCAGGTCTCCTGCGTCACCAAGCAGGGCATCCCGGTCAACATCCGCGGGGTGGTGATCTACAAGATCGGCGACGACTTCGTCTCCGTCGCCAACGCGGCCAGGCGCTTCCTCGACCAGCAGGAGTTCATGAACGGCGCCATCCACGAGCTGTTCACCGGCCACCTGCGCTCGATCATCGGCAACCTGACCGTCGAGGACCTCATTCTCAACCGCGAGCGCCTGACCGGCGAGACCAGGGCGTCGGCCGCCGACGAGATGAGCAAGCTGGGCCTGGTCGTCGACTCGCTGCAGATCCAGGAGATCGAGGACGAGACCGGCTACATCACCAACCTCGGCAAGCCGCACGCCGCGGCAGTCTCGGCCGCCGCCCGCATCGCCGAGGCGCAGCGCGACCAGGAGGCCACCGAGGCCGAGCAGGTCGCGGCCGCCAACAAGTCGGCGGCATGGCGCGACGCGCAGATCAAGCAGGCCTCCTACCAGGCCGAGATCGACCGCGCCCAGGCCACCAGCCGCCAGTCGGGCCCGCTGTCCGAGGCGACCGCGCGCCAGGAGGTCGTCGTCCAGGAGACGAGGGCGGCCGAGCTGGAGGCGCAGCTCGCCGAGCAGCGGCTGCAGTCGCAGGTGCGCAAGCCCGCCGACGCCAAGGCGTACGAGACCGTCACGCTCTCGCAGGCCGAGCGCGACGCCAGGATCGCCCAGGCCGAGGCCGAGGCGCGGGAGACCGAGCTGCGCGCCGTCGCCCAGGCCTCCCAGGTCAAGCAGGCAGCCGCGGCGGAGGCCGAGTCAGTACGGCTGCGCGGCGAGGCGGCCGGTCTGGCCACCCGCGTCAGCGGCATCGCCGAGGCGGACGCGGCCAAGGCCAAGGGCCTGGCGGCGGCTGAGGCGGCCAAGGCGCTGGGCCTGGCGGAGGCCGAGGCGGCGCAGGCCAAGGGTCTGGCCGAGGCCACCGCCATCAGGGCGCGGTCCGAGGCGCTGGCCGAGAACCAGGAGGCGGTCATCGCCCAGCAGCTCGCCGAGAACTGGCCGGAGATCGTCGGCGCCGGAGCCAAGGCGTTCAGCAACATCGACCACATGATCGTGCTCAACGGCGCCCAGGGCATCGAGGAACTGCTGGCCAAGGCGCTGACCCTGGGGGGCACCGGGGTGAACCTCGCCAGGACCCTGCTCAGCCAGAACGGCTCGGTACAAGAGAAGTCTTGATATCAAGCTAAATCGGCGTACTCTTCGGAGTTGGTGAGCCGGGAAGTCTGGTCGGCATTGAATATCCGTCGTTGTGACCTCTCAGGAGTTCGCCATGGATCTCGTGCTCGCGGCCGCCATCGCGGCCATCGTCCTCGTCGCCGTCGTGGTGCTCAAGCTCATCTGGCGGGTGGCTGAGCCCAACGAAGCGATCATCATCTCCGGTCTCGGCGCCCGCGGGCGGATCAAGGAGACCGCCGACTCGCTCGGCTTCAAGATCGTGACCGGGAAGGGCGCGCTCGTCCTTCCCGGGTTCCAGACCGCGCGCCGCCTGTCGCTGGACAGCCGGGCCTCGGAGCTGGAGGTGCGCTGCGTCACCAAGCAGGGCATCCCGGTGCACGTCAAAGGCGTGGTCATCTACAAGGTGGGCGACGACTTCGTGTCGATCGCCAACGCCGCCAGGCGCTTCCTCGACCAGCAGAAGACCGTCGACCAGAAGACCCACACGCTCTTCACCGGGCACCTGCGCTCGGTGATCGGCAACCTCACGGTCGAGGACCTCATCATCAACCGCGACGCCCTCACCAACGAGATCCGCACCTCCTCGGCCGACGAGATGAGCAAGCTCGGGCTGATCGTCGACTCGCTGCAGATCCAGGAGATCGAGGACGGCACCGGCTACATCACCAACCTCGGCAGGCCGCACGCCGCCGCCGTCTCGGCTTCGGCCAGGACCGCCGAGGCCCAGCGCGACCAGGAGGCGACGGCCGCCGAGCAGGAGGCGCAGATCAAGAAGGCGGCAGCCGTACGAGAAGCCAGGATCCAGCAGGCCGGATACCAGGCCGAGATGGACCGGGCGCAGGCCAAGGCCCAGCAGGCGGGACCGCTGTCCGAGGCCACGGCCAAGCAGGAGGTCGTGGTGCAGCAGACCACGGCGGCCGAGCTTGAGGCGATGCTGGCGGAGAAGCGGCTCGAGGCCGAGGTGCGCAAGCCGGCCGACGCCGAGGCGTACCAGAAGGTCACGCTCGCCGAGGCGGACCGGCGCACGCAGGTCGCCAGGGCGCAGGCGGACGCCGAGGGCATCAGGCTGCGCGGCGAGGCGGAGGCGGAGGCGGTACGGCTGCGCGGCATGGCCGAGGCGGACGCGGCGCGCGCCAAGGGCCTCGCGCAGGCGGAGGCGATCAAGGCGAGGGCCGAGGCGCTGGCGGTCAACCAGGAGGCGGTCGTCGCGCAGCAGCTCGCGGAGAAGTGGCCGGAGATCGTCGAGGCGGGCGCCAAGGCGTTCGGGAACGTCGACCACATGGTCATACTCAACGGGGCCCAGGGGGTGGAGGAGTCGCTGGCCAAGATCCTCACGCTCGGCGGGACCGGACTCAACCTGGCGCGCGCCCTCCTGGCTCCGCCCGCCGTACCTCCAGAGGTGGTCACCCCCAACGGCGCCGAGCCAGCCTGAGGCCTGGAGCTCCTGCAATTGCTTGACTGGGGTGGGTAGGGGTCATTAACTCTTAGGAAGGTTTCCTTTTTATTCACCCCCCAGGAGCTCCACGTGCGAAAGAGCACACTCGCCGTTACGGCCGCGATCACCGGGGCGTTAGTCCTGCTCCCAGCGGGAGCAGCCAACGCGCACGGAACCATGTCGAACCCGCCGAGCCGCGTCTACGTATGCAAGAACGAAGGGCCTGAAACGCCGAAGTCCGACGCCTGCAAGGCGGCGGTCGCGGCGGGCGGCACCCAGGCGTTCTACGACTGGAACGAGGTCTCCTTGCTCGACGCGGGCGGACGTCACCGCGAGCTCATCCCCGACGGCAAGCTCTGCAGCGCGGGCCGCGACAAGTACCGCGGCCTCGACCTCCAGCGCGCCGACTGGCCGGCCACCAGCGTCAGGCCTGGCGCTTTCACCCTGACGTACCACGCCACCGCACCCCACGCGAACAGCAACTTCGAGTTCTACATCACCCGGGACGGGTGGAACCCCACCATGCCCCTCAAGTGGTCGGACCTCGTCTCCATCAAGACGTTCAACAACCAGAACCCCACCACGTTCACCAACTGGACGATCAACCTGCCGCAGCGCTCCGGGCGGCACATCCTCTACTCCATCTGGCAGCGCGTGGTCGGCAGCAACGAGGCCTTCTACACCTGCTCGGACGTCGACTTCGGCGGCTCCTCGCCCTCGCCCTCGCCCTCGCCGTCACCCTCGCCCACCCCGACCGTGACGCCCACGGTCACACCGTCGCCCACCCCGACCGTCACGCAGCCGAGCGGCACATGGGCGGCCGGTACCGCCTACAAGGCCGGTGACCGGGTCACCTACGCCGGGCTGGGCTACGAGTGCATACAGCCGCACACCGCGATCACCGGCTGGGAGCCGCCGAACGTCCCCGCCCTGTGGCGCCGCACATGAGACTGCTGGCTTTGATGCTGGGCGCCCTGCTGCTTGTCGGCTGCGGGGCTGCTCGGTCGAGCCAGGAGCCGGTCAACGCCGACGACGTGATGTTCCTGCAGATGATGTTGCCGCACCACAGGCAGGGCATCGAGATGGTGAAGCTCGCGCGGACGCGGGCGAAGTCGCCGGAGCTCAGGACGCTGGCTGCGGCCATCGAGACCACGCAGATCGACGAGGTCACCACGATGAACAGGTGGCTCATGGAGTGGGAGCAGCCGCTCACCGCGCCGTCGGAGTCGCACGCTCACCACGGCGGGCTGAAGGAGACGGATCGGAAGCAGATCGCTGCGCTGCGCACGTCGAAGCAGTTCGACCGGGATCTGATCAACCTGCTGGTGGCCCATCAGGACGACGCGGTGCAGATGGCGACGGCTGAGGTCGTTCAGGGGGCGAGTCCGAAGGTGAAGGAGTGGGCGCGGCAGGTGGAGGCGTCGAGGAAGGCACAGATCAAGCTGCTGCTCGATCTGGGGAAGCGCTAGCATCGCGCTTCATGATGATTCGCGCCTTTGTGGCGACTGCTGCGGCGATGGTGGTTTTTTCCGGTACGGCTGCAGCCGAGCCTGTCAAGGGTGCTCCGGAGCTCACGAGCAATGCGTTGTACAAGGCGGCGAAGCTGCCGAGGGTGAAGTGCGCGTTGAAGGGTGTTTCTTCGGAGAGGTACGCGAAGAACCTGGTGAGTTGTCTCAACAAGGCATGGAAGAAGGCGATCACCGACTTCAAGCCTGTAGCCGCCAAGATCACCAAGGACAGGACTTACTGCTATACCGGCATGGAGATCGCCGGTTCGTACGCCGTGGCCTGTGACATCGCGGTGAACGTCCGGCTAGCCGACGACTGGACGAAGGCGAAGAGCGATTTGCCGATGTTCGTGGGTATCGCGGCGGCGTACAGCGGGGTCGTGCTGGGGCAGAGCGGGATCGGCGAGGCGTATTGGGCGCTGGACGCAGGGGGCAACGAGAAGCAGAGCTCCGAGCAGGACCGGCGGTTGGGCATGCAGGGCGACTGCCTGCTGGGTGTGTCGATGAAGTCCCTGGGCCGCCCGGTGAGCGACTGGCCAAAGGTGTTCACTTTGACAAGGCCCAAGGAGTTCAACCGCTACAAGACCCACGCGGGTAGGACAACCAACCGCGTGTACTGGGCCAAGAGGGGCTACGCGAGCGGCAAGCCCGGCTCCTGCAACACCTGGACCGCCCCCTCCTCCAAGGTCTCCTAACAAGGCCCCCTCACCGCCCGCCCCTGGTCCTGCTGTGGCTGGCCACCTCTGGCAGTGCCCGCCTGCGCGCGCTGACCTCCTTCATGCAACGCGAAGCCCCTCAGGGGGAGGGGCTTCAGCGCCTACGCCCGTGATGCCGCGCGCCGTGATGCCGCGCGCCGTGATGCCGTGCGCCGTGATGCCGCGCGCCGTGATCCGCGGCGGTGTCCATGGCCTTAGGGAGGCGAGCCCGTGATGTGGGGCATCCCCTGAAAGTGGCCTGCCCGTGATGAGGGTGGGTGGGCTCACGGGGACCGTTATCGGGGTGTGATGGACGGATGGGAGGTTAGGTGATTAGATGACTTGATATGTCGACGGATGTAACCAGGCCGAGCCTCTCCGACGCTCTGACCGAGCGCATGCTTGACCTCATCCGAGAAGGCGGCCACAAGCCAGGCGACCGGCTCCCCTCAACCAGGGAACTGTCCCAACGCTTCGCCGTAACCACCCCCACCCTCCGAGAAGCCCTCAGAAGGCTCGAAGCCACCGGCGCCATAGAAATGCGCCACGGCTCCGGCCTCTACGTGGGCGCCGCGATCGAGCGGATCGTCCTCCCCAACCCCAACATGCGTGCGATGCCCGGCGCCCAGCTGCTGGAACTTCTCGACGCCCGCATCCTCATAGAACCCCCTCTCGCCGCCCTAGCAGCACAAAGGGCCGCAGACGAGGACAGGGCCACGCTCCGAGCCCTCCTCGAAGAAGCGGCCAACCACCTGCGCGGCGACGACGCGGTCCTGCACGACGCCAACATGACCTTCCACCGCGCCGCCGCCAAGGCAGCGGGCAACCAGGTGCTCGACGAGGTCGTCGACTCGCTGCTGACCGCCCACGCCTCGGAGCAGCGCGAGATCCTGCGCATCTTCGACGACCGGCGCCGCGACCACGACGAGCACCTGGCCATCCTCCAGGCGATCGAGGCGCGCGACGCGAGCGCCGCCGAGGAGCTCATGCGCGCTCATCTCGTCGACGTCAAGACCGTCATCGAGCAAAGGCTGCAAGAACCCCCCAAGTGAACAGGAGGCCGGTGTATGACCCGGTCGCGGATGGCCACCTTCTGCGTGGCAGCACTCTCCCTCTCGCTGGTCGCATGCGGAGGCGGCGGAAACAAAGCCGCAGAAGCTCCTAAGAAGACTGAATTAACGCTCTACAACGACAAGGGCGCGTGGACCAAGTTCTTCGAGTCCATGGGCGTCCAGTCGAAGCAGCAGATCGGCCTGAACATGAAGCCGGTCGGCTACACGGACTCGGCGCAGTACCAGGCCTTCATCAAGGCCTCCTTCAGAACCGACGTCAAGCCCGACCTGTTCACCTGGCAGACGGGCGGCATGCTCGAGGAGATCGTCAAGCAGAAGCAGGTGGCCGAGACCACGACCCTGTGGCAGGAGGCCATCAAGAACGGCGACCTCTCCCAGGACCTGGCCCCTTATTACACGGTGGACGGCAAGCAGTACTGCGTCCCGATGAACGTCGCCTACTGGGGCATGTTCTACAACAAGAAGACCTTCGACCAGTACAAGCTGCAGCCCCCCACGACCTGGGACGAGCTCATCAAGGTCGCCGACACCCTCAAGCAGAACAACGTGAAGGCGTTCTACCACACGTCCGTTCTGTTCTCCTTCATCTGGTTCGAGCAGCTCCTCGCCGGAACCGACCCCGACCTGTACGACAAGCTGTCCACAGGCAAGGCGAAGTACACCGATCCGGGCGTGGTCCAGGTGATGGAGCGCTGGAAGTCGATGATCGACGCCGGATATTTCGCGAACCCGGGTGACAAGACGGATCCGGCGGACGGCCTCAAGAGCGGCAAGACGGCGATGGTCTCGTTCGGCACCTGGTTCAACACCAGCATGACCCAGCGCGACCTCAAGGCCGGCACCGACTACGGCTTCTTCGTCATCCCCAACGTCAACACCGCCCTCCCCAAGACCTCGGTGATCTTCGAGAGCGGCCCGCTCTGCTCGCTGGCCAAGGCCCCCGACCCCGCCGCGAGCGAGAAGTACCTCAAGTGGTGGACCGGCGCCGAGGCGCAGGGCACGTGGGCCACCACCCGCGGGGACGTGAGCGCCAACCCCAAGGTGGAGATCAAGGACGAGGCGCTCGGCCAGATCACCAAGGACGCGGGCTCAGGCAAGTACCGCCTGGTGAACCGCTACTTCGAGGCCACCCCGCCGCCGATCCTCACGGCCGCGCTGGACGGATTCGGGCTGTTCGTCACCAAGCCGGACAGCTACCAGAAGGTGCTGCAGGACATCCAGAAGGCGGCCGACGAGTACTGGAGCACGCACCAGTGAGAGTTCCCCTCATGGGGAGGTTCAGGTCCGGCTACGTGGCTCCGGCCGTCCTGCTGGTGGCCGGGCTGCTCTACGCGCCGTTCGTGTGGACGGGCTACCTGAGCCTCACCCAGTACGACGGCCTGGCCGACCCGGAGTGGGTCGGCCTGAGAAACTTCGCGAAGCTGTTCCAGGACCCGGCCCTGCTCACCTCCACCCGCAACACCCTGCTCTGGGTGGTCGGGACGATGGTGCTCCCGGTCGGGCTGGGCCTGCTGGTGGCCGTCCTGTCGTACGACATCAAGGGCGGCGCGTGGTTCCGCGTGCCGTTCATGCTGCCGTACGCCCTGAGCGGCGCGGGGCTCGGGCTCGTCTGGAGCCCGATCCTGTCGCACGGCGGTGTGGCCAACCTCCTGCTCGGCAGCGACACCGCGTTCCTGCAGGAGGAGCCGCACAACACCTTCGCCATGCTGCTGGTCTGGACGTGGCAGCAGCTCGGCGTGAACACGTTGCTGTTCGTGGTGGGGCTGCAGTCGATCCCCAAGGAGCCGATCGAGGCGGCGCGCATCGACGGCGCGTCGGGGTGGCGGCTGTTCAGGCACGTGATCTGGCCGCTGATGGCGCCGCTGACCGCGGTGGTGGTCGGGCTGGCGCTGGTGGCGAGCCTGAAGACGTTCGACATCGTGTGGGTGACCACGCAGGGCGGTCCTGGGCGCAACTCAGAGACGCTGGCCGTGACGATGTACCGCGACACGTTCGTGGCCAACAACTACGGGTACGGCTCGGCCGTGGCGGTGCTGCTGACCGTGGTCACCGGACTGGCTTCCTACCTCTATCTACGCAGGCAGGTGCGCACATGATCCGGCGTGCCGTACTCGTCGTGCTCGGCCTGATCTGGCTGGGGCCGACCTACCTGCTCCTGGTCAACGCCTCCCGGCCCGCCGCCTCCTACGATCCCGCCAAAGCATGGATTCCTTCGGCGGACTTCTCGTTGATAGGAAATTTCGCCAAAGCGTGGGAGAGCGCCAACCTGTCGGACAGCCTGGCCAGCACGGCGCTCTACAGCATCGTGTCGCCGCTCGTCGGGGTGCTCATCGGGGCGATGGCCGGGTACACGATCGTGGTGCTCCGGCTGCGGGGCGGGTTCTGGTGGTTCCTGCTGATCTTCGGCGGCACGATCTTCCCGTCGCAGATGCTGCTCGTGCCGCTCTTCGTCACCTACGCCGACCTGGGCCTCTACGACAACCGGCTCGGCATGATCGTCGTCTACACGGCGATCAGCGTGCCGCTGGCCGCGTTCGTGCTGCGTAACTTCTTCACCGGCGTGGCCTTCTCCATCTTCGAGGCCGCACGCATGGACGGCGCCTCCACCTTCAAGATCTTCTGGCGGATCTACCTGCCGCTGGCCAGGAGCGCGCTGGCCGCGGTCTTCATCCTCGAGTTCACCTTCATCTGGAACGACCTGATCTTCGGCATCACGCTGACGCAGACGTCGAGCGTGCGCCCGGTGATGACCGCCCTCGCCGGGCTGATGACCGACGTCTACGCGGGCACCCCCGTGCCCGTCGGCCTCGCGGCCGGGCTGGTCGTGTCGCTGCCGACGGTCGTGTTGTTCCTCGCCACCCAGCGCCTCTTCGCCCGAGGCCTGTCCCTAGGGAGTGTCTGATGACGAGTCGGCTGCTGCAGCCGAGCCTCGGTTCCCCCGACTACGACGGAATCCGCCAAGCTCTGCGCCACGACACCTCCACCCCCGTGATCTCGGTCAGGGGGCTGGAGGTCAGGGTCTCCGTGTTGCCGCTGTTCACCCACGACGGCCGCCAGGCGGTGCGGGTCTCCTGCACGGGACTGCTCCCAGAAGACCTGGAGATCACGCTGGGCGAGGAGGTGCGGCGCGGGGCCGACGCCACGTTCCTGGTGCCGGAGGTGTCCGCGCCGACGCCGTTCACGCTGCACGTGGGTGGTGAGACCGCCGAGGTGCTCGTCACGCCGCAGCGTAAGTGGAGCGTCTTCGTCGTGCACCACTCGCACCTGGACATCGGCTACACCGACCCGCAGGGGACCGTGCTCAGGAACCATCTCGACTACCTCGACGCGGCACTGCGCCTGACGAAGGAGACCGAGGACTGGCCGGACGACGCCAAGTTCCGCTGGACGGTCGAGTCGTCGTATCCGGCGCTCAGATGGCTGGAGGCCAGGCCGCGGAACGTCGTGGACGCCTTCAGGGCGCGCGTGGAAGAGGGCCTCATCGAGGTCACCGCGCTGCCGTTCCAGCTGCACACCGAGGCGTGCTCGACCGAGGAGCTCTACCGCGAGCTGCGCTTCACCAAGGAGTTCCCGACCCGCTCGGCGATGCACACCGACGTCCCCGGCGCGGTCGTCGGCCTGGTGGACGCGCTCAACGCGGCGGGCGTGCGCTACCTCGCCGCCGCGCACAACTGGGCCGGGCGCAGCGTGCCGTACCTGCACGGGGGCGACAAGCTGACCAGGCCGTTCAGGTGGCGCGCGCCGAGCGGCAAGGAACTGATCGTCTGGTTCACCGACACCCCGCACGGCATGGCCTACATGGAGGGCAACACGGTCGGGCTGACCGACTCCTACGAGCTCGCCGACGACCTGCTGCCGCGCTACCTGCTGGCCCTTTCCGACCGGTCCTATCCGTACGGTCCCGGCACGTTCGGCTGGCAGGGCCCTGACGCGCCGAAGGCGCCGTACGAGCTGGACGCCCTGCACCTGCGGGTACAGGGCGCGCACGCGGACAACGCGGGCCCGTCGATCATCCCGGCGCGGATCGTGAAGCAGTGGAACGAGCAGTGGGCCTTCCCCAAGCTCAGGAGCGCGGTCAACAGCGACTTCTTCGAGCACATCGAGCGGACCCACTACGACCGGCTCGCCGTACACGAGGGCGACTGGACCGACTGGTGGGCGGACGGGCTGGGTTCCGGCGCGCGTCCTCTCGGCTATGTACGGCGAGCGCAGGGGGCGCTGCGCGCGGCCGAGACGCTGCACACGCTGGCTGGCGCCGACGCGACCGAGGAGATCGACGCGGCCTACGACAAGGTGGCGCTGTTCAACGAGCACACCTGGGGTGCCGCCAACCCGTGGGAGGACGCGGAGGAGGCGGGCGACTCGGGCGGGCTGCAGTGGACGCGCAAGTCGGCGGGCGCCTACCAGGCGCAGGACGACGCGGCCGACCTGCTGCACGCGGCGGCCAGGCGTTATGGGAACACGTTCGGCGGCGAGTCCTTCGTGGTCTTCAACCCGGCGAGCGCGGCCAGGACGGACGTGGTCAGGATGTTCCTGCCGCGCGACGTCATCGCGGTGGACGTGCCGATCGTCCTCATCGACGCCAGAACAGGCGAGTGGATCCCCCATCACGAGGAGTTGGTGGATCCGGACGACTGGCCGACCCGCCCGATCGGGCGGCACTTGGAGGCGGTCGTCAGGGACGTCCCCGGCATGGGGCATGTACGACTTGACGTGGAAAAAGCAGCTTCCCCCGCCACAGGCCCTGTCGAGCTGGCCCACGAACCGGTCATCGAGAACGAGTTCTACCGCGTCACCTACGACCTCCGCGAAGGCTACATCCGGTCGATCTTCGACAAGGTGGCCGGACGCGAGCTGGTCAACCTCGACGCAGCCGCCGGTTTCGGCCAGTACGTCTACGACCGCTACGCCACAGCCCCCCACTTCAACCACCTCTCCGGCCACGTCGGCGCGCACGACCGCACGCTGCTCGGCGACCGCGCCATCGCCAGGAACGCCGCGCTGATCAAGGCGACCAGGACCGCCGTGGGCGAGAAGCTCGTCGTCGAGCTCCAGGGCAAGGGCGTCGACTGGCTGCGCACCACGATCGAGCTGCACTACGGCGTGCCCAGGCTCGACCTGCGCTACCAGCTCGCCAAGCAGGGCACCCCGGCCAAGGAGGCGATCTTCCTGGCCTTCCCGCTCTCGACGGAGGGCGAGGCGGAGTGGGAGCTCACCGGCGGCGTCGGCGGCTCGGCGGTGGCGCACGTGCCGGGCTCTGCTGCGTACATGCTGCCGATCAGGCACTGGATCGCCTTCGAGGATCCCGAGCTGACCGTCGCCTGGGCCACCCTGGAGGCGCCGCTGGTGCAGCTCGGCACCATCCACATGCCGTACGCGCCCTTCCCGCCGACGCTCGACGAGGAGCCGGGCACGGTGTACTCCTGGGCGCTCAACAACATCTGGGACACCAACTTCCCCGCGCAACAGCAGGGCGAGACCACGTTCCGCTACGCGGTGTCGTCGGCTGCCGGGGTCTCGCGCCGGCGGCTGGGCGCCGCGACCGCGGCCGGGCTGACCGACCCGTTCGTGGGCATCCTGGCCACGGGCGAGGGTACGGCTGCCGCCACCGCGTCCAACGCCTCGGTGGACCATCAGGACGTGCACATCACCTCGATCGGCAGGTCGGGCGAGCGCACGGTGGTGCGCCTGCAGTCGTTCGCCGCCGAGCCGGTGGAGGTGACCGTACACCTGCGTGGTCTTCGCGAGGCCGAGGTCAGCGCGGGTCTCGCCGCCGGGGCCGAGCAGGCGGACGTGCGGGACGGATCGGTGAAGGTCAGGCTGCCCGCGTGCGGGGTGGCCGCCGTTTGGGGGCTCTGTGAAGATCGTTGACATCCGTGCCACGACGGTCGCCGTGCCGCTGGAAGCGCCGTTGCGGCACAGCAACGGCGCGCACTGGGGGCGCTTCGTCAGGACGATCGTCGAGGTGGAGGCCGACAACGGGCTGGTCGGCCTCGGCGAGATGGGCGGCGGCGGGGAGAGCGCGGAGGCGGGCTTCCGCGCTCTCATGCCGTACCTGAAGGGCCACGACCCCTTCCAGCTCGAAGCGTTGCGTTTCAAGATCGCCAATCCGACGGCCTCGCTGTACAACAACCGCACCCAGCTGCTGGCCGCCATCGAGTTCGCCTGCCTCGACCTCGTCGGCCAGCACCTGGGCGTACCGGTCTACGACCTGCTCGGCGGCCAGGTGCGCGACGAGGTGCCGTTCGCGTCCTACCTGTTCTTCAGGTACGGCTCGGCCGACCACGAGGAGATCCGCACCCCCTCGCAACTCGTCGAGCACGCGCGGGAGCTCAAGGACAGGCACGGGTTCACCGTGCACAAGCTCAAGGGCGGGGTGTTCCCGCCCGCCTACGAGCTGGAGTGCTACCGGGCGCTGGCCGACGCCTTTCCCGAGGACCGGCTGCGTTACGACCCCAACGCGGTGCTGTCGCTGGGCGAGGGGTTGCGGTTCGGCAAGGCCATCGAGGGGCTGAACAACGACTACCTGGAAGACCCGGTGTTCGGCCTCGAAGGGCTGCGGCTGGTGCGCGAGCAGGTCGGGGTGCCGCTGGCGACCAACACCGTGGTGGTCAACTTCGAGCAGCTCGCCTCCAACGTGTTGCGGCGCGGCGCCGACGTCGTGCTCCTGGACACCACGTTCTGGGGCGGGATCAGGGCGTGCGTGAAGGCGGCAGGCGTGTGCGAGACGTTCCAGCTCGGGGTGGCGGTGCACTCCTCCGGCGAGCTGGGGATCCAGCTGGCGACGATGCTGCACCTCGGCGCCGTGCTGCCGAACCTCACGTATGCCGCCGACGCGCACTACCACCAGTTGCGCGACGACGTGATCGTCGGCGGGAAGCTCCCATATGCAGGGGGGAAGATCGCGGTGCCGACCGGGCCGGGGCTCGGCGTGCGCCTCGACCCGTCGCGAGTGGCCCGCTACGCCGAGTTCTATCGGGAGGTGGGCGGCTATCCCTACGATCGCGACCCCGGGCGGCCGGGTTGGTATGCCCAAGTACCGAACGAACGGTTTGCCGACCCGACCATAATCTCTGTTTATGGCGAATGACCCTAAAGAGGTAGAAACCAAACCCGCAGAGCCGGCAGACAACCTGGTCACCACGCAGCACACGCTGCCCTCCGGGGCCGGATACACCGCCACCACGGGCCGGGTGGTGTTGCGCGAGGAGAGCTTCACCGACGGCAAGTTCGACGGTTTCAAGGCCAAGGCCGAGGTCTTCGTCACCGCCTACACGCTGGACGGCGCCGACCCCGCCGAGCGGCCGGTCACCTTCGCCTTCAACGGCGGGCCGGGTTCGTCCAGCGTGTGGCTGCACCTGGGCGTGCTCGGGCCGCGCCGGGTGGTCATGGGCGACGCGGGCGCCCTGCTGGCTCCGCCGTACGCGCTGGCGGACAACCACGAGACGCTGCTCAACGAGAGCGACCTGGTCTTCATCGACCCCGTCTCGACCGGGTTCTCGCGCGCGGCCGAGGGCGAGAAGGCCGACCCCTTCCACGGGTTCACCGGCGACATCGAGTCGGTCGGCGAGATCATCCGGCTGTGGACGAGCCGCAACGGGCGCTGGATGTCGCCCAAGTTCCTGGCCGGCGAGTCGTACGGCACGCTGAGGGCGGCCGCGCTCGCCGACCACCTGCAGACGCGTTACGGCATGTACCTCAACGGGCTGATGCTGATCTCCTCGGTGCTCGACTTCATCACCGGCGACTTCAACCCGGGCAACGACCTGGGCTACGTGCTCTACCTGCCGACCTACGCGGCGATTGCGCACTACCACGGCCTGCACGGCGACCGGCCGCTGGCCGACGTGCTGCGCGAGGCCGAGGAGTACGCCTCCCGCGACTACCTCTGGGCGCTGTCGCGCGGCAGCCGCCTCACCGCCGAGGAGCGGGCCGCGGCCGTCGCCAAGGTCGCCGGGCTCACCGGCCTGAGCGAGGACTACGTCGACCGGGTGAACCTGCGCCTGGAGCACGTGCGGTTCTTCACCGAGCTGTTGCGTTCGCGCCGGCAGATCGTCGGCCGCCTGGACGGCCGGTTCACCGGCTGGGACGCCGACAGCGGGCGCGAGCACTTCGAGCGCGACCCGAGCATGAGCGCGATCATGGGTCCGTACAGCGCGGCGCTCAACCATTACGTGCACGCCGAGCTCGGTTACAGCAACGACCTGCCGTACGAGATCCTCACCGGCCGCGTGCAGCCGTGGTCGTACAAGGAGTTCGAGGGCGCGCACGTGCATGTGACCAGCAAGCTGGCGTCGGCCATGCGCGACAACCACCACCTGCGCGTCCACGTGGCGTGCGGTTACCACGACGGCGCGACCCCGTATTACGCGGCCGAGCACACGTTCGCCCAGCTGGCGATCCCGCAGGAGCTGGCGGCGAACATCGAGTTCAAGTACTACGAGGCCGGCCACATGATGTACGTCCACGAGGAGAGCCGCCTCCGGCAGTCAGCCGACCTGGCGGCCTTCGTCACCCGCTAGGTACAGGGCATTCTCCGTCCGGGGAATGCCCTCACGCCTTGAGGAAGCGGCCGACGGCCATGGTGCCCGGGGCGGCGCGGCCGCCGGGGCCGGGGATCATCTCCACGTCGTCGGCCGTCAGTGGCTCCCCGCAGGCGGAGCAGCACACCGTGGGCGGTGCGACCTGCCCGCAGGTCGTGTGCCTGACCCTGATCGGCGGCCCCTCCTGCGGCGCCACCCACCGGTCGCCCCACGCGGTCAGCGCCAGCAGGGTGGGCACCAGGTCGCGGCCGGCCTCCGTGAGGGTGTACTCGTAGCGGACCGGCCTGTCCTGGTACGGCGAGCGGTCCACGATGCCGTTCTCGACCAGGGCCTTCAGCCGCGCCGTCAGCAGGTTGCGCGAGATGCCGAGATCCTCGGCGAGGTCGTCGAAACGACGGAACCCCAGGTAGAGGTCGCGCAGGATCAGGGGCGACCACCAGTCGCCGACGACCTCCATCGTCCTGGCGAGAGAGCAGTACATGTCGGCGAAGCTCGTCTGACGCATACCGTGTAGTGTAGTGAGTCCTGGTATTGAACTCACGGAGGCGGCATGTACCACCGCATCGTCAAAGGCAAGGTTCGCCAGATCTTCGCGGCGATCAGCGCGGGCAACTGGGAGCCCATGGTCGCCGGCCTGGCGCCACGGTTCCGCTACACCTTCTACGGAAACCACGCTCTGTCCGGCGAGCGGCACACCCATGAGGCCATGCGCCGCTGGTGGGAGCGGACCGCCAGGTTGCTGCCCGGCACGCGCTTCGACGTGAAGGACATCGTGGTCCGAGGCTGGCCGTGGTCGACCACCGTCGCCGCCAGGGTCGACGTGAGAGTGACGCTGGCCGACGGGTCGAACTACAACAACACCTTCATGCAGTTCGTCCACATGAAGTGGGCCAGGATCGACGAGGTCCACACCTTGGAGGACACCGCCGTCCTGCAGGACGCCCTCGACCGCCTCTACGCGGCCGGGTACGAGGAGGCGCACGCCACCCCGATCACCGACCGCGAGCCAGCGCTGCGCTGATCACCGTCGCCGAGACGCCCAGGGGCGTGTGGATGCCGAGCGCTCCGGCCGCGGCCGCGCACTGCAGGTCCGTCTGCGCGTCGCCGACGTAGGCGGAGTCCGACGGCGCGACGCCGAGGAGGCAGCAGAGCAGTTCGAGCCCGTCCGGGGCGGGCTTCGGCCGTTCCACCTCGTCACCGGCCACCAGCGGCAGGTCGATGCCCGCGCTGCGCATCTTGAACGCCGCGGCGCGGCGCGTGGCGCTGGTGTAGACGCCCAGCAGGTAGCCCTCGTCCCTGAGGTCGCCGAGCAGCTCGGTGACCCCGGGGAAGGGGCGCACGTCCCCCCGCGCGACGTGGTCGTGGAAGGTCTCCACGTCCTCGGCTGTGGCCGCGCGGCCGAGGAAGTGCGCCAGGACCACAGGGGTCGGGCCGATGTGCCAGGTGGCGACGACGTCCGAGGGGCTCACGACCGGCCCGCCGAGCGCCCTGATCGTGTCCGCGTACGCCTGCGGCGTGGACGCCATCGTGTCGACCAGCGTGCCGTCCAGGTCGAAGAGGATCGCCCTCATTCCGGCAGGACCACCGGGATCTGGGCGAGCAGCCCGCCGTCCACCAGGTGCTCGGCGCCGGTGACGAACGACGCGCGGTCGCCGGCGAGGAAGGCGACCATCTCCGCCACCTCCGAAGCCCTGGCCACGCGGCCCAGCGGGTGCGAGCGCCCCCACTCGGCGATCATCTCCTCCTGTGTACGGCTCCCGCGCCACAGGTCGGCCGCCCACCGGAGCATCGGCGTGTCCACCGAGCCCGGGCAGACGACGTTCGCCCTGACCCCGTCGGCCGCGTGGTCGAGCGCCATCGACCTGACCAGCCCGTTCAGCGCCGCCTTGCTCGCCGTATAGGCGGCCACCCGCGTCTGCGACGCGAACGCCTGCACCGACGACACCACCACGATCGCCCCGCCGCGCGCCTTCAGCAGCGGCATGGCCGCCTTGCAGGTCAGGTAGACGCCCTTGAGGTTGATGTCGAGGACCTCGTCCCAGGCCTCCTCTGTGGTGTCCTCGACCGTTCCGTACCGCTGCACGCCCGCGCACGTGGCGACCACGTCCAGCCGGTCGAGGTCCGCGACGACCGCCTGGAGCTGCGCGAGGTCGCGCACGTCCACGGTCGCGGTGGTGACGTTCTTCCGTGGTTCCTGCGGTTTCACGTCGCAGGAGACGACCCGCGCGCCGCCCGCGACCAGCCGTGCGACGACGGCGCCGCCGATGCCGTCCGCGCCGCCCGTGACCAGGGCCGTCTTGCCTTCGAAGTCCGTCATGTCAGCACCTCCGCGCGCATCCTCAGCACCTTCGTCTCACCCGGCCCCAGCGTCAGCGCCGTGCCGTTGTCCACGGCCGCGGCCAGGCCGTCGGTGGGCATGCTGGAGAACGGTTCCAGCCCGACCACGTACGCCTGGCCCCACCACGGGTAGCCGGTGGACGCGCCGAGCTCCTGCCACATCCACAGGTACGGCATCAGCGAAGCATCCCACTCCACCCGGAAGCCATCGATCTCATACCAGCCTTCCTCGAAGCCGGTCAGATAGACGATCTCGCTCGGCCCGCCGGGTTCAGGGATGACGCTGAGATCCACGTCCGTCGGCCACGCGTAGGGGCCGCCCGCCTCGATCAGGCGCCCTGTCGGGTTGATCGCCTCCGGGTGCGGGATCACCTTGATGCCGTCAGGCAGCCTGATCCGCCGGCCCGGCTTCAGGAACGGCGGGCCGAAGACGATGTGCTGCCCCCACATGGCGTGGAGCTCCTGGTCTGATGCGTTCCTGGCCTCGCTCCGGACTTCCAGCGCTTTGGATCCCTTTGCGAGGGTGAAGGTCTTCTCCAGCTCGTACGGCAGGCGTCTGGTGCGTACGCGCAGCCGTACCGACACGCTTTCCGGAGCGTCGGCGACGATCGTGTAGTCCCAGGGGAGCGTCGCGACCTCGCCGTGCTGGGCCAGCCGGGCGCCCTGGTACGTGCTCGGCGCGCCGCCGTTGGGGAAGATCTCCTGCCAGCCGCCCTCGTAGTGGTCGATGAACGCGCCCACGTCGTCGGCGGCCAGGTGCCTGGCATCCTCGCGGAGGCCCTGCGGGGAGAGCCAGACGTAGTCGGTGTCGGTGGGTTTGTACAGGAACTCCACCACGTCACCGCCCTTGTCCGCCAGGACGGTGACGCGCAGGAACTCGTTCTCGAGCACGACCGCCCGCATCCCTTGGATGATCACCTCGTGGATGCGGGCCGCCCAGTTCCTTCTCATCGGAACTGCAGGTCCAGGAAGCGTGGACGGTAGATCGTGACGTCCCGGTAGTGATCGGTGTTCACGAAGCTGTTGACGTTGTACGAGATCACCAGGCGGTCGCCGCTGATCTCGGGGTGCGCGTGCGCGTTGTAGGTGAAGATGTTGCCGCCGGTCTCCGGGGTCGTGTAGACGACGGTCTTGCCGGTGAACGGCCCGTACGGCGAGCAGGACGTGTACATGACGATCCTGGGGCTCAGCACCTCTGACGTGTCATGCGTGATGAGGACGTAGCCGTTCCCGACCTTGCTGACGCTGTACTCGTTGGCGACGCCGTCCATCACCCTGGCCGAGTCCGTCTCCGTGCTGGACCAGGTGCCGTCTTTGGTGAGGTACTCCCAGGCGCCGAGCAGGCTCTTGCCGTGGACCCTGGCGATGTGCATGTACTTCGGCGAGCCCAGGTCCTCCACGCCGTAGACGTAGGTGTACGTGGCGTTGCGGTGGATGCCGGAGGCCCAGGAGACGCTGTGGTCACTGGGCAGCTCGTGGACGCTGATCGGGCTCTGGAGGTGGCCCGGGGCGAACCTGGCCACCACGTTGCGGTGCCAGCGCCAGTCCCACGGGCCCGTGCCGTACCGCTCGTACTCCTGGTAGGTGACCTCGACGATGCCCCCGGCGAGCGTGGCGTCGCCCGCCCAGTACCAGTGGGTTCCGTCGCGTGGGGGCATGACGGCCTTCGGGTCCTGCTCGGTGCCGTCGTGGATCGTCTGGAGCCTGCCGTTGCGCTCCACGGCGAAGGAGTTGTTGAGGAAGACCGTGGTGCCGCCTTCCTCCCTGACCGGGGGTCTCGAGCCGTCGGGGTTGACCTGGCCGAGGAAGGTGTCGGAGAAGACCCAGAGCTCGCGGCCGTTGGGGAGCTTGACGGAGTAGGTGCCGTCGGCGCCGGTCCAGTCGTCGAGCCTGTCGTTGTTGTTGCCGTAGGAGGTGAAGAGGGAGGTGAGCCTGGTGTCGGTGGTGGCGCCCTGGAAGGTGGGGGCGCAGGGGGAGGGTGGGGTGGCTTGCTGGGTGAGCGAAGTTGTGGACTGGGGAACCGGCTTGGGCGGCGAGGCCAGCGCGGGGGTCGCGAGGGCGGTCGTGCCAAGCAGGGCGATGACGAGCGGAAGTAGGCGCTTCATCACACGTCCTTGGGGGGAGAGGTGAGTTGCCTACAGTTCTAGTCATCAGATCACTTATTGTCTATCCCTTCACCAACCTTCCCTTCCTTATCCCTGGCCATCGGCCTCCCCGCCCTCTTGCTGTGGCTGACCACCGCAGGCGGTCTCCGCCCGCACGGGTTCTGTCGCTTTTAGAGGCAAACCCCCTGTGTGGCATCGCATTGCCGTTGCGGGTTGTGTGTGAGGTTGTGCTGGTTACGGGGGTGCGGTTAGAAGGGGCTCATCTGGTCGAGGACCTGGGTGGCGAGGGTCAGGAAGTCCTGGGCCTTGACGAGGTCCGCCAGCACGTCCTCCGCGGTGATCCCCGGGGTGTCCGCACGCGGATACTCCGCGTTGTTGCGCCGACGCCGCATCCGGTCGAACGAGCGCAACGACTGCCCCAACGGCGGATCGAGCTGGGCCGTCACCGCGTCCAGCACCGCCAGGTGGCCTCCACGGCTGGTGGCCCGCAGGCCCTGGTTCTCCAGGATCGAGGCCAGCGCCTTCCGCGAGGCGTCATAAAGGAGCTGGTACGCCCCCGTGGGGTCCGTCGACGCGCCGGTGCGGGCCAGGGCGAGGTGCCGCTCGGCCTGGGCCAGCAGCGTGTCCGCGTGCTCCCTGCTCGCCGGAACCCGCTCCAGCAATCCCGACGCCACCATCGCCTCGATCCGGTCCCGCCCTTGCATCCACCTCATGAAACGCTCCGCTTCAAGGGATAAAGGGGCTTACCGCGCAACGACGTCACGAACGGGTCCGACGACTCCGCCCACGACGCGGCGGGGATCCGGCTGATGTTGACCTCGCGGCCGAGCGTCTGCTCCGCCGTACGGGCCGCGTCGTACAAGGCGTCCTCGTCCGCCGTCCCGACGACGATCACGTCCACGTCCTTGGGCTGCGCCCCTGCGGTGTTCGCGTACCGGGCCGCCCACGAGCCGTAGATGTACGCCGCCTCGATGCCCGCGATGCCCTCCAGGAGCGGCGGCAACACCGCGGCCGGGCCGTACGTCACCGCCAGGAGATCGGTCAGCGGCTTGGCCACGATCGTGCTGGTGTCGGCGCGGATGAGCCGCAGGTTGCCGTGGCGGCGTTCCCTGGTGAGCCCCGCGTCGGACAGGCGGTCGGCCTCGCGGCTGACGGTCGACTGGGACGCGCCGACGCGCGCGGCGAGGTCGGTGGTCGAGTATTCGTCGTCCGGGTGGAGGTAGAGCCACGCCAGGAGCTCGCCGACGGTGTTCGACCGGATCAAGGGCAGCAGCAACGGCGGAGTGGCCCTCATAGATGCATAGTATCATGCAGGAATCGCATGCACCCTTTCGTTATACCTCGCACTGTATTGAGCTTTTCGTGCCGTCCCGTCAGGGTCTACTCGGGGGAACGGCTTGGCCGGTCCGAGTGACGAAAGAGACGAGAGCACCATGTCTGAACTGGCCACCGATGTCTTGACATCGGCGGACGGCACGGCCGTCGAGTACCTCACCGTGGGGCAGGGCCCCGGCGTCATCGTGGTCCCCGGAGCACTCGCCGTGGCGGCCGACTTCACCGGCTTCGCCAACCTGCTCGCGGCCCGCTACACCGTGCACGTCATCCAGCGGCGCGGGCGCGGCGGCAGCGGACCCCAGGGCGAGCGGTACGGCGTCGAGCGGGAGACCGAGGACGTCGAGGCGGTCCGCGCGCGTACCGGCGCGCGGCTGATCTTCGGCCACAGCTTCGGCGGCCTCGTGGCCCTGCGCGCCGCCATCGCCAACCCGGCGTACGACGCGGTCGCCGTCTACGAGCCCGGCGTCTCGGTCGACGGCTCGATCCCGACGGACTGGATCCGCCGGTCGCACCGCGAGCTCATCAAGGGCGAGGGCTTCGAGGCGTTCATGAGCTTCGCCCGCGGGATCAACCCGGACGAGACCGGCAAGCTTCCGCGCTGGATCCTCCGGATCATCCTGCGCCTCGCCATCCCGCGCCACGAGATGGAGCAGAACATCGAGCTCATGCCCCAGGCGCTCAACGAGCACGTCGAGGTGGGGCGCTACGGCGACCGGCTGGCCGACTACCGCGCGATCGCCGCGCCCACGCTCATCACCCGCGGCAAGGGCGCCACCTGGCAGGAGGTCGCGCTCAGGAGCCTGGTCGCCACGATCCCGGTCACCGAGTCGGCGACCTACGCCAAGCTCGACCACTTCGCGCCGGAGAAGAAGCCCGCCGAGATCGCCGAGACCGTCCTGCGGTTCTTCGCCGCGCACGCCAAGACCGACGTACGGCAGAGCCTGCCCTGGCGGTGAAAACCGTGTCTTGACGGCGTCCCGCCGCGTCTCTACGGTCATCGGAAGGATGGTTGAAACGTTTTAACTCCGGGAGAGCCTCATGAAGAAGGTGCGGATCGGCCTGGTGGCCGGTGGCCTGGGCGCGTACTGGCCGCAGTTCCCCGACCTGCTCCCGCAACTCCAGCGGTCGGCCGACCGCGTCGCCGAGCGGATGCGCGGCTACGACGCGGAGATCGTCGACGTGGGTTTCATCTCCGACGCGCAGGAGGGGGCGGTAGCGGCGGAGAAGCTGCGTGTCGCCGGATGTGACCTGATCGTCGGCTTCCTCACCACCTACATGACGGCCACGATGCTGGTGCCGATCGCCCAGCGCAGTGGCGCCCCGGTCCTGCTGATCAACCTCCAGCCCACCGAGAGCATGGAGCACGCCAGTTTCGACACCGGGCAGTGGCTGGCGTACTGCGGGGCCTGCCCGCTGCCCGAGATGGCCAACACCTTCGCGCGGTGCGGGATCCCGTTCCGCTCCGTGTCCGGTTACCTGGAGGACGAGCGGGCCTGGGCGAGGATCGGCGGCTGGATCAGGGCCGCCGGGGTCCGGGCGGCGTTACGGCACGGCCGTCATGGGCTGATGGGGCACCTGTATCCCGGCATGATGGACGTTTCCATCGATCTCACGCTGGTGTCCGCCAATTTCGGCGGGCACGTGGAGGTGCTGGAGTTCGACGATCTGCGGGTGCGGGTGGAGAAGGTCACCGACGCGGAGGCCAAGGCGAAGCGGGCGTCGGCCGAGGAGATCTTCGAGGTGGACGGCACGGTGAACCCCGCTGACCTGGACTGGGCGGCGCGGGTGTCCGTCGGGCTCGACCGGCTGGTGGACGACTTCGGTCTGGACTCGCTGGCGTACTACCACCGGGGGCTGGACGGGGAGCAGCACGAGCGGCTGGGGGCGGGGATGATCCTCGGGGCGTCGCTGCTGACGGCTCGGGGGATTCCGGCGGCGGGGGAGTACGAGCTCCGTACGAGCCTGGCCATGTTGATCATGGACCGGCTGGGCGCTGGGGGGTCGTTCACCGAGCTGCAGGCCTTGGACTTCTCGCGTGGGCACGTCGAGATGGGTCACGACGGTCCTGCCCACCTGGCGATCAGCGCGCGGCGGCCGTTGCTTCGCGGGCTCGGCGTGTTCCACGGGAAGCGGGGGTGGGGCGTGTCCGTGGAGTTCGACGTACGGCACGGCCCGGTGACGGTCTTCGGCCTCATCCAGCGCCCGGACGGTCGTTTCGCCTTCGTCGCGTCCGAGGGCGAGACCGTCGACGGCCCGCACCTGCAGATCGGCAACACCACGTCCCGCGTCGACTTCGGCAGGGACCCCGGCGAGTGGACCGACACGTGGAGCGCCTCAGGCATCTCCCACCACTGGACCCTCGGCATCGGCCACCTCTCCAACGACCTCAAGGCATTGGCCGACCTGTTGGGCGTGGAGTACACCCAGATCTAACCCACCTCGGGGTCGCCCCCGAGCTCCGACCCCACTGCACCAGACCCCGGGGGCCGTCCACCGGCCCTCGCTAGAAGCTTCTAAAGGACCGCAACCCCGTCCGAGGGGTCCTGGGCCCGCGCGGGTCGTCCGTACGGGGGGTTGCCCTGTAGGGACCGCAACCCCGTCCGAGGGGTCGTGGGCCCGTGTGGGTCGTCCCTACGGGGAGTAGCCCCTGCTCGGGGAGCGGGATATTGGGAGGCGGTCAGCCCATTCGAGCGGATACCCTGCGCGGGGGTCTGGAAGAGGGGAAACGGTCGTGGGACACGTTGAAGTCGGTCATGTCACATACGTGCTGCCCGACGGAAGGCCGCTGCTCGACGACGTCTCCTTCCGCATCGGCGACGGCGTCAAAGCCGCCCTCGTAGGCCCCAACGGCGCAGGCAAGACCACCCTCATGCGGCTGATCTGCGGCGACATCCAACCCGTCGAAGGCAGCGTCGCCTCCTCAGGCGGCCTCGGCGTGATGCGCCAGTTCGTCGGCAGCGTGCGCGACGGCAGCAACGTCCACGACCTGCTCCTCAGCGTCGCCCCTCCCGCGGTCCGCCAGGCGGCGGAGAAGCTCGAAAAGGCCGAGCTGCGCATGATGGAGCGCGAGGACACCAAGACCCAGATGCGCTACGCCCAGGCGATCACCGACTACACGGACGCGGGCGGCTACGACATCGAGGTCCTCTGGGACACGTGTACGGTCGCCGCCCTCGGCGCGCCGTACGACAACGTGAAATATCGGGACGTGTCGACACTGTCGGGCGGCGAGCAGAAACGGCTCGTCCTCGAAGCCCTCCTCCGAGGCCCCGACCAGACCCTCCTGCTCGACGAGCCCGACAACTACCTCGACGTCCCCGGCAAGATCTGGCTGGAGGAGCAGCTCAGGGAGACCCCCAAAACGGTCCTCCTGGTGAGCCACGACCGCCAGCTGCTCGCCAACGCCGCCGACCGCATCGTCACCGTCGAATCCGGAAATATCTGGATCCATGGCGGCGGCTTCTCCACCTACGCCGAAGCCCGCAAAGCGCGCAACGAACGCCTCGAAGAGCTCAGAAGGCGCTGGGACGAGGAGCACGCCAAGCTCAAGAAGCTCGTCCTCATGCTCGGCCAGAAGGCCAAGTACATGGACACCATGGCCGCCGCCTACCACTCGGCCCAGACCAGGCTCCGCAGGTTCGAGGAGGCCGGCCCGCCGCAGGAGGCGGACAAGGACCAGAACATCAGCATGCGCCTCAAGGGCGGACGCACCGGCAAGCGCGCCATCGTCTGCGAGCAGCTCGAACTCACCGGCCTGATGAAGCCGTTCGACCTGGAGATCTGGTACGGCGAGCGGGTCGCGGTGCTCGGCTCCAACGGCTCAGGCAAGTCCCACTACCTGCGCCTCCTCGCGGGTGAGGAGATCAGGCACACCGGCGGCGCCAAGCTCGGCGCCAGGGTCGTCCCAGGGCACTTCGCCCAGACCCACGCCAGGCCCGACCTGATCGGCCGCACGCCGTGCGAGATCGTGATGACCGAGCACGCCAGGCTCAAGAACGAGGCGATGAAGGTCCTGTCGCGCTACGAGCTGGCCGGGATGATCGCCGACCAGCGGTTCGAGACGCTGTCCGGCGGCCAGCAGGCCCGCCTGCAGATCCTGCTGCTCGAACTGTCCGGCGCCACGCTCCTGCTGCTCGACGAGCCGACCGACAACCTCGACCTGGCCAGCGCCGAGGCGCTGCAGGTGGGGTTGAACGCCTTCGACGGCACGGTGGTCGCGGTCACCCACGACCGGTGGTTCGCCGATGACTTCGACCGTTTCCTGGTGTTCGGCTCCGACGGCAACGTCTACGAGTCGCCCACCCCCGTCTGGGACGAAACCCGGGTGAACCGCGTGCGCTGACGGTGAGTCTGATCCATCGTGATCAATCTCATCGTCATCGCGGCGCTCACCCTGTCCGGCGCCACCGAGATCCCGGAGAACTTCCTCCTCCACGAGAAGCGGGCGCGCACCGTGCTCCCCGAGAACGTCGCGGCGGAGGAGTGGTGGAAGGTCAGCGACAAGCTCGACCGGCAGCTCGAACTCAAGCCGTGCAAGGGCAAACGCCCGACCGACGACGGCCGGGTCGCGATGCGGACCGTCGTCCAGGGCACGTCCGCGCCGTCGGGCATGGTCGAGCAGCTGGTGATCTACAAGAGCCCCGGCACCGCGCAGAAGGCGCTCAAACGGCTGCGCGCAGAGGTCCTGCGGTGCCACAAGGGCTACGCGCTCAGGAGGTCGGCGATCGGCGACGAGTCCTTCAGGGTGATCAACAAGATCTACAGCTACGAAGAGGGTCAGCGCTACACCTACGACGGCATGTCCGGCTACGTCGTGCGCAGGGGCAGGGCGCTGATGATCTACCTCGCCGACGACCACAGCGTGGCCGGGGACGCGAAGAAGATGGCGAAGAAGGTCTGTGACCTGCCAGAAGTGTGTGTCTAAAGAGTTGGTACGCCCGGCGCGTGTCCCATGCCCGCCGTACCCCTAAACCGGCTATCACGGCAAAGTGATCCTGCGTAGCCGAATCATCAGCGTCCTCGCACTGGGGGCGATCTCACTCGCCGGGTGCTCGAGCGAAGCGCCGCCAGTACAGCTCAAGCCGCTCACCATGAAGGAGCAGGCGTCGAGCATCGTCAAGACGCGCGACGGATATGTCGTGAACTGGGCTGGGGTGCTCAACAACGGCAATCCGTGGCACTTCGGCGAGCACGCGGTCGCCACGGTCGTCGGGCGCGACGCGTCCGGCGCCGAGGTGATGCGCATGGACCAGCCGCTCGACGCCGTCCCGCCGTCCGGTTCGCTGACCTTCACCGGCCAGGCCACGGCCGCGGCGAAGCCGGCCAAGGTGACGATCGACTACCGCTCTGCCCAGTGGCGCCCGGCAGCGCGCATCCCGTCGGCGTTCAGGAAGTTCCCCGTCTCCCGCGTGCAGACGCTCAAGCAGAAGGACGGCTCCTACCTGATCACGGGTACGGTCGCCAACCCCTACCTGCTCCCCGCCAGCAGCCTGGTCGTCAGCGCGCTGCTCAGGGACGAGGCGGGCAAGCTGATCGGCGGCGGCAGCACGTTCGTCGACGACGTGAAGGCGGGCAGCCCGCCGCGCTTCATCCTGACCATCGAGGGCGTCCCCGCGGGCACCGACGTGGCCAAGACCGAGGTCGAGGCGCGCACGTGGGGCTCGACCGGCCGGCCGTTCGAGGAGCTGGCGCTGGGCGGAGCCGTACCCGTGCACACGGTCAGGCCGACCACCGAGCCGTTCGCCAAGGACCGCGGCAAGCAGGCGATGCCGCAGGCGGACCACTAGGCTTTGCGCCTGCTCGCCGTAGCGGCCGCGCTCCTGCTCGCGGGCTGCTCGACGCCGGCGCGCACGACACCAGGACCGGCCACGCCGTCCGCTCAGAGCCCGACCGTGCAGGTACGGCGGGCCAAGGCGGCCAAGGCGCCGAAGGTCCTGGTGATCGGCCTGGACGGCGTGCGTTACGACCGCATGCTGGAGGCGCGCATCCCGTACCTGCGGGAAATGATGCGCAGCGGCACGCTGGCCACCGGCCTGCTCGACCTCCCGAACCACGTCAAGTCGGTCAGCGGTCCCGGCTGGGCGACCGTACTCACCGGAGTCGAGCCGGAAAAGCATGGCGTTTATGACAATTCATTCAACGGTCGGAAATTCACTAAATACCCGGATTTCCTGACGCGGATCGAGAAGCTGCGCCCCCGGCTCAGCACGGTCGCCGTCGCCGCCTGGCGCTCGCTTCTGGAGACCGGCGCGGTCGGCGCCCTGGTCGACTGGCACGCGACCACGCACAACCAGACGTACGCCAGGGGCGCCAAGGACGCGCTGATCATCCGCCGCATGACCGAGATCCTGCGCACCCGCCAGGTCGACGTCGCCTTCCTGCACCTCGACACCGTCGACTCCACCGCGCACCGGATGGGCGCGATGGGCCAGGAGTACCTGGACGCCATCGACACCATGGACGCCTCGATCGGCCGGTTGTTCGCGGCCATCAGGGCGAGGCCGGGGTTCGCCGCAGAGGACTGGACGGTGATCGTCACCACCGACCACGGCCACAAGGACCAGGGCGGGCACGGCGGCAGATCGGACATCGAGCGCGGCGTGTTCGTGCTCGCCGCAGGTCCCGGCATCCCGCAGGGGCTGATGCGCGACGGCGTCAGGCTCGTGGACGTGGCCGCCACGGTGTTCGGACAGATGGGCCTGCCACTGCCGAAAGAATTGACCGGAAAGTCACTTGCTATAAGCCGATAAATCGGGGCATTAGATTGTACGCGGTTCTACAATGCGATGGAATCGGTAGAACTGCAAGTTACTAATCCATTACCTTCGGTCACATGAATGACCGCGTCCTGGTCGAGGCGCTGCGCGCCCGCGACCCGGGTGCCCTCGCCGCGCTGTACGACACGCATGCCGAGAGCATCTACCGATACTGCTGGTCCCTGCTCATGAGCGCCGACAGCGCCCAGGTGGCGTTGCGCGACACGCTCATCACCGCCGAGGCGCACGTCGGCTCGCTGGCCGACCCGGACAGGCTGACCGCCTGGCTGTACGCGCTGGCGCGCGGCGAATGCATGCGCAGACGGCTGTCGGTGCCGCCGGGAGCGGACGCGGCCCTGGGCGAGGCGCCGCCGCTGGACGATCCGGCCGACGCCGATCTGCGCGTCATGGCCTGGAACGCCACCCAGAGCCTGTCCGCGCACGACCGCGAGGTCCTCGAGCTGTCCACCAGGCACGACCTGTCCACCTTCGATGTCGCGGCGGTCCTCGGGGTAGCGCCGCGCCAGATCGAGACGGCCCAGGAAGACGCGCGCGAACGGCTGCGCGACGCGATCACCGCCGAGGTCCTCGCCAGGAAGGGCCCCTACGACTGCCCGCGCCGGGCCCGCATCCTGACCGGGTTCTCCGGCGAGCTGACGCAGGAGATGCGCGACCAGCTCGTCCACCACCTGGGCAGGTGCGAGATCTGCGCGCCGCACCGGGTGCGCGAGGTGTCGACGGCCAAGGTCTTCGAGCTGATGCCGGTGGTGACGCTGCCGGAGACGCTCAGGGTCAGGGTGATGAGCTGCTTCATCGACCCGGAGCTGCTGCCCTACCGCAGGTACGTGGCGAGGAGGTCGGCAGCGCTCGACGCCGCCGGGTTTCCCGCTGCCGGAGACCGGCGGCGTCGCAGGTGGCCTCAGGCGCTGGCTGGCGCGCTCGCGGCAGTGGCGACCGTGATCGCCATCGCGGCGATCTTCCACCACTTCGGCACCGACGAGGGGTTGTCCGGCATAGCCTCGGGCGCGTTCCCGGCGACCGGCGAGCCGCCCGGCATCAAGCTGCCGTGGCGCTCCGACCCGCAGGACACCCCGGTGCAGGTCGAGCCGATCCTGGACAGCAGGGCGACGCATCCCGTCGACCCGCTGCGCTCGGGCGCGCCGGTGGCGGCGACCGTACCGGACGGCGGCCCGATCAGGCAGCAGACCTCCTGGCCGACGCACACCACGTCCACGGTCGCGCCCGCCGCCAGCCCGACGGCGACCCCCACCGCCACGGGCCCCGCCCAGGAACCCGCCGTGGAGCCGCAGGAGCAGCCCGTGGACCACCAGGGCAGCCATCACGGGAACCGCACGAAGGGCCCGTGCCCGACCCCGACACCCACGCAAACGGCAAAACCCACCCAGAAGCCGACCCAGCAACCCACCCAGACGGCAACGGCCACGCCGACGCAGGCACCCACCCAGGCGCCGACCCAGGCGCCCACTCAGGCGCCGACGCAGGCTCCGACGCCGACTCCCGCGGAATCCACGCCGACGCCCACCGGCTGAACCCCGAGAATGGCGGCCTTCGAGGTGCACGGCCACCGGGTCTGCCCTCTCCCACTGGCGCACGGCCTGCCGGCGCTGGTCGAGCGCAGCCAGCACGCCCCCTGGCCGACCTGGCTCGATCCCGGCCCGCGCATGCTCAGGGACGTCCTCGACCTGTGCCGCATGCAGACGGCGCGCGGCCTCGCCGTACTCTCCTGGCTGGCCGAGGGCGCGCGGCCGGACGACCTCGACTGGTTCTGGTCCGCGCGCAGGCTGACCGGCCCGAGACAGGAGCGCATGTACGGCGCGGCCGCCGCGGTGCCCGACCCGGTGATCGCGCTGGTCACCGCCGACTGGACCTGGGCGCTCGGCACCAGGCACGGCGGCAGGGTCACCGCCCCCTACCTCGCGGGAGCCGCATACCCGGCGGACGGCCACCAGGCGGCGCAGGCCACGATCACGCTCTACCAGACCTACGACAGGCACCCGGAGTCCCGCCCGGCGATCGCCGCCGCCTGGTCCGCCGCGCGGGTCTGCGCCGACTGGTGCAAAGCCGCCGAACTTCACGCTGCGTATGGAAGCCCCACGCCGGTGTTCACCTACCCGCGTGGCGCGATACCTCCTCCTATGGGAGTCCGTCCCTGGATAGAACGGCTGTTTCGCCTGCGATGATTACGTTACGTGTGATTCATGTGTGCGCTGAGTGACGACTGGGAATCGTGTGCATAGAGTGACCGCTCTTGAGGGGGACCTATGCACACCGTCAGGACAGGGCTTCTCATGGCCTGCTGTCTGGTCGCGGCCGTGTGCCCGCCGGCGCTCGCCGACCCGGCGCCCTCGGCGGGCGAGGTGGCCAAGGCCCGCGCGGCCGTACGGCACAGCTCGAAGGAACTGGGCGCGGCCAACGCCCGCCTGGCCGAGGCCAAGTCCCGGCTCGACGACCTGGACGCGCAGGCCGAGCGGCTGATCGAGGCCTACAACGGCGAGCTCGTCCAGCTCGCCAGGGCCAGGACCGCCTACGAGTCGGCCAGGGCGCGCGTGGCGGAGGCGGACGCCAAGGTCGCCCTGGCCAGGCAGGACGTCGCGATGATCGCGGCGGAGAGCTACGGCAGCATGATCCTCGTCAAGCCGGTCGTCGGCATGATCAACAGCGGCGCGGAGCCGGGGGCCTTCCTGCACCAGACCAGCGTGCTGGAGCAGATCGGCGGCGAGCGCGGCCTGATCCTGCAGCGCATGAGCGACACCCAGGAGGTGTCCGACATCCTGCGCGGCCAGGCCAAGGACGCCTACACCGCGCAGCAGGCCGCCTCGGAACGCGCCGAGCTGGCCAAGGCGGTGGCGGAGAAGGCGGTGGCCGAGCAGACGCGGGAGACCAAGGTCATCCTGGCCGAGCGCAAGGACCTGCAGCAGAAGGTCGACTCGGCGCGCAGCACGGCCGACCGCCTGGCGAGGGAGCGCGCGGCGGCGCAGGAGAGCGCGCGGATGAAGGCCCCGAGCTGGCTGCCGCTCAGCTCGGGCTCGCGGATGGGCGACGTGGCGGCCAACTGGGCGCTGACCCAGCTCGGCAAGCCGTACGTCTGGGCGGCCGACGGGCCGTCGAGCTACGACTGCTCCGGCCTGACCATGCGGGCGTGGGAGAAGGTCGGGATCTCGATGGACCACTGGACGGGCACCCAGTGGACCTCGGGGCCGCACGTGCCGCTCAACCAGCTGCGCCGCGGCGACCTGCTGTTCTTCGGCTACGTGAGCAGCGATCCAGGCACGATCCACCACGTGGGGATGTACATCGGCAGGGGCCTGATGGTCCACGCCCCCCAGACGGGGGACGTGGTCAGGATCGCCTCGATGTGGCGGCGTGACCTCGTGGGCGCCACCAGACCGGGCTAGTGGGCGTTGTAGCCCTCGTCCTTGGCGCGCTGGAAGGACTTGACGATCTCGGCCTCGGCCTCGACGCGGCCCACCCAGTTGGCGCCCTCGACCGACTTGCCCGGCTCCAGGTCCTTGTAGACCTCGAAGAAGTGCTGGATCTCGAGCCTGTCGAACTCCGCCACGTGGTGGATGTCGCGGATGTGCTCCATGCGCGGGTCGGTGGCGGGGACGCACAGGACCTTGTCGTCGCCGCCCTTCTCGTCGGTCATGCGGAACATGCCGACGGCGCGGCAGGTGATGTAACAGCCGGGGAAGGTCGGCTCCTGCAGCAGCACGAGGGCGTCGAGGGGGTCGCCGTCCTCACCGAGGGTGTTCTCGATGAAGCCGTAGTCGGCGGGGTACTGCGTGGACGTGAACAGCAGCCGGTCCAGCCTGATCTTCCCGGTCTCGTGGTCCACCTCGTACTTGTTCCGTTGTCCCTTGGGAATCTCAACGACAACGTCGAACTCCACCGCGGTTCCTCCGCTCACAGCCCTCGGGCACTTGCCGTAGGGCGTTAATGTCTCGTAGGCGAACACATGACTTGGGAGAGATGGATGCGCGAGCGGTGGGTGGTGGTGACCACGCTCGCCCTGCTCCAGGCCGTGACGATCGCTACCGGCATCTACGCGATGACCGACGGCGACTTCAGCCTTGCAGCAATGACGAGGCAGACGCCGCGCCCAACCGAACCCGTGAAGCCTCCCCCCGCTCCCATCGTGACCGCTGGGCCTGTGCTGGCAGCGGGCGGGAACGGACCTCTCCCCACCAAGGGTACTTTGGCCCAGCAACTGACCGATGCTCTGGGTGACCAAGCGCTGGGAGACCGGGTCGGGGCGGTCGTGATCGACGCCGCCACCGGCCAGCAGATCTTCGCCTCCAACGGCGACACCGGCATCACCCCCGCCTCCACCACGAAGCTGGTCACCAGCGCCGCCGCGCTCGCCTCGCTCGGCCCGGACACCAGGCTGACCACCCGGGTGGTCCAGGGCCGCACGCCGAACGCGATCGTGCTCGTCGGCGGCGGCGACCCCACGCTGGCCGGGCCGTACGCCAAGGCCGGGGCCTATCCCAAGCAGGCCTCGCTGGCCACGCTCGCCGCGCGCACGGCCGACGCGCTGCACGCGCAGGGCGTCACCAAGGTCACGCTGTCCTACGACGACACCCTCTACACCGGCTCCCCGCTGGCCCCCGGGTGGAAGCCGTCCTACGTGCCGGACGGCAACGTGACGCCGGTGCACGCGCTGATGATCGACGAGGGCCGCGCCGACCCCACCCGCTCCCAGCCGCGCGTCTCCGACCCGCCGCAGTACGCGGCAGCCGCCTTCGCCAGGCTCCTGGCGAAGTACGGCGTGACCGCCAGCAAGACGATCAAGCCGGCCCAGGCCGGGCAGGGCGCGGCCAAGCTGGCCGAGGTCAGCTCGGCGCCCGTCTACGCGCTGGTCGAGCGGACGCTGACGCTGAGCGACAACGACCTGGCCGAGGCGCTGGGCAGGCACGTGGCGATCAAGGAGGGCCAGCCCGCCTCCTTCCAGGGGGTCAGGGCGGCGGTGCTGAAGGTGCTCAAGCGCATCGGCGCGGCCAAGGGCGTCTCGGTCTACGACGGCAGCGGCCTGTCGCCGCTGAACAAGATCAGCGCGGACGGCCTGGCGCGGCTGGTGAGCCTCGCCGCCTCATCCGGAAATTTCGACCTTCGCCCAATCCTGTCCGGAATGCCGATCGCGGGGTTCTCGGGAACGCTCGGTCACCGGTTCAAGCGGGCGGACGCCAAGGGCGAGGTCGGCATCGTGCGCGCCAAGACCGGCACGCTCAACAACGTCAACACCCTTGCCGGCTACGCCACCACCCACGACGGCCGCCTGGTGACCTTCGCCTTCATGGCCGACAAGGTTCCGCTCGCCGCGGAAACCGTCCTGGACCGTCTCGCCGCCATCGTCGCGCGCTCGTAATCCACCACGTACGGTGGACGGTATGCAGGTGATCGACTGGGATCTGGCCGTAGCGACCGGAACGCGCCTGGTGCGCCCCGGACCACAGGTAAGTCGGGAGGAGGCCAGGCAGGCGGTTGCCGACCTGCGCACTCTCTCACGCGAGGCCGAGGGCCACGTGCGAGAGTTCACCAAGATCCACACGGATACCGCGCCACAGCCGGCGACCATCGTCGACCGGCCCGGCTGGATCAAGGCCAACGTCGAGGGCTTCAAGGAGATCCTCGAACCGCTGACCAGCCGCGTGACCAACAGCCAGAACCCGCCCCCGGCGATCGTCACCGCCGTCGGCTCCCGCATCACCGGCGTCGAGGTGGGCGCCGTGCTGGCCTTCCTGGCCTCGCGGGTGCTCGGGCAGTACGAGCTGTTCCTCCCGCCCGACCCGTCGGGCCGCGAGCCGATCGGCAGGCTCACGCTGGTCGCGCCCAACATCGTCAACGCCGAGCGCGAGCTGGGCGTCAACGCCCGCGACTTCCGCCTGTGGGTGTGCCTGCACGAGGAGACGCACCGGGTCCAGTTCACCGGAGTCCCGTGGCTGCGCGAGTACGTGCGCGCGCAGATGACGCAGTTCCTGCTCGCCTCCGACCTCGACCTCTCCACGATGCTCGAACGGCTGCGCAACGCGGCCGACACGATCTCCGACGTGGTGCGCGGCGGCGAGGGCAACCTCATCGACGCCATCCAGACGCCGGAGCAGAAGGAGATCCTCGACCGGCTCACCGCGGTGATGACGCTGGTGGAGGGGCACGGCGACTACGTGATGGACGCCGTGGGCCCGGACGTGGTGCCCTCGGTGGCCGACATCCGCGCCAAGTTCGGCCACCGGCGCGAGGGCGGCTCCCGCCTGGACCGCACGGTCCGCCGGCTGCTGGGCATCGAGCTGAAGATGAAGCAGTACGCCGAGGGGTCGGCCTTCGTCCGCGCGGTGGTCGGTCAGGTCGGCATGGACGAGTTCAACAAGGTGTGGACCTCCCCGGAGACCCTCCCCACCCACGCGGAGATCACCAACCCCGACGCCTGGATCGCCCGCGTCATCGGCACACCCCCCATCGAAGCCCCGGCGTCAGAGGACTGACCCCTTTCTTGTACGGCGGAGCCGTGAGACGCCCAGTCGCCGTAGGTGGCTGGGCTTCTTCCAGGGACACGGTCGGCGGCAGTGCCCCTTCCCGCCGTGACGGCCGCTGCGACAATGGCGTCCATGGGTCCCCATCCCGCTGTCGCCGACGTGCGGCGAGCCGTCCGTGAGGCGTTGAGCGATCTCGCCGCCGGCGACCTCGTGCTCGTGGCCTGCAGCGGCGGGGCCGACTCCCTAGCCCTCGCGGCCGCGCTGGAGTTCGTGGCGCCGCGCGCCGGGCTGCGGTCCGGCCTCCTGACCGTCGACCACCAGCTCCAGGAGGGCTCCGCCGAGCGCGCGGCCAAGGTCGCCGGGCTCAAAGGCGAGGTGCTCACCGTCGAGGTGGGCACAGCGGGCGGGCCGGAGGCGGCGGCGCGGGACGCGCGCTACCAGGCGCTGGACGAGGCCGCCGTGCGGCTGGGGGCGAAAGCCGTACTGCTCGGGCACACGCGCGACGACCAGGCGGAGACCGTACTCCTGGGGCTCGCGCGGGGGAGCGGCCCGAGGTCGCTGTCCGGAATGGCGGCCGTCGCCGGGCTCTACCGCAGGCCGTTCCTCTGCCTCGGGCGGCGGACGACCGTGGCGGCGTGCGAGGCGCTGGGGCTGGAGCCGTGGGACGACCCGCACAACGCCGACCCCCGCTACACCCGGGTCAGGGTCAGGACGCGGGTCCTTCCTCTGCTCGAAGCTGAACTCGGTCCAGGCGTCGCCGAGGCTCTCGCGCGGACCGCCAGGCTCGCCCGCGACGACGCCGACGCCCTTGACGAGTGGGCGGAAAAGGCCTTCCGGAATTGCGCTCTAAGCGATATCGAGGGGTCCGTGACGCTCGCCGTACAGGAGCTGGAAGCCCTCCCAGCCGCCGTCAGGCGACGGGTCCTGCGCCGCGCCGCCATAGCGGCGGGAGCGCCCTCCGGGGCCCTGTCAGCCACGCACATCGCCGCCGTGGACCGGCTGGTCACGGCCTGGCACGGGCAGAAGACCGCCGACCTGCCCGGGGGTCTCGGCGCCTCTCGGCGGTATGGCACCCTGATATTCGCCATCAGTCCCGCACCGTAAGGAACCCAGGTGGACGCACCCGACATGGGCAAGGACCTCGAGAAGGTCCTCATCCCGCAGGACGAGCTCCAGACCAAGATCAAGGAGCTTGCCGCCCGGATCGACGCAGACTACGCGGGCAAGGACGTGCTGCTCGTCGGGGTGTTGAAGGGGGCCGTCATGGTGATGGCCGACCTCGCCAGATACCTGCATCTACCGGTGCAGATGGACTGGATGGCCGTGTCCTCCTACGGCGCGGGCACCAAGTCGTCCGGCGTCGTGCGGGTCCTGAAGGACCTCGACACCGACATCATGGGCAAGCACGTCCTGATCGTCGAGGACATCATCGACTCCGGCCTGACGCTCCACTGGCTGCTGGAGAACCTCAAGTCGCGCAACCCGGCCTCGCTGGAGATCTGCACGGCGCTGCGCAAGCCGGACGCCGTGAAGGTGCCGATCGAGGTGCGCTACGTGGGGTTCGACATCCCCAACGAGTTCGTCATCGGCTACGGGCTCGACTACGCGGAGCGCTACCGGAACCTCCCGTTCATCGGCACGCTCGCCCCGCACGTATATAGCGGCGAATAGTCCGGGAACACCGGGGGACCTGACGTACGTTGGTAGGGCAAGGCCGGTCGGTCTCGCAGTGACCCTGCGCGCCCGTCCGGTGTACCTTCTGACACCAAGGGCATTGCCCTGGGTAGGTAAGAAGGAGCGGTTCAGGACGCCGCGGCTCCGGGTCACACCGGAGTTCCAGGCCATGGTCGGGAAGGGACGGGCCCGCAAGGGGTTCCGCATCGGATGGATCTCAAGCGATTTACACGTGGGCCACTGCTGTGGATCCTGGGCATCGTCGTGCTGCTCCTGCTCGTCACCTCCTTGTGGAGCGGCGACGGCAACTACAAGCAGGCCGACACCTCCACGGTCCTGGCCCAGATCGAAGCAGGCAACTTCAAGAGCGCCAAGATCGTCGACAAGGACCAGCGGATCGAGCTGACCCTGGTCTCGCCGGTC
Organism: Nonomuraea sp. NPDC050556; assembly: GCF_044457355.1. Lineage (NCBI taxonomy): Bacteria > Bacillati > Actinomycetota > Actinomycetes > Streptosporangiales > Streptosporangiaceae > Nonomuraea > Nonomuraea sp. NPDC050556. The sequence continues at coordinate 359,551 of NZ_JBITGU010000005.1, read as the reverse complement.
GTGGTCAAGCCTGGTGACCCCGCTGCCACGCTGATCCAGTCCAACTGGGTCACCGGATACGGTTCGCAGCTGACCGACGCGCTCAAGGCGCAGGTCAAGCTCGACAAGACCAAGAGCTTCACCACCGAGGTGCCCCAGGAGAACTTCCTGATCAGCATCCTGGTGAGCTTCCTGCCGATCGTCATCATCGTGCTGATCTTCCTGTTCATCATGAACCAGATGCAGGGTGGCGGCTCCAGGGTGATGCAGTTCGGCAAGTCCAAGGCGAAGCTGATCAGCAAGGACACGCCGAAGACGACGTTCGCCGACGTGGCGGGCGCCGACGAGGCGATCGAGGAGCTCCAGGAGATCAAGGAGTTCTTGCAGGCACCGGCCAAGTTCCAGGCCATCGGTGCCAAGATCCCCAAGGGCGTCCTGCTGTACGGCCCGCCCGGAACGGGCAAGACCCTGCTGGCCCGCGCCGTCGCGGGCGAGGCCGGGGTGCCGTTCTACTCGATCTCCGGCTCCGACTTCGTCGAGATGTTCGTGGGTGTCGGCGCCTCGCGCGTCCGCGACCTGTTCGAGCAGGCCAAGGCGAACGCCCCGGCGATCATCTTCATCGACGAGATCGACGCCGTCGGCCGCCATCGCGGCGCCGGACTGGGCGGCGGTCACGACGAGCGCGAGCAGACGCTCAACCAGCTGCTCGTCGAGATGGACGGCTTCGACGTCAAGGGCGGCGTGATCCTCATCGCCGCGACGAACCGGCCCGACATCCTCGACCCGGCGCTGCTGCGTCCCGGCCGGTTCGACAGGCAGGTCACCGTCGACCGTCCCGACCTCGAGGGCCGCAAGGGCATCCTCAAGGTCCACGGCCGCGGCAAGCCGTTCGCGCCCGACGTCGACCTCGACGTCATCGCCCGCCGTACCCCCGGGTTCACGGGCGCCGACCTGGCCAACGTGATCAACGAGGCGGCGCTGCTCACCGCGCGCGCCGACCAGAAGCTGATCACGATGGAGATCCTCGAAGAGGCGATCGACCGCGTCATGGCAGGGCCCGAGCGCAAGACGCGGGTCATGTCCGACAGGGAGAAGAAGATGATCGCCTACCACGAGGGCGGTCACGCGCTCGTGGCGCACGCGTTGCCCAACAGCGACCCGGTGCACAAGATCACGATCCTCTCCCGCGGCCGCGCCCTCGGTTACACGATGACGCTGCCGATGGAGGACAAGTTCCTCGCCACGCGGTCGGAGATGATGGACCAGCTCGCGATGCTGCTCGGCGGTCGCGCGGCGGAGGAGCTCGTGTTCCACGAGCCCACCACCGGCGCCTCGAACGACATCGAGAAGGCCACCGCCGTCGCCCGCCGCATGGTGACCGAGTACGGCATGAGCGAGCAGCTCGGCGCGCGCAAGTTCGGCACCGGCAACGCCGAGGTCTTCCTCGGCCGCGAGATGGGCCACGAGCGCGACTACTCCGAGAAGATCGCCTCGACGATCGACGAGGAAGTCCGCCGGATGATCGAGACGGCGCACGACCAGGCGTGGGACATCCTGGTCGAATACCGCGACGTGCTCGACAACCTGGTCCTCGAGCTCATGGAGAAGGAGACCCTCTCCCGCCAGCAGGTGGTGGAGATCTTCTCGTCCGTGGTCGTCAAGGAGCACCACCCGTCCTACGCGGGTTACGGCAAGCGCCTGCCGTCCGACCGGCCGCCCATCCTGACTCCCAAGGAGCAGTCGGGCAACGGCTCGGTCGACTCGGGCGTCTCGACCGGGGACCATGCGTGAAGTACGACAACGTCGACCTCGGGCGTATCGAGAAGGCCGTCCGCGAGATCCTCTACGCCATCGGCGAGGACCCCGACCGCGACGGCCTGCTCGACACCCCGTCCCGGGTCGCGAGGGCCTACGCCGAGCAGTTCTCCGGGCTCACGCAGACGCCTGAGGACGTGCTGACGAAGGTCTTCGACGTCGACCACGACGAGATGGTGCTCGTGCGCGACATCGAGGTCTACTCGACGTGCGAGCACCACCTGGTGCCCTTCCACGGGGTGGCCCACGTGGGCTACATCCCCAACGAGAAGGGGCAGGTGACGGGGCTGTCCAAGCTGGCCAGGCTCGTCGACGTGTTCGCCCGGCGGCCGCAGGTGCAGGAGCGGATGACGTCGCAGATCGCGGACGCGCTCATGCGGGTGCTGGAGCCGCGCGGGGTGATCGTGGTGATCGAGGCCGAGCATCTGTGCATGACGATGCGCGGGGTACGCAAGCCTGGGGCCAAGACACTGACGTCGGCGGTGCGCGGCGACTTCCGCAACAGCGACAAGACCCGCGCGGAAGCGATGTCCTTGATCATCGGTCGCTAGTTTCTGTTTCTCTCCTTGGGCCACGCTCTCCGAGCGTGGCCTTTTGAGGTCTTTGAGGTTGGTACGGCGGAGCCGTGGGACGCGCCACCCGCCGCACGCCGCATCCTTACCATCTCGGGGCAGGACGGGCGATGTTGCGGCGGCGCGCTTGCGCCGCTGGAGTGGCGTGGACCGACAGGGCCCAGCCATGGTCGGCGAGTAGTGCGTTCCACGGCTCCGCCGTACGAACAAGGGGTTGTCGTTCATAAGCAATCGGGGTTGTCGTCCACAGGTGAGAAGAGCGAAAGATAGTTATCCACAAGTAGGGGGCGGCAGCAAATTGGGGATCGGGTTGCGCCTAGGCTTGGGCGCATGAGGATCGTGCCCGGGCTGCCAGCGCAGGAGCGTTGTCTCGTCATGGGCGTGGTCAACGTCACCCCCGACTCGTTCTCCGACGGCGGCCTCTGGTTCGACGAGGCCACCGCCATCAGGCACGGCCTCGAGCTCGTCGAGGAGGGCGCCGACCTCGTTGACGTCGGCGGCGAGTCCACCCGGCCAGGCGCGGCCCGCGTCTCGCTGGAGGAGGAGCTGGCCAGGGTGGTGCCCGTGATCAGGGCGCTGGCCGGCGAGGGCGTGGCGGTGAGCGTCGACACGATGCGCGCCGAGGTGGCCAAGGCCGCGGTCGAGGCGGGCGCCCTGCTGGTCAACGACGTGAGCGGCGGCCTCGCCGACCCCGTCATGCCGCAGGTCGTGGCCGCCACCGGCGTCCCCTACGTGGTGATGCACTGGCGCGGCCACAGCCATGACATGGACAAGCGAGCCGTCTACGAGGACGTGGTGGCAGAGGTCTGCGAGGAGTTGGCCAAACGGGTCGACTTCGTGCTGGCCGAGGGTGTTTCCGAGAGCCAGATCGTCCTCGATCCCGGCCTCGGGTTCGCCAAACAGACAGAGCACAACTGGCAGTTGCTGGCCGGCATGGACCGGCTGCACGAGCTGGGCCATCCGCTGATCATCGGCGCCTCGCGCAAGAGGTTCCTCGGGCGGACGTTGGCCGACCAGGACGGTACGCCGAGGCCTTTCAGCCGCAGCGACGACGCGACGCTGGCCGTCACGGCGCTCGCCGCGCGCGCGGGGGCATGGTGTGTGCGGGTGCATCGGGTCGGTCCAAACGCGGACGCCGTCCGCGTTGCCGCCGCGTGGAAGCAGGGAGGTGATGGATGAGCGTCGACACCGCAGCGATCGAGACGGTCAACCAGTCGTTCTACACCGCGATCGAAGACGCCGATCTCGACAGGATGACCGAGATCTGGGCTGAGGATTCCGGCGACGACCAGGTGAGCTGCGTGCATCCCGGGTGGTCGCTGCTGACCGGCAGGTCGGAGGTGCTTCGCTCGTGGGCGCTCATCATGGCCAACACCACCTACATCCAGTTCGTGCTGACCGACGTGCAGACCAACGTGCTGGGCGACGTGGCCGTGCTGACCTGCGTGGAGAACATCCTGACCGCGGGCGACGAGGGCGACTCGAGTTTCGCGGCGGGCAAGGTGGTGGCCAGCAACGTCTACCTGCGCACGCCGGGCGGGTGGCGGTTGTGGATGCACCACGGCTCGCCGGTGTTGCAGAGCGACGAGGACGACGAGGAGGAAGGCGAGCTTGACCGCTGACCGGATCATGCTGAAGGGCCTGCGGGCCAGGGGCAGGCACGGCGTGCTCGCCGCCGAGCGGGAGCTCGGGCAGGAGTTCGTGATCGACGCGACGCTGTTCCTCGACACGAGCCAGGCGGCGGCCGCTGACGACGTCACGCAGACGGTGCATTACGGGGAGCTGGCTGAGGCGCTGGTGAAGGTGGTCGAGGGGGAGCCCGTCGACCTCATCGAGACCCTTGTTCACCGGCTGACCGAGGTGTGCTTGGCGCACGAGCTGGTGCAGGAGGCGGAGATCAGCGTCCACAAGCCGGCCGCCCCGATCGCCCTGCCGTTCGACGACGTGATCGTAACGATCAGGCGGAGCCGCGCATGACGGCCGCGCCCACGATCCCCCCAACGACCCGCCGCCCCCACGGCCCACGACCCCACCAGACCTCGCGCGGGACAGCGACCCGCCGGACCTCCCACGGGACAGCGACCCGCCGGATCTCGCGTGAGGCAGAGACTCCTCCGGCCCTCCGTGGGGCGCAGGCCTCTCCGATCTCTCACGAGGAGCGGGGCGACGGGGTCCTTTCCGCCTCCCTCGGGGCGCTGGCTCTTCCAGCCCCCTGTGCGACAAGGGCCCTTCTGGTCACCCGAGGGGCAGAGACCCCTCCAGCCCTTCGTGGGGCGCAGGCCCCTCCGACCTCTTGGAGGGCGCAGGGCGCTGGCGTCCATTCCGCCTCCTGCCTGGCGCTGAGGGGCGGGGAACCTCTGGCCTCGCACGGGGCGTGGATCCTTCCGGCCTTTGGGGGAGCGGCGGGGGTTCACCCGGCAGCCCGCGCGGCTCATCGCGCTGGGGTCCCTTCCGCCTCGCATGGGGCGCAGGGTGTCGGGGGCCATTCCGCCTCCTGCAGTGCGCTTAGGGCTGGAGCCCCTTCGGCCTCGCAGGGACGGCAGGTCCTCCCGGGCTCGCAGGGGGCGTGGGTGCTTCCGGGCTCGCATGGAGTGCGGGTCTTCCTGGCTTTGCGTGGGGAGGCTCGTCTGGTCTTGCGTGGGGTGATGGGGGCTGGGGTCCGTCTGGTGGTCTGGGGAAGGGGAGGTTGGGCGTGAAGGTGGTTCTGGCGCTGGGCAGCAACCTCGGCAGCCGCTTCCAGACGCTCCAAGGGGCCGTCGACACGCTGTTCGACGCGCCAGGTCTGGAGTTCGTGGCTGTCTCGCCCGTCTACGAGACCGACCCCGTCGGTGGCCCCGGCGGGCAGAAGCCGTACCTCAACGCGGTCCTCATCGCCGACTCCTCCCTCGACCCCTACACGTTGCTGGAGCGGGCACAGAGCGTGGAGAACGCGTTCGGCCGCGTGCGCCAGGAGCGCTGGGGTGCGCGCACGCTCGACGTCGACCTCATCGTCGTGGGTGACACGGTCTCCGACGACCCCACGCTGACCCTGCCGCACCCCCGCGTGCACGAGCGGGCGTTCGTGCTGGTGCCGTGGTCCAAGGCCGACCCCGACGGCGAGGTCCCCGGCCACGGCCCGATCGCGACGCTCCTCGCCGGGCTCGACACCCAGGGCGTATGGCTGCGCGACGACCTGAGACTGCAGAGGCCCGAGTGAACCTCGACCGGCTACCTGAGACTGCAGAGGTGCGAGTGGATCTCGACCGGCGACCCGAGGCGGCAGAAGCCCGAGGGAACCCGCCCGTGACTGCGGGGGCCGCCCGAGGGAACCCGCCCGTGACTGCGGGGGCCGCCCGAGGGAACCCGTCCGTCACTGCGGGGGCCGTCCGAGTGGAGCGGGCCCTGCGACTGGGGAGGTCCGAGTGAAGGCGACCCGCCCAGGTCTCCTGGTCGGCATCGTGGTCGTTGTCGCGCTGCTCACCTGGATCCTGGTCAAGCAGTTCTACTCCGAGCTGCCCTACCTCCCCTGGACCGCCATCCCCACGGTCCTGCTGCTGGCCGTCGGCGAGTTCTACAGCGCCGTGATGACCCGAGCCAGGATCGCACGCAAGCCCAACACCAAACCCGTCGAACCGCTGGCAGTCGCCCGGCTGGCCGCGCTGGCCAAGGCGTCCGCCTACGCGGGCGCAGCCTTCGCGGGCATCTTCGGCGGCTTCGCCCTCCACACGGTGCAACTGCTCACCAGGGAGACGCCGCGCTCGGAGTTCTTCATCAGCGCGGGCTCGTTCCTGGCCTTCGTGGTGCTGATCTGCGCCGCGCTCTTCCTCGAACACGCCTGCAAGGTGCCCAAGTCCCCAGATGACGAAAAAGCCTGACACGGTCGTCCTGCTGCACGGCCTGGCGGGCTATGGCGGCGAGTGGACGGCTCTCGCCAACCTGCTCGACCAGCGCACGATCGCCTTCGACCTCCCCGGCCACGGCTCGGCGGAACGCCGTCCAGCCGACGTCACCCACGCAGGCCGCGTGGCCGCCACCGTCGACGTCATCAGGGCGCTGGACGCGGGCCCGGTGGTGCTGGTCGGGCAGTCGCTGGGCGGCATCACCGCCCTCCTGACCGCCGCCGCGCACCCCGAGCTGGTCGAACGCCTGGTGCTGGTGGAGGCGAGCCCCGGACGGCCGGACGATGCGACGCACACGGACATCGAGGAGTGGCTGGCTTCATGGCCGGTGCCGTTCGCGTCGCGGGAGGAGGCGGTGTCCTTCCTGGGCAGCGAGGCCTGGGCCGACGGTCTGTCCGACGACCTGCGCCCGCGCTTCGACCCGGACATCATGGTCGCCATGATCACCGACCACAACCTGCGGCCTTACTGGACGGAGTGGAGCCAGGTACGGTGCCCGATCCTGGTGGTGCTGGGCGAGAAGGGCATCATCCCGGCGGAGGACGTCGCCGAGATGCGCAGGACCCGCCCGGACGCCGAGATCCACGTGGTGCCCGGCGCCGCCCACGACGTCCACCTCGACAACCCCCAGGCCTTGCACACCTTGCTGACCACGTGGCTCAACGGCCCACGCTCAGGTCCACCGCAGGGACGATGACACGACCCGCCCACCCGCGAGGGAGCGGACGCCCCGACCAACGCCCGTGAGGGGGCGGATGCCCGAGCACCGTCCGCGAGGGAGCGGACGCCCCGAGCGCCGTCCGTGAGCGAGCGGATGCCCGAGCGCCCTGGGCGGCCCGCTAGAGGGAGCGGGCGAGCGAGCTTGCGAGTGGCCAAAGCGCTCCTGCTCCAGCGGGCCTCACGCGCAAGGAGCCCAAGCGCGCCCCCTCCAGCCTGACCGCGCGTCCGAGCAGGCGAAGCGCTCGAAGGATGGCGGCGACGGCGCGCTCACCGTCGCGGATCGCGGCGTTGCTGATCCGCTCGTCCTCGGGAGGACCTCGAAACCCGGCTGGTCAGGTCTTGTCCTGTAGTTGCTTCGCGGGAGTGCGACGGCGGCGGCCGAAGAGGTAGATGACGGGCAGGGTGCAGATCAGCGGACCGATGATGGCGAAGGGCCGCTCCAGCCACCACACCAGCGTCGGCCGCGGGTCCGCGGTAGGGAAGCCGACCAACCACCACCAGAACCCCAACGCGATCGCCATCCCCGTCGTGTGGAAGAGGAACAACGGCAGCGCGAACCGGTTGATGGTCTCGTTCACCCGCTTCCACCGCGGCCGTTCCAGCACCCGCTCCATCGTCGGCCGCAACACCTCCACCAGGCCGATCTGGAACAGCAACAACGCCACGATGACGAACGTCGGCGGCGCCATGTTCGACAGCTTGTCGCCGGGCACACCCACCATGGACCCCGGATACAAACCCGAATAGACCAGTCCGAACAGGGCGAACAACCCCGTCCACAGCAGGGCGAAGTCGTACCGCCTGGGCAGGATCACCACCCGGTCGTAGAAGAACCCCGCCTGGTGCGCCAGCCCCCACACCAGGATCATGTTGAGCCACCCCACCCACTCCACGCCGTACCGCAGCCGGATCACGTCCACCACGAGCGCGGCGCCGCCCATCCAGATGAGCGCCAGCACGTCGTAACGCCGGTGCAACCACAGCGCCACAGGCAGGAGAGCGACGAGCATGATGTAGACGGCCATGAACCACAGCGGGCTGAGCACCAGGAGTACGGCCCGGCCGATCCACGGCACGTCGAAGACGAGCCAGATCACCACCCCGATGACCGCCCACACCGCGCACAACGTCAGCGCCGGGATGGCGAGCGCCCTGATGCGCCGCCAGACGAACGCCCCGATCCCCACCCCGCGGTCACAGGCCCGCTCCCACGACAGCAGGTGCACGTGCCCGCCGATGTAGAAGAACAGCGGCAGCACCTGCATCAGCCAGGTGAGGATCCACAGCCCGCTGGTGAAGCCGAGCGGGCTCGTCGGCTCGGGACCGTGCGGCGTCCACTGCAGGATCGTGAACGCCCAGTGCCACACGACGACGGTGATGAGGCTGAGCGCCCGCAGCCAGTCGACGTACTTGTCTCTCTCAGCAGTCACTTGTCGATGTCACCCACGACGAAGAACATGGAGCCCAGGATGGCCACCATGTCGGCCACCACGTGGCCGGGCAGCATCTCGCGCAGCACTTGGACGTTGTTGTACGAGGCGGAGCGCAGCTTCAGCCGCCACGGCGTCTTGTCCCCCTTGGAGACGAGGTAGTAGCCGTTGATGCCGAGCGGGTTCTCCGTCCAGGCGTAGGTGTGCCCCTCGGGGACCTTCAGCACCTTGGGCAGGCGCTGGTTGATCGGGCCCTGCGGCAGCGTGCGCAGCCGGTCGACGCAGGCCTCCGCCAGGTCGAGGGAGACCTTGGCCTGTTCGAGCAGCACCTCGAAACGCGCGTGGCAGTCGCCTGCCGTACGGGTCACGACCTTGACGGGAAGCTCGGGATAGGCGAGGTACGGCTGGTCGCGGCGCAGGTCGAAGTCGACGCCAGAAGCGCGGGCGATGGGTCCGCTCACGCCGTACTGCATGATCGTCTCGCGGTCGAGCACGCCGACGCCGCGCGTGCGGGCGACGAAGATCTCGTTGTGCAGGATGAGGTCCTCGATCGCGGGGATGCGGCGGCGGGTCTCGGCGATCACCTCGGCGACGCGGCCCAGCCATCCGGAGGGAAGCTCCTCCTTGAGCCCGCCGACGCGGTTGAACATGTAGTGCATGCGCCCGCCGGAGATCTCCTCCATGACGCCCTGGATGCGCTCGCGCTCGTTGAAGGCGTAGAAGACGGGCGTGATCGCGCCGAGTTCGAGCGGGTAGGAGCCGAGGAACATCAGGTGGCTGAGGATCCGGTTGAGCTCGGCCAGCAGCGTGCGCGTCCAGACGGCACGGACCGGCACCTCCATGCCCAGCATGCGTTCAGCGGCGAGCACGACGCCCAGCTCGTTGGCGAACCCGGACAGCCAGTCGTGCCGGTTGGCCAGCATGATGATCTGGCGGTAGTCGCGCACCTCGAACAGCTTCTCCGCGCCGCGGTGCATGTAGCCGATGATCGGCTCAGCCGAGGCGATGCGCTCGCCGTCCAGGGTGAGTCGCAGCCGCAGGACGCCGTGTGTCGAGGGGTGTTGCGGGCCGATGTTGAGGATCATGTCCTCGGTGGCCAGCTCCTTCGCGCCTGCTCCGATGCCGACCACGCGTTCCGTCATAGGCCCCATGCTGCCACCGCCCGACCTGGTGATCCAGCGTGGCCGTCGGTCAAGGAACGGTATGGAAGCGCATTCACTGCCTGTAGTGGGGGGAGAGATACGGGTAACGGGGGGAGATATCGCCATGAACAGGGTGTTGTTCGACGTAGCAGCGCTGATCTCACGGGTGACGATCGGCGTCATCTTCGTCGCCCACGGGTGGCAGAAGTGGCAGAACGGGCTGGACGCGACAACCGGGATGTTCACCCAAGCCGGGGTTCCGCAGCCTGAGCTGGCCGCGGGGTTCACCACTGTCGCTGAGACCGTGGGCGGCTCGTTTCTGATCTTGGGACTGCTGACGCGGATCGCGGCGTTGTGCCTGCTCGCCGTGTCCGTGGGCGCGATCGCCTACGTGCACGCCTGGAACGGGCTCTTCATCACCAACAACGGCTGGGAGCTCGTCGGCGCGCTCGCAGCCGCCTGCCTGCTGTTCGTCGCGCTGGGGGCGGGACGGATCAGCATCGACGGGATATTCCGCTCACTGTTCGGCAAGCGCGCCGAGCAGAAGGCCGCAGAGAAGGCCGCAGCGGCCAAGGCGGCCGAGCCCGTCGCCGTCGTGCAGGAGAAGGTCGTCGTCGTCCCAGCACCACAAAAAGCAGAACCAGCAGCGGCACCCGCAGCGCCGCTAAGGCCGGAGCAGGCCGCCAGCGATGCCGCCGTCATGGACGAGGCCGTCAAATCTGCCGTGCAGGAGAAGAAAGCCGCAGCAAGTCAGGAGTGGAGCGAAGAGGACCTCAAGGACATCGACGCCCTCTTCGCCGACGACAAGAAGCCGCCTACCGGCTGACCAGATCCCGAAGCGCCGAGACGAGCCTGTCCACGTGCTCCTCCGTCGTACCGATGCCGATCGAGGCCCGTACGGCGGAGGCCGTGCCGTCCTCGCACCCGCCGTCGGACTCGCCCAGCAGGTGCCTGACGAACGGGTGCGCGCAGAACTTGCCGTCGCGCACCCCGATGCCGTACTCGCCGGACAGCGCCTCGGCGACCTCGCGCGCCGAGTACCCGTCCACGACGAACGACACGATGCCGACCCGCGGGTGATCCGGCCCCCACAGCGAAAGCTCGTGAACACCTTCCACAGCCGCAAGCCCGGAACGTAGCCGCGCCAGCAGCCGCTCCTCCTCGCGCACCAGAACATTCCACCCGGTAGCGCTCAGAGCATCACAGGCAGCGGCCAGCGCGATCGCCCCGAGCACGTTGGGCGTCCCCGCCTCGTGCCGGGGCTCGGCGTCGTCGTGCCACTCGGTGACGTCCGTGACGGACTTGACGGCCCCGCCGCCCTTGAGGTACGGCTCGCCGTCGGACAGCCAGTCACGCCGCCCGATGAGCACCCCCGCGCCGAAGGGGGCGTAGAGCTTGTGCCCGGAGAAGGCCACGTAGTCGAGGTCGAGCGCGGTCAGGTTGAGCCTGCGGTGCGGGACGAGCTGCGCGGCGTCGACCAGGATGCGCGCCCCGTGCCGGTGCGCCACGTGCGCGAGCGCCGCGATCGGCCAGAGCTCGCCGGTGACGTTGGAGGCGGCGGTCACGACCAGCAGCTTGGGCCCGGTGATCTCCGACAGCACGGAGTCCACCTGCCGTACGGCCTCGCCGGGGAATGGGGGTGGCGAGAGCCGTACGGCAGAGGGCCAGGGGAGGAGGGAGGCGTGGTGTTCGGTGTCGAAGACGACGACGGTCGTGCCCTCGGGAAGCGAGCGGGCGAGCAGGTTCGTGGCGTCGGTGGTGTTGCGGGTGAAGATGACCGCGTCGTCGGCGCGGGCGCCGGCGAAGGCGCGCACGGTGTGCCTGGCCTGCTCGTACCTGGCGGTGGTGAGCTGGGAGGCGTAACCGGCGCCGCGGTGGACGCTGGAGTAGGCCGGGAGCGCGGCATTGACGGCGGCGCTGACCGGCTCCAGACAGGGGGCGCTGGCCGCGTAGTCGAGGTTGGCGTACGTGACGAGCTGGCCGCCCTTGACGGGCACTTCGAGGTCGGTGCCGAGCACCGCGGGAATCTCGCGGCTTTCCTGGGAAAAGGAAGTCTTCTGGGCGGGGACCGAGTTGAAGATCGTCAGCGTGGACATGGCAAACCTCCTGGGGTCGTCGGGACCCCTGGAGCAACCCGGAGCCCGCGCTTGCCCGCCACACCTCGTGACGGACCAGGTCTTCACCCGGGGCACCCCGCCGCGGACGCGAGGGTTGCCGGCCAGCAAGCCGGGGCTAAGCGCTGGCACTCATGACCTACGAGCCGAACTATAACCGACACTTGGGGCCTTCTCGCAAGTCGCCGAACTTCCAGGGGCTATCACTCGTTGGTGACCCTGTGACAGGTGTCGACTAGCCGCGGAGGTAGAAAATGCTGGACTGGGTGTCCAACCCTGAGATCTGGATCGGGTTCTTCACCCTGGTCGCACTGGAGATCGTCCTAGGTATCGACAACATCATCTTCATCAGCATCCTGGCCGGGAAACTCCCGCCGGAGCAGCGCGACCGGGCCAGGGTGCTCGGTCTCGGCGCCGCGCTGATCAGCCGGTTGCTGCTGCTGCTCGCGCTGGCGTGGGTGGTGAAGCTGACCGCGCCGCTGTTCGAGGTCTGGGGTCATGAAATTTCGGGACGCGACCTGATCCTGCTCCTGGGCGGGCTCTTCCTGCTCGCCAAGAGCGTCACCGAGATCGGCCACAGCATGGAGCTGAAGGAGGACGAGGGCGGCAAGAACCGCAAGGTCACCTCGTTCACCTCGGTGATCCTGCAGATCATGGTGCTCGACGTCGTCTTCTCGCTGGACTCCGTCATCACGGCCGTCGGCATGGTCGACGAGCTCGGCGTGATGGTCGCCGCGGTGATCGTGGCGGTGCTGGTGATGCTGTTCGCCTCCGGGCCGATCAGCAGGTTCGTCGACGCGCACCCGAGCATCAAGATGCTGGCGCTGTCGTTCCTGGTCCTCATCGGCGTGGTGCTCATCGCCGAGGGCTTCGGCCAGCACATCTCAAAGGGCTACATCTACTTCGCGATGGCGTTCTCGCTGGTCGTGGAGCTGCTCAACATCCGGATGCGCAGCAGGCGCACTAAAGTGGAGTAGTGCGCTTTGACCCGTGGAATCCCGATTTCGTGGCCAACCCCTATGAGGTCTACGCAGACCTGAGGGAACGAGAGCCGGTCAGCTTCTTCGAGCCGACCGGCCAGTGGCTCATCGCCACCCATGCCGACGTGAACGCGCTGCTCAGGGACCGCCGCCTCGGGCGGTCCTACGCGCACGTGGCCACGGACGCGGAGTTCGGCCGCGAGCCCAACCCCGCGTTCCAGGAGCCGTTCTGGCGGGTGATCAACGCGGGCATGCTCGACGTCGAGCCGCCCGTCCACACCCGCCTGCGCCGCCTGGTGTCCAAGGCGTTCACGCCGCGCATGGTCGAGTCGCTGCGCCCGCGGGTGCGCGCGATCGTGGAGGAGCTGGTCGACGCGTTCGTGGCCAAGGGCGGCGGCGACCTGATCGCCGAGGTGGCCGAGCCGCTGCCGGTGACCGTCATCGCCGAGATGCTCGGCATCCCGCCGGAGGATCGCCACCTGCTCAGGCCGTGGTCGGCCGACATCTGCGGGATGTACGAGCTCAACCCCTCGGAGCAGGCCCAGCACACGGCCGTGAGGGCCGCCGACGAGTTCTCCGCCTACCTGCGCGAGCTGGCCAAGCGCCCCTACGGCGACGACCTGATCAGCGCGCTCGCGCAGGTCGAGGGCCTGACGGAGGACGAGCTGGTCGGCACGTGCGTGCTGCTGCTCAACGCGGGCCACGAGGCGACGGTCAACGTCACCGGCAACGGCTGGTGGTCCCTTTTCAGGAACCCCGACCAGCTCGTACGGCTGCGCGACGACCCCGGCCTGCTGCCGACCGCGGTCGAGGAGCTGATGCGCTACGACACCCCGCTGCAGATGTTCGAGCGCTGGGTGCTGGAGGACATCGAGGTCGGCGGCGTCGAGATCAAGCGGGGCACCGAGGTCGGCCTACTGTTCGGCTCGGCCAACCACGACCCGGCCGTCTTCGAGAACCCTCGGGAGCTGGACGTCGGCCGCCAGGACAACCCGCACATCTCCTTCGGCGCGGGCATCCACTTCTGCCTGGGCGCGCCGCTGGCCAGGATCGAGCTGATCGAGTCCTTCGGCACCCTGCTGCGCAAGGCGCCGAAGCTCGAACTCCGCCAGGAGCCCACCTGGAACTCCGGCTACATCATCAGGGGGCTCAGCGCCCTGGAGGTCACGACGTGAGCATCCTGTCGCCGCCGAACAGCCCGGCCGGGTCGTAACGCTTCCTGAGCTGGAGCAGCCGCTCGGCGTACTCGCTGGTGTAGGCCAGCTTGACCTGCTCGGGGCTGGCCACGAAGTTGAACGGCACGCCCCCGGTCGCGGCGTGGGCCACCGCTGCCGACAGCCGGTCACAGAAGGCGAGCGCGTCCGGGGTGGGCGGCGCGCAGACCGCCTCCAGCGCGAACGCCGCGTCGGCGTAGGCCAGGCCGGGGCGGGCGGGCATCCCGGCGCAGTGGCGCAGCAGGGTCAGGATGTACGGCGAGGTCTCCCGCGGCGCGACCTCCACGAGGTGGTCGAGGACGCCGTCGGTGAGCTCGGTGAGCATCTCCCCGCGGATCGTGAAGGGCAGCGGCTGCTCGGGGTCCTGGGTGATCTCGTCGACCCTGGTGAACGGGATGACGCCGGTCATGTCGGCCATCAGCCCGGGAATCGCGCGCAGCGGGGCCAGCAGGGCGTCGACGCCGCTGAAGTCGGGCCCGCAGTGGCACACGCAGACGCGGGCGAACGACTGGCCGCGCATCGGCTCGGGGATCATGGGGAGGTCCGGGACGTGCAGCACGCCCGCCGCCGAGACGAGTTCGATCGGCGCGCTCGCGACCCAGTCGCGGTAGCCGTACAGAACCTCGCGCGTCGACTGGACGGGCCAGTAGAGAGCCCCCGCGTAGATCTGCGCGGCGGGCACGAGCCTGGTGCGCAGCGCCGTCACGACCCCGAAGTTGGGCCCGCCGCCGCGCAGCGCCCAGAGCAGCTCCTCGTCCGCCCAGACCAGCTCACCGTCGCCGGTGACGACATGCGCCTCCATGATGGCGTCCGAGGCGAGGCCGTACTTCCTGCACAGGAAGCCCATGCCGCCGCCGAGGCTGTATCCGGCCACGCCGACGTCGCTGGCCGAGCCGACGAGCGGCGCCAGGCCGTGCGGGAAGGCGGCGTCGATCACCGCGCGCCACTTGGCGCCCGCGCCGACCAGGGCGCTCGAGGTCTCCGGATCGATGAGGACGTCGTTCAGCCTGGCGGTGGAGATGAGCAGCTCGTCGCCGGTGGCCGGGCTGATGGCGCCGTGCCCGGTGCCCTGCACCCGGACGCGCAGGCCGTTGGCGGCCGCGAAGGCGACCGCGTCGCGGACCTGCTCCGCTGACTCGGCCGCCACCACGTAGGCGGGCTGGTGCTCTACAGCGACGTTCCAAGCGGCGCACAGGGCGGCGTAGTCGGCATCGCCCGGCCGTACGAGTCCATCCATGGACCTCAGTGTGGAAGTGCCGGAGATCGTCCTCTACCTGGGAAAAGCACGTACAACAAGCTTCGCGGCGAGTGGTCCGAAAGCCGCGAGAATGAGCACATATGTCGCCGCGAGCGGCCCCAAATCGGGATGCACTCCGGCGGCCACGGCCAGCCCGGCCACCACGATGTTGAACTCACCTCGGGGGATGAGCGAGATCCCCGCCCGCACCCGGCCGGCCCGCGCGATGCCCGCCCTGCGCGCCGCGTAGGCGCCCGTGGCCAGCTTGGTGAGCATGCTGATCACCGCGAGGAGTACGGCCAGCCCGGCGACCGGCCCGATCTTCGTGGGATCGGTCTGCAGGCCGAAGAAGACGAAGAACACCGCGGCGAACAGGTCGCGCAGCGGCGCGAGCAGCGCCCGCGCCTCGTGCGCCAGCTCCCCGGACAGCGCGATGCCCACCAGGAACGCGCCCACGGCGGCCGACACCTGCAACTGCTGGGCGATCCCCGCCACGAGCAGCGCCAGCCCGACGACCTTGAGCAGCAGCACCTCGTTGTTCGGGCTCGACACGAACGCCTCGATGAACCTGCCGAAGCGCAGCGCGACCACGAGGACGACGGTGACCGTACCCAGCGCGACGGCAAGGGTGACGGCCCCGCTTACCAGGCTCACCCCGGCCAGCAGCGCGGTCAGCACCGGCAGGTAGACGGCCATCGCCAGGTCCTCGAAGACCAGCAGGCTCAGCACGACCGGTGTTTCCCGGTTGCCGATCCACCCCAGGTCGGACAGCACCTTGGCGGTGATGCCCGACGAGGTCATGTACGTGACCCCGGCCATCGCCACCGCCGCGACGGGACCCCAGCCGAGCAGCAGCGCGGCGATCGCGCCAGGGGCCGCGTTGAGCACCATGTCGACCAGCCCGGCCCGCGCGTTGCCGCGCAGGCTGGAGACCAGCTCCTTGGCGTTGTACTCCAGGCCCAGCGTGAGCAGCAATAACACCACGCCGATCTCGGCGACGACGGCGATGAAGTCCTCGCTGGTGGCCAGCGGAAGGATGCCGCCCTTGCCGAAGGCCAGTCCTGCGACGAGATAGAGGGGAATGGGGGAGATGCCGACGCGGAGGGCGAGGGCACCGAGCACGCCGAGAGCGAGGATGATCCCGCCGAGCTCGAGGAAGACGATCGCGGTGTGGTGCACTAGCCGTCCGCGAGGATGTCGGCGACTTCTGCGGTGGTCTCCGCGTCGCCGACCACGACGACGACGTCGCCGGCCGCGAAGCGGAAGTCCGGGGTGGGGCTGGCGTTGACCTGGCCGCCGCGCACGACGGCCACGACCGATGCCCCGGTGCGGGTCCTGATCCGCGCGTCCCCCAGCGTCCTCCCGTCGTACGGCGAGCCGTCCAGGATCGGCAGCTGGAGGCTGACCAGCCCCTCGACCTCGCGGTGGAGCGCGTTGAGCCGCTGCACGATGCGCGGAGCGCCGAGGAGCTCGACGAGCGCGTCGGCCTCCTCGTCGTTGAGCTGGATCGCCTCACACGCCCGGTCGGGGTCGGACTGGTCGTAGATGACCAGGTCGCGGCGTCCTGTCCGGTGGGAGACGACGGCGACGCGCCTGCCTCCGTGGGTGGTGAACTCGTGTTTCAGCCCGATGCCCGGCAGCGCCGTCTGTTCGATCTCCACATACCTAACGTATCTGGCACAGCCACCCGAAGCCTCCCAGCCCTGCTGGGTCGATGAGCTCCGCCTCCTCCGACGCGCGGGCCAGCGCCCGCAGATATCCGTGCGGATCGCTGTGCGCGAGATCGATCGGCGGGCGCGCTCCGGTGATGCCCAGCTCGCGCAGCGCGTCGCGCTGTGTGGACAACGTTGTGGATATCGCACCGGCTCTTCTGCCCGCTTCCGCGCACGCGTCGAGGGCCACATGTGCGGTGATATCGCAGGTACCGTCGGGGATGGGCGGTACGACGGACCCATCGCGGTATCCGGTGAGCGTTCCACAGGGCGGCCGGTTATCCACAGGATGTGCATAATCGATGGCGATCGCCCGGCCCCTCGCGAGCCGTACCATCACCGCGGTCCAGGCCGCGTCGCGCGGGCAGCCGATCTCCGCGCGCGAGCCGACGCAGGGGAGCCGCCACCACTGCTCCAGCCACCCCAGCGCGGCGTCGTCGAGCGCGTCGCCCAGCTTCTCACGGCCCGTCTCGGGGTCGACGAGGACCTGGCGCGGGCCGTGCGCGGTCTGCTCGGCCACGTCGAGCGGGATGTTGTCGAGCCACTCGTTGGCGATCGCCAGCCCGACGATGCCCTGTGGGATCGTCGGCCGCCAGACGATCGCCTCCGGCAGGCCGTCCGGCCTGGGGGACAGGTCGACGGCGGTGACCCGCAGGCGCTCGCGCAGCGCCTCGGGCGCCGACTCGTGGACGCGGCGCACCAGGACGCCCTCGCCCGCGCCGATGTCCACCAGGTCGAGCACGGGCGGCACGCCGAGGTCGGCGTCGATCCGCAGGAGCAGCGCCAGGACGGCGTCGGCGAACGCGGACGACGCGCTGACCGAGGTGCGGAAGTGGCCGGACGGGCGTTCGCGCAGATAGAAACCGTCGTCGCCGTAGAGCGCGCGCTCCATTGCCGCGCGCCAGGAGAGCCACATGCCTCGGACTATCTCATGACTCGCCAATGACACGCCGAGTGACTTCATAGCTACTATCTGTCATCGCTTTGCGCTAACGTTACACACTGTCACCGAGTGATCGCCCCGACCCGACCCCCAGCGGGTGCGGTTCGATCCACCGCATTACTGAGAGGAGCCCCCTCATGTTGAAGAAGACCTTCGTCGTGGCCGGCGCGATGGCCATGATGGCGCTGGCCGTTCCCGCCCATGCCGACACCACCAGTGGCGACAGTGGTGTGCTGTCCGGCAACCAGATCTTCGCCCCGATCTCCATTCCGGTGAACGTCTGCGGCAATGCCGTGGCGATTCTCGGCACCGCGATCGCGGGCTGCAAGGGTGGCGCTTCGGTCAACGTGCATCGCTGAAACAAACGAGCCCCGTCAGGCGGCGGAGCCTGACGGGGCCTGTTTCCGGTCGGCCAGTCGGCGGTTGGCCGACCAGTGGTGTGCACCTCCGAGGAGCGCGTCGCATCGTCAATGCGGGCGTCGGGTCCAAATCCGGGACTCGGCGCCCGCTTCCATGCGATGAGATCCTCTCTCCTCTTTTCTTCCGACAGGGGGTGCTCAATTTATATGCCCTTGTCTGTTTTGTCCTTACCTCAACATGCGGCAAAACCCCAGTCACGAGCTTGTGGAGAGCAGACCATTACGCTGGTCGGCAGTGCCATATGGTCGATAGGGACGGGACGACATGGACGCAGGTGATCGCCCGGCACGGCTGGCCGTCGGCGTGCTCGGGGCGGGGAAGGTCGGGTCGGCGCTCGGCGCCGCGCTCGCGCAGGCTGGGCATCGCGTCGTCGCTGCCAGCGGGGTGTCGGACACCTCGCAGCGCTGGGCGTTGGAACGGCTCGGCGTCGAGGTGAGCCGGCCGGACGAGGTCGTGGCCGCCGCACAGCTGGTTCTGCTCACGGTGCCCGACGACGCGCTGCCCGACCTGGTGTCTGGGCTCGCGGCCACCGGGGCCGATCTGCGCGGCAAGCTGCTGGTGCACACCAGTGGCGCGTACGGCCTGGCCGTACTCGAACCGGCTGCCAGGGAAGGGGCCGTGCCGCTCGCCCTGCACCCGGTGATGACCTTCACCGGCAGGGACGACGACCTGACCAGGCTGACCGGCATCTCGTACGGTGTGACCTCGCCGGAGCCGCTGCGCCCGATCGCCGAGGCACTGGTCATCGAGATGGGTGGCGAGCCGGTGTGGATCGCCGACGCCGACCGCGCGCTCTACCACGCGGCGCTCGCCGGGGCGGCCAACCATATGGTGACGCTGATCGCCGAGTCGTCCTCGCTGCTGGCCGGGATCGGCGTGGAGCACCCGGGGCGCATGCTCGGCCCGCTGCTCGGCGCCGCGCTGGACAACGTGCTGCGGCTGGGCATCGCCGGGCTGACCGGCCCGGTCGTCCGCGGTGACGCGCTGACCGTGCGCAAACACGTCGACGCCCTTATCCTGGCCGCGCCCGAGGCGGCGGACGCCTACGTCGCGCTCGCCAGGCTGACGGCCGACCGCGCGCTGGCCGCCGGGCTGCTGAAGCCGGAAGCCGCCGAGCGGCTGCTCGACGCGCTGGGAGGCAACATATGGACGTGATCGTGGCTGAGGACAGGGCTGCGCTGCGCAAGGCGCTGGGGCCTGGCACTGTCGCGCTGGTGCCCACGATGGGGGCGCTGCACGAGGGGCACCGGTCGTTGATGCGGCTGGCGCGGGAGCGGGCCGCACAGGTGGTGGTGAGCATCTTCGTGAACCCGCTGCAGTTCGGGCCTGGCGAGGATTTTTCCCGTTATCCACGGACTTTTGATGCTGATCTGGCGGCTTGTGCTGAGGAAGGGGTGCAGGTCGTCTTCAGTCCGTCGCCTGAGGAGATGTACCAGCCCTCGCGCCAGGTATCGGTTTCGTCCGGACATATGGGGACTCTGGTGGAGGGCGTCTTCCGGCCTGGGCACTTCGACGGGGTGCTCACGGTCGTGGCCAAGCTCTTCAACCTGGTGCAGCCGGATGTGGCGGTGTTCGGGCAGAAGGACGCGCAGCAGCTCGCGCTGATCCGGCGGATGGTGTCCGACCTCGACTTCCCGATCGAGATCGTGGGTGCGCCGACGTTGCGCGAGCCTGACGGGCTGGCGTTGTCTTCGCGGAACCGGTACCTGTCGGCAGCCGATCGTTCCGTGGCGCTCGCCTTGTCGCGTGCGTTGTTCGCCGGGAGTGCGGAGCGTGCGCCCTCCGCCGTGCTTTCCGCGGCGCGCGCAGTGCTTGACGCCGAGCCCGGGGTGGTGCTCGACTACCTGTCGCTGGTGGATCCGGCGACGTTCGAGGAGGTCGACGATCGCTATTACGGGACGGCCGTGCTGGCCGTCGCGGGGCGTGTCGGGACTACGCGGTTGATCGACAACGTTCTCCTTGAGCTGTGAACGTCGTCCTTCGGGACGGCGCTGCCTCTTGCGGAAGGTCTTCATGCTCAGAACCATGCTCACCGCCAAGATCCACCGTGCCACGGTGACGCAGGCGGACCTGCACTACGTGGGGTCGCTGACGATCGACGAGGACCTCATGGACGCGGCCGGGCTGCTGGCCGGGGAGCAGGTCCACGTGGTGGACATCACCAACGGCGCGCGGCTGGTCACGTATGCGATCACAGGGCCGCGCGGGTCGGGCATCATCGGCATCAACGGCGCTGCGGCCCATCTGGTCTCGCCTGGCGACCTGGTCATCATCATCGCGTACGGCCAGCTGACGGACGCGGAGGCGGTGGCTTTTTCGCCGAGCATCGTCCACGTGGACGCCGCGAACCGCATCGTCGACCTCGGCACCGACCCCGCCGCCGCCACCCACGACACCCTCCGAGGCGACGAACTCCACCTCCCCGCCTGACCCTCCCCGTTGGGGGGCCTTTCTGGGCGTGACCCTCAATGGCGACGCGCCCGCGGCGACCACCCGCCCGCGAATGTGGCCCGCCCCAAGGGTGGCGCACCCCAAGGGTGGCGCACCCCAAGGGTGGCGCACCCCAAGGGTGGCGCACCCCAAGGGTGGCGCACCCCTCGGGCGGCGCACCCCGTCGGGGCGACCTGCCCTAAGGGCGGCGCGCGCCCCTGAGGGTGGTCCGCCCCAAGGGGCCCGCGCCCCTGAAGGTGGCCGCCTCTCGGGGTCGCCCGCGGCCGAGGGGTGGCGCGTGCCTGAGGGTGTGCGCCCCGAGGGTGGCGCGCTCGCGGGGCTGGCGCGCGGGGTGTGGCGCTTTGGGATGTGGCGCCTTGGGGGCGCGGTACCCGCTGGGGCCGCAAAACCGGCACACCGCGCCCCTCACCGCGCGTCCCACCCGAGCGCCGGGTCGGCGAGGGGGTGTACGGCGGAGCTCGGCGCAATGTGTGCGGACCCCAACAGCGCACCCCCCGGGGATGGGTCACGCAGGAACGGGCGTTATCGTCATAGTGACGAAATCGCCTCAGTGAGGAGACCCCCATGAGTGCACCGGCGATTCCCCTACGCCTGACCGCCCCCGACCCCGGCTGGACGGTCACCGCCGACGTGATCGTCGTGGGTTCCGGCGTAGCGGGCCTCACCATCGCCCTGCGCTACGCCGACCTGCACCCCGAAGAAAAGGTCCTCGTCGTCACCAAGGACGTGCTCTCCTCCGGCTCCACCAGATGGGCCCAAGGCGGCATCGCAGCAGTCCTCGACCCCCACGACACCCCGGAAGAACACCTCAGCGACACCCTGATCGCCGGCGTGGGCCTGTGCGACGCGAAAGCCGTACGCGCCCTCGTCACAGAAGGCCCCAAAGCCCTGAGAAACCTGATCGCCCGCGGCGCCGAGTTCGACAGAACCCCAGACGGCGCCCTGCAACTCGGCAGGGAAGGCGGCCACCGCCGCGACCGCATCGTCCACGCGGGCGGCGACGCGACGGGCGCCGAGGTCCAGCGCGCCCTCATCGAGGCCGTCCAGAAGGCCGAGACCATCGAGGTCATCGAGCACGCCCTGGTCCTCGACCTCATCAAGGACGCCAAGGGCCGCGCGGCCGGCGTCACCCTGCACGTCATGGGCGAGGGCACCCCGCACGGCGTGGGCGCGGCGCACGCGGGCGCCGTGGTGCTGGCCACCGGCGGCATGGGCCAGGTCTACGCCTCCACCACCAACCCGACCGTCTCCACCGGCGACGGCGTCGCGCTGGCGCTCAGGGCGGGCGCGGTCGTCAGGGACCTGGAGTTCGTCCAGTTCCACCCCACGGTGATGTGGCTCGGCGAGGACTCGACCGGCCAGCAGCCGCTGATCTCCGAAGCCGTCAGAGGCGAGGGCGCGGTCCTCATCGACGAGGACGGCACCCGGTTCATGCAGCACCAGCACGAGCTGGCCGACCTGGCCCCCAGGGACGTGGTCGCGAAGGCGATCATGCGCCAGAAGGGCCAGGTGTATCTCGACGGCCGCCACTTCGGCGAGGCCAAGTGGCGCAGCCGCTTCCCCACGATCTACGCCATCTGCCTGGAGCACGGCATCGACCCGGCAAAGGACCCGATCCCGGTCATGCCCGCCGCCCACTACGCGAGCGGCGGCGTGCGGACCGACCTGCGCGGCCGTACCTCCATCGAAGGCCTGTACGCCGGCGGCGAGGTGGCCTGCACCGGCGTGCACGGCGCCAACCGGCTGGCCTCCAACTCGCTCCTGGAGGGTCTGGTGTTCGCCGAGCGCATCGCGGCCGACATCCAGGCGGTACGGTCGCCCGGCGTGCGCAACACCGCCCAGGACGGCCTGGTCGACCCGCGGGCGCGCACCAGGATCCAGGGCCACATGAGCAGGGGCGCCAGCGTCCTGCGCAGCGGCGAGTCGCTGAAGGCCACCGCCAGGGCGCTCATGGACGCCAGGTGGACCCCGGTCAAGGTGGAGCCGTGCACCGAGTCCTGGGAGGCGACGAACCTGCTGACCGTCGCCGAGGCCCTGGTGCGCGCCGCCCTGGCCCGCGAGGAAACCAGGGGCTCGCACTGGCGCGAGGACTTCCCCGGACGTGACGACGACGAGTGGCTCGGCCACCTGGACATGCAGCTGACGGAGAAGGGGCTGGAGATGACCTACACACCGCACGCCGACACGCTCCCGCCGCGCCTTGTCGGCGAGTTGCAAGCGGCCGGACTCGACCCGGCCGACGTCGCCGCGGTCATCGACCGGGCGATCGCGGAGGACCTGCAGGAGGCGGGTGACGTGACGAGCCTGGCCACGATCCCGGCCACGCACGTCTCCACGGGCGACGTCGTGGCGCGCAAGGACGGCATCGTCGCCGGGCTGGCCGTCGCGGAGGCGGTGTTCCTGCGGTTCGGCGCCAGCCGTACCGACAGGAGGGCCAAGGACGGGGAGCGCGTCAAGGAAGGCGACGTGCTGATGACCGTGGAGGGCAACACGCGGGGCCTGTTGACGGCCGAGCGCACGGCGCTGAACGTGCTGACGCACCTGTCGGGGATCGCCACGCTGACCGGGCGCTGGGTCGAGGCGGTCGCGGGGACGAAGGCCCGCATCAGGGACAGTCGCAAGACGCTTCCCGGGCTGCGCGGGCTGGAGAAGTACGCCGTGCGCGCGGGCGGCGGGGTCAATCACCGCATGTCGCTCTCGGACGCCGCGCTGATCAAGGACAATCACGTGGTGGCGGCCGGCGGGGTCGCCGAGGCGTTCAGGGCGGTGCGCGAGCGCTATCCGGACCTGGGCATCGAGGTGGAGGTGGACCGGATCGACCAGCTCGAACCGGTGCTCGCCGAGGGGGCCCAGGAGGTCCTGCTGGACAACTTCTCGGTGGAGGACCTCCGCGTAGCCGTAGAAATCACGAAAAGTCGTGCCAGGTTGGAGTCCAGCGGCGGATTGACCTTGGAAACAGCCCGTGATGTAGCGGAAACTGGCGTGGACTACCTTGCTGTGGGAGCGCTCACGCATTCCGCGCCGGCGCTCGACATCGCATTGGACCTGCGGGGGGATTGATGCTGCTCACGATCGACGTCGGCAACACGCACACCGTGCTCGGCCTGTTCGAGGGTGAAGAGGTGATCGAGCACTGGCGGCTGGCAACGGATCCCCGCCGCACCGCCGACGAGATCGCTGTCGTCCTCCAGGGGCTGCTCGGCCAGTCGCCACTGCTCAAGGGGGCCGACGTCAGTGGCATCGCCATCTGCTCGACCGTGCCGTCCGTCCTGAACGAGATGCGTGAGATGTGCCGCCGCTACTACGGCGACGTGACGGCGGTGATCGTCGAGCCGGGCATCCGCACCGGGGTGCCCGTCCGCATGGACAACCCCAAGGAGGTCGGCAGCGACCGCATCGTCAACGCCCTGGCGGCCATCGACCAGTACGGCGGGCCGTGCATCATCGTCGACTTCGGCACCGCGACCTCGTTCGACGCCGTGTCCGCCAAGGGCGAGTACATCGGCGCGGTGACCGCGCCCGGTATCGAGATCTCCGTCGACGCCCTGGCGGCAGCGGGCGCTCAGCTGCACAAGGTGGAGCTGGTCAGGCCGCGCTCGGTGATCGCCAAGAACACCGTCGAGGCGCTCCAGGCCGGGATCATCTACGGCTTCGCCGGCCAGGTGGACGGCATCGTCGAGCGGATGGCCGCCGAGCTCGCCGACGACCCGGACGACGTGACGGTGGTCGCGACCGGCGGGCACGCGAGCCTGGTGGTGAGCGAGTCGCGCTCGATCGACCTGCACGAGCCGTGGCTGACGCTGATCGGGCTGCGGCTGATCTACAACCGCAACACGGCATGAAAGAAGGCCCCCTGGGGGAGCAGGGGGCCTCCGGTTCGTGGTGACTACTCGTCGCCCTCGGCGGTGTAGAGGTACTTCCACTTGCCGCAGTTCTCGGCGTAGTAGCTGTCGGGCTCGACCTGGCAGACCTTGACGCGCAGGCTGTAGACGTCGTCCTCGTGGAAGGAGAACTTCTTGTAGCTGGGGTAGCCGCAGTAGCGCTTGGTGTAGACCGTGCTCCAGTGGTAGTCCTCGTCGGCCGACTGGAACTTCACGTACGCGCACAGACCGCCCTCGTCGTAGTCACGGTCGTCCAGGTCCCACAGCTTGCCGGTGACGTGGACGGAGTTCGACTCCTCGTCGTCGTCCCACTCGACGCCGACCCAGCCGCTGGCCTTGGCGGCGTGGTACTTGGCGTACGCGGGGCCCCAGTAGCCGTCGTAGTCGTCGGACGTGGTCGTCGCGCTGGCGGCGCCTGCGGTCATCGACATGGCGATGGCGGTGGTGGCGGCCACGGCGAACATCCCGGTCGCGATCTTCCTGATCATGATCTCTCCTCGAGCTCTCCCTGGACCGGCTCCCTGCCGGATCCCCCCCGAGCTCTGTGGCTCATTGGTAACCGGGAGCTCTTGCAAGTCCCCGTCACGGCCTTGATGACGGCTTGCGGGCGGCCATATGGCCTAGCGTTGCCCATGTGGAACTTCCCGAGCAGATGCGCATCCGAAGGGACAAGCTCGACCGCCTTCGCAACGAGGGCATCGACCCCTATCCGGTGACTTTTCCGCGTACGGTGACCAACGCCGAGCTCAGGGAGAAATACCAGGACCTGGCGGCGGACACCGCCACCGGCGACCGGGTCGGCGTCGCGGGACGCGTCATGCTCAACCGCATCGGCGGCAAGCTCTGCTTCGCCACCCTCCGCGACGGCTCGGGCGACCTGCAAGTCATGATCTCCCTCGACCGGGTGGGGGAGGAGTCGCTCGCCGCCTGGAAGCGCGACGTCGACCTGGGCGACCACGTCGGTGTCGAGGGCGAGGTGATCACCTCGCGCCGGGGCGAGCTGTCGATCCTGGCCGACCGGTGGGCGATCACCTCCAAGTGCCTGCGCCCGCTGCCGGAGAAGCACGTGGGCCTGACCGACCCCGAGGCCCGGGTACGGCAGCGCTACGTCGACCTGATCGTCAACGACGAGGGGCGCAGGATGGCCCACGTCAGGAGCGCGACCGTCCGTGCCGTACGGGACTTCTGGCACGAGGAGGGCTACCTGGAGGTCGAGACGCCGATGTTGCAGCCCGTGCACGGCGGCGCGTCGGCCAGGCCGTTCAAGACGCACATCAACGCCTACGACATGGACCTCTACCTGAGGATCGCGATCGAGCTCTACCTCAAGCGGCTCGTCGTGGGCGGCATCGAGAAGGTCTTCGAGATCAACCGCAACTTCCGCAACGAGGGCGCGGACTCCACCCACAACCCCGAGTTCACGATGCTCGAGGCGTACGGGACCTACCTCGACTACCACGACATGGCCGACCTGACCCAGCGGATGTACCAGAAGGCCGTCGTCGCCGCGCTGGGCACCACGGAGGTGAACGGCGTCGACCTGGGCATCGCCGAGTGGCCCAGGATCACCCTCTACGGCGCTGTCTCCGACGCCCTGGGGGAGGCGGTCACCACGGAGACCTCGCTGGATCAGGTGCGGAAACATGCCGACCGGCGGGGCGTGCACTGGGATGCGAAGTGGGGCCAGGGCAAGGTCGTCCAGGAGATCTTCGAGGCGCTGGTCGAGCACACGATCGTGCAGCCCACGTTCGTCATGGACTACCCGCTGGAGACCTCGCCGCTGACCCGCCGGCACCGCGACGACCCGCTGCTGACCGAGAAGTGGGACCTCATCGGGTTCGGCACCGAGCTCGGCACCGCCTACTCCGAGCTCGTCGACCCCGTCGAGCAGCGCCGCCGCCTGGTGGAGCAGTCACTGCTGGCCGCCGGTGGCGACCCTGAGGCGATGCAGCTCGACGAGGACTTCCTGACGGCCCTGGAGTACGCGATGCCGCCCACCGGCGGGGTGGGTGTCGGCATCGACCGGATGATCATGGCGTTCACCGGCAGGAACATCCGGGACACCATCCTGTTCCCGCTGGTGAAGCCGGTCTAGGGGACCAGGACCAGGCGGCCGCGCAGGCCACCCTCGGCGAGGCGGGCCTGCGCCTCCGCCGCCTGGTCCAGCGGGTAGGTGCCGGCCACCCGAGCGGTCAGCCTGCCCTGCTCGGCCAGCCTGGCGACCTCGGCGAGCCGCTCGCCGTCCGCCTTGATGAGGACGGTCTCCACCCGGATGCCGCGCAGGTGCGGGAGGGCCACCCCGGCGAGCACGTGCACGATGACGCCCGAGCTGCGCACCGCGTCGAACGCCGCGTGCCCCAGGACCGCCGCGTCCACGGCCCCGTCCACACCGCCCGGTACGAGGGCGCGGACGACCGCCGCGAGGTCGGCGTCGCGCGGGCTCTCACTCAGGCGCTCCCTCGGTACGAACCACTCGGCGCCGAACCCGCGCACCAGCTCCTCGTCCGCCTCCCCTGCGAGGGCGACGACCCGCAGCCCGCGCAGCGCCGCCAGCTCCACCAGGTGGCCGCCAAGCCCGCCCGCCGCGCCGGTCACCAGCAGCGTCTGCCCGGGGGCGAGCCCGGCCAGGTCGAGCGCCTGGCCGGCGGTCAGCGCGGTGAGCGGCAGCGTCGTCGCCTGCGCCGGGCTGAGCCCGCGCGGCGCCCGCGCCACCTCGTTGGCGTCCAGCACCACGTAGTCCGCCTGCGTCTTCAGCGGGGCCTCCAGCCGGTCCGACAGGCCGAAGACCTCGTCGCCGACGCTCAGCGCGACTCCCTGGCCCACCTGGTCGACGGTGCCCGCCACCTCCCAGCCGAGCGCGAAGACGTCGAGCTTCCTGGTCAGCCCGTAGTCGGCCAGCGCGCCGGCCGTCGTCGCCAGGTCCACCGGCTGCACGGCGGCAGCGGCGACCTTGACTCTGACCTGGCCAGGACCGGCCTCGGGCAGCGGGACTTCGGTGATCTCCACGATTCCTGAACGTGCGAAGAGTGCTCTCATGGGCACGACCATAAGGAGAGCTACTCTCTTCTGGTAAGAAGGCACCTAAGAGTGCGTAGCCCACCCGGAGGAGTGTCATGGCGACCATGTCGGCAGCCGACCGGCGCGCCCAGGCCAAGCTGGTCTACGACGCCTACATCGACGAGTGCCCCTCCAGGAAGCTGCTCGACACGCTCTCCGACAAGTGGGTCACGCTCATACTCAACGCGCTGTCCGGCGGGCAGCGCCGCTACAGCGACCTGGCCAGGGCGATCGCCGGGGTCAGCCAGAAGATGCTCACCCAGACCCTGCGCCGTCTGGAGCGCGACGGCCTCGTCACGCGCGCGGTCACCCCGTCGGTGCCCGTGCGGGTCGACTACGAGCTGACCGCGCTCGGCGTGAGCCTGCTGCCCGTCGTGGCGGCCATCAAGGGCTGGGCCGAGGCGCACATCGAGGACGTGGAGGACGCCAGGGGCCGCTACGACGCGGCCAGCCGTACCTGAAGGCTCGCGAGCCCCCGCAGGACCAGATTCTCCTTGTACGGCGGAGCCGGGCCGGCCAGCGTGAGGCCCGGCGCGGCCCGCGCGAGGGCGCGCAGCGCGACCTCGCCCTCCAGCCTGGCCAGCGTCGCCCCCAGGCAGAAGTGGATGCCCAGGCCGAACGCCAGATGCCGGCCGGGCTTCCGGTCCAGGTCGAAGCGGTCGGGTTCGGCGAAGGCCGCCGGATCCCTGTTGGCCGCGCCGACCAGCGCGAGCACGGCGGTGCCCTGCGGGGTCGGCACGCCGCCGAGCTCGGCGTCCTCCAGGGCGTACCTGAGGGTGAGCTGGACCGGCGGGTCGTAGCGCAGGACCTCCTCGACCACCGCAGCCCCTCGATCCGGATATTTCACGAGATAGTCGGTGGCGTTATGCCGCGCCAGCGCCAGCACGCCGTTAGCGATCAGGTTGACCGTCGTCTCGTGTCCTGCGACGAGAAGTAACACGCACGTGGCGACCAACTCGGCCTCGGAGAGTTCCTTGACGAGTGTCAGGGCGCTCAACAGGTCTTCTCCTGGCGCTTTCCGCCGAAGGGCAATGAGTTCGCGGAAATAGTCGCCGAACTCGGCGCGCGCCCGTTCTGTCTCTTGAACAAGTTCACTTGACAGCATCGGGTCAAGACTTCTGGCCAGAGTTTCGCTCCAGCCACTGAACCGTTCGTGATCCTCCGGCGGCACTCCGAGCATCTCGGTGATCACCATCACGGGCAACGGATAGGCGAAACCGGACACCAGATCCGCATCGTCGGGCAGCTCCTCGATCAGCCGCTCGGCGATCGCCTCGACCCTCGGGCGGAGCCGTTCGACCATCCTCGGAGTGAAGGCCCGGCTCACCAGCGCGCGCAGCCGGGTGTGATCCGGAGGGTCCATGAGCAGGAAGGATTCAATCGGTTTGGTGGGATCTCCCTTGCCCAGGGGATCAGAACCATGGCCGAACCGGGGATCGCGCAACACGGTTGAGCAGTGCTCATGTGTGGTGGCCACGAGAAGACCGCCGACGGTACGAACTAATGATCCGCGTTCGCGTAACTTTCTGTATACAACGTATGGCTCGCGAAGAAAGTCGGGATCGAACGGGTCGAAGCCCAGGAGGTCGGCAGCCGTCATCGCCTGGGGCGGCGGGGCACTGTAAGGATCGATGTGGAGATCACTCATTGGTCCCCGAAGTGTGCCGACATAAGGTGAGTACTTCACATAGATTCGATCAAGTCAATAGAGGCCGTCAAGTGCGGAGACAATGCGGCTTGACGACCTTTCCTGAATGCGTTTACCTTCTGCGAGACGAGCAGCATTGCTCGGGCCGAGACGTCACCGGGTTCTGCTGGGGGGAGGGCTCCCGATGGATGCGCTCACCGAGACCGTTGAGCTGAGTCACAACGACCTGGCGTTGCTAGCCGAGTTGGCCAAGGGTGTCACGGTCGACCGCGTCGGGCGCCGCCTGGACATCAGCGGTCGCACGGTGCGCCGCCGCCTGCGCGGCATCTGCGACAGGATCGGCGTGGCCACCGCGATCGAGGCGGTGGCCTGGGCGGCACGAAAACAGCTGATCTGACTCAGTCGGCTATGCGGACGGCTCCGGCCCACGGGCGCCGGTCGATCGGCGCGATGCGCACGACGTCGCCGGTCTGCGGCGCGTGGACCATCATGCCGCCGCCGACGTATATGCCCACGTGGTGCAGGTCGCCGTAGAAGAAGACCAGGTCGCCGGGGCGCAGCTCCTCGCGCGAGACGCGGGTGCCCGCCGTCCACTGGTCGCCCGTGTAGTGCGGCAGGCTGATGCCGACCCGCTGGTAGGCGGCCATGACCAGGCCGGAGCAGTCGTAGGAGCCCGGACCTTCCGCGCCCCAGACGTACGGCTTGAGCTGCTGCGTGAGCGCCCAACGGGCGGCCTCGGCGGCCTTGCCCGAGCCGATGATCGGCAGGTTCACCCGCATGGCCCTGGTGCCAGGGCGGCCCGCCTCGCCGACGGCGCGCTTGAACAGGTTGCTCTCCACCTTGGTGACGAGCTTGCTGATCTTGTCGCGCTTGGTGTCGAGGTCGGCGACGAGCTTGCCGACCTCCTCGATGCGCTGGGCGGCGCTGGCCTTGGCCCGCTCGGCCGCGTCGATCATCTTGACGACCTGGCTGACCTGCTGGCCCTGCTGCTCGACGAGCGCGAAGTTGGTGGCCGCCCGGTCGAGGAAGTGGGCGGGGTCGCCGCTGTTGCTGAACGCCATGGCGCCGCCGAGGCCGCCGGAGATGTACTCGTCCTGGGCGAGCGCGATGGCCTTGCCGCGCTTGGCCTCCAGCTCCGCCTGGCTCCTGGCGAGGGTCGCCTTGGCCGCCTTGGCGGTCTTCTCGGCCGTCTTCAGCTTCTCGCGCTGGCCGTTGTACTCCTCGGTCAGCGTCTCGATCTGCGTGTGGAGCTCCTCGACCTGCTGGGAGAGCTCCTTGAGCGAAGGCTTGGGGTCGGCGACGGCCGATCCTGCGGGGAAGGCGATGGCGAGGGCCGCGAAGGCGGCTCCCACGACGGCGAGCCTGCGGGGGAAGGTCCGTTCCGGAGGGCGGGCGTGCTTGCCCGCCGGCTTCCCCCCACGGTCACGCGTGCGCTTCACCAACCAGCTCCTCTCGAGACCGCCTACCGGGTTAGCTGACGGGTTCGGGCCGGAGCAGCCCTACCGAGCCGCGTGGCTCGGATTCACCCCGAAGGGACCTGGGTCCCCGGCTCCCCGCGAGCGAGGATTAGGCGCGGTCGCCACGCGGGATCGCGTGGTGGACATCGACGCTGGACACTAGTGCACCGTCAGGTTCGTGCTCAACCAGAACTGCTAATTCTGTTGAGGTTTCACAACCGATGGATCACAGCCTGATCACGTGCTACGCCGTCCTGGCCTGATGCTACTGGGGTTTTAGGGTGATTTGAGGCTTTTGTGGTGTGTGGGAATAGGGCAATCCGCTCCGTGTCTATACGACTACACAAAGTCACTCCGATTGATTTAGGGGCTGGCCGTAATCGCATCGGTACGCTGAACTGCCATGGAGCAGGTCGCCGAGCGGGCAGTGCGTGAGACAGACGTGATCGTGCGGCGCGCCCGCACGCCCGATGTGCGCACTATCAGGCGCCTGGTCGACACCTATGCGGGCGCGGGGCCGCGGCTGCTGGAAAAGGCCACGGTCACGTTGTACGAGGACGTGCAGGAGTTCTGGGTGGCCGAGCGGGACGGGCGCGTCGTCGGCTGCGGGGCGCTGCACGTGCTGTGGGAGGACCTCGCGGAGATTCGCACCGTGGCGGTGGATCCGGAATGCCGGGGCCTGGGAATTGGTCACGAAATTGTCTCGGCTCTGGTGCGTACGGCCAGAGATCTGGGTCTTCGGCGCGTGTTCTGTCTCACCTTCGAGGTGGATTTCTTCGCCAGGCACGGCTTCGTCCAGATCAAGGGCACACCGGTGTCTCCCGAGGTCTACGCGGAACTCCTGGCCTCCTACGACGAGGGTGTGGCCGAGTTTCTCGACCTTGAGCACGTCAAGCCCAACACTCTGGGTAACACCAGGATGTTGTTGCATCTCAACCCTGGTGTTGACTAAGGGGAAAGGTGATTGTTGATACCTATGCCGATACGTTGGGCAGCAGCAAGCATGTGTCCTGACATGTGCCACATGCGCACTCGAAGCGAGGTGACACGGTGAGCACCGGACAGCCGCCGTATCCACAGGACGATTCCGGCGACAATTCCACGCCTGCCGGGACTCCTGAATACGGACAGCAGAACGCGGGCCGCCCAGCGGGTGAGCCCGATCCAGATGTGACGATCGTGGGTTACCGTACGGACGCCGAGAACTACGGCCAGCCGGCCTACGGGCAGCAGCCCGCGTCCGGCCAGCCCGGCTACGGCCAGCAGCCCGCGTACGGGCAGCCGGGGTACGGGCAGCAGCCCGGCTACGGCCAGCCCGCGTACGGGCAGCAGCCGCAGTCTGGGCAGCCTGGCTACGGTCAGCAGCCCGGATATGGCCAGCAGGCCGCGTCCCAGCCCGACTACGGCCAGCAGCAGGGGTACGGCCAGCAGGCCGCACAGCCCGGCTACGGCCAGCCTGGTTATGGTCAGCCTGGTTATGGTCAGGCCGCCCAGCCCGACTACGGTCAGGCCCAGCCGGGGTACGGCCAGCAGGCCAACTCGCAGGGCGGTTACGGCGCTGCGCAGCCTGACTACGGCCAGGCCGCACAGCCCGGCTACGGCCAGCAGCCGACTTCTGGCCAGCCCGAGTATGGCCAGCAGCCCGGTTACGGCCAGCCCGCTGCGGCGCAGCAGCCCGACTACGGCCAGGCCCAGCCTGGCTATGGTCAGCAGCCCGCGTCGGGCCAGCAGTACAACCAGCCCGGCTACGGCCAGCCTGAAGCACAGCCGGGCTACGGCCAGGCGTCGGGCGCCCAGCCCGACTACGGGCAGGCTCAGCCTGGATATGGGCAGCAGCAGCCGGGATACGGGCAGCAGTCGGCCGGCCAGTCCGGTGGATACGGCCAGCAGCCCGGGTACGGCCAGCAGCAGCCCGGTTACGGACAGCAGCAGCCCGGTTACGGACAGCAGCCTGGCTACGGGCAGCCGTCGGGCGCCCAGCCCGGCTACGGCCAGCAGCAGCCCGGCTATGGGCAGGAGCAGCAGTACGGCGCGGCCTACAACCAGCCGCAGCAGCCCGCGTACGGGCAGCCGTTCGGCCAGCCGGTGGGCGTCCAGCCTCCCGGAGCGCCTGCGCCGCTCGCCGAGTGGTGGCAGCGCCTGGTGGCCAGGCTCATCGACGGCGTGATCGTGGGCATCGTCGGTGCCATCATCGGCGCGATCCTCGGTCTGATCTTCGGGTTCATGTTGGTGGGCGGTTACAACTCGGCCACCGGCGAGTACTCGACGCCGATCGGTTTCTACATCCTGCCGGTCATCATCGGCGTCATCGTGACGGCCATCTACATCGGCTACGAATTCTTCCTGACGAAGATGAAGGGCCAGACGGTCGGCAAGATGGTGATGGGCATCGCGATCGTCCCGATGGGGCAGACGATGTCGTTCACGGGACTACCGAGTGACATCGCGCTCAAGCGCGCGGGCGTCACGTGGGGTGGCGCGATCCTGGGCCCCATCCTCGCGCTTATCCCCTTCATCGGCTGGCTGCCGTGGGGTTGGGCGGTCATCGCGCTGAACGGTGCTTCGCAGCTGTGGGACAAGCCCTTGCAGCAGACGTTCGCCGACAAGTTCGTGCACACCGTGGTGGTGAAGGTCAAGTAGCTCTACGCGCGAAAAAACAGGGGCCGGCTTCCCGCCGGCCCCTGTTTCGTATGCGGGAGCCGTACCAAAATATGAGATAACGTCGCGCCAGGCGCCGGGAGGTGGGTTATGACCGTGCCACCGCAGGAGCAGCTGCCCGCTGAATGGTGGGAGCGGCTGGTCGCCCGCCTGATTGAGTCCCTCGTCTTCGGCGTCTTCTATTACATTCTGTTCATCGCCCTGTGGGCGGTCTTCCGGACTGTCGGGATGGACGACGTGTTGGGCGCGCGACTGTCCGGGTTGCTGGGTTGGCTGGTCGCCGGGTTCGGATATACGGTCTATGACTGTGTCGCGATTTCGCGACACGGCCGCACGTTCGGCAAAGCGATCATGAAGATTCGGGTCGTTGGTGAGCCTGGATCAGGTGTGGCGCTGAAACGCTCGCTCGTCTATCCGGCCCCGACGATGCTGATGGGGATTCCGGTGGTCAATCTCCTCGGCGGTATCTTCGTGTTCGCCGTGGGGCTGTTCATCTTGATCGACAGGCCGATGCTGCGCGGGCCACACGACAGGTTCGCTGGAACGCGTGTGGTCAAAGACGCACGCTGAGGTGGCCCTTCGTGGTGAGATGTACGCGATGGTGGCTTTTTCCGGTTTTCCTGCCGATCCGGTAAGGGATCTGGAGAGACTGGCATTAGCATGTGTGTCGCCGGGTTGTCAGTGACGACGACCCCTGGCAGGTCGACGGGATCCGGGTGCCGCTAGGGTCGGTATCGGTCCACCTGGCGAAACCCCGTTTCATGGGAGTCGAGGACGAATGCAAGAGCTAACAGACGCATTGGCGGCGCTCATCCCTCCCGCTGTCGTCGCAGCCGCCTTCATCTATGGCGTCGTGAAGTTGGTCAGATCCGAGGGCGCGGCGCGCCGCGCAAACCGTCAGGATCAGCCGCAGAACCACAACTGATCCGTCGTCCAGCGGAATCCACGTAGCGCCGAATTGTCTCAGCGCCTTTCCGGGTATATGTTTGGGCAGGCGAATGAAACAATGCTCCGGGAAAGGATTGCGTAGATGGCCAAGCAGATCCAGGAGATTCTCATCGATGACCTCGATGGGGGCGAGGCCAATGAGACGGTTAGCTTCGCCATTGACGGCACCACCTATGAGATTGACCTCAGCGACGTTAACGCCAAGAAGCTGAGGGACGCGCTGTCGCCTTTCACTCAGCATGCCCGCAGGGCAGGCGCTGTGTCGGCTCGTCGTCGTACCCGTGGTGGTCAGCGCTCGATGAGCCGCGAGAAGAGCTCCGAGATCCGTCAGTGGGCCAAGGCTCACGGCCTGCCCGTCAGTGAGCGCGGTCGCATCGCCTCCACCGTGGTGGAGAAGTACGAGGCGGCTCACTAACAGCTTCTCTCTCGATCCATGCGCTTATGACGATCACCTAGAACCCCGGTGACTGCCATAAGCGCATGATCGTTTCTGGGCATGCCCGGAAATGTACGGCTTCGCGGTGTGAGCTGCCTCACTCGCTTATTGCGGCTTTTAATCCTGGGGTCCCTGGCGCGCCCCGGCTTCCCTGGGGCTGGGGTTGCGCTATGTGCGAACGCCATCGCCCCCGCTTGCCATGGGGCCATAGGATGTTTGTAGGGCCTCGGCCCCGGTGTCGATCTGTGCGGCAATTCGCTGGGCCCCTGAGGGCGGCCTAAACCTCGTTCGCTTGCGGCGTATCGGGAACACACCACCCCCAGACAGTAGTTGGATGGAGGGTGAACGCCCTGCTCTCGGGGAACGTCTCTGCTATAGAGCGTGTCAGCAGCAGAAGGCACGGTTCACCGAGCCAGGGCTAGCATGCGGGATGACGGGACCGGATTTACCGGCCTGACTGACCGCTCTGTGAGGAGCGACGAGATGTTCGAGAGGTTCACCGACCGAGCGAGGCGGGTTGTCGTCCTGGCGCAAGAAGAAGCCAGGATGCTCAACCACAACTACATCGGCACTGAGCACATTCTTCTTGGTTTGATCCACGAAGGTGAGGGCGTTGCCGCCAAGGCTCTGGAGAGCCTGGGCATCAGCCTTGAGGGTGTGCGTCAGCAGGTCGAGGAGATCATCGGCCAGGGCCAGTCGGCTCCGTCGGGGCACATTCCGTTCACCCCGCGGGCCAAGAAGGTTCTTGAGCTGTCGCTCCGTGAGGCTTTGCAGCTGGGTCACAACTACATCGGCACCGAGCACATCCTGCTCGGGCTCATCCGCGAGGGTGAAGGTGTGGCCGCCCAGGTGCTGGTCAAGCTTGGGGCTGATCTCAACCGTGTCAGGCAGCAGGTCATCCAGTTGCTCCACGGCTACCAGGGCAAGGAGCCGGCGGCTGCGGGTGGACCGCAGGAGGCCGCTCCGTCGACGTCCCTGGTGCTCGACCAGTTTGGCCGCAACCTGACCCAGGCAGCCCGCGAGGGCAAGCTGGATCCGGTGATCGGCCGTGACAAGGAGATCGAGCGGGTCATGCAGGTCCTGTCGCGCAGGACCAAGAACAACCCGGTTCTGGTGGGCGAGCCCGGCGTCGGCAAGACCGCCGTCGTGGAAGGCCTGTCCCAGAAGATCGTCAAGGGTGAGGTGCCGGAAACCCTAAAGGACAAGCAGCTCTACACGCTTGACCTGGGTGCCCTGGTGGCCGGTTCCCGCTACCGCGGTGACTTCGAGGAGCGCCTCAAGAAGGTGCTCAAGGAGATCCGCACGCGCGGCGACATCATCCTGTTCATCGACGAGCTGCACACCCTCGTGGGTGCGGGCGCGGCCGAGGGCGCGATCGACGCCGCCAGCATCCTCAAGCCGATGCTGGCCCGCGGCGAGCTGCAGACCATCGGCGCCACCACGCTCGACGAGTACCGCAAGCACCTGGAGAAGGACGCCGCTCTCGAGCGCCGCTTCCAGCCGATCCAGGTGGCCGAGCCGTCGCTCAGCCACACGATCGAGATCCTCAAGGGGCTGCGCGACCGTTACGAGGCGCACCACCGCGTCTCGATCACCGACGGCGCGCTCGTCGCCGCCGCCCAGCTGGCCGACCGCTACATCAGCGACCGGTTCCTGCCGGACAAGGCGATCGACCTCATCGACGAGGCCGGTTCCCGGATGCGCATCCGCCGGATGACCGCTCCGCCGGACCTGCGGGAGTACGACGAGAAGATCGCCAACGTCCGCAGGGACAAGGAGTCGGCGATCGACGCTCAGGACTTCGAGAAGGCGGCTGCCCTCCGCGACCAGGAGAAGCAGCTCCAGCTCAAGCGCGAGCGCCGGGAGAAGGAGTGGAAGGCCGGCGACATGGACGTCGTGGCCGAGGTGACCGAGGAGCTCATCGCCGAGGTCCTGGCCACCGCCACCGGCATCCCGGTCTTCAAGCTGACCGAGGAGGAGTCGCAGCGACTGCTCCGCATGGAGGATGAGCTGCACAAGCGGATCATCGGTCAGGACGACGCCATCAAGGGTCTGTCCCGCTCGATCCGCAGGACGCGCGCCGGTCTGAAGGACCCGCGCCGCCCGGGTGGCTCGTTCATCTTCGCCGGTCCGTCCGGTGTCGGTAAGACGGAGCTGTCCAAGGCGCTGGCCGAGTTCCTGTTCGGCGACGAGGACGCTCTGATCATGCTCGACATGTCGGAGTTCATGGAGAAGCACACGGTCTCCAGACTGTTCGGCTCGCCTCCCGGTTACGTCGGGTATGAGGAGGGCGGTCAGCTGACCGAGAAGGTCCGCCGCAAGCCGTTCTCCGTCGTGCTGTTCGATGAGATCGAGAAGGCGCACCCGGACATCTTCAACTCGTTGTTGCAGATCCTGGAGGACGGTCGCCTGACCGACGCCCAGGGTCGCGTCGTGGACTTCAAGAACACGGTCATCATCATGACCACGAACCTCGGTACCCGGGATATTTCCAAGGGGCAGGGGATCGGGTTCTCCAAGGCGCATGACACCGAGTCGAACTACGACCGGATGAAGTCGAAGGTGCAGGAGGAGCTCAAGCAGCACTTCCGGCCGGAGTTCCTCAACCGGGTCGATGACATCGTGGTCTTCCACCAGCTGACGCCGAACGAGATCATCAAGATCGTGGATCTGATGCTCGCTCAGGTCGGGGAGCGGTTGAAGGACCGCGACATGGGCCTGGAGGTCTCTCCGGAGGCCAAGCAGTTGCTGGCCGATCGGGGTTATGACCCGGTGATGGGTGCTCGTCCGTTGCGGCGGACGATCCAGCGGGAGCTGGAGGACTCGTTGTCGGAGAAGATCCTGTACGGCGAGCTGCGTCCTGGACAGGTCGTCAAGATCACCATCGAGGGCGAAGGCGACAACGCCAAGTTCCTCTTCGCTGGTGAGACGGCGCCTGCCACGGTTCCCGACTCGGCGGCCGCTATTGCGGAGCCGATCCAGAACTGATCCATCGAGGATGCCCCGCACGATATTTCGTGCGGGGCATTTTCGCGTTCTTGGGGCTTTGTGAAATGGCCCATCTCCCCGTAAACGGCCGGGCCCCGCACGGCCCCCAAGGTCGGTGCGTGGCTGAGGTCCTTTTACAGACGGGGCCATTCGGAGGGTGAGGGCCCTTCGCGAGGCGGGGCGCTTCGCCAGGTGGGCGCTTCGCGAGGCGGGTGCTCCGTGACGGGCTCCTTCCCCGCGATGCCCGCAACTCTCCACAAGGCCGCACCTCTAAAGGGCCCCGCGCCTCTATGGGGGGCCCGCGCCTCCACAGAGCCCCGAACCCCCAGGAGGGGCCGCACCCCCAGGAGGGGCCGCACCCCCACGGGGCCCCGCACTCCCACAGCCCCGCACTCCCACGGGGGGCTGCCCTCGGGATGGCCTGTCTGAAAGGCGGTGACCGAGGAGGGCCTTGTGGAGGACCCCTGTGGGGGGCTGAGGGCGTTTCAGGGGGGCTGGCGTTGGGGGTGCGGGGTCTTGGGGGGTTATGGGGGGTTGGTTAGGTGACCTTGGACTTCGGGGCCTTCCAGGTGTTGCAGGAGGCGGAGTTCGCAGTGGCGAAACCCGCGTTCAGCCAGTAAGCACGCGAGGCGGGCTTGCCGTACCAGCCCAACTTGCTCATCTCCGACTTCTTCACCCCGTTCACCAACGCCTTCCACTCCGACGCCGGGCGCTTCTGGGTGGTCCACACGACCTTCATGAAGACCCCGCCGAAGCAGTCCCACTGCAGGAATCGGCGGTGGTTCTGCTCGTTGTCCTCCATCACGTCGTTGGGCAGCGCGAAGGCGGCCTCCTCGATGCCCGCCATCCCGCCCAGGTGCTTGGAGTACGCATACGTCACGGCAGGCAGGATCGCCCGGTCGTCGGCCGCCTTGATCCAGTCGGACTTCAGGAGGATCTGGACGCTGTCGCCACAGGCCATGGCGCTCGACTCGGTGGACTTGACCTCGCGGGACTCGCCGCAGGAGTTGCGGTCGCCGAGGTCGGCGTTCACCTCGCGGAACGGCAGGCCGGCCGCCTTGAACCGGGGCGCCCACGCGGTGTTCATACAGCCGACGAGCCCCTTCAGGTACTTCGTCGTGCTTGCCCTGGTGGTGCCCTTGGTCAGGCCCTTGGCGCACGACGCGGTCACCTTCCCCGCCTTGTACAGCGGGTTGTGGGTGAGCTCGGACAGCGGTTCGGCGGTCGCGCCGGCCGCGGTGGGGGTGAACAGCGCGCAGGCACCCAAGGCGGCTACGGCTAGGCGAATCTTCATAAAGGGGGACATTAGGGGTCATAGGTTGAACGATCAACCGTGTTACCAGACGTCGCCTTCGCGCCAGTCGCAGACGAGGGTGCCGGTCAGGTCCAGCGGGGTCGTGACGGGCAGGACGAAGATGGCGTCGTCCTCCTCCTCGGTCCTGACGATGCCCGCCGGGGTGAACGCCGACGACGCGCCCTGCCACCGCTGCCACCCACGGGTCGCGTAGAAGGTGAGGGCCTCCTCTGAAGAGCTGAGGGCGCCCAGGTCGTACGCGGCCCTGATGACGCGCTCCAGGGCGGTCATGATCGTGGCGCCGTGGCCCTCGCCCTGGCGGTCGGCGCGGACGCCCACGCCCTCGACGTAACCGGCGCGCAGGGCGCGGCCGCCGTGGAGGAGGCTGCGCTGCACCACCGAGCCGTGGCCGATCAGCTCGGCGCCGTCCCAGGCGAGGGCGTGGATGCCGCCGAGGGAGTGGTCCCAGTCGTGGTCGGACAGGTCGCCGTCGAAGACGTCGTCCAGGAGGGCGCGCGCCGCCTTGAGCGTCCGGGCGTCCAGGTCTGCCGTGTGGCAGGTGCGCACTGCAGTCACCCTGCCATCCTGCCTCGCCGTACAGGTAAGTAGTTCCGCGTATGGCTCCTGTGGAGCCGTTGCGGAATTGTTGGCTGATCGGCTATACCGCCACCGCCAGTAGTACTACACTGCGTAGAGCTTGATATCGCCAAGTCTCGTCCAAGTGACACACAAGCGCAGACGCCTACGGT
Organism: Nonomuraea sp. NPDC050556; assembly: GCF_044457355.1. Taxonomy (NCBI): domain Bacteria; kingdom Bacillati; phylum Actinomycetota; class Actinomycetes; order Streptosporangiales; family Streptosporangiaceae; genus Nonomuraea; species Nonomuraea sp. NPDC050556. Next base: position 319,828 of record NZ_JBITGU010000005.1, on the reverse strand, counting down.
GAGGCTGCTCCCTGGGGAGTAGTCAGGAATCAACTCAGGGCGGACGCGTGCGCCGACCATGAGCCGCCATGCTGGCGGGCGATGGGACTCAAATCCGTGGAGGAAACCGATGCGCCTGCGTCACGCTGACGGAACGCTCGTTCACCTCGCCTACAACGCAGGCGTCCACCCCGCGGAAGACCTGGAGAACCTGATCGCGCACCTGACCCGTTACGCCGTCCCGGTGCGCAAGCGGCTGGGCGTCGAGCGGATGGGCATCGGGCTGTGGCTGGCTCCCAGCGTCGCCGACCACCTCACGGCGGACCGCATCGAGCTCGTACGGCTGCGCCGTTCGCTGGAGGAGCGCGGGCTGGAGGTCGTCAGCCTCAACGGCACCGGCGGGCGCAACGCCGAGGTCCCCGGGCCTGACTGGGCCAAGCCGGAGCGGTATCGGTACACGATGGCGCTGGCGAAGATCCTGGCGTTCCTGCTGCCGGAGGATGTGCGGTTCGGCAGCATTTCCACCATTCCGATCGGATGGCGCCGGGACTGGCCCGCCGACCTGCACTCGATCGCCACGCGGCGGCTGGAACGGCTGGCGCGGGAGTTGCGCGGCATCTACAGCGTGACCGGGAAGACGATCAGGGTCGGGTTCGAGCCTTGGCCGGGGTGCGTGCTGGAGACCACCGAGCAGGCGTTGCAGCAGGTGGCGGGGATCGACTCCGAGCACCTGGGGGTTTGCCTGGACGCCTGCCATCTGGCCTGTGGTGGGGGCGAGGAGTCCGGGGACGCGCTGCGCGGGCTGGCGGCTGCTGGGGCGCCGGTGGTGAAGCTCGGTCATGTGCACAACCACACGGACACGGGTGCGGTGCTGCATGACACGCTGACGGCGATGCTGTCGGGGGCTGTCAACGGGACTGCGCACATCGAGGTGGAGACGCACAACCTGGCGGTGCCTGGGCGGGCGAAGGGCCCGGGGGCGCTGGTGTCGCTGCTGGCCGAGGAGCTCGACTGGGCCCGCACCAACCTCACGAGCCTGGGCCTCCAACTCGCCGCCTGACCCGACTCCGCAAGGTCCTCATCTGCGATGGGCCTCCGAGTCTCGGAGGCCCAAGCCCAAGAGAGACCTCACCTAAGGGCGCCCCACTTCTGGGTGCCTTCTGGGGTCTCACCCCAAGGTCCTTAACCTCAGGGCTTCCTTGCCTCTGGCGATTCCAAGAGTGACGGATCATGAGTCCGGCTCTTGGGAGTGGGATGGCTCTCGTCGGGGTCAGCGGGGGAGTTGGTAGGTGTCGTTGTCGAGGACCTCGGCGAGGCCGTCGGTGATGAGGCCGTCCAGGGCGCGTTCGCGCTGCACCGCGTCGTCCCACACCGCGTCCAGCGCCGCCTTCGGCACCGGTCCGTGGGCGGCGCGCAGTACGGCGAGCAGTCGGCCCCTGCACTGACGGTCCGTGCCCGCGTACGTCTGCCCCTTCCGCTCCGGCCCGTCGTGTGGTGGTTTGCCAGCCAGGCGCCACGCGCACGACCCCGCGATCGGGCAGTCGGCGCAGCGCGGGCTGCGTGCCGTACAGACCAGGGCGCCGAGCTCCATCACGGCCACCCCCCACGTCGGCGCGCCCACGGCGGGCAGGAGGGCCTCGGCGAGACGGCGTTCCGCGGCTGAGGTGGCGGTCGGCGGGTATTCGACCGCGGTGACCGCCCTCGCGAACACCCGGCGCACGTTGGTGTCGAGCACCGCGTGGCGCCCGCCGTACGCGAAACTGGCCACCGCGGCGGCGGTGTACTCGCCGATGCCCGGCAGCCCGAGCAGCGTCGCGTGGTCCGACGGCACCTCGCCGCCGTGCTCCTCGGTGATCGCCTGGGCGCACGCGTGCAGCCTGAGGGCGCGCCGCGGGTAGCCCAGCCGTCCCCAGTGCCGTACGGCTTCGCCGGACGGTTCTGCGGCGAGGGCCTTGGGGGTTGGCCAGCGGGCCATCCACTCCTCCCAGACCGGGAGCACGCGGACGACAGGGGTCTGTTGCAGCATGATCTCGCTCACGAGCACGCCCCAGGGGGTCGCGTCAGGGCGACGCCAGGGGAGATCACGGGCATTGGCCGCGTACCAGTCCAGGATGGGGGTGCGCAGGAGGTTCGGCTCGACCACCCGCCCAGGGTACAACGGCGTGTCGTCACCCTCCGTCCCCATCCCATCACCATGCTGTGTGTATGGATCCGGATACGATGCGTGGCGATACCGGCGATGTCTACTGGCGCCGACGCATGAGCGTGTTGGTCGCGGTGCTGGTCGTGGTGGCTGTTGTGGCTTGGGCGTGCTCCAGCGGCGATAACGGACCGCAACAGTCGTCCAGTGCGCAGTCGGTGACGAGCGGTTCGCCTGCGGCGGATCCCCTTCTGGCGGGGCTACCCACCGTGATGCTCAGCGGCTCGGCGACGCCTTCATCCTCGCCCAAGCACGCCAAGCCGAAGGCGACTCCCTCGGCTTCGCCGTCGCCGTCGGTCAGGCCTCGGAAGGCTGGGCTGCCTTGTCATGAGGACGACCTGGTGCTGAACATGCAGGGGCGGCAGGAGATCTACGCCGACGGGGCCAAGCCGAACTTCATGCTGACTTTGGTGAACACGGGGCCGGTCATGTGTACGGCTGATGTGGGGCCTCGGGCTATGGAGGTACGGATCACGTCGGGTAGTGATCGCGTGTGGTCTACGGCTGATTGCATCAGTGGGGCTGGGACGCAGGTGGTGAAGATGGACCGGGGGATTCCTTGGGTGCGGTCGCTGGATTGGGACCGGCATCGGTCCAGTGACGACTGCCAGGCCAAGCGTCCTGGGGCGTTGCCTGGGACGTATGTGGCGGTGGTGCGTGCCTATGGCATGCGGAGTCCTAAGACGGTGTTTTTGCTGCGGTAGTTGGGGGCTTGGGCTCGGTGCATATTGCGCCGAGCTCCGCCGCACAACGTCCCGCCGACCCGGCGCTTTGAAGAACCCGCGCTGGAGGGCTCACGTTGGAGGACTGCGCCAACAGCCTCACGTCTCCGCCTTCACGTCCCCGGCCCAGCGTCCCCGGCCCAGCGTCACCGGCCCAGCGTCACCGGCCCCGCGCCAAGGGGCCCCACGCCAAGGCTCGCGCTGGGGGTGTTGGGGGGCTTGGGTTTGGTGCACGTTGCGCCGAGCTCCGCCGCACAGCGTCTCGCCGACCCGGCGCTTGAAAACCTTGCGCTGGAGGGGCGCAGCAACGCTCGCGCTGGGTGGTTTGGGTTTGGTGCATGTTGCGCCGAGCTCCGTCGCACAACGTCTCGCCGACCCGGCGCTTGAAATCCCCGCGATGGAGGAGGGGGCGAGCGGGGGATCAGGGGTTGTGAAGAGGTTTTGGGTTAGACGTAGCGTTCGAGGATTGAGGATTCGGCTAGGCGGGAGAGGCCCTCGCGGATGCTGCGGGCCCTGGATTCGCCGACGCCGCCCACGGCCTGGAGGTCGTCCACCCCCGCTGCCAAGAGCTTCTGCAGGCTGCCGAAATGGTCGACCAACCGGTCCACCACCGTCGCGGGCAGCCGGGGGACCTTGGCCAGCAATCGGAACCCCCGCGGGCTCACCGGGCTGTCCAGCGTCTCGTTGCCGCCGTGGCCCAGCACGTGGGACACCGCGGACAGGTCCAGGAGCTCCGAGGCCGACAGCTGGTGCAGGTCGTTCAGGGCGTCGGCGAAGCGGCGGTGGCGCCGACCAGCGGGAGCGGGCAGGTAGTCGCGGACGACCAGCTCGCGCTCGGAGTCCACGCCTGCCACCAGCTCGTCCAGCTGCAGGGACAGCAGTCGTCCGTCCGTGCCCAGTTCCACCACGTAACCGTTGATCTCATCGGAGATCCGCCTGACCATCTCCAGGCGCTGCGCCACGGCTGCCACGTCGCGGACCGTCACCAGGTCCTCGATCTCCAGCGCCGACAGCGTGCCGGACACCTCGTCGAGCCGGTGCTTGTAGCGTTCGAGCGTCGCCAGCGCCTGGTTGGCCTTGGAAAGGATCACGGCCGACTCTTCGAGCACGTACCGGATGCCGTCGAGGTAGAGCGCGATGATCCGCATCGACTTGCTGATCGCGATGATCGGGAACCCGGTCTGCAGCGCCACCCGCTGTGCGGTGCGGTGGCGGGTGCCTGACTCGTCGGTCGGGATCGCGGGGTCGGGCACCAGGTGCACCGCCGCTCGCACGATCTTGTGGTCGTCGCAGCGCAGCACGATGGCGCCGTCCATCTTCGCCAGCTCGCGCAGCCGCGTGGCGGAGAAGTCGACGTCGAGCTCGAACCCGCCGCTGCAGATCTCTTCGACGACGTTGTCGTACCCGAGGACGATGAGCCCGCCGGTGTGCCCGCGCAGGATGCGCTCAAGACCGTCGCGTAGTGGTGTGCCCGGGGCCACTGTGGCCAGAGCGTCGCGACGGCGGTCGTCAAGACTCCTGTCGTTTGCCACCTGACCCCCGTGTCGCTTGTCACCAAACAGCTTAGCCGTGCTATGTGACGTGAGTGAGTGCGTCCCACACGTTCTCGGCTTCGACCACTTCGAAGCCGGGTGCGAAGGCTACCGGCCCGACCGGGACCAGCGAACGCTGCTGCCCGTTGCGCGGCCGTACGCCGTCCTCCAGCGAGCCCTTGGGCACCAACGCCCTGGTGAAGCCCAGCCTGGAGGCTTCGGTGAGCCGCCGCCGCACGTCTCTGACCGGGCGCAGCTCGCCGGCGAGCCCCACCTCGCCGAGCGCGATGAGGTTGCCTGGCAGCGGCTTGTCGCCCGCCGCGCTGGCCACGGCGAGCAGGACGGCGAGGTCGACGGCCGGGTCGGCGAGCTTGATGCCGCCGACGGTGGCGGTGAAGACGTCGCAGCCGCCGAGCCTGGCGTTGAGCCTGCGTTCGAGCACCGCCAGGATCATCTGCACCCGGTAGCTGTCGAGCCCGGACGAGGTGCGCCTGGGCTGCTGCGCCTCGGTGCGCGCGACCAGCGCCTGGACCTCGGCGGGCAGCGGCCTGGTGCCCTCGACGGTCATGGTGACGCAGGTGCCGGGAACGGGCTCGCTGCGCCGGGAGACGAACAGCCCGCTGGGGTCGGTGATGCCCTCGATGCCGCGCTCGTGGAGGTCGAAGCAGCCGACCTCGTCGGTCGGGCCGAACCTGTTCTTGATCGCGCGCACCATGCGCAGCCGCGAGTGCCGGTCGCCCTCGAAGCTGAGCACGACGTCGACCAGGTGCTCCAGGGTGCGGGGACCGGCGATCGAGCCTTCCTTGGTGACGTGGCCGACGAGCACGGTGGCCATGTTGCGCTCCTTGGCCAGCCGTACGAGGTTGGCCGCCACCTCGCGCACCTGCGTGACGCCGCCGGGGACGCCGGTGGTCTGCGAGTTGCCGATGGTCTGCACGGAGTCGATGACGAGCAGCCTGGGCTGCACCCGGTCGACATGGGTGATGATCGCGGCCAGCTCGGTCTCGGCGGCGAGGAACAGGTTGTCCTGGATCGCGCCGATGCGGTCGGCGCGCAGCCGTACCTGGGCCGCCGACTCCTCGCCCGTGACGTAGAGGACGGTGTCGCGCTCGGCGATGCGGGCCGCCGCCTCCAGCAGCAGCGTGGACTTGCCGATGCCCGGCTCCCCGGCCAGCAGCAGGACCGCCCCGGACACCAGGCCGCCGCCCAGGACCCGGTCGAGCTCGCTCACCCCGGTCGTGCGCGCCGCGGCCACCTCGGCCTTGACCTGACCGATGGGTACGGCAGGCGCGGTGGTCGCGCCGCCCTGCACCACGTGGACGCCGCCGCGCGCGCCCTCCTCGTCGACCGTGCCCCAGGCCTGGCACTCGCCGCACCGCCCGACCCACTTGAGCGTGCGCCACCCGCAGTCGGTGCAGCGATAACTGGTCGCAGTCTTGGCCATGGTGAGGAGGCTACTGGGCGGTGCCGACATTCTGATCGCGGAAGACCTTGGTGGCGGGGTGGCGGTTCACCGTGTCGTCCGGCAGCTTGTAGCCGGGAACGACCGACATGTCGTGCGCCTCCTCGAAGGCGCGCACCTTCGTGGCGCCGGTGAGCGTGACCTCCAGCCCCTCCGCCGGCGGATTGAAGTAGGAGAAGCCGTTGTTCAGCTCACGTCCGGCGACGGTGACGGTGTCGGCGTCCGTCTCCAGGCCGACGATGGGCGCCTTGCCCGTGGGGATCAGCCGCAGCCGCACGGTCTTGCCGGACTGGTCGAGCACCTTCACCTCGGGCGCGGTCAGGGGCGCGACGGGCGCCGGCCGCCCGTCGTTCCAGACCGCCTTGCCTGTCCCAGCGTCGAGCGCGTAGGAGACCTCGGTCTGGCGCGGGTGCTCGCCGTCGAAGGTGTCCGTGACCAGCCCGGCCCCGGCCAGAACCACGGCGAGTACGGCGGCGCCGAGCGGGACCAGTGGCCGCCACCCGTCGAACAGCGGCAGCACCAGCAGCAGGAGCAGCGCGAGCAGCGCCCCCGCGATCACCCCGCCGATCTTCAGCCCCAGGTCCAGCGAGGTCATCGCCGCGCCACCGAGCATGATCGCCGCGGGCGCCATCCCCACGGTCAGCGCGGCGAACCGCCACCTGCCCGACGCCCGCAGCGACACCAGCCAGCCCAGGGAGGCGCCGAGCGCGGGCCAGGCCAGCGTGTGCGAGCCGAGCGGTGCGAGGACGGCCATCGCCACGCCCAGGACGGCGATCAGGAGTACGGCTCCCGCCGCCATGGCGACGCCGCCGACGAGACGGCTCAAGCCGTACCAGAGGGCGACGACCGCGACGGTCAGCGCGACCAGCGCCGCCTGGAACAACCACGGACGATAGGGATCGCCGGTGAACATCTGCGTGTACTCAGGACGGATCATCCCCAGCACCGGCCACAGCGACAGCGCCACCGCGACGCCCAGCACGAGGGGCAGCAGCGCCAGCGGCGCCGACAGGAGGGTCCTGGGCAGCGTCAGCAGCCCGCGCCTGCGCAGCACGACCACCAGCGCCACAGCCGCGGCGAGCGCGAGCAGGGCGATCGGCAGCTCCAGCCAAGCGGGATACCGCACGAAGAGCCCCGGGATGTTGAAATATACGGACTCGCTGGTGCCGAGCGCGCCGAGGTCCGCCTGACCCAGCGCCTCGGCCATGGCCAGGGTATTGCCCGCCATCTGCGCGAGGCTGCCGCGGTCGAGGTGCGCCGGGTCGTCGAGCGGCGTGTGGTAGTAGGCGCCGCCCCCGACGAACGCCGAGTCGATGCCCTTCCACCCGGCCTTCGCGAAGGTGAAGAAGTCGGTGTTGTTGGGCAGGACGCTCATGATCGCGGCGAACCCCGAGTCGGCCACAGGCTGGGGTACGGCCGAGCCGTACAGGCCCATCAGCCCACCGGCCCCTGGCGAGGTGCGGAACGCCATCGCGGTGCCGCGCACCCCGCGCGCCTCGTTGTTGAGCACCACGACCGTGCCCTTGGCCAGCGGGTCGTTCCTGACGAACGCGTCAGCGCCGAGCAGCCCCTGCTCCTCGCCGTCGGTGAGCAGGAAGACCACGTCGTTGCGCAACGTCCTGGGCAGCTTCTCCGCCGTCTCCAGCAGCGCCGCCACCCCCGCGCCGTCGTCTGAGGCGCCGGGACCGGCCGGCACCGAGTCGTAGTGCGCGGCGACGACGACGCGGCCCGTGGGGGCGGTGCCCGGCAGGACGGCGACGATGTTGCGCATCGTGCCCATGGGGATCATGCCGTCGTAGTCGAGCGGCAGCGCGCCGACGGCCTCCTGGACCCTGGTCTCCAGCCCCATCCCGCGCAGCTCGGCCACCAGGTGGTCGCGCACCCTGGTCTGCTCGGCGGAGCCGGTGGGGTGCGGGGCCTTGGCGATGGCCTCCACGTGGCGCGCCGCGTCCGTGGTGCCGCGGGGGGCCATGTCGACGACGGTGAGCGCCACGAGCAGGGCGAGTACGGCCAGCGACAGGAGTCTCATAGGGGCAAACCCTAGAAGCCCGGACATCCCGGAGAGATCATCCTTCAGGGGTAAACTTTGGATGTACCTACTTCACGGAACCGGCCGGGTACCGCCAGGTGTTGCACGCGCCGGTCTGGCGGGCCTTGAATCCGCGGTCCAACCAGGTCCGCTGGGTCATGAGCCTGCCGTGCGTGAGGTCCCATCCCTTGTCCTGGTACCAGCGCTCGCGATTCCAGCGATAGACGGGCCAGAGATGGCGTGAGTGGAAGAGCGAGTCGTAGAAGGCGCCGATCGCGATCCCGGCGAAGCAATCCGTCTGCAGCTCCGAGCGACGTGTGATCAGGTCGATCGCCTTGTGCTTGCTGGTCCTCTCGTACGCGCTGTCGGCCACACTCGTGTATCCCGACATTTCCTGAATATGGTGGCCATACTCGTGCGCGACGACGACGGCCATCTCCATGCGGTAATTCGCGTGGCGGGCGTACGGCGGGATCGGGATCACGAAGCGGCGGTCGTCGAGCGCGTTCGAATCGCCGCAGTAGGTGCCCGCCGCTCCCTTGGTCCACTTGTCCTTACAGAAGGACTTGGGCGCCTTCTTGGGGAACGACCGTCGTGGTGGGTCGAAGCGGAGCCTCGCCTCGGCGAACTCGCGCGCCCAGAACCGGTCCAGGCAGCCGCTGATCGTGGTGAGATACCGCTTCCAGGACGCATAGCTGCCTGTCCGTGGGGCGGCGGCGCGGCACTTCGTCTTCCCCGCCTTGCCCACCAGGTTGAGCGGGTTGTGGTCACGAGCCTCGTTGCCGGAGGGCCTGAGCCTGAGGATGGGCTTGACCGGCGTCGTCGGGGACGCCGAGGGCGCAGGGGTCGTGGGGGGTGCTGCCTTGGGGGTGGCTGGTGGGGGCGTCGCCGTGCAGCCTGCGAGCACCACGAACACCAGCACCCAGAGGGCCTTGGGGGACATAGCCGTGAATCATGACATATGTCCCTTTTGGGAAGTTAGTCGAGGCCGAGTTCCTTCAGGAGGAGGCGCTTGGGCTTGGCGCCGACGATCTGCTTGACCGGCTCGCCGTTCTCGAACAGCAGCAGCGTCGGGAGGCCCATGATGCCGTAACGCCGCATGATCTCCGGGTTCTCGTCGGTGTTCAGCTTGCCGATCGCCAGGCCCTCCTCCACCTCGATCTGCTCGAGGACCGGCGCGACCATGCGGCACGGGCCGCACCACTCCGCCCAGAAATCCACGAGGATCGGCTTGTCGCTCTTGAGCACCTGCTCGTCGAAGTTCTCCGTGGTCAGCGTGATCATGACAGTCTCCTCGTGCAGCTCGACGCCAGTTGCGCGGACACCTCTGCCCGCCTGGCCAACAATGAACGGATCTCCTCGTCGATCTCGGAGATCTTGCGCCGGTAGACGGCGACGGACTCCGAGCAGGAGCCGCCGGTGGGATGGCCGCCGCGCAGGCAGGCGACGAACGGCCGCGTGTCGTCCAGCGTGAAGCCGATCGCGATCAGCTCCCTGATCTGCTCGACGAGCTTCACGTCGGACTCGTCGTACTCGCGGTAGCCGTTGCTGCCGCGGCGCGCGCTGATCAGCCCGTGTTCCTCGTAATAGCGCAGGGAACGGGCGCTCACCCCCGCACGTCTGGCCAGCTCACCGATCCGCATGCCTTCAGGCTAAACGTTGACGCCGGTGTCAGGGTCAATAGGTGCGCCAGCGCAGGACGTTCGGATACTCCACCTCAAGTCCTGAAATTTCGGAGATTGCGGCGCGAGCGACCGCCGCGGTGAACTCGATCTTCATCACCGCCTCCAGATCGGCCCTCGACTGGAAGACCATGCGCAGGTCGAGGTCCTTGCGCTGCCAGCCCTGCGCCGACCAGAAGGACTCCACGCGGGCGGCCGAGTAGGTGGGCACCGTCCTGGCGAACCAGCGGCCGAAGGCGCCGCGCGTGGCGTCGAGGTCGACGACGAACGCCGTGCCGCCCCGCCGTACGACGCGGGAGAGCTCGCGCAGCCCCGGCTCGCAGCCCGGACCGAAGAAGTACGCCCAGCGCGCGATCGCCACGTCGACCGAGGAGTCGGGCAGCGGCAGGTCGTGGGCAGAAGCGACGTGCACGGTCGCCCGAGGCTCCCTGCGCCTGGCCAGCGCCGCCAGGTCGGCGTGCGGCTCGATGCCGATCACCCCCGCCGCGTCGTCGGCGTAGGAGGGGAGGTGGTAACCCGTGCCGCACCCGATGTCCAGGACCGTCGCCCCGCGGAAGGGGTGGATCGCCTGGAGAGTGGCGTTCACCACCCCGTCGGGGTCGACCGCGCGGTTCTCCAGTTCGTAGACCTGGGGGGTGTTCCAGATGTTCGGGCTCGGGATGGCCCCCTTCGCGATGCGTGGCACCCCTCAACCGTAGGGGGTCGCTTAGGCTGGCAGCGTGGCAGACGTCATCCGCGTGCCCAATGCGAAGATCGCATTGTCCACGGCTTCGGTATATCCGGAACGCACTCCCGACGCGTTCGAACTGGCCGCGCGCCTGGGCTACGACGGTGTCGAGATCATGGTGGGCGCCGATCCCGTGAGCCAGGACATCGACGTGATCGAGCGCCTCTCCGAGCACTACCAGGTGCCCGTCCTGGCCATCCACGCCCCCTGCCTGCTCGTCACGCAGCGGGTCTGGGGCCGCGACCCCTGGGCCAAGCTGGTCAGGGCGCAACAGGCGGCGGAGCGGCTCGGCGCGGAGACCGTCGTGGTCCATCCGCCGTTCCGCTGGCAGCGCGACTATGCGCGCGACTTCGAGACGGGCCTCGGCCGCATGCGCGACGAGACCGACGTGATCTTCGCGGTGGAGAACATGTTCCCGCTCAAGGCGCGCGGCAACGACGTCGTCCCCTACTCGCCCGACTGGAACCCGATCGACTACGCGTTCCCGCAGGTCACCCTCGACCTGTCGCACACGGCCGTGTCCGGCTCGGACGCGATGGAGATGGCCGTCAAGCTCGGCGACCGCCTCTCCCACCTGCACCTGGCCGACGGCCTGGGCGTCTCCAACAAGGACGAGCACCTGGTGCCCGGCCGTGGCAACCAGCCGTGCGCGCAGATACTCGAACGGCTGGCGCGCACCGGGTACGGCGGGCTGATCGTGCTGGAGATCAACACGCGCAAGGCGGCCAGCCGTACGGAACGCATCGACGATCTGGCTGAAGCGCTCGCCTTCGCCCGGTTGCACTTCGCGGCGCGCACATGAGCCTCACGGGGCCGTCGCGGGAGCTGGGCAGGATCTTCGACCAGGTCGCCGACGCCTACGACGCGGCCAGGCCCGGCTACCCCGACGAGTTGTTCCGCGCGGTGTCCGAGCTGTCGGGCGTCGAGCTGTCCGGCGCGACCGTGGTCGACGTGGGCGCGGGCACCGGCATCTCCAGCCGCGCCCTTCAGGCGCGCGGCGCCCGCGTGGTCTCGGTCGATCCCGGCGCCGAGATGCTGGCGAAGCTCGTGTCCCGCGCCGCGGGCAGCACGGCTCTCCGGGCGGACGGCAACGTGCTCCCGCTCAAGGACGGCGTGGCCGACCTGGTCACCTACGCCCAGTCGTGGCACTGGCTCGACCCCATGGACTCGATCGCCGAGGCGCGAAGGGTCCTGCGCCCGTCGGGCGCGGTGGCCGCGTGGTGGAACTCCCACGACACCACCCGCGCCGACTGGCTGGCCGCCTTCGAGGTACGGCTGGCGGAGGACTGCCCCGGCTACTGGGGCCCGGCGCACCCGGAGTGGCGGGTCGCGCAGATCGCGGCCGTGCTCGACTCCGAGGAGCTCTGGGTGCCCTGGACCAGGCTCGTGGGGATCGAGGACTTCCTGCTCGACCTGCGCTCCCACTCCTACATGGCCGCGCTGCCGCCTGAGGTGGCGGACGCCGTGGTGGACCGGCAGCGCCGCGCGCTCAAACGGGTCTTCCCCCAGGGGGTGCTGAGCGTGCCCATGCGCGTCTACCTGGCGGTGGGCCGATGACGGCCAGGCGTCCAGGGCGCAGGCCCGGCTCGGCGGACACGCGCGGGGAGATCCTCGTCGCGGCGCGCAAGGAGTTCGCCGAGAAGGGCTTCGACAAGGCGACCGTGCGCGGCATCGCGCGGCAGGCCTCGGTCGACCCGGCGCTCGTGCACCACTACTTCGACACGAAGGTCGGCATGTTCGTCGAGGCGATGCGCCTGCCGATCAACCCGGAGACGTTCCTGCCCACGATCCTCGAAGGGCCGCGCGAGGAGATCGGCCGGCGGCTGGTCAGGATGATCCTGACGCTCTTCGCCGAGGACGCCTCGCGCCAGTCCGCGCTCGGCCTCATCCGCAGCGTGATGACGAACGAGGAGAGCGTCGGGGTCTTCCGCGAGTTCATGACCAACGTGCTTCTCTACCGGGTCGCCGACGAGCTCGGCGTGCCCAGGATCCGCACGGAGCTGGCCTTCGCGCAGATGTTCGGCGTGATCGTCGGGCGGCACATCCTGCGCCTTGAGCCACTGGCGTCTGCCGAGGTGGACGAGCTGGTGGAGCTGCTCGCGCCGACGATTCAGCGCTACCTCACGGGTTAGAGCATTGTTCTAGAGGGGAAGTTGACCATAAGGTGACCACGGTCGCGTGTCGCCCGAATGTTACTCATCGGTAGGATTCCGGGGAGACCTGGCCGTCAACGTGGATGACCGGCGATCGTACGCTGGCAGCCAACGCCGTCTGTGGGAGGACCCGTGCTCTGGGTAGCCGTCATCGGGCTCGTCATGACCGTCGCGGCTGTGGCCGTGGCCGGTCGCCGGGTGCTGTTCCTTTTCAAGCTCGCCACCTCGGGCCCACCGGCCCCTGAGCGGATCGAGTACGCCAAGGAGCACGCGGGCGCCGAGATCAAGGCGCAGATCGTCGAGGTGTTCGGGCAGAAGAAGCTGCTCAAGTGGACACCGTCCGGCATCGCGCACTTCTTCGTCATGTGGGCGTTCTTCATCCTGCTGACCGTCTACATCGAGGCCTACGGCTCGATCATCCAGGGCGCGATCACCGGCAGGCCCAACTTCCACATCCCGCTCATCGGCCAGTGGGCGGTGCTCGGCTTCCTGCAGGACTTCATCGCGGTCGCCTGCCTCCTCGGCCTGATCGTCTTCGCGGCCATCCGGATCAAGAACTCGCCCAAGACCGAGGGGCGCAAGTCCCGGTTCTTCGGCTCCCACCTGGGCGGCGCGTGGCTCGTCCTGTTCATGATCTTCAACATCATCTGGACGCTGTTCCTGGCCCGCGGGGTCGCCTCGGCCAACGGCAACCTTCCCTACACGAACGGCGCCTTCGTCTCGATCGCGCTCGGCAAGATCCTCCCGGCCAGCTCGCTGCTGGAGGAGATCGCGCTGCTCCTGCACATCGGCTTCATGCTGGTGTTCCTGGTCATCGTGGTGAACTCCAAGCACCTGCACATCTTCACCGCGCCGCTGAACGTGCTCTTCTCCCGCCGCCCCGACGGCCTGGGCGGCGCGCCCGAGATGCGGGTGAACGGCAAGCCGGTCGACTTCGAGGACGAGGACCTCGACCCGGAGAAGCTCGGCCGCGGGAAGATCGGCGACACGACCTGGAAGGGCTTCCTCGACTTCTACTCCTGCACCGAGTGCGGCCGATGCCAGTCGCAGTGCCCGGCGTGGAACACCGACAAGCCGCTGTCGCCGAAGATGCTCATCCTGGCCCAGCGCGACCACGCCTTCAAGGTCGCGCCGTACCTCCTGCCGGGAGCCGACACGAGCCACGCGGACACCGACGTGCTGGCGCTCCTGGAGAAGCCGCTCGTCGGCGAGGACGGCGTCATCCACCCGGACGTCCTGTGGTCCTGCACCAACTGCGGTGCCTGCGTCGAGCAGTGCCCGGTGGACATCGAGCACATCGACCACATCCTCGACATGCGCCGCTACCAGGTGATGGTGGAGTCGTCGTTCCCGTCGGAGGCGGGCGTGATGATCAAGAACCTGGAGAACAAGGCCAACCCGTGGGGCGTGTCGGAGATGAAGCGCGCCGACTGGATCGAGGAGCTCGACTTCGAGGTCGAGATCGTCGACGAGAAGATGCCCGAGGACACCGAGTACCTGTTCTGGGTCGGCTGCGCCGGAGCCCTTGAGGACCGGGCCAAGAAGACCACCAAGGCCGTCGCCGAGCTGCTGCACATCGCGGGCGTCAAGTTCGCTGTGCTCGGCCCAGGCGAGGCGTGCACCGGTGACCCGGCCAGGCGCCTGGGCATGGAGTTCATCTTCAACATGCTCGCCCAGCAGAACATCGAGACGCTGAACGAGGCGGGCGTCAAGAAGATCGTCGCGACCTGCCCGCACTGCTTCAACACCCTGGCCAACGAGTATCCGCAGCTCGGCGGCAACTACGAGGTCGTGCACCACACGCAGCTGCTGTCCAAGCTCGTCGACGAGGGCCTGCTCACCCCGGTCACCCCGATCGAGGAGAAGATCACCTACCACGACCCGTGCTTCCTCGGCCGCCACAACAAGGTCTACTCCCAGCCCCGCGACATCATGTCCAAGGTGCCCGGCGTCCAGACCCAGGAGATGCACCGTCACAAGGACCGCGGCTTCTGCTGCGGCGCCGGTGGCGCGCGCATGTGGATGGAGGAGCGCATCGGTAAGCGCATCAACACCGAGCGGGTCGACGAGGCGCTGACCACCGACCCGGACACCGTCTCCACGGCCTGCCCGTTCTGCTTGGTGATGCTCGGTGACGCCATCAACGAGAAGAAGAACAACGGCGAGGCGAAGGAGACCCTGGAGGTCGTGGACGTCGCCCAGCTGCTGATCAAGTCGGTCAAGGGCGCACCTTCCTGACACCGTAAGTCGGAAGTCCTCCACGGGTCTTGTGGAGGACTTCTGCACGTCAGGCAACGGTCAGGTGACTTGGGGGCGCTGAAATCTCCCATCCACATAACGGGAAAATCACGGTAACCTCAACGTCGCATGGCTTCATTCGACGGGGAGGGGGCTCCTGATGCGCGTCGTCGTGACCGACGCGGAAGTCACCCTGGCTGACGTGCTGTCCCTCAGACTCGCCATCGAGGAGCCGTTCCGTGACGGTACGGAACTCGTCCTGCGGCACCGCGCCACCGGCGTGGAACGTACCGTGCTGCTGGGCACGCCGGGCGCGCCCGCCGGCGACGCCTCCCTGGCCGTCTCCCTGGCGCCCCTGACGCTCAGCGTCGGGCGCTGGGACGCCTACCTGCGCCACGAGGGCCAGCGGGCCAGGCTAAGGAGCGTCGACCCCGGATTCTCCCTCGACCACCTCGACACCTACGCCCTCTGCAAACGCACGCTGGCCTACCGCTCCTACCGGACGCGCAACGGGTTCCTGGCGCTGAAGATCGCCGACGCCGAGCCGGTCGCCGAGGTGCGCGCGGTGTGGTTCAGGGAGGGCCGCTTCGAGGTGACCGGACTGCTCGCCTACACCGGGCTGGACGACGACGACGCACGTCACGAGGCCAGGCTGGCCCTGCACCGCAGGCAGTCCGCCGCGCGCGTGGCCACGGCCGCGACCGTTCAGGGGGTACGGTTCCACGCCGCGGTCTCGCTGGTGGACGTGCTGGCCGCCGACCCGGACGCGTCGGGCACCTGGGAGCCCACGCTGGAGGTGGAAGGGGTGTCCACGCCGCTGCGGCTCGGCTCCAGGCTCGACGACATCGACGGGAAGCGGCGGCGGCTGCACTACCCGGCCGCCCAGGTCGACGGGGTGGCGATCAGGCCCTGCTACACCGCCGACGACGAGCTGCGGATCGAGGTGGGCGGGTGAAGATCAGCCTGGTGCTCCCCTCCGCGTACGGCATGCGGGGCGACGTCAGGTCCCTGCTCAACCTCGCCACAGAACTCGCCGATCGGCACGACGTCGAAGTGATCAGCATCCGCAGGCACAAGGAGAAGCCGTTCTTCCCCGTGGGGCAGAAGGTGGTCATGCGGTCGCTGGTCGACGCCAGGCCGGGCGTCAGGCACCTGCTGCCGCAGGGACAGGTGCGCACGGAGGTGGCGCTGTGGCGGCTGCTGCGTACGCTCAGGAGTGACGTTTTGATCACCGCCAGGCCTGCCATCAGTGTCCAGGCGGCCAGGTACGCTCCGCGCGAGATGCTGAAGATCGCCCGCGAGTGGACGCGGCCCGCCGTACCGGGACCGGTCAGGCGGTTCTATCCGCGGCTGAACGCGGTCGTCACGTCCACGGAGCAGTCCAAGGAGGAGTGGGGCAGGATCCTCGACGGCGGGCCGGCCGTGCACGCCCTGCCTGACGCGCTCCCCGGCGGTCCTTCTCCGCGCTCGCGCATGGACAACAGGATCGTGGCCGGCGGCGGGCGCTGGGTGCCCGTCAAGTCCTACGACCGGCTGGTGCGCGCCTTCGCCACCGTCGCAGACAAGCGGCCGGACTGGCGGCTCAGGTTGTACGGCGGAGGCCCGGAGGAGAGCAGGCTCCGCGCTCTGGTCAACGAGCTCAACCTGCACAACCACGTCTACTTCATGGGCACCACCAACGACCTGGCGGGGGAGTTCGCCAAGGCCTCGATCGTGGCCACCACCTCGCGCTCCGAGGCGCTCGGCATGACCGTCCTGGAGGCCATGGGGTGCGGGGTGCCCGTCGTGGCCTTCGACGGGGCGCGCGGGCCGGACGAGTTCGTCGCGACCGGTTACAACGGCGTGCTCGTCCCCGGAGGGGACGGCGAGCTGGAGCGGTACGCCGCCGCGCTGCTCGCGCTGATCGACGACGACCGCAGGCGCCGCTCGCTGGCGGCGGGGGCGTTGGAGACGGCTGCCAGGCATTCGGCCGCCGAAGTGGCCGAGCAGTGGGAAAAGCTGATCACGGACCTTCGCTGAGCAATACGGCTAACGGGTACCGTGGTTGCATGCATGGCTACAGCGGGGACAAGCAGGCGTATCTGACCCGGCTTCGCCGGATCGAGGGTCAGATCAGGGGCCTGCAGCGCATGGTCGAAGACGACGCGTACTGCATCGACGTGCTCACCCAGGTCTCCGCGGCGACGCGGGCGCTGCAGGCTGTGGCGCTCGGGCTGCTGGAGGAGCACATCTCGCACTGCGTGGCCGACGCGATCAACAGCGGCGGCCCCGAGGCGGACGCGAAGGTCAAGGAGGCGTCCGCGGCGATCGCGCGCCTGGTCCGCTCGTAAGAACGGACTAGTTATCCGGCGCCCCGGCGAACTATCCCCAAAAGCCCGTCCCGGACCCCTGGGGGATCCGGGACTAGGTCAATGTGATGGTCTTCAGCGACTCGCTGAAGTCCGCAATCCGAGCGCGTCGTCGAGCTCGGCCAAGGTCAGCCGCTTCTCGCTGATAGCGACCGCGGTCAGCACCTCGGCGTAGAGAGCGATCTCGTCCAACGCGACACGGTCTTGGACCCGAGAGTCCAGGTCGTCGTGCCCCACCGCGTCGTCCTTCCTTCCGCAGCCCACACCCTCTTCGAGGTTACGGCGGGGGCTCTTCCGGCGACATGGCCCATCGGGGTCATTCCTTTCTGTGCCGCCGTACCCCCATAAGGATCATTTCCCGCTTTTCGAGATCACAATTCGGCGAATCGCCCGTTGTTTCTAGTATCAGAGCGATATAGGGGAGGTTAGAGGGAAATATCGTTATTAATGGTTTACGTGAGGATCGTCGCGTTCGTGCGTCAGCTTGTGCACCATCGCAGCCGCTCCCGCGAACCCCTTGGCGGGCACGGCCGCCTCGCTCAGACGGCACCACGCCAGTCCCACAGCATAGGCCGCCCCGAGCACGCTCGCCGCAGTGCCGCGATCGGGCGGCTCCACTCCGATCTCCGGTACGGCATGCGCCTCGGTGTGCTGGGAAACCGCGCCGACCCCGACGGGAATCCAGCCGCCGGTCCTCATGGGATCCCACGCGCCGGTCTGGGCGGGGTCCTGGGGGCTCCAGGCGCCCGTCTGCTCCATTTCGGGCGCCGCGGGACGCATCGGGTAGGGGAGCGACGGCTCGACCGCCTCCGGCGGCCTCTGCGGCTTGGGCAGGTTGTCGTGCGCGTGCCGCAGCCGATGGTCGAGCCATCCGCGCAGCCGTTCACCCTCAGGCAGGTCGGCCAGGAAGTGCGCGGCGGCCCCGACCGGGTCGGGAGCGAACGACAGCGATTCCACCAGGTCGTACACCACGTGCGTGAAGTGCCTGCCCGGATCGGTCTCCTTCAGCGGCAGGGGCGCGGGGCAGCGGGCGAGCCACGCCTGCCGTACCGACTCCTCGCCCTCGGCGGCGGCCGAGGCGTCGAGGCCGGGCCGCTGGAGCGCGGGCTCGACCATCGCCAGCAACGCGGTGGCGCGCGGCCTGAACCTGGGGTCCACCGCGAGGATGTGCGCCGTGTCCGCCATGAGCGCGGCCAGGCGCAGCGCGGCCCGCGGCTTGCCGGCGCGCAGCCGTTCCGCGTAGAGGGTGACGAGGTCGGCCAGGCGCGGCGCGGGCAGCCAGCGCACCCACTCGTCGCCGGGCAGCGGTCGCCCGAGGTACTCGCCGAAGATGGTGATGAGCCGCTCGTTGCCGTCGAAGGCGGGCGCGTAGGCGCACCACATGATCGTCGCCCAGATCGCGGTCACCGTGCTCGGCACGTCGGCGGCGAAGATCTCGCGGAGGGCGGTCAGCGGGTAGTCGAACTCGGAGCGCCGCCCGTTGGCCCGGAGCAGCACTCTGACCTGCTCGGTCAGCGCGGGCGGCACGTCCGGCCCGACGAAGGCCTGCACGGAGCCGCGGTCGGCGGCGAAGTCGGAGCCGAGGGGCACCAGGCCGGGCACCAGCGAGCCCGGCGTGTGCTCGACGTGCCTGGCGGCGTGGTCTCGCGGCGGGGCGGCGGGGTACCAGTGGCCGTCGGCCGGGTCGAGCAGGTGCCAGCGGGCGTGCGCGCCGTACAGCCATCTGTCGCCCTCGTCGGTCACCAGCGTCCTGGCCGCGATCGCCGCGATGCGCGTCGCGACGGGCAGCGCGTCCCAGCGTGGATCGCTCACCAGCGCCCGCACGTCGGCCTCGACGGCTTCGAACAGGCCGAAGTGGGCGAGCGTCTCTCGCCGCTTCCTCAAGCCGATCCACGAGAACATCAGCGGCCATGTTACTCACCGGCGATTGGCAATTTTGGGCACAATGTTCACCTATGACGGCAAAGGTGATGGTTTTTCTGGCGGTGATTGGCCTGCTCGCAGGCTGTGGACCAGCGGCGACGCCGTCACCAACGCCGACGGGGCCGGTCAAGCTGTCGCTGGCCGCGGCCACTCCGCCGGTGGTGGGCGGCGAGGTCGGGTCTGCCTCGACCGAGTTCGACGACGCGGCCCAGCTCGCGTTGTGGAGCAAGCTGAGCGACACCGAGCAGGACCTCGACCGGCTGGCCAAGGCCGACGTGAACACCACGGTGAAGGGGTCGCTGTACCTGGAGCCCAAGCCGTCCACCTGGTTCGACGGCTTCCGCGGCCCGTTCCTCTACCAGGAGCTGGCCGGGCCCATCGCCATGCACATGCGGGTCAAGGTCGACGGCAAGAAGGGCGGGCTGCCCAAGCGGAAGTTCTCGCTCGGCGGCGCGATGCTCAGGGCGCCAGGCTCCAAGGACAAGCCGAACTGGCTGTCCATCACCGTCGGCACCGCGGACGCCAGCGGCCAGGTCGAGGTCAAGGACACCAGGGACGGCAGCTCCAAGACCGACGCGTTCACCGTGAAGGACGGCTGGATCGACCTCGTCCTGGCCAGGACCGACCGGCTGGTCGCCGCCCTCTACAAGGAGGACGGCGGAGCCTGGAAGGTCGGCAAGCGCTGGGCACGCGCCGAGCTGCCCTACGTCCTGCAGTGGGGCGTGACCGCCTACACGGACTGGGACAGCTTCGCCGCGCTCAAGAAGGACGCGGCCAAGGCCAACGCCCAGCAGATCAAGGGATTGGCCGACCTCAAGCTGACCGTCGACTTCGTCAGGTTCCTGCGGCCGGCCCTGCCGAAGTACGTGGATCCGCTGAACTCGGCCTCGGTCTCCGACGACGTGCTGATCAAACTGCTGACGCCTGCCGGTGCCTGACCGCCTTGGCCATGTAGTTGTCCGGCGTGTTCGCGAAGAGCGCGCGGTCGCCGTCGGTCAGCTCGCGCACGACCTTGCCCGGCATTCCGGCCACCAGAACACCTGAGGGGATCTTCTTGCCAGGACCGACCAGCGCTCCCGCCGCCACCAGCGTGCCCGCGCCGATCCTGGCGCCGCCGAGCACGATCGCGCCGATGCCGATCAGCGCGCCCGTCTCGACGTACGCGCCGTGGACCATCGCCTTGTGGCCCAGGCTGACCCTGGGTTCGAGGACGGCCGGCTCACCCTCGTCGGCGTGCAGGCAGCACAGGTCCTGTACGTTGCACTCCTCGCCGACCTCGATCAATTCGTCATCGCCACGCAGAACGGAGCCGTACCAGATGCTGGCCGATCGGCCGATCTTGACCCTGCCGACCACGACCGCCCCGGGCGCGATGTACGCCTCGGGGTGAATGTCCGGAACTGCCCCACTGTCCAAGGAAGCTACATACACCCGCGACATCGTAATTCCTGCCTCACCTATGGCGTTCCGGTTGCGGACTTGGGCAGATGGCAGGAAAGTCGTTTCCTGACGTCTCGTCGTCAGACCCTCACAACCCGCAGTTTTCTCCCGCCTCACGCAAACCATAGGTAACCCCCATGACAAACCAGCACGACAGCCTTCCCGAACTCATGCAAGAGGACACCTTCGAGGTCGTGATGCGCGGTTACAACCGCCGTCAGGTCCATGACTACATGATCCGCACCAGAAACCAGGTCCGGGATCTGGAAGAGCGGCTGGCACGGGCGATCGACCAGGCTGAGCAGGGCCGCATCGAGCTGGCAGAGGCCAGGCGGCGCATGGTCGAGGCCCCCCAGAGTTACGACGACCTGAGCCCGCGCCTCGCCCAGATCCTGAAGCTCGGTGAGGAGGAGGCGTCGGCCAAGCGCGAGGAGGCGGTCTCCGAGGCTGCCAGGGTGCGTGAGACCGCGGCGGGTGAGGCTGAACGGCTGGTCGCGTCGGCGCGGGAGACTGCCGACAACATCCTCACCTCGGCCCAGGCCGAGGCGGAGCGCCGGGTTGCCGAGGCCACGGGCGCGGCGGAGCGCATGCTCGCCCAGGCGGGCGCCGACGCGGAGGAGACGCTGACCACCGCCAAGGCCGAGGCCGAGGAGGGGCTGCGGCACGCGCGCGCCGAGTCCGACCGCCAGCTCACCGCGGCCAAGCACGAGGCCGAGCAGCTGGTGGAGAGTGCGCGGGCCGAGGCAGAGTCCACGCTGAACACGGCCAGGGCGGAGGCCGAGTCGACGCTTTCCGAGGCGCAGGCGCGGGCGTCGTCGCTGGACGAGCACGCCGGGCGCAGAGTGGCATATCTCACGGACACGCACGGCGAGGTCGTGCGCCGTCTCACCGAGATCACCTCGGTGCTGGGCGACCTCATGCAGCGGGAGTCGGCCGCCGGTCCGCTGATCGAGGACCTCGGTGCCGCGCAGGACGAGGTGCGGGTGATCGTCGAGGAGGAGCCTGCTTCTGAGGAGGACGAGGACGTGGTTCTCACCGACGACACCGACGTCGACCTCGACCGGTTGTCCCAGGCCCAGCACAACTGAGTCTTGTCCCAGACCCAGCGCAACTGAGTCTTGTCCCACGCCCAGCACGACTGAGTCGCCGAGCCCCGCCGCACCCCCGAGCGGCGGGGCTCTCGCGTTCCCGCGAGCCGTCCGCAGGGGAGCGGGCGGAAGCCCCCGCCCCCGATAGGGTCGGAGGCTTCCGCGCTCGTGGCCCCCCTCGCTGGGCCCACTGGTTGGGGGCCCGGTGCCGGAGCCGCCGAGACGCTGGACCCGGCACCGGGCTGCTGCTCGCCGTGGAGCGCATTAGAACGCTCCACGGCCCGTGCTAAGGATCGGCCTCTGCCCGCCTCTCCTGGTCTTCGAGCTGCTCGCGCAGCCCCGTCGGATCGTCCGCGTCGATGGTCATCGCGCACCCTGCGGCACGCTGCTCGGCGTTGAGCGGGTGGTGCCGGGTCGCCCACCAGCGACCCGCGTCGCTTCGCCAGATGGTCCAGTGCGGGAACTCCCGGGCGATTTCTGCAAGATGCCGGTCAAAGGACATCTGGTCACCCTTCCCGGCGCTGAGTCATCTCCTTCGACGGTGCGGCACATCTCTAGAGAAATCAATGATCGCAGGGGACAGGTCAACCTATCGCTTGACATTTCGGCTTGACCTAGGCGTCGAAGTCGTACTGAAGTACGTACGACGACGAGTCCAGGACCATCTCGTTGAGCTCCACGGGCAGGCCGCCCGAGGTGTAGGCGGTCCGCCAGATCACGATCACCGGCGTTCCCGCCGGCAGCCCCAGGAGTCGCATCTCCCTAGGTTGCGGCATGCGGGCGAGCACCTCCTCGGTGAAATGCGCAGGTGGCTGGCCAAGGTCGCGCAGCCGGGCGTAGACGCCACCTGGACCGGTGTCGTCGTGCGTGATCGCGCTGCCCTCGACCAGGTCGGCAGGGAAGTAGGACGTCGCGAGCTGGACGGGCCTGGCGTCGACGGAGTAGCGTCGCCGCCGCACCCAGACCTCGGTGCAGTCGAGTACGGTCGCCGCCTGCTCGGGCGCCGGTTCCCTGGCGATCCGGACCTCGTCGACGGCGAAGGGACGGCCCCTGGTGTCGGCCGCCCAGATGGCCTGGCCCTGTCCCCACTGCTCGCGGGACAACCGCCTGGACCCGTGTCTGCGTATCGGTTTGAACAGTCGCACATAAACCCCCGAACCTCGCTTGGGCACCGCCAGCCCTTCGTTGATGAGTACGGCAAGCGCCTGCCGTGCGGTCGCGCGCGCGATCGCGTACTCGGCCATGAGCGCGTTCTCGCCCGGCAGTCGGTCCCCGTCGCGCAGTTCGCCGGACAGGATCCTGGCGCGGAGGCTGTCGGCGATCCGACGATAGATAGGGGGCTCGTGGGGTACCGGGGATTCAGACACGTTTGACCACCCTCTGTCACCAACCGGGTTTGGCGTCTCCAGAGAACTTGCCCCGCCTTGTCCACGATCGCACAGATACGCAGGTTGGTCCCGTGCTTCTTTTGAGTGGATCGTGCCCGTGTGGTGATCTTCGGGGGTTTTCGCGGGCCGTTACCTTGGAACGGTCCTGGCCGCTATTCGGCCGGCCCACCAGCGGCGAGTAATCAGTGCCGAAAGTACGGCTCCCGCCGTGTTGATCAGTACGTCGTCGACCGAGGAGAAGCGGCCGAGGCGCAGGCCGTACTGAAGCGCTTCGACGGTCAACGAGGCGAGCGCCGCGACGAGCGCGACGCGGCCGAGGGAGGCGAAGCGCGGCGACCTGACCGGCAGCAGCGCGCCGAGTGCGGCGAACACCAGGAGGTTGCCTCCGACCTGCACGAACACCGTCTGCCACGGCGCCAAGAACACGGTGATCAGGTCGCGCAGCGGCACCAGATTGACGCCGGATTCGCCGCCTCCCGGGGTGAGGATCATCCAGATCCAGGGCGCAGTTCCGACGACCACGCCCACGTCCGCGACAGCTGTACGGACCGGAAAAGGATGGTTGCGGCGGGCGCGTGAGCGGGCGATCATCCAGGCGGCCAGGGCCGCCAGCGGAAGGGCCAATAACCCTACAATGATGATATTTCCCCACATGTCCCAAGTCCGTGCCATCGGGCCATTGTGGCCGTCGTGGGGGGTTACGGGAAGGTGACTGTGCGGACAGGGTGTTCAGGGGCTTTGGCATAGCGCGCGTCGATTGCGTAGAGTCGCCACTCGCCATGACGATGCTCAGACCGATGCTCGCCCGCAACCCCGGCGAGCAACACAGGGCCGCCACCCCGCTGGAGCTCTTCTTCGACCTCGTCTTCGTGGTCGCGGTCGCCCAGGCGGCCGCCAGCCTCCACCACTCGATCGTCGAGCACCACGTCGGCGCCGGTCTGCTCGGCTACGTGCTGGTGTTCTTCCTCATCTGGTGGGCCTGGATGCAGTGGACCTGGTTCGCCTCGTCCTTCGACAACGACGACCTGGTCTACCGGCTGTCCACATTCGTCACCATGTTCGGCGTCCTGGTCGTGGCCGCCGGGGTCGAGAGCGCCTTCGCGGGCGACTTCCGGCTCAGCATGGCCGGGTACGTGATCATGCGGCTCGCGCTCGTCAGCCAGTGGCTCCGGGCGGCCGGGTCGAACCGGGAGATCAGGCGCGACGCCCTGAGCTTCGCCATCGGCACCTCGCTCTTCCAGCTGGGCTGGATCGGCCGGTTGTGGCTCACCGGCGCGCCCAGCCTGGTGGCGTTCGCCGTCCTCGCCGCCGCCGAGATCATGCTGCCCGCCTGGATCGGACGGCACGGTTCCACCCCGTGGCACAAGCACCACATCGTCGAGCGCTACGGGCTGTTCACGATCATCGTGCTGGGCGAGTCGGTGCTGGCCGCGACGATCGCCGTCAAGCGCGGCGCGAACACCGGCGAGATGATCGTCATCGCGGTCAGCGGGCTGGTGATCGTGTGCTCGATGTGGTGGTTGTACTTCGCCAGGTCGGGCGGCCGGATGAGCGACGGAGCCGGGCTGGCGATCTGGTCCTACGGCCACTACCTGCTGTTCGCCTCGGCGGCAGCGGTCGGTGCCGGGCTCGCGGTGGCCGTCGACACCGGGAAGGGCGCGGTGGTGGCCGTGTCCGTCGCCGCCTTCCTGGTCAGCCTCTGGCTCACGCACATCGCCTGGCACCGCGGCGCCTGGGCCCAGCACACGGTCTACCTCGTGACCGCCGCGCTGGTGCTCGCCACCTCGCTCACGCCGTGGCCGGTCCCGGCGACGGCCGTCGTGCTGGTGGTCGCGGGCGTCGCGGGCGCCCGGCTTCCTTGGAATCGGTGATCGTCCACGACATGCTGGGCTGATGACAGAAGCGCGGTGGCGCCAGCTCACCGACATCCCGCTCCTGCTGGCCGGGCTGGTGTTCTACGTCGTCTACGCGCTGCCGATCCTGAACGACTCGCTGACGCCCGCCCAGCGGTCGCTCTGCTCGCGGACGAACCTCGCCATCTGGATCGCCTTCATCATCGACTACGTGGTCAGGATGCGGCTGTCGCGCGACTGGCGCGGCTTCGTCCGTGGCAACCTGGTCGACCTGTTCGCGATCATCCTGCCGCTGTTGCGTCCCCTCAGGATTGTCTCGCTCCTGCAGTCGGTCTCGCACACCCACGAGCGGTTGCGCGTCGATCCGCACCGCCAGCTGGCGACGTACGGCCTGGCCTCGATCGTGCTGCTCGGGTTCGCCGCGGCGCTGACGATCTATTCCATAGAACGGCACGCCCCAGGCGCGACGATCACCACCTTCGGCGACGCCGCCTGGTGGACGCTGACCACGGCGACGACCGTCGGGTACGGCGACACCTACCCGGTCACCGGCGAGGGCCGCTATGTCGGTGCTGCCGTGATGATCGGTGGCGTGGCCATCCTGGGCGTGGTCAGCGCCTCCGTGGCCACCTGGTTCACCGGACGCTTCCAGGAGCAGTCGGACGTGGTGGACGAGCAGCAGGCCGACGCCACGTCAGCGCTGGTCGCCGAGATCAGGGCCCTGCGCGAGCAGCTAGAGGGACCTCGCGAGGGCTCGTGAGACGCCCAGGGCGGCGGTCTTGACGGCTGGAGCCAGGCGGGTCGGGTGAAAGCGGGCGAGCGGCACCGAGACCGACAGCGCGGCCACGACGGCGCCGTCGCTGAAGATCGGCGCGGCGATGCAGGCGCCGCCGAGCTGCGCCTCCTCCCGCTCGTAGGCCAGCCCGGCCGCCTGGATCTGCCCGATGGCCTCCTCCAGCCGCTTGGCGTCGACGATCGAGTGGCTGGTGAGCCTGCGCAGCGGCCGGCCGAGCACCTCGTCGATCAGGTCGGGGGCAGAGTAGGCGAGCAGCGCCTTGCCGACCCCGGTGCAGTTCAGCGGCAGCCGCCCGCCCACCCTGGAGGGGAGGGAGAAGGACTCGTGGCCGCGGATCTTCTCGACGTAGACGACGTCGAGGCCGTCGCGCACGCCGAGGTGGATGGTCTCGTGGGTGGCTTCGTAGAGGTCGTGCATGAACGGCAGCGCGGCATGGCGCAGGTCGCGTTCGAGGGGGACGATGCTACCGAGCTCGAACAGCCGCCGGCCGAGGAAGTAGCCGCGCTCTCGCCGCTCGACGGCGCCGATCTCGGTCAGCTCGGTGAGCAGCCGGAACGCGGTGGTCTTGGGCAGGTGGCAGCGCTCGGCGACGTCGATCAGCCGGAGCGGACCGCCCGTGGGGCGGAACGCGTCCAGGACGAGCCAGGACTTCTCCAGCATCGAGAGGCGGTCGGGGTTCCGTGTCACGGAACGCATTCTTGTCCATGACGGGCCCCCGGATCTATACCGATATATACATAAAGACGAGGAGACTGCGTTGTTTGACCAGGTGGCGCACTTCATCGGCGGGCGGCCGGTGCCGGAGGGCGCGACGTTCCCGGCCTATGATCCGATGACCGGAGAGGTCATCCGCCAGGTCCACGAGGCGGACTCGGCGATCGTCGACCGGGCCGTCCGAGCAGCCCGTACGGCACAGCCCGCCTGGGCGGCGCTCCCCGTTGGCGAGCGGGCCGCCTGGATGCGTAGGCTGGCCGACGGCATCGAGGCGCGCTTCGACGACTTCGTCGCGGTGGAGATCGCCGACACCGGCAAGCCGCTGGAGCAGACCCGCACCCTCGACATCCCGCGCGGCGCGGCCAACTTCCGCGCGTTCGCCGAGATCGCGGCCCAGCGGCCCGAGCAGGCCTTCCACCTGCCGGGCGTGCTCAGCTACACCGTGCGCAGGCCGCTCGGCGTGGTCGCCGTGGTGGTGCCGTGGAACCTGCCGTTCCTGCTGATGACGTGGAAGCTCGGCCCGGCGCTGGTCGCGGGCAACGCGGTCGTGGTCAAGCCGTCGGAGAACACGCCCGGGTCGGCGGCGCTGCTGGCCGAGGTCTGCGCCGAGATCGGCCTGCCACCGGGCGTCCTGAACATCGTCTACGGCTACGGCGCCACCGGCCAGCACCTGGTCTCGCATCCGGGCATCGACGGGGTGACCTTCACCGGTTCCACCCGCACCGGGTCGACGATCATGAGGTCGGTGGCCGACCGGGTCAAGCCGGTCTCCTTCGAGCTGGGCGGCAAGAACGCGGGCCTGGTCTTCGCCGACGCCGACCTGGACAAGGCGGTCGACGGCTGCGTGCGGTCGGTGTTCACCAACGGGGGCCAGGTGTGCCTGTGCACCGAGCGGCTCTACGTCGAGCGGCCGGTCTTCGAGGAGTTCACCCGGCGCCTGGCCGAGCGCGCGACGTCGGTCACGCCGCAGCCGATGATCTCCGCTGAGCACCGGGACAAGGTGCTGTCGTACTACGAGCTCGCCAAGAGCGAGGGCGCGGTGTTCCACACCGGTGGCGGAGCTCCCGGCGGGTCCGGATATTTCGTGGAACCGACGGTTCTGTCCGGGCTCGGTGAGACCTCGCGCTTCAACACCGAGGAGATCTTCGGGCCGGTGTGCCACGTCGCTCCCTTCTCTTCTGAGGAAGAGGCCGTCGAGCTCGCCAACGCCTCCGACTACGGACTCGCCGCGACCGTCTGGACCACCTCGCTGAACCGGGCCCACCGCGTCGCCCAGCGGCTCGAAGCCGGTCTCGTGTGGGTCAACACCTGGTACCTGCGCGACCTCCGCACACCTTTCGGCGGAGTGAAGCTCTCCGGCATCGGCAGGGAAGGCGGCACACAATCGCTCGACTTCTACTCCGAGCCCACCACCATCACGATGGAGATCTCATGAACGACGAGTGGTCAGAGGCGGTAGACGTGCGCACCCAGGCGGCCGACCGGCTGCGTGAGGCAGAACGTTCTGGGAAACCCTGCGCGCCCGTGCGGGATCTCGTGGGCACGGCAGCCGAGGGCTACGCCGTACAGGAGATCAATACACGGCTCGCGCTGACCGAGGGCCGCAGGCTGGTCGGCAGGAAGATCGGGCTGACCAACGCGGCCGTGCAGAAGCAGCTCGGCGTCGACCAGCCCGACTTCGGCATGCTCTTCGCCGACATGGCCTACCTCGACGGGCTCCCGGTGCCGACCGAGCGGTTCCTGCAGCCGCGCGCCGAGGCCGAGGTCGCGCTCGTGCTCGGCAGAGACCTCGTCGGTGGTCCGTTCACGGTCGCCGACGTGATCAGGGCGGTCGACTTCGTGCTCCCGGCGATCGAGATCGTCGACTCGCGCATCGCCGACTGGGACATCACGCTGGCCGACACGATCGCGGACAACGCGTCCAGCGGCGCGTTCGTCCTGGGCAACACCCCGCGATCGCTGCAGGGGCTGGACCTGCGGCTGGCCGGGATGACCATGACCAAGGGCGGCAAGGAGGTCTCCACCGGCGCGGGAGCGGCGTGCATGGGGCACCCGCTGAACGCCGCCGTCTGGCTGGCGGACACGCTCGGCGGCACCGACTTCCCGCTGCGCGCGGGCGACGTCGTGCTGACCGGCGCGCTCGGGCCCGTGGTGCCCGCCGTGGCAGGGGACGTGTTCGAGGCGCACATCGAGGGCCTCGGCTCGGTCCGGGCGGTGTTCGCATGACCGTCGTTTCGGGTACGGCGAGCAACCGGCAACCCATCAAGATCGCGATCATCGGGTCGGGCAACATCGGCACCGACCTGATGTTCAAGGCCCTGCTGTCGAAGAAGGTGCAGGTCGTCGCCATGGCCGGCATCGACCCTGACTCCGACGGCCTGGCCAGGGCGGCCAGGCGCGGGCTGGCGACCACGGCCGAGGGCGTGGACGGGCTCGTGGCGCTGCCCGAGTTCGCCGACGTGGACATCGTGCTCGACGCCACCTCGGCGGGCGCGCACGCCTACAACGCGGCGACCGTACAGGCACACGGCAAGCGGGTCATCGACCTGACCCCCGCAGCGATCGGCCCCTACGTGGTGCCGACCGTGAACCTCGACGACCACCTGGGCGCGCAGAACCTCAACATGGTCACCTGCGGCGGCCAGGCGACGATCCCGATCGTCGCGGCCGTCGCGTCGGTCGCCTCGGTGAAGTACGCGGAGATCGTGGCGTCCATCGCGTCGAAGTCCGCGGGGCCTGGCACCAGGGCCAACATCGACGAGTTCACCGAGACGACCTCCCGGGCGATCGAGCAGGTCGGCGGCGCCGAGCGGGGCAAGGCCATCATCGTGCTCAACCCGGCGGAACCCCCGCTGATCATGCGCGACACCGTCTACTGCCTGGTCGACGAGTGCGACGAGGCGGCCGTCACCCAGGCGGTCGAGGACATGGTCGCCCGCGTGCAGGAGTACGTGCCCGGCTACCGGCTCAAGCAGGACGTCCAGTTCACCGTGATCGCCGAGGACGAGCCGGTCTGGACGCTGCTGACCGGCCAGAAGGGCGGCGTGAAGGTCACCGTCTTCCTCGAGGTCGAGGGCGCGGCCCACTACCTGCCCGCCTACGCGGGGAACCTGGACATCATGACCTCTGCCGCGCTCAGGACGGCCGAGCGCATCGCCGAGATGGAGCTGGTGTGAAGATCTACGTGCAGGACGTCACCCTGCGGGACGGTATGCACGCCATCAGGCACCGCTACACGGTCGACGAGGCCGCCACGATCGCCCGCGCGCTCGACGCGGCCGGGGTGGCCGCGATCGAGATCGCGCACGGCGACGGCCTGGCCGGTGGCAGCTTCAACTACGGTCCAGGCGCGCACACCGACGAGGAGTGGATCGAGGCCGTCGCGGGCGCCGTGACGAACGCCAAGCTCACCACGCTGCTGCTGCCGGGCATCGGCACCCTGCACGACCTGCGCAAGGCGCACGCCCTCGGGGTGACCTCCGTACGGATCGCCACGCACTGCACCGAGGCCGACATCTCCGCCCAGCACATCTCCACGGCCCGCGAGCTGGGCATGGACGTGGCCGGGTTCCTGATGATGTCCCACATGGCCCCGCCCGACGTGCTGGCCGCGCAGGCCAGGCTGATGGAGTCGTACGGAGCACACTGCGTGTACGTCACCGACTCGGGCGGCGGCCTGACCATGGACGGCGTGCGCGACCGCATCCGCGCCTACCGGGACGCGCTCCTCCCCGAGACCGAGATCGGCATCCACGCCCACCACAACCTGGGCCTCGGCGTGGCCAACTCGGTCGTCGCCGTCGAGAACGGTTGCTTCCGTGTGGACGCGTCGCTGGCCGGGATGGGCGCGGGCGCGGGCAACTGCCCGATCGAGGTGTTCGTCGCCGTGGCCGACCTGATGGGCTGGGAGCACGGCTGTGACCTCTACGCGCTCATGGACGCGGCGGACGACCTCGTCCGCCCGCTGCAGGACCGGCCGGTGCGGGTCGACAGGGAGACGCTGACGCTGGGGTACGCGGGCGTCTACTCCAGCTTCCTGCGCCACGCCGAGTCGGCCGCCGCCCGCTACGGCGTCGACACCCGCACGATCCTGACCGAGGTGGGGCGGCGGCGGATGGTCGGCGGCCAGGAGGACATGATCGTGGACATCGCGCTCGACCTGAGGGGTGCCCAGTGAAGCTGGCGGAGCTGCTCGACCAGGCGTGCCGTACGGCCATCGCGATGGAGCAGCCGAGCGGGGCGTTCGATCCGTACGCGGTGCAGAGCTCGCTGATCGACCTGCGCCTGGAGCGCGGGGAGCGGTTGTCCGGGGTGAAGCTCGGGTTCACCAGCGAGGGCAAGCGCGTGCAGATGGGCGTGCACGACCTCATCCTGGGGCGTCTCACCGACGCCATGGCGGTGCCCAGCGGCTCTTCCGTCGACGTGGCCCGGTTCATCCATCCGCGCGTCGAGCCCGAGGTCGTCTACCTGACCGGGCGCACGATCGCCTCGGTGGCCGACGCGCTGGCCCCGGACGCCGTGGCGGCGGTCGCGCCGGGCATCGAGGTGATCGACTCGCGGTACGAGAACTTCCGCTTCTCCCTGGAGTCGGTGATCGCCGACAACACCTCGGCTGCGGCCTACGTGGTCGGCCCGTGGCGTCCCTACGACCCTTCCGACTGGAACCTGGGCGTGCTCTTCCAGATCGACGGGCGCACGGTCCACGTGGGTTCGACGGGCGCGATCCTCGGCGACCCGCGCCGGGCGGTCGTGGAGGCGGCGCGGCTGGCGGCGGAGATCGGGGTGGTCATCCCTGCGGGTTCCGTGTTGCTGGCGGGGGCGGCTACTCCTGCCGAGCCGCTGCTTGCCGGGGCTTTCGTGAGCGTGGAGATCCAGCGTCTGGGGACGGTGACCGTACATGCTGGTTGACGGGAAGGCGACGCCGCGCGGGAGGTTTCCCCACGTACGGCGGGCCGGTGACTTCCTCTACGTGTCGGGGACCAGCTCGCGGCGGCCGGACAACAGCTTCGAGGGCGTCGAGGTCGACGCGATGGGCACCACGAACCTCGACATCCGCGCGCAGACCAGAGCGGTCATCGAGAACGTCGGCGACATCCTCAAGGCGGCGGGCGGTTCGCTCGCGGACCTTGTGCAGATCACCACCTATCTGGTCAACATGAACGACTTCAAGGGCTACAACGAGGTCTACGCCGAGTTCTTCGACGAGACAGGCCCGACCCGCACGACGGTGGCGGTGCACCAGCTCCCGCACCCCCACCTGCTGATCGAGATCCAGGCAGTCGCATACAGACCGGAGGCGCGACCATGATTCCCCCCATCGACTTCACCAAGTGGATCGACGAGCACGCTCACCTGCTCAAGCCGCCGGTGGGCAACAAGGTCGTCT
This sequence comes from Nonomuraea sp. NPDC050556, assembly GCF_044457355.1. Lineage (NCBI taxonomy): Bacteria > Bacillati > Actinomycetota > Actinomycetes > Streptosporangiales > Streptosporangiaceae > Nonomuraea > Nonomuraea sp. NPDC050556. Next base: position 288,168 of record NZ_JBITGU010000005.1, on the reverse strand, counting down.
TCGAGCAGGCGGACGACTTCATCGTCATGGTCGTCGGCGGGCCCAACCAGCGCACCGACTTCCACGTGGACCCCTATGAGGAGCTGTTCTTCCAGATCAGGGGGAACATGCACCTCAACGTGATGACGCCTGAGGGTCCGGACACGATCCACATCCGCGAGGGGCAGATGTGGCTGCTGCCCGGCAACATGCCGCACTCGCCGCAGCGCGAGGCCAACTCGGTCGGCCTGGTGATCGAGAAGATCCGCGAGGAGGGGCGGCTGGAGAAGTTCCGCTGGTACTGCCAGGAGTGCAGCGCCGTGGTCCACGAGGTGGAACTCCAGGTGCGGGACATCGTCCAGGACCTGCCGCCGGTCTTCCAGGCGTTCTACACCGACGAGAAGGCGCGCACGTGTGACAACTGCGGCGCTTTGCACCCAGGCAAGGGCTAGATGATCCTCGACGTTCACACGCATTACGTGCCTCGCGGCTGGCCCGATCTGGGCTGGCCGGGGGCGCCGCGGTTGCGGGTCGACTCCGAGCGCGAGGCGATGATCCTCGTCGACTCCCGCGAGTTCCGGAAAATTCAGGACAACTGCTGGTCGGCGGACGTACGGCTCGCCGAGATGGCCGCTGACGGCGTCGACGCGCAGGTCGTCTCGCCCACTCCGGTGTTCTTCGGGTACGAACGCCCCGCTGAGCAGGCCGTACGGGTCGCCAAGATCTTCAACGACCTCGCTCTGGAGATCTGTACGGACGACCGCCTGATCCCGTTCTGCCAGGTGCCGCTGCAGGACCCCGACCTGGCCTGCGCCGAGCTGGACCGCTGCCTGGAGCAGGGCCACCGGGGCGTCGAGATCGGCAACCACGTCGGCGACCGCGACCTCGACGACGACGGCGTCGTGCAGTTCCTCCAGCACTGCGCCGCCACCGGCACGCCGGTCTTCGTGCACCCCTGGGACATGGAGTCGAGCCCGCGGCTGAACCGCTGGATGGCGCAGTGGCTGGTCGGCATGCCCGCCGAGACCCACCTGTCGATCCTGTCGATGATCCTCGGCGGCGTCTTCGACCGCGTCCCGCCTTCGTTGAAGGTCTGCTTCGCGCACGGTGGCGGGTCGTTCGCCTTCTGGCTCGGGCGCTTCGAGAACGCCTGGCACCGCAGGAACGACCTCGTCGGCGTGTCCGAGTTCCCGCCGTCCCACTACCTCGACCGGTTCAGCGTCGACTCGGTGGTCTTCGACGAGCGGGCGCTGCGGCTGCTCGTCGACACGATGGGGGAGGAGCGGGTCATGCTCGGCTCGGATTATCCGTACCCCCTCGGAGAGTCGCCCGTCGGTGGTCTCATCAGATCTGCGGCCTTCCTGTCCGACGAAGCCCGCGCGAGGATCCTTGGTGGCAACGCAGCGGTGTTTCTCGGGAAGAAGTGAGCCCTCCATGCGCGTGACAACCACGGTCGTGCTGGTCCTGGCCCTCGCCGGGTGCGGCGGCGAGGCCCTGCAGGGGACGCAGGACTCCACGGTCAAGGTCGGCGCGATCATCTCGCAGACCGGGGTCTACTCCGCGCTCGGCGACGACATGGAGACGGCCATGCGCCTCTACCTCGACGAGCACGGCGGCAAGCTCGGCGGCAAGAAGGCCGAGCTGGTCGTGGCGGACGACGCGGGCAACCCGGAGACCGGCCGGCAGCGGGCCAGGCAGCTCATCATGACGGACAAGGTCGACGTCGTCACCGGGCTGATCGCCTCGCCCGTGGCCGTCGCCGTGGTCAAGGAGGCCGGGGCGCAGAACACCCCGGTCGTGGTGGCCAACGCGGGCGCTGACTCGCTCGGCGGGCCTGGCGTCTTCCGCGTCTCGTTCACGAACTACGCCCACGGCTACGCGGCGGGCAAGTACGCGGCCGCGCACTACGCCAAGGAGGGCGCCGTGCTCATGGGCGCCGACTACTCGGCGGGCACCGAGACGCTCAGAGGCTTCACCGCGGGGTTCGGGGCTGCGCCGATCAAGCAGATCCTCACGCCGTTCGGCAAGACGCAGAACTTCGAGCAGTACCTGGAGGAGATCCCGGCCGAGGCGAAGTTCGTCTACGCCTTCTACGCCGGGGGCGAGGCGATCACCTTCGCCAAAAACTTCAAGCAGTACGGCTACGCCGCCAAGGTCAAGCTGCTGACCTGCCAGAACATCACCGACGAGGACGTGTTGCAGGCCATCGGCGCCGACGCCGACGGCATCACCAGCGTCGGCCTCTACTCGCCCGCGCTCGACAACGCCGAGAACACCGCGTTCGTCGGCAAGTGGAAGGCCAAGACCGGCAAGAACCCGTCGGTCGTCGCGGTGCAGAGCTGGGACGCGATGCAGCTCATCGACAAGGCCGCGGCGCTCGGCCCCCTGCGGGACTCGCTGGGCAAGGTCGGCTCGATCCCCAGCCCGCGCGGTGCACTCACGCTCGACCCGACCACGCACGACCCGGTGCAGAACTGGTACGCCCGCACCTACGAGGGCGGCGTGAACAGGGTCGTCGCCACCATCCCGCCGGATCCGTCGTGAGGCTCCACCAGGTGACCGTGCGGTTCGGCGGGCTGCGCGCCGTCGACGGCGTGGACCTCAGCGTGGAGCGTGGGGAACGGCGGGCGATCGTGGGGCCCAGCGGTTCTGGCAAGTCCACGCTTCTGGGGCTGCTGGCCGGGACGCTCAAGCCCACCCTCGGCACCGTCTCGCCCGACGGGCACGGCGCCGTCGCCAGGACCTTCCAGCACAGCAGCCTGTTCGCCGGGCTGACGTGCTTGGAGAACGTCGTGCTCGCCGTACGGGCCAGGGAGAGTGTCGGCACGCGGGCCTGGCTGTCGGCCGAGCGGCGGGTGGCGATCGCCAGGGAGGCGCGGGGGTACCTCGACCTCGCCTCGCTCGCCGACGGGCCGACCGGGGCGCTGTCCCCTGGTGCGGCTCGGCGGCTCGAGGTGGCGATGGCGCTCGCCGGCAGGCCCGGGTTGTTGTTGCTCGACGAGCCCTTCGCGCGGATGTCTGGCTTTGAGCGGGAACGGTTCGCCTCGCTCGTCAACGGGTTGCCGGACGACCTGACCGTGGTCATCACGGCCGCTGATGTGGATCTCGTCCGTCCTGTCGCCACGCACGTGACCGTGCTGGCGGCGGGGCGGGTGGTCGCTTGTGAAGTCGCTTATGAAGGAGTTTCGAGTGTTGGATCGTGAAGCCTGTGCGGCGCTCGACGCCGAGGACCCGTTGCGGTCGTTCCGCGATGAGTTCGTGCTGCCGTCGGACGTCATCTACCTGGTGGGGAACTCGCTGGGCGCGATGCCTCGCGCGGCGGCCGGACGGGTTGCCAGGACGGTCGAGGAGGAGTGGGGCAAGCAGCTCGTCGGCGGGTGGAACAGCGCGGGCTGGTATGCCCAGCCGTTGACGGTCGGGGACCGGCTGGCTCCGCTGATCGGCGCGGCGCCGGGGACGGTCGTGGTGGGGAACACGACGTCGATCGCTGTCTACCAGGCGGTGGCCGCGGCGTTGCGGCTGCGTCCGACGCGGTCGGTGATCGTGGGGGACGTGACGAACTTCCCGACGGACAACTACATGCTGGAGTCCTTCGGCCGGGAGATCCGCGACTTCACCCTTCCGCTCGACGAGGACGTGGCGGTGGTACTCCTTTCCGAGGTCAACTACCGAACCGGCGAACGCTACGACGTCCCGGCAGTGACCGCGCAGGTCCATGCGGCGGGCGCGATCATGATCTGGGACGTCTGCCACAGCGTGGGCGCTCTGGAGGTGGACGTGTCGGGGGCCGACTTCGCGGTTGGCTGCACGTACAAGTACCTGAACGGCGGGCCTGGGGCTCCGGCCTTCCTGTACGTCAACCACCCGGACGCGGAGAACGTTCTGTCCGGCTGGTACGCCCACGCCGAACCGTTCGCCTTCGAACCCACCTTCCGCCCGGCGGAGGGCATCCGCCGCTTCACGGTGAGCACCCCCCACGTCCTGTCTTTCGCCGCTTTGGAAGCTGCCCTAGACATCTGGGACAGGGTGGACATGCGTCAGGTCAGGGCGAAGAGCATCTCCCTGACCACCCTTTTCATCGACCTGATCGAGTCGACAACCGACCTGCAGCTGGTCTCTCCCAGGGATCCGGCGATGCGCGGCAGCCAGATCAGCTTCCGCCACCCGGACGGCTATCCGGTGATGCGCGCCCTGATCGACAAGGGGGTGCATGGCGATTTCCGCGCTCCGGACATCCTGCGCTTCGGCTTCGCGCCTTTGTACATCCGCCATGTGGACGTGTACGACGCGGCGACGACGATCGCCGAGGTCCTGGACAAGGAGCTGTGGCGAGACGAGAAGTACACCCAACGCCTCGCCGTAACCTGACGCACGCCACCCGCCCGCCCCTGCTCCCGCTGTGGCGGGCCACCTGCGGCGGCTTCCGTCCGTGCGGGGTAGGGCTTCCTGACGGGCAGCCCTACTCGGTCAGGACCGAGCGCCCGCAGCCGAGGGACGGGGATTGTGCTCGTTGAGCGGCCATCCTGCCGTGGCCTTCGGTGAAGCGCGGGCGTGGGGATCGCGTGCTGGACGAGGACGCCTCCGTCGCGGGAAGGACGAGGAGCCGCGTGGGCGGGGTTCCAGGAGGTGGAACCGGAGGGTTCCGGAGGGTGGAATTGGGCGTTGGGGGCGTAGGGGTGGATAAGGCACGCTGGGTGTCATAACCCCCCTGAAAGGCATCCCATGCGTCGACTTCTCTCCGTGGCGGCCGTCTCTGGTCTGTTGCTGGTTTCCCACGCCCCTGCCCTCGCCGACACCTCGGACAACATCCCCAACGTCTGCGGGGATCGGAGGCCCGCTGATCCGGCCGCTGGTGAGTATGGGATGCAGCTCGATGGGTCGTTCCGGCATCCAGGGCTTACTCCCGCCGGAGAAGAGCGGTTTGCTTTTCCTGGTGGGGCTATGGATCTGTTTTCCAAGACCAAAGGGTACGACCCCAGGAGTTATGTCGAGGGGCCGATCAAGGTTGAGGCCGCATATCGGGGAGCGGAGTTCACACCCGACTACTTCCACACCTGGCAGAACATCGTCGACTTCGATGGGCGGCGGTATCTGTTCCAGTACGACCGGACTGAGGCTCGGGTTTACGACGTCACTGATGTGAAGAAGGTGACTGTCGTGGAGAAGCTTTCCGGGAAGGACTGGAAGGTCGCCGACTACTGGGGCGCCTCCACGATTCAGTGGCGTGATGGGCATTACGTCATGATCCAGAGCTTCGAGCAGAAGCGGCAGGTCGAGGAGCTTGGTGATGATCCGAAAAAATCCAAGTTCCACAATCCCGACGGTGTGGAGAAGCTGCGCAACGCCACCACGTTCAAGGGGTTCAAGGTTTATCGGCTCGATGGGCCTCGGCGTAAAGACTGGAAGCTGATCTCTACCGTTACTACGGATCCGACGCTTACGGATCCCAAGCCGGGGGTTCAGCAGGGCTCCGGGTCGCTGGATGTGCCGTACTGGACCGGCGGCAAGTACATGTTCATCGCCACTGCTCCTCTGGACAGCTGGAGTAATACCGAGGTCCCGACCTATCTGTACTCGGCTGGATATCAGGCGTACGACATGTCGGATCTCGGGCATCCCAAGAAGGTCGGCGAGTGGCACCGCAAGGGGCAGATCGCTTCCGAGAGCGCCGCCTATGCCAAGAATCCGCGCTGCGGCAACCAGACCTCCTGGATGGGGGCGCGGATGCCCATGGCGGTCTCAGGCCGGTACGGCTTCGCGGCGCTCGGGGGGTTCGGGTTCTCTGTTCTGGACCTGAAGAACCCCGGGAAGATGACGGAAATATCGCATCTTGATCTGCCGATGTCCGTCGGGGGTACCGAGGCGGACAATGTGGATGTGTCGCAGTACGCGGAGACTGGGATGGTCTATGTTTCCGGATATCCGCTCGGCGAAGACTGTCACGAGCCTTACAAGGACATCTTCCAGATCGATGCCAAAGACCCTCGCCACCCGCGCATCGTCGGCACCCTCCCCAGGCCCAAGCCTGCCCCGGGGGCGAAGTTCACGGACTACTGCCAGCGCGGCGGCAGCTTCGGCCCCAAGCGCTCCGGCTACTACACCTCACCAGGTGACCCCGAGCAGGGCCTGATGATGTACGGCTTCTACAACGCCGGCGTCCAGTTCTTCGACACCAGCGACGTCAAGCACCCGAAGATCGTCGCCCAGTTCGTCCCGACCGGCTACAGCAAGAACGTCCCCGACTACGCCCTGGGCAACCAGACGCACGGCATCTACGTCGAGTGGGACCGCAAGATCGTGTGGGTGTTCACCAACGACGGCATCTACGCGGTCTCGTCCAAGAAGCTGCTCGGCCCGCCGAACCTGGGCAGGCCGGCGAAGCCGTACCGGAACAGCGCCAGATAACCGGGTAGGCCTTACTCATGACCGCGCGATCACCCCGGAGGATCGTGCGGTCATGGACGGTCGCTACGCAGGTGTCTCAGGCACGCTCGCCCTCCACGTGACGATCGGGCGGCGGGGTGTCCGTGCCGACGTCTTCCGTGGCGGCGTTCGTGTCACGTCCGTACGCACCAGGAAGGCGATCGAGCGGCTCCCGGGCAGGTGGCCGACCGGGGTCGGGTGGCTGGCGGTTACGCCGGTGGGGGAGGATCTGCTGGTCACGCTGCGGATGGATCGCCTGGTCGGGCGGTTGCCCCCCAGGTGCGAGCTGGTCTTCCCCGTGGGTCGGATAACATCATCCTGCCCATAAGGCACTGACCATGCGGCTCCGTGCGACCCTGCACACCCGCGGGTCCTCGGAGGCGCGCCCCCAGCTCTCCGGGAGACCCCCGCCATGCTGCTGACCTTCGCGGTCACCGCACTCGTCATGATCATGATCCCTGGCCCCGACGCGGCTCTGATCATGCGTTCCTCGCTCGCCAACGGCCGCGCCGCCGGACTGCTCACGATGCTCGGCGGGCTGATCGGCCTCACCGTGCACGCGTCCGCTGCGGCAATAGGGCTGTCCGCGCTGCTCGCCGCCTCGCCCACCGCGTTCGCGGTGCTGCGCTGGGTGGGGATCGCGTACCTGCTCTGGCTGGGGATCCAGTCGTTCAGGTCGAGGCCCGAGACCGTCAAGGAACAGAAGGCGGGAAAGCACTACGTGCGCAACGGGTTCCTGTCCAACCTGCTGAACCCCAAGGTGCTGCTGTTCTTCGTGACGTTCCTGCCGCAGTTCATGGTCGGGCAGTCGCCCCTGCTGCTGTCGGCGATCTTCGCTGCCCTCTACGCGGTCTGGTTCACCTTCTACAACGTGGTGGTCGACCGGGTGGGCGCGCTGCTGCGTACGCCGAGGATCAAGAAGCGGGTCGAACGGATCACCGGCCTCCTACTGGTCGGCTTCGCCCTGCGCCTGGTCGTCCAGTAGCTTGATCGCCCGCTTCGGCGCGATCGCCCGGTAGCTCTCCTCGACCCAGTCGATCAGCACCTCGACGTCGGGAAGGTCCGCGGCCGCCGGCACGCTGACCCAGCCCGCCTTCCCGAGCCCGTACCCGCTGGGCGCCGCGCCCGTGACGCTCAGCGCGTGCCCGTGCGTCTCCGACAGCAGCTTCACCCCGAAGCCCTCCGTCCCGAGGAACAGGAAGATCTTCTTGTTGACCTTGATGACGGTGTCGCCCCACGGGTGGTCCTCCCACGCCTCGGGCAGGGACAGGGCGAAGTCACGCAGGGCTTCATGCCAGTCGGTCATATGGTGCACGCTACCCAACATGACTGTGGACGAACTGATGGACCTCCTGACCGCCTGCGAGGACGCCTGGGACACGCCTGACCGCAGCGGCGACCCCGTGCCGCTGCTGGACCACGGACTCCAGGTGGCCGCCGTGCTCAGGCAGCGCTATCCGGACGACGTCGAACTCCAGGTGGCCGGGCTCGTGCACGACCTCGGCCACCTGCTGAACCCCGGCGACGAAGCGGGCCACGCGGCGGCCGGCGCCGAGGCGGTCAGGCCGTTGCTGGGCGAGGGGGTGGCGGAGCTGGTCGAGCTGCACGTCCCGGCCAAGCGCTACCTGGCGACCGTGGAGCCGGAGCGCGCGCTGTCGCCGGAGAGCGCGCGCACGCTGGAGCTGCAGGGCGGGCTGATGTCCCCAGAGGAGGTGCTGGCCTTCGAGGCGTACGGCACGCGGGCCGTGGCCCTGCGCCGGGCGGACGACGCGGGCAAGGTGATCGGCCTGGACCGGGAGCCCCTGGCTGAGCTGGCGACCTGGCGCCCGGTCATCGAGCGGGTCGCCGCAGCTCGGTGAGCTTGGCCTCGATCGCCGGCCGGATCCGGTCGCGCGCCTCCATCCGCGGCACCCCGGACATGAGCAGCCGGTCGTAGTCGGTGTCGAGGTGGCGCACGGACGCCACGACGGCCAGGGTGATCGCGTTCTCGTCGAGCGCCTTGGCAGCGGCCGAGCGCCCCACCCGGCCGCTGCCGCGCTGGCCCGCGTGCTCGGCGATCTCGGCGGCCCGCTCGGCCGGGCAGCCGGGGAACAGCCTGAGGATCTCGGCGGCCATCGCCGACTGGTACTCGACGTCCTGGTCGGCCCGCCGTACCCGGTCGCGGTCGCGGCGGCGCAGCCGTACCTCCTCGTCGGCCAGGCACTGCTCCTCGGCCAGCGCCAGCGCCGCCTCCTCCACCAGCACGCCGATCCGCTGGTAGATCTTGCGCCGCCGGTTGAACTCGACCACCACCGCCGACAGGCCGCTCTCCTTCTTGGCCCTGCGGCTGAGCGTGGCGTTGCCGCTGGGCAGCAGGACCAGGTGGTCGAGGTCGGCGCAGGTCAGGCAGTGGGGCCGGTCGTCCTCCATGATCAGGTAGGGGCCGGTGTCGCCGCACAGAGCGCAGGTCCACGGCTTCTGCGGCACCACGGCCACCAGGTCGGGCGCCTTGGCCTGGCGCTCGGTGATCTGCCGGACGCGCGCCTCGCTGAGCAGCGGCGACAGCCAGTGGACGCGGAACGGCTCCTGGTCGCCGGTCGAGGTGAACCGCAGCTCGCGCCGGTCGCGGCTGCTCGCGACATAGGGGGCGACGGAGGGGTTGAGCCCCTTGCCGAGCGCCCACGCGCGCAGGTGCTCCGCCGCGTCGGCCAGCCTGGCCTCGTCGACGGCGGCGAGCTCGGCCAGGGTGGCGGCGCGGCCCTGGCGCCAGGTGTCGACGTGGCGGGTGTGCAGCCAGCGCAGGCCGGTCACGACGTCGAGGAAGGTGACGTATTTCGCGTTGGTCAGGGCGATCTCGGCCGCTTCAGCGACCCGGCGCGCCAGGTTGGGCCTGCTCACCTTCCAAGCTTGCCCTAGGTTTTGGACAGCTCGGGCGGTCATTCCACGTCTACGCGTCGCGCGGAATCTAGCGTCGCGAAACATGGGGAAAATCATCATTCTCACCGCTCTTCTGGGCGGCTCTCTCATATCGCCGCCGGACACGTTCGACCTGAACGACCTGCGGGTCACGACGTACAACACGATGCTTCCCGCCGACGACCTGGTCGCCGAGGAGGCGCTGAGCCTCACCAAGCGCGACGAGCGCGCCGAGCAGATCGCCAGGAACCCGTACCTCCTGGGCAGCGACATCCTCGTGCTGGAGGAGCTCTACGACACGAAGTCCCAGAAGACGATCACCGACGGCCTCAAGGGCACCTTCCCGCACAGCACGCCGGAGGTCGGCGCCAAGAAGGGCTGGAAGGCCACCACGGGCAACCAGGACGACAGGCCGCACGGCGGCGGCGTCAAGATCTTCAGCCGCTACCCGATCAAGGAGATGAGCCAGCACCTCTTCAAGGAGTCGTGCGGCGTCAACGACAAGACCAGGCAGGGCTTCGCGTACGCCAAGGTCGAGCCGGTACCCGGGACGTTCGTGAACGTCATCGGCGTCCAGGTGCAGTCCTACGACCGCAAGGGTTGTCCGTACGGCGGGCGGTTCGAGGAGGGCGCCGAGATCCGCACGGGACAGTACGAGGAGATCAGGTCCTTCGTGGACGGCCTGCCCGAGGACGAGCCGGTGGTCATCGCCGGTGACCTCGTGGCCGACCTGCGCCAGGAGGAGTACATGTACATGGTCGACTCCCTGAACGTGGCCGAGCCGGAGCGGCCGGGCCCGGCGCAGTACTCCACCAGCCCGGTCGCCACGCTCGACTGGAAGGCGCAGGCGCTGCGCGACTACGTGTTCTTCGCCGCCGACCACCCGACGCCGGACAGGATGATCAACCGGGTGCAGCCGATCCACGGCGACGGGATCGTCATCGACGACTACGACAACGCGCGCAACACGATCGACCTGTCGTACCGCCACGCGATCACCAACTGGGACGGCTGCGCCGACCGCGCGGCCAAGTGCACCCGCTACAAGGTCACCGTCGACGGCGTCCACATCGACGACGACGAGGACTGGTGGCCCAAGGGCGCAGGCGAGATGTACGGCTCGGTGCTGATCGACGGTCTGCCGGTCTGGTACCACACGCAGGACGACTACGAGAGCGTCGACAGTGGCGACAACCTGGCCACGCTCGTCCCGGTCGAGGCCAGGCCGAACCTCGGCCCTGACGGCAAGGTCCCGGTGGACGTCGCGGTCTGGGACGACGACTCGATCGGGTTCGGCATCTCCTTCGGACTCAAGGGCGACGACGAGGTGGGTCTCGGCCACGCGCAGTGGACCCCGGAAGACGGTCCCGGCCAGCACAAGGCCGAGTTCAACGACGGAAATGTGGTCGTCACTTATACGGTGACCGAGATGAATTGATTTGTGGGGTTCTTAGACCCGCAAAGCACTCCCCTTTTGGTGGAGAGGGCACATATCCAGAGGTAAGTTCACTCACCAAGGAGAGTGCATCCACCATGCATTGGAGCACTTCGGGACGCCGTGGCGCGCTGGCAGCAGCCGTCGCGGCAGTCTCCATATTCGCCACCATGGCGCCTTCCTCGGCCGAACAGCGGCACGAGGAGACCACGAACTGGGGCACGGTCATCGAGGAGGGCGGCTGCGTCCAGGCCCACTCCTGGATCGCCCGCGTCAAGGGCGCGTTCAATCTCGTCGACACCTCGCTGTTCGCGTCCCACTACCCGGAGACGCCCTCCGCGCCTGAAGAGGCCGGCGGCGGCAAGGACCTGATCAACCTCATCCTGCCGGGTGTCGGCGTCGGCCTCGGCCGCGTCGGCGCCCTCTACACCTCGGCCATGGGCAACAAGCTGCCCGCGGGGCCAGGCCGTCCGCCCAAGGACGCGCCGTGCAGCGCGTACGCGGAAGCCGGCGGCGGCGAGTTCGACGTCGGCATCCCGTACATCGCGCCGCTGCCCGGGGCCGAGACCCCGATGTCGCCCGTCGGCCTGCACGGCGAGGGCATCACGGTGACGGCGCGCACCTCGCCCAAGGGGCCGGTGAAGTTCACCGGGCGCTTCGGGCGCGCGACGCTGTCGTCGTTCGGGTTCAAGGTGATCGACGTGCCGCTGGACTGGCCGCCGAACTTCGGCGTCCGGATCCCGTCCAACTACAGCATGCCGGTCATCGCGCAGGTGACGCTGAACGAGCAGGTCACGACGGACAGCAAGGGCGTCGAGACCGAGCACTACAACCCGAAGGCCAAGAGCGGGTACGTCAACGCCGGTCACGCCAGCCTGCTGGGGTCGAACGTCGGTGACGTGACGATCGGCCACGCGGCCGTCCTCTACGACGCCGACCAGGACCCGGGGACGGTCGTCACGCCGCCCCCGAGCCCGACGCCGACCGACGAGGTCACGCCCGACTAGGGCGCTTGGCCCCCGCCTTTGTCGTGACATAGGCGGGGGCCAGGAATCCCTTGAGCCGATCACGGCTAGGAAGCATCCATGCGCCCGCTCTGGCTCGCCCTAGCCGTCCTCCTGTCCGTCCAGGCGTGCGGCCTCTCGCGGAACGTGGCGACGCCGTCCGTGTCCGGGGCGTTCGGGGTCAAGCCGGTGATCAAGCTGCCCACCGGCAAGCCGGAGGCCGTCCCGCACGTCACGGTGCTCTCCGAGGGCTCGGGCCCGCCGACGCGCAAGGGCGACGTGGTGATCACCGACGTCGAGATCAGGCAGTGGCAGGGCAACAAGCCGTACATGAACACCTACGACGCCGCCCAGCCCACCACGGTCGTCTTCGACGGCCAGCACGTGTCGGAGACCTGGGAGCAGGCGCTGGTCGGCCAGCGAGCGGGCAGCAGGGTAATGCTCGTCAGCCCGGCGACCAAGGGCTTCGGCCCAGACGGCCCCCCGGCCGGGGTGAACCCGGCGGACACGCTGGTGCTCGTCTTCGACGTCCTCGGCAGCTACCCGCGCGACGCGAGGCTGATCGGCCAGACCCTGCCGAGCCTCCCCGCCGGCCTCGGGCTCAAGGCGCAGACCCTGGTCGACGGCTCGGGTGAGCAGGTGCGGCCGGGCGCCAGGGTGGTGGTGCAGTACGTCGGCGCCCGCTGGCCGAGCCGTAAGATCTTCGACTCGTCGTACGCCAGGGGCGGGCCGAACGCGTTCGTGCTCAAGGACAGGGCGGTGCCCCCGGGGTGGGTCGGCGGCCTGACGGGGAGACGCGTTGGCAGCCGCGTCGCCATTCCCGTCCCTGCCGCGGACACCAAGGGCTTCACCGCCACCACCGGCGGTATCGGCGTCCCCGAGGGCACCCTGCTCTACGTCGTGGACATCATCGACGTGATCTAGCCACAGTGCTCGAACGGGCTCTCGTAGCTCGTCGAACCCGCCTTGCCGCCCCACTTCACGCACTTGTCCGCCGCTGCGGCGCGCACAGGACCCGCGTAGTAGGTGAAGTTGCCCGAGTCGGTGATCCGCGTCGACCCCTGCACCTCCAGGAAGGCGCTCGTCGCCGTGGCCGTGCCGAGCGAGGTGGACTTGAGCGTCGCCACGCAGTTGTTGCCGTTGGCGCTGTTGTAGAGCAGGTAGGCGGTCCCGGACGTGCCGAGCGCCTGCGTGTCGATCACCGAGTAGCCGTCGCCGCAGACCTTCTGCGGCGTGTACGGGTTGGTCGCCGCCCCGGTCACGTACGACATGTACGTCGACCAGTTCCAGTACGGGCCCGGGTCGGTGTGGTCGGCGCCCGGCACCTCGACGTGGCCGATGATGTGCGTGCGGTCCTTCGGGATGCCGTACCTGTCGGCGATGTTGCGGGTCAGCGCGGCTGACGCCCGGTACATCTGGTCGGTGAACCACGAGGCGTTGTCGATGTAGCCCTCGTGCTCGATGCCGACGGAGCGGTGGTTGTAGGAGCTGACGCCCGCGTGCCAGGCGCGGTCCTTCTCCCTGACCATCTGGGTGATCTGCCCGTCGGAGGAGCGCACGACGTAGTGCGCGGACACCGCGGCCGACGGGTTCTGGAACCAGGAGATCGTGCCCGCGTAGGAGCCCTGGGTCACGTGGATGATGATCCGGTCGATCGGCTCGTCGATGGGCCGGTTGGAGACGGCGTAGTTGGCCGTGCTCGCCGGGACCCACAGCGCGCCCGGGTAGTCGGTCGCCGCGGCCAGCGCGCGCGACTCCTCGGCGTACTTCCCGAGATCGGGCTGTACGGCCCGGCCGGACACCCGCACGCCGCGCGCGTCGACGCCCTTGGCGAGGGTCTCGTAGACGGCGTCCGCGTACAGCTTGGCCGTACCGTCGTTGGAGGTGTGGCCGTAGGCGGCGACGGCCGGGTACCAGCGCCCGGCGTCCTTGCGCGCTGCGTCGTCCAGGCCGAGCGCGTCGGCCTGGGCGCGCAGGACGGCCGCGCCGCCCTGCACGTTGGCGGCGTCGTTGGTCCGGAGCGCGTCGACGGGCTGCGAGGTGAGCTTGGCCGCCTCCTCCAGCGCGTGCGTGGACGGGTTGCTGACCAGGTGCATCACCCCGTAGCCGCCGCTGGCGCTGGGCTTGCCGCCGTGGCCGTCGAGGTGGGTCTCCGCGTAGGCGAGCGCCACCAGCAGGTCGCGGGGCACGTCGTAGGTGGCCGCCGCCTTGGCGAAGGCGGCGTCGAGGTCGGCCGCCTGGGCGGTCGGAAGGGGGGCGCAGAGCGCGGCGGCCAGCACGGCCGCCACGCCTAGGGATCTTGCTCTCACGAGTTCTCCATGATCAGCCGCAGTGCTCGAAGGGGCTGTCGTAGGTCGAGGAGCCGGCCGAGCCGCCCCACTTGACGCACTTGCCTGGGGCCGCTGCCCGTACCGGGCCCGCGTAGTAGCTGAAGTTGCCCGAGTCCGAGATCCGCGCCGATCCCTGGACCTCGAGGTAGGCCGAGACGGGCGAGGCGGTGCCGAGCGAGGTGGACTTGAGCGTCGTCACGCAGTTGTAGCCGTTGCCGCTGTTGTAGAGCAGGTAGACCGTGCCGGACGAGCCGAGCGCCGCCGAGTCGACCACGTCGTAGCCGGTGCCGCAGACCTGCTGCGGGGTGTACGGGTTGGTCGAGCCGCCGCAGTTCCTGGAGGTCAGCGTCTGGTCCGGGTAACCGAAGGTGACGCCGTTGAAGACGGCCTTCTGGATGTTGCTCGGGTAGCTGCTGCCGAGGCGGACCTCGTAGTGCAGGTGCGGGCTGATGTTGTTGCCCGGCTTGCTGGTGTTGCCGACCGCGCCGACCTTCTGGCCCTGGGAGACGGACTGCCCGGCGCTCACCGACATGTACTGCAGGTGGGCGTAGTAGGTCGCCCAGCCGCCGCCGTGGTCGATCTTGACCAGGTTGCCGTAGCCGTTGACCGAGCCCTGGTTGGCCGCGATGACCACGGTGCCAGACGCGGCGGCGACGACGGTGTCGCCCAGGTCGGCGCCTGCCGTGCTGCCGCGGTTCCAGTCGATCTCCCACGACTGGTGGGCGCTGCTGTTGCTGGAGTTGCCGTTCCAGGACTGGCCGCAGGGGAACGGCATCTGGAAGTTCGTCGCCAGGATCGAGGCGGTGGCCGGCGCTGTGGCCTGGTCAGCGGGGTCGTTGGGGTCCCGGGGATCGGCGAACGCCATGGGAGCGGTGAAGATGCTGAGTAAGAGGGTTGCGACGATTCCTCCGAAGAGCTTTCGCATGGAGGATCCTTTCTCGCGAGGCGGCGCAAGGTCAGTGGGATCGCTGAGACCAGGGTGGGTATAACCCGCACAGGAAACGTCCAGAACCGATACAAAGAGCTGTCAGGCCTCCAACTGGGAGCAGATGCGGTCATGACGGTCACCTTCCACGTCCTGGGCCCGCTCGAAGTACGGTCGGCGGGCAAGGCTGTCCGGATATCCGGCAGGAAGCCGCGCATGTTGCTGGCGACGCTCCTGCTGGACGCCAACCACGTGGTCTCCACCGACGATCTGGTGGAGGTGCTGTGGCCGGGGCGGGCGCCCCGGTCCGCCCACGCCAACGTCCGCACCTATGTCAGCTCGCTGCGGTCCGACCTGGGCGGCAACGAGGTCACCGGCCGCGGCGCCGGATACATGATCAACCTGACGGCCGAGCAGCTCGACCTGCTCGCCTTCGAGGACCTGGTCGAACGGCGGCGCCTGGGCGAGGCGCTGGCCCTGTGGCGCGGCGCCCCGCTGGCCGACCTGCCCGGCAGCCCGCTCTGGGACCGCAGGCTGGAACCGCTGGCAGAGGTACGGCTGCGCGCCAGGCTCGACCACGCCGACCGGTGCGTGGAGGGCGGCGAGCACAACCTGGCCGTCGCCGAGCTGCGCGGCCTGCTGTCCGAGCACCCCTACCGGGAGGACGTGTGGCAGCGCCTCCTGCTCGCCCTGCACCGGGGCGGCAGGAAGGCGGAGGCGCTACGTGCCTACAGCGCGATCCGCGAGCAGCTCGTCGAGGAGCTCGGCGTCGAGCCGGGCGCCGAGCTGCGCCGGGTGCACGAGACGATCCTGCTCGACGAGGACACTCCGAGGCAGCTGCCGCCGGACATCCCCGACTTCACCGGCAGGCGAGACGCCCTGGCCGCGCTCGCCGGGCCGTTCTCCGTGGCCGTCGTCTCCGGTCCGCCGGGGGTGGGCAAGTCGGCGCTGGCCGTGCACGGGGCGCACGCCCTGCGCTTCCCCGCCGGTCAGCTGCACCTCTGCCTCGACCGCCGCGACCCGGCCGACCTGCTGGCCGAGGCGCTGCGGGCGCTGGGCGTCACCGCGCCCCCACCCACGCTGCACGAGCGGTCGGCGCTGTTCAGGACCCTGCTGGCCCAGCGGCCGATGCTGGTCCTGCTCGACGACGCCCTCGACGCGGAGCAGGTGCGCCCGCTGCTGCCCGGCAACGACAGCGTGGTCATCGTGACGAGCCGGCGGCGCATCACCGAGCTGCCCGGCGCCCTGCAGCTCCAGATCGACGCGCTCGACCCGGACGAGTCGCTGGCGCTGCTGTCCAGGATCGTCGGCGCCGAGCGGGTGGCGCGGGAACCGGCGGCCGCGCGGGCGCTGGTCGCCGCCTGCGGTCACCTGCCGCTCGCGGTCAGGGACGTCGGCGCCCGGCTGAACGCGCGGCCCGGCTGGTCGCTGGCCGTACTCAGGCAGCGCCTCGACGACGACAGGCTCAGCGAGCTGCGCGAGGTGCGGGTCAGCCTCGACCGCAGCTTCCGGCTGCTGCCCGACGACGCCGCCAGCGCCTTCGCCACGCTCGGGCTGCTCGGCGCGCACTCCTTACCCTCCTGGGTGGTCGACGCCGTGCTCGGCAGGCACCGCGCGGACGACGTGACCGACCTGCTGGTCGACGTCAACCTGCTGCAGCTCGTCGGCACGGACGCCGTTGGCCAGCCGCGCTACAGGCTGCCCGAGTTGGTGCGCCTGCACGCCATGGCGCAGCCGTCCGACCCGGCCGCGCTCAACCGGGTGCTGGCCGCCTGGACCGCGACCACCGAGCACGCCACCGCCCGCCTGCCCGCCTCCGTCTTCAGCCTCACGGCTGCCAAGGCCGCCCGCTGGCGGCTGCCCGAGCAGACGCTGGAACGGCTGACGGCCGACCCGCTGTCGTGGTTCGAGGCCGAGCACGACACCCTTCTCGGCGCCGTACGGCTGGCGGCCGACTCCGGCCTCACCGAGTCGGCCTGGGGGCTGGCCGCCGCGATGGTGCCCTACTTCGACCTGCACTGCCACTTCGACGCCTGGCAGCAGACCCACACCACGGCCCTGGCGGCGGCGCGCTCGGCGGGCGACACGTACGGCGAGGCAGCCATGCTCAGGGGTCTCGCCCAGGTCTGCCTCTACCAGGACCGCTACGAGGAGTCCGCGGAGCAGTTCCACCTCGCCAGGCGGCTCTTCCGCGACCTGGGCGACCGCAGGGGCGAGGCGACCTCGGTCTGCGGGCTCGGCGCGGTCAGCCAGTTCCGCGGCGACCACGCCCGCGCGGTCGCGCACTTCCAGCGCGCCCTGGCCATGTTCCTGGCCATCGAGGACAGGCACGGCGAGGCGTTCGTCCGCCAGGCGATCGGCAGGGTCTGCCTCAAGGCGGGCGACCTGGCGCAGGCCTCGGTGTGGCTGAACCAGGCCATGCGGCTGGCCCAGGAGCTGGGCGACTCGCACCGGGAGGGGTGCGTGTCCATCCAGATGGGGCGGTTGCACGACCTCGGGGCGGACGCGGAGCAGGCGATGCGGTTCCAGGGGCACGCGCTGGACATCTTCGACTCGCTCGGCGACCGGCACTGCGGGGCCTACGCGATGCAGAGCCTGGCCGGGCTACAGGCGGCGCGCGGGGAGATCGCGCCCGCCTCGGCCGGGCTGGAGTGGTCGTTGCAGGTGTTCCAGCAGCTCGGCGACCGCAGTGGGGAGGCGGCCACGTCGCAGATGCTGGGCGAGCTCTACCGGTCGGCCGGCCGTACGAGCCTGGCCCGGGACTTCCTGCGCCAGGCGGTCACGCTGCGGCGCAGCATCAGCCCTTGAGGTCCTCGCGGACGATGCCGTAGAGCACGCCGTCGTGCCAGGCGCCGTCGCGGAACCCGCCGCCGCGCAGGACGCCCTCGCGGGTGAACCCGGCCTTCTCCAGGGCGCGCTGCTCGCCGATGTTGGTGAGCTCGGTGGTGGCCTCGATGCGGTTGACCGGGGTGTGCGCGAAGAGGTACTCGACCAGGAGGCGTTGCGCCCTGCTGCCGACGCCCCTGCCGCGGAAGCCGGGGGCGACGATGACGCCCATGGCCCAGCAGTAGGAGACGCGGGAGGTCACCATCTTGCGCCAGGACAGCAGGCCCGCGCGTTCCTCGTCCACGACGATCATGAGGACGCCTCCGTCGTCGTCGAGGAAGCCGTTGTCCTCCCAGCGTCTGCGGTGCCGGTGCGGGTCGTGCCAGCCGTACCACTGGTGGTCTCCGGCGCCGTCCGGGTCGCCGGTGAGGAAGTTGAGCGTGTCCAGATCCTGTTCGCGAACGGGGGCCAGCTTCACGTCCATGCCTACGACCCTAGGCGACGGAAAAGTCGGCTAAGTCGGGATTTCTGGGGAACTTCGCCGCCTTCGAGCGCCGCCAGTGCCTCGGCGGCGGTGGGGCGGCGGGCGGGATTGCGGTCGAGCATGCGCTGGACGATCTCCGGGGCTTCCTCCAGGAACTGGTGGGCGATCACCCCGGCCGCGTAGACGTCGGAGGCGGCGGTCATCAGGTCGGGCCGGTCCTGGCACTCGGGCGCGACGTACTGCGCGTCGAGCACGTTGGACAGCTCGTGGGCGACCGTGTAGTTGCGCGGTCCCGGCTTGGCGTAGTCGAAACCGGTCAGCATCGCGTGGCCGTCGTCGGTGACCAGCACGCTGGCCGGGGAGAGCTGGCGGTGCACGATGCCGTTGGCGTGCGCGTGCGCCAGCCCGGCCAGCAGGTCCTTGAGCACGCCGAGCCCGGCGCTCTGGCCGAGCCGCAGGTGCAGCGCCTGGCCGTGCACGTCGTCGAGGACGAGCACGAACCTGCTCTCGTCGTCGATGGCGAAGAAGTCGCGCGAGCGCACGATGTTGGGGTGCGGCGGGATGCGGGCGAGCGTCGCGTAGGCGTTGGCGATGCGCTGGCGCTCGGCGATGCGCGAGTCCTGGTCGGCCATCGGGTCCGCCTGGTAGACGCGCAGCAGGACGGTCTCGCTGCCGGGCAGGGTGGCGTTGAAGGCGCGGTACTCGGTGACCTTGGCGTCGCCGCCGAGCTGCTCCTCGACCTCCCAGTTGCCGAACCTGGGCGGCGCCGTGCTCCGCCGTACCGAGGCGTTGAGCGCGTCGAGGATCGCGGTCAGGTACGGCTTCGCGTCCGGCGTGCAGCCGCGCCTGACGCGGGTGCCGTCCTTGAGCGTCGGGATCAGGCCGAACAGGTCGGTCACGTTGCCCTCGTCGCGGCCGCCGGGGTCGATGAGCTGGGCGTCGGGCGAGGTGAGCACGACGAGGCTGTCGACGTAGACGCGTTCCAGGGCGCGGTGCTTGTCGACGAGCAGGCCCTTGAGTGCGCGTGCCGTACCCCTGAGCTTGGCCACGGGCGAGCCGAACGCCTCGCGCCTGGGCGGGAACCAGCGGGTGCCGGACACCTCGATGCGCCCGCGGGTGCCCTTGACGTCGACGATGACGATCGAGTGGCCGGTCAGCACGATCAGGTCGACCTCGAACACGTCGTCGCCGCGCGGCACCTCGACGTTGTGGAGCAGCAGCCAGTCGGACGGGGCGCTGTCGCGTAGATGCGCGATCACCCGACGCTCGGCGTCGTTGACCGGACGTCCCCCGCCGACGATCTCTGCCATGGGGGCCATCCTCGCACGTTTTCAGTTGACAACATGTTGTCGTTATGACAAGATACTGTCATGAACAAGATTCACGTGGGTGTTTACGAGACGCTGGCCGACTGGGAGACGGGTTACGCCACCGTCGGGCTTCGGCAGAACGGCTACGAGATCGTCACGGTCGGCCTCGACGCCTCGCCGGTCACGACGATGGGCGGCATTCGCATCGTTCCCGACATCACCATCGACGAGCTGTCGCCGGAGGAGAGCTCGATGCTGGTCCTGGCCGGGTCGGAGACGTGGGACTCCGGCAAGCTCGACGCCTTCGGGGCCAAGGCGGCCGAGTTCCTCTCGGCGGGTACGCCGGTGGCGGCGATCTGCGGCGCGACGGCGGGCATGGCCAGGCAGGGGCTGCTCGACGACCGCGAGCACACCAGTGCGGTCGTCTACTACCTGATGGGCCAGGAGGCGTACAAGGGCGCCGAGCACTACGTCGACGCGGACGCGGTGACCGGTGGCGACCTCATCACGGCCGGGCCGACGGCGCCGATCGAGTTCGCTCGGGAGATCTTCACCAAGCTCGACGTGTTCACGCCCGCCAAGCGTGACGCCTGGTACCGCTTGTACAAGCACAGTGACCCAGCCGCCTTCGAGGAGCTGAACGCCGAGTGAGTGCGGAGCAGTTGTCGGAGGCGGCGTTGACCGTGTTCCGGCTCAACGGCCAGTTCCTCGACGTGGCGGAGGAGCTGGCCAGGCCGTCCGGGCTGACGGCCGCGTGGTGGCAGGTGCTGGGGGCGGTGTTGCACGAGCCGCTGCCGGTTGCGGGCATCGCGCGGGTGATGGGGATGACGCGTCAAGGCGTTCAGCGCATCGCGGATCTGCTGGTGGAGAAGGGGCTGGCCGAATACCGGCCGAACCCGGCGCATCGGCGGGCCAAGCTGCTGCAGCCGACCTTGGAGGGGCGGGCGGCGATCTCGAAGATCGTTCCCGGGCACGCGGCGTTCGCCGCCAAGCTGGCCTCCTCGCTCGGAGGGGAGCTTCCCGAGATCCTCGTCGCCCTGCGCAAGCTGTCTGCGGCCATGGACGGGCTCGCCGCCGACCTGTGATCATGTGATGGTGGTACGGCTGGCGCACGGCGTGGTGACGGGGCCAGATCAGCACGCCTACAGCCTGGTCGCCGGGGACGGCGCCCCGGTGGCCGTCGGGCCCCATGACGCCGATCCCTCAGCCGCTCTCGCCGCCTTGGGCGAGCTGGTGGCGGCCGGTGGGGCGCTGGCCGCTGGGGCGGGTGTGGAGCTGGCGCCCGGGTTCGTCTCCGCCCGGCTCGACGGCGCACGCGGCGACCGGCGCGACGCCCTGCTGGCGGCGTTGCCCGTCGCGGAGGCGTCCAGGCTCGGCCCCCGCGAAGGCATGCTCGTCGCGCTCTTCGGCCCAACCGCGACCAAGCCCCTCGGAGCCGCGGCGGAAGCGGCCATCGCGGCGGGCCGCTGGGGCACGCTGCAGCTCGCCTCCGCCGCCAGCGACCTGCTCGGACCGGAACGGCTGGAGCAGGTGCTCGCGCTCGACGCGGGCGAGCCGTACGGCATGGCCTCCACGCTGGCCACCCACCTGGCAGGCGCGCTCGGCGGCTACGCGGAACGGCGCAGGCTCGACCTGCTGATCGACCTGTGCGCCCAGGTCCAGGCGCGCTCGCTGGAAGAGGAGCGCAAGCGGCGGCGGCTGGCCACCCAGGGCCGCCAGAGCCGGTTGCCGGACATACGCAAACGGTGGGCGCACCATGAGGACGACCACACGCTCCAGATCCTGCACGGTCATCTCGGCCCTGAACCCTCGCTGGCCGTCACCGCCCGGTGGGTGCCGCCGCCCTGGATGGCCGCGCAGGCGCGCGACCGGCTCGTGCACGACGCCCTCGCCGCCACCACGTTGCTGCGGGTCGCCATGTCGGTGGCAGACCACGGCGCGGGCGAGGCGCTGGCGCTGCACAAGGAGGAACTGGACGCGGCGGCCACGCTGGTCTCCGACCACGAGGCGGCCTTGGCGGCGCGCCGGGTGCCCGGTCTGGCCGGGTTGCCCGCCCGCCCGGTCTGCTACGTGCGCGACCTGGCCCGCGCGACCGGTTCCGTCGGCGGGACCAGCAAGCACGGGCTGGACAAGCTCGACGTCTACGTGCGGCAGCGGGTGGCCCGGGCGCGCGACTACGCGCTCTCGGTCCTTGCCGCGATCGAGTCAGCCGAGTTCCTCTACGAGAGCTGGGAGTGCGGCGGGCTCAAGCGGTGGCGGGCCGCCGTCGGGCACCTGCGCGACCCGGGCACGTGGGTGCAGCCGCCGCTCGGCGGTGACGAGCCGCTCGCCCGGCGGCCCGGCGGGGAGGAGGCGCCTGGCGACCTGCTCTGGTACGCCGACCTGGCCGACGCGGTCGCGGTGCTCGACGGGCACGCCGCAGCGGAGATCGCCTACCGGCCCGGCGTGCCGTACGTGGACGTCGATCCGGCGCCGGAGGAGGCCAGCCCGTTCCAGCCGCGCCTCGACTCGGTCGTGCTGGCCGCTGCCGGGGCGGCGCAGCTCGTCTCGCTCGGCGGGCGGCCGCCCGCGCGCTGCCGTACCTGGACCGAGCTGGTGGCCGGGCTGATGGCGAGCACCTCGCTGGCCGAGGCCATGACCGGCGCGTTCGAGCTGCCCGCGGCCCTCGCTGCCTGGGACGGCAAGCAGGTGCCTGGGACGAGACTGCGGGTCGAGTGGGCGCACACCCCGCGCGCGCTGGCCGGATGGTCGGCCTACATGGGTAACTGCATCGCCACGCCCTACTACGTGGAGTCGGCGACCAAGGGCAGGTCAGGGCTGGCCGCGCTGCGTGACCGCGACGGGAACATCGCGGCCAACCTGGAGGTCGTGCCGTCGCGCGGCGGCTGGCGGGTGGAGGAGCTGCGCGCCCGCTTCAACGCCGACCCGCCGCAGGACGTCGAGGAGCGGGTCAGGGCGTGGGTGCGGCGCCTGGTGACGCCCGCCGTGGTCCTCCAGGACCCGGTGGAGCGTCCGCCGCGCGGCCCGAGCGGGCGACGGCCGCGCGACCGGGTGTTCGCCGAGGTGGGCGAGGCGCTGATCGAGCTGGTCGCGCCCCTCTCGCTGGAGGTCTTCGAGCGGGTGCACGGCGGGCCGGGCGCTGCGACCGCGCTGCGCAGGCTCGGGCCGGACCGGCTCGCCGCCGAGTGCCGTCGCGCGCTGGCGTCCGCCGGGCTGGTGGAGCTGTGGCGGGCTTCGGGGACGCGGCCGCTGTCGAGCGCGCTCGCCGAACTCGACGGCGGCGCGCACCTGGACCTGTTGACCGTTGACGCGCCGCTGCTCGGGTCGCTGCGCAGGCTGGCCAAGCACCCGGTGATCGCCCGAGCCAGGTCCGTCGAGCTGGTGTCGCGCCGCGTCCGTGCGGCGATCGGCGCGCTGGCCAGGTCCGGGGAGCTCGACGTCGGTCGCGGCGTGAGCACCGAGGCGCTGTGCGCGCTCGTCGTCGCGGTCACCTCGTGGGGCGCGCCCGAGCCGCTGGTTCCGATCAGCGGGCCAGGCGAGGTGACGGTGCCCGGGTTCCCGCGGACCAGCCTCGACGCCGATCCGTGGCAGAGCGCGCTTCCTACGGCCGAGGAGCTCGGCGCTTCCGTCGACGCGTTCTGGGAGCGGGTGGCGGGCGGCGGGCTGGCCGTACCCTCGGCTTGGCTGGGGCGCGGCGGGTGGAACGCGTTGTGGCGGAAGGCCGCTGACCAGCGCCGGTGAGCTTCTGTCGATCTTCTGTCAAGATCGGTGGGCCACGGTGGCCCGCATGAAGATTTTCACCGCGGCGGCCGGCGCCGTCCTGGCTCTCTCCACCTTCGCGACCCCGGCGCACGCCAGCCCGGCGGCCCTCGTCGGCGGCGTGTTCAAGGCGGCCGAGCTGATCCAGACGATCGTGAAGCTGGCCAACAACCAGAAGGACCGCGAGATCGGCGTCAAGGCGCTGATGGAGAAGACCGTGTCCGAGACGCGCGGCGAGTTCAACATCATCATCGCCAAGTACGAGTGGGCGGACTCCTCCGGACTGCCCGGTCCGCGCAGCGACCCCGACTACACCTTCGAGGACGTCGACATCGAAGGCACCAAGTACGGCGTGTGGATCTTCGACGAGGACGGCACGTTCGTCAACACCGGTGACGGCGGTTACCTGAACTGGCGGTTCTACGCGCCTGACGGCTTCACTAGGGACGGCGGGAAGGTCCACTTCAACGAGACGGCCGAGGACGGCAAGCACGACCAGGCGGACAAGGCGCAGGGCGGCGACTGGGACTCCGACGACGAGGACAACCGCACGCCCGATCCCGGTCCTGGCTCGGGGGACAAGCCCGCCCATGGCAAGAAGGTGATGCTGAAGTCCGACAACGGACGCACGCTGGGCCCCGTGTCGCTCTGGGACAAGGGCAACGGCCTGTGGGAGATCGAGCCCACGGCGTCCGGCTCCGTGTACGAGGTCGTGCCGGACAAGTGGACCGTCCAGACCGGCAGGGTGAACCACGGCTCGACCCAGCAGTGGATGTTCCACGACGGCGACGGCGACGGCCGCTACAGCATCGTCAACCGCTACAACAGGGACAAGGGCTACTCGAAGGGCGGCTGCCTCACCGCCGACGGCAACACCCTCTGGGCCATCGACTGCAACAAGCCGTCCGGTCAGCTCTGGACCATCAGCTCGGCGTCCTGACGCACGAGATCTCGGTGATCCGCACGCCGGCCTCCAGGACGGTGACGATCACCTGCGCGAGTGAACCGGGCGCGGACCTTCCTGAGCAGGTCCGTGCTCGTTCCGCCTGATCGAGGACCCCGTAGCCCTTCTCCGGTTATGAGGGCTTTCGACATGTGATCAGTAAATATGAGACCGGGTTTGGCCGTACGCTGCTTGGCATGCAGAGCAGGGTGATCGACGGCCGTTTCGAGCTGGTGGAACGGCTCGGCGGCGGGGGCATGGGCCTCGTGTGGCGCGCCTGGGACCAGGTGCTCCAGCGGGAGGTGGCGCTCAAGGAGGTACGGTCCCCGGACGATCACGACTCGGCCGCCGCCACGGAGCTGCGCCTGCGCGTCCTGCGCGAGGCGCGGGCGCTGGCCAGGCTGAGCCACCCGCACGTCGTGACCATCCACCACATCGTCGACGCGGCCGAGACCGGGTACCCGTGGATCGTCATGGAGCTGGTCTCCGGCGGCTCGCTGCAGGGGCGGCTCGAACGCGGGCCGCTTTCCCAGGCCGAGGCGGTACGGCTGGGCCGTGAGGTCCTGTCGGCGCTGCGGGCGGCGCACGCGGTCGGGATCCAGCACCGGGACGTCAAGCCGGCGAACGTGCTGCTGCGGGCGGACGGGGCTTCGGTGCTCACGGACTTCGGGATCGCGGCGATGCGGGAGTCCACGTCGTTGACGGCTACGGGGTCGTTCATCGGGTCGCCGGAGTACATCGCGCCCGAGCGGATCAACGGGTTCGAGGGTAATCCGTCCTCCGACCTGTGGTCGTTGGGGATGCTGCTTTACGTGGCTGTGGAGGGGCGGCACCCTTTGCGGCGGAGCACGACGCTGGCCACGTTGGCGGCGGTGCTCAACCAGGACGTGCCCGCGCCGCAGAACGCTGGGCCGCTGGCGCCGATCCTGGAGGCGTTGCTGCGGCGGGATCCCCATATGCGGCCGGACGCGGAGTGGCTGGACCAGGCCCTCGCCGCCTGCGCCACCACCCCAACCCTGAGCTCCACCCCCGGCCCCGTAATCCACCCCACCCCCGGCCCCGCCGCATCGGGCCCCTCCGGCCCCGCGATGTCCGGCCCTTACGGCGCATCCCCCTCCGCCCCTTACGGCTCAGGCCCGTCAGGTCCGTCCGGCCCGTCAGGTCCACCCGGCTCGGGCCCTCTCAACCCCTCAGGCCCTGCGGCGTCCGGGCCCTATGGCCAGGCTCCTGGCCAGGCATTCGCCAGCCCGGGGTTCGCCGGTCAGGCCCCCCAAGCAGGACCTCCGCAAGGCTGGGCCCCCATGCCCGCCCAAGGGCCCGCATGGGGCGGCCCTCCGCCGGGCTCCACCGTCCCGCCCGGATGGCAGGCGTCCCCCTCGCAGCCCATGACCTCCCCGTCACGCAGACGCCGCGGCACTCGTAATGCGGTGGTAGCCGTGACCGCCTCAGCCGTGGTCGTCGTGGGTCTGGCGGTCTGGCAGGTGGCCCCGATGTTCTCCGCCACCCCACGCACCACCCCGTCCTTCTCCGCCCAACCCTCCACCAAGGCCGAGCCGACCGAGGACAGCGGCACCACCGAGACCGAAGAACCAGCCGCCACGACCAACCTGCTCACCCCAGCAGGCATGCGCAAACTGGTCTCCCAGATCAAACCCGTCATCGGCGGCACCAAGATCAAGAGCCTGGTCGTCTACCCGGAGTACGCGAGCTTCGAGGCCCCGAACAAGGACGACAAGACCGTCTACGACCGCTACAGCTACAGGAACGGCGAAGCCGTACTCAACGGCCCGGGCGGCAAGATGGACGAACCCGCCTGGGACCTGTCCAAGTTCAACTGGGACGCCCTCCCCGCCCTGATCAAGCGCGCCGACAAGGACCTGGGCGTGAAGAAGGTGACCACGCGCTACCTGGTGATCGACCCGGCCTTCGCCTTCGTGGTCAACGGCCGCGTGGGGATGATGCTGTACGCCGGAGACAGCTACAAGTCCGGCTACCTGGTGGCCGACGTGAACGGAAAGATCCTCAAGATCTCCCCGGCGTAAGAATCTCCCCCAACCCAGCCCGCACCAGCGCAACCCCAGCGTCGTCAACCAGCAACTCAACCCTGACGACGGCCTCAACCCCCAGATCCCGCGCAGCCTCCTCACTGAACCGCAAGGTCAGCGCCGTCCCCGTAAGCTCCCACCCGACGACCCCGCCATAGGTGGTGCCCGAGCCGTACTCGCGAGTGACGCAGTAGGGCTCGTCCTCATCCTCGGCGAGCATGAAGATCAGCGCCCGCCCCTCCCCGTCCTCATCCTCGGACAACCCGAGGGTGACCACCTCATCATCCTCATCCCGCCCCACAAGCCGCACAACCATCTCGCCCAGCACCTGCACCAGCTCCCTTCATGCTCTACATGCAGATCCAGCAGTAGATCAGCTGGTCCTCCGCGCGCGCCCGCTGGGCCAGCCCGCGCAGGTCGGTGATCAGCTCGACCAGGTACCCCTCGTCGGGCGGCGCGAAGAACTCGTCGATCCGCGCCCACTGCGCGGCAAGACCCGCCAGCCGGTCGTCGGCCACGTCGGCCAGCGTGTCCCGCGCTCCGGCGGGAAGCTCGGCGATGCCAGGACCGTCCTTGTGCGGATGGCCGTCCGGCAAAGCCTCCCATTCCTCGATCGTCATCGGCGGGGGATACAGGGTGACCGTTTCCATGGGAGACAGGTCGTCCGAGACCCCCTCGATGAAGGCGATCAGCTGGCCGAGGCAGACCTCCGGATCGATCCCCTTGGTTTCGACGCGGTCGAAGGCGGGGCTGTTCTCCGGATCCGCCGTCGCGGCCTGCCGGTCGGGCGCCCGGTAGTAGTCGAAGAAGATCCCCAACGGTCCTCCTAGAAGTACGTCCTGAGCAGGTCGACGACGGTGTCGTTGTCGTCGGTGAGCAGGAGGGTACGCCACTTGTCGAAGGCCGTGCACGGGTGGGAGACGCCGAAGCGCAGCAGGTCGCCGGGGCGGAGGGACACCTCGGCGGGGACGGCCAGCTGGGCGTGGTGGTCGTTCAGCTGGGTCACCTGTACGCCCGTGTGGGAAAGGACTGTGGGGAGGTCCAGGTCATATGGGGCTTCGCGCTTGCCCAGCAGGGCGAAGGCCACGCCGGGTTCGGGGGTGGACAGGATCGGGGCCCAGATCTCCAGGGCTGAGTGGAGCACACCCTCGTTGGTCAGGCGGTGGAAGGGGGTTAGCCTGCGGTAATAGCCGACGTCATGGGCTATGTAGGCGCCGCTGCGCAGGATCAGGTGGATCGTGGGGTCGCCGCCCAGATGATCGGCGACCAGGTCGAACCAGATGCTGCCGCCTGCACTGACGATCAATGGCTGGCCGGACTGCAAGGCGGCGACCGCCTCGCGCAGGGTCTTCAGGTAGGCGATCACGTCGTCACCAGAGGACAGGGCGCCTTCGTAGCCGGAGATGCCCGCCACCTGCACCCGGCCCTCGGCGTAAGAGGCAAGGTCCATCGCCTCCGCCACCGAACGGACGCCTGTCCGGCCGCCGGTATAGCCGACGTCGATGAGGACGCTGATTCCCAACCCGGCCAGCAGGTCGATCCCGGCGCGGGAGTCCACCAGACAGAGGAACGTGCACGGCTCCCCGGCGATCCACTCGGCGAAGCGCCGGTCCACGAGCTGGTTGGCCAGCAGGATCCGCTCCACCCCGAAGCTCCGGTACGCCCTGACCTGCGAAGGTGTGGCCGCGGTGATACCCCAGGCGCCCGCGTCCATCTGCATCTCGAAGAGGGCGGGCGCCATCGTGGTCTTGCCGTGCGGCGCGAGCAGCACGCCGCGCCTGGCGCAGAACCCCGCCAGCGCGGCGATGTTGGCCTCGACGGCCGCCCGCCGTACCACTGCGAACGGCGGCGTGAACGGGCCGTCGGACAGGTGGTGGCGGGCGGCGGCGAACTCGGCGTACGTGACCGGCTCGCCCGGCCAGTGGATGCCGGTGGTCCTGGCATCCACGTGCTCGGTCGGGACGTGCATCAGCGGCAGGGCCGGTACGGCTGGGAGAACAGGGTGGCGTCCTTGTTCTTGTGGATGGAGTTGAAGTTGAGCGTGTTGGCGGTGGCGCAGCGGCCACCGGCGGTGTCCGAGTTCCCGTTCATGGTGTATTCGACCTGGAAGACGGCCTTCCCGGCGCTGGTGAACTGGCTGTAGTCACCGCACTCGCTGTACTGGATGCACTGCTCGTTGATCGCGAAGTCGAAGAAGGACACCAGGTCGGAGATCTGCGAGAGGTCGTTCTTCAGCGCCACCGACATGCCGTGGTCGTGGGCGATCGCGGCCAGCGCCTTGTTGTAGACGAGCTGCGTGGCCGCGCTGATGTTCCAGCCGGTGGTCGCCTGCCCGTCCTCGTAGGTGTTGACCACGTCGAACTCGACGGCGTCGAAGCCGAGCTGATCGCACAGCGCCACGCGCTTCTCGATGCGGCTGAGCATGAAGTCGCGCTGGCCGACGTTGTTGTTGATGTTGGCGTAGAACTCGTTCTCGAACCCGGGGTACGGCTTGCCGATGAGCTGGTGGTTGTGCGCGTTGTCCCAGTCGACGGCCTCCTGGTAGTCGGGGCGGAAGTTCTCGATGCCCCCGGCGTCGACGTAGCAGATCGCGTGCCCGCCGTTGGCGTGGATGGCGTTCACCGCAGCGGTGTTGAGCGTGTGGTTGTTGCCGCTGATCAGCTCGTCGACGTAGAAGTCGATGTCGAAGACCGTCGGCTTCACGCAGGCGCCCCCGGTGTACGGCACGGCGCAGATGTTCACGTCGATGCCGCCGGTCGAGGCGAAGGCCGCGTCGCCCTGGAGCTGGTACTGCCAGCGGGCGTTGAGCGGCGGCGTCCACATGCCACCTCCGCCCGCCGTGGTGGTGGCCGTCACGGCTGAGGAGGCCGCTGAACGGTTGCCCGCCGCGTCGAGCGCCTTGACGGTGAAGGTGTAGCTGGTGGAGGCGGCCAGCCCGGTCACCGTGGCGGTGGTCGAGGTGACCGTGGTGGCCACGGCGCCGTTCTTCAGTACCTCGTAGCCGGTGACGCCCACGTTGTCGGTGGACGCGGTCCACGAAAGGGACACCGTGCTCGACGTCGTCCCCGTTGACGCGAGACCGGTCGGGGTGGAGGGCGGTGTGGTGTCGCCGCCGGAGGAGGAGCTCGTCACCGTGACGGCCTCGTAGTCGACGTCGGCGCTGTCACTGGTGTTGTTCGCGGCCAGCCGTACGCGGATGGAGCCCGTGCCGGAGACGTAGTTGCCCGCCGCGTTGAAGGTCAGCGTGGTCCACGAACCCCAGGACGGCGCTCCGGCGTTCGTCCCGACCTGGGTCCAGGCGCTGGTGCCCCAGTCGTAGAGGGACCACTTCCACGTCTGCTCGGCCGCCGAGGGGCCACGGTAGTTGGCCTGCACCTGGAGCCCGGTGACGCTCGACGGCGGCACGGAGGCGGGAAGCGTGTAGGTGCGGTAGCCCACGTAGTTCGGCGAGAACTCCACGTACTTGGCGTAGTTGTTCTGGGTGCCGCTCTGGTCTTTGACCACCAGGTTGGCGACGGTCTGCCCGCTGCCGACGGACCCTGCCGTGGTGGTGATCGAGACGGGCGCGAGCGTGGTGGTGGCGGCCTGTGCGGGGCTCGCCATGAATAACCAGGCCAGAGCTACTGCGACGGTTATCCGGATAGGTTTCATCGTTTACCTTTCCATCATACGGAATTGCATTCCACCCCGATGGCACGAAAAAGCCGCCTACCCCTTGAGACCGCTGAAGGTCATCGTGGCCACGAAGTGGCGCTGGGCCAGCACGAAGCCGAGGAGCAGCGGCATGGTGGCGACGACGTTCCCGGCCATGAGCAGCGACCAGCTGGTCCGCCGAGCGCCGTGGAACGTGGTCAGCCCGACCTGCATGGTGAACGAGTCCTGGTCGCTGATCGCGATCAGCGGCCAGATCAGGTCGTTCCACGAGCCGAGCAGCGTGAAGACGGCCAGCGTCGCCAGCGCGGGCTTGGCCAGCGGCAGCACGATCCGCAGGAACACCCCGAGCCTGCTGCACCCGTCGATGCGCCCGGCGTCCTCCAGCTCGGTCGGCAGCGCCAGGAAGAACTGGCGCATCAGGAAGATCCCGAACGCCGAGGCCAGCCAGGGCACGAAGGCGGCGGCGAGCGTGTCGACCACGCCGAGCTTGGCGAACATCAGGTACGTCGGGATCATCAGCAGCTGCGGCGGGATCATGATCGTGGCCAGGATGCCGAAGAAGCCGAGGTTGCGCCCCGGGAACTTCAGCCGGGCGAAGCCGTACCCGGCCAGCGAGCACAGGACGAGGTGCGAGACGATCGAGATGGCCGACACGACCACCGTGTTCGCCAGCCAGCGCAGGATCGGCGTCTCCTGGAAGAGCTTGACGTAGCCGTCGAGGCGCAGGCTGCTCGGGATCAGTCCCGGTGGGAAGCGGTTGATCTCCGTGTCGCTCATGAACCCGGTCAGCACCATCTGCACCAGCGGGAACAGGAACAGCAACGCCAGAGGGAGGAGCAGCAGGTGCCAGCGGCTGAAACGCATCAGAACGCACCCACCTTGCTGCGCCGCGAGTAGAGGACCATGCCGACCGTGATCAGCAGCGTGATCAGGAACAGCGTGTACGCCACGGCCGAGCCGTACCCGTAGCGCTGGCCGCCGAAGGCGGTCTTGTAGATGTAGTAGACGATCGTCTGGGTCGCGCTGAGCGGCCCGCCCCGCGTGGTCGTGTACACCAGGTCGAACAGCTGCAACGCGGTGATCGTCTGCCAGACGGCGGTGAACACCGTGACCGGCCCGAGCTGCGGCAGCGTGACGTGGCGGAAGACCTTCAAGGGCGAAGCCCCGTCCACCACGGCCGCCTCGACCAGGATCTTCGGGATGTCCTGCAGCGCGGCCAGGTAGACGACGGCGGTGAAGCCGATCTGCCCCCACAGCGCGATCAGCACGATGACCGGCATGGCCTGCGCCGGGCTCTCCAGATATTGCTGCGGCGGCAGGCCGAGGTTGCGCAGGATCTCGTTGGCCGCGCCGAACTGCGGGTTGAAGACGAAGCTGGCCAGGATGCCGGTCGCGGCGGCCGAGGCGACGAACGGCACGAAGATCGCCGTCCGGTAGAAGCCGATGAACCGGATCTTCCTGTTCAGCGCAATGGCGATGACCATGCCGAGGATGATCGACGCGGGCACGAACAACACGGTGAAGAACAGCGTGTGCTCGACCGCGTCGATCACGTTGGGGTCCTGGACCATGCGCTCGTAGTTGCCCCAGCCGACGTCGACGGGGTCGGTGATGCCGTTCCACCTGGTGCGCGAGATGAAGAACGCCCAGACGGCCGGGAACAGCGACAGCCCCGCGATGATCAGGCAGGCGGGCCCGATGAAGGCCCACCCGGTCAGCAGGTCCTTGGTACGGCCGCGCACGACCCTGCGATGGCCCCTCATTGGGCCAGCGCTTCCAAGGACTTCTTGGCCGCCGCGTCCAGCGCCTGCTTCGGGTCGGCCGCGCCCTGCATGACCTGCGAGATCGCCTCGCCGACATACTGCGACAGCTCCACGTAGCCGGGCACGGTCGGCCGCGGCTGCTTGGCGTTGCCGAGGTTCTCCACGAACGTCTCCACGCCCGGGTACTCCTTGACGAAGGTCTGGTAGGCGGGCAGCGCCTTCTCCGAGTCGCGCAGCGGGAGGTTGCCGTTGGCCAGGCTCCAGCGGGCGTCGGTGTCCTTGCCGGTCAGCCAGAGGACGAAGTCGCTCGCCGCCTTGGCCCGGTTCGGGTCGTCGTGGTCGAACAACGTCCACAGGTCGGGGCCCGAGATGGTCTGGTGGTCGCCGTTGTGTCCTGGAAGTACGGCGACGCCGTAGTCGAGCTTGCGCTCCTTGATGTCGTAGAGCTGCCACGGGCCGGAGATCAGCATGCCCACGCGGCCGTCGAGGAACAGCGGGCCGAACTTCTCGTCGGTCTGGTCGAGGTAGATGGACTTGTCGGTGACGGCCATGTCGCGCAGGAAGGTCAGCGCCTGCACCCCGGCGTCGGAGTTGAACTCCGGCGTCCTGCCGTCCTTGCTGAGGATGGCGCCGCCGCGCTGCCAGAGGAGGGGCCACAGCACCCAGGTGGTGTTCTCGCTGCCGGAGACCGGGTAGGCCGTGCCGTACACGTTGGTGGCCTGGTTCGTCAGCTTCTTGGCTGCCGAGCGGAAGTCGTCCCAGGTCCAGTCGGCGTTCGGGTAGGCGAGCTTGGCCTGGTCGAAGAGCTTCCTGTTGTAGATGATCCCGAGGTTGTCCACCACGGCAGGCAGTCCGATGACCTTGCCGTCGACGGTGGCCGTGGCCCGCGCCGAGGGCGGGAACTCGTCCCAGCCGATCGCCGGGTCCTTCACGAGGGCGCTGATGTCCTGGGTCCTGCCGCTCTGGGCGAGCTGGGTGGCCCAGCTCCCGTAGGCATAGGAGATGTCCGGGTGGGTGCCGCCGACGAACGCGGCGGAGAGCTTGGTGAGCAGGTCGTCGGTGGTGGGGGCGCCGGGGGACACCTTGATCGTGATGTTCGGGTGCGCGGCGTGGTACTCGGCGGCGAGCGCCTCCAACTGCTTCTCCTGGTCGTCCGCCTGGCCGGTCCACCAGGTGATCGTCACCGGGGCGTTCGGGTCGGCGGTCTTCTGGGCTCCGGCGCATCCGGCCAGGACCAGGGCGGCCAGGGTCATGACGGCCAGGGGCCGTGGAAATGCTAAGGCCATCATGAGACCTTTCCGTATGCCGGAAATCAATTCCAGCAACGAGGAAAGCAGAGCCAGATCTGCGGTGTCAATACTTCAGCCGCCGAGCGGATCGTCCTGCTCGGCGATCACCTGGGCGAGCGTCTCGGCCGCCTTGGCCAGCTTCTCGGTGGGGAAGCGGCTCTTGGGGGCGGTCACGCTGATCGCCGCGAGCGGAGTGGTCCGTCCCAGGAAGACCGGTACGGCGGCGCAGCGCACGCCCTCCTCGTTCTCCTCCAGGTCGAGCGAGTGTCCTGCGGCCCTGATGCGGCGCATCTCCTCGGCCAGCTTGACCGGGTTGGTGATGGAGTGCCGGGTCCTGGCTTCGAGCGGCTGGTAGGTGCGCGCCCACAGCGCGATGGCCTCGTCCGTCGGGTAGGTCCAGGCCAGCAGCGCCTTGCCGACGCCGGTGCAGTGCGCCGGGTTGCGCCCGCCGATGACCGAGGTCATCCGGATCGGGTGGTTGGCCTCGACCTTGTCGACGTAGACGACCTCGCCGCCGTCGAGCACGGCCATGTGCACGGTCTCCTGCAGGTCCTTGCGCAGGCGCAGCAGCAGCGGGTGGACCAGGGCGCGCAGGTCGAGGTTCTCGCTGTAGCGGAACGCGATCGCGAGCATCTCGGTGCCGAGGAAGTAGGGGCCGTTCTGCTCGGGCTGGGCGGCGAAGCCGCGGTGGCGCAGCGCGCTGAGCAGCCGGTGTAGCGAGCTGCGCGGGATGCCCGAGCTGGTCGCCAGCTCTTCGAGGGTGACGCCCTGGCCGTTGCCCGCCAGCAGCTTGAGTATGCGCAGAGCCCGGTCGACGCTCTCCACTGGCGAGGTTTTCATGACACTCCCGGTAGGCGATTTCGCTAGGCGGAATCCTAGCGTCGGACTGCTACGGTCGCGCCATGCGTGGATTAGCAGGCAAGTCAGTACTCGTTTCCGGCGGAAGCAGCGGGATCGGCGAGGCCGCCGTGGCCCGGTTCGTGGCCGAAGGCGCCCGGGTCTTCCTCTGTGGGGTGGACCGGGTCGCCGAGGTGGTCGACCGCTACGGCGCGGTGGGCGGGATGACCTGCGACGTGAGTAGCGAGGAGGACGTCGCCCGGCTGGTCGAGGCGGCCGAGTCGGCCCTGGGCGGGATCGACGTCCTGATCAACAACGCGGGCGTCGCCTGGCGGGAGCCGTTCCTGGAGATCGCGGCGGCGAACTGGGACCGGCTGATGGCGGTCAACCTGCGCGGCATGTTCCTCGTCGGCCAGGCCGTGGCCCAGCGGATGGTCGCGCGCGGGGCCGGTGGCTCGATCGTCAACATGGCCTCGACGAACGGGCTCAAGGCCGAGGGCGACTACGCCCACTACAACGCCTCCAAGGGCGGGGTCGTGCAGCTGACCAGGACGATGGCCGTGGAGCTCGGACGGCACGGCATCCGGGTGAACGCGGTCTGCCCCGGCTACATCAGCACGCCGCTCAACGCCGGGATCGCCGCGTCGCTGGGCGAGGAGTTCGTGGCGGCATATGCGCGCGAGCAGATCCCGCTGGGGCGGACGGGTTTCCCCGAGGAGGTCGCGTCCGTCTACGCGTTCCTCGCCTCGGACGAGGCGTCGTTCGTGCACGGAGCCGAGCTCGTCGTGGACGGCGGGCAGCTCGCGGTCATGTGATGCCTCTTGACCCGCTCCGATCTGTAGCCATAATACGGAAGAGCATTCCGTATGATGGAAGGAAGCTGAATGAGGGCTCTGGTCTTCACCGGTCCTGGCGTCGTCGAGCTCGACGAGGTGGCCGACCCGGTGGTCGCATCCGGCGAGGTTCTCTTACACGTCGCCGCCACCGGGATCTGCGGCAGCGAGCTGCACGGCGTCAGGACGCCCGGCTTCCGGGTCCCGCCGCTGATCATGGGGCACGAGATGGCGGGGACGACGGACGCGGGCGTGCCGGTCGTGGTCAACCCGATCCTTTCCTGCGGGAGCTGTGACCTGTGCGGGCGCGGGCTGCGCCAGATCTGCCGCTCCCGCGAGATCATCGGTGTGCATCGGCAGGGCGGGTTCGCCGAGCGGGTGTCGGTGCCGGCGAGCGCGGTGCGCCCGCTGGCCACCGGGCTGAGCTGGGAGCGGGCGGCCGTCGTGGAACCCGCCGCGAACGGCGTGCACGCGTGGGCGCTGGCCGGGCGGCCCGCCGGTGGGACGGTCGGCGTGATCGGCGCGGGGGCGATCGGGCTCGTGTGCGCTGCCGTCGCGCTCGCCGGAGGGGCTTCCCTGGTCGAGGTGGCCGACCGCTCGGCCTCCAGGCTCGACGCGGCGTCCCAGCTCGGCGTGCACGCGACGGGTACCGCGCTGACCGGCGAGTACGACGTGGTCTTCGACGCCGTGGGCACGCCGGAGACGCACCGGCAGTCGATCGAGCGGATCAGGCCGGGGGGCGTCACGGTGTGGCTGGGGCTGGCGAACCCGGAGGCGGGGTTCGACTCGTCGGCTCTGGTGCGTACGGAGAAGAGGATCTTCGGGTCGTTCGCCTACACCGACGCGGAGTTCGAGGAGGCGGCCGAGCTGGTGGCCGGGTGGGAGCTGCCCTGGGTGCGCAGCTATCCGCTGGCCGAGGGCGCCGAGATCTTTACGAACCTGATGGAGGGCGGCGAGAGTCCCATCAGGGCGCTGCTCCGCCCGTACTGAGAGGACATGTCATGACGCGGA
Organism: Nonomuraea sp. NPDC050556; assembly: GCF_044457355.1. Lineage (NCBI taxonomy): Bacteria > Bacillati > Actinomycetota > Actinomycetes > Streptosporangiales > Streptosporangiaceae > Nonomuraea > Nonomuraea sp. NPDC050556. The sequence continues at coordinate 252,423 of NZ_JBITGU010000005.1, read as the reverse complement.
TTGTTTTCATGGGCGCCGGGAGCGTGGAGTTCACCAAGAACCTGCTCTCCGACCTGCTCGCCATGGAGTTCGCCGACTCCACCACGATCGTGCTGCACGACATCGACGCCGAGCGGCTGGAGACGGCCACGGCCATGGCTCGCTGGATGGTGGCGAAGCTGGGCGTGGGCACCGCCATCGAGGCGCACGTCGACCGCAGGGCCGCGATCGACGGCGCCGACTACGTGATCAACGAGATCGCGGTGGGAGGGTATGCGGCGACGCGGATCGACTTCGACGTGCCCGCGCGGTTCGGGGTGCGGCAGACCATCGCCGACACGTTGGGCATCGGCGGCATCTTCCGTGCGTTGCGCACGATCCCGGTCATGGTGTCGCTGGGTGAGGACCTCGCTGAGCTGGCCCCGTCCAGCCTGCTGATCAACTACACGAACCCGATGTCGATGATCCCGCGCGCCGTCTACGAGGGGTCGCCGTTCAAGCGCGTCGTCGGCGTCTGCCACTCGGTGCGCGACACCCAGGCCAGGCTGGCCGCGCTGGTCGGCGTGCCGGTGGACGAGATCGCCTTCCAGACGGCCGGGGTCAACCACCAGGCGTTCGTGCTGCGCTTCGAGCACCGCGGCGAGAACCTCTACCCGCGCCTGGACGCCGCGATCGCCGCCGACCCCTCGTTGGAGCGGACGGTGCGGGTGGCGATGTACCAGGCGTTCGGCCACTTCCCCACCGAGTCGAGCGAGCACGGCTCGGAGTACCTGCCCTGGTTCCTGCACCGCGACGACCAGATCGCGCAGCACCGCATCCCCGTCGGGGTCTACCTGGAGTGGTGCGAGGAGAACCTCGACACCTACGCCGAGGCCAAGCGGGCGCTCGCGGCGGGGGAGGGCGTGGAGATCGAGGCGACCTCCGAGCTGGCCTCGGAGATCATCCACTCCATCGAGACGGGGATGCCCAGGGTCCTTCATGCCAACGTACGCAATGGGGGACTGATCACCAACCTGCCCGACGACGCGTGCGTCGAGGTGCCGTGCCTGGTGGACAGGGCGGGCGTGCAGCCCACCCGCGTCGGCGACCTGCCGCCGCAACTGGCCGCGCTCAACCGCACGTTCCTCAACGTCGGCGAGCTCACGCTTCGAGCGGCGCTGGAGCGGCGCAGGGAGCACGCCTACCACGCGGCCATGCTCGACCCCAACACGGCCGCGACGCTTTCGCTGTCGGAGATCCGTTCCCTGGTCGACGCCATGATCGAGGCGCACGGGCTGGAGTTCTGATGGTCGTGGACGCCCACAACCACCTGGGCCGCTGGCTGACCGGCGACTGGGCGGTGCCGTCCGTGCCCGACCTGCTGGCCATGCTCGACTCGGTCGGCGTGACCACGGTCGTCAACCTCGACGGCCGGTGGGGCGACGAGCTGGAGACCAACCTCGACCGCTACGACCGCGCCCACCCTGGCCGGTTCGTCACCTTCTGCCACGTCTCCTTTGACCGCCCCGAGGCTATGGTCGCCTCGCTCGTGAAGTCAGCTGAGGCGGGCGCGGCGGGGTTGAAGGTCTGGAAGGACCTCGGCCTGCACATCCGTGACGACCGCGGTGACCTGGTCCTTCCCGACGACGTACGGCTGGCGCCGGTGTGGGAGGCGGCGGCCTCGCTCGGGCTGCCCGTCTGGATCCACACCGCCGACCCGGTCGCGTTCTTCGAACCCGTCGACGCCTCGAACGAACGCAGGGCGCAGCTCCTCGTCCACCCGGAGTGGTCGTTCTGCGACCCGGTTTTCCCGCGCTTCGAGCGGCTCATCGCTTCGCTGGAGTCGTTGGTGGCGGCCAACCCGGCGACGACGTTCGTCGGGGTGCACGCCGGGTGTTATCCGGAGAACCTCGACTGGGTCGGGCGGATGCTCGACACCTATCCCCACTTCAACATCGACATCGCCGCCAGGCTCGCCGAGATCGGCCGGGTGTCCGAGGCAGCCAGGGCGCTGATCCTGCGCCATCCCGACCGGGTGCTGTTCGGCACCGACGACTTCCCGCCCTCCGCCGAGACCTACGCCACCCACTACCGCTTCCTGGAGACGGCCGATGAAGACTTCCCGCACGGGGACATCCTGATGGGCGACTGGACGATCAGCGGGCTCGACCTGCCTGCCGCCGTGCTGCGGTCGGTCTACCACGACAACGCGGTGCGGCTGATCCCGAAGCTCCATGCGCGCTGAGGTCGCGTATCCGCTGGCGTTGGAGCTGGGCGAGGGTCCCACCTGGGACGCTGCGGCCGGTCGGCTGATCGTGGTCGACATCCTGCGATCCGAGGTCCACCAGCTCGCGCCGGACGGGTCCGACGAGGTCGTGCGGGTCGGGCAGCACGTGGGCGCGGCTAAGCCACGCGCATCCGGCGGGCTGGTCCTGAACCTGCGCGACGGCGTGGCCTTGGAGGACGGGACATGGCTGGCGCACTGGCCCGTCCCGGGGCGGCGCGGCAACGACGCGGCGGTGGACTCGTCGGGCCGGTTGTGGGCGGGCACCATGCGCTACGACGAGGCGGCGGGCGGCGGCTGCTTGTGCCGCGTGGGGGAGACGACGGAGTTCATCACCGAAGCCACGGTGAGCAACGGCATCGCCTGGAGCCCCGACGACCGTCTCATGTATTACGTCGACAGCGCCACCCGGCGCATCGACGTCTTCACCTATGTGGACGGGAACGCCGTGAACCGCCGCCCCTTCGCATCGGTGCCCGAGGGCTTCCCCGACGGCCTGACCATGGACGCGTCGGGCTGCGTGTGGGTGGCCATCTGGGACGGCTCCGCCGTACACCGGTACGCCCCGGACGGGCGGCTGGACCTGGTGATCGACCTCCCCGTCGCCCGCCCGACCGCCTGCACCTTCGTCGGCCGGGACCTGTACATCACGACGGCCACCATCGGCCTGACGGACCCGGCCCCACCGGCAGGCTCGGTGCTCGTCATTCCTGACGCGGGCTCAGGACTTCCTTCCGTCCCCTTCGCCTGGTGACCGCCTGTGCCACAGGGATCAACAGGATCGGGCAGGCGAGCGCGAGCCCGAGACAGGCCACCAGCGACCACTGCGTGAAGAGGGCCAGCGCGCAGAAAGCCGCAGGAACGAAGAGCAGGACGCTTCTCACCGGATGATTCCGGCGCTCCCAGCGCTCCACCATCCCCGATGGCAGCAGGAGGGGCCCCCAGACGACGGCGGCCACCACGCCCATCACGATGCCTCGCTTCTCACTCATCATGAGGACCACGCTGATGAGGGGCACGATCATGAGGAGGCGTAACCAGGGCTTCATCCCGTGATCCTCTATCGGTAGGCGCTGGCCTGCAAGGTGTAGAGGTCGGCGTAGAGGCCGTTCAGGGTCATCAGGGCCGCGTGGGTGCCCTGTTCGATGACCTTGCCGTGTTGCAGCACGTAAATACGGTCGGCGTACCGGACGCTTGCCAGGCGGTGGGTGATGAGCAACACCGTCCTGCCCTCGGCGTGACCGCGGATGCGTTCGAACAAGGCGTGTTCGGCGCGTGCGTCCAGCGCGGCCGTCGGTTCGTCGCAGATCAGCAGCTCGGCGTCCCGGTGGAAACCTCGGGCGACGGCGATGCGCTGCCACTGCCCGCCGGACAGCTCCTGGCCGTCCTTGAAACGGCGGTCCAGCAGCGTACGGTAGCCCAGCGGCAGGTCGGCGATCACGTCGTCGGCGCCCGCCACCGACGCCGCCGAGTGCAGCGCCGCCTCCCCCCGGTCAGTGCCCATCGTGATGTTGTAGCGGGCGGTCAACGGCCACCGGGTGTGGTCCTGCGCGATGACCGCGATCCGCCGCCTGAGGTCCTCGGGATTGACCTGGGCCAGGTCGGTGTCGTCCCACTGCACCACCCCCTCGTCAGGCGCGTACAGCCCGGAGAGGATCTTGGCGAGGGTGGTCTTGCCCGACCCGTTCTCGCCCACGAAGGCGACGACCTCCCCCTGCCTGATCTCGATGGACACCCCGCGCAGCGCCGGCGCGGACCCGCCCGGGTAGGAGAAGGTCACGTCGGTGGTCGCGATGCGCCGGAAATGCGCGGGCACGGGCTGCGCGTCCAGGTCCGGCAGCCGCCGCTCCGCGTCGGCGCAGAACACCAGGAAGTCGGTGAAGTACAGGCCGTCCTCGTACAGGCGGTTCGTGGCGTACAGGAGGTTGCCGAGCGACTGCTGCCCGGACCTGATGGCGAGTACGGCGGTGCCGGCCACGGCCAGCGGGATCGCGCCGACCGCGAGCAGGAAGCCGAGCGCCAGGTAGACCAGCCCGGTGCCGATCCCGCCGAGCGCCTCGCCGACCAGCTTGGCCACCGTCTGCCGCCTGGCCAGCCGCAGCATGACCTCCTGCTCCGCCCTGGCGACGGCGTCGTACATCCGCAGCAGGAAGTCGCGCATGGTGAACGAGCGCACCTCGGCGGCGGGCTCCCGCTCGGCCAGTAACTCCGCGATGATCCACTTGCGCCGCCTGGCCGGGATGAGGCTGTACATCGTGGTGTAGCGCATCCGCGCCGCCCGGATCGCGGCCCACGCGTCGGGCACCACGGCCAGCAGGAGCAGCGGCAGCAGCACCGGGTGCAGCACGCCGAGCACCCCGGCGACCGCGCCGATCCCCACGGCGGCCGTCACGACGTCGATGGCCGAGGCGACCACGGAGTCCGCCACGGCGACCCCGCGGTTGTTGGCCCGTTCGAGCGCGTCGTGGAAGTCGGGGTCGTCGAAGGCGACCAGGTCGACGCGGCTGGTCAGGCCGTACAACCGCTCCTCGGTCAGCCGGGAGATCTGCGGGGTGAGGCGCGACTGCGCCCAGCCCGCACCGGCCTGCATGATCGCGCGCAGGATCCCGGCCGCCGCGACCAGGGCGAGGCTGGGCAGCGTGGCGAGGACCCGGTCGAGGGTGGGCCCCTGGCTGAACAGCGCGGTCAGCACGCCGGTGGTCGCCAGCAGGCCGAACGCGGTGAACACGCCGCCCAGCAGGTTGAGCGCGATCGTCGCCAGGGTGTCGCGCGGGCTGGCCGTCCAGGCCATGCGCATCGCCTGGCCGACCAGGGAGGGCAGCTTCCTGGCGATCGTCAGGAAGCCGACGGCGGCCATGGTGTCGGAATGGGCATACCAGTCGGAGATGGTGATCTCACCGATTTCCAGCGGCTCATCGGACATATGTACGAGTCTCGGTCCTCATCCTGCTGATGGCTATGACCACCGCGACCAGGGCGAGGGTTCCTGAGACGGCCAGGAGGGGCTGGAGGCCGCCGCTCGGGACGACGGCGACGAGGAGTCCGGCCAGGGGGTTGGCGAGCAGGGCCACCAGGACCATCAGGGAGATGGTCGCGCCGAAGGACTCCTGCGGGATGACCTTGGAGCGGATCGTGCGCAGGAAGGTCATCACCGCACCCAGGGTGCTCGTGGCCAGTGCCGCGCAGACGAAGAAGGCGGGGAAGCCGGAGGACAGACCGGCGCCGACGCCGCCCAGAGCCGTGACGGCCAAGGTGACCAGGCCCGTACGCAGCAGCCCGCCGCGGGAGATGCCGCGTTCCGCGAGCTTGATGCCGAGCAGCGAGACCACGGAGGCGACGGTCCACAGGGCGCCCACGGCGGTCTCGCCCTGCCCGAACCCCTTCATGATCACCGCGGGAGCGCCCACGGTCAGCAGGGCGAAGACCAGGTTCACGGGGAACTGCGCCACCATGACCCAGAGCAGCACGGGATGGGCGCGCACCACCCGGATCGCCGTGGTCAGAGCGCCCCGAGGCTCTTCCACGGGCGCGGGCCGTACCGGGGAAAGGGGGCGGGCGAGCACGCCCGCGAGCAACGCCAGGACGGTCACCAGCGCCAACGCCGCCACGACGCCCGCCTGGACGAGGAAGGCGGCCATGAGCGGCCCGCAGAGCATCGTGATCTCGTCCACCATGCCCTGCCTGCCCTGGATCCTGGCGGTGTCGTCGGGACGCGCGTCACACAGGGCGCTGGTCAGGGCCTCGCCCGCGATGAACGTGGTCTCGAACAGGGCGCCGGACGCCGCGCCGAAGACGAGCGCCAGCCACCAGGCCGACGGCCAGAGGATCAGGCCGGTCACCGCGACGGCTCCCAGCGTGACCCGCGCGGCCGAGGCCAGCACGAACACGCGTCCCGCGCCCCAGCGGTCGACGAGCGCCCCGGCGCGAGGGATGGCCAGGATCCTGGGCACCCACTCGGCGACGTAGCTCAACCCGGCGAGGGCGGTGCTGCCCGTGGTGCTCAGGACGATCAGCGGCAGCGCGAACTCCATCAACGAGGTCGCCAGCAGGTCGAGAGCGCGAACTAGGTAGGTGCGAATCACCTGGTCAGCGTGGTCTCCGCCGTTTGACGCCCCGTCGACGCGCCGTTGATGGGGCTCAGGTGGTGTGCAGAACGAGCTGGTTGTCGCTCACGTCGGCGTTTATTTCGTCCCCCGGCTTGATGTCGCCGTTGAGCAACATCGTGGACAGGCGGTTGTCCATCTCGCGCTGGATCGTCCTGCGCAGCGGCCGGGCGCCGAACTCCGGCTTGTAGCCGCGCTCGGCCAGCCAGTCCTTGGCCTCGTCGCTGACCGTGAGCCGCACGTCCTGCGCCTCCAGCCGCCTGGTGGTCCTGTCCAGCAGCAGCGAGGTGATCTGGCGGATCTCCTCCTTGTCGAGCCGGTGGAAGACGATGATCTCGTCGATCCTGTTGATCAGCTCGGGCCGCAGCTGCGTCTGCAGCAGGTCCATGAGCTGGTCGCGCAGCTCGGCCGGGTCGCCGTTGTGCATGAGGATGAGGTTGGAGCCGAGGTTGCTGGTCATGATGACGATCGTGTTGGTGAAGTCGACGGTACGGCCCTGCCCGTCGGTCAGGCGGCCGTCGTCGAGGATCTGCAGCAGGATGTTCATCACGTCGGGGTGGGCCTTCTCGATCTCGTCGAGCAGGACCACGGTGTGCGGGCGCCGCCGTACGGCCTCGGTGAGCTGGCCGGCCTCCTCGTAGCCGACGTATCCGGGCGGCGCGCCGACCAGGCGGCTGACGGTGTGCTTGTCCTGGAACTCCGACATGTCGATGCGGACCATGTGGTCCTCGCCGCCGAACAGCGCCGCGGCCAGGGCGCGGGCCAGCTCGGTCTTGCCGACGCCGGTCGGGCCGAGGAACAGGAAGCTGCCGATGGGCCTGTTGGGGTCGGACAGTCCGGCCCTGGCCCGCCGTACGGCTTCCGCCACGGCGTCGACCGCCTCGTCCTGTCCGATCACCCGCTCGTGGAGCTGCGACTCCAGCCGCAGCAGGCGGTCGCGCTCCTCCTCGGTCAGCTGGGTGGCCGGGATGCCGGTGAGCCTGGACACCACCTCGGCCACGTCCTGGACGACGACCTGCGGCACGTCGTCGTGCCCGTTGCGCGCGTCCTCCAGCTCCGGGCGGAGGCGGTCGATCTCGGCGGTCACCTCCTTGGCCCGGTCGTAGTCCTCGTTCCTGACCGCCTGGTCCTTGTCGCGGTGCAGCTCCTCCAGGCGCGCTTCGAGCTCGCGGACGTCGTCGGCCGGGGTCATGGCGCGCAGCCGTACCCTGGCCGAGGTCTGGTCCATCAGGTCGATGGCCTTGTCGGGCAGGAACCGGTCGTTGATGTAGCGGTCGGACAGCCGGGCGGACGCCTCGACGGCGTCGTCGCTGATCTTCACCTGGTGGTGCGCCTCGTAGCGGTCGCGCAGGCCGTACAGGATGCCGACGGTGTCGTCCACGCTGGGCTCCGGCACCAGGATGGGCTGGAAGCGGCGCTCCAGCGCCGGGTCCTTCTCGATGTTCTTGCGGTACTCGTCGATCGTGGTGGCGGCGATCACGTGCAGCTCGCCGCGGGCCAGGGCGGGCTTGAGCATGTTGCCCGCGTCCATGCCGCCCTCCGACGCGCCCGCGCCGACGAGGGTGTGCACCTCGTCGATGAAGACGACCAGCTCGTCGCTGTGCGCGGTGACCTCGTCGATCACCTTCTTCATCCGCTCCTCGAACTCGCCGCGGTACTTCGACCCGGCCACCAGGCCGGACAGGTCGAGCGCGATCACCCGGCGGCCCTTGAGCGTGTCGGGGACGCTGCCGTTGACGATGCGCTGCGCGATGCCCTCGACGATCGCGGTCTTGCCGACGCCGGGCTCGCCGATCAGCACGGGGTTGTTCTTGCGCCGCCTGGACAGCACCTCGATGGCCTGCTCGATCTCGTCCTCGCGGCCGACGACCGGGTCCAGCTTGCCGTCGCGGGCCTCCTCGGTGAGGTCCCTGCCGTACTCGTCGAGGGAAGGCGTGTTGGTCTCGCGCTTCTTCCCTGCGGGCTCGGGGCCGGACGCCATGATCGTCTCTTCCAGCTCGCCCGCCGAGACCCCGGAGGCCGCCAGCAGCCGCGCCGCCGGGGAGTCCGGGTTGGCCGCCATGGCCAGGAGCAGGTGCTCGGGGCCGATGTAGGAGGAGCCGAGCGCGCGCGAGATGCGCGCCGCGTCCAGGAACGCCTTCTTCACCGCCGGGCTCACCGTGGTCGGGACCTCGCCCTCCTGGCCCCTGGGCAGCAGCTCGGTGATGCGCTCGTCCAGGGCCTCCGGGTCGGCTCCGGCGTTCATCAGCAGGGTCCGCGTGCCAGGCTCACCCGTCGCGGCCTGCAGCAGGTCCAGGCTGTCGAGGTCGGCCGCGCCGCGCGCCGCCGCCAGCTCCTGGCCGCGCCGCAGCAGGCCCCTGGCCGGTTCCGTGAGCAGCTTGCCCAGGTCGACGCGCTGGACGCTCGGCCGGGCGGGCGGCCAGGAGTCCATTCCGCCGAACAGTGACTCGAACCCACGGAAAGGATCTTGGCCGCCGAAGAACGACCCGAAAGGTGACGTCGTCATGCTGGGCTCGTTGCCGCTCCCCGTTCTCGGCAACACCAACAAAACGGCAAATATCACTCCGTAACGGACTCCACCTCGACCCGGGTCATCGGCAGGAGGCTCGCTCCCACCAGGATGCCGAGCGTGATCGCCAGCACGATGATGACGGTCTGCAGCAGGTCGCCGGCGCCCGAACCCTGTCCCGTCACCAGCTCGCTCACCCCGGTCAGCCCGACAGAGCCGGGCACCAGCATCCAGAACGACGGCAGGAACAGCACCTGCGCCGGCGTGGTGGTCCGCCGCTCGACGAAGGCGGAGATGAGCGGGATGGCCAGACCCGCAGCGAAGGCGCCGAACGCCGTCCCGGCCATCGCCGTACCGGCGAGCTGCGCGGCGCGCTCGATCATCAGGCACGCCACCAGCCACGGCAACACCTTCGGCTGGGCCGAGTAGAAGACGAGGAAGCCCACCCCGAGCAGCAGCACGCCCGCCCATGGAGCCCATCCGACCAGGACCTGGTTCCGGCTCGCCCCGTCCAGGGCGGTGTGCACGGTGGCGATCGAGGAGCCGACGAGGATGCCGAAGGCCAGCAGCAGCAACACGTTGACGCCGCTGGCCAGGCGCCCGACCCCGGCGAGCATGTTGCCCTTGGCCAGCTCCATCGTGCCCATCGTGAGGGCGCTGCCGGGCAGGAAGGCGATCAGCGGCGGGATCAGCAGCTCCTCAGGCGGCATGTGGAGCAACGGCCCGGCCCACTGCAGCGACACGACCGTCACCGCGGCGGCCGCCACCACGGGCATCGCGGTCGCCAGCACCGGAAAGCGCAGGCCGAGCAGGCGCAGCACGCCCACCCCCACCCCGAGGACGGCCCAGCCGGCCACCGCCTGCCACGTGGGGTGCTGCAGCAGGCCGAGCCCCACGGTCAGCACCATGTACCCGCCGATCGACGCCACCGGGCTCACCCGGGACGGCATCTCGCGCACCGTCTTCAGCTCGGCGCGCACGTCCTCGATCGGGATCTCGTCCGCGCGGGCCCGGCTGACCAGGGCGTAGAGCGCCTGGACCTGGTCCAGGCGCAGCTGGGCGTTGTCGACCGGGAGGAAGTCGACGACCTCGTCACCCCAGTCGCCGACCCGGACGAACAGGCCGGTCGGCACCACGAACGACCGCGCCCGCACGCCGTACCTCGCGGCCACGTCCCGCAGGGTGTCCGTGACCTGCTCCGTCGTCTCGCCCGCCTGCAGCAGCGCGCTGCCGAGCTCGCACAGCAGCGCGGCCAGGCGGCGGGTCCACATCGACTCCTTCTCCGCCTCGGGCAGCAGGGTGACCTGGTCGCCGGAGGAACGGCCGCTCAGCAGGCGGCCCAGCACCTTGCGGAGCAGTCGAACGATTCGCATGGCGGTCTCGTTGCCTGAGGTGGATCAGGCAAAGCCCGGTTTCTTGCGAAGCCTTGGTGTTGATCGTTGCCAGTCGCGGCGAGGTAGTCAGCGTGATCTGGGACGACCTTGTCACCGTGGGCGTCCCGCTGGCCGAGAAGGTCATCAGGACGGTCGTGGTGTACCTCGCGATCCTGTTCCTGCTGCGGCTGGCAGGCAAGCGGGAGCTGGCGCAGCTCAACACGTTCGACCTGGTGGTGATGTTGCTGCTGTCCAACGTCGTGCAGAACGCGGTCATCGGGCCGGACAACTCGGTGCTCGGCGGGCTGATCGGCGCCGCCGTACTGCTGGGGGCCAACGCCCTGGTCGTGCGGACGGCATCGCACTGGCCCCGGCTGAACCGGCTGCTGGAGGGGGAGCCGACCGTCCTGGCGCGCGACGGGCACTACGACCTGCCCGCCATCCGCCGCCTGGGGATCAGGCGGGCCGACATCGCGGTGGCGGTCAAGAAGCAGGGCGGCGACCACATCACCGACACCGAGCTGGTCACCCTGGAGCCGGGCGGCCGCCTGCTCGTACGGCTGCGCAGCGACGAGGAGGACGCCTCCGCCGGTGACATCGCCATGCTGCACGCGCAGCTCACCAGGATCGAGCGGCGGCTCGACGAGCTCAGTGCCCGGCCCCCAGAGCGGCCTTGAGCGCCTCGAAGGCGACGTGCGGGTGCGCGAGCGCGTGATAGACGCCGGGAATCTCGCGATCGATGTGGAAAAGCTGATACACGGCGTGCATCGCGCCCCGCACCGAGTACTCCACGGTGAAGACCACGTCCTCGGGCACCTCGACGTACTGGCCGAGGAAGGCGAAGTTCCGCGCGTCCCTGGGCACCACGAGCGGGCGGTCCTCCACGTGCCTGGGCTGCAGCGGGCTGGTGACGTACGGCATCGTCACCGGGATCACCCGCGTCGAGCGGCGGATCTCGGCCAGGTCGTCCTCGAAGCCGAGCTGGTGGACCAGCTCCGTGAGGATCTCCCGCCCGGTGGCCTCGGCCATCGGCTTGCGCACGTGGTCGCCCACCCGGTCGGGGAGCAGCCCGTATCCCCACAGGGTGAACACGTCGTCCGGCTGGCCGACGAAGTACGGCTGGTGCGGGACGACGATCGACATCAGCCAGCCAGAGTCGACGAACGTCGTCAGCCCTCCGGTACCCGGCGCCTTGCCCTCGATCCGGCGGAGCAGCAGCGGGCTGTGCATGGTGAGGGTGAACGACTCGAACTTTGTCTGGTCCACGTTGCCGGCGAACGCCGCGGGCCTGCCGAAGTCCGCCGCCTTCTCCGCGATGCGCTCCCATAGCCGGAAGCCGCCGTTCTTGGTCAGCTCGGGCGGGGTGTCGTCGTCGCCATAGGTGCTGTCGGCGGTCATCGAGCCCAGCGTGACGAAGACGTAGTCGCCGGGGCCGAGGTCGTAGCCGCCCGCCGCGGTGACGATCCTGGTGGCGCGGCGGCCTTCGAACTCCACATCCTGTACGGCTGCGCCGTACTCGAAGTCCACCCCGTGCTTGGTCAGCCACTGCTGCACCGGGCGGACGATGGAGTCGTACTCGTTCAGCACCGTCCGCCGGACGCCGCTCAGCGTGTGGAGGCGCGGGAACTCCTGGGCGAAGCGCAGGAAGGAGCGCTTGAGCTCGATCGCGCTCGACCACGGCTGGAAGGCGAACGTCGTGCGCCACAGGGCCCAGAAGCGCGTGCGGAAGAAGTGGCCGGAGAAGTAGTCGTCGATGCGCCTGGCGCCGATCGCGCGCTCGGGCAGGGCGAGGATGCGCATGAGGTCGGCGCGGTCCCTGGCGTCGAGCCCCAGGGAGGCGGCGTCGAGGATCTCGTGGTCGGCGTCGACGAGCCTCGCGCCCGCGTCGGTGTATCTGGTGCGGTTGAAGTCCCAGATCTCCTGCTTCACCGTCGTGCCGGGGTCGGTCAGCGTGGGGATCGAGCCGAGCAGGTCCCACAGGCAGGCGCAGGTCTCCTCGCCCAGCATGCGGGTGCCGCGGGAGACGTACCCGGTGTCGGGGTCGCCCGCGCCGTCGAGGGCGCCACCGGCGATGTGCAGCTCCTCGAGGATGCGGATCTGCGATCCGTCGAGGCCTGCGTCCCTGATGAGGAAGGTGGCTGCCGCCAGCGAAGCGATCCCGCCACCTACCAGGTAGGCGGTCATAGGTGGGGAGATGCCCGTATTCACCGCCCCAGCAGCCCCCATGGCCGGATATTTACCGACTCAGGCGGCAGGAATGGCCCAGACCCAGATGATCGACGTCAGGGCGATCACCCCGGGAATGTAGGTGAGCCAGTCGTTGCGCAGCGCCATGCCGAGGAGGGCGACCGCGTAGCAGACCGCGGCCACGACGGTCGCGGCCATGGACACCCCGGCCCGGCCGTCCACGATCGCCGTGGTCCAGGTCAGGAAGATGGAGATCGGGGCGAGCAGTGCGAGGAGAAGGCGCATGCCGGTGAAGCTAACCGCCGGGCATTGACGGTTTGTTAATCCGGACAGAAGGTGACGGGAATGGGTTCTAGCGTGGGCTCATGACTGATTACTGGTGGGAGCCGCCCGTCGCGGGCACCGAGGTCGAGCACCTGACCGGCGCCCTCGACCGGCTGCGGGCGACGTTCCGGTGGAAGGCCGGTGGCCTCGACGCGGCCGGGCTGCGGGCCCGGGTCGGCGCGTCCACGCTCACCCTGGGCGGGCTGCTCAAACACCTCGCCCGCGCCGAGGACGAGATGTTCAACACCAAGCTCAGCGGCGCCCCCCTCGGCCCGCCGTGGGACACCGCGCCCTGGGACGCCGACCCGGACTGGGACTTCACCTCGGCCGCCGACGACACCCCGCAGGCCCTCTACGCACTATGGGACTCCACCGTCGAACGTTCCCGCGTGAAGCTCGGCAAGGCCCTGGCGGAAGGCGGCCTCGACCAGCTCGTCCACGTGGCCTACCCCGACGGCCGCCACTGCAGCCTGCGCCGCCTGCTCTGCGACCTGATCGAGGAGTACGGCAGGCACACCGGCCACGCCGACCTGCTCCGCGAGTCCGTGGACGGCCTCGTCGGCGAGGACCCACCTGCTGGCTATCAGCCGTCGACGCTCAGCTGAACGGTCACCACGTCCCCCACGTCAAGCCCCTCGGCCCTGCGCACGTCCGCCTTCACCGGCACGAGGTAGCGCCCGTCCTTGGGGAACAGCGACGTCGTCCACCGCGTCCCCCTGATCCGGGCGGTGACCGGGATCATCCCCCACCCGTAGCTCACCCGCCCGGCGGTGGCCTCCAGGTCGTGGCACTCCTCATCGGGAACGGTGATGAAATGCCACGGCGCCGGCCCTCTCCAGAACCACACCTCGCCGCTGAACTCCAGCTCCATGGAGCGTCACTCTACGGTGACCGGCACCGGCGCGCTCCGCGACCTCAGGGCGAGGAGCAGCGAGGCCGCCGTCAGCGCCGCGCCGAACCAGAAGGCGCTGCCGACGCCCAGGTGGTCGGCGAACAGCCCGCCGACGAGCGCGCCCAGCGCGATCGAGGTGTTGTAGCCCAGCGTGTTGAGCGACATGGCGGCCTCGAAGGTGTCCGGCGCAGCGGCGAGCGTCATGTTGATCTGGCACAGGTTCATGGCGCCGAAGGAGACTCCCCAGAGGGCCACCGCGAAGACCAGCGCGCCCGGCACCTGGAGCAGCAGCAGTGAGGCCACGAGCCCGGCGCAGGCGACGACGAAGCTGCCCCGCAGGTTCTTGGTGACGGTGTGCCCGGCGACGAAGTTGCCGACCGCGCCGCCGACGCCGTAGATGACCAGCAGGACGCTGATGTTGGCCGCGTCGTTCTCCGCGAAGGGCCGGATGAAGGTGTACGCGGCGAAGTGGCCGAGCACGTACAACGCCACGGTGAGCATCACCATGCGCAGCCGTACGTTCCGGAACGGGAGCGTGAGGACCTCGCGGACCGGGACCGCGTTCTCCGACGGCAGCGAGGGCACCAGCGCGGCGACGGCGAGGAACACGACCGCGCTGAGCCCGCTCCAGATGAGGAACGTGGTCCGCCAGCTCGTGAGGCCCTCCAGGAACGTGCCCAGCGGCATCCCCACCACCGTGGCGATCGAGATGCCGGACAGCGCGACCGCCGCCGCCCTGCTGGCGTGCCGTTCAGGGACGAGGCGCATCGCCATGCTCACGCCGATCGCCCAGAACACCCCGTTGGCGAACCCCATCACCAGCCGCGTGGTCAGGACCAGCGGGAAACTGGGCGAGACCGCGGTAATCAGGTTTCCCAGCGCCAGGATCGCCAGCAGCGCGGACAGCAGGACGCGCCGGTTGACCCGCCTGGTCCAGGCCACGATGAACGGCACGCCGAGCCCGGCCGAGAGGCCGTAGAGCGTCACCATCAATCCGGCGACGCCCACGGAGATGTCCAGGCTCGTGCTCACCGGCGTGAGCAGGCCGACGGGCATCAGCTCCGTGGTGACGAAGACGAAAAGGCTGGCTGTGATCACGGCGACGCTCAGCCATGATCTCCAAGAGTTATCTTCCATGGAAGATAACTTATTTTCCGTGGAAGCTATAGTCAAGGCATGGCCATGGAAGACGGGGTGGACCGGATCGTCGCGCAGTGGCAGCGCCAGCGGCCGGACCTCGACCCCAGCCCGATGCACGTGATCGGGCGGATCAGCCGCCTGCACTGGGCGCTCGACGAGCGGTTGCTGCGGGTGTTCTCCCGCTATGACCTGGGGCGGGGAGAGTTCGACGTGCTGGCCACGCTGCGGCGCTCTGGCGAGCCGTACGAGCTGACCGCCGGGGAACTGGGCGAGTCGACCATGGTCACCTCGGGGGCGGTCACCAAGCGGGTGGACCGGCTGGAGCGGGCCGGGCTGGTCGCCCGGCGCGCTGCGGACGACGACGCCCGTGGCCGGCTGATCAAGCTCACCGCCCGCGGGCTTCAGGTCATCGACGACGTCGTGGGAGAGCACGTGGAGCACGAGGCCAGGCTGCTGTCCGGGCTGACAGGCGAGGAGCGCGACACCCTCGCCGGCCTGCTGCGCAAGCTAGGACAGACGCTGCCCGTGGACTAGGACGCCGTCCACGTAGGTGGCCGTGACGGTCGTGGCGCCCAGTTCCTCGACGGGGACGGCGTACGGGTCGCGGTCGGTGACCACGAGGTCGGCGTACTTGCCCGCCTCGATCGTGCCCGTGCAGTCGTCGAGGTGGTTCACCCACGCGGTCCCGCGCGTGTAGGCGGCGAGCGCGGTGGTCAGGTCGAGCCGCTGGGCGGGGAGGAACGCGGGAAGCCCGGAGCCGAGGTGCGCCCGGTTGACCGCGACGTGGATGCCCTCGAACGGGTTGGGGCTGCTGACCGGCCAGTCGCTGCCCGCGGCGAGCGGGACCCCGGCCCGGTGGAGGTCGCCGAACGGATATTGCCAACCGGCCAGCGAGGAGTCGAGGAAGGGCAGGGTCAGCTCGTCCATCTGCGGCTCGTGCGCCGCCCACAGCGGCTGCAGGTTCGCGGTGACGATGAGCGCGGCGAAGCGGGGCACGTCGTCGGGGTGGACGACCTGCAGGTGGGCGATGTGGTGCCGGTTGTCGCCCGGCCCGTTGACGGCGTGCGCGGCGGCGAACGCGTCCAGCGCCTCCCTGGCCGCGCGGTCGCCGACCGCGTGCACGTGCACCTGGAAGCCGAGCGCGTCCAGCCGGGTGACGTAGCCGCGCAGCTTCTCCGGGTCGACGAAGCTCAGACCGGAGTTGCCGCAGTCGTGCACGTAGGGGACGGTCATCGCGGCGGTGAAGTTCTCCGCCACGCCGTCCTGCATGATCTTGACGCTGGTGGTGCGGAACCGGCCCGTGGTGATCCGGCGGTCGATCAGCTCGGGGATCTGCTCCTCGCCGCGGTCCCTGTCCCACCACAGCGCGCCCACGACGCGCCCGGTCAGCAACCCGGACGCGGCCATGTAGGTGTCCTGGACCTGCTGGTTGACCAGCGCGTCCTGCCAGGACGTCACGCCCACGGCGTGCAGCTGCCGCTGGCCGACGGCCAGCGCCTCCAGCATCATCGACGGCGTCGGCTCGGGCACGTGCCGCCCGACCAGCTCGGCCGCGCCCTCGTGCAGGGTGCCCTGCGGGGCGCCGTCAGGCTCGCGCTCGATGCGCCCGTCCGACGGGTCGGGGGTGCCGGCGTGCACGCCGGACATCTCCAGCGCCCTGGTGTTCACCCAGGCGCCGTGCCCGTCGCTGTTGACCAGGTACACGGGCCGGTCGGCGACCACGGCGTCGAGCAGCTGCCTGCTGGGCGTCCCGCCGGAGAACCACTCCATGGACCAGCCGCCGCCCGAGATCCACCCGGACGGGTTGGACCGCGCGTAGGAAGCGATGAGGGCCAGCGCCTCGTCGGCCGAGCCCGCCTCGTGCAGGTCGCACCTGATCATCGTGAGCCCGGCGAACACCGGGTGCACGTGGGCGTCCTGGAACCCGGGCAGCAGCGCCCGTCCGGCGAGGTCGACGACCTCGGTGCCCGGCCCGACGAGAGCCTCGACGTCGCCCACCGCGACGATCCGGCCCTGCCGTACGGCTGCCGCCTGGGCGACGGTGCCCGCCGCGTCGAGCGTGTGGACGGGGCCGTTGCGGAAGACCAGGTCAGCGTGCATCGGGCAGGGCCTCCTGGAAGGACCACGGGCGGACGCGTTCGAGCGCGGCGCCGAGGTGGAAGACGGTCGCGTCGTCGTAGGTGCGCCCGACGATCTGCACGCCGGTGGGCACGCCGCTCGACGAGCGGCCGGACGGGACGGCGAGCACGGGGCAGCGGCTGGCGATGTTGAAGACGGGGGTGAGCGCGTAGCCCAGGTAGTGGTCGAGCTCGACGCCGTTGACGGTGAGCTTGGTGTCGATGTACTCCTCGCCCGCCAGCAGGCCGGGCGCTCCCGTGGTCGGGCAGATCAGCGCGTCGTAGTCGTCGAGCAGCGGCCCGATCCTGGCGTAGACGTCCGCCTCCAGCTCCAGCCCGGTCAGGAAGTCGCCAGCGTCCCGCGTGTCGGTCACGAAGGCGCGCGCGTAGGCGGTGAGGAGGTCCTGGTCGGGGATCCTGGCCACCATGGGCCCGAAGATCGCGCCGAAGTGGATGAAGACAGCGCGCATCACATCGGCTCGCCGTAGCCCCACCTCGACCTCCTCGACGATCGCCCCGGCCTCCCTGAGCGCGTCGGCGACCGCGGCGGTGTTGGCGGCGACCTCCGGCTCGATCTCCCAGTCGCCCAGGTTGGGGGCGAAGGCCACCCGCATCCCCGCCACGTCCCCGAGCCGTTCAGGCAGCCGTACGGCAGGCCGCAACGACACCACGTCCAGCGGATGCGGCCCGGCGATCACGTTCTGCAGCAGCGCGCAGTCGGCCACCGTCCGCGCCATCGGCCCGTCGTGGCAGTAGTGGTCCAGGTTGTACGGCGGCATCGCGGGCACCCGGCCGTAGGGCGGCTTGTAGCCCACGGTCCCCGTGTTGGCAGCGGGGATCCGGATCGAGCCGCCGATGTCGGAGCCCGTGGCGAGCGTGGCCGTCCCCGAGGCGAGCGCGGCGCCGGAACCGCCGGACGAGCCGCCGGGGGAGTAGTCCAGGTTCCACGGGTTGCGGGTGACGCCCCACACCTTGGAGTGGGTGAAGGCGGCGCAGCAGAACTCGGGCGTGGTGGTGCGGGCGTGCACGATCCCGCCCGCCGCCTGGATGCGCTCGATGACCGGGTGGGTCACCAGCGCCACCTGGTCGGTGAAGGCCAGCGAGCCGTCCGAGGCGATCCGGCCGGTGATCGGCTGCTCGTCCTTGGTCGCGACCGGCAGCCCCTCCAGCGGGCGCGGGTCGCCGCCCGGGGCGTAGGCGCGCTCCGCCTGCTTGGCCTGGGCCAGCGCTTCCTCGAAGAGGCGCTCGCTCAGCGCGTTGACGTGCGGTTCCACGGCGTCGGCCCGGTCGATCACGGAGGTCATCAGCTCGACGGGCGACAGGTCGCGCGACCTGAAGAGCCGCAGGGCTTCCGTGGCGGACAGGTAGTTCACAGCAGCCTCCTGGCGGCGGCAATCTGGGCGGGATCCCAGCCGGGCCGCGGCACCGAGTGCAGCAGCAGGCGGGTATAGGGGTGTTCTGGGGCGGACAGCACGCGCCGGGTGGGCCCGGCCTCGACCACCTGCCCCCGGTGGAGCACGACCACGTCGTCGGCCAGGTGCTTGACCAGCGCGAGGTCGTGGCTGACGAACACGTAGGCGACGCCGAGGTCGCGCCGGAGCGCGGCGAGCAGGTCGAGGATCTGCGCCTGGATGGACACGTCGAGCGCGGCCGTGGCCTCGTCGAGGATCAGCACCTTGGGCTCGGTGGCCAGCGCCCGCGCGATCGCGACCCGCTGGCGCTGCCCGCCGGACAGGCGGCGCGGCAGCGCCCCCGCCTCGCGCGAGCCGAGCCCGACGAGGTCGAGCAGCTTGTCGCGGCGGGCGGCGCGCTGCTGCACGGTCAGGTCGAAGTGCAGGCGCAGCGGCTCCTCGACGCTGGCCGCGACGGTGATGCGCGGGTCGAGCGACAGGTAGGGGTCCTGGAAGACCATCTGGATCTCCCTGGCCCTGGTCAGCCGCGCCGTCCTCCCTCTGGGTACGGCCAGCCGGTCGCGCCCCTCGACGAGGATCCGGCCCGCGTCGGGCCGTTCCAGGCCGACCAGCATCCGCGCCGTCGTCGTCTTGCCGGAGCCGGACTCGCCCACCACGGCGAGGGAGCGGCCCGTTTCGAGGCTGAAGGAGACGCCGTCCACGGCCAGGTGGCCGCCGAACGCCTTGCGCAGCCCGTCGGCTTCGAGCAGCTTCATCCGCCGACCTCCTCTGCCCGCAGGCATGACACGCTCGCGCCGTCGACGATCCGCAGTTCCGGCCGATGCTCGCCGCACAGGTCGCGCGCGTGGGCGCACCGCTCGGCGAACGCGCAGCCCGGCGGCGCGTCGGCCAGTGACAGCGGTCGTCCAGGGATGCCGTGCGGCGGCGTGTCCGACTCCAGCCTCGGCGTCGCCGCCAGCAGCCCGGCCGTGTAGGGGTGCCTGGGCCGGCTGAACAGCTCGGCCGTGGTCTGCTCCTCCACGATCCGTCCCGCGTACATCACGTAGATCCGGTCACAGATCGCCGAGGCCAGTTCCAGGTCGTGGGTGACGAAGAGCATCCCCATCTCCTGTACGGCACGCAGCCGCGCCAGGATGGCGATCACCTCGGCCTGCGTGCTGACGTCCAGCGCCGTGGTGGGCTCGTCGGCCAGCAACAGCTGCGGGTGCGCGGCCAGCGCCCCGGCGATCATGACGCGTTGCAGCATGCCGCCGGAGAACTGGTGCGGGTATCGGCGCAGCGCCCCGCGCGGATCGTTGATGCCGACGGCCTCCAGCAACTCGACCGCCCGCTCCAGCGCCTGCTTGTACGCCGTGCCCCCGGCGCGCAGCCCCTCGGTGACGAAGTCCCCGATCCTGCGCACCGGGTTGATGGAGGCGCGCGGGTCCTGGAAGATCATCGCCGCCTTGGTCCTGCGCAGCGCCTGGATCTGGGCTGGCGTCATGGCCAGCACGTCGTCGCCGCCGACCAGCAGGCTGCCGGAGGTCTCGGCGCCGCCGGGGAGCAGGCCGAGCACCGCGCGGCAGGTGACGGACTTGCCCGATCCGGACTCGCCGACCAGCCCGACGGCCTCGCCCTGCGCGACGTGCAACGAGACCTCGTCGAGGATCGGCCGTCCCGCCTCTGCCAGCCGTACGCTCAGCTTCTCGATCTCCAGCATCAGCGCTCCCGCTGGGCGACGCGGTCGGCGAGGCCCTCGCCGGCCATGCTGAAGGCGACCACGGTGATCACGACGGCGATGCCCGGTGCGAGCGCGGGCAGCGTCGCGCCCTGCAGCAGCGCGCCGGCGCCCTCGTTGATCATCGCGCCCCAGTCGGGGGTGGGCGGCTGGATGCCGAAGCCGAGGAACGACAGGGCGGCCAGGTCCATCAGCGCGTAGCCGAAGTTGATCGCGGACTGGGCGAGGACCAGCGGCGCGATGTTGGGCACCAGGTGCTTGACGCAGATCACCCAGCCGGACCAGCCCTGCACCCGGTAGGCCTGGATGTAGGGCCTGGACATCTCCGCCATGGCCACGCCGCGCACCAGGCGGCCGACGTACGGGGCGTACGCCACGCTCATCGCGACGATGGGAGCGGTCAGCCCCGGGCCGAACAACGACACCATCATGATCGCGAGCAGCAGCGCGGGGAAGGCGAAGATCAGGTCCATGCCCCGCGACAGCAGCGTGTCGACGATCCCGCCGCACCAGGCGGCGACCACGCCGAGCAACGCGCCGAGCACCGTCGAGACGCTCACCACGAGCAGCGGTCCGAGCAGTCCGGCCCGCGCGCCGTAGATCAGCCGCGACAGGATGTCGCGCCCCGACTGGTCGGCGCCGAGCAGGTGGTCGGCGCTCGGACCGCTCAGCGCGGCCGAGAAGTCCACCGCCAGCGGGTCGTACGGCGAGACGACCGGCGCCAGCGCCGCCGCCGTCACCAGGATCACCAGCACGACCAGCGCGACGACCAGCATGTTGTCGGCAGGCAGCCGGTATCTGCGGTAGAGGGGGACGGCTGTCATGAGCGTGCGCTCCTCGCGTGCGTGAGCCGCGGATCGATGAACGGGTGGAGCAGGTCCACGAGGAGGTTGGCCAGCGTGAAGGCCAGCACCACGAGCAGGCTGACCGCCTGCACGACCGGGAAGTCCTTGACCGTGACCGAGCCGACCAGCAGCTGACCGACCCCCGACAGCCCGAAGGCGGTCTCCACGATCGAGGTGGCCACCAGCAGCCCCGCGATCACGGTCCCGGTCACGGTGGTGATCGGGCCCATGGCGTTGCGCAGCACGTGCCTCCTGATCACGTCCCGCTCCTGGACGCCGCGCGAGCGGGCCACCTCGACGTGCTCGCGGGCCAGTTCCTCCAGCATCGACGAGCGCGTCACCCTGGCCAGCAGCCCGGCGAACGTCAGCGCCAGCGCCACGGCGGGCAGCGTCAGGTGCGCGATCCGGTCGCCGAAACCGCTGCCGTTGCCGAACGCGGGAAACCACCCGAGCTGTACGGAGAACAGCGAGATGAGGCTGATGGCCGCGACGAACGACGGCGTCGCCGTGGCCACCCCGGTGCCCAGCAGCACCATCCGGTCGACCGGGCCGGGGCGCAGGGCGGCCAGCGCCCCGAGCGCCAGCCCGGTCAGCAGGATGAGCAGCCCCGCGTAGGCCACCAGCGACAACGTCGTGGGCAGCCGGGCCAGGATCAGCCCGGCCACGTCCTGGCGGAACTGCACCGAGCGGCCCAGGTCGCCGGTGAGCACGCCGCCGACCCACTTGACGTACTGGACGAGGAACGGGTCGTCCAGGTGGTACTGCGCCCTGATCGCCGCCAGCGCCTCGGGGGAGGCGGAGCGGCCCTGGATGAGGAACGAGGCCGGGTTGCCCGGGGCCAGGTAGACCGAGGAGAACACCGCGAACGAGGTCGCCACCAGGGTCGCCGCCAGGCCGCCCAGCCGTCGCAGGAGGAAGCCGAACATCAGCCGGCCGACCCGATCATGGCCGCCCAGGGGTAGACGAGCTGGGAGATGCTGGTCGGTGCGCCGCTCAGCCGCTTGTTGAGGAACATGCTGTGCGGCACCTCGTACAGCGGGATCCAGATCATGTCCCTGATCGCGATGTCCTGCAGCTTGGCCACGACGGCGGCGCGCGCGGCCGTGTCCGCCTGGGCGCCCGCCTCGTCGACGAGCCTGTCGTACTCGGCGTTGGAGTAGCCGCCGTAGTTGGCGAAGTTGCCGGTCTTGAGGATGCCGTAGAACTCCAGCGGGTCGGGCGTGGAGTCGTACCAGATCGTCATGACCAGGTCGATGCCCTCGCGCGCCTTGGGGTCGGAGAACAGCGCTGTGTACGCGTCGGGGGCGACCGCCTTCAGCTCGACCTGCAGCCCGATGGCCTGCCCTGCCGCCTGGACGGCGTTGGCGATGACCGAGATCTCGGGCGACATCGTGCTGGTCGCCATGACGAGCTTTTTGCCCGCCGCACCGGCCTCCTGGACCAGCTTCTTGGCGCCCTCCACGTCGCGGGTGAGCGCGGGCAGCTTGGCGTAGTACTCCTTGGCCAGGTCGGGGGCGATGCCCCACGCGCCGATCGCCGCTGGAGCCTTGGCCGGTACGGCGACGCCGGCCGAGGCCGCCTTGAGCACGCCCTCCCGGTCCAGCGCCATCGACAGGGCCTTGCGCAGCCGCAGGTCGCCGAGGGTGCCCTTGAGGTTGGTCGGGATGAGGTTGACCGCCGTGGTGTTGGGGCCGAAGTAGAGCTTGCCCGAGGTGGCGGCGGTCAGCTTGCCGAACCCGCTGGAGGGGACCAGGTAGCCCCCGTCCACCTCGCCGGACACCAGCGTGTTGACGCGGGTGGACGGGTCGGCGATGAACACGTTCCTGACCGTCGCGGCCTTGGCGGCGAGCTTGGCGTCCCAGTAGCCGTCGAACCGCTTGAGCGTGATCGCCTGGCCCTTCTCCCAGCCGGCGAACGTGTACGGACCGGTGCAGTTCACCCCCACGTCCGGACTTCCGTACCCGGGCTTCCTGAGGGTGGCGGCGCTCTCGATGGTGCCTGCCGAGGTGCCCATCTGCTCGTTGAAGAGCTGGTCGGGCTTGGTCAGGCGTACGGTGACCCGCATCGGGCCGCTCTTCTCCACGGACTTCACGTTCTGGTAGGCGGAGACCCAGTAGGAGCCGACCTTCGGGTCGAGGTGGCGCTTCATGCTGGCCACCACGTCGTCGGCGGTGAGCTCGCTGCCGTCGTGGAACCGTACGCCTGCGCGGATGGTGTAGACCCAGGTCAGCGGGTCGGGGGACTCGGCCTTCTCGGCGAGGCCCGGCTCCAGCTTCAGGTCGGGGGTGATCCGCATGAGCTGGTCGCACACGTTGGCCAGCACGGTGTTCGGCGGGTAGTCGAAGGCGTAGGCGTAGTCGAGCGACTGCGGCTCCGCGTACAGGGACCAGGTCACCGTGTCCACCGGGCCCTTGGCCGGGGGAGTGTCCTTGCTGATCTCGAAGGCCTTGCTCTTCGCCGACGGGGTCGTGCTCCCGCCGCAAGCCGCTGCGGCGAGCGCGGCGAACGCCACCGCGGCTCCGATCCGGGCTGTGCGCATCGGACCACCTCTTTCGGGCTCTTTCGGGTGGCTGCGAGTATTCGTGAAGGAACGTTCCTGCACAAGCCTGTGGCGGAACGATTCTGCAATGCTTGGCGCATGAAGGTTCGGTTGATCGACGTGGCCCGAGCGGCCGGGGTGTCCAAGACCACGGTCTCCGACGCGCTCAACGGCGCCGGCAGGCTGCCCGAGGCCACCCGCGAGCACGTCAAGCAGGTGGCGCGCAGCATGGGCTACCGGCCCAACGCCACCGCGCGGCTGCTGCGGGCGGGGCACACCAGGCTGATCGGGCTGGCGGCCCGCGAGTACGTCGAGCGGCCTTGGGTCTACACCGAGCTGGCCTACTTCGCGCAGCTCGCCACGCTCTGCTCGCGGGAGGCGCTGGCCCGGGGCTATGGCATCGTGCTGCTACCCAACACCGGACCGGACGACTGCTGGCTGGAGTTGCCGCTGGACGGGGTGTTCATCGTGGATCCCGTCGCCGACGATCCGCTGGTGGGGGACTTCCTCTCGGCGGGCATCCCGATCCTTTCCGACCGGCGGGCCATGGCGGGGACGGACGGGCCGTGGATCGACTTCGACTACGGCCGGGCCGTACACGAGGTCATGGACCACCTGCACGCGGGCGGGGCGCGCCGGATCGCGGCCATCGCGGGCGCGACCACGGCGGCTTTTCACCATGACTCGGCGCGGGCCTATCTCGACTGGTGCGCGTCACACGGGTGCGAGCCTCGGCTGGCCATGCTGGACGAGCCGGGGTTGGAGGCGACGCTGGTGGCGGTGGAGTCGTTGCTCGGTGCTGCTGAGCCGCCGGACGCGTTGTTCTCGCTGGTGGAGGTGAGCCCGCCGTTGCTGCTGGACACGATCCGGCGGTTGGGCAGGTCGGTGCCTGGTGACTTGTTGCTGGTGTGCGCGACGGAGGAGCAGACGGCGCCTTATACGGACCCGCCGGTGACGACGTTGAGCTTCGTGCCGGAGGAGACGGCACGGGCAGGCATCGAACTGCTGGTGGACCGTATAGAGGGCCGTTCCGGGGTGGCTGGGCGGCTGCTGGAGCCGCGGTTGGAGATCCGCGCCTCATCCAGGTCAAGGAAGTAGCCCCAAACATTGCGACAAAGACGGCGGCGGGGGCGATGTCTAGGGGAATTGCTCCCTTATGACATCAATCGTTCTAGTGCACGGCTTTTGGGGCGGCGCGGCTCATTGGAGCAAGGTGATCGTCGAGCTGTACAGGCGTGGCTACGCTTCGATCTTCGCCGTGGAAAACCCCCTGACCTCCCTGGCTGCGGACGCCTCACGAACCCAACAGATGATCAACCAGATCCAGGGCCCAGTGCTCCTGGTGGGCCACTCGTATGGCGGTGCAGTGATCACCGAAGCAGGCAACCAGCCGAACGTGGTGGGCTTGGTCTACATCGCCGCTTTCGCTCCGGACGCAGGAGAAAGCCCAGGCCAGATCAGCGAGGAGCTCCCTCCGGCGGCCTTCGCCAACATCGCCCCGGACTCCGACGGATACCTGTGGATAGCCCAGAACAAGTTCCAGGAGAGCTTCTGCCAGGACCTGACCGACGACGAGTCCCTGGTGATGGCCGTAACCCAGAAGGCCCCGCTGGCCTCGACCTTCGGCAACCCGGTGACCAGCCCAGCCTGGAAGGCGAAGCCAACCTGGTACCAGGTATCGAGCGAAGACCGCATGATCAACCCGGACAACGAACGGCGGATGGCGAAGCGCATGGCCCCACGCAGGACCATCGAACTCCCCGCCAGCCACGCCTCCCTGGCTTCTCAGCCATCGGCGGTATCCGACCTGATAGACACAGCAGCCAAAGCCCTCTCCTAACACCACCCCTCCCCCCACACATCCACCCGCCCTCTGACGTGGCGCGCCGCATGGCCCCGCCTGCCGCGCCCGCCCGCCTGCCGTGCACCGCCCTGCAAGTCATGCGCCGCCCCGCATGCCGTGCAACGCCACGCCCCGCTAGGCCCGCTGCACCGCCCACGCGCCGCGCCGCCCACGCGCCAAGCAGCGTGCGGCCCTGCGCCCGTGCGCCCATGCGGCCGTGCGCTTGTGCGGCCGTGCGCTTGTGCGGCCGTGTGTGCACTCACCACGCGCTGACGGGCCCGCGCCGTCGCGCTCGCCCGGCGCGCCCCTTCGCCTGGATGGCTGGGCGGGTTGGTAGGGCCCCGCGCCGCCCGCTAGCTGGGCAGGCGAGGGGTCCTTCCTGGGGGGGGGGCAGGTGGGTTCCGGGATCGCTTATCAAGGCCCCGGGGAGGCGCTAGAGGAGGACTGGTTCGCGGTCGCTGGTGAAGACGAAGGTGGCGTTGTCGCCTTCGCCCTCGATGGTGATCTTGACGACCTGTCCAGGACGCAGCTCGCCGTACAGGATCTTCTCCGACAACGAGTCCTCCAGCTCCCGCTGGATCGTCCGCCGCAACGGACGAGCACCCATCACCGGGTCATACCCCCGATCAGCCAGCAACTGCTTGGCCTCCGCAGACACCTCCAGGCCCATGTCGCGGTCCTTCAACCGCTCCCCGACCTGAGCGAGCATCAGATCCACGATCTTGATGATCTCGTTCGGCGTCAGCTGGTGGAAGACCACGATGTCATCGACACGGTTGAGGAACTCCGGCCGGAAGTGCTGCTTGAGCTCCTCCTGCACCTTCGACTTCATCCGGTCGTAGTTCGACTCGGTGTCATGCGCCTTGGAGAACCCGATCCCCTGCCCCTTGGAAATATCCCGGGTACCGAGGTTCGTGGTCATGATGATGACCGTGTTCTTGAAGTCCACCACCCGACCCTGAGCATCGGTCAGCCGACCGTCCTCCAGGATCTGCAACAACGAGTTGAAGATGTCCGGGTGCGCCTTCTCGATCTCATCGAAAAGAACCACCGAGAACGGCTTGCGGCGGACCTTCTCGGTCAGCTGACCACCCTCCTCATACCCGACATAGCCGGGAGGCGAGCCGAACAACCTGGAGACCGTGTGCTTCTCCATGAACTCCGACATGTCCAGGCTGATCAACGCCTCCTCGTCCCCGAACAGGAACTCCGTCAGAGTGCGCGCCAGCTCCGTCTTCCCCACCCCCGACGGACCGGCGAAGACGAACGACCCACCGGGCCGCCTCGGGTCCTTCAACCCCGCACGAGTACGCCGGATGCTTCGCGACAACCCCTTGATCGCGTCGTCCTGACCGATGATCCGCTTGTGCAGCTCATCCTCCATCCGGAGCAACCGCTGCGACTCCTCCTCCGTCAGCTTGAACACCGGAATCCCGGTAGCAGCAGCCAGGACCTCCGCGATGAGCTCCTCGGTCACCTCGGCCACGGAATCCATGTCCCCGGCCTTCCACTCCTTCGCCCGCCGTTCCCGCTGCGCCCGCAACCGCTGCTCCTGATCACGAAGGGTCGCCGCCTTCTCGAAGTCCTGCGCGTCGATCGCCGACTCCTTGTCCCAGCGCATGCCGGCGATCTTCTCGTCGTACTCCCGCAGGTCCGGCGGAGCCGTCATCCGGGAGATCCGCATCCGCGACCCGGCCTCGTCGATCAGGTCGATCGCCTTGTCCGGCAGGAACCGGTCGCTGATGTAACGATCAGCCAGCCGCGCGGCAGCGACGAGCGCCCCATCCGTGATCGACACGCGATGATGCGCCTCATAGCGATCACGCAAACCCTTGAGGATCTCGATCGTGTGGCTGAGCGACGGCTCGGCCACCTCCACCCGCTGGAAACGACGCTCCAGCGCAGCGTCCTTCTCCAGATAGCGCCGGTACTCGTCGAGCGTGGTCGCCCCGATCGTCTGCAGCTCACCCCGCGCCAGCATCGGCTTCAGGATGCTCGCCGCGTCGATCGCCCCCTCCGCGGCCCCCGCGCCCACCAGCGTGTGCAGCTCGTCGATGAACAGGATGATGTCGCCCCGCGTGCGGATCTCCTTGAGCACCTTCTTCAGCCGATCCTCGAAGTCACCGCGATAACGCGAACCGGCCACCAGAGAGCCCAGGTCAAGCGTGTAGACCTGCTTGTCCCTGAGCGTCTCGGGCACCTGCCCCTTGATGATCTTCTGCGACAACCCCTCGACCACAGCCGTCTTGCCCACACCTGGCTCGCCCACGAGAACCGGGTTGTTCTTGGTCCTGCGCGACAGGACCTGCATGACCCGCTCGATCTCCTTGTCCCGCCCGATCACCGGATCCAGCTTGCCCTCACGGGCATCCCTGGTCAGGTTGCGGCCGAACTGGTCGAGCACGGTCGAAGGGGACGGCGTCGCCGCCTCCTGCTGCTGGGCGCTCTCCGCCGCACCCTGGTAGCCGTGCAGCAGCTGGATGACCGCCTGCCGTACCCGCCCGGAATCGGCACCGAGCCTGGCCAGCGTCTGCGCCCCCACGCCGTCGCCCTCACGGACGAGCGCGAGCAGCATGTGCTCCGTACCGATGTAGTTGTGGCCCAGCTGCAAAGCCTCACGGAGCGCGAGTTCGAGGACCTTCTTGGTCCGAGGCGTGAACGGGAGCTGCCCGATCGGAGCCGTCAGCCCACGGCCGAGGACCTCCTCGACCTGGAGACGCACCGCCTCTGCGCCGATGCCGAGACTCTCCAGGGCCCTGGCGGCGACCCCTTCGCCCTCGGTGATGAGCCCAAGCAGCACGTGCTCGGTGCCGATGGAGTTGTGGTTGAACATCCTGGCCTCTTCGTGGGCCAGGACGACAACGCGCCGCGACTGGTCGGTGAACCTCTCGAACATCAGACCTCCCTGCGGGACGGTGCCCGGAACGCGAGCACGACCAGGTCATCCGGGTTGGCGACGAGCTCGGCCGCCACCCCGTCGGGCCGCACGACGTAGGCGACGGGCGGCCCGGTCAGCTCCCAGCGCGCGCCGACGATCGTGCCGGTCGCTCCTGAGTACGGCTCAGCCGCTATGCGTACACGGGTCCCGGGGGAGTGCCCGTCCTCGGACACCACCAGCAGCGCGTCGAGGGTCTGCTTGGCCCCCTCGAAGCTGAGGTCGGCGCGGATCGACGGCACCCGGTCGAGCGCCAGCCTGGCCGTACGGTCCAGCAGCGCGCACACGATGTCCACGGCCGTCTCCTCGCCCAGCTCGGCCGCCCAGGCGAGCTCGCCGACCGACGGCGCCAGCCCCTCCACCTCGGTGGCGATCGTGGTGTAGACCCGGGCGAGCACGTCCTGCCGCCACTCCCCGTGGTAGAGCGGGCCGACCCCGGTGCCGCTCTCGCCCCTGGTCGGCGGGAAGCGCTCGCACAGGTGCCGCGCCCGCCCCCACGGCAGGTCGGCGGCCACGCGGGCGTCGTGGACCCGCTGCGCGAAGGTGCGCCCGGCCCGGAGGTCGATCAGCTTGAGCCGGTGCCCGTCCGTGCTCGCGGGATAGATGGTGCGGCCCTGGCTGGCCGGACCTTCGCAGTAGGCATCGAGGCCGCGCCTGGCCACGGAGTAGGGGACGCCGGTGAGGGCCGCCCGCGCCCGGTTCGCCCGCCTGCGCGCCCTGCCTGACACCGGCTTGCGCCGGGGCCGCTCGTCTTGGTGCTGGTCTTCAACCATCATGCCTCCGGCAGGACCCCACGCATCCCACCGATCAGGCGGCACGATCAGGCCGCACACCTGACTCCAGTGCACTGAGTCGGCGACTCTTGGCCATCCTGCGCGATCTGCGTGGGGAGTCGCGCCTGGCACCGGCGGGTGCTCCGCCTGACCCACACAGTAGCTCCGGCTGGGCGAGAACGGCCGATTTTAAGCCAGCAGCCGAACTTGACACCGACTCTACATCCATAGAGGATTCACTCTATGGATGTAGAGGGATGACGAGGTCGGCGCGGGTGACCGCGCTCCTGGAGGCGGCCGTGGCCGTCGTGGCCACTGACGGCCTGCGCGGCCTCACCCACCGGGCCGTGGACACCAAGGCGGAGGTGCCCCCCGGTTCGACGAGCTACTACTTCCGCACCCGCCAGGCGCTGCTGCAGGGCATCGTCGAGCTCATCGCCGAGCAGGAGCAGGACGACATCGACCGGGCCACCCTGTCGCCCGGCATGGGCGACGAGCCGATGTTGCGCCAGGCGGCCGACCTGCTGGCCGGGGTGCTGGCGCACTGGCTCGGGCCGGCGCGTCAGCGTACGAAGGCCAGGTTGGAGATCAGGCTGCTCGCCACCGAGCAGCCTGAGCTCCTGCACGCCCTCGGCCCGCTCAGGGAACGGTTCCTGCAACAGAGCCGCCTGATGCTCCTGAGCATGGGCAGCCCGGCGGCCGAGGAGAACGCCCAGCTCATCCTGGCGGTCGTCGAGGGACTGACGTACGACGGAGTCACCAGGCCCAACCCCGAGCCGCCCGACCGCGCCGCGCTGCGCCGCGCCGTGGAGACGATCCTCCGCGCCGCGGCCCCACATTGAGGAGTTCTGTCATGGTTGTGTGGGCAGGCCGAATTACGGCTTTCCTTGGCGTACTGCACCTGGTCATTACGGTCGCCATCAACGTCGAGGACCTGTCCGGCGGTTACTGGTTCCCGGCCAACGGGCTGGCTGACCTGGGCGCCTTCTGGCTGACGATCGGCTCGTTCGGCCTGCCGCTGTTCACCCTGGGGCTGCTGATCGCGTGGCTGGGCCGTAGAGGAACGATGCCGCCGGTCTTCGTGGCCTGGCTGCTCGGCGGCTGGGGGACCGTCGGCGCGGCGCTCTTCGAGCCCTCGCCGTTCATCCTGCTCTGGGTGCCTGCCGCCATGCTGCTGCGTTCAGCCGAAAAGGATCGCGCGCAGCGTGCGCGTCAGGTGCTCGACCAGCCGGTCGGGGGCGATCTCGGACAGAGGGCCGTCCTTGACGACGTACCGGGTGAACGTCACGCCGATCAGGTGCGCGCCCAGTAGGTCGACCCGCTCGTCCAGCTCGGGGCCGGTCAGGATCGTGCGGTAGGCCTCGATGCTGCGCTGCCGCATGGCCCGGTAGAGCTCGGTGGCCGCCTGCTCGTCCGTGGCCGCGCTGCGGATCAGCGCGATGAACGGGTCGTCCCCCATGGAGTTCTCCATCCGGTCGACGTAGGCGCGGGCGATGCGCTCGGGAACGGCGTCGGCGGTGTCCGGCATGAGCTCGTTCAGATTGCTCGAACCGGGCATGGCGGCGACGAACAGCTTCTCCTTCGAGGTGAAGTGCCGCATGACCAGACCGTGGGTGACGCCGGCCCGCTTGGCGATCTCGCGGATGCTCGCCTTGGCGTAGCCGAGCTCGGCGAATGCGGCTCTGGCGGCCAGGAGGATGGCCGCGCGATGGGCCTGCGGGTCGCGCACACGTTTGCTCACACCCTTAGTGTACGGCCGGTCATTAGGGTGCTACGGTCACTAATGACCAAGTGGTCATCATTAGGGGGTTGAACCAGATGCACCAGCTCTTGAGCACTCCAGCGGTCGCCGAAGGACTGCGCCGGGTGGAGACCAGGATCAGCCGCCTCAGTGGCTCCTCCTCGCTGCCCGAGATCAACGCGGGCGCCGAGCGGATCGTCCACGCCGGTGGCAAACGGCTGCGCCCGGCGCTGACCCTGGCCACCGCGCTCGCCTTCGGCAAGAAGCCGGACCGGCGGGTGATCACGGCGGCCGCGTGCGTGGAGCTGATCCACGCCGGTTCCCTGGTCCACGACGACCTGATGGACAACGCGGCCAAGCGGCGCGGCGCCCCCACGCTCAACGCCGACCTGGGGCAGGGGAAGGCGCTGGTCATCGGCGACTTCATGCTCGCCAGGGCGGGATTGGCGGCGATCACGTCGGTGTCCAGGCCGGTCGCCGAGGTGCTCGCGGCCACGGTGGTGGAGCTCGCCGAGGGGCAGTATCTGGAGACCACCGACCTGTTCAACCGGGACCGTACGGAGGAGTCCGCCCTCAGGTCGATCACCGGCAAGACGGCGGCGCTGTTCAGGGCGAGCTGCCTGGTGGCCGCCCTCTGCGCCCGCGCCGGCGCAGAGGAACGCACCCGGATGGCGATTTATGGGGAGAAGTTCGGGCTGATCTTCCAGATCCTCGACGACCTGCTGGACCTGACGGCGGCGGCGGAGGTGCTGGGCAAGCCCACCGGTAACGACCTGGTGCAGGGTGTCTACAGCCTGCCGCTGCTGTGGGCCAGAGGCAAGAACCCCGACCTCCTCGACGGCGACATTCCTGAGGTGCTGGCAAGGGTGAGGCGGAGCAGCATGGTCGACGACACCCTCGCGTATTGCCGAGCCCTGGCCACCGAGGCCCGCGCAGCCCTACCCGCCTCGGACCCTTTCGCCGCACTGGCCGCCCTGCCGACCGCCTACATCGACCACGTGACCGAGCTGACCCGCACCCCCGCGATGGCCTGAACGCGAGCTCCACTTGACATCATTCACAGCCTGAATGGTAATCTCTAAGTATCATTCACGCTATGAATTGATCCTGGCCGCCGCCCTGTGGAGCTGACCGTGCTGACGATTGTCGACCTGATCTGGTTCGCCGCCGAAATGGCCGTTTACGCCGCCGTCGTCTACTGGGGTTGGACCCGCTCCACCTGGCCGCGACGGATCGCCACGATCGTCGGCGGGCTCGCGGTCTTCGCCGGGATCTGGGGCGCCTTCTGCGCGCCCCAAGCCACCTACCCCCTCCACGGCACAGCCAAGATCGCCCTCCAGGCGGTCTGGTTCCTCGGGGGCGCGGTTGTGGCGGTTACTGCTGCCCGAAGGTAATGGAGCCGATCTGCCCGGCCGACGCCCTGCACGCGCCTCGCCTAAGCGACGTCAACGCAGGTTTCTCCCGCACCGGCTCTGACCACGAGCTCCTCGGGAAACGGAAGGCCGACCGCCAGCCAGCCGTACACCACGGAAGGCAGGCAGGCCGGATCCACGCCACTTCCCGTTACGGTGACTACGCGGCCGTCGCGCAACGTCACCCGTGCCCGCGACCCGGTGACCAGCGCGGCGGCGGCGCAGCCGGGGTAGCGGCTCAGGATCTCCTGTGGCTCGCCGGACCCGATGATCACATCGGCGCTCTCCAGCAGGCGGCGGTCCAGCTCCTCGACGTCGACCACCAGATGCGGATCGGGCTCCCCGGCGGGGATCTTCGCGGTCGCCGGGAAACGGCGCACCACCACCTGCCGCGCACCGGGCTCGACCTCGGTCTGCACCAGGAACGCCGTGACCTCGGCCCGCTCGCCCACCGGCGAGGGCACCGCAGCCGGTACGGCAGGCCCGGACGGGCAGGGCAGGTCCATCAGCCGATACGCGGTACGGCGCAGCAGCTCGGAGGAGCGTCCGACTTCTCCCAAAGTGCGTTCGGTCACTTGTGCGTACGCCCCGGGCCGATGCGCGGCCACGACCCCCTCCACCTGCTCGCGCAGCGGGCGCAGCCGATCCACCCTCGGCAGGAGGCGGCACAGCTCGGCCGTCGGGGAGAGCGGGTCGAGCTCGGCGAACTCCCCGCCGGAGGAGGCCAGCAGCGTCGGCCGGTCCAGCGCGGCGCCGTAGAAGGTGACCGAGCCGTGGTCGCCGACCACCACGTCGGCCGCGACCAACGCGGCCTGCCACCCGCGCTCGGGCGGAACCAGCATCAGCCCGGCCGCCCGCGCCTCGGCGAGCCAGAGGCGCACCTGCAGCCCGCCGTACCCTTTCCAGACGTTTGGGTGCGCGGCCACGACCACGCGGTACTCGTCCAGCGGCAGGTCGCTCACCAGCCGGGAGATCAGCGAGCTGTCCCCGAACAGGGAGTGCTCACCCCACGTCGAGCTGACCAGCACCAGCCGTCCCCCCTCAGGAACACCGAGCGCACGCCGGTAACGCTCGCGGCGGGGAAGGTTGGCCACGAGGCGGTCGAAGCAGGGATCACCGGTCACCACCGCGAACGGCAGCGCCTCGGGGCAGTAGCGTTCCAGCCTGGCGAGCTGCTCCTCGTGGGACAGCGCGATGGCCGCGGGCACCACCTTGCCGTCGCGCAGGAGCTGGCTCCTGGCCAGCCCGGACACCTCCGCGCTGTACCCGTCAGCGGTACGCAGCAGCCTGTTGTGCCCCGCTCCGTGCGGCATGAGCAGCACCGGGGCGCGCAGCTCGTGCAGGTCGCCGTTGGCGGTGGCCGACAGCGCCAGGTCGAACTCGGTCCGTACGGCCAGGCCCCACGGCACCACCCGCGCCTGGACGTCGGACAGGTAGTCGTCGAGCCCGTCGTTGAAGGCCGACCCGTCAACCGTCGTGAACACCGTCTGGACGCGCGGATCGGAACCGAATACCGGCAGCACGTCCAGCAGCCGACCGGCGGAGGTCACGTTCCGCGCGACCGCGAGGACCCGGCGATGGGCGCGGACGGTGTCCCACCGAGACCAGTTCGCGCCGTCCACATTCCTCCAACACGCCGACAGCACACGATATACGGTCAGCGGACGGCGTCGAAGGCGTCCAGGATCAGCTTGGTGGCCGGTAGCGGATCGGTGGGTCCCAGGCGCGCGACCGGTCTCGCGCCAGGCCAGGTGTGGCCGCCGCCCTTGAGCGTGTAGAGCCGCACCACGACGCCCTCCGCGCACCCGGTCCACTCCCGCAGCTCCCCGCGGGTCCGCGTTTTGCCGCAGCCGAAGCCGCCCGCCCAGGCCCGCACGCTGTCCACCACCGGCGCCAGCGTGATCAGCTGCCCGAGCTCGCTCAGCCTGCCCGACCGCCCGGCGAACGGATGCCCGCCCTTGTACGGCACGACCGTGTCGGCTGTGCCGTGGAAGGCCACGATCGTGGTCGGCTCGGGCTTGTCGCAGGCGGTCACGATGTTGATGCCCGCCACCGGCGCCACCCCGGCCAGCCGCCCGCGCAGGCCGCAGATCAGCCCGGTGGACATTCCCGCCCCCATCGACATGCCAGCGGCGAACTCCCGTCGTTTGTCCACGCACAACCGCCGCTCCAGTAGGTCCAGCAGCGCGGCGAGGAACCCGGCGTCGTCGGGCCCGGCCAACCCGGGCAGCCCCCAGCCGAACGCGTCGGGGTCCGACTGCGGGGTGGCCACGACGTAGCCGCGCTCGCGTCCGGCCTGGGGCAGCCCGCTGTAGGCGGCCTGCTGGTCGGCGTTGGAACCCAGGCCGTGCAGGTTCAGC
The DNA here is from genome assembly GCF_044457355.1 of Nonomuraea sp. NPDC050556. Classification (NCBI taxonomy): domain Bacteria; kingdom Bacillati; phylum Actinomycetota; class Actinomycetes; order Streptosporangiales; family Streptosporangiaceae; genus Nonomuraea; species Nonomuraea sp. NPDC050556. The sequence goes on along the minus strand of NZ_JBITGU010000005.1, from coordinate 217,959 downwards.
AGGACCGGGTGCGGCCCCTTGCCCTTCGGCACCGACAGCAGGAAGCGGCGTTCCTTCCCGGCGAAGGTGAGGCTGTGCTCGCCGGACCGCAGGGACGAGCAGTCCGTGGTGGGCAGAGGCTGCGGGCTCGTCGCGACGGACACCCCGGTACAGCCGGTGGACAACAGCAACAGCGCGGCCAGCACACGTCGCAACACGGATACCTCCCCGTCAATTGCACGATAGCCAAGGCTGTGGCCAGCATCACGATCTGAAATGTCACAAATCCGGCCGCCGTCCAGTCATATTTCTGGATCGATAAATCGGCGCGGCCTGAGGAGAGTCATGCAAAGGATTGCGACATCTGTCCTGGTCATCGGGACCGGAGGGGCCGGTCTGAGAGCCGCCATCGAGCTCGCCGAGCGCGGTGTCGACGTCCTCGCGGTCGGCAAGCGGCCGAAGACGGACGCGCACACCTCCCTCGCCGCCGGTGGCATCAACGCGGCGCTCGCCACGATGGACCCGGAGGACTCCTGGCAGCAGCACGCCGCAGACACCCTCAAGGAGAGCTACCTCCTGGCCAACCCGGAGACCGTGCGGATCGTCACCGAGGGAGCCGCGCGGGGCATCGAGGACCTCCAGAGGTACGGCATGCCGTTCGCGCGCGAGCAGGACGGGCGGATCTCCCAGCGGTTCTTCGGCGCGCACACCTACCGGCGCACCGCCTACGCCGGTGACTACACCGGCCTGGAGATCCAGCGGACCCTGATCGACCGGGCGAACCAGCTCGACGTGCCCATCCTCGACTCGGTGTACATCACCCGGCTCCTCGTCCGCGACAACGCGGTCTTCGGCGCCTACGGGTTCGACCTCACCGACGGCACCCGCTACGTCATCCACGCCGACGCGGTGATCCTCGCCGCAGGGGGACACACCAGGATCTGGCGGCGCACCTCCTCGCGCAGGGACGAGAACACCGGCGACTCGTTCCGCCTCGCCGTACTGGCCGGTTGCCGGATCCGCGACCCCGAGCTCGTGCAGTTCCACCCGTCCGGCCTCATCGCGCCGGAGAACGCGGCGGGGACCCTCGTCTCGGAGGCGGCGCGCGGTGAGGGCGGGATCCTGCGTAACCAGCTCGGCGAGCGGTTCATGGCGCGCTACGACCCAGAGCGCATGGAGCTGTCCACCCGCGACCGGGTCGCGCTGGCCGCGTACACGGAGATCAAGGAGGGGCGCGGGACCCAGAACGGCGGCGTGTGGCTGGACGTCTCGCACCTCCCCACCGATACGATCATGAAGCGGCTGCCGCGCGTCTACCAGACGCTCATGGAGCTGCAGATGCTCGACATCACCAGGGAACCGATCGAGATCGCGCCGACCGCTCACTACTCGATGGGCGGCGTCTGGGTGCGTCCTGAGGACCACGGCACCGGCGTCGACGGGCTGTACGCGATCGGAGAGGCGGCCAGCGGCCTGCACGGCGCCAACCGCCTGGGCGGCAACTCCCTCATCGAGCTGCTCGTCTTCGGCCGCATCGTCGGGCAGGCGGCGGCCGAGTACTCGGCGGGCCTCGACGCCCAGCGCCGCTCGGCGGAGGCGCTCGACGAGGCGCGCGCCGAGGTGGACGAGCTGCTCGCCGCCGACGGCCCGGAGAACGTGCGCGCGCTGCAGCGGGCGGTGCGCGACATCATGACCGAGCACGCGGGCGTGGTCCGCGACGAGGCCGGGCTGCGCAAGGGCCTGGCCGAGCTGGCAGCGGTCGAGGAGCGCATCCGCGCGGTCGGCGTGCACCCGGACATCGCCGGATACCAGGACCTGGCGCACGCCTTCGACCTGAAGTCGGCGGCGCTGGCCGCGCGCGCGACCATCGAGACCGCGATCGAGCGGCGCGAGACCCGAGGGTGCCACAACCGCTCCGACTACCCAGAGCTCGACCCCGCGCTGCAGGTCAACTTCGTCTGGTCGGGGCCCGGAGCGGTGGAGGCGGAGCCCATCCCGCCGATCCCCGCCGAGATCGCGGCGCTCATGCGCGAGGTCTCGACCGCGGGAAAGCTCGTCGAGTAGCGGGTGTCACAAGTGCGGCGGCTGCCCGGTCTTAGCTACGTCAATTGGAGGAGACATGAGCGAGAACGAGTTCCTGGACGAGCTCCGCGTCGAGGTCGAGGAGGAGCTGAGCATGGCCGAGGCCAGCCACCCGGAAGAGGAGTTGAACCTGCCCGTCACCGAATGGCTCTACGACCCGACGGACGTCGAGCGTGAGGAGATCGGCCTGCGGGTGCTACGCGACGCGGTCGAGGTGCTGGAGAACGGAAAGGAACCCCGATGAACATCGTCCTGGTCCACGGTGCCTTCGCCGAGTCGGCGAGCTGGAACCGCGTCGTCCGGCGCCTGCACGCCAACCAGCTCACCGCGGTCGCCGTGGCGAACCCGCTGCGGAGCGTCGAGGAGGACGCGACCTACCTGCGCGACGTGATCGCCGGACTCGGCGGCCCCGTGGTCCTGGTCGGCCACTCCTACGGCGGCATGGTGATCACCCGGGCGGCTGCGGGCAACCCGGCCGTGCGCGCCCTGGTGTACGTCGCCGCGTTCGCCCCCGAGCCGGGCGAGAGCGCGCTGCTGCTGTCGGGCAAGTTCGAGGGCAGCACGCTCGGCCAGGCGCTGCAGGCCTACCCGGTGGCCTCGGGCGGCAACGAGTTCCGCATCGATCCGGCGAAGTTCCACCACCAGTTCTGCGCCGACCTCGACGCGGAGGAGGCGGCGCTGATGGCCGCGACCCAGCGGCCGGTGACCGAGCGGGCGCTGTCCGACGCTCTCGTCGGCGAGGCGGCCTGGCGTGCCGTACCGTCCTGGTTCGTGCACGGTGACCAGGACCGCAACATCCCTGCCGCCACGCTGCGCTTCATGGCCGAGCGCGCCGGCTCGCGCGGCACCCGGGAGGTCCCCGGCGCCTCGCACGCGGTCGCGGCCGCCCAGCCTGACGCGGTGACGGCGGTCATCCTCGACGCCGCCAGGGGAGCATGAACGCGGAGTCCCTGGGGGTCTTCTGCGAGCTGAGGCCGCGCCTGTTCGGCATCGCCTACCGGATGCTGGGCAGCGCGGCCGAGGCCGAGGACGTCGTCCAGGAGGTGTGGCTGCGCTGGCAGGACGCCGACCGTGAATCCGTCGAGGACCCGCCCGCCTTCCTGGCGGTCGTCACCACCCGGCTGGCCATCAACGTGGCCCAGTCCGCGCGGGTGCGGCGCGAGTCCTACATCGGCCCCTGGCTGCCGGAACCCGTCGACACCAGCGTCGATCCCACCGTCGGCGCCGAGCGCGGCGAAGCGCTCGAACTGGCCTTCCTGCTGCTCCTGGAGCGGCTCAACCCCACAGAGCGCGCCGCCTACGTCCTGCGCGAGGCCTTCGACTACCCCTACCGCGAAATAGCGGAGATCCTGCGGCTCAGCGTGGTCAACGTCAGGCAGATCGTGACCCGCGCACGCAGGCGGCTGACCGCGGAGCGGCGCGAGCCCATCGACCGGCTCGCGCACCGGCGCCTGCTGACGACCTTCCTCGACGCCGCGCGGACGGGGAACGTCGGCGCGCTGGAGAAGCTCTTCGCCGCCGACGTCGTCAGCTCCTCGGACGGCGACGGCCTCAGAGGCTCGGCGAAGTTCCCCGTGCTGGGCGCCGCTCGGGTGGCGAGGTTCGTGGTCGCGTTCGGGCCCAGGTTCTGGCCGGGCACCACCCTCACGTGGGTCGAGGTGAACGGTCACCCGGGCGTGCTCGTCAGCCGGGACGGCGACGGGATCGCCCTGCTCACCGTCGAGGCCTCCACGGCGGGGATCCACCACCTGCTGTGGATTCTCAACCCGGCCAAGATCGCGGCCTTCGAGCGGTCACGCGGCCGTCCGGTCTTGTCTGCCGACACCGAAGGAGGCGGCAGACCATGACCTCGCTGGCGGAACTGCTCGACGAGCGGCAGCACCTGCTCGACCTCGCCCTGCGGATGGTCGGCTCGGACACCGCTGCCGACCACGTCGTCCAGGAGACCTACCGCCGCTGGTACGCCCTGGGCGAGGCGGAACGCGCCGCCATCGCGACGCCCCTGGACTGGCTGGCACGGACCGCGAGCGGCGTCGGCCTGGCGTTCCTCGCCGACCCCACCCGGGTGCCCGCCGCCCCCGCGTCCCACACCTGGTCCGTGCCGACCACGCACCAGGCCGGGTACGGCCAGGCGATGCTGGCCAGGCACGACCGGGTGGCCCGCCTGTTCGCAGCGGCCTGCCGGGCGGGCGACGCCGAGGCGCTGCGCGAGGTGCTGGCCCTCGACGCGATCGCCGTGAGCGACGGCGGCGGCAAGATCCGCGTCGCCGAGCGGCCGATCCACGGCGCGGACGCGGTGGCCCGGTTCCTCACGGCGCTGCTGCCCGGCACCGAGGCGGGCCTGCGTTCCGTCAACGGCAGGGCCGGGCTCGTGCTGCGGCGGGCGGGCAGGGCCGTGGCCGTGGTCAGCGTGAGCGTGGCCGGGGCCGAGGTCACGGCCGTATGGATCATCCTCAACCCCGACAAGCTCCAGCGATGGCACTGAAGGCCTCACCCGGAGCGGATGCGGCGCCGTTCTGCCGGGGTGGTGCCACCCCACACCTCGTCCGGCTCGCCCGTGTCCACAGCCCAGGTCAGGCACTGCACGCGCACGGGGCAGTCCCGGCAGATCCGCCGGGCGAGCGTGGGGTGGGTCTCCCAGGTCAAGGGGAAGAAGAGCTCCGGATCGCTGTCGCGGCAGGCGCCGCGCTCCATCCAGTTCATGATCGCCATCTCGGTGTCGGAGGCCGGCGGACCGGCCCGTCCCTCGCAGGCCGGCCCCTTCTGGCGTCAGCGGGTGCCGCGGTCCGCGTCGACGATGGTGTCGGCGACTGCGGCCGGGTGGCTGACCGAGATGGCCTGCGACGACTTCACCTCGATGACGTGCGCCTTGGCGCGCTTGGCCGTCCACCGCTGCCCTTCGGGGTCGATGGCCCTGTCCTAGGTGGTGATCATCGCCCAGGACGGGATCTTCTTCCACGCCGGAGAGTCGGGACGTGCCGGAGAAGGCGGCCACGCCGAAGGGACGCTGCTCTGCGGCCGTCCTGCGGGCCTGGGACAGCGGCAGGTCGGCCGCGAACACCTTGGGGAAGCTGGCCTGCTTGATGTACAGGTCGACGTCCGGCGCGCGCACGAACGCCTGTCCGCGGACCGTGGCCGTCCCGTGGACCCCGCCGAGCACCAGCACGGTCGCCCACCTGGACACCGCGCTGCGGCTCTACGAGCAGGCGGAGGCAGGGCACGACGCCGCCCGCGTGCGCGACCGGCTCAAGGGTATGGGCGATCGCCGCCCCCGCTCCACCCCGGGCTGGGACGGCCTCACCGAGTCCGAGCTGCGGATCGTCAGGCTCGTCGCGGGCGGCGCCACCAACAAGCAGGTCGCCGACCGGCTCTTCCTGTCGCCGCACACGGTCGGCACCCACCTGGGGCACGCCTTCTGCAAGCTCGGGATCGGCTCGCGCGTCGAACTCACCAGGATCGTGCTGTCACAAGTCGGAAGGCTGTCCGGTCTTAGCTGACGACCGGGACGCACGAGGCGCCCCGGGCAGACAGAAGGGGACCGTAATGAAGATCGTGGTGATTGGCGGGACCGGGCTCATCGGGTCGAAGCTCGTGACCAAGCTCGGCGAGCACGGGCACGAGGCCGTGGCCGCGTCGCCGAACACCGGCGTCAACACGCTGACCGGCGAGGGGCTGGCCGGGGTGCTGGAGGGCGCCCAGGTGGTGATCGACGTGTCGAACTCGCCCTCGTTCGAGCGCGCGGCCGTCATGGAGTTCTTCCAGACCTCCACCGGCAACCTGCTGGCTGCCGAGGCGGCAGCCGGTGTGGGGCACCACGTCGCGGTGTCGATCGTGGGCACCGAGCGGATGCCGGAGAACGGCTACTTCGCGGCGAAGATCGCGCAGGAGCAGCTGATCGAGCGGTCGGGCGTGCCGTTCTCGCTGGTGCACTCGACGCAGTTCTACGAGTTCGTCCGGGGCATCGCCGACGAGGCGACGGCGGACGGGCAGGTGCACGTCGCGCCGGTGCTGTTCCAGCCGATCGCGGGCGACGATGTGGCACAGGCGGTCGGCAGGGCCGCGGTGGGGCAGCCGCTGAACGGCCGGATCGAGATCGCGGGACCGATGCAGTACAGGATGGATGAGTTCTTCCGCAAGGCGCTGGCCGCGTGGGGCGACACCCGCGAGGTCCTCACCGACCCGCAGGCGCGTTACTTCGGCAGCGTGCTGGGCGAGCGGTCGCTGGTGCCCGGCGAGGGCGCGCAGCTCGGCACCGTCACCTACCGCCAGTGGCTCGACGCCCAGTGATGGACAAGCCGCGATCGACCGCATGGCAGACGGCGCTGACCGTGCTGCAGGAGGCGCAGCCTCCGTTCACCCCCGCGGGCGAGGCGTTCTGGGAGCCGGGTGGCGACGTCATCCACTACCAGGACGGCAACAACCGCGACGACATCCCGCTCCGGTTCACGGTCACCACGCTGTGCGAGCCGGGGAAGCCGATGTTCACGCTAGTGGAAGAGGACGGATGATGATCGACACCCTCGACGGTCTCCGCGAGCACCTGCAGTGGGCGGTCGAGTTGGAGCACGCCACACTGCCGCCGTATCTCACGGCGTTGTACTCGCTGGATCCCGCGAAGAACCCGGTCGCCGTCGAGGTGGTGAGCAGCGTCTTCGTGGAGGAGATGCTGCACCTGGCGCTGGCGGCGAACCTGCTCAACGCCGTCGGCGGCGCCCCGCGCCTGGAGATGCCCCCGCCGCACCCCCGTCGGTTGCCGCACGGCGAGCTGGAGGTCGCGCTGCTCCCGTTCGGCCCCGAGGCGCTGGAGATGTTCCTGCGCCTGGAACGCCCGGCGGAGCCGAGCGCCCCGCCGGAGGACGACGGTTACGAGACCATCGGCCAGTTCTACGCCGCCATCGAGCAGGGCGTCCGCCACCTGTGCGACACGCTCGGCGAGAAGGCGGTCTTCTGCGGCGACCCGGCCAGGCAGGTGAACGGCGCCCACTTCCGCCACACCGGCGGGTCGCTGTTCGCCGTGGTGGATCTGGAGTCCGCGCTCGGCGCGCTGGAGGAGATCGTCGAGCAGGGTGAGGGCACGGCCCGCAGCGAGGTCTGGGACGGCGACGAGGACCAGGTCGCCCACTACTACCGCTTCCTGGAGCTCAAGCTGGGCCGCCGCTACCAGCGGGGCGACACCCCGCAGTCCGGTCCCACGGGGGAGCCGATCGTGGTGGATCCGGCCGGGGTGCTCCCGATGGCGCCCAACCCGCGGCCCGCCGCGCCCGGCACCGCCGTACGCGCTGCTCAGGACCTGTTCGACAGGACCTACAGCACTCTCCTGCACCAACTGGAGCAGACCTTCAACGGCGAGCAGAAGCAGCTCGCCGACGCCACCCGGACCATGTTCGCGCTCAAGGCCCAGGCGCAGGCCCTGATGGCCGTCGGCGCCGGTCCCACTTTTCGAGAGAAGGCACATCATGCACATCCTTGAACCCGCCGCATGGGAGCTGGCCGAGGCCACCTCCAAGCCGCCCTTCCTGTACGAGCTCGGTCCGGCGGGCGCACGCAAGGTGCTCGACGACCTGCAGGCAGCCCCGATCGCCAAGCCGGACGTCGACGACAGGTGGATCGTCGTCCCCGCCGAGGTCGGCAACGTGCGGGTACGGATCGTCAAGCCGAAGAGCTCGACGGGCACGCTCCCCGCCGTCCTCTACGTCCACGGCGGCGGGTGGGTCATCGGGAACGCGGACACCCACGACCGGCTCGTCCGCGAGCTGGCCGTCGGCGCGGGTGCCGCCGTCGTCTTCGTCGAGTACGACCGCTCGCCGGAGGCCCGCTACCCGGTCGCGATCGAGCAGGCCTACGCCACCGCCCAGTGGATCACCAAGCACGGCGCCGAGGAGGGGCTGGACGCCTCCCGCCTGGCCGTCGCCGGTGACTCGGTCGGCGGCAACATGACCGCGGCCCTCACCCTCCTGGCCAAGCGGCGCGGCGACGTCAGGTTCGTTCACCAGTCCCTGTACTACCCGGTCACCGACGCGGGCCAGGACACCGACAGCTACCGCGAGTTCGCCGACGGGCCGTACCTCACGGCCAAGGCGATGGCCTGGTTCTGGGACGCCTACACGACCGGCCCCGCCCAGCGCGCCGAGATCACCGCCTCGCCGCTGCGCGCCTCGCTCGCCGACCTCCAAGGGCTGCCACCCGCGTTCGTCATCGTGGACGAGAACGACGTGCTGCGCGACGAGGGCGAGGCGTACGCGCGCAAGCTGATCGCGGCAGGGGTGGAGACGTCCAGCGTGCGCTACAACGGGACGCTGCACGACTTCATGATGCTCAACCCCGTCCGCGCCACCGCGGCGACCAGCGCGGCCATGGCCCAGGCCGTCGACGTCCTGCGGACCGCGCTGCACGGCTCAGCCGTACCGGAGTAGCTCGGGCACCCGTACGGCCAGCACCACCAGGACGGCGGCCAGCAGCAACCCCGCGCACAGCGTGGTGACCGCCACCCCCACGGCCTGGGCGATGGCGCCGAGGGCCAGGGCGGCCAGCGGCATCACGCCGATCGCGAGCTCCTGGACCCCCAGCGCCCGCCCGTGCAACGCGGGCTCGGTGGCCGTCAGCAGCAGCGTCGTCTGGAGGACGCCGAAGGCAGCCGTCGCCAGCCCGATGACGCCGATGATCACGTAGGCGGCCCCGGCGTGGTCGGTGACGGCGAACAGCGCCCACAGCACCCCCATCGCGACCGTGCCCACGACGAACAGGCCGCCCTTGAAGCGGAAGTCGCCGAGCCCCGCGATGATCAGCGAGCGCACCAGCCCGCCCACCCCGCAACTGGTCAGCAGCGCACCGAGTCCGGCGGCGTCGAGCCCGAGCGACTCGTGCGCGAAGACCGGCATGAACGACTGGTAGATCGGCCACACCAGGACGTTCGCCGCGAGGGTGACCAGGAGGATGGCGACCGCCAGCCGGTTGCTGGCGATGGCCCGGAATCCACCCGAGATCATCGCGAAGACCGGCGTGTCGGACGTCGCCGAAGCCTGGCCGCGCAACGGCAGGAGTAGTACGAGCGAGAGCGCGAACCAGCTCATGGAGATCCACAGCGCGGCAGGCGCGCCGGCGGCGGAGATCAGCGCCCCGCCGGCCGCCGGCCCGACCACCTGGGTCGCGTTCATGGCCATCGAGTTCAGCGCGTTGGCGTTGCTGAGGTTCTCGCGGCCGACGAGGTCGAGCACGAGGGAGGAGCGGGCGGGCTGCGAGGGCGACTGGGCGATGCCGAGCGCCAGGCCACCGGCCACGATCGCCCAGTAGGGCAGCAGGTCGAGCGTGGCCAGCGCGGCCACGGCCCCGGTCGCGGCGAGCGCCCATCCGCAGGCGAGGGTCAGCAGCCGGGTGCGGTCGTACCGGTCGGCGATCGCACCGGCGAGCGGTCCCAGCAGCAATGGCGCGAGCCTGATGGCGGTGTAGACGGCGACGAGGAACTCCGACCTGGTCGTCTCGTAGACGAGCCAGCCCAGCACGAGCGTCTGGCTCCAGGCGCCGCCGAAGAAGAACAGATTGGACAGCCACAACAACGTGAAACGGCGATTACGGAACGACCCCATTCAGCTGCTCCGGCGGGACGGCTTCCAGCCGGGTCGGGGCACGGCGGCCAGCAGCGCCTTGGTGTAGTCCTCCTCGGGCTCACGCAGCAGGTCGGCGGTACGCCCACGCTCCACGACCCGGCCCTGGTGCATGACGATGGCGGTGTCGCTGATCTGGTTGACCACGGCCAGGTCGTGCGAGATGAACACATAGCTCATCCCGGTCCGCTCGCGCAGGTCGGCGAGGAGGTTGAGGATCTGCGCCTGGATGGAGACGTCCAGCGCGGCGACCGCCTCGTCCAGCACCAGCACGCGCGGCTCCACGGCGATGGCCCTGGCGATGGCCACCCGCTGCCGCTGCCCGCCGGACAGCTGTGCGGGCACCATCGAGGCGTGCCGTTCTGCCAGGCCGACCGATTCGAGGAGTTCGAGGGTACGGCTGCGCAGCTCGGCTCCCGTCAGCGGGAAATGCAGCGACAGGCTGGTGGAGATGACGTCGCCGATCTTCTGGAGCCGGTCGAGCGAGGAGTAGGGGTCCTGGAAGACGATCTGGATCTCCCTGGCCCGCCTCCGGCGCTCGGCGCCCGACGGTCGCCCGGCGGTCCTGACCCGTCCGCAGACGGCGATCGTTCCGCTGGTCGGCGTCTCCAGCCCCAGCAGCATGCGGGCCACGGTGGTCTTGCCCGAGCCGGACTCGCCCACCACCGCGAACGACTCGCCCTCGGACACCTCGAAGGAGACCCCGTCGACGGCGACCGCGGTGCCGAAGACCTTGCGCACATCGTTGACCTCGATCATGCCAGCTCCTCCACGCGTACGCAGGCCACGTCGTCGGCCAGCGGCGGCCGGGCCCCCAGGCAGACCGGCCCGCTGTGCGGGCAGCGCGGCGCGAAGGCGCAACCCTCGTCGGCCTCGAACGCCGCCACCGGGCGGCCGGGGATGACGTGCAGCCGTTCCGGCCGGTCGAACAGCTCGGGCCGCGACCTCAGCAGCCCGATGGTGTAGGGGTGGCGCGGGGTGTCCGTGTAGCGCTCCACGATCCGCCCCGCGTACATGACGGCCAGCCGGTCGCAGGTCGCCGCCGCCAGCTCCAGGTCGTGGGTGATCAGCAGCATGGCCGTGCCGCGCTCGCGCCTGGCCTCGTCGAGGATGGCCATGACCTCCGACTGGGTGGTCACGTCGAGGGCGGTCGTCGGCTCGTCGGCGAGGATCAGCTCGGGCTCCACGGCCAGCACCGAGGCGATCATGACGCGCTGCAGCAGGCCGCCGGAGAGCTCGTGCGGATACTGCCGCATCCGCCGCTCGCCGTCCGCGATGCCGACCTCTTTCATGAGCTGTACGGCTCGCGCCGCTGCCGCCCTCGCCGTCATGCCGAGATTGGCGATCATGGCCTCGGTGAGGAAGTCGCCGATCCCGCGCACCGGGTTGATGTGCGCCCGCGGGTCCTGGAAGATCATCGCGACCTTCCTCGCGCGCAGCGCTCTCAGCGCTTTGCCGCGCAGGCCGAGGATCTCCTCACCGCCGAACTGGATCGAGCCCCGCAGGCGGGCGCCGGGCGGGGTGAGGCCGATGACGGCGCGGGCGGTCATCGACTTGCCCGAGCCGGACTCGCCCACCAGCCCGAGGGTCTCGCCGGGGGCGATGGTCAGGGAGACCTCCTCCACGAGGGTCTTCCCGCCCAGGGAGAGGTTGAGGTCGGTGATGGACAGCAGGGTCATGACTGCCTTCCCAGCCGGTCGCCCAGCACGTTGACCGAGGCGACGACGAGGGCGATGAGGACGCCGGCGCCCAGCGCCTCCATCGGGTTGCCGCGCATGGCGCTGTCGAGGCCGCTCTTGACCATCAGCCCCCAGTCGGCCTCCGGCGGCTGCACGCCGAGCCCGAGGAAGGAGATGGCCGCCAGGTCGACCATGGCGAAGCCGAGCCCGGAGACGGACTGGGCGATGATCAGCGGGCGCAGGTTGGGCAGCAGGTGCCGGGTGCCGATCGCCCAGCCGGAACGGCCCTGCACCCAGGCGGCCGCGATGTAGGGCAGGTTGCGCTCGCGCAACGCGGCGCTCCTGACCACGCGGGCCACATAAGGGGTGTACGCGATGGCCAGGCCGGTGACGACACCCGGGATGCCAGGGCCGAGGACGGCCACGGTGACCAGGGCGAAGACGATGCCGGGCACCGAGAAGAGCACTTCGAGCACGCGGGAGACGACGGCGTCCACCTTGCCGCCCCACCAGGCCGCGGTGATCGCCAGGGCGGTGCCGAGGACGGTGGAGACCGCGATGATCAGGACGGGGCCGAGCAGCGTGGTCCGCCCGCCGTACAGGAGCCTGGACAGCACGTCGCGGCCCAGGGCGTCGCCGCCGAGCGGGTGCGCCGCCGTACTCCCGCCAAGGGCGTTCATCAGGTCGGGCAGGTCGGGATCGTACGGGGCCACGACCGGGGCCAGGATGGTCGCGGCCACCAGCACCAGCAGGAAGCCCTTCAGAGCGAGAGGCGCGGGTCGAGAGCTTTGCAGCACAGGTCCACCAGGAGATTGACGAGGACGAAGGCGGTCACGAGGACCAGGACCACGCCCTGGACGATCGCGAAGTCGCGCTGGAGGATGGCGCGGACGAACAGGGAGCCCAGACCGTCCAGCGCGAAGATGTTCTCCACCACCACCGAGGAGGCGATGAGCCCGGCGACGTTGACGCCGGTCACGGTGACCACGGGGATGGCGGCGTTGCGCAGCACGTGCCTGCGGACGATCGAGCCCTCGCCGAGGCCGCGGCTGCGCGCCGTCTCCACGTGCTCGCTGCGCAGCTCGCCGCCGACCGAGGTCCTGGTGATGCGGGCCAGGTAGCCGCCGACGCCCATGGCCAGCGTGATCGCGGGCAGGGTGAGGTGGTAGATCCGGTCGCCGAAGCCGTCGCCAGGTCCGAAGACGGGGAACCAGCCCAGCGAGAGCGCGAAGACGATCACCAGCACCACGCCGACGACGAAGGCGGGTACGGCCAGCGCCGCGGAGGACAGCCCGGAGACGAGCGTGTCCACCCACCCGCCGCGCAGCGCGGCCACCGTCCCGGCCAGCACGCCGCCGAGCACGATGAGGGTGATCGCGTAGGCGACGAGCAGCGCGGTGGTGGTGATGCGGGAGCCGATGAGCGAGGAGACCTCGCTCTTGTAGACGATCGAGCGGCCCAGGTCGCCGCCGAGCGCGTCGGTCAGCCACAGCCAGTAGCGCACCAGGAAGGGCTGGTCCAGCCGCCATTCCCGCTTGATCGCCGCGACCACCTCCGGGCTGGGGGTGCGGGGTCCGAGCAGCACCCCGAGGGGGCCGCCCGGCACCAGGTACAGCAGGCCGTACACGGAGAAGGAGGCGACCAGCAGGACTGTCGCCAGCCCTGCCAGCCGCTTGGCGAGGAACCTCACTTGGCGCCCAGCTCCGTGGCCCACGGCGCGTAGAGGAAGGCGAAGGAGGGCACCGCGCCGGTGATCTTGTCGTTCATGTACAGGACGACCGAGAGGTTGGTCATCGGCGTCCACGCCACCCCGCGGGTGACCTTCTCCTGGATGCCGGTGATCAGCTTGGCGCGGGCCTCGTCGTCGTACTCGGCGCGGGCCTTGGACAGGTCGGCGTCGACGCCCTGGAAGTTGTTGAAGTTGGTGCGGGCGCCGTTGGCGAAGACGGAGTAGACGTCGAGCGGGTCGGGCAGGTTGCCGTACCAGGTGGAGAAGAAGGCGTCGATGCCCTCGCGGCCCTTGGGGTCGGAGCCGTAGAGGTTGCCGTACTGGTCGACGGGGACGACCTTCAGCTCGATCTTGAGCCCGAGCGCCTCGCCCGAGGCCTTGATCAGGTTGGCCGTCTGCTCGTGTACGGCGGAGCTGCCCTGCACGCCGATGGTGATCGGCTCGGTCGGCGAACCGGCCTCCTTGAGCAGTTCCTTGGCCCTGGCCAGGTCCTGCTTCTCCGCCGGGAGCGCCTCGTAGGCCTTCTTGAAGGTGTCCGTGGCATAGGTCCAGTACGGCGAGCCGACCATGGCGCGCTGGGGTTGGGAGGTGTTCTGCAGCACGACCTTGGCGATGGCGGCGCGGTCGAGGGCCAGCGACAGCGCCTCACGCACGCGCGGGTCGGCGTAGGGGCCCTCCTTGGCCGCGCCGAGCAGCGCCCAGAACACCAGCGACTGGCCGAGGGTGACCGAGCCGGTGGGGGAGTCGATGAGCTGGCCGACGGCGGCGGGCGGCAGGTAGAAGTACTGCCCGTCCACCTCGCCCGCCCGGAGCGCGTTGACCGCGGTGGTCTCGTCGGCGATGAAGCTGAAGCGCAGCTTGGCGGACTTCGCCTTGGTGCCCCAGTAGTCCTCGTTGCGGACGAGGGTCATCGACTCGCCGCTCTTCCAGCTCTCCAGCTTGAAGGGGCCGGTGCACATGACGCCCTTGGCCGCGGTGCCGACGTCCTTGCCCGCGCCGTCGAGGAACGCCTTCTCCATGACGACGCCCGCCGGGGTGGCCATGGCCTGGTTGAAGAGCACGTCGGGCTGCTTGAGCTTGACCGTGATCTGGTCCTTGGCGGTCGCCTTGATCGACTCGACGTTGGCGTAGTAGGTGCCCCACAGAGTGCCGTTCTCTGGCACGAGGTTGCGGTTGAGGCTGGCGGCCGCGTCCTCGGCGGTGACCTCCTTGCCGTTCCAGAACTTCACGCCTTTGCGCAGGGTGTAGACCCAGGTGGTGGGGTCGGGGCTCTCGGCCTTCTCGGCGAGGCCCGGCTCGGACTTCATCTCCGGGGTCATCTTGAGCAGGCTCTCGCACTGGTTGGCCAGCGCGGTGTTCTCGGCGTAGTTGGAGGCCTTTACCGCGTCCAGGGTGGAGGGCTCGTAGGGGAGGTTCCACTTGATCTCGTCCAGGCCCTTGCCGGCTGCCTGGGTCGTGTACTTCAGGTCCAATGCTTTCGCGGTTGGCGCTGCTTGCTGCTGCTGTGGTGCGCCCGCGCAGGCGGTCAGCGCCAGGGCCAGGCCCGCGAGGGGGAGGGTTCGGCGGATCATCGGGGGGTCCTTTCGAGGAGGTGTCCGTCGCGGGCGACCACGCGGCCGCCGCGCACGACATGGGTGGGGACCGGGCGGTCCACGACGACCTGCGCGGGTGAGGTGCCTTGCACGACGAGGAAGTCCGCAGGGTCGCCGGGGTGCAACTCGGAACGTTCCAGCCCGAGGAGGTCGGCGCCCCCGTGCGCCGCCGTGGCCCAGCAGGCGGCCAGTTCCTCGTCTGTCCTTGCATCGGTGCGGTAGGCCAGGAGGTGGGTTCTGGCGATCATGTCGCCGTCGCCGAACGGGGTCCATGGGTCGCGGACCCCGTCCGATCCGAGCCCTACGAGCACGCCTTTCGTGGTGAGGTCGGCCACCGGCAAGACCGGGTCGGCGCCGAGCGCACAGGTGGTGAGCGAGACGCCAGACCCGGCCAGCAGCTCCCCCAGCCCCCCGCCCATGCTCTTCAGGTCTTTGTCTATGCAGAAGACGTGGCTGACCGTGACCGTCAGGCCGGTCTGTCTTGTACGGCGTGCAATCTCCAGAAGCTGCTCCAAACCGGACTCACCCCGGTCATGCAGGTGGATGTCCAGCGGCACTCCCTTGGCCTCCGCCAGCCCGAACAGCAGGTCGAGATGCCCGTGCAGGTCGCCGTCTACACCGATCGGATCGAGCCCGCCGAGGATGTCGGCCCCCTCGTCGAGCGCCCTCTCCAGCAGGGCCGCCGTGCCGGGGTGGCTGAGCAGCCCGAGCTGGGGAAAGGCGACGATCTGCACGTCGAGGAGGTCCAGCCGTTGGTCGGCTGCCTGCCGTACACCGTGGACGTTGTCCAGGCCGTAGACCGGAGCCACGTCCACGTGGGCGCGCCAGGCGCGGGCGCCGCCCGCGACGGCGCGGTCCATGAGCGCGCCCGCCCGCTCCGCGACGGGCGCGGTCATCCGCGCGCGGGCCGCCACGTCACCGTCGATGAGCTCGCGCAGGGTGTTCGCGGGCTCGCGGCTCAGCCAGGGCTGGCCCCAGGTGGTCTTGTCCGGATGGATGTGGGCGTCGACCAGTGCGGGCAGGGCGAGCCCGCCGCCACAGTCGACCGTCTCGGCCCCGGGACGTGCCGTTCGCGGGTCGGCAATGCGACCATTCTCGACGAGCAGGTCGTGGGGCAGGACGTTCGTGAAGAGCACCTGAGTCACGGGGCCTAGACTTATCAGACATCAGATGTTTAGAGAAGGGGCTTGATGCGAAGCGTTGCGAAGCCGTCGATTGTGGACAGCGTGCTCGCAGAGCTGCGCGCGGAGATCCACAGCGGCGCCTGGCAGGTCGGCGACAAGATCCCCACAGAGCTCCAGCTCGCCGCCGCACTGGGCGTGAGCAGGCTCTCTGTGCGTGAAGCCGTGCGCGTACTGGTCCACTCGGGGCTCCTGGCGACCCGTCAGGGGGACGGCACTTACGTGGTGGCGACCGACGAGTCCGAGGTGGCGCTGACGCGGCGGTTGGAGAGCGCCGAGCAACTGGACATCATCGACGTACGGCGCGGCCTCGATCTGGTGGCGGCCCGGCTGGCGGCCGCGAAGCGCACCGAGGAGGACCTGGCGGGGCTGCGGGCGGCGGGGGAGCGGCGGCTGGCGGCCTCACGCGCCGGGGAACTGGATGACTTCGCGGACGCCGACGTGGACTTCCACTTGCGTGTCGCACATGCCGCCCACAACCAGGTCCTGAGCGATCTTTACCGAGGCCTCAGCCAGTCGATCCGTCAAAGCGTCCGGGAAGCGCATTGCTTGGAGCGGGCTGTCCGGCCGGGGGAGAGCAGCCACGAGGATCTGCTGGCGGCGATCGAACGCGGCGACCAGGCGGCGGCGGTGGCGGCGGCGCTGGCCATCTTGGACGAACAGGAGAGCGACCTCTAGCCTCTCCGCGCTTCCTACGGCTCCTACGCCTCCGGCTCCTACGCCTCCGGCTCCTACGGCTCCGGCTCCTACGGCTCCTACGCCTCCGGCTCCTACGCCTCCGGCTCCTACGCCTCCGGCTCCTACGCCTCCGGCTCCTACGCCTCCGGCTCCTATGGCTCCTACGACTCTTTGTGTTTACATGGTTACGTTCTTTGTGTGGCTTGTGTTCTTTGTGTGGCGCGAACCCGGGTGGGCTCGCGCCGGGGGTGCCCTACAGGGCGGCCACATCCTCGCAACGGACCGTGACCACCGCGAAGAACACGTGGGTACGCGCATCCTGGGACGTCGTCGACTCGAACACGTCGCATTCGCTGAACCCGTGACGCAGCGCGTTCTGCCTGGCCGCGGTCTCGGCGTTCGCGAGCGCGACGTCCTCGTCGAGACTCTTACCGAACCCGTCGAACAGCGCCCCGCCCTGAACCGCGACGGAGGCGGCGGCCGGGAGCGCCGCGATGCTCACAGCGGAACCAGCCAGTGCCACCGCGACCAGCAGCTTCTTCGTAAGGTGCTTCATGGTTCTCCTCGTGGATCGGTCAATGGGCTACGTCCGATGGGCGTTCCATCCCGTTCCACGCCTCAGGCCGATCGGTAGGTAAGACCTCAGGGCTGGTGGGGAGGTGAGGCCTCAGGCCAGTCGGTAGGTAAGGCCTCCGGGCCGGTGGGAAGGTGAGGCCTCAGGCCAGTCGGCAAGTGAGGCCCCAGCCCGGTCGGCAGGTCAGGCCTCAGGCCGGTTGGTAGGTCAGGCCTCAGGCCGGTTGGTAGGTCAGGCCTCAGGCCGGTTGGTAGGTGAGGTCGACTACGCCAGTGCCGAAGGTGACCGCCTGGGTGAGCTTGAGCGGCACCTGGCCGACACCATCCGAGAAGAGCCGACGACCGCCACCCAGCACGATCGGGTGCACAAGCAACCGCAGCTCATCGATGAGCCCAGCCGCCAGCAGCGTCTGGGTCAGGGTGATGCTGCCGTTGATGTGGATATTCGCACCAGGCTGCCCCTTGAGCTCCTTGACCGCGGCCACGACGTCCCCCTCGATCACACTGGCGTTCCGCCAGCCGGGTTCGGTGAGGGCAGTGGAGGCGACCAACTTGTGGATGGCATTGATGGCATCGGCCATCTCACCGCTCTCATGCGGCCAGACAGCGGCAAAGGCCTCATACGTCACCCGGCCCAGCAGCAGCGTGTCGGCCGCAGCCTGCATCTCACCAACGGCAGCGCCCATCTCATCACTGAAGTAGGGAAAGTGCCATTCCTCTGGCGCTTCCACGACTCCGTCGAGCGAGATGAACTGCGCGGCTACAAGCTTGCGAGACATGTATTTCTCCTTAGGAATTTTCAGATGGTTTCCCCTGCCGCAGAAGGTGCTCAGCACGCTCCATAAGCAGGGCAGTTTTGATAGGCCAAGGCCGGAGACTGCCGGAGCACATGAACGTCCGTCCAGGCCACAATCGCCCCGGCGATCAGCCCAGGGCGGTATTCGGGGATGGAGTCCTGCGATCCGGCCGACCGCCGAACCTGAAGGTCAGCCACGAGTCGTACGAGGGCGTGCCACAGAGCACACCCACCACAACTGACCCCGTTCAGGATTGGGCGCGACAACCCTCCTAGACGTTGAGCCGAGTAATGCGATCGACAGCAATCTCAATGACAACCCGCTCGGCAGGATTGGGCGGGGGCCCCGAGTAGCGCTCCGTGTAATGGCGAGCAGCCCGTTCAACACGTTCCTGATCACCGTGAACGTTTGCAGGCCCCTCAAGCGTGACCCAACGAAACCCATCCACCTGGCACAACGCAGCCCGCCCACCGGGAACGGCAACCAGATTCCGAGCCTTACGCGACCCAGCCACGGTCAACACCCGCGCCAGCCCCGAGCCCTGATCCCACGTGAACCGCACAGCCACCACATGCGGCGACCCATCAGCACGCAGGGTAGTAAGGGTCGCCACCCGAGGCTCCGCAAGGAACCCCGAGAGATGCCCAGTAACAGCGATCATGGCAAACCTCCTCATTAGTCAGTCGGCTGACTAAATCAGAACGCTAACACATCCCCGCCCCAAACACCCCTCCACCCAGCCGACAAACCCAGCCTTCCCACCCCAAAACCCCAGCCGGACGTCCGCGTCACGCCGAGCACGTCACGCTGTCCGGGTCACGCCGAGCACGTCACGCCGTCCGGGTCACGCCGTCCGGGTCACGCCGTCCGGGTCGGGCCTTCCGGATCACGCCGTCCGGGTCGGGCCTTCCGGGTCGGGCCTTCCGGATCACGCCGTCCGGGCCGCGCCGTCCGGATCACGCCGTCCGGATCACGCCGTCCGGGCCGCGACGTCCGGGCCGCGCCTTCCGGGTCACGCCGAGCGCGTCACGCCGAGCGCGTCACGACGTCCGCGTCCGGAAGCTTCTGGAGCCCTTGGCCAGCCCTCAGGCCCGCCTCATCACCCCAGGATCGAGCGATCATGCCCCTCTCCCGCGATGCAGCGCTCAGATCAATAGGCGACCCCGTCAGGCAGCATCGAGAGCCGCGGTGATCTTGCGAGCCATGTCGATCAACGCCGGGCTCGGCTGCCCCTTGTGAGCCTGCGCACCCGCGTCGATAGCCACGACAACGGCGTTACGGAAGTTCTCAGCCTCAGCCAGATCCTGCGCCTTCAGCGCGGCCATAGCGGCCGTCAAAGCAGGCAGAACATGATCAGCCAGATCCGCGACGGTCTTACCGCTCAGATCGATGTCCTTGGTCTTGGCAGCAAGCACATGCCCGATCAGCCCAGTAGCCGAAGCCAGAGCAATGGACCCGTGCGTAGCGATCTTGTGAGGCGAGTCGGCAGCCCCAGCAGCCGACATCAACGAGACAGCACCGTAAGCGGCGGTACGCAGAACGCTCTTGTCCTGGTCAGTGAGGTTAACGCTCATGGTCTTGTACTCCTCCTGTATGCGCCAGACGTGTTCTGGACGAGCTCTAGATTCGCCGACCGCACTGACGGCAAGGTGACACCGCTCTGACACCCCCACTGACACCACCCCCAAGACCCTGACCAGCCCCTAAAGCCCGAATCCCCACCCAACCCACCGCGCCCCCAGATAGACGAAAACCAAAGCCAAGCCCACCACAGATCACCAGCCCAATCCTCTGAACCCTCCTCCAGAGGTGCGAATACCCGTGCAGCGGGTAGGACCGGATCGCATGTTGGCAAACCTGTACAAGAGATGGCTGCTCGAGCTGTGGAACGGCGACTTCGACCTAGCCAGTGAGCTGGTCACAGATGACTTCGTCGGCCACTGGCCAGGCATGGACATCCATGGACCCGACGGCCTGATCGGAGCCCTGAAGCAGGGACACGCCCCCTTCGACCACGTCACGGTGACCCTGGACGTAGGCCCGATAGTCAACGGCGACCTGGTAGCGGCACGCTGGACCTTCGCAGGAACCCACAGCGGCAAGCGCGTGGCCTTCACCGGACACGACATCCTGCGAGCCGAGGGCAACCGATTCGCCGAGTACTGGGTCATCTCCGACACCGAAGGACTAGCCAAACAGCTGAATGAATAGCCCCTCCACCCCCGAGGACGGCTGGAGCCCCGCCACCAGGCCGGAGCGCCCAAGCACCCTGGCCCACCCAGCGGCCTCGGTAGACAGCCCCGCCCGGTGGCCCGTAGACAGCAGCGCCCGGTGGCCAGTAGACAGCAGCGATCATCGCGGCAAGAAGGACGCGCACCGGCGGCCATCAGAGCAGAAGCTCCCCCGGGCGGCCATCAGGGCAAAAGCTCCCCCGGGCGGTTCCCGGGGGTGGTTCCCGCGGGTGGCTCCCCGAGTGGTTCCCGCGGGCGGTTGCCTGAGTGGTTCCCGCGGATGGTTCCTCCGGGCGGCCCTCTCCGGGCGGCCCTCTCCGGGCGGCCCCCGCGGGCGGCCCATGGGGTGTTACTCCTGAGCAGGATGCCGAAGCTCGGAACCCCCGGCCAGGAGGGGCTGACGACGAGCCTGGCGTAATCGAGCGGTGCGCCCTCGACGTAGATCAGCCTGAACGCAGAGACCACCAGCCCGCATGACGCAGCTCGGGAGAAGGGCGGCTACGGACCTGCCCGGCGATGGCCAGCGCGCTGACCCGGGTGAAGCCACCAGAAGCCCGGCGTGCCAGGCCAGGTGGCCCTGGGCGGTCCACATCGATGCGCTGGAGGTGCGCAGACCGGGCAAGGGTGCCAGGATTCGCCCGGTCTCGCGGTCGAGGGTGTCGTGGACCGCGATCGTGTGGACGCCGCCCAGGGCGTCAGTGAGCCGAGCGCAGATCGAGGCGCAGCCGTTCTGGCAGGCCATCGTGAACTCGGCGAAGGAACGGCTGTGCCGAACGCGAAGACGACGGCCAGCCATGGATCGATCAGGACGAGCGCGATCACCCCGCAGGACGCGGTGACGAAAGCCGACAGGCCCCTGGCAAATGGTGAGCGGTCGGGAAGCGGCGTCCGGGGCCGAGACGGCCAGGCGGCTGAGCGCGTCGCCGACCGGCCACGGGCGGCGCAGGCCCCGGTGGAGGAGGTGGGCCAGGGCAGTGCGGCGCAGCGTCGCCGTACCCGATGCCTGGTATCTGGCGGCGAGGAAATGGCTGGCCGCCACGAGCGTGGCGATGACGGCGGCCAGCCGGTGGAACGCGCCGCCGTCGACGGCCGCGAGGGCATCGTCGACGGCGGCGGCTGTCGCGACCGGCAGCAGCAGCCCCGCCACCGCGCCCGTGCAGGACAGCACGGTCAGGGCGGTGCAGCTGATCCACTGCCGGTCGCTGTTCATCTAGGTCAGCAGCTGAAGACGCTGACGATGCTGATCAGACCGCCCGTGGTGGTCGGGTCAGAGGCCTGAGTAGCGGTGGGACGGGACTGCAGGTTGAGGATGTACGACATGGTGATTTCTCCTTTTCAGCAGGCGAAGACGCTGACGATGCTGATCAGCGCGGCGGTGGTGTCCAGGTCGGACGCCAGAGCAGCGGCAGGACCGGACTGCAGGTTGAGGACGTAGGACATGGTGTTCTCTCCTTTCGTGGCTGGGTCAGCTGACCCGTGGATGGTTGCGGGAGGAGGCTCTGAGGAACGGGAGCGTGGGACCCTGGCCGAGCGCGGCGTTGATGGCGAGCAGGACGCCCGCACCACCGCTGGCCAGGTCCATCGACAGGCGGAGCAGTTGCTCGCCGGGGAAGGCCAGATGACCGGCGTAGCCGATGGCGTGCCAGGCCAGCCGGTGCAGATGGCGGCGCAGGTGCGCCTCGTCGCCGCCGGTCTCGGTCAGGAGGGCGATCAGCCCGGCGCGGCCGTTGAAGAGGGTGGAGCTGATCACGAACTCGGGCTCGGCGGCCCGTTTGATGAGGGCCAGCTGCTCGGCCAGCCCCTCGTCGGGGCGATGGCTCAGCAGCCGATGCAACACCACGCCGATGCCGGCACTGCCGGAGGCCAGGTGAGGCATGATCCGCCAGCCCTCGTTGACCTGCAGCGAACCGTCCGGCGCCGGCAGGCAGTGCCGCAGGTCGCGGCGGAGCGCGTGTTCGGCGAGGTCCAGGAACACCTCATCGCGGGTCTCCTCGAACAGGTGCAGGAAGAACAGGGCGGGGCCGCTCGAGCCGCGCATGAGGCCGCCCTTGCCGGTGGCGACCGCCGAGCCGGATTCCGGCAGGCTCTGGTCGAGCCGGTCGGCCAGGACCTTGCCGGCCAGCAGCGCCTGATCCCGCAGCCCCGGCTCGCCGAGGCGGCGTGACAGGTGCAGCAGGTTGAGGCCGACACCGGCCAGGCCGGAGAACAGGTCGTTCGACAGCAGCTCCATCGGGATCTGCAGCGTCCGCTCGACCAGTTCCAGCGCCTCGGCCCGATAACCCAGATGATCCAGGACGTGGGCGGTGCCGTGCGCGCCGTCGTACAGGCCCGCGTTGCCGCTGCCCGCGTGGGCGAGCAGCCACTCCTCGAACTGGGGGAAGCGGCCGTGACCGGTGACCGACAGCGCGTAGAGCACGCCTGCCGCCCCGTGCGCCAGGCCCGTCCCGCTGCCCAGGAACTGCTGGATGTCGCCGGGGAAGAGCCTGTCGGAGCGCTCGGGAGTGGCGCTCGCCACGATCCCGGCGACGATCTGCCGCTGGATCTCGGGCCAGTCCGGCCTGCCGCGATCCCAGTCGCGGACCAGCTCGCAGCGCTCGCGCGTGGGCAGGCCGAGGTCCTTCAGTGCGCCGTCGAGGTAGGAGCGGGGCACCGGGAAGCGCTCGGCCACGCCGTCGGCGAGCATGCCCGCCTTGGCGGAGTCCAGCGGCAGCAGCATGGTCAGTGGCAGGAACATGGACAGCTTCAGCGCGGCCAGCGAGTAGCGGTCGGCGTCGGGCCCGCTCCGGCCGTCAGGAGGGATGTAGCCGGGTGCGCCGACGCCGACGTTGGCCGGCTCGCCCGCGCGGTAGGACATCTCGAAGTCGATGAACGCCACCCGCCCGTCCGGGCGGACCATGAGGTTCTTGGGATGCAGGTCGCCGAAGGTGACCCCGCGCTCGTGCAGCAGGCTCAGCCCGACCTCGACCTGGTTGACGACGTCGAGGGCCCACGCGGTGTAGTCGGCGGTGGACGCCTCACTGGCGTGCACCAGCGGGAAGCGCTCCACCATGACCTTGTTGAGCGTCTCCCCCTCGATGTACTCCTGGACCAGGAACTGGTGTTCCCAGAGCGAGAAGCGTTCGTGGACGCTCACCACCTGCGTCAGGTCCGCGAGCTCGGTGAGCAGCTCCAGCTCCCGTTCGAGCCTGGCCACGGCGTCGACGCCGCGCTGGTCCAGCCCTGCGTACGGCCTGGCCTCCTTGAGCACGACCTGGGCGCCGCTGCGCCGGTCGCGGGCGAGGTAGATGCCACCGCCGTTGGAGAAGTGCAGCGCCTTCTCGATGACATAGGGGAAGTCGTCAGGCGGCGCGCCACCGCCGAGCGCCTGCCGGTGGGGGACCAGGCACTGCGGGAGCTCCACCCACGAAGGCAGCTGGAAGACCGGCTGGCGCGGGTCGGGGACCAGGGTCCCCGACCCGTCTTCTATGGCCAGGACGAGGTCTCCGTGCTCGTCGCGGCAGCGCCGCTCGGCGAAGCCGCCGTAGCGGACGTAGAGGGGGCCGGCCCCGTAGCGCAGGTCGCTCAGGATGTACGGCCCGCGCCGCCCTTCCAGCAGGGGCGCGAGACCTTCGAGCACCCGCTCCAGCTCCGCGTCGTCGCGCGGGTAGAGGGTGATGAACTTGCCGCTGCCACCCCGGTCGGCGTGCTTGAGGTTGCGGCCGATCAGCGCGCTCGGGCTGGGCAGGAACTTGAACGCCACCCGCTGCGCCACGCAGTAGTCCCAGACGATACCTAGGACGGCGTCCGCGTCTTCCACGCACGACGAGACGTGGATCTTCCAGCCCTGGGGCGGCAGGCGGAGCCCTTCGGGAGCCAGCTGGATCCACGGCGCCTCGGCCGCCCGACGCCACCCCTCAGGAGCTGGTAGGTGCGCTTGCTCGAACCCGCCCGACTGCTCGCCATCGCGGGAGGCGACGTCGTAGAACAGTGGGCCCGCCGGGCAGTACTCCAGGTAGCGCATGTCCATCGGTCGACCCCTCCGCTCGTGCTCCTCGCTGAAGCGACAGGGTCACGGTGCCTGGCCCTGGTGGCGGGATACATGGGTCCGATGCCCCGACCGTGCCCGGCCGGGGTAGGCAGGGCCGATGTCCCAGGCGATTGGGACTGGTGCCCCATGCGCCCGGCCGTACGGGCAGATCACGATGAAGCGGGTCGGCATCGACCCGCAGCCAGGAGGGCCGCCATGGCTGGACCGCTACGAACCGCCGAGCCCGGCGTCGCGCGCTCGGGCGACCGCCTCAGCCCGCGAGGTGACCTGCAGCTTCTCGAAGATGCGGGCCACGTGGTTGCGTACCGTCTTCTCCGCGAGGACGAGCTCGCGGGCGATGTGGTGGTTGTTCTTCCCCCGGGCGACCAGGTCGAGGATCTCGCGCTCGCGCGGGGTGAGCGTGGGGAAGACGTGCCCCGCGGGCGCGGGCGAGCTGAGCAGCGAGGTGAGGCGTCCGGCCATCTCGGGGGCGAAGACCACGCCGCCGGCCGCCACGGTGCCCACCGCGTGCAGCACTTCCTCGCGCCCCATGCCCTTGACCAGGTAGCCGCGCGCACCGGCCCGCAGGGCGGCCAGCAGGCTGTCGTCCTCGGTGGACATGGTCAGGATCAGTACGGCGACGCCGTCCGGCAGGCGGTGCATGACCTCGATGCCGGAGATGTCGGGCAGCCCGAGGTCGAGCAGGACGACGTCCGGCGCGTCCGCGGCCACCGCCGCCACGGCCTCCTCGCCGGTGGCCGACTCGCCGACGACGCTCACGTCGGGCGAGCTGTCCAGCGCCGCACGCAGACCGGCGCGGAACAACGGATGGTCGTCGACGATGAGGACCCTTACTACCACGGCGAAATACTATGCGTAATCATCACTGCACAGAGAGCTGATCAAGCATGAGCAACAGAAGCCTGGTCGCGGCGGGGGCGGTCAGCGGGCTGTCCCTGCTGTGCGTGCTGGCCTGGCTGATCCTGCTCTCCGGCCGGCTGGGCTTCGGGGACGCCACCTGGGACAGCCTGGCCCGCATCCCGGTGGTCCTGGCCCTGACCGGGGCAGGCCTGTTGATCATCGCTCACCGCAGGGCCCAGGTCGTCGGCTGGCTGCTGCTGCTGACCGCGTTCGCGCAGATCCTCTCCCGGCTGGCGCTGGCGGCCGGGGACGCGCTGAACGCGCCGATCGTCGGGCTGACCTGGGCGGCAGGCAGCGTCATGCACGTCTTCACGCTGCTCGCGCTGCCGCTGTGGGCCCCCGACGGCACCCTGCCGACCGCAGGAAGGCGCATCTACGCCGGGGCGCTGGCGCTCTGGAGCGTGCTCGTGGCCGTGATCCCCATGGGCGCCGCCGGCCCGGGAGCACGCTATTACTGGGTCTTCGAGGTCGGCACCCCGGTGCTCCTCGCCGTCAACCTGGCCGCGGCCGCGTGGCGATGCCGGGACCTCGCTCCTGAGCGACGCCGGAGCATGTCGGTCCTCTTCCCCGCCTACCTGCTGTGGGCGGGTTCGTTGCTGTCCGTCTACTACCTCTCCCTCGAGGGGTGGACGCGCATCCTCGTCCTCACCGTCGGCGGCCTGGCCTTGCCCGTCGCGGTGGGATACGTGTTCGCCCGCGACCGGCTGTGGAGCGTGGAACGGCCCGCGCGCCGGCTGATCACCAGCTTCCTCCTGCTCACCGCTCTGATCATCCTGTACGGCGGAGCGTTCGCGCTGCTGTGGGCCACCGCCGACAACATCGTCACCGTCATCCTGCTCAGCCTGCTCATCGGCGGCACCCTCCGCCCCGTGACCCAGGCGGCGGCCAGGCTGACCGACCGGCTCTACTACGGCGAGCGGGCCCGGCCGTACCACGTCGTCCGCGACCTGGCCCAGCGCATGAGCGACGCCGTACAACCGCAAGAGGTCCCGTCGCTGATGTGCGCCGTCCTCGTGGAGGCGCTGCGGATCCCGGCCGCCCGCGTCCGGGTCTCCACGCGCGGCGGGCCGCGGGACCTGGCGGCGGAAGGCTCCGGCCCCACGCCGCACGACCTGCCGATCACCCATCACAGCGAGGTCATCGGCCACCTGCTCGTGGCCTCGCGGCCCGGCGAGGACCAGCTCGACCAGCAGGACCGTGACGTGCTGCGGCTGCTGACCGACCAGTTCGCGCCGAGTCTGGCCCTGTTGCACCTGTCGGAAGATCTCCAGGCGGGCCGCGAGCAGCTCGTCACCGCCCGGGAGGAGGAGCGCAGGCGCATACGCCGCGATCTGCACGACGGCCTCGGCCCCACCCTGTCCGGCCTGCGCCTGCGGGTCGACACGGCCCAGGCGCTGCTGCCCGACGGCTCGCCCGCCATCGAACCCCTCAACCAGATCTCCGAATGCATCGCCACGATGGTCCACGACATCCGCAGGATCACCGCGGGGCTCGTGCCAGCGCCGCTGCCCGAACTCGGCCTCGCCGCCTCGCTCGACCGCCTGCTCGACAACGCCGGGGCGGGGCTGCACACCAGCATGACGCTCAGCCCCGTCCCGCTGCCCGCCCTCCCCGCCGCGTTGGAGGTCGCGATCTACCACATCACCGCCGAAGCGCTGACGAACGTCATCAAGCACTCCCGGGCCCGGCATGTGACCGTGAACCTGTGGGTGGGCCAGTCGACCGTCGTCCTCACGGTGGAGGACGACGGCACCGGGCTCCCCGACAAAGCGGCCGAACACGCCGGGATCGGGCGGTCATCGATGCGCGAGCGCGCGGCGGAGCTGGGCGGGCACGTGGAGTTCGAGAATGGGACCTCAGGGCTTGTGGTACGGGCAATCATGCCCAGGACCAGGCAGCCACCAGTCGTGGGGCGGGGGTGAGATGCAGCCTGGGCAGCAGTTCGGCCAGGGCCTGCACGGCGGCCGGGGTTCCGCCGACACCGAGGGGGGCGGCTCGGGCGCCAGGACGGGTGTACTAACCCCGGACAGCAGCAGAGCACTTGCGACAAGCGTGACCATCATCGAAACTCACCCACCGACTAGTTACGAATCGTTGACGATCGCTAACTCTAAGTGAAGGGTGCAGTTGACTACCAGAGTCCACCCCGGCTTCCTGCGCGAGAACTCGATTGGCCCCGTCGGGAGACAGCAGGCATGACACGAACTCAGGCGGAGGCACTCGACGTCGACGACGCCGAGCTGATCCGCCGGTCATTGGACGATCCAGAGCAGTTCGCCGCCCTGTTCGACCGCCATGTCCAGCAGATCCACCACTACGTCGCCCGGCGGCTCGGCACGCACTCGGCCGACGACATCGCGGCCGAGACGTTCCTGATCGCGTTCCGCCGTCGCGCGTCGTACGACCTGACGCGTCCGCTGGCCAGGCCGTGGTTGTACGGCATCGCGACCACCCTCATGGCCAGGCACCGCCGTGACGAGGAACGTTTCCTGCGGGCGCTGAGCCGTACTGGCGTGGACCGTTGCCAGAACCGATGGCTGACACCGCGCTCAGCCGCCTCGCCGCGCGGCAGGAGGAACGCAGGTTGTCGACGGCGCTCGCTGGGCTGTCTCGCGGCGATCGCGATGTGCTTCTGCTGGTGGCGTGGGGCGACCTGAGCTACGAGGAGACGGCCGAGGCGCTCGGCGTGCCGATCGGGACCGTGCGCTCCCGCCTGCATCGCGCCCGCAGGAAGACCAAGGTCGCCCTCGGCGGCGACGACCCGACACGGGAGGACACCGTATGAACCAGATCAGGCAGTTCCGCAGCTCGACGCCAGTGATCACTCGCGAGGCCGAGGAAGCGGCCCGCACCCGGCTGCTGAACGCCATGCACGAGCCGACCGCCGCGCCCAGGCGTCGCGCGCCTCGCCTGGCATGGCGTCTGGCGCTGGCCGCGTCAGTCGCGGTGGCCGTGGGCACGGGGTTGATCGTGATCCGCGGTGTCGACCGTACCGCCTATGTTCCTGTCGCCAGCGTCCAGGATCTCGGCGAGCTGGCGGCGCGGGCGGTCGAGGACGATCCTGTTCCCGCCCCTGGCCAATGGCTGTACGTCAAGGAGACGCTGACCCCCTTCAGCAACGAGCCCTCAACCTACGGGGCCAAGCTCGACGAGCGGGAGACGCTCGAAACCTGGACCAGCGCCGACGGCAAGCAGGTGGCCATGGACGACGGGGAGGGAAAGCTCATCATCGAGCCCCTTCCCGAGGGGCTCTCGAGCGCCGACCTCGGCCAGGCGCCTGTTACGCCGGAGGAGATGCTCGCCAGGGTCGACGCGGCGGTGACGAAGACGCCCCGCATCCCGGCAGACCAGCCAGGCAGCAATGTCGACACGCCCAAGGACCAGCTGATCTTCGAGGCCGTCAGGCAGCTGATGAGCTCGCAGCCGCTCGCACCAGAGGTGCGTGCCGCGCTGTTCAGGGCGCTTCCGCTGATCGAGGGGGTGTCGGTCAAGCAGGGCGCCGTCGACGCGGCGGGGCGGCATGGGGTCGCGTTCGTCCGCATCGGGGGTGACGAACGCGTCGAGATCATCGTCAGTGACGAGGACTACCGGTTCCTGGGGTTCTACGTCGAGCTCAGCGTCGACAGGACGTGGGGCATCAAGGACGGCCAATTCCCCGGATATCTGGCGAAGGCGGGCACCCCACTGGTGTTCGGCGCCCAGCTCGACACGAGACTCGTGGACAAGCCGGGCCAGCTCCCTTAACCCTTCCCCGCGAACGACAGCCCGTGGTCGGTGAGCGCTTCCCGCAACCTGGCGATCGCCACCGGCCCGACCCCGCGCAGGCCGGCCAGTTCCTCCTCGCGACGGGCCGCCACATCCTCAAGCGTGACCACCCCCGCCGCCCGCAATGCCCGGTTGGCGGACTGCCCGACCGGAGGCAACGCCGTACCCTCAGGCCCGGGTGCCCGGCGTCGAGCCCGCCCGCCCCGCGCCCGCCGCTCCGCATCCACCACCGTCGCCCCGCGCGGGGACAGGCGGTAGCCGATGTCCAGCGACTCGGTCAGCCCGAGCTCTTTCAGCTTGCGCACGTCCGTCTTGAAGTCAGCGGTAGGCCGCCCGACCCTCGCGGCAAGATCGGGCGCCCGCCGCTGCGGAAACCGATCGATCAGATCAAGGGTCTCCCGAGTCCACGGCCCGTATGACGAACTATGGTCCATCCGATCAAGCCGAGCCCGGATGGCGGCAACCTCGTGGGCGTCCGGCACAGCCTCCCGCAGCGCGATCCTCGGATCAGGACCGGCGTACCGCAGCCCGACCCGCCAGAGCGGCTGACCCGCACGCGCCGCGAGCCCCGCAAGCAGCGCCTCAGCCGACGCCGCACCAGCCCGACGAGCATCCTCCTCGCCGAGGTCACCGTCCTCAACCAGATCCACCGAAGTGACCTCAACAAGGCCGACAGCGGTACGCATCAGAGTGCCGACCACCACCCTCGGCCGCTCCCAGCGGCGAAAACCCAGATCCAGCTCACCGGCTTGGATCGCACGCAACTCGGCAGGACTGATCCTCACGCCCAGCAGTCTGCCCTACCCCGAACCCCTGCTCACGGCCTACGAGCCCATCCGGCCCAGCGAGTCTTCCAACCCGAAGTGCAACCGTGATGGCCTACTGTTGCACCACCACGCACCCCTGACAGAGTGGGCAACGTGATGGAGATCGACGGGGCGTTCTATCGCATCAGCGACCCGGGATTCGAGATGATGATTCCTCGTTGGAAAGGCTATGCCCCTGAGACGGCGGATCAAGCTGATGCAATCATCAGGCTGCCGGATGGCACTCGTCGGTCGGCGACGTTCATGACGCTTGAGGTCGTCGGCGAGATCATGGATCGCTGGCAGAAGTCAGGCGAGTCTCTGAACGGCCGATATTTCTACTGTACGGATCTCATCATCATCCGCGAACCGGGCTTCGCGTCGATGATCGATGCTGTACAAGACATGATCGCAAGCGGAGACATCGACCACGCATGCGGCCTCCTGCCACCCGACGAGGAGGGCGTGGATTAGGCGCATTGGCCTCTGGCGTGCGCAACTACCACCTGGTGGGCCCACCGCGTGATGCGCAACCAGAGCTAGGGCGAGGCGTCCCGGTGGGCTTTCCTGTCGCGTAGGCGACGCAGACGGCGGCGATACTGACCTTCATAGGACCGCTGCACCTGATCGATAAGCCGGATCTGCGGGTCGGAGGCTTGCTCAAGGAGTTCCACCTCGAAGGGGTCGGCGTCGTAGTCGACCAGGGCGCTGAGGGCTTCTCGATCTTGTTCCGCGGTGCCACGATGCTCTACGTCGTGACGCCACAGATGCCCGCTGGCCTCCGCTTCGTCCATGAATCCCAAAGTAGGGGGAACGGGCCGGATCTGTCCTCGCCAATTCCAGGCGAGGTCGAAGCCGTTAGCTGGCGGGTCTACCTCGCTCCCGTTTGTGATGCCCAGCGTGAGGTGGATTCCGCCGACGCCCGGCCGCGATCATCGAGCGCCGACAAGAACATCCACGAGCACCTGAGTGAGATGACCAAGCCTGTTCACGCCCACGAATTGGGCGGCTTACGCAATGGGATAGCGCCAAACTCAAGCGAGAGATCAACCTAACCTTCAACTAGACCCGGGGACGAGCTGCGTACGGCTCGGGCGCATCAGCCACATGGCAGCGGCGAGGGTGAGTACCCAGCCGAGCACTTCGATGAGCAGGTGATCCGTTGCGTTGGGGACGGATTGCAGCAGGTACACCCGGACGCTGTTGATCGCTCCGTGCGTCAGGACCGCGGGCCAGACACTCCCTGACCGCCAGCGAAGTGCGAGCAGCAGCGGCGCCCAGGGCAGCATGCCCGCGTAGTAGATGACGATGTCCCAGAGTGGTTTGTCGCCGATGACGGCGAGGACCGGCAGGTGCCAGACGATCCAGACCAGACCGCTGACAAGGGCCAGCCGCCAGAATCCCCACGACGCGGCGCGCGTCGCCAGCCATCCGCGCCAGCCGAACTCCTCGCCGATGGCGAAGACCGACTGCATGAGGAAGACCGGAACGAGCCACATGGTCGCCGTGATGATCTGGTCAAGCGGGTTGAGCGGCCAGATCCCCGATGCCAGTGCGATGGCGGTCTGGATCGCGGCGATCGCAGCGATGAGGCCGATGCCGATGGCGGCCCACTTGGGTGTGCCGCGCCACCTGATGGCGAACGTCTCGCGGAACGTTCCGGGGCGCCGGACGAGCCACATGATGATCGCTGCGAGCATCGGGGTCTGTTGCATGATCGGGGTGATCAGGTTGTAGAGGTCCGTCGGGACGAGCCGGAAGACCATGGGAACGGACAACGCGAAACACAGCAGAACGGCGATCGCGAAGAACCACGTGACTTCGGCAGTAGTTGATCTGGATCGCGTGGGGGAAGCAGTCATGATGACCTCGTTTCGTGCGGGCGCGAGGGTCTAGCTCGGTGAGCGTGAGGTGATCTTGGTGTAGCGCGGGGTCGGCCATCTCGAACGTGGGAGGACGACCCGTCGATCAGCTCCTGGTCACCGGCATAGGCCGGGGCTGTCCAGCCGACGAGGCTGAGAAGTACGGAGACGTGGGAAAAGCACAATCTCGAAGCTAGCCAGGTGGAATCGGTCCGGCCTCACCCGAAGGGGTGAACCAGGTACCGCCCGTCAGGATGGAATTCGCCCGCTCTCGTTGCGAACGAGTTCTGCGAGAAGGGGGAGCGCAGGTACCCGGAGGGCCTCACCGCGGCGAGTACGTCTGTGGTGCCACGTTGTCGTCGTGTTCAGAGCGTTGCGAAGCTTTGCATGCCGGAGATCTTGAGTAGCTCTGCCCGGGTGTCTGGGCATTCCTTCTGGGTTTGGGTGTCGATCTGGGCTCCGGTGGGGACGGCCCCCTGTTTCTCGTACCAGGAGTAGAGGTTGACGGTGAGGTTGCCCATCCTGCCCACCTCCGAACCGATCGCACGCAGGACCGGTAGCCGGCCCTGAAGGTAGTCGCACAGATCTTTGGCCCGCACGACGGTCGCGTCGTTGGACGGTCGGGTCGCTGCGGCCGAGGGCGGGGTGGGTTCGGCGCCGGAGCACGCGGCGAGA
Organism: Nonomuraea sp. NPDC050556; assembly: GCF_044457355.1. NCBI lineage: Bacteria > Bacillati > Actinomycetota > Actinomycetes > Streptosporangiales > Streptosporangiaceae > Nonomuraea > Nonomuraea sp. NPDC050556. The sequence continues at coordinate 185,802 of NZ_JBITGU010000005.1, read as the reverse complement.
GCCAGTGCGCCACTCAGGAGCATCGTCGTGGACATGCGGGTGATGGAGGTTCGCGTCACGATGGGTTCGTCCCGGTGAGTGTTGGTCGGTGGGTGGCAGGCCTTGCCCGCCTGGAGCGTTGTCGCTCGAACAGCGACCCTCTCGCCGCATTGCGGATCGCCAAGCCGTTCATTATTTGCCCTATGGCGAAGAGGTTCATCCTAAGTGCACTCGGATGAATATCGTTAACGTAGGTCGTATACCTGACCCGGTCAAGCCCCGCAGTTACCGCTCAGGTCCGGGCGAACCTGATCCAGTCGAGTTCCCAGCCGCCCTGAGGGGCGGTGATCCGTACGGTGTGAACCCCGGCGGGCAGGGTGATGGGCGTGGACAGGACGTGGTCCTTCATGGAGGCGTACGGCGGGCTGTCCCCACTGGTGATCTCGGTGGTGTGGGTGGCTCCGTTAACGGTCAGCTCCAGGTTCTGAGCTCCTGCGGCTCCCCGGTCCGTCGCCCGGTAGGTGAGCGTGTACGTGCCGGCCTTGGGGACGACGACGCGGTACTCAGCCGTCATTCCCTGCGCCACTCCCGCGTCGTCACCCAGCGCATAGCCGCCGCCGGCGATCCCGGTGACCGGGTCGGTGCACGTCTGGGGGCCGTAGACCGTCATACGGTGCATGCATGGCCGTACCGGTGCCGTGGATCTGACCTCGGTGACCGCGGTGGTGCCGGGGGTCTGGACGGTGGCCATGGTCCTGACCTGCTCGGCCTGGACGACGGTGGCCTGGCCCGAGCGGGCGGTGAGCTGCGTGGGCTCCCGGCCGAGCAGGCGGCTGATGTCGACGGAGTAGATCCACTGGTCGAGGCGGCGCATGTGCATCTGGCGTGACGCGGTGCCGATGGGGCCGGGGACGAACTGCTGCACCGCGATCCAGAGGCGGCCCTTCGCGTCGACGGGGCCCTGCATCTCGCCCAGGTAGGCGCCCCGGGTGCAGGGCCCGGTCGGGGAGTCACCCGGGCTCAGGGGGGAGCAGGGGGTCGAGACCGTCACCGGGTCGGCGGAGGTTCGTTTGGTCATGGGGTCGGTGATGTTGCCGACCTGGAAGGTCATGGCGGTCCCGCTGCCGGAGGAACGGACCACCGTGGTGATGCCGTGCGCCCAGTCGGTCAGGACGATGTCGTGGGTGGTGGGGTCCTCCTCCAGGCCGTAGATCGGGCCCAGGATCCGCGGCTGGGAGATGTTGAAGTCGGGCAGGCAGGTCTTGCCCCAGGCCGGGCGCGTACCGGAGGCCTGGGCGACGTAGGACTGGATGGGTTTGGGCTGGCCGTTGACGTACTCGAGGCACTCGGCGCGGGTGATCTTCCGGCCGTTCGCGGTCTTGGCGTAGATCTTCACGCCAAGGCCCGTGGTGCCCACGGTGGTCGGCACCCACAGGTTGCCCGCCTGGTCGTAGTGGAACTGGCCGTAGCCGACGTACTCCTGCGTGGTGCTCAGCGGCGGGGTCCAGCGCTCCCCGCTGAGCACCGGCGCCGACACCGGGCGTATCCGGTCGGCGGGCGCGGCGGCGTTGGCGTTGTAGCTGAACTCGATGAGGCCAGGGGCGAAGTCGGACTGAAGGCCGAAGCGCTCGTCCCCCAGGGTGCTGCTGGGGTCGGCCTGCACCTCCCGGGGCGCGGGCGTGATCATCTTCGACGGGTCTGCGGGGTTCTGGATGTCGGGCAGGTCGTAGACCGCGGTGATGCGGGCGGTGATCCGGCCGCCAGGTCCGGGTTCGCTGACGTCGATGACGCTGAGCTTGCCTGTGCCGTAGTGGGCGACGACCACGTCGTGCGACTGCGGGAGCACCGCGATCTCGTTCACCCAGGATCCGCAGTCGCGTGTCGGCACGTTGTGCAGGTCGGTCACGGACAGCGGGCAGATGGAGTCGGCGAGCGCCTTGGCCTGCTCGACGGCGTCGGGTCCTGACGGTACGGCGGCTGCCACGGTGGCGTCGTACAGCTCGGTCGGCGACCAGGCGTTGCGCCAGTCGGGGAGGCCGTCGCCGTTGCCGTCGGGCCCCTCGACCACCTGCCAGGCCCCGTTGACGCCCCGGGACACGACGCCGAACGCCGGGTACACCCCCTGAGTCACCACGTCCTGCTTCAGGTACGACTGGTAGCCGGTGAAAGCGACGGCATTCCCACCGTGCAGGGTGGCCACGTCGCCGACCCAGCCGCCCATCCCGAACAGCTCGCCGCTCACGTTGGGATCGGTGTCGCACCAGGTCCATCTGGCGATGACCGCGCCGTTGACGATCAGGTCGTCGGGGCAGGGCGCCCGGGGCACGGTGACGTTGCGGTCGGTCTTGATCGGGATGTTCGCGAAGGTTCGGGCGTCGGGGTTGAACGCCGACAGCTGCATGCCCTCGCCGTTCGCCGCGAAGACGTTGCCGCCCGTGCCGCCGGTCATGAAGAAGATCGTCCCGTCGGCGGTGACGGTCGAGAAGTGCGCGGCCCTGCTCGGTCCGAAGTCCCAGCCCGCGACGGCCCTGGTGTTGAAGGCCTGGCCCGCGGGCATGACGCTCCGGCCGGTGACGAAGGGGTCGTCGAGCGTGCCGGGTGCGCCCCACAGCACCACGCTGTCGGCGCAGCGCTGCGCTGCCCGGGTGAGGGCGCCGGTGTAGGCATCCAGGCCCGCGCCCGCCAGGTGCACGCCGTCGGCGCCGAACCACGGGACGGCGTCGGTGGGCTTGTGGTTCTTGGCCTCGGTGCCGAAATCGACCAGCTCGCCCGCGTCGGTGGCGGTGCCGAGCGCGGTGAGGAAGCGGAACAGGTTGTTGACCTGCAGAGCGGCCCAGGCGTAGTCGGGATCGAGGGTGCTGGCGTTCTCCGGCGCGGTGACCAGGGTGAAGCAACCGACCCTGGACAGCTCGCCCGCGACCGCGATCGCGGCGTTGTACACCTCGTCGCGGCGGGCGTCCCGCGCGGCCGCGTCGGCGCCGGCGGCGATGTAGAGGGCGTCGTTCACGCCGAGCGCCACCACCACGCCGTCGATGTCGTGCTCGAGCAGGCCGCGGAACTCGTCGAGCAGATACGAGTTCGCCTTCGCCAGCCCCGAACTGCCCGCGGTGGGCGACCATCGCGCCCCCAGGTGGCCCTCGATCTCGCTGCGGACACCCAGCCCGGTCAGGCTGCTCTCGAGATGGCCCTGCAGGGCGGTCTGGTTCCGGTTGGAGTCGTTGAGCTGGTGTACCAGGTCGTCACCGAGCACCGCCACCGCCGGCGCCGAGGCGACCGCGCCGATGTTGGCGAAGGGCGACAGGTAGACCGTGCAGGCGCCGTCCGGCGTCAAGAACCTGGGCGAGAGGTACGTGGGGATGGGACGGCCGATCCCCGACGGGGTCAGCGGCCCCTGCACCGAGCCGAACGACGGCGGGTTCGTCCCCGCCGGTGGGTAGGCGCCGGGCAGGTTGTCCCAGCGCAGCTCCCAGGTCTGGGAGGTGGCGTCCGCGCTGGCCCCGCCCTCGACCCGCCTGAGATTCACGGCCGTCATCACGACGCCGTAGACGGTGTCGGCGGTCGTGTAGTCCACAGCCCAGGTGATGGCGGACTCGGTGCAGGACGCCGATCCTGTGTCGGCCCGCGCCGGGATCGGCTCGGGCGCGACCACGACGGCTCCGGCCAGCAGAACCGCGGCCACCGACGAGACGATTCGCGCCATTCCACGCTGCATGGGCGCAACGTCTCACGGACCTCGCACCTCTCCTAGACCCAAAATCCAATAGCCTCTGGCTCGGGACCCTTCGCCGGGAGAGTGTGAAATGTCGTCGGCCACCGCCATCATCCATACCGCGATGGATTCGGAAGCGGGGCCGGGTATCGGCGAACTGATCACCCTCGACGTCAAGGTCGCTGATATCCAGATTGCGGGAATTCGCCCTTATGTCGCCGTAGCCCTGGCTGTGGTGATCGCGGTCCTCGGCGTGGCTGTTGAAGCCGTTGGAGGCTCGTTCCAGCCGTGGTACCCAGGCTGGTGGGTCGTGTCGTTCCTCTGCGCGCGGTCGGCATCGCTGTTCTCAGCTGGTTCCAAGGACGACGCCTTCGCAGACGGCGCAAAGCCGTACCTGCACCAGAGAACCAGCAGTGTGGAAGGCGCCTGCGTGGCGGCTACTGGAGCGGGCGGCATCCACGTTCTGACTATGAACGCTTCGCTTTACTCCGCCGGAGCCTGATCATGGCGGCCGTGGAACGCAGAAGAGAATCGTTGGGCTCACGAAGGCCGATACTGACTTGTAGCCACTGCAGGTGGGCCCGTTGAGTGGCCAGGTCATGATTGGGTGGCCGCCGTGTACCGCCTCCAACAACGAACGCATCTTCGATCGATCGTGGAGAAGAGCGCCGAGCACACACGCCCACCTGATGAAGACGAGCACGTTGTGAGCAGCCTGGCCGACCCGAAGAATGCGCCAGGAAAGCAGGACAAGACGGCGCTTCCCGCAGAGGAGACCTCGGCCGAATACGGCTTCATGAATGCTTGGATGGGTATGCGGTCAAGTCGCGCGCGCCACGCCCTTTCGTGCTCTTGTGGACTTCACATAGGTCTGGCGTTGCGTGTCCGATTTCGGCGATGTGAGCCTGGTGCGCCAAACCGGGCATATCCCACGTACGCCGACAGTCATAGATGTGACGAGGAGCACGAACTCGCGACTTCTACTCCCAGAACCATCGGGTCAAATGGGGTGTGGCGGGGTAAGGTGCCCAGGCCTCAAACCCGGAACCTACGGATCAAAAGCGGATCTGATCTCTGATCCACCCATAGTGGTTGACCTGGACAGATACAGGATCACCTGGCGTCAGGGCGATTTCGGGCCCGGAAATATCCCGGACTCGGTAGCCCGGTCTGCTCGCGGTCATCGACTTGTCCCATCGCGATCACTATCTTCCCTGGCCCACTGGATTTCCAGGGCTCGCAGTTCGGCGGCTTCTCGTGCCTCCTGATCGGCTCGGCGTCGATGAATAGTGTTGATCATTACAACCAGGAATGCCGAGAGCCCGACGCATATTGCGAGTGGCAGCTCGGGTGCGAGAACGGCGAACCAGCAAAACGTGATGGCGAGCCAGTTGATGTAGTGAAAGGCTGGCTCTTGACACCAGCGTGGCAGGTGGCGCGGGGAGATGCAGTAGGTCAGGACATTGAGCCCGTGGGCTAAGGCGGTCAGAACGCTCATATCTAAACCGCGTCTATGGACTGCGCCCCACGTCATCACCACAGCTGCGATCGCGAGAAATATGGCCATACCCCATCGGCGCGGCTCCTGCCGGGATAAGACGACATCCTCGTATTTTTGGCCGGGTTTGCGCACGTTAGCAGTTTGTCATGGCGATGACGATGGAGGCCAGGCCCATCTCGTATAGGGCGAATCTTTCAGTGGCGCAGGATCGGACGGGGAAGATCATCCAGGGGGACAATAGACTTGATCATCGGCGAGGCCTGTAGGCCTCCCGCGTAGCGTGGCCGTGTCCCCGTGGGTGATGTTCGTGGGTTCCATCTGATCCGGCTCCGAAACGATTCGGTAGGGCGGTGCGCCCGGTGCGGTGCCCGGCCCGTTCGGCGTTACAGCGCGCTGCCCGTGCGAACCTTGGCGCGGGTACGGCTGGCGCGGTGCCGGCCCCGCCGTAGCCCTCAAGGCGTAAGAGCCGGGCCGGTGCCCGGAGCCCGACTGCTGACCTTTTTCGCGCTCGCCCGGTCTTCCGCGCGATGCGCGTGCACTCCGACGCTCAGCCTGGTACGGCGCGACCGCGCCTGCCGCGTGTGGCGATCAGCTCGACGTCTTTGGGCACCGTCCGCGTCTTCTGGCAGATCAAGCACCAGCGTTACCAACACGGCTGCGACGACCCCCGTAAATGCGTGCCAGGCTCCACCGCTACCCATGTCCGAAGGACTGCCCCAAAGTGAAAGGGACCTCAGGCCGACGCCACATCTGCAAGATCAAGTGCCGTACGAACTGCACCAAGTATGAGGGCAAGTGCCCGTCATTCTGTGCCTCTGACTGCGCGAAGCACGCCCCCTCCTGCCCGCAGCGACAAGGCGGCTGGACCTTCGCCAAACCCAAGGGCAAAGGCAAACGAACGATCAGCCTGCCCCTGCCGCTGACGGTCGTTCTCAAGGCCCAGCACGCCGCGCAACTCAGCGAGAGGGCAGCGGCGGGGGAGAAGTTGCAGGACTGGGACCTCTTCTGGTGCCGCCCGAATGGAAGCCCCATCGATGCCGGAGACGACTGGAAATCCATCCTGCGCCTCGCGGAAGTCGACAAGGACGCACGTGTTCACGACGCCCGCCACACAGCAGCGACGCTGCTCCTGGAGCAAGGCACGGACATCAGAGTCGTCCAGGCCGTCCTCGGCCATTCGCAACTCACGACAACCAAGCGATACACCCACATCACGGAAACCTTCGCCACCGACGCGGCTGCACGAATGGGCCGCGCGCTGTGGGACGAGTAGCAGCAACGGAGAACCCACAACTGCAACTGGAAATCCAACTGGGCAGGCTTCCCGATCATGAAGATGGGGGAGTCTGCCCAGTTCGTCGGGGTAGGGCGCCCGGGGCTCGAACCCGGAACCTACGGATTAAAAGTCCGCAGCATAAATGCTGGGATGTGCCAATCTATATTTCAATGTACCATCCTGAGCGCCAATGTCACTCATCGAAATGTCTAAGAATGGCATTAGGGGTCATGCTGTATCGGATGCCGAAGAGCAACCCCCGAGCAACCGGACGGCGCCTACACAGAATTAACCGTCCGACTTTGTTAGTTTGAGTCGTAGGATCTGTGGGAGCCGAGGCACTTCAAAGGGTATCTCGGCGGTAGGACTTGGGGTGTGCCATGTCTGTTTGCGAATCTTTCCTGAGTCAAGCCGACTCGGGCACGCTCCACGATGGATTCTGAAGCACTGCTGGCAGCTCGACGGGTTGGCGACTGCATCGTCAACCTAACCATCCGCTGACGGGCAGCCAGCTGAGAGGAATCCTCCATGGGTACATCCGTGCCGCTTGAACTGCATTGATGTATTTTTCGGCAGGTGCAGAGTCCATCCGCTCCATGCCGCCGGGGTCAATGCACAAGACGCTGGCAGAGCTCGGCTCGAGGTTCAGCAGGAGTAGCGATCCGTGCAGCCATCCGTGATGGCCGCGAAGGAACGCGGGACGGAAGTGACGCGCGGTTGACCATGACAGCCAGGGGCCGATCGACCCGCTCGGTGTCATGGTCAGCTCCTCGGCGTGGGCGCTCAACCCTCGGCCAGAACCTTGGGCCAGCGATCATTGCAAGCCCCATCTATGCCGCACCCCACCCTCTAACGAATGGTTAGGGGTGGGGTGTAACTATCTGTATCCGAGCCGGGGCTGAGAGTCGGATTCTAGGGGTTGGCGGCTTCTCCTCCTTCGGCGTAGAGCCGTTGGATGTTGGCTTCTTCCACGATGCCCTGGTAGACCTGCGGTTCGTCGATGCCTCCAGGCCAGAAGTCTGCCGGGGCGGCGTTGAGTTGGCCGCGGCCGACGGCCAATGGTCCGCTCGCCTTCCATGCGGGGCTGACGGTGGTCGAGCCCTGGGGTTGGGCGTTGACGTAGAGGATGATCTTGCGGCTGGTGGCGTCGTAGATGCCGGTCAGGTGCACCCATTCATTCAGCTTGGCGGGCTCGAGCGATAGCACTTGTCCGGTTGCGGCGGTGTCGGTGTCGGCGGCTGGCAGGGTGAAGGCCCATTTCTTGGCGGGTTCGGAATATTGCAGCAGCATGCCGCTTCTGCGGGTGCCGTCCTGGCTGATGACGGTGGCTGTTTGGCCGTTGGAGGGAAGTTTGGCCCAGGCTGCCACGGTGAAGCTGGCGTTGGTGTCTATGACCGGGCCTTGGGTTTGGGCGTAGCCGTCGGTGCCGTTCAGTGTGATCGCGGTGCCGACCGCTGCGTTCTCCTGCAGCCAGGTGACGCCGCCCATCAGCGTGGCGGTGTTGTCGTTGCCGCTGCTGTCGGCTGCGGTGGTGCCGTCGGTCTCGTTGAACTCCAGCCAGGCCTTCTTGGGGGCGGGCGGGTAGGTGCCTTGTTCGGTGGGGTTGCCCAGTTGCTGGATCTGTGTGGCGGAGCTGGTGGTTTGGTAGGTCCAGAGGTCGTCGATGGCGCCGGAGAAGTATTGGCCCCACTGGCCGGCGGTTTTGGAGCGGCCGAGTTGCAGGCCTCTGGTGGTGGTGAAGGTGGGGGCGGCGCAGTTGACCGAGCCGGAGCAGGTGCCGTTGGGCTGGTCGAGCCGTCCGTCGACGTACAGGCTGAGCCGGCTGGTTCCTGCGTCGTAGGTGATGGCCAGGTGCTGGGGTTGGCCGGGTTGGTAGCCGGTGTGCACGGCGCTCTTAACGATCGAGCCGGTGGCGTCCTTGTCGTACATGTCTGCCCGCCAGGTGCCGGTGGCTCCGGCGGCGGCGGGTTTGATGTAGCGCAGGGCGAAGGCGCCGTTGGTGGTGCCGTCGGTGCTGAAAACGGTCATGTCGGTGGTGGGGTTGGCCGGGATGCTGGCCCACCCGGCCAGGGTGAAGTTGCCGGTGGTGGTGATGGGGGGCGTGCTGGTGGCGGCCCAGCTGTTGGCGCTGCCGTTCAGGGTCAGGGATCCGGTGCCGACGATGGGATCATTGGGGGTGATGGCCGCGGTGTCACCTAGTTGCAGGTGGCGGGCGTTGGTGGAGTCGTCGGGGCTGGTTTTCGGGGTGGTGTCGGTGGCGGTGTTGAGCTTCCAGCGGCCGGTCAGCACCGGGGTGGTATTGGCCAGCTGGCCCATCTCCTCATCGCTGACGACGCGGTTGTAGGCGCGGATGTCATCGAGCTGGCCACGCCACCAGTCGTAGATGCTGCCCCTCCATTTGCCGTTGCCGATCACGGTGGCCAGTGCCGGGCTCCAGGTGGAGGTCTGAGATATTTCGCTCTGCTTGATGCCGTTGACGTACAGGCGCATCTTCTTGGCTGTTGCGTCGTAGACGCCGGCCACGTGGGTCCATACCCCAGCCTGGGCAGGCCCGGTGGAGCGGATTTCGGGATAGGTGGGGGCGTCGGTGTCGCTACTGGTCATCGACATGAACCACTGCTTGGTGTCGTAGCGGAAGCCGATCCGCCAGCCGATGACCCGGCTGCCCTGCCCGCTGATCATGACGCCGTGCTGGGTGAGGGTGTCGAGTTTGGCCCAGCCAGCCACGGTGAAGCTCTTGGTGGCATCGACGACCGAGCCGTTGAACACGGCGTGCCCGTCAGTGCCGTTCAACGTGAGGGCCTGGCCGTCGACCCCAGGCTGGCCGAGCGTAGCGCCGCCCTTGACGGTAGCCGGGAAAGATCCGGCCGCGTCGGCCAATTGCGAGCCGCTGATCTCATCCATCTTCCACTGGGCCACCGCGGCGCTGCCGGGTCCGACGTTGAACATGTATTCGCTGATCTCGCTCCCCACCCCGGCTGCACTGATGGCCTTGACACGCACCACGTTCGGCCCGACCTGGGTGGGTGTGAGAGAGAGTGTGAGCGGGCCGTCGCCAGTCGGGGCCGGGTAGCTGTCATTGGCCGTAGGGTCGGCGTTGACCGCGACCCAGTACTTGGCCGCGTTGCTGGCGGAGGCGGGCTGGATAGTGAACGTGCCCGGTTTGCCCACGCCCCCGTGCGGTTGATTGTTGGGGTCCTCTGCGTTGTCCGGGTCGATGGCGGGGTAGTCGCTTGAGGTCACCGTCGGCGCCACCGGAATCGTGGTGTCCACGATGAAGTAGCACGAGGTCTGCTTGTCGCCGTCGTAGCTGGGTGGGCTCGCATCGAGGGCGTCGTAGGCGGTGACGTACCAGCTGATCACCGTGTTCTTGGGGAGCGCTACCGCCGCCGGGATGGTTACCCGGAACACCGAGCCGCTGGCCGCGGGCTTGGTGTAACCCGACGTCCAGCGAGTCTTGTTGCCGCCTCCGTCACCGGCATCCCAGGCGACGCCAAACACCGCCCTGATCTGCTCGGCGGTCCCGTCGGGATCAGTCAAGACCGCCGACAGCTGAGGGGTGGCACTGCTGATCGTCGTGGCAGGGTAGACGCAGGCACCACCGGGCGTCATCGACAACTGCTTCTGATCAGGCTGGTTGGGCGGAGAGTTGTAGTTGATGCGCAGGTAGGCGTCGTCGGAGAACCACTTGTGCGCCATGGTGTTGCTCTCGTTGGTGGCACGCAGGCCGATTCCCATCGTCGACAACTTGGCGGTCACAGCCCCCTTCACGCCGGCGGTGACGTCGAACTCCATGTTCTTGCCAGGGCACTTCTTACCACCGCCGTAGTTGGAGCCCTGGGTGTCCAGTTTCTGCTTCCACCACCCGGCGACGGCCTGCTTCTTCCAGGTGAGGCTCGCGTCGAAGGTGTTGGTCCACCACACATCCACGAACCGGTCGGGCTCACACTCGGTGGAGTAGGAGTTGTAGACCTGTAGCTGAGCGGACAGGATCCGCTTACCCAGATAGGCGGTCACCGGGAATAGGAAGTGCATGCGCCGCATGTGCCCGGGGTAGGTGCATTTGGGCAACGCGGAGTCGCAGGCGCCCACCCCTTGATTGGCCCACCCGTTGAACTGCGGAAGGGCAGCGTCCTGCTCCCACAAGTCGGTTACCGCCCATTTCGTCGCCTTGGTTGACCCGAGGAGCGGGTCGATGTAGACGGGGTATTGGGTGTCGGCAGCGGCCAGCAGCGTCTGGTCGGGAACCAACGCCATCTGGTTGTCCTGCACGCTCATCGGCAGGTCGGCGACCTTGGACGCTTCACCCGGCCCCATCGCCGAGGCGATCAGCTCGGCCTGCGCATCGGCTGGGTCATCGATGCTGGTGGCCGTGCCCGCTTCAGGGGACTCCGTGCTGGTTGCACTGCGGCTGAGCGGGTTGGCTTGAGTCTGCTCGGTGGCCTGGGCAATGGTCTCAGAGGTGGAGGAGTCCCACATGGTGGGAGTGGGTGCCTCGAAGACTGTGCCGCCGGAGGCCTGGTCGACGAACTGCACCTGGGCGCTGCCATCGGTGTCCTTCACCGATATACCGGGCGCCTGCAGACTGTAGCGCAGGGTGGCCAGTGCGGGGTTGGCGGCGGCCTCACGGGTCTTGACGACCAGCACGTGGGAGAAGCCGTCCACGGTGGAGCGGGCCTGCAGGTCCACGCCGGGCAGCACCTCGGCGTAGGTGGCGGTGTCGCCCTCGAGCGTGGGGTGGGGCAGTTCGCCCTTCCAGCCCAGAGTCATCTGCTTGCCAGCGTTCTTCAAGATGGCCAGTGGTTCGTGGCCGCCACCGGACAGGGTCATGTCGAGTGTGGTTGCCTTGGGCCTGATACGCCCCAGCTCGTCCACGATCAGAGTCGGGTCGACCTTGACCCATTTGCCGTTTTGCCGGGTGCGGACCGGGTTGGTGTGCTGAACCTGGCTGAGCGACCCGTCCGGATTGACGAACACCTCGCTCGTTTCGCTCCGGTAGGCCTCCACCTCCACCTCACGCCCGGAGCGTCGCGCCAGGACACGCGCTTCGCTCTCGGTGACCGCGACCGTTGGTACATCGGTGGCCGCTGCCGCAGCAGCTGATGGTGATCCCATGGGGATCGGAACGGCCTGAAGCAGAGCCAGCAACAGCGTCCCTGCCGCGGCGGCGGATCCTCCGCGCACCAATCTCACGAAAACCTCAAATGCAGGTAAAAGGGATGTAAGCGGGAGGAAGATAACAGACTGCTGCTCTTGATCATTTAGGGGTCCATGGCGAGCCTGAGGGCTAACGAGCATCGCAGCATCAGCCCCTGTCGACGACATGGATGGCCGGACTCTATTTGGGAGCGGGCGTAACAACTAGATCACAATCTCTAGCCGGCGGTCGCAGCCTGCCGCTGACGGACAGACACCCCAAAGCGAGGACAGTCACGTCGGGCGCGCCTGGGTCGCCATGGCCCATCATCTCGGCCGCGTGTTATCGAATCGTAGTAGGGCAGAAGCTGATCTTTGTGGCGCCGACTCCTGAGTATCTACGGGGCCTCCAGGCCTAACAGGGTGGTTTCGTCACCCTCGCCCGAAAGATGATCTTGATAGTGATCTGATACGTTCCTGCCGTTTTATCCCCTCTTTACTTTTTCTTGGGGTTTTTGTGAGGCAGGCATCCCGGGGTGGCAGTTCCACCTCATCGCGCGCGGGCCGCGTTCTCCCGCGCGCAACGCAGCAAGACCGACGCACGCGCGCTGCGCGTCGACGTGAGCCGCTGTAGCTGGGACCGCCGTACCAATCGCCAGCCTGCTCGGCCCCGGGCCGGGTTGCGCCCCTTTATGTGGGCCCCGTATGTGGCGTGCCGGCGCAGACGGCTTAAGCCCTGAACATGTCCGCTTTTCCCGACGTCGTTGGAGTTCTCCGTGCCTCCCAGCACGCCCCACACCAGGCTTTCCTCACCACGCTTTCGGCGGCGCTTGCGCCTTTCGACGGCAGTGCTCGGCGTGGCCGCCCTCGCCTGCTCGCTGTTGTCAGAGATGCCCGTTCAGGCGGCCGTTGGCGGCCGGCCCGAGACCTCCACCAACGATAAGATCGCCACTGGCAAGATCGCGAAGGTCCGGGAGCGTAGGCCTGACCCGACCTTGGCGGGCGGCAAGCCGTTCGCCCCGCCGACCTGGCCTGCCGCTGCTTCGGCAACGGTTGATCTGACCGCATCTGCTCGTGCGGCAGCCAAAGCCCCTTCTGGTCTGCCGGTGCAGGTACGCCCCGCCGACGCAGCAGCGACAAAGAGCCAGGCAGAAACTGGGCGTAGCCAGAACACTGCTGCCACCTCGCCTGCCTCCGGCCTGGTCACGCTCACCGTTCATGACCGTGCGCAGGCCACGAAGCTGGGTCTGGACGGGTTGCTGCTGAGCCTGACACCCACGCAGACCACCAAGGTCGGCGCCGCCGAGGTGTCCCTGAATTACTCCGGCATCGCCGCTGCCTACGGTGGTAGCTACGGCTCCCGGCTCCGGTTGGTGCAACTGCCGGCCTGTGCCTTGACCACCCCGGACCAGGTCGCCTGTCAGAGTGTCACCGAGCTGCCGTCGATCAACCAGCCGGCGACCGCCACCGTGTCCGCCACCGTCGTCATCCCCGCAGGTGCCGCCGCCTCCACGCCGCCGACCGGCACCGGCCAGCAGGATGCGCCGCAAACGGCCCGTACTCTTGCCGACGGTTCTCCGATGGTGTTGGCTGCCGTCGCAGGTCCTTCCGGCTCGCAGGGCGACTACGAGGCCACCTCACTGGCGGCCTCGGCCACCTGGCACGCTGGCGGCAACACCGGCGACTTCGGCTGGTCCTACCCGATGCACGTGCCTGGGGTACCGGGTGATCTGGTTCCGAACCTGGCCATTGAGTATTCCTCGGGCAGTGTGGATGGCCGTGTCGCCTCCACCAACACCCAGCCCTCCTGGGTAGGGGAAGGCTTTGATCTGTCGCCCGGGTTCATCGAACGCCGCTACAAGTCCTGCGGCGACGATGGCGAGTACAACTACGCCAAGCAGGCCAAGGTCCCCGACCGGTGCTGGGCCTACAACAACGCCACGGTCAGTTGGAACGGCAAGGGCGGCGAACTGATCCAAGTCGACGCTAACAGCTGGAAGTTCAAGGACGATGACGGCTCACGCATCGACCTGCTCGCCGACACCGCGCTCGGGAACGGCGACAACGACGGCGAATACTGGCGCATCACCACCCCCGGTGGCACCCAGTACTTCTTCGGTCGCAACCGGCTGCCCGGCTGGAGCAGCGGCAAGCCCGACACCAAGTCCACTCTTACCGTGCCGGTGTACGGCAACAACAAGGGTGAGCCTTGCTATGACGGCGACCAGGCGGATGTCAGCAACTTCGTCGACTCCTGGTGCCAGCAGGCCTACCGGTGGAACCTCGACTACGTCGTCGACCCCACCGGCAACGCCATCGCCTACTACTACCAGGCCGAGGGCAACACCTACGGTCGCAACCTCACCCCGAGCGACGTCACCCCCTATGACCGGGGCGGCTGGCTGGACCGCATCGAATACGGGCATCGCTCCACCAACCTGTATGCCAAACCGCTGGCCAAGGTCGATTTCACCGTCTCCGAACGCTGCATCCCCGCAGCGGGCGTCACCTGCGACCCGGCTGCCATCGACGACCACCCGCAGGACTGGCCCGATGTGCCCTGGGACCTGCAGTGCAAGAACGCCGACGGCAAGTGCGAGAAGGTCCTGTCACCGGCCTTTTTCACCCGCAAGCGGCTCACCGGCGTCACCACCAGTGTTCTGAAGACCGATGGCAGCTACCAGCCGGTCGACTCCTGGGAGTTGCAGCAGGACTGGGGACGGGCTGATGCCGATGCGGCGCTGCTGCTCAAGCAGATCCAGCACACCGGGCGCGCCACCGGCGACCCCATCGCACTGCCGCCGGTCACCTTCAACCACGAACAAGCCCCCAACCGCGTCGACCGGCCCGGCGACGACATCCCGCCGTTCATCAAGTACCGGCTGTCCACCGTCTATGACGAGTCCGGCGGCGCCGTGGAGGTCAACTACTCCGCCCCGGACTGCGCCCCCGACGACCTGCCCACCCCGGCGACGAACACCCGGCGTTGCTTCCCGGTGTGGTGGGAGTCCGGCGGCACTAAGAACCCGACCCTGGACTGGTTCCGTAAGTACGTCGTCACCGACGTCACGGTCTCTGACCTGACCGGCAAATCCCCCTCCCAGCTCACCACCTACACCTACAACGGTGGCGCGGCCTGGCACTTCGACGACGATGACGGCCTGACCAAGGAGAAGTACAAGACCTGGTCGCAGTGGCGCGGCTACGGCAGTGTCACCACCCGCTCCGGCGGGTCCATCGGTCCGATGAAGACCGAGTCCACCAGCCTGTTCTTGCGCGGTATGCACGGTGACCGCGCCAACGTCGACGGCAGCGACCTCAAGACCGTCACCGTCTCCGATGGCGAAGGCGGCAACTACACCGACTACGAAGGCCTGGAGGGGTTCTCCCTCAAGACCACCGTTCACGACGGACCGGGCGGCCCTGTCGAGTCCAAGACGGTCGACACCCCGTGGCGGCACGTCACTGCCACTCGGACCCGTTCGTGGGGATCGGTCAGCGCCACCCTGCTTGGCACCGGTTCGGCTCGAACCTGGACTGCGCTGGAGGCCGGTGGCTGGCGTCAGACCCGGATCAACAACACGTATGAGACTACCTACGGCTTGGTGACCCAGGCTGAGGATCTCGGGGATGTGAGCGTCGGGGTCGACGACCGCTGTACGCGCACGACCTATACCGCCCCCAACACCTCCGGCCATCTGGTCAACTACGTCGCCCGCGCCGAAACCGTCTCGGTCGGCTGCGCGGTAGCGCCAGATCGCGCCAAGCAGGTGGTGAGCGATACCCGCACCTATTACGACAACAGCACGCTCGGCGCCGCCCCCAGCTTGGGCCGCATCACCAAGGTCGAACAGGTGGCCAGCCACAACGGCACCACCGCCACCTACATCACGAACGCCGCCACCACCTACGACAGCTACGGCCGTCCACTCACGGTGACCGACGCGGGGGGCAGGGTCACCACCACCGGCTACACCCCCGCCAGCGGCCTGCCCACACAGACGACCGTGACCAGCCCGCGCGCGGTCGCATCCGACCCGGCCACCGCACAGGTCACCATCACCACCCTCGACCCTGCGCTGGGACTGCCCGTCACGAAGACCGACCCAGCGGGCGGACGCACCGACCTGGCCTACGACGCCCTCGGCAGACTGACCAAGGTCTGGCAGCCCAACCGCTCCAAGGCCTCCAATCACACTCCCAACCTCGAATACGCCTACAAGATGAGCGCCGGGGCGATCGTCGCCGTCGGTACCCGCGCGCTGCGAGCGGATTCCTCCTACACGCCGTGGGCCTACACCCTCTACGACGGCCTGCTCAGGCCACGCCAGACTCAGGCCCCCGGCCCCAACGGGGGACGCCTGATCAGCGACACCTTCTACGACCAAAACGGCAAGGTCGGCCGCAAGTACGACACCTACTACGCCACCAGCGCCCCAGACGCTGTGCTGTTCGACGTCACTGACGGCGTGGAATCGCAGGTCGCCTACGACTACGACGGCCTCGGCCGCCCGACCGTCGAGAAGTTCCTGCTCGGCGCCGGGGACGGCACCGAACAGTGGCGCACCACCACCGCCTACGGCGGCGACCGCATCCACGTCGACCCGCCCGCGGGCGGCACCGCCACCACGACCATCAGCGATGCCCGCGGGCAGACCGCCGAGGTCCGCCAGTACCACGGTGACTCGCCCACCGGCGACTATGACAAGATCAGCTACGGGTACACGCCCACCGGCAAGCTCGCCAGCGTCACCGACGCCACCGGCAACACCTGGTCCTACACCTACGACCAACGCGGCCGGAAGATCGGTAGCAACGACCCGGACAAGGGCATCTCCACCACCGTCTACGACGACCTCGACCGGGTGGTCACCACCACCGATGCACGTGCCAAAACGCTCTGGACCGGCTACGACGCGCTGTCCCGCGTCACCGAAACCCGGGACGGCTCCCCGACCGGCACCCTGCTCACCAAGGCGGTCTACGACACCGTCCGCAAGGGCCAGCTGACCAGCGCCACCCGCTACGCGGCCGGGCAGGCCTACACCACCAGCAACGACATCTACGACGTGATGGGCCGGGTCACCCGCACCACCATCACCATCCCCTCCACTGAGGGCACCCTGGCCGGGGCCTACCAGTTCAATACCGTCTACAACCTGGACGCCACCGTTCAGTCCACCGGCTACCCGGACGCGGGCGGCCTATCGGCCGAGGTCGTCACCCCCACCTACGACGACCTCAACCGCATCACCGCGATCAGCTCCAACCTGGGCACCTATCTGACCAGGGCGGACTACTCCTTCACCGGCCAGCTCCAGCAGCAGGAGGTCGGCAACTTTGCCACCAAGCGCTCCTGGTTCACCTACACCTACCAGTACGGCACCAAGCGCCTGGCCAACTCTGCCGTCAACCGCGAAAACCAGGCAGGCACCGACCGGTCGGCCACATACAGCTACGACGCGGCCGGCAACATCACCGCCGTCGCCGACGTCTCCGCCAAGGGCACCGACACCCAGTGCTTCGCCTTCGACTACCTGCGCCGCCTGAGCGAGACCTGGGCCGAAGGCGACACCACCTGCACGAGCAGCCCCTCCAGCACGGAGATCGGCGGCATCCAGCCGTACTGGCACTCCTACACCTACGACACCACCGGCAACCGCACCAAGGAAACCCAGCACGGCCTGGCAGGCGCGGCCGACACCATCCGCACCTACACCTACCCCGCCGGCGGAGCCGGACAGCACCGCCTGGCCCAGGTCGACCAGACCGGCGGTGCCGGAGCCCGCACCGACACCTACACCTACGACCAGACCGGAAACACCGCCACCCGCAAGATCGGCACCAACGCCGCTCAAACCCTCACCTGGGACACCGAGGGCCACCTCGAGAAGATCACCGACGGCACCAAGACCCTCAGCTACCTGTATGACGCTTCCGGCAACCGGCTGATCCGCCGCGACGGCACCACCGTCACCCTCTACCTGCCCGGCGGCATGGAACTGAAGAAAACCAGCGTCGTCAACGCCACCCGCTACTACAACCTCGGCGGCGGAGCCACCGCCATCCGCACCACCAGCTCCCTGTCCTTCCTCTCCCCTGACCATCAGGGCACCGGCCAACTGTCGATCAACGGCGCCACCCAGGTCGTCGCCTACCGCCGCACCCTGCCCTTCGGTAGCCTGCGCGGATCCACCGGCACCTGGCCGGGTGACCACGGCTTCCTCGGCACTGGCATCAACGACACCTCTGGCCTGACCCACCTCGGCGCCCGCGAATACGATCCCACCATCGGCCGCTTCATCAGCGTCGACCCCCTTATGGACCTGGCCAGTCCGCAGCAGATGCACGGCTACAGCTACGCCAACAACAACCCCGTCACAACCAGCGACCCCACCGGCACCATGCCCCAGTGGGTCGACAGCAGGCACGGCTCAGGCCCATCCGCCGTCTACACCACGATGATCTCCCGACTCTCCGGAGCAGCCCGAGAAGAGTTCATCAGGCTCTGGTACCAGCGCTATACGGCGCAGATGAAACGTGCGCTGTTGCATTACGACCGTCCCGGAGCAGTCGCCCACGAAGAATGGTCGCTGGCCGGCTTGATCTGCGACGATATCGCGGCTTGCGATGCCGACGACAGTCTCCGTCAAGATCTACTCGGCCCGATGTACATGCGCACCCTCAATACGAGCGAATTGACGCAATCGGAGGGCCCCGCGGTACCAGCGCACGTTGCTGGTATTGCAGGTCTTAAGGCGATGCTGTTCGGCTGGAAGAACGGAAAGCCGGCAACGGCCTCCGAAAATGACGCAAAGCTGGGCGCCAAACAGTCCGTCGTAGGAAAAGAACCCGATGCTAAGACGTCCTGCAGCAGCTTTGTTCCCGGCACAAAGGTGCTGATGGCCGATGGGACTCAAAAATCGATCGAAAAGATCAAGATCGGCGATACGGTACTCGCAACCGATCCCCAAACCGGCAAAACCTTCGCCAAGCCCGTCACGAACGTTCTCACCAGTGAAGGCAAGAAGACACTCGTCCAGATCACCGCAACTGGCAGCAAAGCCAGAGAGCGGGAAACGGGCTCGGTAACCGCCACCGCCAACCATCCCGTCTGGAACCAGCAGACACGCGCCTGGGTCGAGGCTGAGACGGTACGTCCTGGCGTGATTCTGCGCGGACCCGCCGGCCAAGCCATCCGCGTCGAATCAGTCTCCGAATGGAGCGCGATCAGTCGCGTCCACAACCTCACCGTCGCCGACATCCACACCTACTATGTCGGTGCCGGAGACCAAAACATCCTGGTTCACAACACCAATCCCGATGGATGTCGCTTTGAAGTAGACTCGCGAGGTGTTGCTTCGGACCTCGATGCGGATATGAGCCGAGCAGGCAAACCATTCACGCGAGCCGGAAAGCGGAAGGTCATCGAAGAATCCCGCAATAATAATGGTGGACAAACCGTCTGTGACGATTGTGGGGCAGCGACGAGTCCCGCCCAGCAGTCGCGTCGCGGCGTTCCTACGAATCCTCTAGAAACGCGGATCGATCATATTTGGCCCGAGTCGCTAGGCGGTCCAGGGTCGCCCTGGAACGGTCGAGTAACATGTGTCGTATGCAACGGCAACTGGAGCAACATCCCCAAGGGGCCGCTGTAGCGTCAGGTTGAATTTATCCGAAGAACTACCCTCCCACTGGAGCGGTAGGAGAAGTGCGAGGTAGCATGTCCGATCTAGATGTTAGTGCTGTTCGTGTGATGTTTCCTCTCGAACAAGACCAGGACGGCTACCCCCCATACACAGAGGAGGGGATCTGGGTTCGGCCCCTCACCGATGGTGTGGGTGAAGTCCTCAGCATCCCCTTCTTCGTAACTGGCATCAGCAGAGGAGATTTTATCTCCTATGACACAAAAGGAAATGAAGCGCAATTCTCCGAATTGCTATCTGCAAAAGGTCATTCGACGCTGCGACTTATCTTCTTTCAAGAAGATGCCGAAAGTCAGATTAGGAACGAGCTGGAGCAAATGGGGTGCGAGGCGGAGGCGGGGTCAATCCGCTCACTTCTTGCCATCGATGTTCCACCGAAGGCTAGCTACACTGCGATTATCGGCATAATTACACGCGAGTCCAAAAAGGCCGTACTGGACTACGAAGAGGCGTGTATTTCACGCGAACATAAATGAGTCCCGCCGCTCTGATGGGCGGGGCTTGGACCTCGGGGTGGCCGCGCAGCCAGGCGGCGAAGGTGTCGGCCTGGTCGTCGTCCAGCACGGTCGCAAACGATCGGCCGCGGCGTTTGGACCACTCGTCCACGCCCGGCACAGTGACCTGCCCGGTCGGCGGATCGGGCAGGGCGCGAACCAACCGGATCAGCGTGTCGCGTGACACCGAGACTGCGCCTGCCGATAACTACATCCGGCCTGGTCATCGCCGTGCGAGCGCTTTGTGTGGCGGCTTGAGCTCAGGCCGGCCAGGAGATGGAGCCGAGTGCGGCATGATGATCGGTCGTGCTCCTTCGTCTGGCTTATCTGACTGTCACGAACGCGTTCGCCGCATTACGGCTATTGCCGATGAGCGATCGGGACAAGGACGTCGAGATTCTCGCCCTGCGTCATCAGATGATGGTCTTGGAACGGCAGCTCGGCGTCGATGTACGGGTGAGGTTCGCCCCCGAGGACCGCCTCTTCCTGGCGGCGCTCCTGACCTCGCTTCCCCGCGCGGTCCTGCGCCGATTCCGGCTTGTCGTCCGCCCGGACACCATCCTGCGCTGGCAGCGCGAGTACGTGAAGCAGCGGCACGCCCGAACCTGCCGGCCGAAGCGCCCTGGGCGCCCGCCCACGGTCCGCTCCATCCGCGCCCTCGTCTTGCGTCTGGTCCGGGAGAACCCCTCCTGGGGATATCGGCGGGTGCACGGCGAGCTCACCACACTCGGCCTCAAGGTCGCGCCGTCCACGGTCTGGGAGATCCTCCGGCAAGAAGGCATCGATCCAGCACCCGAGAGAGTCCCTACCTCCTGGGCCGACTTCCTACGATCACAAGCCAACGCGCTCCTGGCCTGTGACTTCATCGAAACCGTCACCCTGAACGGACAGCGCCACTACATCCTGGCCGTCATCGAGCCTGCCACCAGGCGCATCCATGTGCTTGGCACCACCGCCCATCCGACCGCGGCCTGGGTCACTCAAGCGATAAGAAACCTCGTCATGGACCTGGAGGACGCGCGCTGCAGGGCACGCTTTCTGATCCGCGACCGGGACGGCAAGTTCCCCGTACTTATGGACGAGATCCTCGCCGAAGCCGGTATTCACACGGTGCTCACCGGCATCCGGATGCCGCGTATGAACTCCATCATGGAGCGGTGGGTGCAGACCTGCCGCCGCGAACTCCTGGACCGGTGCCTGCTCTGGAATGAACGCCATCTACGCCACGCCCTGGGCGAGTATGAGAAGTTCTACAACGAGCATCGCGCTCATCAAGCCCTCGGCCAGGCGGCTCCACTTCGCGCCGTCCCCGACCCGATCACCGAACCGGCGCGCATCATCGACCTGAACATCCGCCGACACGACCGGCTCGGAGGCATCCTCCGCGAATACTCACACGCCGCTTGAACTGCACGGACGTAGTGTTCGGCAGGCGCAATGCTGGTCCAGCAGCACGGAGAGATCGACGCGCTGCGGGGAGCGTCGGCGGCGGAGAAGACCGCGATGAAGCGGGTCAACGTGGAGCAGGTGGCCAAGGTTCTGCAGGGTCGCTCCTAGGAGCTGTTTCTTGGATCGGCTGACTGTGAGTACCTGCGTTGTCACGATGGGTTCATGGGTCGTGGAGATCTGACGAACGCCGAGTGGGAGCGGTTGATCGCGTTGCTTCCCGAGGGCGGTCAACGTGGTGGACGGTGGAACGATCATCGGGTCACCATCAATGGGGTGCTGTATCGGGCGCGTACTGGGCTGCCGTGGCGGGATCTACCGGAGCGGTTCGGGCCGTGGATCACGGTCTACAAGCGTCATCGGCGCTGGTCGGCGGATGGCACGTGGGAGCGGCTGCTGGCAGCGGTCCGCGCGGCCGAGGACGCGGCGGGCCAGGTGGGCTGGGACATTGCTGTGGACTCCACCACCACGCGGGCGCATCAGCATGCGGCCGGGGCGCCCCGTGCCCGGCCCGCGATGGTCGGGCAAAAGGGGGCCGGCGCGGGGACAAAGCGCCTCGATCCGGTGTTGGCGAAGCTGGTGGCCCGGCTGGTGGAGGTGGTCAAGCTGGGGAATGCCTAGGCAGGTCCCGGGGCGGGTTCACCACGAAGATCCACCTATCGGCCGATAGCCGCTGCCGCCCGTTGTCAGTGGTCTTGACGCCCGGCCAGCACGGTGACAGCCCGCACCTGCGGCCGGTACTGCAGGCCATCCGGGTGCCGAGGCTGGGGCCGGGACGTCCCCGCACCCGGCCCGACAGCCTGGCCGCCGACAAGGCCTACTCCTCCCGCGCCAACCGCGCCTACCTGCGCCGCCGCGGCATCCGGCACGCCATCCCCGAACCTGCAGACCAGCAAGCCAACCGACGCAGACGCGGGTCAGCCGGTGGCCGCCCGGCCGGCTTCGACGCCGAGCGATACAAGGCCCGCAACGTCGTCGAGCGGGCCATCAACCGGCTCAAGAACTTCCGGGCCGTGGCCACCAGGTACGACAAACGCGCCTACATCTTCCTCGGTACCGTCACCCTGGCCAGCCTGATCATCTGGCTCCGAACCTGATCCAGGAAACAGCTCCTAGGCGCCGCCGCAGGTGTGGGTGACCCTGCTGGATGAGGGTTTATATCTGTACTCGATCTCCACGATGTATCGGCTGCTGCGCGCCGAGAAGGGGCGTGCCTGAGCGACGCGCAGGCACGCCACCGCGCCACAGTCGGTCCTGATTCGGCCGCCGTCGCAGGTGTTCACCTGGGACATCACCAAACCGGAGGGGCTACGGCCGGGCGTGGTCTATGACCTGTATGTGATGCTCGACAGCTACTCCCGGGACGTGGGTGGCCGGCGGGTCGAGCATCGGGAAAGCGCTGCTGGTGGAGTTGCAGATCAGTCGCTCTCACTCGCGCCCCAAAAGCGAGCCACGACATCCCCTACTCCGAGGCGGCGTTTAACGCGTTGAAGCTCTGTCCGGCCGTCTCTGAGCGGTTCGGCGGCCTGGACGATGCCCGCGCGTTCTGCGAGGCACTTTTTCTCCAACTGCAACCACCATCACCGCCATTCCCACATCGGGTTGCACGCCCCGGCGTCGGCGCACTTCGGCACCGCCGGCCAGATCCGCCTCCAGCGGGCCGCGACGTTGGAAGCGGCCTACGCCGCCAACTCACGCCGGTTCCGGAGTAGACCGACCCCGCCTGCGATTCCCGTCAAGGCGTGGATGAACGACCTAGACGCTGGTGACTCAGGTCCGGAGGCCGGTGGAGCCTGATCAAGATTCGATCCGTTCTGTGTCTCGGGATGGGGGAGAGCGGTCGGTCTCTGCAGCGGGGGAGCTTGGCGGTGGGCAAAGAACCACAAGGCGATCTCACCTAGCACAGCGAGATGCGACTGGGCTCACACTTCAGTGAGCAACGGGTATGCCTTCCCGACCTATGTTGGCGCGTCGGTCGTGGAAAGGACGGGCCGGCATGAAGATCAATGGAGTCTTGGACAGCCCCGACCGTAAGTGGACGTCCAGGAGCCGGTTCGGACGCTCGATCACGGAGGGCAGTTGAGTCTTAATCAGCGAGTCTGAAGACCTCCGCCCGTCTCTGGGGTGGTCGAGGTGTGTCATTGGTTGTAGGCGTCATACCAGACCGGACTTGCTCAGGCGCTCTAGGGGGCTGTGTTGCGGGCATGTCCAGAAGCCGCGTCTCGGGATTGATCAATCAGTATCGGCGAGCGGTTTGGCGCTCGCTTGCGTCCCAGGCGAGCCAGTACACGAGTCCCCCGCGATCAAGTGATCTGCCCCGGGAAACGAGGTCCAGGGAACGACCGCACACACCGCGTCTCGGTGTCCTCCTGACCCAGTTCCTCATTCCCGCATCAACGTCGTAAATCACATCCTGTCCTGTTCCGGCTTCCGGCGCATTCGCCAGACCAGGCCCTAAACAGACACTCCGAAACCGCGGCTGTATGTGCTTTTACGGGTATCCATTAAGGGTATCGCCAGCCTGAGCGCTTAGTGCCGGCGCGACCTAGGGTATGCCTCAGGGGTTCCCCTAGTCTTTCCTGAATATGCGGCACTCAGAGTGACAGGTGCGATTTCCAATGCTTTATTGAGCTATGCTGCGGTTCAGTGACTTCCCGGAAGTCCGTGTTTTGTTGATGGGCACGGGTGAGTACGGCAGCCTTCCGGACATTCCCGCGGTGAACGACACGATCAAGGATCTCGCGGAAGCGCTGGAACGCCGGTGTGGTGTTCCCCGGAGATCTATTCAGATCGAGCTGGACCCGCCCACGCCAATGGTGATGGGGGAGGCGATCGCCACCGCCACAGAATCCGCGGGTCAGTTGCTGCTGGTCTACTTCTGCGGGCACGGCCTGGTCAGCCCGAGCGGCAACCTGTATCTCAGCGCCGCGTGCACCGATCCCAGGTCGCTCCGGTTGGAGCACACCGCCCTGCCGTACGCGACCCTGCGCCGATATTTGCTCGACTGCGCGGCGGGCCCGCTCGTGATCATTCTTGACTGCTGTTTCTCCGGACGCGCGGTCAGCGGCCTGGGAGACGCCGACGACGAGGTCGTCAATCTCGCCGAGGTCGATGGTGCGTTCGTCATGGCTGCCGCGGGGTCCAGCGAAGTCGCCATCGCCCCTCCGGGCGAGCGACACACGTCCTTCACTGGAGCGTTGCTTCGCCTCATGGAGTACGGCGATCCCGACGGCCCGTCAGGGCTCGGGCTGCTGGAGGTGTACCGGTCGCTGAGCCGTACGCTGCGGGCCGCGGGACGCCCGGTTCCGCGCTGCCGGTCCAGTGGGGCTGCGGGGTCGCTAGTCCTCACGGATAACCGCGCCTACCGCCCACGTGCCGATTTCCCCGCGATCCCGCCCACCGTCGGCCCGGTGGCGTCGGACGAATGCCCTTACAAAGGGCTGGCGGCGTTCGAGGCCACAGACGGAGCATGGTTCTTCGGCCGTGAGAGGCAGACGACGACACTGATCCAGCGGCTGGGCGAGCGGTACGACGACCCGCGGCTCCTGCTGGTGTCAGGCGCGTCAGGTTGCGGAAAGTCATCGCTTCTCCGCGCCGGCCTGCTGCCCGCCGTGAGCAGGGGAGCGCTCGGGCTGTCCGGGTCGGCTGGCTGGCCGCGGTTCCTGCTCACCCCGGCAGGCTCGCCGCTAGACGTGCTGGCTGCGGAACTGCGTACGGAACCGACAGCGGATGCCCTGCTCGACGCGTTGGGCGGGCTCCCGCACGAGCGCGTCGTGATCGTCGTCGACCAGTTCGAAGAGGTCTTCGTGGACTACAGGGACGAGGCGGAGCGGCAGGAGCTCATTGGCTTCCTCCACCGGGCGGCGACGCACCGCCTGGCCCTCGTCGTACTGGGGATCCGGGCGGACTTCAGCGGGCGATGCGCCGACTATCCCGAACTCGCCCGATCCCTGCAGGAACAGGGCATCGTGCTGGGCCCGATGACGACCGAGGAGCTCCGGTCGGCGATTCGCCGCCCTGCGGAGGCGGCGGGCCTGGTGCTGGAGCCGGGCCTGCCCGACCTGCTCCTGGACGATCTCGGGGCCCGCCCCGGCGCCGGTTATGAGGCCGGACGGCTGCCGCTGCTCTCGCACGCCCTGCTGACCACCTGGCAGCGGCGCTCTGGACGCGCGCTGACCCTCGCGGGTTACCGTGCGGCGGGTGGCATTCACGAGGCCCTCTCGGAGACCGCCGACAAGGTGCTCAATGATCTTGGCGAACCGGCGCGGGCGACGGCTCGCATGCTCCTGCGCCGGCTCGTCCATGTAGGAGAAGGAACCGAGGACACGCGTCGCCGGGCGAATCTCGAGGACCTGCTGGCCGACCTGCCCGGTCCGGCCACCGTACGGACGGTTCTCGACGCCTTCGCCGCCGCCAGGCTGATCACCGTAGACAAGGAGTCAGTGGAGCTCACCCACGATGCGCTCCTGAGGGCGTGGCCCACTCTCAGGTCCTGGATCGATGCCGACCGTGCAGGTCTCCTCGTCGAGCAGCCGCTCAGGGACGTGGCCGCGGCCTGGGACGGCCGCGATCCTTCGGTGTTGTACCGGGGCACACAGCTCGCGCTCGCCCTCGACTGGGTGGCCGTCCACGACGCAGGACCGGCGGCCCGAGCCTTTGTGGACGCCTCCAGCCTGCGGGAGCGCCGGGAACAGGAGGCTACGCAGCGACGGAACCGCATGTTGGCCTGGCTGAGCGCTTCGCTGGCGGTGTTGCTGGTGGTCACGCTGGCTGTCGCGGGCGTGGCCGTGAACAGGAACGTGGAGGCGACCAGACAGCGGGACACGGCGCTCGCCAGGCAGGTCGCCGCGCTCGCCGACGACCTTCGGGGCACGGATCCGGTACGAGCGGCGCTGATGAGCGTGGCGGCGTGGCAACTGGCCCCGGTGGAGGAGGCGCGTGCGGCCCTGTACACGTCACTGACCAGGCCGGAGAGGATAGGGCCCGCACCCCGCATCGGGGTGGAGGCCATGTTCGAGCTGAGCGCAGACGGTCGTACCCTGGCGGTCGTCGACGCCGGGCGGGCCTACCTGTGGGATGTCGCGGACCATCGCGAGACGGATTCGGTCGAGGGCATCGACCGGAACGCCAGCATGCTGGCGCTGAGCCCGGACAAGCACACGATCGCCGTGGGTACAGGGGAGACAGTGCGGCTGTGGGACATCACTGCCCGCAGGATGCGCCACGAGATCCCCGAAGGGAACACCTTTCTCGCGTTCAGTCCCCATGGCGGCCTGCTGACCGTGGTGACGCGGGACCGCGACGCGCAGGTCCATCGGATCGATCCCAAGGGCGGACGCTTGGTGTTCAGGACGAGCGGCGCGAACCACCACGGCGTGAAACGCATCACGATCTCCGACAACGAGCGGCTCGCGGTGATCGCCTTCTTCGACGGCGTGATCGAGGTGTGGAGCCTGAACCAGCACCGGCGTATCACCCGGATCAGAACCCTGGCCCGTGCGGTGGCCTTAAGCCCGGACTCGGCGACCCTCGCCGTCGCGGGCGAGCATGACGTGCGGTTCTGGGCCCTGCCTTCGGGCAGGCCCACGCCAGTGGTGCTGAGAAACGCCGGCGCGTACGGGCTCTGGTACACCCACAGCGGGACGCGTCTGATCTCGTATGACGAGACGCGCCTGTCGGTGTGGAAGACCGACGGGACTCGGTTGGTGGGGCATCTGCCGATCGAGACGATCGCCAATCCGCTGGTGGGGATCGCCGGGGACGACCGTACGCTGGCCTACACGCTGCGTGACGCCACCGTGGTCACCGTGGACGTCTCCGCCTACACCAACCCAGCGATCCAGTACGCCGGAGTGGTGAAGGCCGCCTTCGGGCCCGACGGACGTACGGCGGCCGTGCTGGCCGGGAAGGGCGCGGCCAGGACCGTGCAGCTGCGCGACATCGCCGGCGGGGGCACGTTCGGCCCCGCCCTGCCGGCCCCGAATGCTGAGGCGCTCGCTCTGGATGGGGGCGGCACGACGGTGGCCGTGGGTGATGCCGGAGTCGTCAAGCTGTGGGATCCCTATACCGGGCAGGCGAGAGGCGTACTCGAATCCGGCGACCCGGCACTGGAAGACGTGGTGGGGCTGGCGTTCAGCCGCGACGGGCGCACCCTGGCCGTCACCCACTGGTCAGGAAACCGTGTGCCGGTGCAGTTGTGGGACGTGGAGCAGGGACGCAGGAAGAAGGACCTCGCCGAGGATGGCTCGTTCTCCATGGCGTTCAGCCCGGACGGCCGGGTTCTCGCCCTCTCCGGGCCGCCGACCTCACTCGTCGACATCGACCGGGATATCCGGCTTCCCATTCGCGCCGGCCCAAGCCTGAACGGGGCCTTGACGGTCGCCTTCAGCAACGGCGGCGCGATACTCGCCGCCGGCTACAGCCAGGAGGGCGTACTGCTGCTGGACGCCAGGACCGGGGAACGATACGGGAAGCTGGTGCCCGTGCGTGGCGGCTCAGGCGAGGTCAAGGTGCTGGCGTTCTCGCGCGACGACCGCACCCTCGCCACCGGCAACGACAAGGGCGAGGTCCGGTTGTGGGACGTCGTACGCAGGATTCCGCTCGGCGAGGCGTACACGCTGCACACCGACGCTGTTCTTGCGCTGGCCTTCGACGCTGGCGGTGGCCTGCACAGTATCGGCGCGGACGGCACGCATCAGAGCTACCTGCTCGACCCCGACCGCGCCGTGCGGGCCGTGTGCGCCCGCGCCGGCACGACCCTGTCCACGGACGACTGGCGCCGCCTCATACCGCAGGCGCCCTATCGAAAGGTGTGCTAGCCATGGCGACGTTCTTTATCGAGCTCGTCGAGGTCGTCCCCGACGTGATCATGGTACCCCCGGGCGGCGTCTTGTCCGCCACGTTCCGCGTCGTCACCACGGGCGGCTCCAAGGTCGCCGGCCTGCTCATAGATCCCACCGCGGAACCGGACGAGGTGGACTTCGACAAGTCGCAGGTCAGGCTGGATGTGCGGAACCAGCGGCTCTGGGAGTTGACCTACCCGTTCGAATCGGCAGATCCGGTGGGCGCCTGGCACCTGGTCGTGATCGCCGAGACGAGGACCCGCGTACGGGAGACCGCGGTGCTGCGCTTCGGCGTGGGCCGCACCACGCAGCCGGGCCAGCACGACATCTCTCTGCGGACGAACGTCAACACCGGCGTCGCCGTGGAGAGGGGCGACGTGGTCGACTTCGACGGCACGCTGCGAACCGGCGACGGTACGACGTGGAGCGCGTTCGACGGTCAGACCGTCGTGCTGCAGTTCCGGGAGACCGGCACCGTCGTGTGGGAGGAGACGGGGACTTCGCAGACAGGTCCGAACGGTGATCTCCATTTCAAGCAGGTCATGGAGCTCGGCGGCGACTGGCGGGCCGTTTTCGACCCACCGGGCAGCCCTTTCGGCGCCAGGAGCGACCCCATCCACATACGCGTGAACGTCGGGCTGCCGACGGGACTGGAATTCAGCAAGTACACCGTGAAGCCTGGAAAGGTAAAGCGCGGCGACACGATCCACCACAGGTCGAAGCTCGTTCCGAAGAGAAAGCTAACGAGCGTTCCGCTGGTGGGACGGAATGACGTGATCGAGGTTAGCTTCCAGGCGTCGGGGAGGGAGAAGGGGAATCCGATCCTTCGGGGCGTGAAGGACGGTGGAGTTATCGAATTCAACACCCAAACGAAGAAGGTGTCGGGGGTCTGGCATATGAAAGTCGTATATATCAACGGCGTCGATCCCATTGGAGCCGTCACATCCAACAAGGTCAGCGTGAAGAAAAAGTGAGGCGATGCCGCCATGGACACCCTTCCTATTTTCCGGGCCGTCCGCGTCCCGACCACGACGCAGGACACCATCGAACTCGCGAAGAAGCTTTTCGGCATCGACCCCGTCAGCTTGGAACGGCGGGGCCGTCGCATCGTCCTCCGCTCGGGCCAGCACGTGGTCGAGGCGGACGTGGAGGGAGCAGGCGTGTGGGCAGCAGATGAGGCCAGGATGTGGAATCCGCGAATCCCGCCACCGGACATCCCTGACGCCGACACCGCGCTCAGTGCGGCGGCGAACCACGTGGAGAAGCTCCTGCCCCAGCTCGGAGCCGACCAGCCTTTCGCGTACGGCGCGCCGTTCGCGACCAGGACCGTGATTGCGCGTTGGAACGCGCAGGACGGCAGGCAAGATTATCCTTACGACATCACGGTCAACTACCCGATCACTGTGAATGTCAAGGACGGCAAAGATCGGATCCCCTTCGTCGGAGGCGGTGGCTCGTTCAATCTCGTGTTCGGCGAGAGAGCCCGCCTGATCGGTTTCAGCGGCGCATGGCGCAGAACGGCATTCGTGCGCGAGGCGGAGCTCGTCCCACTGCACGAGGCGGACAAGGAATTCCGCATCCTGATCAGGGAGCTGGAGTTCAGCGCCGTCTCGGTCTCTCTCGCCTACTATGCCGGGCCCGCGTTCACCGACCAGAAGTTCATCTTCCCCGTCTACGTCTGCTCCGCCACCGTGCGGGTCGACGGTAACGATTTCAAGATGCAGGAGATCCTGCTCCCCGCGACGAAGGAGGGCAGGTCCGGCGGCCACCACATCATCGACCCACCCCACGACCCGACCCGATTCGCCCGCGCTGTCGGTGACCTATCGTCCACTGCGGACCAGCAGGAGCCTAAGCCTCCGGCCCGCGTGCGCGACGACGGCATCGCCGACGACAAGCCGTACAAGTGCGGCGCCTGGTGGTACGGCGGAAAACCTGCGGTGACAGAGAATCTCAAGCTCAGCGCGGAAGGCTTGCTCCACGTGCTGAATTCCGCCGGATGGCACATCACGGTGGCCAACGCTGAAGACAAAGCGAAGAAGTCCCAATGGCTCGAAGACGCCGACAAATGGGTGGATGCCGTGGACTTCGCCTACTTCAACGGGCACGCGAGCCCCAAAGGCTGGGTGATGGCGGGGGGAAACGTCAGCTTCGACACCAAGCCGCACCGGCCCGCATGGGGCAGCCAGGACGTTGAATGGATAGGCATCAACGGATGCGGGCCGCTTCAGGACGACATCCTCTTCCGGGACACGGACATTGTCGCTCCCTGCACCAAGGTCAGCGGATACGACGCTCTGGACAAGTGGAAGGGGGTGTTCGACGGGCTCCACATGCTGCTCGGCTTCGCCTCGCAGATCATGTCCTCAGAGTTCGCCGGCCTAAGGTTCGCCGAATACGCCGCGGAGGGTCAGTTCGTCCTCACGGCCTGGCTCCGGATGGGGCGGGAGATCCAAGCGACACACAACGACAAATGCCCACCCGACGGCCCGATTCGGTGGGTGGGGGCGGTGTGGCCCGAGGAAACCGGCGCGAATCCTGTGGATGACCATCTCTGGGGATTTGGATCGGTGTCAGCGGATCCGGTGCTGCGCAACGCGTTCGTGGCTATGTGGACGAGTTGCTGAGATCCTATCGCTGTGCGCTGCCCTGCTCGCGATTCGGACAAATTGGTCGATCTCGCGGGGTGAATTGAGCGGCATGACGCGCCGATTGTCGACAATCAAGGTGCGATACCAGTGCGTGGCGTTCTTGGACGTCGCTAACTCTCGGCAGTCTTGTGCAGCACCGGCGCAGGGCACCTGTCCGAAGTCGCCTCCCCGCACCCGGTTGAATGATCACAGTCCCGACGGTCACGCCCTTCGTCTCGTGGCGAAACTCGACCCGGCAGCGATCGCAGGGATGCGGTTCGTGTTGCGGTAGGTGAATGACTCTGCTCATGGGATGGCGAGCTCGGGGAACCTCCTTCCTTGGACGACGATCGTGACGATCGGGTGGTCGGCGGGGTTGTAGGTGAAGATCCTGGAGTAACGGCCGTCGTACCGGCTGAGCAGTTCGCCGTTGTCGGGCTGCGGGTAGGCGACGCCGTCGGACGGAACCGGGGAGAACGGCTGGAACTGCCCTTGTTTGCTACGGATCTGGACCACGCTCGCCCGGAACGGGCCGAGCCGCTCGCCGCGAGCATCGACCGGCGACACGGTGATCATGACGGTGCGCAGCTTGTCCCCCTCACCTTCGTGCTCGACCTGCTTGATCTCCACTTTGGAGGCCTCGGGATCGACGCCCACGCCCGCCCAGAACGACCGGTGGGCGACCCGCAGGAACGGATGCCCGTCAGGTGTGGTGCCGCGGATGGTGAATCGCCAGTTGTACATGCCCTCCTTCTCCACGCCTGCGTAGGTGTTGGTGTAGGTGCCGTCGTCGCGGATGCCGTCCTGGTGCCGTCCGTCGTCCCAGAGCTGGTCGGTGCCGTCCCGGAAGATGCCCTTCGGGACATCCTCCAAAAGGCCCTGCCGCTCCTTGCGGTGGAGCAGGTCCGCGAGCATGGCGGCCTTCGGTGCGAGCGGGTCGGAGACGTTCTGGCCTGCTGGCTTGTAGCCGGAGCCATTGACGGCCAGGAAGGTGCCCAGTCCTTCACCGGGACGTGCCAGTTCGGCGTACACCTTGGCGTCCTTCACTGATTCTCCCCCGGCGGTGACCTGACAGGTCACCAGGGCACGTT
This sequence comes from Nonomuraea sp. NPDC050556, assembly GCF_044457355.1. Taxonomy (NCBI): domain Bacteria; kingdom Bacillati; phylum Actinomycetota; class Actinomycetes; order Streptosporangiales; family Streptosporangiaceae; genus Nonomuraea; species Nonomuraea sp. NPDC050556. Next base: position 153,992 of record NZ_JBITGU010000005.1, on the reverse strand, counting down.
GGCCGGTCAGATAGCGGACACGGTCGAATCGGATATCGGCCTTCAGGAACAGGTCGACGAGCACCAGAAGGTCACCTGGGGCGATCTGCTTGAGGCCGGTTCCGTTCTCCCAGTACTCCACTCGCCACGTGCTCGCAGGCACCGCCGCCCCCAGGTGCGCCGTGAGGTCTACATCGACGAGGCCGTGGTTGGCACGCAGTCGCACGGTGATACCGGGCGCGACTACGGCGCCCGGGCCCGCCACCTGCTGCTCGACTCCGCCGACCGTGCGGAACACCTTGATTCGGTCATTGATGCTCTTCCACCGCAGCGTGAAGGTCAGATGGTTCTCACCCGCACTGACCGCGATGTCGTCGTTGGGATCGGGGGGAGTGACGTTCTCGGCTTCCAGGGCGTGGCCGAGCATCTCGCCGAAGGCGGACATCAGCTGGTTGGCCTGGACCGGGCGGTAGAGGCCACGGTCCGTGGGGCTCCCGGTGGCGAGATCGTCCAGGACCGAGTCCTGGACGGTGCCGCGCGGGCCCAGGCCTATCGTGTAGATGGCCAGCCGGGCATCGACCGTCGCTCGCGCACCCGCGCCGCGCTGGCTGCGGAAGGTCGCGGTAGCGCCCTGCGGGACCGGGGAGTCGTCCTCCACGACCACCGCGTTGGAGTTCTCCATGCCGTCGGTCAATTGCATGAGTACGTACCGGTCGTCGGGGGTGCCGCCGATGCCGACGAACTCGTCGATCGCGACGATGAGCGCATCGCCGATCGGGGTACAGGCGCCGGGATTGCCGAGCCCCAGCGAGGTGACGTCGAGGGCGGAGAGACCGCCGAGGGTTCCGTTCTTCGGCAAAAGGATCTCGATCGGCCCGGACGGCTTGCCGGTCCAGCCGCAGGTCGACGCCTCATAGATCATGATTCCCGCACGGTCGGCGGGGCTGATCTGGCCGCGCAGCGCGATCCACAGGTCGGCCCAGACATGGGCCGCCTGCCGGGCGAACTCCCACCGGGTCAGGGTGGTGCCGGGCATGAGGGCGAGCATGCTGCCCGAGCGGTCGACGGCCAGGATCATGTGCTGAGTGCGCGGCCTCACAGTGAGCGTCACCTCGGCCGTCTCGACCGGTTCCGCCGGGTCGGGGGTCATGTTCGGGACGTCGTCGTAGAACGCGGTCAATCGGTACCCGATCGACTGTTCCGCGTATACGACCGGTGCCCGGAACGCCGGTGAAGACTGGATCGAGGCGTTGAGCGGGACATTGGCGATCGTCGTGCTGAACAGCGTGCTCGGCGGCGGTGCGCTGATCGAAGCCGGGGCGGTCTGCGTCCAGGTGGCGCGCAGGACGGGCGGGGCAGGTGTGCCCGCAGGGCCGGGACCGGCCGGAACGGTCGTGTAGTTCGCGCTTCCCGTCAGGCTGATCGGCGTCTTCTCGGTCAGCGCGGCTGGCGGGGCGGCGGTTGCCACGGGGTCGGCGAGGATCCTCCTGATCTCGGCGTCGCCGGCGTTGATCTGGAGGTGTACGGTCTGCGGCGGCACGACGGCGCCGACCCTCAGCTGCCATGCGGTATGGAACGGGTTGGTCGCCTCGATCGTGACGAGCACGACGGCGCCGCCGCCCGCCTGGGTGCCCGAGCCGTTCACGATGCGTGTCGCGGTGGCGTCCGCGGGGATCGCGCCGGTGGTCGACAGAGTGATCGGCGGGCCGCCGCTCTCCGCGAGGGTGACAGCGGCCGCCACAGGGCAGTGCAGCTCGAGCTCCGCCTGTTCTCCCGCGTCAAGCTCGATGTCGAGGTAGAACCAGGCGTTCGCGGAGTCGGCGATGGTGTAGGCAGTGAGTCCGATCGCGCCGGGGATGATCGTGGACATGGCGGGCCTTTCTCAGAGTGCGGTGATGAACTGCTTGGAGAAGAGGTCGAGGTTCCCGCTGCGGCTGCTCAGCCAGAACAGCAGCACGGTCCCTCCCGGTCCGGTGAGGGCGAACGGCTGGTCGTCCACCGCGGCGGAGCCGGTGATCTGGCGCGACGTGCCCCAGCTGTTGGTGCTCTTCAGGTGGCGCTGCAGCCAGACCGCCCTGGTGGTGCCGACCCCGGTCAGCTGGCTCCAGAACAGCCATACGGCGCCCTGGGCGTCGCGGACCGCGCCGGGCCTCGCGGCGGCCGCGCCGGTGACCGCGACGGGAGGCGGCTGGACAGGCCACGTCGCCGGGGCGGGCAGCGGGACCCGCTGGTAGGACACCGACGCCGCGGCGTCGGTGCCACTGCGCCAGAACACCCACACGGCCTCGCTGCCGTCCACGAGCACGAACGGCTGCTCGTTGGCGCCGCCGCTGGAAATCGTCTGCTCGTCGAGCTGGAGCGTGGTCGGCCGCAGCCGGAGCAGCCGGATGCTGAAGTTCCCGCCCCCGTCATCGGCGCGGAAGGCGGCCCAGACGTCCCCGCTGCCGTCCACCGCCGCGGAGAAGTCTCCGATTCCGCCCGACAGGAGTGCGGCGGTGGCCGCGGACAGCTGCTGCGCGGTGGCGTCCACGAAGGTGTTCGTGGCATGGCGCCAGCGCCGGTAGAGCCAGGTACGGGCGGCCCCGGCGATCTGCTGCCATAGGAACACCACCACCTCGCCGGAAAGGACCGCGAACGGCTGACGGTCGGTCGTCGCGGCCGAGGCGACCGCGAACTCCGTCGCGCCCGCCAGCGCCTGCGGTGTGCCGCGCTTGGCGAAGATGTCCTGCCCGGCCGTCTCATAGACGACGATCAGGTCTCCACCGGGCAACGCGACGGAAGCAGGGAAGGCGTGCGCGACCGGACCGGGGGTGACCTGGACCGGTAAGGTGGTCGCGGCCGAGCCGGGTGCGTTCAGCGGCCATCTGGTCAGAAAGACCTGGTTGACGTTGGCCGCCCGACGGGAGTGCCAGAGGGCCACGACGTCGCCGCCGGCGACGGTGAAGGCGGTGGACATGAAGTCCTGGGCGGCGGCGGGCGCGATCGGGGTGTCCGGTGTACCCGGCAGTTCGCCGCGCATGAGCGCGTTGATGGCCTCCCTCAGATTCGTCAACGGCCGGTTCTCGCCGCGCCTGTAGCTGTCCGCGCTGGTGCCGAAGACGTCTTCGATGAGCGTGCTGGGCGGCACGAGCAGGCTGCGCGGACGCAGGTCGCTCATGACGCCGACCGCGGGAACCCCTGCCTTGCGGGCCAGGACGGCCAGCGCGAGGTAGGAGTGCTGCGGCCTGAAATCGGAGTCACCGGGTGCCGGAACCTTCGCGGCTCCGGTGCGGACCCGGACCGCCCACTCTCGCCTGACCCGCACGCATGACTCGACGCCGATCAGCGGGTTGACCAGCGAGTCGTCTTCCGCCGAGGTGACCTCACGGTCCCAGACGTCCAGATACACCAGGTCGTCGCGGTCACCGGCCGACAGCGGCTGCACGACCGGCACGCCCCACTCCGCGGCGAGCACGGCATTGTCGAACAGCGGCTGGGAGCTGTATGTGAATTGGGTCTCGGTGACCGCGTCCCTGCCATCGACCAGGCAGCGTCCCGCGCCCTCGGGCGTGCCGTCGCCGCCCATGACCGCGAAATCGTCACCGGCGCCTGCTGAGGCGGCTACCCGGCTCACCGCCGCATTGGTCGCCGCGACGACCTCGGCCGCGGTGGCCGCACCGATGGTGGCGAACGCGCCCGCGGCGAACGTCACGGTCTCCGGCGCCGCCCCGTCGGCACTGAGCACCAGTGTCAGACCCGCGGCCAGCGCGAACGGCTGCGCCGCGACGCCGGTGAGCTGGGCCGGATTGGACCCGCTGCGGGTCGCGCTCCGGTTCGCCTGCGTGAAACCGAGCGCGGCGGCGGCCGTGGACGCACCCACGTCGACCGAGACCGAGGTCTGGCCGGGAACCGAGGACCGGGACGCCAGCCGGATCGTGCCGACGCCCCCACCGGGCAGAGGGGCGACCAGGAAGCCGTCGTTTCCCGCGGGAACCCCGTCGCCGACGAACCATTTGAGAAAGGCTTGCAGCTCGTACCGGCGGATGTCCTCCTGCTCGTTCCAGTCGGCGTCGACGATGGGCACACCCTGCTGCAGCCGGACCCCGACGTAGTGCTTCATCCGGTCGAAGGTCGTTCGGGAGAAGTCGCCCACCGTCGGACTCCTAACTCGGGCTGTCGATCAGAATGGCGCGGACGTGGGCGGGCAGGAATGCGCTCAAGGCCTGCCTGACCTGGTCGAGCTGGGTACTGCGGCCCGCCTGGTTCGGCAGGTCGATCGCCGTGCTGAGGAAGATCCCCACCGCGTCGTAGGCGTACCGGTCGGCGTCTGTGGGCAGGCCCACCCGTCCGGCGGAGTAGGTATAGACGGCGAAGTCGCTGAGACGGCCGCGTAGCGCGAGCTTCGCGGTGTTGCGGGTGTCCACGGTGGTGCTGCCCGAGTAGCGCCGGTCCACGATCCGGGTGGCGCGGTAGACGTCGCTCGCATAGGTCACCGCACGGTTGGAACCCGTGAAGAGCGACAGCCCGGACGGGCTGGGCAAGACTGCTGGCCCGCGTTCGGAGTGCGGCCCCGTGGTGACCTGAGCAGGGGTGGCCCACATGCCCGCTGCCTGGTCGAAGACGCTCTGCCAGATCGACCACGCACCGCCGCGGTTGGACGACCAGAACAGCTCGATCCGCCCCGCGACGGCGGCGGGCGCGGGTTCCCGGTCGTCGAAGGCCGTGGGAACGATGGAAAAGCGGGTGACCGCGCTCCACCCGGAGGCGTCGGCTACCAGGGTGCTCTTGGTCCGGTAGACCACGGTCCAAGGGCCCCCGGCCTCGCGGCAGGCCCAGAACAGCCACAGCCGGGCGGCGGACCCGGTGACGCCGCCGATCGCGATCGGGTCGTCCTCCACCCTCGGGGACGCGCCGCCGTCGAGCGGGAAGGTCACCGGCTGGCTCCACGCCGTCCCGTCGTGCCTGGCGTAACGGAAGATCCACCCCCCGGACCGACGCTCCTGCCAGAAGAGCCAGATTCCTCCGGACGCGTCGGCGGTGGCTGCGGGACGGCGCCGCTGGACGCCCGGCGCGCTGAAAACAACATCATCCGACCACCCGACACCGTCGTGGATCCGGTACCGGATCTCCCAGGCTTCCGCGGCCTGGTCGTAGACGGACCAAAATGCCCACAGCAGTGTCCCCTGGACTGCGACCGTGGGATGGAACTGTGCTTCTGCCGAAGGCGACAGTGGCCGGCTCGGACCGAAGCCGTCGGCGGCTGCGCTCTTGAACCTGATCTGCCACCGTCCGCCGTTGAGCGCGTGATACACCAGCCACCGGGTGCCGGAGGAGTCCGTCGCAGCGGCCGGACGGCCCTGGTGGGCGGTGTCGAGCGACAGGGGCGCCTCCGGCGTACTCCAGGTACCGGCCCCGGACCGCTGCCGCATCCAGAGGGTGCGCCGTTCCGGAGCGTTGGAGTGCGCGACGTTGGCGCCGTACTCCTTGGTTACGCAATCGCGGCCGAGGATCCTCTTGACCGTGGCCTCCACCGTCGGCACCAGGCCGATGGCCCGGTAGACGGCCGGCGCGTTGCGCACCTCAGCGCGCCGGGCACCCAGGTCGACGCTGAGATCCGGCCGCCACCCGATCCACTGCGCGAGCAGCGACAGCAGGGCGCCGTCGACCCGGTCCACGTCGTGCTGGTTGAGGAGGGCCTGGGCGAGGCTGCGGAGTTGGTCGAGCTGCCCGCCCGGCAGGTCGAGCATGCGGCGCAACAGCCCTCGGGTGTCATAGCGCAGGTAAAGCGCCGGGAGCAGCGCGTACATCTGGTCCGCGTAGCCGAAGGGTGAAGTGGCCGGCGCGGCCACCCGGTTCTCCTGGTCGAGGTCGAACGCGGGCGGGCTCCCGGTGAACGGGAACAGCCGGTAGTAGTAAGTCGTCTCGCCCTTGAGCCCAGTGTCCACGCAGCGGGTGAGGCCCGTACCGTGCGCCACGAGCACACCGTCAGTCGGGGAACCCGGATAGCCGTCCGCCCTGCGCATCACCCTGACCCCGGGGAATCCAGCAGGAGCAGGGTCGTCCCAAGAGATCACGATCTGGTTGCCCGCAGGGTGCGGGGTGGCAGTGAGGGAACGCAGCCGCATCGTCAGTACCCGCCCTCGATGGTCAGCTTGATCCCGCCGGTGTGACCGCCGACCGGGATCTCGTTCGGGCCGAGCGCTAGCCGCCCGGTGGGCTCGACCGTCCCCGGCGGCTGCCGGTCCAGGCGGAACTCGGTCACGTTGGCGAAGACGATGCCGGGAACCGCCTCAATCGCCTCGTACACCTTGCTCAGGTAGAGCACCTGCCCGAAGTCGACGGACGCGAAGTCCAGCAGGCCGCCGGCGGACGCCGTGACGGCCTCCTCGACGGACGTCCGGGAATAGAAGCTGTCGACGCCCACGACCGCTGTCACCATGACCGGCACGTAGTCGACGTCGGCTACCTCCACGACGGTGGTGATCGCCCGCTTGTCCGCGAAGTACGCCAGCAGCGATGCGGTCAGGACGTCGCTGACCTGGCCGCCGTCGGCCGGTGCGACGTACAAGGTGACCACGTTGCGGCGGTCGGCTGAGGCCCGCACCTTGCCGACGCCGTTGACGTTGAGCGCGAGCGCCCGGTAGTCGTCAGCGGTCACCGCTCGGTCCATCGAACGGAAGACCGCCGGTGCGTTGGCGACCGCGTGCTCGATGCTTTCCCGGTCGGCGCCGCCCGTCGCCGGCTCGGGGTTGATGACCCGGGCTCCGGCCACAGCGAGTGCGGGGGCTTCGACGACAGTGTTGACGGCACCGGCAGCGACGTTGCCGTGCGCGCCGCCGCCGACCCGATATGTGGCGAGGATCGTGCAGCCGACCGGCGGGATGGAGCCGGTTAGCCTTCCGTCGCCGAACCGGAGCACGCCCCGGTCGTCCTCGTCGATGTCCAGGGTGTAGTCTCGCTGGCCGCCGCGGCTGAACGCGAGGCTGCGCTGCGGCGTCCAAGACTGCGCCGCGCCGCCGAGCTCGGTGCGCACGGTGATATCCGGGTTCGCCGGGCTCAGCGAGCGCAGGATGACGCCCGTCCGCAGGAGCGGGAAGCGCTGGTCGGCAGAGCCGTCGGAGGTCCCCACCACCTCGTCGGCCACCAGTCGGCCCTCCTCGACCGGGAGGCCGGCCGAATAGATCTTCCGGGTCGGGTCTGCGGGGTCGGGCGGCAGCGTACCGAGATCGAGGGTGAGGGGCGCGGCGCCGTTGTACTCGAAGCGCACACTCGGCCTGCCCGGCAGGTTCTGCGTCGCGAAGGCCGCGCCGCGCCCGATGACGACGGTGCCGGTGGCGTTGCCCGGCACTGACACCGTCAGCCGGGTCGCAGAGGGTACGGCGGTCGCCATCCGATACCCGATGAGGCCGAGATGGGCGATCACGCTGCGCCGTGTCTGTGCCGTGCCCAGGAAGCTCTCGTTCGCGACCCGATCCTGGTAGTAGCTCAGGATGTCGCCCATGTGAGCGAACAGCTGCAGCAGCACATTGCCGAAGTCGGCTTCTGCGGTGTAATCGGTCCACTCGGGCAGCTTTTCGGGGATCAGCGCCCGCATCGCCTGGAGCAGGCTGTCGTAGTCCCTGGCCATGTAGTCGATGACCGGGCGGCGGTCGGGGTACTGGATGTCAGCCATGAGTGGCCCCTCACCTGAAGGAGATCCGGAGCGCCCTCGGGGTGAGCGCAGGGCGTTCGGCGTACCCCACCTCGATGGTGATCAATTCGCCCGCGGCGGCCACGTCGACGGCGCCGACCACGATGTCGTCGCCTAGCCAGCGGGTCAGAGCCTGGCCGATCGTGAACTCCAGAGCGGCGACCAGGACGCCGTCATCTGGTTCGAACACGAGGTTGAGCAGTCCGCAACCGAACTCGGGCAGGTTGACGCGCTCGCCGGGAGCTGTCAGCAGCACCTGGATGATCTTCGCTCGGACCGCGTCGTCGCCGCGGCTCACATCCACCGACCCGTCCGGGCCGATGGCGAAGGGGAATCCGAAAGCCGTGGTCATCGCACCCGTCCCGTCCCGTCGTTGTCTTGGCTGAGCGCGACCACCACCGCGGGTGCAAGGGAGACACCGTGGACGTGGGAGTTCGGCGCGGCGGGTCCGGTGCTGCCGGACACGGGCACGCTGACCGTTCCAGAGACCGTCACGCCGCCGATCTCGAGGTTGGCCACGACATGGTCGACGACCCCTTTGGCGACGGCGAAGGAGAGCTTGCGCCAGCCGTCCCGTGCGGCCTCCAGCGCCTGCTGCGCGCCTGGCCGCGCATCGGCCTTCGCGCCGTCCACGGCCGCCAGGAGCGGTGGGGAGAGCAGCAGGTCCACCTGGGTAAAGATCTCTTTGGCCAGGCCCGCGTCCGCGGCCGGGGAGCCGATCTCCAGCGCCATCACTCCACCTTGTGCTTCGTCGAGAGCGGAACGTCCAGGCTCATGGGGGCGGTCGGCGGCGACGTTGGCGCGCCGAGATTGCCGACGTGCGTGTGGGTCGCGAGCGCGGTCATGAACGAGGCGACCTGCGTTTGGAATCGGGTGCCGAGCACCAGCGCCTCCGTCGCGCCAGAACCGCCGATCAGGACGCCACCGGTGCCCACCTTCACCTGGGTGCCGCTCGTCTTGATGGTGATCCCGTCCTGGTCCATCATGATCACGTTTCCGTGGGCGGCCTCGGTGATCGTGACTAGCTCCTCGGAGTCCTTGTCCTCGAACTCGATCGTGTGGCCCTTGGCCGTTCTGATGATCTTGCGGGTCGGCGGGTCCTGGGCTGAGCCGCCGGTCTTCGGCAGCTCGGTTGCCCCGTCGGGCTTGCTCCAGAAGGTCCCGACCCAGATGGGGAACTCCAAGTCGCCCTCCTCGTACTCGACCCACACCCCGGCCCCGGTTGCCGGGACGAAGAGCATTCCCTGGTCGGCCATGCCTCCGTACGGCACGCACGGAGTGGCCCAGCCGGTGACGGCCTCGGGACCGGTGACGCTCGGCACGCGCAGCCGCAGCCTGCCGAGCCGTTCAGGGTCCGCGTTGTCCACGACGAGGCCGCGGTACTTGCCGAAGAACTGGCGGTCCGTTCGCTGGACCAGATCGGCGAGGACCCGTTCGAGCGTCATACCGTGCCCCCTTGGAGTCCGGCGGGTTCAGTGAACTGCTCGGCGCCCGTCGGCATCAGGCCGTTGCGTCGCGCCGTGAAACGCTGGATGTAGCCGTCGGGCGCGAACACATGTGTCACGTGGGACACGTAGTAGACGCCGCTGTGCATCTCGCCGACCCCTTTGACGGTCACGGTTCTGCGTGGCCGCAGCACGTGCCCGTAATGGTTGGCGACGACCTCGCCACGGCCCTCGACGAACCAGTCGCTGCGGTCGTGCAGGCTCTGGCACAGCACGGCCAGCTCGGTTTCGCCCGTGGCCGGCGCCTGGGCCAAGACCGTGCGCGCGGGTGGAAGGCCGGCCAGCCGGAGCTGGATGCTTCCGGCCAGCCCGAGCAAGGTCTGGGGGCTCGTTGTCGCGGCGCCGGTCACGATCTCCTTTGAGGCCCTGGTCAGCTGGCTCATCGTTACCTCGGTGGGCGTGGTTGCGTTCACCTCCGCCGAGAACCGGCGCAGGGTCGTCGCCTCGCCGAAGTGGGCGGCGAGCACAGGTTGGGGAGGCCCGTCGAGCCGGGGCGCACGGAAGAAACCGGTCGTGCCCTCGACGAAGCACTCGAACCCGTTGCGCAGCGCCAGCCGGGTCAGGAACTGCATGTCGGTCTCACGCTGGATTACGGTGGAGACCGGTTCGTCGTGGCTGACCTTGGTGTCCTCGACATCTGCGCGGAGCCCGTGGGCGCTGAGGATCTCGCGGGCGATGTCGCTGTCCCGCCGGTTCGGCCAGGCCTTGGACACCTCCTGACGGTCCATCAGCGTGCTGCGGTCCACCGCCCAGACCTCCAGCGAACAGCGGCCCGGATCGGGGTCGAAGTCGGGCCGCAGATGGGTGATCACCGCGTCGATGAGCTCCTCGGCGGCTCCCGCGAACCCGGCCATGATCTTCACCTGGCCCCAGACGGCCAGCCGCTCGTCATCGACCAGCGTCCAGCCGCCTTCGGACCGCTGGTCCATCACCAGCCGGAGCCGGAGCATCGCGGCCAGCTCGTCGTCCAGCTCGACCTCCAGTCCAAGCAGGCTCGGGTACAGGTCGTCGGCCTCGATGCCGTCGATCTCGATGCGGAAGTTCTCGGTCTGCATGGCGCCCCCGCTAACCGCTGATGTCCGGCGGGATGACGATCGGCTTGCCGGTTCGCCCGGCCTGGACGGCGCGGACCACCGGGTGCCCGCCTGCCTGGAACACGGCCGCGATGTCCTGCACGGAGAGGTTGAGCCGGTTGAAGGTCACCAGCAGGGTGGTGTCGCCCTCGAGCACCGCGCGGTCCACGCCGACCAGGGCGCTGACCGCCCGCACGAGGGCAGCCGTCGGCGTGCCGGTCATCTCGAACCTGCAGATCAGCACCGGCTCCGCGCCAACCAGCTCCTGTGGGGACAAGTAGTCGGTATTGGCGTCGCAGATCCGCCACCAGGAGCGGGGCTGCCGGTAGTAGTGCGCGGCGAGCGCGTCGAGCCTGTCCCCGTCGGCGAGGGTGTGCTGGTACCGGCCGGTGACCGGACCGGTGGCCCGGAGGTCCCGGGAGCTGAGCCGCCGTCCCGCGGCGTCGATGGTCACGACGTCGGCGAGCGGCCGGTATCGGGAGATCTTCGAGAACACGGCGCCTACCCCGGGACCACGACGTTGGCGGTGTCGGCGACATTGCCCAGATTGAGCACGGACATGGCCTCCTTCATCGCCTTCGAGTACAAGTACGGCATGCTCTTGCCCTCGATGACTGTCAGCCCGAGCGTCGCAGTCGCGCGGATCGGATTCAGATCGGGGCTGTACAACAACTCCGTGATGTTGAGCGTGGTGATGTTCACCGGCAGCACACGCTTACGCCCCCAGACGAACAGCGTCAGCGGCGGGTTGGGCCGCTTCGTGAAGCTGAACCCGCCCGGCGACCCCAGCAGCGCACCCACCGCCCGCCCGATCAGGCTCTCCTCCTTCGGATGCACCATCAGCTCGAGCGTGGACAGCTGCGGCAAGATCCCGAACTGCTCGGTGACCGTGTCCCCCTCATCGAGCCGCCCACTGGCATCCAGCCGGACCTCCAGCCCGATGACCTCCTCCTGCACCACCACCTGCTGCGCATCACGCAACTCGCTGAGGCTGTCGTACTTCCGATGCATGTCCCGCAGCGAATTCCCGCCCCCGGCGGGCACCGAATACGTCAGCGACCGATTCCGAGTGACCTGCACCGGATTGAACTGGAACACCACGAACAACGGTGGCAGGCTGAGTCCGAACTCCACCAACGCCCCCCGCAATACCTTCGGCCGATTCGAAAGGCCATCAGTCACGACGCACCTCCGCCGGCGGAACGCATGACCGTCGCGTGCTCGCGACGGTCGCCGTCCTGGTAATAGGCGCTGACCTCGACCTCACCGGGTCCGGGGTCTGCGATTTCGCGCTCTCGCCCGTAGAACGTGTGGGGCTGCAGCACAACGAGGTCCTCTTGCATGCCGAAGGTGGCCTCCACCGAATCGAGAAGCACCTGATGGCCCGACGCCGCACCCAGGCGGAATTTCGGTCCGACGAACGCGTTCCTGGATATGGTGACGGCTTCGAACCCGTCGTTGAACAAAATGGCTCTCGCCCGGAAAGCGTCGAACGGACCCTCGGGGGCGGGTATCTCGATCTCGACTCTCATCGCCGCTCTCAGATGGGGTTGGGTTCGGCCGGTAGACGTGCGATGTGCAGGAAGTTCTTGCCTCCGGCCACACCCGGCCCCGCATCCACCGGAAAGGTGGGGGAGGCCAGGTCGGCCACGTCGACGCTGCCCATCGCCCGGTTGGCGGCCGCGTCGTCTCGTTGGAACTCCTTGATGGTCTCCGGCCATCGGACATACTCGCGTAGGTCTCTCTTGGCGCCCCATCGCGTGAACGCGGTGCGACGTGCGAGCTTGCGGATCAGCAAGGGGTCGATGAGCCGGACATAGTGCGCCTTCGAATTGTCGACATGCAGCTGCTCATGGGCTGTGGCTCTCGCGGCGGCGGCCGCCGTCAGATACCAGCCGTTTCCTTGGTCGCCGGCGCCCGAATCGACGAAGGACCGTGTGACGTCGACGTTCCCGGTTCCTGGCATTACCCAGGCCTCGGAATCCTTGAGCGCCCCATGCGAAACGGACTCGAACACCGGGACGACCTCCGCTTGAATGGAGCCCGCGGGTTGGTTGCCGTGGGGGCCTGCGCCGCCTCCTCCCGCGAAGACGACGTTCCCGGTTCGGCCACCGTCGGTGAACAGGAGCGGGCAGCGCCAATGCCCCGGCCCGGGCGGATGCCCGTACGGCACGGTTTCCGTCCGGCCTGTGGCGGAGAAGCCAACCGACGGTACGCACGTGTGCCCGGATTGGACGATCGAGATCTCTTCGTCCACGAGTCCATCCGACCCCACCAGATGCTCGAGGACCTCCGCCGGACCGGACTCATCCTCCTGCCGCTCGGGCTCCGGTTGGTTGACCTGCTGCAGGTACCGGTTGCCGAGGATCACCTGGCCCGCCATCTCACCGAACGCAGATGCGAGCTGGGGATGGCGAGCGTAAGAGTGAGCTTCGGCCCGGTTCGGCCCGAAATGGCCCACGATCTCCTGCGCTGTCGGCATCCGCATTCCCGATCTTCCTTTCATGTATCCGGTCGCCTTCACTTGAGAGAGTCCATGTCGATGTCCGGGGGCTTCCCGTTGGTGGAGCGCCACATGCGCGCGAGGACCGCGGGCCCGTCGATCCCCCGGAAGCCCACGTTGTGACTCTCACGGAAAAACCTGTTCTGGCCGTCGAGGACCAGGACGGCATGGCCGCCCATCGCCGAATCGAGGATCACCACCTTGATGAACGGTGTCTCCGCGGTCTTGAGGGTCTTCTCCTTCTTGAGCGCCTGGACCGCCGCTGTTCCGCCCACGTCCATGGAGAGCTCCGCAGACAGGAACTCGAATGCCCAGTTCTCCACCGGTCCGACCCGGTCTCCTTCGGCGTAGCCGCGCGGCAAGTGGCCGTCGACGCGATAGTTCAGGCGCACGATCCCGGGGTTCTGCATCGGATACGGGTCCGCGACCTGGCGATTGGCTCGGATGAGCAGCTCCGCATGGATGAGATCACGGATTCTCGCCACATCGGCTGTCGGGATCCCCCCGGAGAGCAGCATGATGTACTCCGGCTTGAGCAGACGCTGAAGGATCATCATCCGGACCCGGCTATCGGCCCAGCCCTCGGCAGTGATCGTGCCGAGCGCATCTCTGGTGACCCGGTCGACCTGGGCGCCCATGTGGTCGGTCACCGCAGTGATGAGGTGGTCCGAGGCCCATTTGACGAAGGCGGGACCGTTCTTGGGAAGGGTGCCCACCGCGCCGACCGCGATGCCCCCGAGACTGATGATGAAGGCGGCGCCCCCCGTCTCGAAGCACGCCAGCGCCCAGATGAGGTTTCCAGCCAGGGCCGCTGCCCAGGCACTCCATCCGGTGTCGCTGACCGTGGATACGGCGTCCGCCACTCCGTTCTGTGCCGCTCCGCGGTAGTTGTCGATGGCCTCGAAAGCGATGGTCCGCAGCTGGCTGAGCGGCCTCTCATCCGGTTTGGCCGTCTGCTGGAGATGCTGGTTGCCGAGCACCGCCACCGGATCCTTGGGGGCCTGCGTGGTCTGGGCGCCGCGCACCGGAGCGGCAGGGTCTCCAGCGGCCGGTTCGCGGTCGGTCTGCGCATGTGCGGGACGGGGCGCCATGCTCAGTGGCCTCCTCGGACGAGGCGATACTGCGGAAGCGGCTCATCCCAGAGCTTGCCCAGTTTCTCGTACTCGCGCCGGACACCGTGCCGGACGTGGCGGAGCTCGATGTCGCGGACATCCTCCGCCGCGGCGAACGCCGCAGTCAGCACCGCGTTCCTGATCCCGGCCCCGGACAAGGGATACAGGGACGCGAGCATCCCGAGGTCGACCTCGGGCGAGATCCTCGCCTCGGGCGGGAGATGCGCCCGCCAGATCAGGGCCCGGCTCACCTCGTCGGGGAAGGGGAACTCGATGACGAGGCGGAGCCTTCGCGCGAACGCCTCGTCCATATTCTCGCGGAGATTCGTAGCGAGGATCACCACACCGTCGTGCTGCTCCATCTTCTGCAGCAGGTAGCTGGTCTCGATGTTGGCATAGCGGTCGTGGGCGTCGGCGACTTCGGTCCGCTTGCCGAAGAGAGCGTCCGCTTCGTCGAAGAAGAGGATCGCGTTGCTGCTCTCGGCCGCCCGGAAGACGGTTGCGAGGTTCTTCTCCGTTTCACCGATGTACTTGCTCACGACCGCCGACAGGTCGACCGTGAACAGGTCGACGCCCAGCTCACCCGCGACCACCTCGGCCGCCATCGTCTTGCCGGTGCCGGGAACGCCGGTGAACAACACGCTCACGCCGCGACGCCGGCTCATGATGCGTCCGAACCCCCACTCCTCCAGGACCAGAGTCCTGTGCCGAACCTGGGCGCACAGCTCATGGAGCTGCCCCAGCTGCGGAGCGGGCAGGATCAGGTCGTCCCAGGTCCGACTCGGCGCGGTCTTCAGCGCGAGATCGCCGAGCTGGTGACCGCCCTGCTCCCGACATGCTGCGAAAAGATCTTCGAGCCCTAACGGCGGGGTGCCTCGCCGGCCGTCCGCGACGAGCGCGGCCTCGTCCGCCGCCGCAGCAATCTGATGTGGCGTCAGGGTGAAGGCTCTGGCCAGCTGAGCCGCCCAGGATGGGTCGGCGGCCGGTAGGGAGCCGCGCATCGTCGCCCGCCAGGCGGCTTCGCGTACCACCGTGTCAGGGGCCGGTATCTCCACGGCGTGGTACCGCAGCGTGTCTGGTACGCCGGGAAGCATCGCTGACTTCTCAGTACTGAGGAACGTCAGCGGGCTGTACTCGGCGGCGGCCCTGCTCATTACGGTCAGGACCGCGGTGCCGAGCCGTGCGTCGGAACACGTCAACTCGTCGATGCCGCCCACGTAGATCGCGGCCTGGTGTAGCAGGCACTCCCGGAATGCGAGCGGCAGGAGGGTGAGGGCGTCCCGGCCGCGCCCGATCCAGGCGGCTGCGTCGACGACGATCAGGGGGCGGCCCAGGCCGGCGCAGATGTCCGCGGCCAGCTGGCTGTGGTCCGCCCCCGCCTGATCGCGCAGACCGAGAACCAGCGGTCGCGGGGCGCCGAAGTGGCGGCGCGCGAGGATCAACAATCTGGTCCTGAACCAGGATTCGGTGACGGCTTCTCGAAGGCAGTTCACCGGACGCTTCACGGTGACCGCGTCGGCCAATGCGTCGTCGACGGTGGCGTGGCCGTGGATGAATCTGGTGATTCGGTCGTTAAGCCTCAGGAAGCGCGACACGTCCGTCGAGCCTGACGGGTGGTATCCGTCGACCACGGGTTCGAGAATGCCCTTCCGCATGAGAGTCGAGTCTGGAGCGAGCAGCGGCATGGCCTGCCACATGGATGGCGGTGATCCGCACAGCAGGCGCAGGATCAGGTCGACACTGGGCCGTTTGCGCGTGGCATCATCCTGCAGATAGGCGTAGAGCCTGTCGTAACGGCGATCGATCTCGGGTGCGAGGCAGATCATGACGGCGTCGCGCTCGAACCCGCACAGCCCGAACACTCGGCAGAGTCGGTCGAACGGCAGGTCGATCCCGCCCTCGGCACTCGCGGCCACTCGCGCGGCGATCTCGGTTTCGACCACGCCGTCCGGTGCCGAGGCGGGGGCGTCCGGTCCGGGGAATCCCTCGTCCAGCAGGCGGTCCACCTCGCCGTCCGACACGAGGATGTGGTTGCGGGCGTCGAGGCCCGACCGTTGAAGCTCGGTCTGCCGGAGGTTGCGCACGAGCTGTGCGATGCGCTGGTCTAGGACTCTCAGATGTGCGGTGATGTGCGTGAAACCGTCCGCGTACGGACATGCCGTCTCGGTCGACCGGTCCGCGGTCACGGTGTCACCTCGAGGAACAGTGTCCTACGGGTGAGTCGGGAGATGTCCACGCGCAGTTCGTAGAAGCCCTGGGCCAGGGCTGTGGGGAGGGTCACGGTGAAAGCATCGGCCGTGAGCGCGTGGGCGGTGAGCAGCGGGGTGCCGGAGAGGGAGACGTCGGTCTGCCAGCCTGCGAGGCCCGTGCCCCCGACGGTGACCGTCCGGCCTGCCGGCCCGGCGACCGGGTTCACCGTGTCGATCGTGGGCGGCGCGAAAGGCGCACGGACCTCGGGGACGCCTACGGACCTGACCCGTTTCGGCGTCGAGCGCTGAGCCTCCGCTGCCTGGTCGAGCTGAACGACCGAGACCTCGTAGAGCACCGAGGTGCGGAAGGGCTGGGTGAAGGCGCCCCACAGGTTGGTGAGCTCGTCCAGATCGAGGGTGTTGAGGAAGATCTGGATGCGCTCCCTCATGTTCTGGAGGCCAGGTACGAGGTCGGCTGGGGGGATCACCGGGTTCACATGGAACACGCGCATCGCCTCGCCGAGGATCGCGTGGGCGGCGGCGTTGCCGTTCTGGGCGTCGTTCGGGGCGTACGCCGTCATGAGGTAGTAGAGGTTCAGTGTCAAGGGAGGCGGGGCCAGCCGGTCGGGGTTGCCTCTGACAACCTGCCAATCCGCGTTCTTGAAGGTCGGATTTTCTTCGATCTTGTAGAGGAAGAGGTTGATCCGGCGCGGGCCGCCTGCCTCGTCGGGTGCGAGGACGGTCACGGGCACCGTCGGTGTCAGGGTCATCTCGCCGGTCAGCAGGCCACGCAACGATTCGCTGACCATTCCGATGGCCGTCGCGGCGCTCATCGGTGCCCGCCTCTACGCCGGCGCGACCCCAGGTACCTGCGCTCCCAGAACGCCGGCGGCGCCCGATCCGGAGGCGGCGCGGGCCGCGGCGCGGCGGGTGCCACCGGTGTGACGGTCTCCGGCGGACGGGTCAACTCCGCCCACGGCGTGGCCGCCATGCCCTCGACCTTCTCCGCAAGGATGGTCACCGTGCGCCGGAGCTGGTCCACACCGGGTGTCGCTCGCAGATCCGCCTGCGGCACCATCTGGAGCGCGGACGCCACCGGCAGCGCCACCGCCGGTATTGGTTCCGCGATGGCCGGGGATGGCGCCGCCTGCGCGATACGCGATTGCCGGAGCGGGACGGCCGCAGGCGCAAGCGACTCCCGCGGCGGCTCGACTGCCGGTGGGCGCGATTCCCAAGGCGGCACGACCACGGTTGCGGACACCATGAACGACACCGGCGCGCTGGGTGACGCAGGAGAAGCCGACCATGTGCCCTGTTTCGGGGCCTCCGGCGGCGCGGGAGCGACCGGCAGGACCTGGGGCGTGGGGGCGGTTGCCCGGGAACCGCGGAGAAGCCCCGATTCCGAGGGGACCGGAGCCGCAGGGGCACTCGACACCGTGGCCGGTCGCGGAGGATCCTGCGCGGGCGGTGATGCGGGGGCGGTGGGCTCTTCCTCAGGGATGGTGGGCGCTTGCCCGTGAGACTCCTGCGTAAGGTTCGGCGCCACCAGCTCGACCGGCGTCACAGCGGGCCTCGTTGCCTGCGCGCCCACCTCGGGACGCCCGAGGGGAGCCTCCGGGCAGGCGTTCTCAGAGTGGTCGTATGGGCGCAGTTCGGGGCCGGGAGCACCGGGGACAAGCGGTCCTGTTGGTTCGAAACCGGAAGCGGGTGAGGTGGCTTGCTGGAACGAGTAGGGCACGGTGACCACCGGCGCTCGCGGTCCGTCCTGGACGGACAGACGAGCAGGGTCTCCGGCTGCCGATGCTGATTGCGGGGCAGAAGGGAGCGGAACCTCCCGTGCCTCGCTCCGGGGTGCGCCGAGACGGGTCTCCACTAGACGCTCGAACTCCAGCTCGTGGACCTCGGGAGGCGGTGAATTGGCGGCGGTTCCGAGGACGCCGAGCAGGGATCGGACCGTGTCCCGGTACCGGAAGGGCGTGGCGCCGTCGAGGAGCGCCAGGAAGAGGGGCCCCGGGTAGGGCGGCGGGTCAGAGGTCTGCATGGGACCGCTCGATCTCGTCGGTGAGCATGGCCACGTACCGGCGCCTCCGCTCCCGCGGCATATCCATGATCTCTTGTTCGCTCCAGTGGTAGTGGTAGGCGAGGTAGTGGAGCTCGCCGCGCAGCAGGCCCGCATTCACCCGCAGCTCGCCGAACAGGAAGCTCTGGATCTCGAACGGCACGCTGTAGCCGTGGCCGCATTCCGGACAGGTGGACTCCATCGTGAGGTCCAGCTGAGGCGCGAGTTCGGCCATGCGCCGCTCGACGGCAAGCCGCGCCCGCGGTGACAGTCGTGCGACGAGTTCCGGCGGCGCCGGTTCGAACGGGCCGATCCGGAGAATGCATCTCTCCAGCAGGGCGGTCAGTGCCGCGGCGTCGTTCTTCTGCAGCACGGCTGAAAGTGCCTCCTGGTCACCCCCGTGGGGCAGTCTGAACACGAGCTCGCGATGCGTCCCCCCGTCGGCCCGCAGGCCGTCCTGCGTGTCCAGGGTCATCGGGAATTGGGGGCCTTTGTCCGCTGACTCGACGACGGGGATGTCTGCGGTGTCGAACTCGACGTCGATCCGCCTCCCGCACTCCGGCCGGGGGCAGGCGATGCTGGACCTCACCGCTGTGCCGAACGTGGCCTCACGCACTTTCAGCAGCAGGAACTGCCGGTCGGCGACCAGCAGGCCGCGTGCCACCTCCGGGGTGACCGGGGTGATGGTGCCGATCCGCCGGACGCAGCGGCTCAGCAGCGCGGTCACCAGGACCGCGCTGCCGCTTCCGTCCGCGAGCAGCTCCTCGTCGCGGCCGGTCATGGCGATGACCTCCGCCTCGCGGTGGATCCGCCCGCGGCCGTCCGCGTAGCCGCCGGGCAGCACGGTGACCTGCCCCGATATCGTCATCACCGTCAGCTCTCCGTCGGCTCGGTGACCGAGGCGTCCCGTTCCCAGCCCTCGTTCTCGAGCTTGAGCACCTGGATCATCACGGCGTTGCCCGCGGCGTCCAGCTCCGGAAGCGCGGTGTACTCCGACACCCAGCATCGGAACACGTTGTAGACCAGCACGGTCTTGCCCTGCAGGTTGCACACCTCGAGGGTGATGTCCTTGCGGAAGGACCTGAGTGACATGTCCGCCTCGCCCTGGAAGTTGTTGACCTTGTTGGCCCAGTTCTCGAACGTGCCGTCGTGGGTGACCCCGGCCGACAGGGTGATGGGATCGTAGGTCGTCTTGCCAGGGATCTTGTGCGGGACGCTCTGGTCGTTGGCCTCGTACCAGGTGGTGACCTCGGTGGTCTTCTTGAGTGCGCTGCACTTGCTCAGCCCGGCGACATACTGGCCGTCCCATTTGATCTTGAATTTGAAGTTGTGGTACGGGTCGAACCGTTCCGAGTTGACCGTGAACCTGGCCATGCCGCGTACTCCCTCCTCAGACGGACTGCCCGGCCTGCTGGCTGATCCGGACGACCACGTACTCCGCCGGGCGCAACGGTGCGAATCCGACCAGCACGTTGACGATGCCGAGGTTGATGTCGTCCTGCGTGGTCGTCTCGCCGTCGCACTTGACGAAGAACGCCTGCGCGGCCGTCGTGCCTTGGAACGCGCCGCGGCGGAACAGGGTCGTCATGAACGAGCGGATGTTGAGGCGGATCTGTCCCCATAACGGCTCGTCGTTTGGTTCGAACACCGCCCACTGGAGGCCCCGGTAGATGCTCACCCGAAGGAAGATCGCCATCCGCCGGACGGGCACATAGTTGTACTCCGCGTCGGAGGAGATCGTCCGAGCGCCCCACAGGACGACCCCGGAGGAGGCGAAGCTCCGCACCACGTTGATGTTCTTCGGATTGAGGTTCCCCTGCTGCGTATCTGTAAGGTTCACCGCCAGCCCGATCGCCCCGCCGAGGGCGAGGCTCGTCCCAGCCGGCGCCCGCCACGCGCCGCGCTGGGAGTCGCTGCGGGCGTACACGCCCGCCACATAGCCGGACGGGGGTACCAGGACGGGCTCGCCAGACGGGCCGCCGGGGGCGATCATCTTTATCCACGGCAGATAGACCGCGCCGTAGGAGTTCTTCGGGCTGATCAGTGCCATGAACGCTTCCGCCCCTGGCACTGTGTCGGTGTCCTGGCTCATGTCCCCGATGAAGAAGCAGTCCGATAGGGGACGTCTTGCGCAGTAGTTCACGCCCTCTCCGACCAGGACGGGGGATCCGACACCGGGCACCGCGATCAGGTTCACGTCGTCCAGGCCGTTGAGGCGCTGGAAGGCATTGATGTAGGGCACGTCGCTGGTGACGGGGTCACCGTCTGAACCGGCTCGGACGGATGCCACATCCGGGGTCGGGGCCGTGTTGTCACCCACGAGATACAAAATGCCGGAGGGGTTGGCCCGCGGGCGAGTCACGGCGGCGCCGACCGTCTCGACTCCACCGTTGGCCTTGCCGAGGCGCAGCAGTCCGGTGGCGTTCTCGCCGGCGTTCGTCGAGTCGGCAACCCACACCGACGACCCGGGGGCGGCGAAACCGGAGCGCAGCAGCAGGACACCACCGTCCACCACGCAGGTAAACCCGGCGAAAGCCGAGGCATTGGTCGAAGAGCGCAGCCTCGTCAGGGCCCGTACGGTGAATTGAATCGCTCCCGCCAGGTTCGCCGCCGTACCGAGGTCGGTCACCTGGCCGGCGCCGCCGCCGACGGCCGACTGGAGGTTCACCTCCTGGTACCCGTCACCGTTGACGTTGACGGCGAACAGGGTCCGCGGCAGGCCCGTGAGCGGCAGCGGAGCCGTCGCACCGCGGCTGGTGCCAGCCTGCACGTTGGTGTTGCTCTGGCTCACGGTGACCCGGATGTAGGCCGATGACGCGGTCACTGTCTCCACGAAGTTCGGGGCGCCCGGCACCATGCTGACGTTGGCAAAGGTCTCCACCGGGGTGGGCTGGTCCTGCCGAAGCACGCTGAGGTTGAACTCGTTCGCGGCGTCGGTCGTGCCGTCGGCCACTATCAGCGCCAGCGAATTGCCCCAGGCGCCGGGCGAGCTCGCCTCGACCGTCAGGCTTGGTTGCGCGGTGGTGCCGCGGTCCCTCAACACGATGTTGGCCGGCGTGCTGTTGGCGCCGGTCACCCGCACGATGTAGCACTGGGAACCGCCGTTGTTGAAGAACTGGAACACCGCGTGGGTGAGGAACGAACCGCTCAGGAAGTCGCCGTAGAGCCTCTGGTACTCGGTGAAATTGAAGATCTTGACGGCCTCGGTCAGGCTGCCCTTCTGGGCCTGTCCCAGGAAGGCAGCGGTGGACGTGCCCGCGGCGGCGATCGGCCTGACACCGCTCGACACCTCGTCCACATAGACGCCGGGGTAGGAGACGTTGGCCATCGTTGTTCCACCTCTACTGCTCGTTGTCGGGCGCCGGCTGGCGGCGGCCCCGGCGAGGTTTGGCCTGCCGGTCTGCTTCCGCTTCGTGCTCGTCAGCAGGTTCGGCGTCTGCGGCCTCGGCCTCCGGCCGGGTCACCGCGATCACCGTCGCGTCACAGAGCCGTTGAACCTGGGGGTTCGCTTCGATCTCGACCGATTCCGGCTCGAAACAGTGGCCCGGCGGAAGGTGGACCACGGCTCCGCTGTTCAACATCAGGGTCACCAGGCGAGACGTCAGGTTCTCCAGCCGGACGGTCATGTTAAGGCCTCCTGAGGGCGCCGCGGGGCCTCGAATGCTATGGCCAGGACCGTCCCTGAGGCCTCGGTGAACCACCTAGGGATAGCCCTAGCCTTGGTGCTCCTCCGGCTCCGGCGGACGTAGGGCCGTCTCCAGCTGCCTCGTCAAGGCGAGTGTCTGCTCCCCGCTCAGTGTCCTGACCCGGGTGGCGCTCAGCTCCACCTCCGGCCCGCCGTCCGGCCGCTTCACGGTGATCTTCACGTCGCCCCTGCGATAGCGCAGCCAGGCGATCACCACGCTCGCCAGGGCGGCCACCACCTCCGGCGCGTCGGAGATCACGCTCACCGCCTCGGCGACGGGCCCCATCGAGCCATCGGGAGGTGGGTTCTCGACCAGGCGGAGTGCAGGACGCAGCCCGGGCTCCTGGCGCAGCCACTCGTACAGGTCTCGTACCTCGGCAGGCGAACCCGCCACCAGCTGCACGCTCACGGTCCCGAGGTTTCCCTAGTGCGCTCCCTGAGGCAAGGGGCGCGCGCTCGTGCCTACCGTCGGGGCATGCTGGAAGACCTCGACCAGGTGCTCACGTGGCTGCTCGCCGTACTCATCCGGCCGACCTCGGGCCTGTACGGCGAGCTCGACCTGCAGGACGGCGACCGGGACCCGCTTCCCGGCGTCGTCGCGCGGTACGGCGGGCAGGACCGCCCCGACGTGGCGAGCGCCACGCACGTCCGCGACCTGCACCGGGATCTGCGCGAGCTGGGCATCCTCCTCGCCCCGGCCGACGACACGACCTTCACCAGGCGGACGCGGTGGGCGGTGCAGGAGTTCCAGCGGTACGCCTCGCTGCCCGACTCGGCCACCCAGCGCCTGCCGGACTCCGCGACCCTCATCGAGGCGGCCACGGCGGCGAGCGGCACCATCAAGGCCGGCCCGGCCACCGCGTTCCCCCCGCCGCCGTTCCGCGTGCGCGTCGACGCGGAGGTCCTCGACGTCACCGGCATCGCGGCAGCGGGCGAGCTGACCGTGACCCGCGGCGCCGAGGACACGGTGGCAGCCGCGCACGCCTCGGGCGTCCAGGTGGATCTGGTCCGCTGGTCGGACCGGCTCGTCGCGGTGCCCGCCCACTTCTACGAGCGCTACACCGAGGCGATCACCGGCGTCGTCAACCCGTGGACCCGCTTCGTCCTGCGCAGGTGGAAGGATCAGCGACGGCGCTGCCCGATCGTGGTCGAGGCGTGGCAGATGAAGCAGGGACAGCCCGACCGCATCCACCCGTCCGGGGACAACGTCTGGGGGCACAAGGACGTGCCCTCGAACGCGCCGCGCTTCTACGTCCGCGACCTGACGCGCACCTGGCAGCGCCAGAACCGCCCGCCCGCCGCCCCCGCCCATCCCGAGCTGGACGTCACCGGCGACTGGGCCCGGTACCTGGAGGTCTGGGGCGGCCCGCGGGCGACGCCCAACGCCGGTCACACCTGGCGGCCCGAGGCGGAGATGCTGCCCGAGCACCTGCTGCCCGGCGGGCCGTTCGCGCCGTCCCTGCAGCGGCTCATGGACGCGGGCGACCGCGGCAGCCTCAGCACCTACCTGGTGGTGCGCGCGGTGGCCGAGGTCGAGGCCTACGGCTACTTCGACGTGCTCAACGCCTTCGACAGAGCGTTCATCTCGCTGGGCCCGTGCCACTGGACGGCAGGACCGGCGAGCGATCCCCTCGACGGATCCCCCGTGGCGGACGGTGAGCTGTGGGCCTTCCTCAGCTACCTGAAGGCCGTCGACCGGGACGCGTTCGACCAGGCCGTCGGCCGGTTCGGCATCGGGGTGGCAGGCGAGTGGGGTGAGAACGGGCGGGACCTGTTCTACGCCAACCAGCGCAAGTACGTCTCCCGCCCCACGGTTGCGCAGGAGGACGGGTCGATGCGGGTGCTGCGGCAGGTGGTGGGGGAGTTCGACGCCTTCCGCAGCTGGCACTGGTTCTACCGCTTCCAGATGGCCGCGCGCACGGTGGAGGGCTTCCGCCGCAGGATGTGGCACATGGCGCGGCTGCGGATCCGCGACATCGGCGAGACTCCCTGGGACGGCCCTGCCGACCAGCCCACCTGGACGGTCCCCGATCCACAGGGCGCACGGCCGGCCCGCATCAAGGACGTGATCACCTCAGAGCGCGGCATGGCGCTGGTCTACCGCTGGCACATCAGCGCACCGGCCAACATCGTGGCCGGCGGCCCCGCGAGCGAACCGCAGCCCACCCGGCGCATCGGCCGCGCAGGTCCTGTCCTGCGCGCGATCTACGACAACGCGGCCAAGGAGAACGCCACCCTCTTCGCGGGCGCCCCGGACACCTGGACGGACGCGGCTGAGGAGGCACTGATCGCACACCTGCTGACGCATCCGGGGCAGGGCCAAGGGCTGATCGACACCCTGAGATACGTGCACGACTGGCCGCGCTGGGGCGCCAACCCCAGGGGCTACACCCTCCCCGCGACGATCCTGCCCGAGGCGGCGGACGGTCAGGGCCGCAGGCTGAGCACGGCCAGGCACTCGTTCGCGTTCGACGCCGCCGACCTCCCCCTCCCACCCCTCTGACCTCGCCCAGGCCGGGAAACTCCACCCGCTGGAACTGGAAGAGTCGTGGGCACCTTCGAGTCCACCCCCTCTGGGGAGCCGTCCACACTCGTGACAGTGAGCGGGTCGGTGGAAGGTGGGGGCCAAGACGGTTGACGGTCCAGAAGAGTGACCGTCAAACGCACGTAGAAATCGGACACCTGGGGACATCCCCTAGCTGAACCCTGGGGTGTGGCGCACGGGCTGCGGCCTACGTTCGAGAGGTGCGCTACGTAGTGGACATCTACTACACAACCGACGGAATGCACGGCGAAGTGACCACCGAGGGCGATCCCACGCCAGTCCCGTTCCACGGCTGGCTGGACCTCCTGCGGCTGCTCGAACCAGCAGAACCCTAGAAAGGTGAGGCTCATGACGGACCCGGCACCGGCCTCCCTGGCCAACCTCGACCTGGCACCGCGCGGCCCGGTGCATCCGAGCCCGGTCACCTGGCGCGACCAGATCCTGTACTTCCTGCTCCCCGACCGGTTCAGCGACGGCCAGGACACGCAACGCCCGCCGTACGACCCGGAGAATCCCCGGCGCGCGCCCGACCGCCGTGCGTGGATGGAGGCGGGCAACCGGTTCCAGGGCGGCACGCTGAACGGCGTCCGCGGCAGGCTCGACTACCTGCGCGAGCTGGGGATCACCGCGCTGTGGCTGGGCCCGGTCTGGCGGCAGCGCCCCGACATGGAGACCTACCACGGGTACGCGATCCAGGACTTCCTGGACGTCGACCCGCGCTTCGGCACCAGCCAGGACCTGCGTGACCTCGTCGACGCCGCCCATGAACGCCAGATGTACGTCCTGCTGGATGTGATCTACAACCACACCG
The DNA here is from genome assembly GCF_044457355.1 of Nonomuraea sp. NPDC050556. NCBI lineage: Bacteria > Bacillati > Actinomycetota > Actinomycetes > Streptosporangiales > Streptosporangiaceae > Nonomuraea > Nonomuraea sp. NPDC050556. The sequence goes on along the minus strand of NZ_JBITGU010000005.1, from coordinate 128,862 downwards.
GCGACAACTGGTTCTACGACGACGCCGGCGCGCCGGTCAGCGAGCTGCCCTATCGCTTCCAACCACCCCATCCCGTGTACGGCTGGCGCTCGGGCACCGGGCAGAGCATCCCGGCCATCGGATCGCGCGACGACGGCGTCTGGCCGGTCGAGTTCCAGCGTATGGGCAGGTACACCCGCGCCGGGCGCATCGGCCGCTGGGACCCCGAGCCGTGGGAGCAGCCGTTGCACCCCGACAACGAGTTCAGGCGGGGCGACTTCTACGCGCTGAAGGACCTCGCGCTCGACCGCGGCGACACCCTGTCCGCCGTCATCGACGTCTACAAGTACTGGATCGCGCTGAGCGACTGCGACGGTTTCCGCATCGACACCGTCAAGCACGTCTCCTGGGAGGCATCACGCAACTTCTGCGGCGCTGTCCGCGAGTACGCCGAGTCCATTGGCAAGGGGAACTTCCTGCTGCTCGGCGAGGTCACCGGGGGAGCGGCCATGGAGCGCGACTACCTCGACGTCTTCGGACGCAACATCGACGCCGTGCTCGACATCGGCGAGCCGGCCCGCCTGCTCGCCGGAACAGTCAAGGGGTTCGTCGCGCCGAACGCCTTCTTCGACCAGTTCCACGGGCGGCACGCCCTGGGCAGCCACCGGGAGACCGGCCGCTACCACGTGTCGATCCTCGACGACCACGACATGATCGGCGCTCCGAAGCGACGGTTCTGCGCGGGGAACCCCAACCCGGAGCAGGTCGCGCACGCTGTCGGGACGCAGCTCACCACCCTGGGGATCCCCTGCGTCTACTACGGCACCGAGCAGGCGTTCGACGGCGACGAGGAGCCATACGACCCGGGAATCGGGGGAGACCGCTACATCAGGGAGAGCATGTTCGGCGGCACCTTCGGCGCCTTCGAGACCGAAGGCTGCCACTTCTTCGACCCCCAGCACCCCGCCTACCGGCGCATCGCCGCCGTCGCCGCGTTGCGCAACCGGCGCGACCAGGTAGGGCTCGCCCTGCGACGCGGCCGCATGTACCTGCGCGAAGGGGACTACGAAGGCGGCTTCAGGCTCCCGCGGGCGGGCGAACTCACCGCGTGGTCACGGCTCCTGCACGACAGGGAAGTGCTGATCGCGCTCAACACCAGCGGCGACCGCCCGCAGCGGGCGACGGTCACCGTCCACGCGCCCTTCCATCCCGACGGCTCGACGATGACGGTGCTCTACCGGGGCGACTGGAAGGAGTTCCCCGGGCCGACCGGTGAGCGGGCGCAGGTGACCTGGCGCGACGGGCGAGCCTGCGTGTCGATCGACCTGCCGCCGGCCGGCATGACGATCCTGGCGTGACCTCACGGTCCTGATCGCACGGACTCCAGCCTCATCTCGGCCAGCTTGGCGGTGAGCCCGGTTCTGGAGGTGACGTCGAGCTTGGCGTAGGCGTTGCCGAGGTGGTACTCGATGGTCTTCACGCTGAGCACCAGCTTGGTGGCCACCTGCCGGTTGGTCATGCCCTTGATGACGAGCTGGGTGACGGCGAGCTCCTGCGGCGTCAGGGCGCCGAGGCGGGGGTCGCGCCGCTGTCCTGACGGCTGGCCGGCCGCGCTGAGCTCCTGCTCGCAACGATTCAGGTACGGCACGGCCCGCAGGCCGGTCAGAATCGCCTGCGCGGCGCGCAACTGCACCACGGCAGCCGCACGCCGGCCGGTCCGCCTGAGGAACGCTCCATAATGCAGGCAGAGCTTGGCTCTGACGAAGGGAGCCTCGACCCGCGCCGAGTGATCCATGCCCGCGAGGAAGGCGCTCTCGGCAGCACTGGACCGGTGCCTGGCCGCATGCAGGTTCCCCGAACTTCGGGCGACGACGGTCAGAACGGACACGCGGTTGCGCGCAGCAGCCAAGCTTTGCTGGCGATCCAGCACTACCTGAGCCCTGTCGCAGGCGCCGAGCGCGATGAGGGCGTCGGCCAGCAGGTCGTGCCAGATGACGACGCCCGGCTCGTGCACGATGTCGTGGAGCGCGAACTCCAGCAGCGGCTGCAGCGCCGCGAGGACGCCATGGTGGTCGGACTGAGCCGCCGCCAGTTCCGCCCTGGAATAGGCCAGATGCGTCCGGGCCGCGACGCCGCCGCCGTGAGCCAGTTGCTTCTGCCCGGCGAGCAGGTGCTCCTCCGCCTGATCCCAGTCGCCGCGCGCGGCGGGGACGAGCGCGGCGAGGGCGTGGCAGATCGGGGCGATCCATGCCTGCTCCGCGTCGTCGGCGAGCGAGGCGGCTATGCCGGTGTGGAGGAGGGCGTCGTCCCACTGCCCCGCGCGGAACTCGGCCTGCCCGAGGATGGCGGTGGCCAGGACCTGGAACGGGATCGACTGGTTGCGGCAGGCGTTCACCACGCCGCGCAGATCCTCCAGCGCTCCGGCCAGATCGTCCACGCAGGTGCGGACGAGCCCGCGGCCCAGGAGATAGTCGAGGCCGTTACCGGTCGTCGCCAGCGCTTCGTCGGGCGCGCCGCAGACGCACAGGGCGGTGAGCCGGGTGAAGTCGGTCAGGTCGGTGGCCGGCCGGTCGGCCGCGATGCCGAGGGCGCGCCCGGCCCATTCCGCGCTGTCGCGCCCGCGCGCCTGCATCAGGCTGAGCATGGCCAGTTGCTGCGCCGTACGCCAGGCGATGACGGGGTGTGCTGCGGGATCCAGCCCGGCCCACGCCTCGGTGAGCAGGGACTCTCCCTCGGCGACCTGCCCGGCCACGGCCGCCAGATGTCCGGCGGCATAGGAGCGGATCGCCGGTTCCGCGTCAGCGGGAATGAGGTCGTTGACCCGCTTGGCCTCGTCGATACGGCCGTCGAGGAGGAAGGCGCCCAGCGTCTCGGCCAGCAACCGTCCCCTGACGGCAGGGGTGTCACTGAGATACGCGGCCTGGAGCAGATGGTCGGCCGCGCCGCTCCACAGGTCGTTGGTCGCCTCTGCCCTGGCGTACTCGGTCAGTTCCGCCGCCAGCTGCGGGTCGGGGCCCACAGCCGCGGCTACCCGGTGGACGAGCCGGTGATGGGCGCTCGTGACCAGCTCCGCGGCGCGCAAGTGCAGCAGGACCCGCCTGCCCGCACCGAGATCGTCGTAGACCGTGGCGCGCACGAGCGGGTGCGGGAACCCGATCAGCAGACTGCTCGTCTGACCCGGCTGCAGCTCGAGCAGTCCGGCCGCCGCCGCCTCGTCGAAGGCCGCCAGCGGATCGGCGACCTCCGCCAGGGCGGCCGCGTTCCGTAAGGACGTGGACATCCCCAGCACGCTGACCGCCTGGACCAGCAGGCGGACGGGTTCGCCGCACCTGGCGAGCTGTCCGAGGGTCAGCAACGCGTAGGAACGAGGGGCTGGTAGCGACGACCCCATGTTGTTGATCGCCTGCACGGGCAACTCCTCCAGGAGCGCGAGGGTGTGCAGGGGATTACCACGCGTGTGCGCCAGTAGACGCTCCGCGGCGACGGGACGCGGCCGCGCCAGCCCGAGCAGGCCGCACAGGCAATCGAGTTCACCGTTGCCGAAACCGTCCAGGGTGAGCCTGCAGACGCCCGAGTCGTGCAGCACCCGGCGCAGGCTCTCCGGCAGCCACGGGCTGTCCGCGTCGCGTGTCGTCAGGACGGTGAGCACCTTGTCCCTGCGCAGCCGCCGCAGGACGAAAGTGAGCGCCTGAAGAGAGAGCCTGTCCACCCACTGAACGTCGTCGACCACCAGGACGACGGGTCCGAGTTCCTGGAGATCACCGAGGAGATCGAGGACGGTCGAGCCCATCGCCAGCGGCTCGACGCGGCTCGCCGCGATGCCCGTGAGCTGTTCCAGCACGCCGTACGGGAGGGTCATCTCCGCCTCGTCGCCGCTGGCCCGCAGCACCTTGAGGCCCTCGCCCGCCCGGGCGACGAAGTGGTTCGCCAGGGCAGTCTTCCCGATCCCCTGCGGCCCGTCGACGAGGATCAGACCAGGTACGGCCAGCCGGGCCCGGTCGAGGGCCTCGAGCATCTCGCCGAGTTCCCGCTCTCGGCCGACGAAATGTGGAGCCGGGCCACTGGGCACTGGAACGACACCCCCTGTGGGTCCAGTCGAGATGCTCCCAGGCTGATTGCCGATGTGGTGCCGGTCAAGTCGCGGCGGGTGCCGGTGCTGCGTTTCGGCTGCGGTGATTCGCGCAGACGCGGCAGGTCCGGACGGCTGCACGCGTGCGTGACGTGCTCCCGGCGCGTCACTCTCGTCCAGCTGAGGCCACCCGATGGAACAGCCGTAATTCCGGCGGCACTCCCCGACACCACCGCCTGACGCCTCGAAAGAGTCGGTGTTCCGCTGGACGCGGCGAGCCTCCACGATGAGCGCAGCAGCAGCTTTCGATCTTGTTTTCCTACGCCGGAGGGCCGTAGCCGGTCCTCAGTAGTTGCCGGGCTGTCGCTGCTTCCGTCAGGCCGTGCACCGTACCCTCGTGGCTCGTAAGCGGACCTTCACTGACAAGCGGTGCCCGGGGCGGCAATGCACCCGCCGGTCGGTCAAGGTACTGATCGTTCGGATGGCGTGGGAGAACCCGTCCTGAGGGCACTGGGAATCCAAGGGCGAGTCGGCGCTCCTGGGCTATCCGATCGCGGCTTCCACGGTGTGGGAGAGCCACACGCGATCATCACGTGCGACTTCCTGGTGGTTGAAGGTAGTCGGAGACTGCATCTGGCAGGAGTGACCGCGCGCCAACCGGAGCGTGGACAGTGGAGCAGGGGCGGTTCGTGAGGTCATCACACTGCCGCGAACGCCAAGGATGAACGCCACCCCGTGGTCACCGGCATGATCAACGAATACCGCCACAGCAGCTCAGTCCGCCTAACCCAATACTCGAGCAACACAGGAGCCGGCCGGTTCGGAGGAACGGCTACTGGGTTCGAACATCAGCGCCAGATGGGGATCAAAGTCCCAGCGAGGAAGATGGCGGATGTTGCGAGTGTAGCGCCGAGGAGATGGACTCCTTTGGATAGCCCGGCACGCTCGAGGCGTTTGATTCCGTAGGCGAACCAGATCGGAATGGCCAAGGCGCCAAGGGTGAAGCTCCGCAGGAGCGTTCCAGTTGCGGGGAGCAGTTGATACATGAAGCCCAAGTAGGCCGGAAGACCATAGATTATCGCGGGCACCAGGCAGATGCCGATAACCCCGCCCCAACGGCTTCGTCGGTCATCCACATACGCCATGATGCCGGAGGGCAGTTCGAAGTCCGGGCGGCCGACGAGGCCGCCGATCACAGCCACCCGCCTGCGCGCTTCTATGAGAGCGGCTTCCAGGTCGCGGCACTTTTGCTCAACTATCTCCTTTGCCGCACGAGCCTCATCCAAGTCCGCCTTCAGCTGTTCGATCTCCGCTTCGAGTTCTCCCTGCGTATAGGCAAGTGTTTGCCGTTGGCTCTGGTAAACCTCAAGCTCTTGCCCCCCGCGCGCGGTGATCGAGCGGCCGCTCCATGAGCTCTCGATGGCCAGCGTCTGTTTCCGGACCTCGCCCATCTCTCCTCGCCGGGCCGCGATGAGATCAAGAAGGGCAGTGAGACGTTCCTCTGCTTGAGCCTTCTCGGTTTCGGCAGCGCCCAACTTCCCTCGAAGGCTCTCCGCTTCGTGCAGCAGGGCGTTGCTGACCCGCAATGCCTCCATGCGCAGGTCCTGGGCCCGCTGGAGTTCAGAGGAGGACATCGGTCGATCGCGTCGCTCAGCAACATCATCAAGGAACGGAGAAACAAAGTCCCAGGGAGGGATTCGTTCGCCGCTCAGAAACCGCGACACGGCGCCAGCGTCCCAATTCCGCTCGCGCGAGTAGCTTCGGAGGGATTGATCCAGGTCAGCGAAGCACTCGCGAAGAAACTCAGCCAGCTGTCGCACCTCTGACGGGAGGTCCTTGGAAAGCGGGGCCAGAGCGTCAACGGGTCGCCTCTTGGTGGCCATGACCTACTCTGGCATGATCCCTTGGCCTGTTGCCAGGTTTCCGCAACGGCTTGTGCCATCTCCCGCAACAGCCCGAGCGCGACCATCGTGAATCACATGCCGGGCGGTCCGGCCACCCTCGGAAGGGATCATGATGGCTGCACCTGTTCAGCTCTCGGGAATTTCGCATCTCGGGTCATCGCGCGTGCTGATCGTGGCACTCGCCTTGATCCCCGTGCTGTTGGTGGCAATCGCAAGCCTCCCAGCCATAGCGGTCGTCTCCTTTCGCCCCACCAGGTCAGAACACCTGAGGTGTGTCTATGGACTGCTGCTGGAGTGGACAACTGCGATCCTCACGCACAGCCGGGTGAGGCGTTGATCGCGGGGTCGGACCAGTTCATTGACCTGACTGCTCCTGCCCAACTCTCTCGATCGATCGGGTCGACGCGTACACCAGCAGGAGTTCGAGCCGCACGCCCGCACCCGTCGGCGGGCGCAGCGCCTGTACCGCCTCAGAATTCACGCACTACGTATGAGCTGCGACGACGTGGCAGGTCGATTTCAGCCACTAAGAGTGGCCAGCACTGAACTAGACGCACCTCAGCGTAGGCGGATCACCGTGTGGTGCTCGGCGCGGGCAGGAGGTGACACGAGACGAAGCGCTCGCGCCGGTCCCGCGCTCATCACGCACCGAACGCAGCAGGAGCGCGACAAGGAGAAGGCGGGGAAGAACTGGAAGGATCACGGCCTCGTCTTCGCCTCGCTCGTCGGCACGCCGCTCGACGCGCACAACGTCAGGCGAGCGTTCCGGCTGATCGTCAAAGACGCCGGGCTCGCGCCCTACTACTGGACGCCGAGGGAGTCGCGGCACAGCTTCGTCTCGCTGCTCTCCGACTCCGGCGTGCCGCTGGAAGAGATCGCAAGGCTCGCCGGCCACAGCGGGACCGCCGTGACGGGGTCGGTCAACCGCAAGCAGATCCGCCCGGTTCTGTTCGGGGGAGCTGGGGTGGTGGATGAGATCTTCGCCCGGTAGTCACTCACCAACGAGACAGGGCGTCATCACGATGGATGACGCCCTGTTCACAACCGTCGGGACGACAGGATTTGAACCCGCGACCCCTTGACCCCCAGAACATGGGGGTAGGGGATTACGCTGGTCATATGCTCTCCCGGGGTATGGCAGCATGTTCGTTGACCTGCAGGTTGTGCGGATGCACGCATGGCGTGTGGTCCCCAGGTTCCTGCGCGGCCCACGCCGCAGAGCTGGTGACAGGATGCCTGCGAATGGTCTGGACGACCCACACGCTCACCCGGTGGCGATCGATGAGCCCCAGGGCCCCGCGACGTTCGAAGTCTGGATCCGGCGAACCGCCACGGCAAGCGCGCTCTTGTTGGCGGTGATCGCCGCAGTCGTATCCTTCCGGCATATGCACGAACTCGCCCTCATGCACGGCGAAGACGAGTTGGCTGCAGCCCTCATCCCTCTGGCGGTAGACGGCACGATCGTCACCGCGTCCATGTCGCTACTCCTGGCCAGCCGCTACGGCTCGCGCGGGGGCGTCCTGCCCTGGGTCACGCTCATGATCAGCTGTCTAGCCAGTCTGGGCGCGAATATCGCGGTCGCTGAGCCGACTCTGATCGGCCGTGTAATTGCTGGGTGGCCGAGTCTGGCACTCATCGGCGCATACGAGATGTTGATGAGCCAGATCAGGCAGGTCGCCAGACCGGAACGTGGCCCTGGGGCCAAGGGATCTCGATGAGGATAAGGCGACAGGGCCTTGCAGCGCACCGCGTGGCTATGGGCGCAGGAGCATCTGGGGTTCGAACGGCCAGGTTCCCGGCGGGGGATCGATAGCTCGACATTTCGATCGGTCTCCTCGTTGGGGACGACTGGTTAAGAAGGCTGGCATGGCGGGTGAACTAACCTAGAAACTGTCGCATTAACGGCCTGGGCCGCATGGTGGATGGTTCCTTATTCGTCGTCTCTGCTTCGCGACTGCTTGAATGGCGTCTGAGCTTTTGTATTTAGCTCAGCTTTTACTCGTCGAGCACCTTGTAGGGAATGGTCTCGCGTTGAGTGAAGCCAATTGGCATCGAGGTCCATCTGTGCAGGTAGTCAGGCATGAGGTGTCCACATCTTACATCAAATCGAGCGTGTGTCGACAATCTCTGAGATGGGATAAAAAGGGATCTCCCTACTTGTCCCATCGGAGTTTCGCCTCTTGGAGCCACCCGTTGTCTTAATAATCATGTGAGAATCTAGTAGACGCGTATCCGATCCGTGCTGAACGGATCGGATACGCTTATAGGGGTGCATTTTAGGATCTCACATAATTCAGTTTGTGTGAGATATCGTGGCGGGCATGGCCCAGCACGCCCCCGGCGCACCCGATGGGACCCGCGACGGCGACGCCCCTGCGGAGCACCACGGCGCGCGACGACCGCGCCGCGCGACCCGGCCCAAGCGAACCGGACGCAGCGCCCGATCAGGGCGATACGGCGCAAACGGGTGACGACGACCCGCATGCGGCTGCCGGACGGGGCACGAGCGGCGACGAGTATCGGTCCCGGCCGTGCGCGAGCGCGGTGCGAGTGTGCCTGTGGCGGCGCGACGCCGACCTGACTCTCATCTCCGATGAGGACATGGCGCTCCTTCGCGCGGCCAGCCGCGGCGACACCAGAGGCGGCGCCTACAACCTGGCCAAAGTCGAACAGCTGACCGACGCGCGCCGGATGTCTTGCCACCTAGACCAGCCCGACACCGCCCACCCCATGCGGTTGTGCGCCGGGTGGCTGGCGGTGGTTGGCCCGCACCACTACGGCACCCGGCTCAGCGTGCTGGCCGGGAACCTGTCACCTGAGGCCATCGCCCCCGACACCTCGGACTGGCCGCCGCTGGTGGACGACCTGGCCGAGCTCCTGGAGTGCAGCCGCGCCCAGCTCGCCGCGCTGGACCACCTCGCCCCGACATGGTCCAGGACGAAGCACCCGGCGACACTTCCGCCGGGCCACAGGGACAGGGAGCGTGAGCGGCGGGCGCGGGAAGCCCGCGCGAGGCCGCCACGCAGACAGGATTGCCGCCCAGCGAGGTCTGGCGGCGGCAGGACGCGGCCGAGCAGGCCACCGGCCTCGACCCCTGCCCGGCGGGCTGGCCGCGGCCCCGGCTGTACGGGTTGCCGCTGCCGTGGATCACGCCGGTGCTGGACGGCGTGCCGTACTGGACGCAGATCCACGGCCGGCGACTGCTGCGCTGCCAGCAGCAGTGGCTGTGCCAGGTATGCGGCCTAGTACTCTCGCCGTGCGCCTTGGTCATCACCGACGGCGAGCTCGTCACCGATGCCGGACTGCATCACCGGTGTGCGCTGCTGTCGCTGACCGTGTGCGAGGGCCTCTCGCTTCGCATGCTGCTGGCCGTGGTGGCCCGCACCGACCTGTATCCGCTGCCCGGCGGGCCATCGCCGCCGTGGCGGCGCTGGCGGTTGCACGCCGCTGTGCTTGGTGCCGCCGCGCCGGTGGGCGGCCCGGCAGCCGCCCGGATGCTGCAGGAGCACCAGGCGCCCCCACTCACCGCAGCCCATGAGCAAGACAGGACCCAGTCATGACCGGGAGCGAGCCTGCGGACGAGCGTGTCGCCCTCATCCCCACCGCGGTGCTGCCGCCCGGCCCCGCACATAGGCGCGCGCCAGGCTCCCAGGCCGGGGCGGCGACGCCCACCAGCACCCCGGCGACCGCATCCGGGGGAGCGGGGGCCGGTCTGGTGCTCGGCGGGCCAGGCGGGCTGGGCGGGCAGGATCCGCCGCCGCCCCGGCCGCTGGTGGACTCGGTCGGTGACATCGCCGTGCTGCGGCCGCGCCGCCGGTACCGGGACGGCGGCGAGGTGCCCGGCGCGCACGTCGACCTGATCGACGCGCTGCCCCGCACCGACGACGACCCGGAAGTCGGCCAGCGAGCCAGCTGGCCGACGGTGGCGGCCTGGCTGCGGGCGGGCAAGACCGCCGCCACCCGCCGGGGCCGGCTGGCCGACCTGGTCATGTTCGTGCGCTGGCTCGCGGCCACCGCGCCCGGGGCTGGGCTGTGGCAGGTGGATGAGGACGTGGTGGTCGCCTACCTCGACGAGCTCGGCACCGGCAGCGAGCGGGCGGCCCAGCTGACCCGCGGCGGCCGGGTGCTGGGCGCCGCCACCCTGGCTCGGCACCTGTCCACGCTGAAATCCTTGTACGGCTACGCCGTACGCCGTCGGGTGATCACCTACAGTCCTGCCCAGTTCGTCGAGCCGCCCGAGGTCGGCAAGGCCGGCACCACCCCCGCGCTGAACCTGGGCGAGGCCGCCGCGCTGCTGCGCGGCGCACAGGCGATCGCCCCGCGCTACCCGGTCGACGCCGCCACAGTGGTGCTGCTGGCCACGGTCGGGCTGCGCGCCGGAGAACTCGAGAGTCTGACCGTCGGCCGGATCCGGCGCTCGGCCGGGCACTGGGTGATGAGCTTCCGGCTCAAGGGCGGCAAGACCATCCTGGTCCCGCTCGCCGCCGAAGCGATGAACCTGCTGCGGCCGCTGCTGGCCGACCGCACCGCGGGCGAGCTGGTGCTGCTGCGCGAGGACGGCCGCAGCTTCGACTGATGGCGGCAGCAGACCGCGCTACGCCGCGCCGCCCACGCCGGAGGGCTGGACGTGGCTGGCCTGCTCACCCAGCAGCCCGACCACACGCCCGTCCCTGGCCCCGCCATCGAGACCCTTCACCACCACCTCGGCAGCGACTGCCACAGAGGGCGGCGAAACTCCTGTCGAGCGCCTCCCTGACACGGTCCCAGTCGGGGCGGCCCACCAGACTGCAGCTGAGCGTCCGTCCGACCAGGTGCATGATCAACCCGACGGCCCTGACGACCTGCCGCAGCTCGCCGCGGCGTCGCGACGGCAAGCGGCGTATTACCGTCACCCCCACTGCGACCTCCGCCGTCGCTGTCGAGCATGGGCGCCGCGTCGCTCGCGAACGCCCTGGGCGGGGGAGGAGTCGACCCTGACCTGCACTTGGCTCACCTGTACGTTGCGCAGTACCTGCTGTTGGACGGCGGCCGCCGGGTGGGCTCGTTGCGTGACCTCGGAGCAGACGGCTGGCAGGTGCACGATGAGCAGGGGCGGCTGGTTGCCGAGCTGCCCGAGCAGGGCATGTGGGGCGTGATCTTGCCCGCCGCCGCCACGCTCGGGATCACGGCCGAACCCGCCCAGACCAGCACTGGTGGACTCTACGACCAGCGGGGCCGGGTCATCGAGACGCACCCGAGCTCGCTGGTCTCCTGGCCGCGGCCGCGAGGACGTAGCGATCTAGCGCGTGAGCAGGAGCTTCGACACGTTCAGACCACCGGGATTGCCAACGTCCGTCACGACGACCTCCAAGGTGTTGCGACCAACCTTGAACGGGCTGGTGATCGTGAAGAAACTCATCATGTTGAAGTTTCCCAACGCTTCGCCTGCAACTGAGGTGATACCCGTACCCGCTGGTGTCAGGTTGTTGAGCTTGATGGACCCGAAGTTGTCGCACCCCCAGCCGCCGCTGATCCGCGTCATTGTGCTGACGGATGTCAGGTCGAACTCGAGACGGAAGGTGAAGCTCTGGTTGATCGGGCCAGAGCCGTCCGCGGTCACCCAGATCCAGGCCGAGTCGGTTGGGGTGTAGTACTGCCCGGAAGGATGGGGGTTGGTCACCACGACGGCGGCCCGCGGAGAGGTGATCCCCGGGCCACCGACCACTTGCCAATGCGGGTCGGCGGCTCCGCCCGGAAGGATCGCCCGGTTCTGATCGACGCCGGTGTTGAAGACGGCCGACGTGGCCGGTGCGCTCACGGGAGTCAGTTGGATGTCCTGGTTCGCCGTGCCCGCGACCGGTACGGCGGCGATGACCTCGGCCGGCGAAAACCCCGACCGCTCCGCCCGCAGCCGCTGGTTCCCGCTGGGTACACCGCTGATGAGGTATCGGCCAAGATCCGGGGATGACTGCGTGACGGCGGGCGGCGGCACGGGCGGCGGGCCGACCACCCGCACGGACGCACCTGCCAGGCGATCACCCGTGTTGGTGTTCGAGACGTAGCCGGTGACCGACGACGTCGCCACCCTGAGGTGGACGTCGGAGACACCGTCTTCGCCGACTTGACGGCTCTCATCCTTCGCGCCCGGGTAGCTGAGGATGTAGGTGCCCTGGCGGACGCACCTGAAGATGAACTCGCCTGTGTTCGGGTCCGGCGGATAAGACTCCGGCGGGTCGTTCGCGCCGGGCCCGATGAGGGTGACGGAGAAGTCTGACTGGCCGATGCCGGCCTCGTCGGTCACGATGCCCCTTATCTCCCGGCACTCGAGCAGGATCTGCCTGGTCGCGATGCCCGTGGACGGGACGGCGATCGTCTCGTGCTTGGTTCGGTGGCGTTCCTCAGTGGCGGTCAGGACGCGGGCGCCCGCCGCCACGCATGTAGAGCCTGCGGCGTTGACGAGGCTGAAGCACCCGCTCGAGTCGCTCGTCCCGGTGAACCCTCCATCGATGACGACTGCGGCACCGGCGAGCGGCTGCTGGGAGGTGGCGTCGAGCACGTGGCCGGTCACCGCCGCACACTCGAAAGGTCCGAACTCCACAGTGAACGCGGTGTCGGCCTGGAACGGCGCCAACCCGTCGGCCACCAGGAAGCCGTCGTCGGCAACACGGAAGAACCACTCCTGCCGGTCCGACACGAGAATGGAGATCTCGCCACCGCTGACCCGAACCGTAAAGAGGGCCTGGTACCGCGGGTGCCAGGTCGGTGGCGGGTAAGGAGCCCAGTTCTCGACCCACACGTCGGTGTTCGGGCCGCCGAAGGCGATCCGCTGGATTGATGGGGGAATGCGTTCGGGGTGGGAGATGATCGTCCAGCGATTCAACGTGGGGGCCCAGTCCGATCCGCAGACTGCCACGGCAATCGGGCCGCCGTCGGTCAGCGCCGGTTGGCCGGTTCCCGCCGAGAACGCGAACGTCTGGGACGTGGACGGAATGCCCTGCACAGCACGGAGTCCGCCCCCCACCGCCGTGGCGGAACCGCCGCTGAGGTACCTGCCGTCGCGGGTTCTGAAGCGCACCAATCCGTTCATGACTCAGCTTCACACGAGATACGCACCCATCGGAGATTTTCATGCGGCCACCTTCGGCCACACGAACGCCATCACGATGCGGGCGGCTGCGGTTAGCAGGTCCAAGCGGCGCACACTGAAGCCGGACTCACGGGCCAGGCGCGGCGTGCTTCAGCAGGGTGCGGCGATCCGTCCACCCCTGCCCGGCTCGGCCGTGCCGTACTGGCCTTGCATTGCTAGCATCCGCGCGATCTCGTACCGGGTGGCCAAGCGGCCACGCCGTGCCAGCGCACGCCTGGCGCGGACGTGCCTACCGCGTGAGTTGCCAGACGCGCGCCGTGCCGTCCTCCGCGCAGGAGACCAGCGCGGTGCCGTCGCGGTTGAAGGCCGCGAACCGCACCGCGTCGGTGTGGCCGGTAAGCGTCGCGGCCGCAGCCCCTGTAGCACCGTCCCACAGGTAGATCTCGCCGCTCTCGGCGCAGGTGGCCAGGAGTGAGCCGTCAGCGGAGAAGGTCAGGGCGTTGAGCCGGCCCTGGTCGGGCAGCTCTGTTGGCTGTCCGGGCGAGGCCGGGTTCCAGTACCGGAACGGCCCGCCGATGTCGGTGGTGGCCAGGACCGCGGGGTCGGCGGGCCGGAAGGCGACGTTGTAGGCCTCGCCCTCCAGCTCGGCCACCAGCTCGCCGGTGCCGGTGTCCCACAGCCGGGTGGTGCCGTCGCGGCTGGACGTGGCCGCGAGCTTGCCGTCATGGCTGATCGAGGCGTCGGTGACGATGTCCAGGTGACCCTTGAGGGTGTGCAGGAGCTTGCGTTCGCGTACGTCCCACAACCGGGCCGTACGATCCTCGCTGGGCGTGATGAGCAGGGTGGAGTCGGCGCTGAAGGCGGGGTTCCAGACGATGCCGGTGTGCCCCTTCAGCTTCGCCAGCAGTTTGCCGCCCGCGGTCCACAGCAGGACGGGCTCGCCCTTACCGGTGGTGACCAGCACCGAGCCGTCCGGGCTGAATTTCGTGGCCCAGGGGATGTCGTGGCCCCCCAGCCTCTTGATCAGGGCGCCGGTCGCCGGGTTCCACAGCGAAGACCAGGTCACGCCGTTGGTGACCACCCTGGTCCCGTCCGGATCGAGGGACAGGTTGCTGGCGCCGAGTTCGGCGTCGCCGAAGAGGCGCAGCCGTTCGCCGGTGCGCACGTCCCAGGACGCGAGCATGCCACCGCCGCGATAGCGGCTGGTGATCACGGTCTTGCCATCGGGGGTGAACAGCGCCTCGCCGGGTTGCTCCTTGTGGTGACCGGTGAAGGTGTGCAGGGCCGTCCACCTGAGCGCGGTGATCGTCGGACTGGGGGTGTCGGACGGCTGGGCCGGGGCGGCGGGCTGCCAGTTCCCGGATCTCCTGAGGAGCTGCGCGGTCGTCGAGGATGAGCAGGGTGCCGTTGTCGGCGGCGTGGGTGCGTACCCGCCAGCCGAGCTGGCGTCCGGCTGCTCGAGCCGCTTTCCGTACTTCGGCCAGCTGGCCGAGGTCGGTGACGGCTTCGCGGTTGAGCACGAGCTGTCCGTAGAAGCCGTGGTATTCCGGCTTGAGACAGGCGCTCATCATCGCCCGCATCTGGTCGACGAGCTTGGCCAAGCGGCGTTTGGCCAGTTCGTCCTTGCGGCTCGGCATACCGGCCACCTCCCGAAGCGTGCCCTGGTCCGTTCTCCTCTCAGGGTGGGCGGGGCTGCTTGGCGACGTTGGTCAACGGCAAGTACGGGTGAAGGTCGTTGCCCGGAAGTTGTCCGAAAACGCTGTGACCTGCGAAAACAAGCCGCCATGTCGGAGGGTAAGACTGATATGCCGGTTGTCCCATGGTGGTGGTGAAGCTGGCCTGGTGACCGGTGATCATCCGGGCCGGGTCGAACGTGCACCGATGAGCGAGGGTGCAGTGTGCTGGATCTGCGGGGTGACGGTGACGCCGGGCGATGGCCTTAGTGTTGGTCCGCCGTCTGGCCGCTGCGAGTGGGCGCACGCGTGCGCAGGTGCTCCAGGAGGTGGCTCTGCTGGTGCGCCAGACGCTTCCAAACGAGCTGTGAGCGGCTATCGGCGGGGCTCGCCGCAGTGCCCGAAACTTGTACGGAAACGCTGTGACCTGCAACAACGAGGACAGCGTCGAAGGTTGGCGGGTGTTCCGCAGGGGCGGTGGGGGCGCTGGCCCGGTACCTAGCCTGGCCGGGCCAGCACTGCGCCTGCCGAAAATGTCATCCGGCCAGGTCATGGCCTTGTAGAGCTCCGGGCGGCGTGGGCGGACTCCATCTGACAGGGGGGAATCCACGTGCGGCATGATGATCGGTCATGCTCCTTCGCCTGGCCTATCTGACCATCACGAACGCTTTCGCCGCGCTGCGATTGCTGCCGATGGGCGACCGGGACAAGGATGTCGAGATTCTCGCTCTGCGTCACCAGGTGACGGTCCTGCAACGGCAACTCGGCGCCGACGCCAGAGTGAGATTCGCCCCCGAGGACCGCGTCTTGCTGGCCGCTCTTCTGACCTCGCTGCCCCGCGAGGCCCTGCGCCGGCTGCGGCTTGTCGTCCGGCCGGATACCGTCCTGCGCTGGCACCGCGATCTGGTGAGGCAGCGGCACGCCCGTACCTGTCGTCCGAAGCGGCTTGGCCGCCCGCCGACCGTCCGCTCCATCCGCATCCTCATTCTGCGCCTGGTCCGGGAGAACCCGTCCTGGGGCTATCGGCGGGTGCATGGCGAGCTGACGACGCTCGGCCTCAAGGTCGCCGCGTCCACGGTCTGGGAGATCCTCCAGCAGGAAGGTCTTGACCCGGCTTCCGAGCGGACGTCCACCACGTGGGCCGACTTCCTGCGCTCGCAAGCCGACGCACTCCTGGCCTGCGACTTCATCGAAACCGTCACCCTCAACGGGCAGCGCCAGTACATCCTGGCCGTCATCGAGCACGCCACCCGGCGCATCCGCATACTCGGCACCACCGCCCACCCAACCACCGCCTGGGTCACCCAGGCGATGAAGAACCTCGTGATGGATTTAGAAGATGCGGGCTGCCGGGCGCGATATCTGATCCGAGACCGGGATGGCAAGTTCCCCGCCCTCATGGAGGAGATTCTCGCTGAGGCCGGCATTCAGACGGTGCTCACCGGTATCCGAATGCCACGAATGAATTCGATCATGGAGCGGTGGGTGCAGTCCTGCCGCCACGAGCTCCTGAACCGCTGCCTGATCTGGAACGAACGCCATCTACGCCACGCCCTGGGTGAGTATGAACGGTTCTACAACGAGCACCGAGCTCACCAGGGTCTGGCCCAGGCAGCCCCGCTGCGTACCGCCCCGGATCCGATCACTGATCCAGCGCGAATTATCGACCTGAACATCCGCCGACGAGACCGGCTCGGAGGAATCCTCCACGAGTATGCACATGCGGCTTGAACTGCATGGATGGAGTTTTCGGCAGGCGCAGAGTCGGGCATTGTCGATAAATCGGGCACCATCCGGCCGCGAGCGGCTTTGCGCCTGCGTGACCGAGCCGGGGAGCGCGCCTGGCGCGACCTACCCCCGCCCACCTTCCGCCGCACCCCTTCCGATGGGCTTCCGTAGGGTCTGGCTTTGCGATCGGCGTTTGACGCGCCCCACACCCGCCCGCGCGATGGGCCACGCCGCGCCCTGGCGCGTGCCCAAGAGCACTTTCCGAGCACCGACTCGGCCATTTTCGTCTGTCAGAAGAAAGATGAAAATCGAGAAAGCCCAGGTCAGATGGGGTTTTGGGTGGTAGGGCGCCCGGGGCTCGAACCCGGAACCTACGGATTAAAAGTCCGCAGCTCTGCCAATTGAGCTAACGCCCCTCGCATCATGCAGGGTACCGAGAGTACCGCGCACTACGCGACGATAACGTACTGTGCCTATCTGAACGCGTCGAGCCCGGTCAGCGCCTTCCCGAGTGTCAGCAGGTGGATCTCCTGCGTCCCCTCATACGTCAACACCGACTCCAGGTTCGTCATGTGCCTGATCACCGGATACTCCAGCGTGATCCCGTTCCCCCCGAGCACCGACCGTGCCTCGCGCGCGATGTCCAGCGCCGCCCGCACGTTGGCCAGCTTCCCGAAGCTCACCTGCTGCGGCCGAAGCACCCCAGCGTCCTTCAATGATCCCAGATGCAGAGCAGTGAGTGACGCCTGCGCCAACCCCACGTACATCCAAGCGATCTTCTCCTGAGTCAGCTGGAACCCGCCAATAGGCTTCCCGAACTGCACTCGGCTCTGCGCGTAGGACACCGCCGCCTCCAGGCACGCGCGGGCCGCGCCCACAACGCCCCACAGGATGCCGAACCGGGCCTCGGACAGGCACGACAGCGGCCCGCGAAGGCCCACAACCTCAGGCAGTACGGCGGAGCCTGGCAGCCGTACGTCGTCGAAGTAGAGGGAAGAGGTCACCGATGCCCTAAGGGACAGCTTCTTGTGGATCTCAGGGGCGGAGAAGCCGGGCGTGGTGGTCGGGACGACGAAGCCGCGGATGCCCTCGTCGGTCTGCGCCCACACGACGGCGACGTCGGCGATCGAGCCGTTGGTGATCCACATCTTGGCGCCGTTGAGGATCCAGTCGGATCCGTCCTTCTTGGCGTATGTCCGCATCCCGGAGGGGTCGGAGCCGTGGTCCGGTTCTGTCAGGCCGAAGCAGCCGATCGCCTGACCTGCGGCCATCTGCGGCAGCCATTCGGACTTCTGCTCCTCCGACCCGTACTTCCAGATCGGGAACATGGCCAGGGAACCCTGAACCGAGACGAACGACCGCAGGCCGGAATCGCCGGCTTCGAGCTCCCGGCAGGCCACGCCGTACGACGTCGCGTCCGTTCCGGCGCAGCCGTACCCGGACAGATGCATGCCCAGCAGGCCAAGCTCCCCCAGAACCGGAGCAAGCTCGCGAGCTGGGAAGACGGCTTCTTCGAACCAGTCGCCCACGTAAGGAAGGATGCGGTCGTCCACGAACGATTTGACGGTGTCCCTGATCAGCCGCTGGTCGCCGTCGAGTCTGTCGTCGATGCGAAGCAAGTCGTCCATGTGCACGATCCTCTCAGCGGAGAGCGTAAGGGGCTACCAGGGTTCTACCAGGGGGAATCCCGATGTGCGAACGGGGACGCATCGGGCAGTCTGAGGACATGAGCGAATTCAGCAGCAAGCAGCTTCGTCGGACCCAGCGCGGCAGGATCATCGCCGGTGTGTGCTCCGGTGTGGGGGAGTATGTCGGCATCGATGCGAACATCATCCGCGTCGGCCTGGCCATCGCGACCCTGTTCGGTGGCGCCGGCATCGCGGTCTACGCGATCGGCTGGCTCCTGCTCCCCGAAGAGGGCAAGGACGCCTCGATCGTGCAGGACCTGATGAACAAGCAGCAGAGCCAGAGCCAGAGCCCGTGGCAGGGCAACACGGACGAGCACAAGCCGCAGCAGTGATCAGGCGGTGGCCTGGGCCTGCTGCGCCCTGGCGGCCAGTTCCCCGCGAGACTCGGTCCAGAGCATGGCGAGCACCGCGGCCGACGTCACTCCCATGACGCCGGCGAGTGCGACGACAGGCTCCGGGCCGAGGTGCTCGGTGGCGAGCCCGCCGATCAGGATGCCGATGCCCTGCACCGCCATCAGCCCCGACTGCACGAGCCCGAACGCCTGACCCCGGCGCTCCGCCGGAACACACTGCACGAAGGCCGCGTTGGCCGCCAGCTGGTAGGCGCCGCCGATGCCGGACAACACCCACAATGCCAGCACAACGCCCAGTGACGGTTTCATGGCGCACCCGACAAGAGGGGCGCAACTGAGCATCGCCATCCATCCCATGTTGCGCAGCCGTCCAGAAGGTGTGACAAACCTGCTGAACAGGAACGCGCCCAGGACGGTCCCCGTCGGCATCGCCGCCATGAGCAGACCGGTGATCACCGCGACCGGCATCGTCCCGTCCGAGAGCTTTGCGGCGTACGGCACGGCGATACCTTCAGGCAGCACGTAGAAGCCGCACAACCAGGCGAAAAGCACCAGGGTACGGAGTTTCCGGTCGCCGAAGACGAGCCCCGCGCCCGCCCTGGTCATCTTCCACATCGACGGCTTGCCGTCCCCGCGGGCAGCCGACGGGCGCCGCCGTACCCCTGAGACCAGGATGAGGGCGGAGGCCAGGAAAGTGGCCGCGTCCAGGGCCAGCGCGCGGTACGGCCCGAGCCCCGCGATCAGCGCTCCGCCAGCAGCGAACCCGAGCATCTGAACGGCCTGGTTGGTCATATTCTGCAGTGCGGAGCCCGCGACGTAGCGGTCTCCTTCGAGAACCTCGGGCAGCAGAGCCGCACGCGCAGCCGAGAACGGCGCACTGAGCAGCACCACGAAGAAGACGAGCACGCAGAGCACCGGGAACGGCGTCCAGGGCAGCGCCATGCCGGCGACCAGCACCGCGCGGAGCACATCGCACACGATCATGACGCGGCGCCGCGCGAACCTGTCGGCGAGGCCCGCGAGCAATGGCCCGCCGAGGATCGGCGGCAGATACGTCAACGCGTAAACAGCGGCCGTGGCCAGCGGGGAGTGCGTGCGGTGATAGACGAGTACGGCGAGCGCCACCTGGGCGAGCTGGTCGCCGAGCAGCGAGAACCCCTGCCCGTACCAGAGCGCGCGGAACTCCTTGATGGCGATGACCTCGCCATATGTCGCTTGTTTCTCGGTGGCACGTCGGTGCCGCCCCGGAAGCCTCGCCCCCATAGGACTCCGCTGCGCCTGACTCAGAGTGTTCGCTATGTCACCTAAGGTGCCTGACTACATGCCAGTCCGCAACCGAAAGCAGCCAACCCCTTGCAAAGTGTAATCGGCAATGTCGAAATCTGCCGACATGCTGTTACCAGCCGAGCTCGTGCAGCCGATCATCGTCGATGCCGAAGTGGTGGGCGATCTCGTGCACGACCGTGATCTGCACCTCGTCGATCACGTCGTCCTCGGTGTCACAGATCTCGCAAATCGGATTGCGGTAGATCTCGATGCGGTCGGGCAGGACTGCCGAGTACCAGTCGCCGCGCTCGGTGAGGGGGATGCCGGTGTACAGGCCGAGCAGGTTGGGCTCTGGTGGGTCGTCGACGACCTCGACGACCACGTTCTTCATCTGGGCCGTCAGCTCTGGAGGAATCGTGTCCAATGCCTCGGCCACGAGTTCCTCGAACTTCTGCCGCGAGACCTCGATCACGCTTGCCATTCTGCCCTGTTCGTCAGGTAAGCATGTAACAGCATGAATTTCGTTAACAGGTGGGGAAGGCTCGCTGCGGTACTTTTCGTCGCGGCGATCGGCGCATGGCTGGGCATCGTCCTGAGTGGCACCGTGACCGCCAACATCGGTCCGGTAGAGGCAGGACTGTCGCTCAGGCCCGCCTGGACCGGCGAGACGGTCGTCGACGCGCACCCGCTGGGCACGCTGCGCTTCAGCAGCCACGACGCGCCGCTGCGGCTCGCGATCACGCTGGAGAACATCGACCAGGAGCAGGCCAAGAAGCTGATCGAGGACCCGCGCCTGTCCGACCGGCTGCCGGGGATCATCGAGCGCGACCTGCGCGGCGCCATCGTGGAGCTCGTCATCCGCTCGCTGCTCTGCGCTGCGGCCGGCGCGCTCGTCGCGGTGCTGATCGTCTTCAGGCGCCCGACAACGGCGCTCGTGGGGCTTCTGGCGGCCGCCGTGGCCCTCGCGGGCACCGGCGCGGCGGCGGCGCTGACGTTCCGCCCGAGCTCGCTGATGGAACCACGCTATTCAGGACTCATCGCAGCAGCGCCCTCGCTCGTCGGCAGCGCCCAGTCGATCGTCACGCGCTTCGAGACGTACCGCGCGCAGCTCGCCAAGCTGGTGACAAACGTCTCCAAGCTGTACGACACGGTCTCGGACCTCCCTGTGTACGACGCGGACCCGAACTCCATCAAGGTGCTCCACGTCTCCGACATCCATCTCAACCCGATCGCCTGGAACGTCATCCGGTCGATGAAGGACCAGTTCAAGGTCGACGCGATCGTCGACACGGGCGACATCTCCGACCATGGCACCAAGGCGGAGAACGCGATCGTGGAGGAGATCGGCAAGCTCGGCGTGCCGTACGTCTTCGTCCGCGGCAACCACGACTCCATGACCACGCAGCGGGCGGTCGCCAGGCAGAAGAACGCCGTCGTGCTCGACTCCTCGCTGGCCAGCGTCGCCGGCCTGCGCATCTACGGCGTCGGCGACCCCCGCTTCACCCCGGACAAGGCGGTGGCGGTCGAATCGGACCCCGCCCGCCTGCTCGCCTTCGGGCAGGAACACGCCGCCCGGATGCCCGCCGTCGACCTCGTCGCCGTGCACGACGACATCATCGCGCGTGGTTTCTCCGGAAAGGCGCCCATGGTCCTGGCGGGACACGCCCACAAACGCTCCACCACCGTGCTGCCCTCGGGGACCCGCGTGCTGGTCCAGGGATCGACGGGCGGGGCGGGGATGCGCGCCCTCGAACACGCGGAGCCCACGCCCGTGCAGGCGTCCGTGCTGTATTTCGACAAGGCGACCCATCGCCTCCAGGCCTGGGACGACATCACGCTCGGCGGGCTCGGGGAGCAGTCCGTGTACATCCAGCGTCACGTGGAACCGGACCCTGGCCGTATGATTTCTCCAGAGCCAACGGACAGCCCGTCGCCAACGGGATCGGTCTCAGGCACGACGACGCCGAACGCTGGATCGCCACTTTGGCATGAGGGGCAATCGTCCCCTATGCTTCAGAGGTCTCCGACGGAAGACGTCAGGAACAGGATGTGAATCCTGAGCCCCCATCGTCTAGCGGCCTAGGACACCGCCCTTTCAAGGCGGCGGCACGGGTTCGAATCCCGTTGGGGGCACGGCTTACGAGGAAAACGGCTGGTCGAAGACCTCCGAAAGACTGGTAAGCTAAGCGAGGCCCGAAAGGGTCAAGCAAGCAAGGTCCTGTAGAGCAGTTTGGAGTGCTCGCCACCCTGTCAAGGTGGAGGTCGCGGGTTCAAGTCCCGTCAGGACCGCTTCGGTCAGGTAGCTCAGTTGGTACGAGCGACCGCCTGAAAAGCGGTAGGTCGGCGGTTCGACCCCGCCCCTGACCACTTTCTTAAGCTGCGAAAAGACCCCGATCCTAGTTATGGATGCGGGGCCTTTTGCTGTCTGCCTGACTAATTGCCTGACTACAGCTCTTCGCGGGCCTGCGGAAAGATGAGATCCATCGCGGTCGCGCCGTCTTCCATGACGGGCCTGAGCTGCTTGCGATAGACCAACTCCGTAACTGCCGTGCCCTTGTGGCCGACCAGGCGGGAGATGTTCTCTATCGCCACCCCGGACTCTGATAGCAGCGAGACGAACGTGTGCCTCAGCTCGCGGGGTGTCCAGTCCTTGGGGACCAACCCGGCCTTCTTGAAGATAGGCCGGATGTCGCGCTTGACGTTGTCGGCTCCCAGGGGTCTGCCGGTGCGGGTGCAGAACACCAGACCGTGCTCGCGCCACTTCTCTCCGGCCTTCTCTCTCGCGACGTCCTGGCGCTCTTTGTGCGCCTTCAGAGCGTCCACGCAGCGAAGCGGCATGGCGAGCGTCCGACGTGACTTCACGGTCTTGGTGTCGCCTCCCGTCCGGTCAGATCTCCAGACCTTGATGGACGGTGGCACCAAGGGCTTCCCGAGCGCTGCAGGCTGACCTTCCAAGTCCACGTGTTCCCAGGTCAACGCTCGCAACTCCTCGGTGCGTGCTCCGGTGAGGATCGAGAGCACAACGTACGCCTCCAGGGCGTAGCCGGGGGCCGCGTTAAGGACGGCTTCGGCTTCGTCCAGCGTCAGCGACTTGGACGGGCGGCCATCGCGTCCCTCGGGGATCTCGGCCAGCATGACGACGTTGCGCTTGACCTTGTCGCGCGCCTGAGCCTTCTTGATCGATCGGTTCAGGATCGAGTGGAGGATCTGGAGTGACCGCGTGCTCAACGTACCGGTGCGGGCGATCAGCCACTTCTCGACGTCTTCGACGGTCAGGTCCCGGACCTTCGCTCTGCCCAGCCCCGGAATGATGTGGTTGTCGATGTAGCCCCGGTTCGTCTTGACGGTCGCCGGGGCCTTCCCGCTCCTGGCGAACACGTCGTGCTAGTACTACAGTCATACTTCGTGATTTAGATTGGAGTCATGGCTGATGAGGTGACGTCGAGCGACTTGCAGACGTGGGTGGCGGGTCTGGATGCACTGTTCGGACGGGTGGCGGCCCGGTTTGGTCGGGTGGAACCGCGCAGGCAGGCTCGTGCCTATGTGATGGGGTTGTTGGCGCCGGTGGAGCGGAAGACCGGCTGGCAGTTGGCCGAGGCTGCTGGGGATGTCGCCCCGGATCGGATGCAGCGTCTGTTGAACCATGCCCGGTGGGATGCCGGCCAGGTGCGGGCGGATCTGCGGGCCTATGTGGTGGAGAACCTCGGTCACCGCGACGCGGTGCTGATCGTGGATGAGACCGGGTTCCTCAAGAAGGGCACCAAGTCCGCCGGGGTGCAGCGGCAGTACTCCGGGACGGCGGGCCGGACGGAGAACTGCCAGCTCGGGGTGTTTCTTGCCTACGCCTCCCCTTTGGGCCGGACGTTGATCGACGCGGCGCTGTACCTGCCGAAGTCCTGGGTGGAGGATCGGCCTCGCTGTCGGGAGGCTGGTATCCCGGATGAGGTGGATTTCGCTACCAAACCGGCGCTGGCCCAGCAGATGCTCGCCCAGGCGTTGGAGGCAGGTGTGCCGGCGTCATGGGCGACTGCTGATGAGGCCTATGGCATGGACTCCAAATTCCGGCGTTTCCTGGAGCAACGCGGAGTGAGCTACGTGGTGGCCGTTCCTAAGAACCAGATCGTTGCGATGAGCCTGCGCGAGGGGGACAAGCGGGCCGACACACTGGTCGCCGGCGCGCCGCCCGAGGCGTGGAAGCGCCTGTCGTGCGGGCAGGGCGCCAAAGGTCCCCGGCTGTATGACTGGGCGCTGGCCACCGTGCATTTCGAGACCGAGCCCGGCTATCAACGCTGGCTATTGGCCCGGCGCTCGCTGATTCCCAATGCCAAGGGCGAGTTGGAAATCGCCTACTACCTGTGCCATGGACCGTCCGGAACGCCGCTGGAGGAACTGATCCGCGTGGCCGGAGCCCGCTGGGCGATCGAGGAGTGTTTCCAGGCAGCCAAGAACGAGACCGGCCTGGACCACTACCAGGTCCGTCGCTTCGACGCCTGGCACCGCCACATCACCCTTGCCCTGCTCGCCCATGCTTACCTGGCCGTCACCGCAGCTCACGCCCCAAAAGCCCAAGCGGCCTGGTCCGCCTCACACCCGCGGAGATCCGGCGTCTCCTGGCACACCTGACCACGGCCATCACCCGACCGATCGACTTCGCCTTGGCTTGGTCAACCCGGCGCCGAGAACACCAAGCCCGCGGCAGAAGTAGCCATTACTGGAGACGCTGGCTCAGACATAACAAAATCAGACTGTAGTACTAGTAGTTGACCGCTTCGGCCACGGTGTAACCGCTTGTCGCGGCGGCAAGGCCGTCGTCATGGTCGCGCTGGTTCTCCTTGAGCTTCTTCAGCGCCTCGGTCTTGGTCTTGCCGCTCGCGGTCCGGACGATGCGCTTGCCTGCTGGGTGTATCCGGTGGTGGTCTCTACGATCCAGCGCTGGAGACTCTCACTCCAGCGCAGCCCGCCGTCTCCTCTGCTGCGTCGCTTGGTCATCAGGCTGCTTCCTCTGCTTCCTTCTCCAAGAGGGCGATGTAGTCGCGGATGCTGTTGGCGGTGATGAGGCGGGCGCGGCCTTGCTTGACGGTGTGCAAGCGGCCTGAACGGATCTGCTCATAGATCAGGCTTCGGCTCATGCGCAGTAGGCGCATGGCGTCGGTGACGCGGTAGAGCTGGGGGTTTCGGTGATCGTGATGGCGGGGCTCATGAGTGCGGTGCTCCTTGCCAGGGGTTGTGTCTGAGGGGGGTGGCCGTACCGGCCGTACCAGCCTTGTTTTGCTTGGTCAGAGCCGGTACGGCTTTTTTGGTGGTACGGCTCAAGCCGTACCGGGGATGTGAGCCGTACCGCTTTGACCTGCGGAATCGACGCTGGTACGGCCGGTACGGCTTCCCCTGGCGAACGGCAGTACGTCACCGTTTTCGACGCCGGTTTCGGCCGTCATGGCGGGGCCGCCGGGGTCGGGGCAGTAGCGCGCCCAGGCGTCGGCGAAGTCCACCCGTTGGTAGCCCTTGGCCTGCCCGGTGGGCGGGGGGAAACGGATTGTCCAGATAAGCCGGTTCGTCGTGTTGTCCGCGATGACATAGCCTCCGCCACACCGCCACTCAGATGCAGGTCCCGGGGGCCACTCTTGACTTGTGCGAGAGAGAAGAAGAGGCTCCACTTGAGTTCAAATACTCAATTCGAACCGGACAAAGGATGCATTATGGCTGAAAACGTAAAGGTGACATGCCCTAACTGTAAACGTCAGACATGGGTGCGAAAGGGATATAACGACCCATGTGAGTACTGTAAAAAGATCATTTTTCAGGACTGAGCCTATGTCGGACGAGAGACATCAGATGATGAACGTGGCCTCTAGCCTTATTCCTCTGGATCGCATTGTCGAAATCCTCTTATCGGACGGATGGCACAAGCCCATCCGTGACACCATTCGAGTTTGGAGCCATCGGCCGAATATGGGGGCCGACCTCGAGCTCTTTGTCTCCTGGCTTGATGGTCAAGGGGATCCGCACACCACTGTTGTCATAGCCGCGAAGTCGATCCTAGGTCTGCGGGTTGAGGGTCCGTGTGTTGACGAAATGCGAGTCAGGGACCTTCGCGGCAGTCTGCGCGGTGAGCGAGATTCTCTGGCAAAGTGCGGCAATCTTAATGATCTCAGGAGGGAACATATCCGTGACCTTCGTCGAGAGATCGAACGTCTGCGGAAGCATTGGCCGCAAATCGAGGGGGACGCCATTGATGAGTGGGGCGCCATAGTTCCTGTTATGTCTCTTTAGAAGGCGGTATTGCAATGCGCGATCGGTGCGATCAGCGTCAGGGCCTTATTGGGGGTCGGTGCAAAAAGGAGAGCCTGCATTCGGGTGATCATGACAACGGCAAGAAAACGTGGCCTCGCGTGGGTGATGACCTGCAAATCTATCTCCTGGCGCTCTCACGTCTGGATGAGATGCGCAGGGAGCGCAAAAGACTCCAGCAGCTCGCTGAGGAGCATCAAGAGAGGGAGGAAGGGGGGACGGCTTAGTCGCAACTGGGACCGCCTCCCACAACACGTTCACCACATGCTCGTCTTTGGAAGGAGAGTTGGGCGAGGCGATAGACGCCTCAGATGTGCCGCAGCACATGCGGCGTCACATTCGACAAGATCTTAGCCTGACGGCCGATCCGCTCCACCAGCTTCGACGCCGACGACCGGTAGAAGCGCCCCTGGTGTCGGTGACGAAGATCCAGACTCCAAACAGGGATCCGAACCCTGTGTGTGGGTCACAAACCGAGCGATGATTAAACCGAGATCCCTTGGCCTAAGACCTCGGGAGGGCGCACGTGGATCCCGTTCTGACAGATCTTCTTGCCAACCCCACTGTGACCGTCCTCGTAGGGTCGGGAGTCAGCGGGGTGATCGCCCTGATGTCGGTATGGCTGTCACAACGCGGCAGCCGAACCAGCCAATCCCTAGAATTCAGCAGAGAGATCAACGAACGGCGTGCGCAACTCTACGCGGAGATGCTGGCCGCCGCGCGCACGAATTGTCACAGCCCGGAGCTTGGTGCGCGGGCCGAGATATTCGCCTCACGGCGTGTCTATGCCGCGTGGTGCGAGGTCGTCAGGAACGTTGGGAACGAGGCTTTGCTTGGTGAGCTTGCAAGCAGAATGCGACTTGAGGCTCACAATCGACGACCCTGGGAGCACCGCACCAGGCGGATTGCCCGGCTCGGCGCCGCAGTGCTAATCCTTCTCCTTTTGCTAGTCCAGTGCGGGATCGTCCGCTATAGCGGCCCATAGGTCGCGGCGAACCAACCCCCTCTTTGTCAGCTCTCGTGAGACCTGATGACCAAGTAGGGCGAGAACAGGAACTTTAGGTAGCGACTTTGACTGTGGCCGACTTCGCGGGGATCGCGCCGGTGATGGTGAGGTAGGCATGGGGCATCTGGGTGACAACGACGGAAGCTGATCGCAAACATGCGGGCCGTTGATGGATGGTCCGATGCAGGTTACAAGGGCATACGTTGGCTGTAGAACGCAAGTTCCAATTGGCTCTTAATGAAGGGGCCTCGGCATCGAACCCCGAAGGCGGCAATAGGTGAGGGGGCCTCGCGAAGATCGCGGGCGGTCCGCCTGACGAACTGCCTGACAATCCCCACGATCACTGCAGTATGTCACCGGACGTCCACGGACGCTTTGAGTAGGGCATCAGCAATTCGATCAGGTGTTCCCATCACCTGAAAAGCGGTAGGTCGGCGGTTCGACCCCGCCCCTGACCACCTCTCTCGAACAGTCAGAACGCCTCGGAGCGCATGTGCTCCGGGGCGTTTTTGTTTGCGCCTCCACTGGGGCAACGGGTCAGCGATCGCTATCCTCCGGCGTATGGGGGATTTTCTGGAGTTTTACGGGAAAATTCGCGCCGAGTTAGCCGGTACGGCTTATCTCCTCACTGGAAACTACGGCCAGGCAGTCGAGCTGGCCGACGCGGCCATGAGCGCCGTCCGCACGCGCTGGACGACGGTGTCGCGCGCCAATCCTCGCGACCGGCTCTTCGAGTTCCTCCTGGCCCACTATCTCGACGGATCCTGGCCGCCGCCCTCCGACCCGGCCTATGGGGAGCTACCGCGCAATTTGTGGGCCCTCGATGCGGACCGCCGCGCCCTGGCCGTAGCTTGCTTCCACATCTGGCACGAAATCCCCCGCGCCGTCTTCGCCGCCCGCTGGAACCTCGAGGAAGGCCGAGCCGAATACGGCCGCCTGCTCCTCAGCTTGTCTCGCGACGGCTCGCCGCAGCAGCTATGCGAAGCGATGGCCGAACTGTCCACCCTCGGCCACCCTCCCGCCGGACCCGCTGCCGTGGGGAGGCCGGCCGTGAGGAGCGGAGTCATCTCCGCCATCGTGGTCGCCGGGCTGCTGGGCTCGATCTTCTGGCTTACTACCTCGTACGGCAAAGCCGATCCGCCCTATGAGACGACGGAGCACGCCGCGCTGGCCGAGCAGCCGGAGGTAGAGGAGGAACCCTCGGAGGAGACGCATGAAGCGTCGGTCAAGCACCTGCCGAAGAAGCTGTCGGAGCCGATCCGATACGCGTACTCCTGCGACGAGGACGAGTGCGACTCCGGCTGGAGGCTGATCGACAAGTCGGGCCGTTCCTGGGCCTTCGACCAGGCTCGGGCATCGGACGACGACGGCGCCCTGAGCGTGTCACCGGACGGCAGGCACCTCGTCTACCTGGATGCCAAGAGCAACCTCGTGACGCGCGATCTCCGCAAGGGCACCACGCGCGAGATCTCGGGGAAGGTCAAGCACGGCGACTGCGGCGTCGGCCTGGTCTTCTCCGCCAACAGCCGCTACGTCCTCGCCGACTCCGGCGAGGACGAGGTCAAGGCGGAGTCCGTGCTCTACGACCTGAAGACCGGCCAGGCCACCCACATCCCGCTGGCCTGCTGCGCGATCGGAGTCTCGGACTCCGGAGTCGCCATGCTCGCCAACCGCGCCGTGACCGGCGACGTGCCGGGCTTCCCCGTGGTGAGCCAGGTCATGGAGTTCCGGCCGGGCTATGCCAAGCCCAGGACGCGCTTCCAGATCGACTTCGCCCTCTGGGAATCGGCGAGCCAGCTCTCTCCCGACGGTCGCACGCTGGCCTTCACGGTCGACCTTCCCGACGACGGCGGATACGGCATCACCACCATGGACGCCCAGACCGGCAGGGTGCTCAGCACGCGACCACTGAAGATCAAGTCAGTGGACGACACCCCGTCCTTCTTCGGCTGGCGGAATTCCAACGAAGTGGTCCTCGAGGTCTCCACCGGGGACGGGTGGGAGTACCACCTGGTCAACGCCCGCACCGGCACGGCGAGGAAGCTGGCCCTGCCGGAGAAGATCGCTGACGCGGACAGTCTCGCCATCGGCGTACTGCCTTGATCGTCAACCTCCGCTGAGAAGCCAGGTGAGGGTCTGAAGGTCGCCGACAAGGGTCGCGCTTCCGTCGGCGAGTGCGGCGTCGAGCTCGGCCGGGTTGGCCAGCAGGTTGCCGAGGGTCTTGGGGGTCGTGCGGAGAGAGATGTCGGCTTTGGGCGGCTCGCCGTACTCCACCTGGACCTTTCCTATGTCCACCGAGACCGTCCAGATCGAGCCGTCGAGGTCGAGGCGGCAGACGTACGGCGGGGCCGCCGGGTCGGGGCGGGCGTGGTCGCGCAGGAAGATCAGCACCGAGGTGGCGCTGAGGGAGGACGGCTCTGGGGGGTTGGGGGCGTCGATGCCCCAATCGCACAGGGCCAGGACGATGGGTTCCAGCTTCCTGCCCCATGCGGTCAGGTCGTAGACCTGCGGGCCCGAGTCCGTGGCCAGCTTGCGGCGGTGGATCACTCCGTGGTGTTCGAGCTCCCGGAGGCGGTCGGCGAGCAGATTGGAGCTGGCGTTGGGGAGAGCGTGACGCAGCTCGGAGAAGCGCTGGGGCACGAGGAGTAGCTCCCGGACGACCAGCAGGGCCCACCGTTCACCGACGACGTCGAGGGCTCGGGCCATCCCGCACGAGTCCCGGTAGCTGCGGTTGGTTGGCATGCCTCTCCTCTGTCCATCCCGAACTACCACCCATTGTAGTTGCTTTTCACAACCCCTCGCCAGCAATCTGAAATCGACACTCAATCTAGTTGTTTTTTACAACCTTGCATGGTTACTGTTTGAGGCGACAGCCCAGCCGATAGGAGCCTGCAATGAGCATTTCGACCCCTGAGACGCACCAGCACGCCACGGTCGTGGACCCCGATGTGCACCAGGTCCTGTTCGAGAACGAGCACGTCCGGGTGATCCAGGCGCGGGCCTCGCACGGTTGGGAGAGCGCGATGCACTCGCACCTGCCGATGCTGGTCGTCAACCACGGCTCCGGCCGCCAGAAGGTGACCATGGCGGACGGGACGACGCAGATCGTGGACCTGAACCCAGGGGCGGTCGTCTGGCAGGAGGACGCTTTCGACCACTCCTGGGAACTGCTGGCAGGCGAGGTGAACGTGATCCTCGTCGAGGTCAAGTCAGCGAACCGGTCATAAGAAGACCTGGTGGGCGGCGCTGGTGAGATCAGCCAGCCGCTTCGCCTCCCGCTGCCGCTCGTGGTTGATCCACTTCTTCCCCTCGGCCGCGACGCCTTCAAGGATGTGCAGGGTGTTTCCGAGCCCCGCGGCGTCGAGCGTCACCTGGGACACGGTACGCATGTCCTCGCCCGGCTCCACGGGCTCTGACCAGCGCCCGGTCACTTCGACCTTGATGGGATGGCCGTTCACGAGCGTCAGCTCGAAGACCCTCTCACCGGAGTCGGCCTCGCTGACCTGGACGGCGGCGACCGCGTCGTAGCGATAGTTGATTCTCGCCCGGTTGTGGAAGGTGGCCTCCTCGAAGTCCAGATCCACGGTCATCTGACGCACACCGTCCGCCGTCAACAGGAAGATCAGGAGCGTGTATCGCGAATAGCGCCAAGGCCCGGTCTTCACCCTGGCCCGTTTGTACGTCGCTGCCGGTGCTTCGATGAAGGCGTGGGCGATGACATCGTGCGCCACCAGCTTGTAATGGTGCATCGCCTCCTCCATCAGCGCCTTGCGATCGCAGTCCAGCCAGCGAGCCATTTCCTGGTCATCGGGTTTGTCGGCGAGCTTCTTCCGCCACCGTTCGAGAGCTGCCTGCCGATCGGCCAGCAACCGCTCGGACTCCGCGTACTCAGCCGCGTATCGCTTGTTCTCCAGGGCAATGCGCAGCCAGGAGCGTACGGCGAGCCACCCGGAAGGCAGGGCGATCACCGTCGCGGCCACGACGCGGAGCGACTCGGACTGGAATCCGCCAGAGACCAGCATGGTCGCGCCAATGGTTAGTACGGCGAGCCCTGCCGCGAAAGCCGCCTTGGTGGTACCGGAGACCCGGAAGGTTTCCTGGTACTCCCGCAGCGTGCCCGCCTGCCATCGGGCTTTCACATCGCTCACGAGATAGCGGGTGAGCCAGGCCACTCGCTTGGCGTCGATTCTGCTCTCGCGATAAAGGTCCACCACTTCGTCCCTGAGGGCCTTGCGAATGCCTGCCGTCCGCGCGACCCATTCCGCTCTGTCGGTATTCCTCGGGACGTATCTGTTGAAGTAGTCGGTGAACTGCCGATCGATCTTGTTGACGAAACCGCCGCGCTGGCCGGAGGACGCCGGGCTCTGCCGTACGTCCATGAATTCCTGGTCCTTCGCCCGGCGGCGGTCGGTACGGAATCGCCATTCCACGCCGTTCCGCGCGCATACATAACTGCCCGCGGCCAACGCCAGGAGAGCGATGGCGGCCGACAGCCAGGAATGCCGCCATGCGATGACGCTGACGAAGCCGACGGCCGCCAGCGCCAGGATGCTGGTCGCGATCGACCGGAGCCAGTCACCCGTGGTGGTGGCCACCATGCGCGGCCGCCGCACCCGCGCTTCCATGGGCTTGGGCTGGAAGAAGCGCCAGACCCGGTTCGAACGCCGGTGGTGTCTCTCTTCCCTCGCGAGGTCGAACGTCCGCGTCCACAAGGCGTCCTGGACGGTTCCGCTCAGGAACATCTCGAGATCTCGCAGGACTTCGTCCTGTTGAAGGGAGCCAAGACTCTTGAGCTCCTTCTCGATGACGTCGGAGTCCACCGTTTTCGTCTGGATGGACGTGAAGAGGCGGTTGATCATCCTGATCGCCTCGGTCCATTCATCGCGGGCTGTGTCCTTGATCTTCCCCTGCACCGAGCGGAGAGCGCACAGATCCGCGTTCGACACCTGTTGTAGCGTGCGGCCGCTCAGCAGGGCGAGGATCAGGTAGAAGCACGAACGACTCGTCACATAGCCATCCGTCACAGCCTGGACGATGTACTCCCTGGCCTTACCCGGCATCCCGCCGTGAAGATGACGGACGCCCAGCTCGAACCTCTCCTGAGGCGTGGGGCTGGGAGGAAGCTGGTAGACGTGGACGTCGCCGTGCACGGCCTCTGTCTGGATTCCTACGGTCGCGGAGCCGTCGGCGAAGTTGCTCATAAGACGCCCCGGATGGCCGCGATGATGGACGTCACCTTCGAGGCCAGCTCCGCCACGTCCACCACCAGGCCGCGGAGCTTCTTGAGCGCGATCATCGCCTTGCTCTTGCCCTGCTCCGTTCGCGTCGAGAGCGATTCGGCCACCGCGTCCAGCTCTTCCTCCGCCGCGGCGAACGTGGCCTCGTCCAGCTCTCCCGCCTTCAGCGCCCTTCTGAGCTTCTCGCGGAATTTGGCGAGCTCCGCGGCCCAGTCGAGCGCCGTCTCCTGCGGCTGTCCGATCGAGACGTTGCCGTAGATGTGCCCGGCTTGGACACCCACCCGCGCATTGCCGCTCGCGACGTTACGAACGCCCTCGTTCATCGGTGCGCCTGCCCTTCCCGTCGTGACGTGAGGTAACTCCCGGCCCAGCTCGCGGGCCAGGGCGGTGGCGAAGGCCGCGGCTCCGGCCACCGCCCTGAGCTGCCAGTTCGCGCCGTCGGTCGCCACCTTGGTGCCGTCGGCCCTGTCACTGACGCCGCGCACCACGACCGTGGGCAGCGACCTGTTCAGATGCGCGGCCTGCGCCACCCCGGCGGCTTCCATCTCGATCGCCAGCGCGTCGTTGTACGTCCTGCGCACCCAGCGCGCGTGCGCGGAGATGGCCGAGTCCTGGACGACCTCTCCCGCTGCGATGGGCCCGAAGTGCACCTTCGGTACGGCTGCGCCTCCGGGAAACCAGGTGCCGCTCCGAGCCAGGTGGCGGGCGATCTGGTCAGGTTCGTGGGAGACCTCCCAGACGCGGGGGCGAGCCTTGAACCCGTCGTCCTCGCTGGTGCCCCCGTGATAGGCGTACACGTGGGTCGCCACCACCACCTCGCCAAGTCCGATCTGGGGCCAGAGGGCACCGGCCACGCCGACGAACAGCAGGGCGAGCGGGTCGAACTCGCCGATCGCGCGCTCGGCCAGCACCGCCGCGGGTTGGTTCCCCTTGCCGACCAGCCCGAGCGCCACCTCCTGGGCCCCTCCGCCGGAGAGGCGGCCGATCTCGAACCGGGTGCCCGCGCGATGGCGGTGGAGGCGCAGCCCGATCAGGTGCTCGCGAACGGCTTGGTACTCCAGATCCAGCGCGGTGAGGATCACGATGGGACGTTCGTTCACGAGCGCACGTCTCCTTCAGGATTGGGCAGATCTGACCATGGGTGGGTACAGCACGTGAACCGGTCCGGCCCTGAAGAGCCGGGCAGGGCGCCCGTTCTGCGTCCGTCGGGTAGGACCGTCGGCGACGATGAATCCCTGCGCCTTCTGCACCTTGCGGTAGAAGTTCCTGAGATCGAGCTGGACCCCCCACACGGCCTCGTAGACCTGCTGGAGCTCCGAGATGGTGAAGGTCTCGCCGCAGAACGCCGTCGCGAGCGAGGAGTGCTCCAGCTTGGCGCGCGCCCGCTCCACCCCGTCCGTGAGGATCTGGAGATGGTCGAACGCCAGCTCCACGACGTCAGACACCGGTTCCCAGCGGGCGCCTGCCGCGTCCGTGCCGGCGACGGGCTCCGGCAGGCGTGGGGCGATCGCCAGGTAGGCGACCGACACCACGCGGCCGCGCGGGTCGCGCCCCGGCTCGCCGTACACGCCCAAAGGCTCCAGGTGTGGGACGTCGACGAGGCCGGCCTCCTCGGCCAGCTCGCGACGTGCGGCGGTCTCGAGGCCCTCGCCGTGGTCGCGGAGGAAGCCTCCGGGCAGGGCGAGGGCACCGTGGAAGGGCTCGATCCCGCGTTCGACGAGGAGGACGTGGAGGCGCGAGCCGCGCAGGGTCAGGATCACCAGGTCGACCGCGAGCAACACGCTCGGCGGCTCCCACGGGTCGTCGTCCATGGGGACACCGTAGCTTTTTGTCAGACTGACAGGAAGGCCCTAATTCACGGTCAGCCGTAGGTGGGGTGTTGGGGCCAGCCGGGTGGGGAGTCTTCCCACTCCTCCTGCCGTCCGTAAGGGGCCAGGTCGAGGATGTTGTTCGCGAACAGCAGCCGGTCCACCCCGCGCGCCGTCGTGTTGTACGTCCGGTAGACGTCGTCGCCGTCCCGTAGGAACACGCTCAGCATGAAATATCTGGCGCCGCAGTCCTCGGCGAACGTGGTGTTCGCACACGACACGAAGGGCAGGGTCCAGCCGCGCTCCGCCTTGTAGGCCTCGATCTGGGACAGGGGCATCGTGGAGACCGTTATCCAGGTCACGTCGTGCTCACCCAGAGAGGGCAGGGCGGTCGGGGGGACGTTGTTCGTGAAATGCGTGCAGCCCGGACAGTAGCTGTCCGGGCCGTTGTTCATGAACTGGTACACGACCAGCTGCCTGCGCCCCTCGAAGAGGTCGAGCAGGGTTCTGGGGCCGGTCGGGGTGTCGAAGACGTAGCTGTTGTCGAAGGCGACCATCGGGAGCCTCCGCCGCCTCGCGGCCAGCGCGTCGAGCGCCCGGGTGGCTTCCTTCTCGGCTTTGAGCAGGTCGTCCCGGGCCTCTTGCCACTCCTCGGGCGACACGATCCTTGGCTTCTCCATCCGTCGATGATGCTCCGCAGCACCGACAGAAACGCACCACCGACAGAAACGCAGCACCGGCAGAAACGCAGCACCGGCAGGAAACCGGTTCAGGCGGCCGCGGCGTACAGGCGCGGGGCGTACGCCGGGCGGGTCAGCAGGATCTGGGCCATGCTCGCCCTGGTCAGCGCGGCCAGGCGCACGACGACGGGCAGCGTCACGGCGAAAGCCACGCCGAGCGCCGTGTTGAAGACGACGTAGGTCGTCAGGTCGCTGCCGAGGCCGAGCAGCTCCGGCAGGCTGCTGTGGAAGTCCGGGATCCGGTAGAGGATCCATCCGTACAGCGGGAAGGTCAGCCCGGCGATCGCGCCCGCCCACCAGACCACGGTCAGGACGAAGCTGACCAGCGACAGCGGGAACGTCACGATGGCGTGCAGCAGGTCCATCCACGTCTGGCCGCTGGCCAGGGGGTTGAGCGCGCGCCTGAACCACCCGGCGCCCGCGGGGGCGGCCGCGTAGTGGGGGCGCTCCAGGGGCTGGTCCACGACCTCGGTGAGCGCGGCGCGCTCGTGGTCGGCGAAGGTGCGGGCCATGGCGCCGGTGCCGGCGAGGACCGGCAGGCCGACGACGGCGACGAGGCTGCCGACCCCGGCGGCGATCCCGGCGATCGTGAGGGAGAAGGAGGCGATGGAGGTCGGCAGGCCGACCAGGTTGTAGTGGGTGTCTGCGGCGATGCGGCGGGGGAGTGACTTCATGCCGACAACGCTACGAGCCGGGCCGGGCGCGATCGATCCGGCGCACCAGCGTCACGGGGTAGGGCCAGCCCTACCCCACGAGCCGCCACGGGTCGGGCTTGGGCCAGTCGGAGGGGTCGAGCTTGTTGAAGTCGACGACCTCGTTCTTCGGCGGCGCGACCACGTGCACCTTCCTGCCCCACTGCGTGTAGCGGGTGTCGACCACGACATGGGCCGTCGTGCGGACGAGGTCCGTCTCGTCGTCGTTGAGGACGTACGCGTCCTCGGTGAACTCGGTGAACAGCCGGATGGGCCGGCGCTCGTGGTCGAGGAAGAGCCTGAAGGCGATCGAGTGCGCGTCGGTGAACAGGGGAAGGTCCTTTCTGCGAAGGACACCCCGGTACTCTCCGTCGCCGACGAGCGTGGCCCTGGAGAGCACCCGCTTCAGGACGGCCGGGTCGAAGACGTCCACGAGCTGGTTGGCGCGCTGCCCCTCCGAGCCCCAGTGGGCGTTGCCCCCGAAGCGCACCCATTTGGTGCCCGCCGGCATCGGACCCCACTCGAAGGGGTTCACGTAGGTGTAGCGGCCGACCTTGATCTCGCGGAGGGGCTGACGCGCGTACTCCAGCTCCTGCTCGCTGAGCTCCTTCTCCATCTCCGGAGTGATCTTGAATGTCCGGGTGAGGTCGTGCGTCACAGCCGCGGAGTCGCTGAACCCGATCACCCCCGCGGCGAGCGTCGTGTAGGTGATCTTGTCGCGCGCGAGCTTGTAGTGGCTCGTCTCGGACACCGTCACCCCGCGCCCGTCAGCGAAGGGCACCTCAACGGGGCCGGTGGCCTGCGCCGGGGCGCTGATGGCGGTGAGTGCGGCGATGACCGCCAGGACGAGACGCTTCATGGGAAGAGATCCTGGCGCGTACGGATCACGAAGGGATCACTTGACGTAGGAAACCAATGAGTTATAGAAACTATGAGTTATGAAGGAAACCTACCGCCGCCGCGCCGACGCCTTCGAGGCGAAGATCATGGCTGTACGGCCGGACCAGTGGAACAACCCGTCTCCCTGCGCGAAATGGACCGCCAGGGACGTCGTCCAGCACATCGTCGACATGCACGGCGCCATGCTCAACCCGCTCGGCAGGCAGCTCAGCCCGTCGGGTGCGGAGCCGCTGGAGAGGTTCAGGTCGGCCCGCGCCGACGTCGAGGCCGTCCTCGACGACCCCGAGCTGGCCGGTCAGGAGTGCGACACCCCCAGTGGACGGATGACCGCCGCGCAGCACGTCGACCAGGTGGTCAGCGCGGATCTGCCGCTGCACGGCTGGGACCTGGCCAAGGCCACAGGTCAGGACGCCACCATCGACCCCGTGGACGTCGAGCGGGGCTGGGGGTCGATGAGTTCGATCCCGGCCGAGATGATGGAGAAGTTCCGCATCCCGGGCGCGTTCGGCCCCGGCGTGGAGGTGTTCGGGCCGGAGGTGAAGGTGGCCGGAGACGCCTCGGCGCAGGACCGCCTGCTGGGATTCATCGGCCGGGACCCGAACTGGGTTATGAAGACTCGTGGGTGATCGGCCAGACCTCGACCATGGCGTTCCTGGCGGCGGGTAGCTCGGCGGCGATCTCCAGCGCCCGCTCCTCGCCGGTGACGTCGAGGAGGTACCAGCTCGCGAGGTATTCCTTGGACTCCAGGTAGGGCCCGTCGGTGACGGCGGGCATCCCGTCGCGCACCCGGACCTGCTTGACGTCCTCCGCGTCTGCCACGCCGTACCCGCCCAGAAGTTCCCCGGTCGCGCGGAACTTCGTGTTGAACACGTCGTATCTGGCGATCTCCTCGGTCCACTCCTCGGGAGGGATCGCGTCCCACATCTCCTTGTTGCCGTAGATGATCATCATGTACTTCACCTGCCCATCGTATGAGACGGGTGCTTATGGGGTTGAGCATCTCGACGATGGTCCCGGCGCCCGGGTGACGATTGACTTAGGGCATGACAGACATCGTGATCATCGTGGCCCTGCTGATGAACGGGGCAATGGCCGGAGTGTTCTTCGCCTTCTCGACCGCCGTGATGCCCGCCTTCGACGCGATCAAGCCGGAAGAGGCCGTCGCCGCCATGCAGAGCATCAACCGCAAGATCCTCAACCCGAGGTTCCTGCTCACCTTCGTCGGCGGCCCGATCGTGGCGCTCGCCGCCGGGGTCGTCGCGCTCATCGCCGGTCAGACCACGCCGGCGCTGTTCGCCTTCGCCGGGGGAGCGGTGGCGCTCGTCGGCTCCCTCATCCTCACCGGCGCGGTCAACGTGCCCATGAACAACGCCCTCGACAGGAACGAGACCACCTGGGCGGCGTTCTCGCCCAGGTGGACCAGGTT
Organism: Nonomuraea sp. NPDC050556; assembly: GCF_044457355.1. Taxonomy (NCBI): domain Bacteria; kingdom Bacillati; phylum Actinomycetota; class Actinomycetes; order Streptosporangiales; family Streptosporangiaceae; genus Nonomuraea; species Nonomuraea sp. NPDC050556. Next base: position 91,039 of record NZ_JBITGU010000005.1, on the reverse strand, counting down.
CAACACGACCAGAGGCTGGGCGGACGCCCTGGCCACGGTCCTGCTCGCCCTCGCTCTCACATATTGATCATGTGGCCTGCGAGCCCGTGGATGGCCTCCTTGACGGCCTCGCCGAGGGTCGGGTGCGCGTGCACGTTGCGCCCGACCTCGTGCACCGTCAGGTCCCACTGCTGCGCCAGCGTCAGCTCGGGCAGCAGCTCGGTGACCTCGGGGCCGATGAGGTGGGCGCCGAGCAGCTCCCCGTGCTCACCGTCCGCGATGATCTTGACGAAGCCCACCGCGTCGCCGAGGCCGTGTGCCTTGCCGTTCGCGGTGAAGGGGAACTTCTGCACCTTCACGTCGTAGCCCAGGTCGCGCGCCTGGGTCTCCGTGTATCCGAAGCTGGCGACCTGCGGCTGGCAGTAGGTGGCGCGCGGGATCATGGCGAAGTCCACCTCCATGGTCTCCGCCCCGGCGATCGTCTCCGCGGCGATCACGGCCATGGTCTCGGCGGCGTGGGCGAGCATGAGCTTGGCCGTCACGTCGCCGATGGCGTAGATGCTGGGCACGTTGGTACGGCCCCGCCCGTCGACCGCGATCGCGCCCCGCTCGGTGAGCGCCACGCCGGTCTTCTCCAGGCCGTAGCCCTCGACCCGCGGCTGGAAGCCGATCGCCTGCAGCACCTTGTCAGCCTCGAGGACCTTCTGCTGCCCGTTCTGGGAGACGGTCACCCGCACGGACGACCCGGTGACCTGGAGGTCCTCCACGCGGGTCGAGGTCAGCACCTCGATGCCGAGCCGCTTGTAGCGCTTGAACAGCTCGGCTGAGACCTCCTCGTCCTCCAGCGGCACCATCCGGTCGAGGAACTCGACGATCGTCACCTTCACGCCGTAGTTGTGCAGCACGTAGGCGAACTCGACGCCGATCGCGCCCGCTCCGGCGATGATGATGCTGGACGGCAGCTCCTCGGAGAGGATCTGCTCCTCGTAGGTCACCACGCGGTCGGACAGGGACGTGCCGGGGATCAGGCGGGTGGTCGCGCCGGTGGCGACGATGCAGTGGTCGAAGGTGATCGTCTCGTCGCCCACCTGCAGGGAGTTGGCGTCGAGGAAGGTGCCGCGGCCGTTGTACTCCGTGATGCCGTTCTTCTTCATCAGGAAGTGCACGCCCTTGACGCGCCCGTCGGCCACCTTGCGGCTGCGCTGGAAGGCCGCGCCGTAGTCGAAGGTGACCTCGCCGCTGATGCCGAAGGTCTTGGCCTCGTTGTTGAAGATGTGCGCCAGCTCCGCGTTGCGCAGGAGCGCCTTCGACGGGATGCATCCCACGTTGAGGCAGACGCCACCCCAGTATTTCTCCTCCACCACGGCCGCACGCAGCCCCAGCTGTGATGCTCTTACCGCGGCCGTGTAACCCCCAGGCCCGGCACCGAGGACGACGACGTCATAGTGAGTGCTCATGCTTCGGACGATACCGGTAGTGCCAGGTCTACCTTGAACCCTCCAACCAGCGCCCATGTGTGAAAAGCGGCACGTCGGTTGGATGGGAGCCATGAACGAATTCCCCGGCCGCTGGGTCGAAGGCGTCTCCGCCCTGCTGAGCCCGCTGCTGTTGCTCACCGGTGTGCTGCTGCGCCTCGGTTATGACGGGTTCTTCCCCAGCCAGCTCGCCGCGTTCGCGGAGAGCCCAACGCTGATGACGGTTTCCTACAGCTGCTGTACGGCGGGGCTCGTGCTCGCCTTCCCGGTGGTGATCGGCCTGGCGAGGAGGGCGGGCAGCGTCTGGGGCGGCATGGCCGTACTGCTGGGTCTGCTGGCCAGGACCTTCCACGCCGGGATCAACCACCTGGCCTTCCAGCTCGTGGACGCCCAAGGCCTGCCCCAGGCGCAGAAGACCATGGAAGACGCCTACTCGGCCTTCCACATCTTCCACGCGGTCAACATCGCCACGTTCCTGGGCTGGATCGTCCTGGCCGTCGCCACCTGGCGCTCCGGAGCACTCGGGAGAGTCCAGTCCGTGGCGCTGGGGCTGATGTCCGCGCTGCCGCTGGGCGTGCTCAAGGGCACGGGCCCGATGTCGATCGTCGCGGCCCTGGGCCTGTGCGTCGCCTTCCTGCCCTACGCGATCAAGCTCTTCAGGGAGGGCGAGCGCCCGAAATGGTGGGCCTTCCCCCTCGCCGGGGCGATCCTCGCGGGAGCCGTGTTCCTGGGCGAGGTCGGCTAGACCTCCACCTTGTACGGCAGAGCCAGCTCGTCAGCAGGAACCCCGCGAATCCCCCAGTTGACCATCGGCATCTCGATGATCGTGATCTCCACGTCCTCGAAGGCCGCGGAAACCGCCCTGATGAGCTTCTTCTTGGCCTCCTCGCTGCGCCCGGTGAAGCACACCACCTCGACGATCAGATACGCGTCGCTGCGCTGCGGGCAGATGAAGTCCTCCGCGTCGAGCAGCAGGAACCGGTGGAACCGCTTGTCCTCCGGCAGCCCCCACGCCTCCACCAGGCATGACTGCAACAGATCGGACACCTCGCGCTGTCGGCCCGCCCACACGTCGCGGCGGCCGAAGACCTTCACCTGAGCCATGTCGGACAATATAGAGGGATGATTCGCCTGCTCCTCGCCGACGACGAGGCCATGATGAGGTTCGGCATCCGCGCGATCCTGGACGCCGACCCCGCCTTCGAGGTGGTCGCCGAGGCGGGCGACGGGCGCGAGGCGGTCGATCTGGCCATCAGCCACCGGCCGGACGTCGCGCTCCTGGACATCCGCATGCCCAAGCTCGACGGGCTCGCAGCGGCGGCCGAGATGCGCAAGGTCGCCCCGGAGACGGCGATCGTGATGTTGACCACGTTCGGCGAGGACGACTACATCGCCAAGGCCCTGGAGGTCGGCGCGAGCGGCTTCCTGCTCAAGTCGGGCGACCCCAGGGAGCTCATCGCCGGGATCCACGCCGTGGCGGACGGCGCGGCGTACCTGTCGCCCAAGGTGGCCCAGCGGGTGATCACGCAGCTCGCCGGCGGCCAGATGGCCAAAGGCGCGGCAGCGCGCGACCGGATCACCGGGCTGACCGATCGGGAGCGCGAGGTCCTGGCCCTGCTCGGCGCCGGGATGTCCAACGCCGAGATCGCCAGGCGGCTGTTCATCGTCGAGGGCACGGTCAAGGCCTACGTCAGCGCCATCCTCACCCGTCTCGACGTACGCAACAGGGTGCAGGCGGCGATCGTCGCCTACGAGGCGGGTCTGGTGTCCGGGCGGCAGGACCAGGAGCGATAACCTGGCCGGTGATGTACCGACTCCTGTTCTCGCAGGTCCTGCGTCGCTTCGACGCCGAGGCCGTGCACCACGTGACCGTCAGGGCGCTCGCGCTGCTCGCGAGCCTGCCCCTGCTCAAGCGACTGCTGCACCGGCTGCTGGCGCCGCGCGACCCCGCGCTGCGGGTCAGCGCGTTCGGCGTGCACTTCCCGAGCCCGTTCGGCCTGGCAGCCGGCTTCGACAAGGACGCCTCGTGCGCCGAGGCCATGTCGGCGCTGGGCTTCGGGCACGTCGAGGTGGGCACGATCACCGCGCACGCGCAGCCGGGCAACCCGCGACCGCGGCTGTTCCGGCTCGTACGCCAGGGCGCGATCATCAACAGGATGGGCTTCAACAACGCCGGTGCTGCGGCGGCGGCCAAGCGGCTGCGCCGTACGCGCGGGGTGCCCGTCGTGGTCGGGGTGAACATCGGCAAGACCAAGGTGGTGCCCGAGTCCGAGGCGACGGCCGACTACGTGACGAGCGCCAGGCAGCTCGCGCCGCTGGCCGACTACCTGGTCGTCAACGTCAGCTCGCCCAACACGCTGGGACTGCGCAACCTGCAGGCCGTCGAGCTGCTGCGCCCGCTGCTGGTCGCGGTCAAGGAGGTGGCCGACGGGACGCCCCGCCGTACACCTCTGCTGGTGAAGATCGCGCCGGACCTGGCCGACGAGGACGTCGACGCGGTCGCCGACCTGGCCCTGGAGCTGGGGCTCGACGGCATCATCGCGACGAACACCACGATCAGGCACGGCGGCGAGACGGGCGGCCTGTCGGGCCGCCCGCTCAAGGCGCGCTCGCTGGAGGTCCTGCGCCGGCTGAGCGGCCGCGTGGGCGACCGGCTGGCGCTGGTGTCCGTGGGCGGCGTCGAGGACGTCGACGACGTGTGGGAACGCCTGCTGGCCGGCGCGACGCTGGTCCAGGGCTACACGGCGATGATCTACGAGGGTCCGCTGTACGCGTACCGGATCCACCGGGACCTGTCGAGGCGCCTGCGCAGGCACGGCGTCTCGACGGTCACCGACCTCAAGAAGGGCTAGATGCTGGGGCGCGTCGAGTGCGCGCTCTCGGTCATCTTGTCCAGGTGCTCCATCGCCGTCACCACGGGGACGATGCCCGGACGGTGCGGACGGCGGCGCTGCCACGGCTTGGGGCCGTCCAGCGGGCGATACTCCACGCCGATCGCGTCGAGCCTGCCCAGGTGCTCGCGCAGCCGGTCGCCGAACCCCTCGGAGGCGTTGCCCGCCCAGGCGACCTCGGCCAGGGCGCACGCGCGCGGCCAGGCGCGGTAGTCGAGGACCCGGGCGTCGGGGATGCGCTCGCTCCACAGCTGGGCCTGGAGGCCGAGCACCCGGGCGGTCTCCTCGGCCGACCACGAGGACGGCGTCGGCGCGAAGGCGGCCACGTCGTGCACGGTGATCGAGTCGCCGATCGCCATCGGCTCCTCGGTGCTCGCCGCCTCCGCGTAGTCGAAGTAGAGCGGGAAGACCGGGGTGGCGATCACGTCGTGGCCCGCCGCCGCGGCCCGGCGGCCGACGCCCATGCCGCGCCACGGCATGACCACGGTGTCCTGGCGCAGCTCGCCGCTCACGAACGCCTCGTCCCACACCACGGCGCGCACGCCGCGCTCGGCCAGCACGTCGGCGAGCTTGCGCAGGAACCAGGCCTGCAGCTCGGCCGAGTTGTCCAGGCCGAGGGACTCCTGGTAGGCGACGATCTCCGCGGACTCCGACCAGTGGTCGAGCACGACCTCGTCGCCGCCGATGTGCACGAACGGCGTCTCGCCGAGCGCGCCGAGCAGCTCGTCGAAGATCGTGGTGAGGAAGTCGACGGTCGGCGGCAGCGGGGACAGGATCGCGGGGGAGATGCCCCACTTCGGCAGCACCTCGAAGGTCTCACCCGTCGCGCCGAACTCCGGGTAGGCGGCCAGGATGGCCGTCGCGTGGCCGGGCACGTCGATCTCGGGGACGATCGTGACGGATCGCGACCTGGCGTAGGCGGCGAGCTCGGACAGGTCGTCGAGCGTGTAGTAGCCGCCGTGCGGGATCTCGTCGAAGGTGTCCGGCTCGCGGAAGTAGTTGGTCGCCGTGCGCGCCCGGTGCGAGCCGACCTCGTGCAGGCGCGGGAAGGCCCGGCTCTCGATCCGCCAGCCCTGGTCGTCGACCAGGTGCAGGTGGAGCCGGTTGAGCTTGTGCACCGCCATCAGGTCGATCATGCGGAACACTTCACGCTTGGGCTGGAAGTGCCTGGCCACGTCGAGGTGGATGCCGCGCCAGGAGAAGGCGGGGGAGTCCTCCACCCGCACGCCGGGCACCGTCCAGGACGCCTCGGCGGAGAAGCGGTAGGAGGCGTCGGGCAGGAGCTGGTGCAGGGTCTGCGCCGCGTAGAAGGCGCCGGCCCGGCCGCCGGCGGTGATCTCGATGCCCCGCGAGCCGACGGTGAGCTTGTACGCCTCGGCGCCGAGCGTGGTGTCGTGCCGTACGTCGATCGCCCCCGTGTCACCCGGGCGCAGGTCGAGTCCGGGCAGCGCCAGCCGTACCGCGTCGACCAGGTCGGTGGGGCCGGACACCGTGGCGCCGGAGGTCAGCTCGTAGGAGCCGGAGAGCGAGCTGAGAACGCTCGGGTGCGGGAGCAGCGAAGTCATGAAAGGTAGTTTTGCAGACCGTTCGCCAGCGCTTGTGCTGCCTTCTGCCTGAATGCCGGGTCCTTGAAGTTGGCCGCGTCGCCCGCGTTGCGCATGTTGCCGCACTCGATGAAGATCTTCGGCACCTTGGACAGGTTCAGGCCGCCCAGATCGTCGCGGTAGTTGAGGGCCTTGGAGCCGATATAGGTGGAGTAGGGGACGCCCGTGCCCTTCTTGAAGGCATCACGTACGGCCAGCCCCAGCTCGGCGGAGTCGCCCACCACGGGATCGACGGGACCGCCGATCTTCTTCGGCATGATGATGTGGAACCCGTGGTTGCCCGCGGCCGCGCCGTCGGCGTGGACCGAGATCGCGGCGTCCGCCTTGGCCCTGTTGCCGATCGCGGCCCGCTCGGTGATGCACGGGCCGACGCTCGTGTTGTCCGCCCTGGTCAGCTTGACCGTGGCGCCGCGCTGCTTGAGGATCTTGGCGAGCCTGGTCGAGACGTCCCAGGTGTAGGCCGCCTCGGTGTAGCCGTCGTTGGTCGCCGTGCCCGTCGTGTCGCAGGCCTTCCACTTGGTCAGGACGTTGACCTGCTTGTTGATCGCCTTCGGGTCCTTGAAGTTGCCGCCGTTGTGGCCCGGGTCGATGACCACGACCTTGCCTTCGAGCGGCTTGGCGGCCTTGGCCGCCGCCGGCTTCTCCACGGCTGGCTGCTGTTCCACGGGCAGCGGCTGGCGGCCCGCCGCCGACTCGCCTGTGGCGACGCCGCCACAGGCGCTGACGGCCAGGCCGCAGAGGGCGAGAACGGAGGCTGGGAGAGCACGCATGCGCTCCAACTTACGTCAACGCGGCGACCTACCAGACGTGTTCGCCCACTTCCTGACGTTGCAGCAGCGCCGCCAGCTCCCTCGCGTCCTCGGCGTCGAGGCCGAGGACCACGCGCGGACGGCCCCACGGGTGGTCGAGGGAGTGGGCGACGTAGCTGGCGACAGACTCGGCGCCGACGTCCGCGCCCCTCCCTCGACCAGCGCGCCAGTGCGACCAGGCGCGCTCGAGCTCGGCGGCGGCGCGTTGGGCGCAGGACACCAGTTCAGGATCACGCATGACTGTTCCCCCCAGGATCAGACGTAGTGACCCTGACGAGTTAACAGCTGGGCTGGTGCGCCGCCGCCTGGATTGACCCAGGCTTGGCCAGGTCTTAGGCGGGTCCCGTGCTCCGCCGTACGATCAGTTCAGGGGTGACCTGACGAAGACGGGCGACTTTGCCCGGGTCTCCGATCCGGTCGCTGAGCAGGGCTGCGGCAGACCGGCCCATGGTACGGCGGGGCTGGTCGACCGAGGTGAGCGAGATGTGGTGGACGGCAGACAGGTGCGTGTTGTCGTAACCGATCACCGACAGGTCCTCCGGCACGCGGAGTCCCAGTTCGCTCGCCGCTGAAAGCACTCCGAGCGCCACGAGGTCGTTGGCCGCGAAGATCGCAGTCGGCCGCGGATCCCTGGTGAGCAGGGCGAGTGCGGACTGCCTGCCGCCCTCCTCGGTGGAGTCGCCGTGCTCGACCATGATGTACGGCGCGAGCGCGTGCCTGCGCATGGCCACCAGGTAGCCCTCGCAGCGCGACGAGCGCGAACCCTCGATGTGCGCGATGCGCTTGTGCCCGAACTCGACCAGGTGGTCGATCGCCAGGCGGGCGCCCAGCTGGTCGTCGTCGACGACGATGTCGACGTTGTCGAGCTCGATGTCACGTTCCCCCACGACGACCGTGGGGGTGTAGGCGGTCGCCTCGATCAGTGTCTCGCTGGTCGGCGCGATGCCCAGCAGGACGAGCCCGTCGACGCGGAGCTCGAGGAACGCCTCGACCGCCTCGTCCTCGAAGGCCGGGTCCCACTGGCTGTTGCCGATCAGCATGCGGAGTCCGTCGCCGTGCAGGCTCTCCTGCAGACCGTCTAAGAACTCCGCGTAGAACGGGTTGTGCAGATCGGCGACGAGCGCGCCGATCAGGTGGGTACGTCCCTCGACGAGACTGCGCGCGACCGCGTTGGGCCGGTAGCCCAACTCTCGGGCAGCGGTGAGTACGGCCTGCCGTCGATGCTCGCTGACGTGCGGCGATCCGCGCAGCACGAGCGAGACGAGCGATTTCGAGACGCCGGCTCTCTCTGCGACGTTGCGGATCGTCGGCCGTGGTCTCGGCAGGCTGTCGAGCTCGGTGATGGTGTTGACGGGTGGTCCTGACATGTGTCTCCCCCGCGATGCGAAGATGGGCACCTGTCTGTCAAAACGATCGAGCTCGCCGCAGGGTACGGCCTGGCCGATATTGACCGGAACGCTATTGGGCGCGGAGTCGGATAATCTTCTGATGTGAAGCCCGCTGACACAGCTCGCCCCGCTCGTCGGAGGCTCAGCGTCGACCGCAGGCGCGAGGAGCTCATGGCGGCAGCCCTGGAGCTGTTCAGCAAGCGCGACGCGGAAGACGTCTCGATCGACGACGTCGCGTCGGCTGCCGGGGCGTCTCGTGCGCTGGTTTACCACTACTTCGGTGGCAAGCAGGAGTTGTACGTCGCCGCGCTGCGGAGCGCGGCCGAGCAGCTGGAGTCCCGGCTGCGGCCGCAGGACGGCGGCAGGCCGGTGGACGAGCTGGCTTCCGGGCTGCGGCGCTACTTCGACTTCGTCGAGGAGCACGCGGCCGGGTTCGCCGCCTTGTTGCGCGGCGGGCCCGCCAACAGGGCCGGTGAGATCGGCGAGATCGTGGACGGGGTCAGGCACCGGCTGTTCCGCCTCATCATGAAGCAGATGAGGGTCGAGGAGCCGAGTCCTGTGCTCCGTACGACGCTCAGGTCGTGGATCGCCTCGGTGGAGACGGCCGGTCTCGACTGGCTGGAGCATCGCGACATCGAGCGGGCCACGTTGGAGCGCATGCTGGTGGACCACATGGTGGCCCTGCTCGGGGTGGCCGCCGTCTACGACAAGGATGTCGAGCAGCTGCTCGAACTGCTGGTACGTGAGCAGCTGACGTAGGGGTGGGAAGGATGGCGCCGGGCGGGCGGCGCCAGCTCCCGTGTCTGCTTCTGCGTCCCCCGACGCGGCGGGCGACATGGAGTCGTCACGCGGGTGGACCGGGCCGGAATACCAGGCCCACCGTTAAACCCCCCTAGGTCCGTGACGACCCCGGTGTTACTCCGAGCGCTGCTGCGGAATCCCCGCGAGCAGAGCGCGAACCTCGGTCTCCCGGTAGCGCCGGTGACCGCCGAGGGTGCGAATCGACGTCAACTTGCCCGCCTTGGCCCACCGCGTAACGGTCTTGGGGTCGACCCTGAACATGGTCGCGACCTCGGCGGGCGTGAGCAGTGGCTCGGCCTCGGGTGTACGAGCTGACATTTGTGCGGCCTCTCCTCCGTGTGGACCGGCTCTGGCGGTCCTGCGACTGCTTCTGCGCGTGTCACGGATGTCCCCCTATAGACCAGTGCGTGCGGCTTATCTGGTCCATATGCGGCATCACCCGAAGTGACCATACCGCCACGCAGAGCGATTGGCGAGCCCTTCTTTGACCCATCTGCCCGCCCACGTGGCGATGTCACGCTCGGTGATTCTAGCGACACGTTTCGTGGTATCGCAGTGAAAACGGCAAACTACTCAGTTCGCAGAAGCCAGCGGACGGGACACGTGACCCACTCATGCCATGCTCTTGCAGGTCAGGAGCGTTGTTTTAGGTTCAGTTGGCAGATTCCAGATGTTGCATTGACTTCCAGCGCAAGATCACCCGCTGATACATGGCGTAGGCAAGTTCTTCTTGACCGGTGTCCAAACCGGTCAAAGCGGCAGCAAGTTCCGCAACAGACTGGTCTGCAGTGAGGGCATCATCGTCCATGAGATGAACCAGCCCGCCATAGTCGAGTTCGACCAGCGAATGCGGGTGGAACTCCTCCAGCCACCGGGCCACGTCCTCCACCTCGAGGCTTGTCGCCACCTCACCCACGTGCTTGCGCAACACCTGGAGCGCGCGAGCCGTACGCCTCCTCGCCTGTGCCATCGAGGTGACATAGATGAGATTGCGGCCCGTGGTCGTCGTCACGTCCTGGCCCTTGGTCGCGGTGCCGAGCACCAGCCAGCGCTCGTTGCCGTCGAACGGGACGAACCATGACGCCGGCACGTGCCACGTCGTGGTCCTGATGTAGGTGCGCAGGATGGATGCGCTGCCGCCGCGTTTGAACCGGTCGAAGTCATCCGCGGTCTGCTCGGAGATGGCGTTCGGGACGAAACGGTCCATCAGCTTGACGGGAGTGGCTCCACGGAAGCGTGAGAACGCCAGCCAGGACCGCAGACGGGTCTGCCAGGGGCAGACGTACAGGCGATCCTCCACGCGCCTCAGATAGGCGTTGGGGCTCTCCTGGGGTGGTGCGGGCTGGGGAGGCATGCCGAGGAGGCGTCTGACCGATTCTCCGTGCTCGGCGTTGAGCGCCGTGGCGCGGCGGGGGCGGTCGCGAGACTCGGCATATTCGGCCCAGACCCGGCGTTCGGCTTCGCCGAAAGCGGTCAGCGGCTCGTAGACGCGGAGGTACGCGGCATAGGGCAGCACGCAGGCATCGTGTCATGAAGACACCCGGTGTGCACCGTTGTAGTTACGCTAAGAGGCGATCTCCGCTGCGAAGGGGCAGTGGTCTGGACAGGGAGTCACTACAGTGACCGACGTCTTCGGGCATGAGCAGGTCGTCTTCTGCGCCGATCGGCAGAGCGGGCTGCGCGCCATCATCGCCATCCACAACACGGCTCTCGGGCCGGGTCTGGGCGGCACGAGGTTCTATCCGTACGAGAGCGAGCAGGCGGCGCTGGCCGACGTGCTCAACCTCTCCAGAGGCATGGCCTACAAGAACGCGCTCGCCGGGCTCGACCTCGGCGGCGGCAAGGCCGTGATCATCGGCGATCCCGCTGTGGACAAGTCGGAGGCCCTTCTCCGGGCCTACGGGCGCTTCGTCGAGACGCTCGGCGGGCGCTACATCACCGCCTGCGACGTGGGCACCTACAGCGAGGACATGGACATCGTCGCGCGCGAGACGCGCTTCGCGACCGGTCGTACGGTGGCCCACGGCGGCGCCGGCGACTCCTCGATCCTGACCGCGTTCGGCGTCTTCCAGGGGATGCGGGCTTCTTCGGAGCACGTGTACGGCACGCCGTCCCTGCATGGAAAGCGCGTCGGCGTCGAAGGCGTGGGCAAGGTCGGGCACCGGCTCGTCGACCTCCTCATCGAGGACGGCGCCGAGGTGGTGATCTGCGACGTCAACTCCGCGGCCGTGGACCGGGTCCTGCAGCGCCATCCGGCCGTCTCCGTCGTGGCCGACGCTGCGGCGCTGAAAGCGGCGGACATCGACGTCTTCGCCCCGTGCGCCCTGGGCGGCGCGCTGGACGACGCCTCGGTGGCCCTGCTGTCCGCGAAGATCGTTTGTGGCGCCGCGAACAACCAGCTCGCCCACCCCGGCGTGGAGAAGCAGCTCGCCGAGCGCGGCATCCTCTACGCGCCGGACTACGTGGTGAACTCGGGCGGCGTCATCCAGGTGGCGGACGAGATCGAGGGCTTCAACATGGACCGCGCGCGGGCCAAGGCCGCCCAGATTTACGACACGACCCTGAAGATCTTCGGGATCGCGACGGACGAGGGCGTTCCACCAGCGGTGGCAGCGGATAGGCTGGCCGAGCGGAGAATGTCAGAAGTCGGGCGGATCAGGGGCATCTGGCTGGGCCAGTGACGCCCCACGCCCATACGGCGTACCGAGCTGGGCACAAAACAGGTACGGTAATAGGCGAACGAGAGGCTGACGCCCAGTCATGGCGTCAGTGTGTGGTGCGTTAGCGACGAGGGGTCGGGGACGACCCCACACGAGGGGGTCGAGCCAATGGGGCGCGGCCGAGCAAAGGCCAAGCAGGTCAAGGTTGCTCGCCAGCTGAAGTACAACAGCGGTGGCACGGATCTTGACCGTCTGCGCGACGAACTCGGAGTCTCTGACTCCAACGAGAACAACGACGACGCCGACGACCTCAACGACGAGCTGGCGGATCGCTATGCCGATTACGCCGACGGCTATGACGCCGGAGACGACGACGATGAGCGTACGTCCGGCAAACGATAGGCGTATTGCTGCTTGACGCATGATGTGCACCCGGGGTGGATGGTCACGCCGGGTGCATATCTGTGTGCCCCTGAACGGCATGGGCCTTCGCGCTTCGCGCTCCGGGCTGGTCTCCTTTGGGGGGCCTAGCCCCCCAAGACCCCCAGCCGGGGGCAGGCCCCCGGACCCCCGGCCCACCCGTGCACGCTTCCGTGGTTGGGCCTCTTTTGTCCCACCCGCTGCGCTGGGAGAGGGGGTCCGGCGGGTTGCGAGAAGCGCTTCCCGGGGGCTTGCGCCCCCTGGGCTCGAAGTGCTTGGCCCGAGGTTTTGTAGGTCGCTCGGCGGCGAGGGCTTGGTCGTGCTCCAGATACGCGGGGGTCAGTGAAGTCGCGAGCGCGAACCGTAACCAGCTCGGCTCCATTGCATGAAGCCGTGACCCCACCTGCTCCGCTGGGTAAGGAACGCGGCGGGTCGCATGAAGCTCTTCCGAGGGGCAGGCTCCTCGCCACCGGCGGGCGCAAGGAGATCGTCGCTCAGAATTCGTCGTAGCCGGAGACCTGGCCGATGGGGAAGATGTGCCGGTTGGCGGCGCAAATGGTCTCCAGGACATGGATCGCTGTGCCCTCGGTCGAGTAGCTCGCGCGGAGCACCTGGACGACCCACTCGCCCGACTCCAGCTCCAAAGTCTCACGCTCGAACGACGTCGGCGGGCGGGCTGTCAAGTTCTCCTCGGCATGGCCGAAGGCATACCCCAGGGCCGTCAATGCCGACTGCAACGACGGCTGCACGAACTCCGGCTCGGCGATCCGGGTCCCCCCGAACAGGTCTGCCCGGAAGTAGCTCGTGGCGATACGCACGGGCACCTCGTTGGCGGTCATCATCTTGCGCCTGGCGATGATCTCCGTACCCGGCTCGACGCGTAGACAGGGCGCGACGTGATCGCCGGCGGGCTCCAGCCCGATGTACAGCATGCGTCGGTCGGCCTTGAGTCCTTGCCGCTCGGCCTCGGCCAGGAACAGGGACTTCGACCCACGCACCGCAGGCTCAGTTGGCAACGCGCGTTGCACCAGCACCCGGGGCGCGGGGAGGGCCGGCCCCTCCGGCGCGCGGGCGGCAGGGCCCTTCTTCATCTGTGAGATCCGGCCCGGAGAGACACCCAGGTGTCCGGCGATCTCCTCCAGGCTCATCCCGGTCTCGCGCGCCTCGGCGATCGCCTGGCGGCGCATCTTGGCGGCCTCGGTGACCAGGCCCTGCTCTTCGGTCATCAGCCGGCTGAGGATACGAGCGCGTTCGACAGGGTCGGCGATCTCCGCGACTTCCCTCAGCGTCTTCAGATCCATCCGGGCGTTGCCCTCCCCGCGACCGTCGGCGATCTGGCCCCCTGTTGTGGCGGCGGGACCGCGCGCGCCACCCCTCGACTTTAGCCCCCCTGAAACCGGGGTGACGGTGCGGAGATCGGTGCTTGAACAGCGCCCGGAGCGCATCGAGAAGCCTTGGGGTGTCAACGATGGCTGACCGCGGCCCCGGCCTGCCTTCGGCCACACCGCCGACGATCTCGGCGGTGTGCTCAGGTACGTCGGTGCTGGGCGGCTAAGGACCCGAGAGTGTCAGGTTGATCGGGTGGTTCGGCCGCCGTCCAGGCCCCAGGAGACGATCTTGGTGGGGGTGATCCGGATGATCTCCCGGGACAGGCCTGGCACGGGCGGCTCCTGGTCGGTCAAGGCCTCGGCCCTGCCTCTGATCTCGATGCCCCGCGGTGTCCAAGGGTCCGTCGACGCCAGGTCGTCCACCACGAACGAAGCCGTGCTACCCCGCTGGACGTTGCGGAACTTCTTCGACGCGCCCAGCGCACCCCCGCCGATGACGATCGCCCCGCCCTCGGCGTCCACGAAGAAGTTGGTCGGGTTGTTCTGCACCTGTCCTTCCGGCGAGACGGTGGCCAGCCGTCCGATGGGTTGCGTAGCCAGGTAGTCGAGCTCGGCTTGGGTGAAAATCATGTGCTGACGCTACGTGATCCCACCTGGCCCGCCGCTTCGGGGGCTGAGTTACGCTCTCGCCCATGACGGGGATCTTCCGTACGGATCTTCTGCTTCCCGTGCCCATCCGGCGGGCGTGGCTGGCGTTCACCGCGCCCGAGTACCTCGCCACGTGGCTGGCGCCCGTCCGGGAGTGCGACATCCGGCCCGGTGGGCGGATCACCTTCGACCTTCCCGGCGCCAGCGGGATCACCTGGACCGTCGAGGCCGTAGAAGCGCCCGCTCGCCTCGTCTGGATCGAACCCCCCGGCTCCGTCCCCAGCGAGCGCCGGACGACCGTCACCCTCGAGCCGGCCGGTCCGGACGTCACCAGCGTCGCCATCGAGGAGGCCGGGTTCGGCGCTGGCCCGGTGTGGCAGGGGCATCTCGACGGCACCCGGCTCGGCTGGGCGCAGAGCCTCGCCGGGCTGCAGCTCTATCTGCGTACCGGAGTGACCTACGACCGCATGAACACCTTCAGGGGCGCTGTCGGCGCACACCTGAGCGACGGCCCGGCCGGGCCTGAGGTGGTCGAGGTCGCGGCAGGCTCGTACGCCGAGGCCGCCGGACTGCGGCCCGGGGACATCATCCTCCGCCTGGGGGCCGCGCCGGTGTTCGGCCTGAGCGACGTGTGGCTGTTCTGCCGCGAGCACGCACCGGGCGAGCACGTCGAGGTCGTGTTCGCCCGCGACGGTTCTGTCAGATCGTCGGCAGGCCCGTTGGGGAACTGATCGTCAGCGGTAGCGGGCCTGGCCCGTGCCGTTCACGATCTCACCGAGGACCCAGGCGGGCAGGCCCCGGACGGTCAGGAAGCGGATGGCCTCGTCGGCGACCGGCGCAGGGACGATGGCGGCCATGCCGACGCCCAGGTTGAAGGTCTTGTCCATCGCCGCCTGCTCGATGCCGCCGCGACCGGCCAGCACGTCGAAGATGGCGGGCACCGTCCACGACGAGCGGTCGAGCGCCGCGTCCAGGTGCGAGGGCAGCGAGCGGGACAGGTTGGCTTCCAGGCCGCCGCCGGTGATGTGGGCGTAGGCGTGGACCTCGACCTCGCGCGCGAGCGCCAGGCAGTCCAGGGAGTAGATGCGGGTGGGTTCGAGCAGTTCCTCACCCAGCGGACGGTCCAGCTCGGGCAGCGAGGCGTCGAGCTCCAGCTTGGCCTCGCGCAGCACGTGGCGCACCAGCGAATAGCCGTTGGAGTGCACGCCCGAGGAGGCCAGGCCGAGGACGACGTCTCCGGCCGCGACCCTGTCCGGGCCGAGCATCTCGTCCGCCTCGACGACGCCGGTGCCCGCCCCCGCCAGGTCGTACTCGTCGGGACCCATCGCGCCCGGGTGCTCGGCGGTCTCGCCGCCGACCAGGGCGGCCCCGGCCAGCCTGCAGCCCTCGGCCACGCCGCCGACGATCTCGGCGATGCGCTCCGGCACCACCTTGCCGCAGGCGATGTAGTCGGTCATGAACAGCGGCTCTGCCCCGGACACCACGAGGTCGTCGAGGACCATGCCGACCAGGTCGATGCCGATCGTGTCGTGCTTGCCGTACCGCTGCGCGAGCATGACCTTGGTGCCCACGCCGTCCGTCGAGGTGGCCAGCAGCGGGCGCCTGAACTTCAGCAGGAACGACGCGTCGAAGAGGCCGGCGAAGCCGCTGGCGTCGTCGACGACCTCGGGCCGCCGCGAGCGGGCGACCTTCGCCTTCATCAGCTCGACGGCGCGCTCGCCCGCCTCGATGTCGACCCCGGCGGCCTCGTATGTAGTCACTTCTTGGAACCTTCTAGGACGTATTTGCCGACGTTGTCCTGGTCGATGGCGATCGGGTACGTGCCGTCGAAGCACGCCCTGCACAGCCGTTCTGCCGGGATCGTGGTCGCCGTGGTCAGGCCTTCGAGCGAGATGTAGCCCAGGGAGTCAGCGCCGAGCGAGGCGCGGATCTCCTCGACCGACAGCGAACCGGCGATGAGCTCGGCGCGGGTGGCGAAGTCGATGCCGTAGAAGCACGGCCAGGCGACAGGGGGAGAGGAGATCCGTACGTGGACCTCGCGCGCCCCCGCCTCGCGCAGCATCTTCACGATCGCGCGCTGGGTGTTGCCGCGGACGATCGAGTCGTCGACCACGACCAGGCGCTTGCCCTCGACGACCTCGCGCAGCGGGTTGAGCTTGAGCCTGATGCCGAGCTGGCGGATGGTCTGCGACGGCTGGATGAACGTGCGGCCGACGTAGGAGTTCTTGACCAGGCCCTGGCCGTACGGAATGCCGCTCTCCTCGGCGTAACCGACGGCGGCCGGGGTGCCGGACTCGGGCGTCGGGATGACGAGGTCGGCCTCGACCGGGTGCTCGCGGGCCAGCACGCGGCCCACCTCGACCCTGGTCACCTGGACGCCGCGGCCCGCGATCGTGGTGTCGGGGCGGGCGAGGTAGACGTACTCGAACAGGCAGCCCTTGGGGTCGGGCAGCGCGAACTTGCGCGACCTGACGCCGCGCTCGTCGATGGTGAGCAGCTCGCCTGGCTCGACCTCGCGGACGAACACCGCGCCGACGATGTCGAGCGCCGCCGTCTCGGAGGCGACGACCCAGCCGCTGTCGAGCCTGCCCAGGACCAGCGGGCGGATGCCCTGCGGGTCGCGGGCCGCGTAGAGGGTCTTCTCGTCCATCCACACCAGCGAGTAGGCGCCCTTGACCTGCGGGAGCAGTTCGGCCGCCGCGTCCTCGATGGGCTGGCTGCGGTCCTGCGCGAGCAGGCTGGTCAGCACCTCGGTGTCGGTGGTCGCCCTGGTCACGCCCGGAGCGAGCTGCTTGGCCAGCTCCGGGGTGTTGATCAGGTTGCCGTTGTGGGCGAGCGCGAGCCCGCCCACCTCGGTCGACGACAGGGTCGGCTGGGCGTTCTCCCAGACGCTCGAACCCGTCGTGGAGTAGCGGCAGTGACCGATGGCGAGGTGGCCTCGCAGGGTGCCCAGCACCGATTCGTCGAAGACCTGGGCGACCAGCCCCATGTCCTTGTAGACGAGGATGCGGCTGCCCTCGCTGACTGCGATGCCCGCGGACTCCTGCCCGCGGTGCTGCAACGCATACAGCCCGTAGTAGGTGAGTTTGGAGACTTCCTCGCCTGGCGCCCAGACCCCGAAGATGCCACAGGCATCTTTCGGTGCGCGGTCGTGGGGGTCCAGGTCATGGCCGAGCCGGCCGTCGCCCTTCAGCACATGCTTCAGTCTAGGTCGGCGGCTTCCGTGCTCGCACACCCGGGTCCAGATCAGAGCATGTGGGAGGACCTTCCCGCGTTCGAGCCGTCCCTGATGAACTCGCCGGTGAGGTTGCGGTTCGCGGCCGATCCGAGGAAGAGGATGAGTTCCGCCACATCCTCAGCGGTCGACAACCTTCCCGTGGGCGTGTGGGCCGCGATGGCGTCGAGGGCCTCCTGGGGGACCGGCCGCTCGCGCTCCGTGATCGTGAGCCCGGCCACGGCGACGTTGACGAGGATGCCGTCCTTGCCCGCCTCCCAGGCCAGCGCGCGGGCCATGCCGTGCAGGGCGCTCTTGGCCGTGCCGTACGGGCCGGGGCCCGGCAGCCCCTCCTCGGCGGCGCCCGAGGAGACGAACACGATCCTGCCGAACTTCCTCCTCCGCATTTCCGGGAGTACGGCCTGCACCAGCACCGCGTTGCCGACCACGTTCCCGTGCAGCGCCGCCGACCACTCGGCCGCAGGGACCTCCTCGAACGGGATCGAGTTCGGCATCACATTGCCCCACCGCACCGCGTTGGCGACCAGCGCGTCGAACGGCCCAGCGGTCTGTACGGCCAGCCCGATGCTCGCGTGGTCCTCGAGATCGAGATGTACGGCTCGCGCCGTGCCGCCCGCCTGCTCCACCCGCTTGACGACCTGGGCGGCGCGCTCCTCGCCCTCGCGGTAGGTCAGGGTGACGTGGGCGCCGGTCCTGCCGTACGCCACGGCCGTCGCGGCGCCGATGCCCGATGATCCGCCGGTGACGAGTACTTTCATGGTGTCATCCCTTGTTAGTCGGCTAATTAGCCAGCTAACTCCGCGGCGTCGCCGTACACAAGGGGGTTTCGCTTGGAGTGAAACCGTCAGGTGGCTTCGAGGAGGCGGTCGAGGACCTTCCTGTCCTCGTCGCTCAGGCCCGCGCGCAGGTCCTCGTCGGCCTCGCGCCAGACCGCCTCGACGGGCTCCCTGAGCGCTTTGCCCTGCTCGGTGAGGTGGACGCGGGTGCGTTGCTCCTGGGTGCGGGTGACGATTCCGGCCCGTTCGAGGCGTTGGAGGGTTTTGGTGACCGTGGGGGGTTCGACGCCGAGCCTGGCGATGAGCTCGCTCTGGGTCAGGCCGTCCTCGCGCCAGAGCTGGTTGAGCAGGAACTCCTGGCCAGGGTGGAGGCCCAGAGGGGCCAGACCGGCGGCGATCCTGAAGCGGTACGTCTTCACGACCTTCAGCAATCTGTAGACCAGGGTCTCGTCCAGCATGTCCCTATCTTGCCCGCTGCCTGGGCGTTTGGCGCACCGTGACCCAAGGATGGACGTGGTCTTACCGTGTCGAAGGTGTACGACGGGGCGTGGCGAGCAAAGGTGGGGTGTCCGCGGCATGACGACACGTCGGGAGACGTAGACGTGACCACACCTGGAGATCCGAACCAGCCTCACCCGGGGCAGGACCGCCCGGCAGAGGACGCTGCACCGGCTGCCTCCGGGCCGTCCGCTACCGAGCCCACTTCCGAGCCATCGTCCGAGCCCGCTTCCGAGCCTGAGGAGACACCCTGGCCGGAGCAGGAGACCGCTGCTCAGGAGCTGACCGCTTCCGACGAGCCGGGGCTGTCATGGTCCGAGTCCTCGGAACCCGCTGGCGCTTCCTGGGCGAGCACTTCCGAGGAGTCCACCGGGTCGTCCTGGGCGAGCACGTCCGAGGAGTCCGCTGGTGCTTCTTGGGCCAGCTCCTCTGAGGAGTCCACCGGCTCGTCCTGGGCGACCACGTCTGAGGAGTCCGCTGGGGCTGC
Organism: Nonomuraea sp. NPDC050556; assembly: GCF_044457355.1. NCBI lineage: Bacteria > Bacillati > Actinomycetota > Actinomycetes > Streptosporangiales > Streptosporangiaceae > Nonomuraea > Nonomuraea sp. NPDC050556. The sequence continues at coordinate 72,040 of NZ_JBITGU010000005.1, read as the reverse complement.
CTGGGCTTCCGAGGAGCCGATCGCGCCGGCGCCGCCGATCGTGCCCACGCCGCCCGCTCCTTCGCCGTGGGAGCCCAGCGAACCGCAGCACCCCGACCTTCCCTCATCGCCCGAGGTGCCTGAGCCTCCGGCGTACCAGCCCCCGACCTACGAAGCGCCCGCCGGCAGCGAGCCGCCCGCCTACGAGCCCCCGGCTTACGAAACGCCCGCCGCCAGCGAGCCCGCGGCCTATGAGCCGCCCGCTTACGAAGCGCCCGCCCCAAGCGAGCCCCCGGCTTACGAGCCGCCCGCCTATGAGCCGCCCGCTTACGAAGCGCCCGCCCCAAGCGAGCCCGCGGCCTACGAGCCGCCCGCTTACGAAGCGCCTGCCGCCAGTGAGCCATCGGCCTATGAGCCGCCCGCCTATGGGGCGGATGAGGCGTCCAGGGGGGCGTTCGAGGCTGAGGGTGGGGATGCTGAGAGGACGGCGGTGTTCGGGGCTACGGACTGGCAGCAGCCGTCCACCCCTGAGGCTGGGCAGTCGTTGCCCGTGCCTGGAGGGACGCCCGCGTACCCGGGGTGGGAGAGCAGCGCGCCCGCCGCCCCCGAGACTCCGGGGGCGTCCAGCCCGTCACGTTACGACCCGCCGACGCCGCCGCACGGGTTCCCCGCGGTGGACCGCCCGTCGTTCGCCCCGCCCACCGACGGCACCAGCTCTCCGTATGAGGGCGGGCCGAAGGAGTACAGCTCGCCTTACGAGGGTGCGCCCAAGGAGTACAGCTCGCCGTACGAGGGCGCACCGAAGGAGTACGGCCAGCCCACGCCTGGCGCGTCGCCGTACGGCGGGACGGGTGCGCCGGAAAGCCCCTACGCGACGTCCACCGGCGACCAGGGCACCCCTGAGGGCGCCTCAGGAGCGTTCGGAGCCGCCGCTGGGGCCGCAGGCGCAGCAGCAGCCGCAGGAGCCTTCGGCGCCGCAGCAGGAGGCGGCGCAGCAGGAGGCGGCGCGGCGGGTGCTCAGGGCGGCGCATCGCAGGCCAGCCCTCAAGGCAGCCCCTACGGCGGTGGCGCCGCTCAGAGCGGTGACAGCGCCGCCCAGGGCGGCCAGAGCCCCTACGGCGGCAGCACCCCGCAGAGTGGTGGCTCTCAGGGGGGTCAGCCGTACAGCGGTGGGGCGTCGCAGAATCCCTATGAGGCCGCTGCCCCCACCGGGCAGAACCCCTACATGCCCGCCGGTGGCTACGGCGAGAGCGGGTCCGCCTACGGAGCCCCGGCCAGCGGGTCCGTCTACGTGCCCCCTGCCGGTGGCGCCACCCCGCCCCCCTACCAGGCCGACTGGCAGCCCAGGAAGCCCGGCGGCGGCCTCGGCACCGCCTCGATGATCCTCGGCATCGCCAGCATCTTCCTGCTCGCCCTCTGCGGCGTGGGCACCCTGACCGCCATCGTCGGCCTCGTCCTCGGCATCGTCGCCGTGGCCAAGGGCGCCAACAAGAGCATGGCCTGGGTGGGCATCGGCCTCAGCATCCTCACCCTGATCCTGGCCGTGGCGGGCACGATGTGGTTCGTCAGCAAGTTCGGCGACTGCTTCAACCTGCCCGAGCAGTTCGCCAGGCGCTGCGTCGAGGACCGCTGGTCCGGCAACTAAACAGGCAAAAAATCGGAAATGTCGGCACGGGCGCCGCTCGCCAGAACGGCGCCCTTCGCCATGGCCTCAGCCCAGCTCACCCGCCCCGTGGCCAGCTCCAGCCACGTCCGCCCGTCCATCTCGACCACGTTCGGCGGCGTCCCCCGCGTGTGCCGAGGCCCCGCGATCGCCTGAACCGCCGCATACGGCGGCACCCGCACCTCGACCGTCCGCCCCGGCGCGGCCGTCGCCAGCTTGTCCAGCAGATACCGTACGGCGAAGCGAGCAGCCTCCCGCTCCGGCTTGAGCCCCCGGTCATAGGCGGCCAGCACCGCGGAGACGCACGCGTCGGGAAGCGCCGAGACAGGCCCGTCGAACCCCGGCTCGTCCAGCGCGATCAGCTGCGCGTCCAGCGCGGTCCTGACCTTTTCCTCGTCGATCTTGCGGGTCGCCATGCTCCCCATTCTGGCGTGTGCAGATCCCCCCACCTCTCCCGGAACGCGCCGATCGCGTCCCAGGCGAGCCTGGTGTCGTGGCCGAGCGCGACGCGGGCCGAGGCCAGCGCGTCGAAGGTGCCGGGGTCCCGCGACCCCGAGGTGGCGGCGATCAGCTCGGCCGTGGAGGGCCTGCGCCAGGTGAAGACGTCCTCGAGGGTGCCGCAGAAGTAGACGTAGGCGGCGAAGTCCTCCGCGTCCTCCGGCAGGTCGTAGAGGATCGACAGCACCGGCTGGTCGGCGTAGTCGCCCCGGTCCAGAGCGTGGGCGAGCCGGCTCAGGTTCGGCGAGGCGCCCGCCTTGCGGCGGATCTCGTCGCGGACGACGGCGGCAGCCGTACTCGCCAGGACGTTCTCGCCCTCGGGCAGCGGCCGCTTGGCCGCCTCGATGACCTGGCGGGCCGCCCTGATGAGGTCGCGCGGCAGGCCGCCGGACAGGCAGTGGCAGAGCGCGATGTAGGGCTCGGTGAGTCCGATGACGCGGCGGTAGAGCAGGCGGCGCGACTCCGCGTAGGGGAGCGGCCCGACCCTGACGATCTCGTCGAAGGCGCTGTCGAAGGTGTCGCGCAGCGGGAGGCCGCGCCGTTCGAACGAGGTGAGCGCGTCGTCGGAGACCGAGACGATGAAGTAGACGTAGGGGACGCCGAAGATGCCCTTGATCTCGTTGAGGAACCGTTCCGCCTGCTCCGCCGTACCGATCCTGTCGAGCTCGTCCACGCCGATGCAGACGCGGTCGCCGCGCTCGTGCACGACGCGGGCGACGCGCCTGGCGAAGGAGCGGAACTGCTCGACGATCTCGGGGTAGGTCAGCGGGTACTCGGCCTTGGACCTGCCGCTGTTCAGCTGGCCGCCGATCCCGACGGGCAGTTGCACGGAGCCCGTCCAGCCCTGGGAGACGGTCTGCAGGTAGCGGGTGCGGCGCAGGTGGCGCCTGGCGTCGGCGACGGCGCGTTTGTTGACCTTGCCGTTCCTGGTGAAGTAGCTGATCGTGCTGCGGCAGAAGACGGCGAACAGGTGGAGCACGAACTCCTTGGCCACGTAGTCGACCGGCGCGGACACCATGCACCGCAGGTCGCCGCGCTCGCCGGGCAGGTTCTCGCAGTAGCGGCGGACGAGCGTGGACTTGCCGGATCCGCGCGGTCCCGCGATGCCGATGCTGGCCCCGGCCAGGCGGTCGAGCAGGCCGTCCACCTGGTGGGCCACGGCGGTGGACACGTGGTAGGAGCGCTCGTGGACCTCGCTCAGCCCAGGGCTGGTGTCGACGGACACCTCGTGGCCGAACCGGTCGGTGCGGGCGGCGTTGATCCGCGCCCTGACCTCGGACAGGAGCTCGGTCTCCGCGACGGCCTCGACGAGCTGGGCGCGGGCGATGTCGGCACTGATCGTGGCGACGCCCGCGCCGACGAGATGCCGCACGAACCTGGTGTCCTTGACGTACGCGAGCAGCGCGACCAGGGCAGCGGCGATCAGCAGCGTGGCGCCCGCCCAGCTCACCCACGGCGCGACCAGTCCGATGGGGAGCATGACCAGCCCGGCCAGCCCGAATCCGCCCGCGATCAGCAGGAGCGGGCGGGTGAGCTCGGGGAAGGTCACCGGGGCTTCACCGGCGTCGGCCATGGCGTTCCGGTAGACGGTGTACTCGGTGCCCGCCTGCTCGAGGATCCTGTTCGCGTCGTTGGCGAGCGCGACGCGGATGCCTGCCAGGGACACCGCCGTGTCCGCGATGGCCGTGCGGATCTCCTCGCCGGCGAGCACCTCGTTCACTGCCTCGGTGTACAGCCGCACGAGCTTGGGATCTTGGAGCACCGCAATACGTTGGGCTGGTGAGGAGTCGCCTGTCAACAGTTGTTCACCTCTGGTTTCAACGGCCGCCGTAACGTGCCCGCCGTACGACTGCGCCCAAAGCTGGAGGACCTGTGCAGAGCCGGATGTTGCCCCTTATTTCCACCCCGCACAAGAGCGGCAGAAGCGCACTGACCTGCCAGTTCCGCTGTGGTAACGCATGTGCCCACGAAGTGGCCAACACCAGTGACAACACCTATTTCGGCGACATCGCCACCAAGGCCCTGTCCAGGCGCGGCATGCTCAGGGCGGGGGCCATCGGCGCCGTCGTCGTGGGCGCCGGGGTGGCGGGAGCCGTACCGGCCCTGGCTGACGAGCCGTCGGCGGTGGAGGCTCAGGGCTTCTGGGGGAGCGACCTTCGTTTCACGCCCGTCGCGCCGAACACCAACGACGCGCTGACGATCCCCGAGGGCTACTCCTCGGGCGTCGTGGTGCGCTGGGGCGACCCGGTGCTGCCGGACGCCCCCGCCTTCGACTTCGAGAACCAGAGCGCGGCGGCGCAGGCCAAGCAGTTCGGCTACAACTGTGACTACGTGACGGTCTTCCCGATGGGCCACAACCGGGCGCTCATGTGGGTGAACCACGAGTACACCGACGAGACGCTGATGTTCCGCGGCTACACCACCGGCGCCGCCGCGACCGAGGAGCAGATCAGGATCGCGCTCGCCGCCCACGGCGGTTCCGTCGTAGAGATCGAGCGGGTGCGCGGCACCGGCCAGTGGCAGCTCGTCACCAACGGCCGCAGGCGCTACAACCGCCGCATCACCGCCCAGACCCCGATGCGCTTCAGCGGCCCTGCCGCCGGGAGCGACCTGCTCAAGACGGCGGCGGACGCCGAGGGCCTCAACCCGGTCGGCATGCTCAACAACTGCTCGGGCGGCACGACCCCGTGGGGCACGGTGCTGACCGCCGAGGAGAACTTCAACCAGTACTTCATCAGCGGCGCCAAGACGCCGGAGAACGTCCGCTACAGCATCCCCAGCGGTACGGCCGGCCGCCGGTTCGACCGCGTCGAGGAGCGCTTCGACCTGGCCAAGCACCCGAACGAGGTCAACAGGTTCGGGTGGATCGTGGAGATCGACCCGTTCGACCCGGACTCCACGCCGGTCAAGCGCACGGCGCTCGGGCGGTTCGCGCACGAAGCGGCCACGACGACGATCGCCCGCGACGGCCGCGTGGTGGCGTACATGGGTGACGACTCGCGCTTCGAGTACATCTACAAGTTCGTCTCCAGCAAGCGGTACATCCCCGGCTACGACCGCCACAACAGGACGCTGCTCGACGAGGGCACCCTGTACGTGGCCAAGCTGACCGGCGACAGCCCGGCCGCCGAGATCGACGGCACGGGCAAGCTGCCCTCAGACGGCGCCTTCGACGGCTCAGGCGAGTGGATCCCGCTGGTCAGCGGCTCGCAGTCGCACGTGCCCGGCATGACCGCCGAGCAGGTGCTGGTCTTCACCCGCCTGGCGGCCGACAAGGTCATGGCGACGAAGATGGACCGGCCGGAGGACATGGAGCGCAACCCGGTCAACGGCGCGGTCTACGTGGCGCTCACCAACAACTCCAACCGTACGGCGGCGCAGGTCGACGAGGCCAACCCGCGCCCGTCCAACAAGCACGGCCACATCCTGGAGATCGTCGAACGGCGCAACGACGCGGGCGCGAGCACGTTCGCGTGGTCGCTCCCGCTGGTCTGCGGCGACCCCAACGACCCGGCGACGTACTTCGCCGGGTTCGACAAGACGAAGGTCTCGCCGATCTCCTGCCCGGACAACGTCACCTTCGACGCAGACGGCAACCTGTGGATCTCGACCGACGGCAACCAGCTCGGCAGCAACGACGGCATGTTCGTCATGCCCCTGCGGGGGCGCGAGCGCGGTTACCTGCGCCAGTTCCTCACGGTGCCCAAGGGCGCCGAGACCTGCGGCCCGCTGGTCTCGGCCGACCAGCGCAGCGTGTTCGTGGCCGTGCAGCACCCGGGCGAGATCGACGGCGCGACCCCGGACAACCCGGCCAGCCGCTGGCCCGACGGCGGCACCTCACAGCCCCGGCCGTCCGTCGCGGTCGTGTGGCACTCGCGCGGGCGCAAGGTCGGCGCCTGAAAAAGCTTGACCTCAACTTAGGTTGAGCTCCTATTGTCCATAGCCATGGACATGCAGATGACGGCTATGCACCAGCTGTACTCGATGAACGGGCGGCCGGAGCGACGGCCGTTCTCGATGGCCACCTTGCGGAGGATCGCCGCGTTCGCGCAGACGCACAGAGCGCGGCTGATCCAGTTCTTGCTGCTCAGCGTGGTCATGGCGGCCCTGGCCGTGGCCTCGCCCGTGCTCGCCGGGCGGGTCGTCGACGCCATCGTGAAGGGCTCGACGACGGGGACGGTGGTCGGCCTGGCCGCGCTGATCGCCGTCCTGGCGCTGGCCGAGGCCGGGCTCGGCCTGCTGACCAGGTGGCTGTCGGCGAGCATCGGGGAGGGACTGATCCTCGACCTGCGCACCGCGGTCTTCGACCACGTGCAACGCATGCCGATCGCCTTCTTCACAAGGACCAGGACGGGCGCCCTGGTCAGCAGGCTGAACAACGACGTGATCGGCGCCCAGCGGGCCTTCACCGACGTGCTCTCCAGCGTCGCGGGCAACGTGGTCACGCTGGCGCTGACGCTGACCGTGATGATCGGCATCTCGTGGCAGATCACCCTGCTCGCGCTCGTCCTGCTGCCGGTCTTCGTCCTGCCCGCCAGGCGGATGGGCGCGCGGATCGCCGAGCTCAGGCGGGAGGCGGCCGACCACAACGCCGCCATGGGCACCCAGATGACCGAGCGTTTCTCCGCTCCGGGCGCGACGCTGGTGAAGCTGTTCGGCCGCCCGTCGCGGGAGTCGGCCGAGTTCGCGGCCAGGGCGCGCAGGGTGCGCGACATCGGGGTGCGCACCGCGATGACGCAGTCGATGTTCATCACCGCGCTGACGACGGTCTCGGCCCTGGCCCTCGCGCTCGTCTACGGGCTGGGCGGCTTCTACGCGCTCGCGGGCTCGCTGGAGCCAGGCTCCGTCGTGGCGCTGGCGCTGCTGCTGACCCGGTTGTACGCGCCGCTGACCGCGCTGGCCAGCGCCCGCATGGACGTGATGAGCGCGCTGGTGAGCTTCGAGCGGGTCTTCGAGATCCTGGATCTCAAGCCGCTGATCGCCGACCCTTCCTCGCCGAAGGCCATGCCGGAAGGGGCGGTGTCCGTCGAGTTCGACAACGTGACCTTCGGCTACCCGTCGGCCGACAAGGTGTCGCTGGCCTCGCTGGAGGAGGTCGCGGTGCTCGACAGCCGGGGCGGGGTCGACGTGCTGCACGAGGTCTCGTTCAAGGCAGAGCCCGGCCAGATGGTGGCGCTCGTCGGCTCCTCAGGCGCGGGCAAGTCGACGATCGCGCAACTGCTGCCGCGCCTCTACGACACCGACCAGGGCACCGTACGGCTGGGCGGGGTGGACGTGCGCGACCTGTCGGCCGACACGATCCGCGAGACGCTCGGCATGGTCACCCAGGACGGTCACCTCTTCCACGACTCCATCAGGGGCAACCTGCTGCTGGCCAGGCCGGAGGCGAGTGAGGAGGAGCTCTGGGAGGTGCTGCGCAGGGCGAGGCTGGCCGCGCTCATCGAGTCGCTGCCCGACGGGCTCGACACCGTGGTGGGCGAGCGCGGCTACCGGCTCTCGGGCGGCGAGCGCCAGCGGCTGACGATCGCCAGGCTGCTGCTTGCCAGGCCGCGCGTGGTGATCCTCGACGAGGCCACGGCCGCGCTCGACTCGGTCTCCGAGGTGGCGGTGCAGGAGGCGCTGGGCGAGGCGCTCGACGGCCGCACGGCCGTGGTGATCGCCCACCGGCTGTCCACGATCAGGGCGGCCGACCTCATCCTGGTCATCGAGGACGGCCGCGTGGTCGAGCGGGGCACGCACGCCGAGCTCCTCGCCGCAGGTGGCCGCTACGAGGAGCTCTACACCACTCAGTTCGCCGACCCGACCAACTCGGGGCTGGCGGCCTGAGGCTGCTTCCTGGGGGTGCGCAGGGTGAGCAGCGCGACGGGCACGCCGAGCATCACGATCGCGGCGGCGATGATCAGCGTGAACTGGTAGGCGTCGAGGAAGGCGAGGAGCGGCGGCTGGGTGCTGCCGCTCTGCCTGCCGTTCAGGATCGCGCCGAGCACGGTGATGCCGAGCAGGCCGAACACCTCGCGCGAGACGTTCAGCACGCCGGAGGCGACCCCTGAGCGGCCCGCTGGCATCGCGCCCAGGGTGACGGCGGTCAGCGAGACCAGCAGCCCGGCGCCCAGGCCGTAGAGCAGGAACCAGGGCAGCACGTCGCCGTAGCCGCCGTCGGCGCCGACGCCCGAGAGCATGAAGATCGCCACGCCCATCATCGCCAGGCCGAGCGCCACGGTCCTGGCGGTGCCGAACAGGGCGCTGATCCGCTGCGACTGCAGCGCGGTGACCGCCATCAGCAGGGCCATGGGGACGAACGAGGCGCCCGCCTGCGTGGGGGAGAAGCCGAGCACGTTCTGCAGCCACAGGGCGCTGAAGAAGTAGATGCCGAAGACGCCGAACGACCACACGCCCATGCTGGCCAGGCCGCCGGAGAAGATCCGCACGCGGAAGAACGACAGGTCGATCATGGGCTCGGCGGAGCGCGCCTCGACCAGGACGAAGGTCAGCGCGGCCGCGGCGAACAGGCCGAGGGCGGCGAGGATCTCCGGCGAGGTCCAGCCGCGGCTCTCGCCCTCGATGAGCGCGAAGGTCAGGGCGAACAGCGCGACGGTGGAGCTGACCAGGCCGGGGAGGTCGAGGCGGTGCCGTACGCGGGTGAAGGCCGGGCGGACCGCCCACAGCGCCAGCCCGATCGTGGCCACGCCGATCGGCACGTTGATCAGGTAGATCCAGCCCCACTGCAGGTTCTCGGTGATGAAGCCGCCGGTGACGGGGCCGAGGGCCATGGAGAGCGCGCCCGCGGCGCTCCAGATGCCGACCGCCCTGCCGCGCTCGGCCGGGTCGGGGAAGATCTGCGAGATCAGCGAGAGCGCCGTCGGGGTGAGGAAGGCGGCGCCGATGCCCTGCACGGCGCGGGCGGCGATCAGCGCCGTCCCGTCCGTGGCCAGGCCGGCCGCCAGCGAGGCCAGGGTGAAGACGGCCAGACCGGAGACGAACACCCGCCGGGCGCCGAACACGTCGGCCAGCCGGCCGCCGACCAGCATCAGCCCGGCGAACACCAGGATGTAGCTGGCCGAGATCCACTCCAGGCCGGACAGCGTCAGGTTCAGTTCCCGCTGGATCGTCGGGAGAGCCACGTTCCCCACGTTGTTGTCGAGATAAGTCATGAAAGTTCCGAGCGTCACCGCGCTCAGGGCCCACCATCGCATCGCTGTCTCCTATACGCCGTACTTGTACGTCGTATAGTTGAACTTGTACGGCGTATAGTTGTCAACCGTGATGGGAAAACTGACCGCGGCCGCGATCGTCGAGCGGGCGCTGGAGATCGGTGACACCGAGGGGCTCGACGCGGTGACGATCCGGCGCCTGGCCACCGACCTCGGCGTGACCCCGATGGCCCTGTACTGGCACTTCAAGAACAAGGAACAGCTGCTGGCCGGCATGGCCGACCACCTGATCGCCGACTTCGTGCCCAAGCCGGCCGACGAGCGGCCGTGGCTGGACCAGCTGCGCGACCTCGTCCAGGGGCTGATCAGGACGCTGCGCCGCAACCCGTGCGCCAAGAACGTGCTGGAGCAGGTGGACCAGGTCGAGGTGCCGAACTTCCTGGCGGTCTGGGACCTGACGCTCGGCCTGGCGCGCTCGGCGGGGTTCAGCATCGAGGAGAGCTGCCTGATCTCCAAGTACATCCTGCAGAGCGTGATCGCCATCGCCGACGCTCCCGTGCACCCCAAGACGCCGGAGAGGTCCAGGACCAAGAAGCTCGCCCTGCAGTCGCTGCCGGTGGAGAAGTATCCACACCTTGTGGAAATGGCCGGGCCGATGGCCAACGGGATGGATCCCGATTTTTACGACTCGTTCGGGGTGGATTTGCTGCTGGCCGGGATCCAGGCGCTAAGTTCGCGTCCATGAGCTTCGAGCTGGTCTGCGAGATCGAACCCCCGACCAAGCCCGATCTGAAGCACGTCAGGCACCAGATCGGCACGCTGAGCAAGGTCGCGCACTCGTTCCTGATCCCCGACAACCACATCGGCCGGGCGACGGTGTCGAGCGTCGCGGTGGCGCACGAGGTGGAGTCGATGGGCGGGCGGAGCATCGCGTGCCTCAACTCGCGCGACCGCAACCTGCTCGGCTTCCAGCGCGACCTGCTGACCGCCGCGGCGTACGGGGTGGACCAGTTCCTCTTCGTCTATGGCGACAAGCCGACGAGCGGCAACCGCACCAGCGACCTGAACGTGCGCTCGATGATCGAGGAGGCGCGTAACTTCTCGCCGGACTTCCGGCTGGGCGCGTCTGCGGGGCTCAAGCCGCTGCCCGCCTTCAAGCGCGCGGCCGACTTCCTGTTCGTGCAGGCGAGCTTCTCGCTGGAGGCGCTGCTGCGCTGGCGCGAGGCCAACCCGGTCGACGTGCCGGTCTACGCGGGCGTCATGGTCCTGGCCAGCGAGACCCATGCGCGGCGGCTGGCGGGCATGATCCCGGACATCGACATCCCGGCCGAGCTGGTCGACCGGCTGGCCACCGACCGGATGGCCGGAGTCGAGGCGGCGTGCGAGCACGTGCTCGCCATCCGCGACTCCGGCGCATTCGACGGCGTCCATCTCATCCCCGTCTCGCGTTACCGCGACGTCGAGTCGCGGCTGGCGGGACATTTCTAGGGGGTACGGCTGGCGCCAGGGGATGCCTCCCGCCGCCGTGGGTGACCGGCTGTCGCGGGAGGTCGTGAGGGCTCACGGGGTGCTCGCCGTAACAACGGGCGCGTCGGGCGGCTTCTTCGAGACTGGCCGCTACTTCCACGCTGCGGCCGCGTCGCGGGCGTAGTCGGAGAAGTCCCTGGCCGGGCGGCCGAGGGCCTGCTGCACCCCGTCGGCCACCAGGGCGTTGCGCCCGTCGAGGATCTCACCGAACAGCGCGATGAGCATCTCCGTCTCCTCCTCAGGCACGCCGTACTTCGCCATCTCCGCCCGGTACTCGTCGGGCGTCATCGGGTAGTAGGCGACCTCGCGTCCCGACACCTCGGCGATCTCCGCGGCGGCGTCGGCGAAGGTCAGCAGGCGCGGCCCGGTCACCTCGTAGTGCTTGCCCACGTGCTTGTCCGTGGACAGCGCCTCCGCCACGATGTCCGCGATGTCGTCGATGTCGATGAACGGCTCCGCCACCATCCCGGCCGGCAGCGCGATCGCCCCGCCGAGCACCGCGGGAAGCATGACCCCCTCGCTGAAGTTCTGGGCGAAGAAGCTCGACGTCACGATCGTCCACTCCAGCCCGGAGTCCTTCACGATCTGCTCGCTGAGCTGCGCCTGCTCCTCCCTGCGCCCCGACAGCAGCACCAGCCGCCGCACGCCGCTCCTGACCGCGACGTCCACGAAGGCGCGGATCGAGTCAGCGGCGCCGGGGACGGCGAGGTCGGGCTGGTAGGTGATGTAGACCTGCTGGATGCCCTCCACAGCGGCCTCCCAGGTGTCCGGGTTCTCCCAGTCGAAGGGGATCTGCGCCGAGCGGGAGGCGATGCGCACCGGCATCCCCTGCAACCGGTCCGCCACGCGTCGACCGGTCTTGCCCTTGCCACCGAGAATCAGAGTGTTGTTTTCCATGTCCCTCAGCTAAGTGCCTCCAGAAGAGACGCAACATCGCTAGGAACCTCATTTCCATGTTTAATCGTCTACATGGATGCACTGGCTGGCTTGCTTGACGGTCCTCGGGCGAAGGGGGCGTTCCTCCTCCGCTCGATCATGGACCCGCCCTGGTCCATCAGGCTGGAGGACCGCTCGCCGCTCACCCTGATCGCGATGGTGCGGAGCGAGGCGTGGCTCAAGCCGGACGACGGCGAGGCGCAGCTCCTGCGCCCCGGCGACGTGGCGATCATGCGCGGCCCCGACCCGTACACGATCGGCGACGCCCTGGACACCAAGCCGCAGGCGGTCATCCACCCCGGCCAGGTCTGCATGACGCCCTCGGGAGAACACCTGGCGCTCTCCATGGACCTCGGCGTACGGACCTGGGGGGACAGCCTCGACGGCGCGGCCATGATGTTCACCGGCACCTACGAGATGGACGGCGAGATCAGCCAGCGCCTGCTCAAGGTGCTGCCACCCATGCTGGTGATCCGCGAGGAGACGTGGAACTGCACGATCCTGTCGCTGCTCGCCGAGGAGATCGTCAAGGACGATCCCGGCCAGGAGGCCGTGCTCGACCGCCTGCTCGACCTGCTGCTCATCGCGGTGCTGCGGACGTGGTTCGCGCGCCCGGAGGCCGAGCCGCCCACCTGGTACAAGGCGATGAGCGACCCGGTCGTCGGGCGGGCGCTGCGGATGATCCAGAACAGCCCGGCGCAGCCGTGGACGGTCGCCTCGCTGGCCGCCAAGACGGGCGTCTCGCGCGCCGCGCTGGCCAGGAAGTTCACCGAACTGGTCGGCGAGCCGCCGATGACGTTCCTGACCTCCTGGCGGCTCGACCTGGCCGCGGACATGCTGCGCGAGCCCGGGGTGACGCTGGAGGCCGTGGCGCGCAAGGTCGGTTACGGCAGCTCCTTCGCGCTGAGCACGGCGTACAAGCGGGTGCACGGCGTCAGCCCGCAGTTCGTACGGTCCCGAACGACTAGAGTGAGTTCATGACCGGGCACCACACGCTGAGCGAGACGGAACGCGCCGTACAGGCCAGGGTGGGTGACCTCAGCCTCGACTTCTCGGCGATGGCCGCCGTGTCCAACCTGCACCGGGCCGTCAACGCCATACGCAACCACCTGGAGCAGTCGGTGCTCCGCGCGCAGGACCTGACCTGGACCGGGTTCGTGGTGCTCTGGGTGGTGTGGATCTGGGGCGAGATGGAGACGCGGCACGTCGCGGCCGAGGCGGGCATCTCCAAGGGCACGCTCACCGGCATCATCCGCACCTTGGAGTCGAGGGGCCTGCTCACGCGGCTGTCGCACGCCACCGACGGGCGCAGGGTGCTGCTCAGGCTGACGCCGGAGGGGGATGAGCTGATGCGTACGCTCTTCCCCGCCTTCAACGCCGAGGAGAAGCACGTCCTGGGCGATCTGGACAAGGAGCGGGTCGACGAGCTCGCCTCGACGCTGCGCCACATCGTCGCCCACCTCGAGGCGGCCAAGGGTTGACGGATCGGCGAGGGCGCTGCCACCCTCGGAACATGATCGGAAGAAAGGGGCATGACGCCCCCCACGCATGACAGCGGTCAAGCGGCGGGAAGCCGCTGACCTTCGTGCCGAATGGCTGGGATGGGCGTACTCGACGCTCCCAGCCGACCGCCCGGCCGCAGAGGCCGTGATCACCGAGCTCTACCGCCTGATCGGCCAGGAGAAGCCGCGCTTCGCCTGGGTCGACTCCCCTGCCGCGCTCCCGTCAGCCAAGACGCCCGTGGCCGCCCCGCTCGCCACCCTCATGTACGACCTGCGCGCCCGCCTCGACAGGCGGATCGGCCGTCCGTGGGCCGAGGGGTTCTGGGTCAACCGCGGCGTGGACCGCCCGCTGTGGGAGGTGCTCAGGGCAGAGGTGCGCGACCCGCTGCGCGAAGCCGTACGGGACGATCTGCTCTCGCCGCTGTGCCAGGAGCTCGATCGGCGGACCGACCAGATCTGGCGCGGGCAGCACGACGCGTACTGGATCGGCCACTACGACGCCTGGCGCCGGCTGGGCGGCGTGCGCAGCTACTGGCAGCTCGACCTCTGGGTGACGCTGGCCAGGTCGTGCGGCTGGTGGTGGCCGGGGGACGGCGTCTGCGTCGTCGCCGAGCGCCCGGCCGCCGTCCACGCCGGCGACAAGGGTCTGCACGCGGATGACGGGCCCGCCGTGGAGTACGCCGACGGCTGGGGCGTGCACTCCTGGCACGGCACCCGGGTGCCCGGCTGGGTGATCCACGACCCCTCGGCCGAACGGATCAGCCACGAGCCCAACGTGGAGGTGCGCAGGTGCGCCATCGAGCGCATCGGCTGGGAGGCCTACCTCGACCAGGCCCGCCTGCGGCTCGTCTCCGTCGCCCCCGACCCCGGCAACGACGGGTCGGAGCTGCAGCTCTACGAGACGCCCAAGGGCCGGTTGCTGCTCGCCGTCAACGGCTCCGTCGAACGGGACGGTCAGCGGCGCAGATACGGGCTGGATGTTCCCGGCCACCTCGACGACCCCCTCGACGCCGCCGGATGGACCTACGGGCTGTCCGGCCGCCAATACGCACAGGTGATGAGACGCACATGAACCTCGCAGACCTTACGGACCGCACGGGCCTGGCCGTGCTCGACCACCTGGAGCGTACGGTGACCATCCCGGTCATCGACGGGCTCCAGGCCCAGGGCGACCTGATCGTCATCCCGCTGGAGACGATCGCCCACGCGATCAGGATCTGGCGCGAGGACTGGCGCCCCGTGCCGCCCGAGGGCGTCGAGCTACTGCGCGGCGCCGCTGGAGGCAACCCGCACACGCTCGTCGCCGACCCGGGCACCTGCCTGTGGACGGTCAGCGTCAGGGACACCATGGACCTGGCGCTCGGCGCGCTCACCACGACGGCGCCCGCCTACCTGCTCCACCCGGAGCACGGCGCGACCGGCCTCACGCCCGGCACCTACGTGGTGCGCAGGCAACGCGAACACAACAACCAGACCAGAACCAGGCGGCTGGTCGCCGACTGAGCTGGGGCTTAACCGCCGCACAACCACGCTCGCCGATGGTGGCGGCGTGAAACAGACGAAGGTTGGCCCGGGGGCGGGCAACGAAGCATGGATCACCAGGGCCTGTCCGCCACAGGGGCGCGGTACAGACCGGAGTTAGAGGGCAGCCGCCCTCGCCTCGAAGAGCGTGCGCTCACCCGCGTTGCGGGTGAGCGCCGCAGCCCTCTCGAACTCGGCGCGGGCCTCCCCGCGCCGACCCAGCTTCTCCAGCAGATCCCCGCGTACGGCGGGCAGTTGCGGATACCCCTTCAACGCCCGCTCGCCGGCCAGCCCGTCGACGATCTCCAGCGCCTTGGCAGGCTCTCCTGCCATGCCCACGGCCACGGCCCGGTTCAGCTCCACGATCGGCGACGGCGAGAGGTGGCCGAGCAGCACGTAGAGCGCGGCCATGCGGCTCCAGTCGGTGTCCTGCGCCGTGCGCGCCCTGGCGTGGCAGGCGGCGATCGCGGCCTGCAGGCCGTATGGGCCGAGGGTGCCCAGCGACTGCGCCCGGTCGAGCGCGGCCAGGCCGCGCCTGACCAGCAGCCAGTCCCAGCGCGACCGGTCCTGGTCGAGCAGCAGGATCGGCTCGCCGGACGGCCCGGTGCGCGCCGCCGTGCGCGAGGCCTGGATCTCCATCAGCGCGACCAGCCCGTGCACCTCGCTCTCGCCCGGCATGAGCCCGGCGAGGATCCGGCCCAGACGCATCGCCTCCTGGCAGAGGGACGGGCGCATCCAGTCCTCGCCGCCCGTGGCCGAGTAGCCCTCGTTGAAGATCAGGTAGATGACCTCCAGGACCGAGGCCAGCCGTTGGGGGAGCTCCTCCTCCGGGGGCAGCTCGACGCGGATCTTCCTGTCGGTCAGGGTGCGCTTGGCGCGGAAGATGCGCTGGCCGACGGTCGGCTCCGGCACCAGGAACGCGCGGGCGATCTCCTCGGTGGTGAGCCCGCCGAGCAGCCGGAGCGTGAGCGCCAGCCGTCCCTCCGTGGGCAGGACGGGGTGGCAGGCGGTGAAGAGCAGGCGCAGCAGGTCGTCCTCGATGGGCGGGTCCGGCTCCTCGGGCTCCTCCCGCTGTTGCTGGCTGCGCCCCACCTCGGCGAGTTTCTCCTGGTAGCGGGCCTTGCGGCGGAGCTGGTCGATCGCGTGGTGCTTGGCGGTGAGCATGAGCCAGGCGCCCGGGTTGTCCGGCACGCCGTCGCGCGGCCACTGCTCCAGCGCGGCGACGAGGGCGTCCTGGGCCAGCTCCTCGGCCAGCCCGACGTCGTGCACCATCCGGGCGAGCCCGGCGATCACACGGGCCGACTCGATCCGCCAGACCGCCTCGATCGTCGCGTGGACCGTCATGGGTCCTGATCCAAGCACCCCACGAGCGCCTCGAACAACGCCTGATGTGCTGACATGTCCTCCGGGTGCCACTGGACGCCCAGGAACCGGGCGCCGGGCAGCTCGACGGCCTCGACGGTGCCGTCCTGGGCGTGGGCGGTCGGCACCAGGCCGTCGCCGAGGCGGTCGACGCACTGGTGGTGGAAGCACGAGACATCGGGGGTCTGTCCCAGCAGGCCCGCCACGCGGCCCGACGCCTTGACCGGGTGCACCAGGTGCCGGTGCGTGGGCTCCATGTGCTGCACCAGCGTGCCGCCGAGCGCCACGTTCACCACGTGCATGCCACGGCAGATCGCCAGCAGCGGCACGTCGTGGGCGAGCGCCCACTCCGCCACCGCCAGGTCGAACGCGTCCTGCTCCGGATCTACGTCGTACACCTCGGCGGAGGTGACCGAGGCGCCGTAACACGAGGGCGCCAGGTCGCCGCCGCCTGGCAGCAGGATCGCGTCGGCGAAGCGCAGCCGCTCCGGCGAGCCGTACGGGTGGACGGTCAGGGGTTCGCCGCCCGCGCGCAGCACGGACTCGGACAGGGCGCGCGCGGTGACCAGCGCGCCGTAGCGCAGGGCGGAGGCCGAGGCGGAGAAGCGGCCCGGGATCGCGACCAGCGGCCTGCTCACAGCTGGATCCAGGTGGTCTTCAGCTCGGTGAACTTCTCCAGCGCGTGCGCCGACTTGTCGCGGCCGTGCCCGGACTGCTTCATGCCGCCGAAGGGCACGCTCATGTCGCCCTCCTCGTAGCAGTTCACCCAGACGGTGCCCGCGCGCAGCGCGCGGGCCGCCCGGTGAGCGGTGCTCAGGTCGTTCGTCCAGACCGAGGCGGCCAGGCCGTAGACCGAGTCGTTGGCGATCGCGAGCGCCTCGTCTTCGGACGAGAAGGTGAGCACGGACAACACAGGGCCGAACACCTCCTCGCGGGCGATCGGCATGTCGGGGGTGACCTGGTCGAGCACGGTCGGCTCGAAGTAGAACCCCTCCCTGTCCACCCGCGACCCGCCCAGCCGTACCCGCGCCCCGGAGGAGGCGACCCGGTCGACGACGTTGGAGAGCTGCCGCTGCGAGACCAGCGGGCCCATCTTCGTCGTCTCCAGCAGGGGGTCGTCCGGCGCGAAGTCTGCTGCGCGGGCGATGACCCGGTCGACGACCTCGTCGGCCACGGAACGGTGGACCAGCAGGCGCGAGGAGGCCGTGCACATCTGCCCGGCGTTGAAGAAGATGCCCCAGCCCGCGGCGTCCGCGGCCGCGTCCAGCGAGGCATCCGGCATCACGATGAAAGGGGACTTGCCGCCGAGCTCCAGCCAGACCCGCTTGAGGTTGGAGTCAGCCGAGTAACGCAGGAACTGCCTGCCGACCGCCGTCGACCCGGTGAACGCGACCACGTCCACCCCCGGGTGCTCGCCGAGCGCCCGCCCGGCCACCGGACCAGCGCCGTTGAGCACGGTGAGCACCCCGTCGGGCAGCCCCGCCTCGGCGGCCAGCGCGGCCAGCCGTAACGCGGACAGCGGGGAGTTCTCCGCCGGTTTGTGGACGACCGTGCACCCCGAAGCCAGTGCTGGGGCGAGCTTCCACGCGGCCATCGTCAGCGGGAAGTTCCACGGCGTGACGGCCGCGACGACCCCGGAGGGCTCGCGGGTGACCAGGGCGAGCGCGTCCACGCCCACATCCGGCACCTCGCCGGACGAGGTCAGCCCGCCGTACCAGCGGAAACACCGGGCCGTCGCGCGGACCTCGATCGTGCGGGCGTCGGTGATCGGCTTACCCATCTCCATGGTGACCAGCCGGGCCAGCTCGTCGGCGTCGCGCTCGATCAGCGCGGCCAGCCGTACCAGCACCTCACCACGCTCGCGGGGGAGCATGCGCGGCCACGGGCCGGTGTCGAAGGCCGCCCTGGCGGCGGCCACCGCCGCGTCGACCTCCGCGACCCCCGCGTGGGCGATCGTCGTGATCACCTGGCCGTCCCTCGGGGAGATCACGTCGTACGGCTGTGGCATCGCTCGCACCCTCCTGTTATTGTTTGGACCCAAACGATACTCCTTGGAGTCGCCCATGTCCGTATCCGCTGACCACTGGATCGGCGGGGAGCGGGTCGCCTCTCCCCAGCGGTTCACCGACCTGTCACCCATCGACGAGCAGCCGATCGCCGAGATCTCCAGGGGCGGCGCGCGCGAGGCTGCGCAGGCTGTCGCTGCGGCCAGGAAAGCCTTCCCCGCCTGGGCGCGCACGTCGAAGGAGGAGCGCGCGCGGCTGCTGCACGCGATCGCCGACGGCGTGGACAAGCGCGCCGACGAGCTGGCCAACGTCGAGACCCGCGACAACGGCGCGCTGCTCCGCTCCCACCTGCGCGGCGTGATGCCCAGGGTGGCGCACAACTTCAGGTTCTTCGCCGACTGGCTGCTCGGGCTCGGACACGACGACTTCGAGACGCGCGGCCACACCAACCACGTGAGCTGGGACCCGGCGGGTGTCTGCGCGCTGATCACGCCGTGGAACGCGCCGCTGATGCTGGCCACGTGGAAGATCGCCCCGGCGCTGGCGGCGGGAAACACGGTCGTGCTGAAGCCGGCCGAGTGGAGCCCGCTCACGGCGTCGATCCTCGCGGACATCACCGCTGAGGCGGGTCTTCCCGACGGCGTGTTCAACGTCGTCCAGGGGTTCGGTGCCGAGGCGGGCGCGGCTCTCGTCGACAATCCCGATATTTCACGAATCAGCTTTACCGGATCGGTGCCTACGGCCCGGCTGATCGGCGCTGCAGCGGCCAGGCACCTGACGCCGGTCTCGCTGGAACTCGGCGGCAAGTCGCCGCTCCTGGTGATGCGGGACGCCGACCTCGACCTGGCCGTCGACCTGGCCGTGGAGCAGTACGACAACGCGGGGCAGGTCTGCCTGGCCTGCACCCGCCTGCTGGTCGCCGAGGAGGTCGCGGGGGAGTTCACCGAGCGGCTGGTCGAGCGGATAAAGGCGCTGCGCCAGGGCGACCCGCGCGACCTGGCCACGGACATCGGCCCGCAGATCCACAGGAAGCAGTTCGACAAGATCGACGGCTTCGTCCAGCGGGCCGTCGCCGAAGGAGCGCGAGCAGTGGCGGGCGGCGGGCCCAATGCGGAGCTGGGCGGGCTCTACTACCGGCCCACGCTCTTCACCGAACCCAGCAAGGAGCTGCTGCGCGAGGAGGTGTTCGGCCCGGTGCTCACCCTGCAGACCTTCTCCTCTGAGGAGCAGGCGGTCGCGATGGCCAACGACACCTCCTACGGGCTCGACGCGCTCGTCGTCACGACCTCGGAGGAGCGGGCGCGGAGGCTGACGCCGCAGCTCGTCGCCGGGACCGTCTGGGTCAACTGCTTCTTCGTCCGCGACCTGCGCGCGCCCTTCGGCGGCTCGCGCGACTCCGGGATCGGGCGCGAGGGCGGAAACTGGAGCTTCGACTTCTACTGCGACGTCAAGAACACGGTGAGCGCGCCATGGGTGAGATAGTCGGCGCGGGCCTGCTGGCCCACGTCCCCACGATCGTGCTGCCCGAGCGGACGCGGCGCGAGCTGAACGAGGGCAACGAGATCACCCTGGTTCCCGGCCTGAAGAGGCTGCGCCAGGAGGTGTTCGACCGCGACGACTACGACACCGTCGTCGTGCTCGACTCGCACTGGGCGACCACGGTGGAGTTCGTCGTGACCGCGCAGCAGCGCAGGGCCGGCCTCTACACCTCGGAGGAGCTGCCGCGCGGCATGTGCCGCATGCCGTACGACATTCCGGGGGACCCGGCGCTGGCACACACGATCGCCGGGCTGGGGGAGAAGCACGGCACCTGGATCACCGCGATCGACGACCCCTACCTGCCCATCTACTACGCGACCGTGAACCTGTGGACGTATCTCGGCGTTCCCGACAACCCCTACCTCGGTACGGCGGGCAAGCCGTGGATCTCCATCGGCGTCTGCCAGACGGCAGACACGGAGGACTCGCTCCGCCTGGGCAGGGCGCTCGGCGACGCGATCAGGCAGAGCGACCGGCGCGTCCTGCTCATCGCGTCAGGGGCGCTGTCGCACACGTTCTGGCCGCTGCGCGAGATCCGCGACCACGAGTCGAGCAATCCGTCGCACGTGCGCACGGCCGAGGCGCGCGAGGCGGACCTGGCCAGGATCGACTGGTTCCAGGAGGGCGACCACGCCAGGGTCCTGGAGACGATGCCCGACTTCCTGCGGCACAAGCCCGAGGCGCGGTTCGGGCACTACCTGATGATGATCGGCGCGCTCGGCGAGGGCGCCTGCACCGCGCCTGGACGGCTCTACAGCGCTTACGAGAACTCGGTCGGCACCGGACAGGTTCACCTGTGGTTCGACCGCCCGGACGGAGGATGGACGTCTTGACCGAGTACCGCAGGATCCTGGTGGACGGCGCGGCCGTGCAGGTGGAGTGGGCCGACGGGATGGACGAGGGCGCGCTGCACCTGCCGCCGGTGGAACCGTCCAAGATCATCGCTGTGCACCTCAACCACCGCAGCAGGGTCGAGGAGTTCATGACCAAGCTGCCGCCGGCGCCCACCTACTTCCACAAGCCGACCTCCTCGCTCAACGCGCACGGCGGCGCGGTGGTGCGCCCGCTCGGCTGCAAATACCTCAACTACGAGGGAGAGGTCGCGATCGTCATCGGCCGCATCTGCCAGGGCATCACGCCGGACGAGGCGGGCGACTACATCGCCGGGTACACGATCGGCAACGACTTCGGGCTGCACGACTTCCGCGACACCGACGCGGGCTCGATGCTCAGGGTGAAGGGGTCGGACACGCTCTGCCCGCTCGGGCCCGGCCTGGTCACCGGGTGGGACTTCCGCGGCAAGTCGATCAGGACCCTGGTCAACGGCGTGGTCGTGCAAGATGGCAACACGGCGGAGATGGAGTGGGACATGCACTACCTCGTCGCCGACATCGCCCGCACGATCACCCTGTACCCGGGCGACGTCCTGCTGTCAGGCACCCCGGCCAACTCGCGGCCCGTGCAGCCGGGGGACGTGGTGGAGGTGTCGGTGGAGGGGTTGGGCACGCTGCGCAACCACATCGTTTCCGGAAATGTCGCCATTCCTGGGTTCGGCGCCCAGCCCACCGAGTCCGCCGAGGTCGTCTCGACGGCGCTCGGCGGCGACTGGGAGTTCAGGGGCAGAGCCTGACGATCTCCCTGCAGAGGGCGCCGACCTCGGCGAGGGAGTCGGTGAACATCGAGGGCTTCATGCACATCGTGGTGAAGCCCGCCGCGACCTGCTCGGGCACCGACTCCAGCGCGGGCAGCAGCGGAGCGGGCGAGCGGGCGTCGGGGAAGGTGCCCCTGATGCCGCCGACCATCTCCACCTCCCGGCCGTTCAGGGCGGCGCGCAGCCGTACGAGCTCTTCGGGCGTGGGACGGCCGAGCGGGTGGAAGCCGTGCCCGTAGGTGACGAGTCGCCGCAACATCGCCTCGTGCACCGAGCTGCCACCGAACCACATGCGCGGGCCGACGGGCTTGGGCTCCTGGTAGACGTCGGTGAAGGAGTAGTGCTCGCCGTGGAAGGACGCGGGAGTCGCCGTCCACACCGCGCGCCACGCCTCCAGGTGCTCGTCCAGGAGCCTCCCCCGCTGCTCGTACGGCACGCCGAGCGCCTCGTACTCGGCCCGGTGCCACGACACGATCGGCTGCACCACGAGCCGTCCCTCGGAGAGCAGGTCCAGCGTGGCCAGCTCCTGCGCGATCGCCAGCGGGTGGCGCAGCGGCGCGATCACCCCGGCGGCCACCAGGCGGATCCGCGACGTCACCGCCGCGATCGCCGACAGCAGCATGAGCGAGCTGGGCCACGGCGTCGCCGGATCCTGGTTGCCCGGCAGGGCGTACTCGCGCGGGTTGGCCATCACGCCATCGGCGTCGGCGCCCCGGCCGAGGACGATGTGCTCGCTGACCATGACCGCGTCGAACCCGGCGTCCTCGGCCTCCTGGGCCGTTCTGACGAGGGCCTTCAGGTCCCTGGGCGAGGTCAGCGTCCAGTTCTCGCTCAGGATCATCACCCAGCGGGTCATCGCAGCACCTTTCCGCCGTTCCAGGTGACGCCCACCTGGCGGTAGTAGGCGCCGATGGGCTCCACGACGGGCAGCCTGGCCAGCTCCTCGGTGGGGGAGTCGAACAGCTCCAGCTCGAAGATGCCCGCCCATGGGGTGCCGCCCTCGAAGGCGGCAGCGCCGGACTCGATCAGCTCGGCGTGGGCGTCGGGCTCGCCAGGCACGATCGACGGCAGCCAGCGGTGGTGGGCCATCGGGTGCCCGTTGACGAAGCCGTTGCTCTCCGCCTCGCCGGTCAGCGTCACCACGGCCTCGGCCAGCCGCCGGTCGCCCGCTGCCAGGGTGGCGCCGAACCGGGCGCCCGCCTCGATGCGGGGGGCCGGGCCGTACGGGTGGGGTCTGGTCTGGTGGATCGAGCCGAGCTTCTTCGGGTAGCCCTGGTGCATCCCGCGCAGGACCGCGAAGTCCTTGTCCACCCAGATGTAGACGCAGCGGGAGAAGGTACGCCCCTCGAAGGAGCACCGCACGACGACGAAGCACTCCTTGTACTGGGAGCGCACCGGGTCGAGCAGTTCCTCGCCAGAGGAGCCGCAGGACTGCCAGTCGGCCCAGATCAGCGCGACCGCACCCGGATCGTCGTCGGCGAGACCCAACGGCTCCGGCAGCAGCTCCGCCACCCTTTCGGGAGATGTCCGGTATTCCAGGGTGAGCAGATCGCCGGAGTAGTGCCACGGCGGCGCGGGGATCAACGACGATCGCCCTGTCGCGCTACGGGGGTAGAAGAAGCCTCGCATGATCCCTCGCAATTCGTTTGGATCCGTACGATACACCTTGACCGGGGCGGGGACCACGCTTATGGTTTGGGTCCAAACGACTGCCGAGGAGGCCCCGTGGAAGGCGTGGACGTCGTACGGATCGTCTATCCGGACCTGCTCGGCATCGACCGGGCCAAGGACGTGCTGGTGGAGGCGCTCCCCGGGGTCGAGGAGCACGGGCTGGCCTTCTGCCGGGCGGTCTACCACACCACCCCGCGCGGCGAGACGATCCCGGTGCCCGGCGGGCTGGACGTGGGTCTCCCCGATATCGCGGTCTTCCCGGACCTGTCCACGCTGAAGGCGCTGCCGTGGGAGCCGGGCGTGGCCTGGTGCCTGGGCGACGCGCGGCACTCCGACGGCTCGCGGGTGGCCGAGGATCCGCGCGCCGCGCTCCGCGAGGTGTCCGCCCGCTTCGCCGAGCTGGGCGTCGTGCCCGTGGTGGGGCCCGAGCTCGAGTATTTCCTGATGGACGCCGAGGGCAGGCGCTACTCGGACTCCACCGGCGACGTCTACACCGCAGGGCGCCGCGGCGACAGCGACGGGCACCTGCTCAGGGCCCTGCGCTGGACGCGCGACCTCGGGCTCGGGGTGCTGATGGGCAACCACGAGTACTCCGGCGGGCAGTTCGAGATCAACCTCACCCACTCCGAGGCGCTGGACGCGGCCGACCGGGCGTTCAGGTTCAAGGCGGCGATCAAGGAGATCGCGCGGCTCGACGGGTTGCGGGCGACGTTCATGGCCAAGCCGTTCGACGACGAGGGCGGGTCGGGGTTCCACGTGCACCTGTCGATGGCCTCCGCCGACGGCGTGAACGTCTTCGACGGCCCCGCCTCGCGGTACGGGCTGTCGGAGAAGGCCCTCTACGCGATCGGCGGGATCCTCGCGCACGCTCCGGCCGTGGCGGCGTTCATGAACCCGACGATCAACTCCTACAAGCGCTTCGGGCCGGACACGCTGGCGCCGTGGCTGGTCGACTGGGGGCTGGACAACCGCAGCGCGATGCTGCGGGTGCCGCCGGAGCGCGGCGCTGGGGCGCGGCTGGAGCTGCGGCTCGGCGACGCCTCCGCCAACCCCTACCTGGGCGTGGCGGCCGTGCTCGCCGCGGCCTACCTGGGGATGCGGGACGGCGTCGAGCCGCCGCAACCGCTGGAGGGGTACGGATACGACCCAGGGCGCTCCGCCGTACTGCCCAAGAACCTCACGGCCGCGCTGGACGCGCTGGAGGCGGACGCGGAGCTGGTCGGGGTCCTGGGCAAGGACCTCGTGACGTCGTTCGTCACCTACAAGCGCAACGAGGTCGAGCGGTTCGAGCGGGCCGTCACCGATTGGGAGTTCCGTGAGTACGCCTATCACCTTTGACCTCGAAGCCTTCGCCGACGGGCCGCCGTGGGCGCTCTTCGACGAGCTGCGCGAGAACGACCCCGTGCACTGGAGCGACGAGCGGGACGGGTCCGGGTTCTGGTCGCTGACCAGGCACGCCGACATCGTGTCCGTCGGGCGCGACCCGGCGGCGTTCACCTCGGAGATGTTCACCAATCTGGAGGAGATCGACGACCCGGTACGCCGGGAACTGCGCCGGTCGATGCTGGAGACGGACGGGGCCAGGCACCGGGCGCTGCGCAAGCTGCTGCAGCGCGACTTCATGCCGCGCCAGGTGAACGCCCGCTTCGAGGCGTTCTTACGCGGGCTGACCCGGTCGACCCTGGACGCGGCGCTGCCTCTTTCGGAGTTCGACTTCGTTCGTGAGATTTCGGCTGACTTCCCGATCCGGGTGCTGGCCAGGATGCTGGACGTTCCCGTCGAGGACACCCCGAAGCTGATCGACTGGGGCAACCAGATCATCGGCAACACGGCCTACCTCGAAGAGAACGCGAAATATCAGGACCTGCCGTTCCGGAGCCCCGCCTCGCTGGAGGTCTTCGCGTACGGCGACGCCCTGGCCGGGCGCCGCCGGGGCGGGACGGGCGACGACCTGGTGTCGAAGCTGGTCAACCAGCTCCCGGAGGACGGCGTGCCGCTGTCGCCCGACCACTTCCACAACTACTTCCTGCTGCTGGTGGTCGCGGGCAACGAGACCACCCGCCACGCGATCTCGCACACCATGAAGGCGCTCATCGAGCACCCGGAGCAGCTCGACCTCCTGCGCGAGGACCCGTCGCTGATCGCGGGCGCCGTCGAGGAGTTCCTGCGCTGGGCCTCGCCGGTCTACCACTTCCGGCGTACGGCGACGCGCGACGTCACCCTGCACGGGCGGAGGATCCGTGAAGGGGACAAGGTCGTCCTCTGGTACGCGGCGGGCAACAGGGACCCTGCGGTCTTCCCCGACCCTCACCGCTTCGACGTGACCCGCACCGGGATGGACCAGATGGCCTTCGGCGGCGGCGCGCACTACTGCCTCGGCGCCAGCCTGGCCCGCCTGGAGCTGCGCGTCATGTTCGAGGAGCTCATCCCGCGCCTGTCCACCGTCGAGCTGGCCGGGGAGGTCACCCGGGTGCGCTCCAACTTCGTCAACGGGATCGAGCGGCTGCCGGTGCGCGTGTCCTAGCCAGCGCCGCGAGCACCGCTCCGGCGAGGGCGACCGCGAAGAGCAGACCGTAGGTGGTGCGGAAGCCGTCCATGACCTGCTCGACCGCCACCGGCGACAGGCGGGACAGGGTGGCCGCGTAGACCTGGGCGCGCAGCTCGGGGGAGACCGAGCTGGCCAGGACGCTGAGCGACAGGCCGACGCTGAGCACGATGCCGACGTTCATGATCATGACGCGGAAGCCGTTCACCACGCCCAGGCTGCCGTGCGGCAGCGCCGACATCACCTGCGTGGTGTTGCCGGTCAGGAACGTGCCGCTGCCGCACCCGGCCACGAACAGCCCGATCCCGATGATCCAGTAGGGGGTGGCCGGATCGGCGGTCAGCATCAGCGTGCCCAGCCCGGCCGCGCTGAACAGGCTGCCACCGATGGACAGCGCGTACGGCGAGACCCGCAGCGCGCCCGCGATCGGCGAGGCCAGCCCTATCCCCAGGGGCACGGGTAACACGCTCAGCCCCGCCTCGAACGCGTCCAGCCCGCGCGCCGCCTGGAAGTAGAGCGCCACCACCAGGATCAGCGCCGACCTGGCCAGCGCGTTGCAGAACGACGCGAGGTTCGCGCACGCCAGCATCCGCCCGCCGAACAACCGCAGGTCGAGCACCGGATGCGAGGCCCGGCGCTCCACGACCACGATGATCGGCACCAGCACCACGAAGAGCCCGGCCCCGGTGAGCACGACCGGGCTGGTCAGCCCGCGCGACCCGGCCTCCGACAGCGCCAGCAGCGCGGCCGAGAGCGCGGCGAAGATGAGCGCGTTGCCCAGCGCGTCCACGGGCTCGCGCGGCCCGCGCTCCACCTTGCGCAGGGTCAGCACGCCCCAGACCAGCGCGATGATCCCGGCGGGCACGTTCACCCAGAAGATCCACTGCCAGCCGGCCGTCTCCGCGATCAGCCCGCCCACCGACGGCCCGATCAGCTGCGCCACCGACAGCGTGCCGATGTAGACGCCCATGCCCTGGCTGAGCCGGTCGGCGGGAAAGGCGTCCGTGATGATCACGGTGCCGTTGGCCAGGATCATCGCCGACCCGACCGCCTGCACCACCCGCATGGCGATGAGGAACCACACGTTGAGGGAGAACCCGGCCAGCAGCGAGGCCAGGGTGAACAGCGCGAAACCGGTCAGGTAGACCTCGCGCCTGCCGAGCAGGTCGGCCACGCGGCCGAAGAACACCAGCGAGGCCGTGCTCACCAGGAGGAACGACAGCAGGATCCAGCCGGACTCGAACGGCCCGGCCTGGAAGTGCCGCACGACGGTGGGCAGGGCGACGTTGAGCGTGCTGCCCGCGATGCCGATGAGCACGAGCCCGAGGCTCGTCACCGAGCACACGCGCCAGGCGTAGCGCAGCTTGCTGACGTACTCGGGCGTGCCGGGAAGGTCATGGGGGACGGTGACCATAGCCTCCACTATGACGTACGACGTACGTCCGTTTTGTGCCGCCCCAATTGTCGCGCCCGCTTCGCCGCTCGTTGGCTTCGTTCCTCGCTCTCTCCCGGCGAGCTCCTGCGCTCGACGGGGGTCACCTCGCCCTTTTCTTCAGCCCCTCCAGATCGTGAATGATCACCCTGCGGCGGCCTGTCTCGATCAGGCCGCGGTCCCTGAGGGTCCTCAGCGCCTTGCTGACCGCCTCGCGCGAGGCGCCGGTCCATCCGGCCAGCTCGTCCTGCGAGAGGGGCAGAGCGACGCGCAGGCCGCCGTTGGTCGGCTCGCCGTACCGCTCGGCCAGTTCCACCAGCCGCGTGGCCACCCGGCCCGTGGTGTCGAAGGCGCCGTACTCGATGCGCTTGCGGTCGGCGTCGCGCAGCCGCCCGGTGACCATCTGCATGAGGAGCACGGCCACGTTGCCGTGCTCGCGGAGGAACCCGGCGAAGTCGGCGACGACGATGCCGCCGACCGGCTCCAGCGCCGTCACGGTGGCGGACCTGGGGGAGCCGTCGATCGAGGCCATCTCGCCGATCAGCCCGCCGGGCCCGCGGATCGCCAGCACGACCTCGTTGCCGCTGCTGGTGTGCGAGGAACACTTCACGCGGCCCTCGGTCAGGACGAGCACCCAGTCTGAGGTGTCGCCCTCGGTCATCACGGTCGCGCCGCGCTCCCACCGGCGCGGACGGCCGGCCTTGCGCAGTGCGGCCTGCTCGTCGGGGGTGAGCATGGACAGGAACTCGCCAGGCTCTGCAGTCATGCGCCGATTATGTCTGCCACTTGCAGCCCGCGGAACGTCTAATTACGCGTTCTCGGCCAGCGAGCTGAGCAGGTAGGCGGGCACGGTCTCCTGCTTGCCCTTGAGGCTGAGCGACCCGAGCGGCGACACCTGGGCCGCGCCGCCGAGCCGGTCGAGGGTGGTCTGACCGATCACCACCGTGCCGGGATCGGCCAGCGACTGCAGGCGGGCGGCCACGTTGACGCTGTCGCCCATCGCGTTGAAGCCGCGCAGCGCCGGGCTGCCGATGTTGCCCACCAGCGCCATCCCGGTGTTCACCCCGACGCGGAACGTCGGCCACTCCACCCCGTTCATCGACCCGGCCGCCTGCTCCCAGGCGACCTCCTCGGACACCCGCGCCGCCGCCTCCTGCATGGCCAGCGCCGCCCGGCACGCCGAGCGGGCGTGGTCGGGGAGCGTGGCGGGCGCGTTGAACAGCGCCAGCAGCGCGTCGCCGACGAACTGCACGATCGTCCCGTTGTTGGCCAGGATGCACGGCACGGCGGCCGTGTGGTAGCGGTTCAGCATCTCCACGATCTCCCCGGGCGAGACGCGCTCGGAGAACGTGGTGAACCCCTGGAGGTCGGCGAAGAGCGCGGTCAGCTCGCGCAGCTCGCCGCCCAGCGCGGCCTGGCCGGGGTCGGCGAGCAGCGCGTTGGCCACGTCGGGCGACATGTACTGGCGGAAGAGCGTGTCGAGCTCCTGGTAGAGCCTGGCGTTCTCCAGCGCGATCGAGAGCTGGCTGGCCAGGGTGTGGGCCAGCGCCTCGTCCTGGTCGTTGCGCGCCACCGGCACCTCCAGCGCCCCGGCGAGCAGGCCCTTGACGGTCAGCGGGTAGGCGACCAGCTCGCCGCGCCTGACCGGCAGGTTGCCGGGGAAGTCGTACTCCCGCGAGCCGATGGACACGTTGCCCTCGGAGACCAGGCCGATACGCACGTCGCCGTAGGCCTGCCGTACCCGGTCGAGGGCGCCCGCCAGCAGCGCGCCCTCGCCCAGCCCGACGCGGGCCTGGGAGCCGACGTCGACGAGCGCGGCCAGGCGCTCGGACAGCTCGCGCTCGTTGGCCAGCGCGGTGCCCGCCCGGTCGAGCACGGCCGCCTGGCCCTCGCTCATCGAGAACTTGCTCGCCGTGCGCGTGGCCGCCAGCGGTTCGCCGCGCCTGACGTGCTCGACCAGCTCCTCCAGCGCCTCCTCGTAGCCGCGCTGGATGCGCCTGACGGTCGCGTTCAGCGCCACGGAGTCGAACAGCCCCGCGCTGCTGCCCTCGCGCCTGAACTGCAGGTAGGCGCTGTAAGCCACGAACACGAACGCCAGCGTCAGCAGGACGTGCCACTCCCACCAGGACAGACGCCAGTTGAGCTGCGACATCCCGGCGATCATCGCCTCGGCCAGCAGAGCGTAGGCGGTGATGAGGCTGACCAGCATCGCCGACGGCCGCCTGCGGTGCAGCAGGAACATCATCACGGCGGCCGCGCCGTACAGCAGCAGGCCGGGGATGGACGCCAGGGCGAGCCAGTTCAGCGGCTCCTTGGACGGCGGCTCGCTCAGCGGCGTGATCGCCGGGATCAGCGAGGCCAGGCCCCACAGGATCATGAACCCGAACAGGGCGCCGCGGATCAGGTGCTGATAGGTGAGTACGGCTCGCGCCGCCTTCTCGGCCAGCGGGAACGCCGAGGCGAACGCGAACACCGACGCGATGCTCAGGCCCACCTGCTGGCCGAGGTCGAACCCCAGCGAGCCGGTCGGCAGGATGATCTTCGGGGTGGCGAGGCCGTGCAGGAAGAAGAAGCCCGCGCTGCTCAGGAAGACCATCGAGACGAGGAAGAGGCGGGCGTCGTCGCGCTTCCTCGACGCCTCGCTGATCAGCGCGCCGAGCGCCACGTTGAGGCCGGCGACGGTGACGATCATCCAGAAGTGGCTGGGGTTGTGCTGCCAGAAGACGTTGGCGCCGTCGTTGGCCAGCAGGAGCCAGAGGCCGAGCAGGGGCAGGGCCAGGTGGATCGCCCACACCACCGCCCGTACCGGCTGTCTGGCCGGCGGGAGATACGTCACGCCCCGATTATCCACACGAGATCGCGATCACGACTATGTCGTTTTACCGGACATCGTGATGCAGGTGTGATGTTTGGCCTGCCATCCATTGGAACGGTTGAAACGTGTACCTGATGCGCAACATTCGTCACTCTAGAAAGACAGCCCCCATGGCCATCAGGTTCATCGGCCGCCAGTTTGGCGCAGCCGCTTCGGTTGGAGTGCTCGCACTTTCCCTCGTCGTCGTGGGAGGCGCTGCCACGGCGTCCACCGCCGAGGCGGAGGTACACGCCTGCGTGCACAAGAAGACCCGTTACGCCCGCATCGTCAACCCGGCGACGAAGTGCCGGGCGACCGAGATCCGCGTCACGTGGGGCGCCGGGGGCGACACCCTCAACGGCACCGGCGGACCGGTGGGCCCGGCGGGCAAGGACGGCAAGGACGGCGCGGCGGGCCCCAAGGGCGACACCGGCGCCACCGGTCCGGTCGGCCCGAAGGGCGACAAGGGCCTCCAGGGCATCCAGGGCCCCAAGGGCGAAACCGGCCCGACCGGCCCCGCGGGCAAGGACGGCAAGAACGGCGTCGACGGCAAGAACGGCATTGACGGTAAGCCGGGCGCCAAGGGCGAGGACGGTAAGGACGGCAAGAACGGGACCAACGGGCAGGACGGTAAGCCGGGCCCCAAGGGCGACACCGGCCCCGCAGGGCCCAAGGGCGACACCGGTCCCGCCGGCCCTCAGGGCAAGCCGGGTAAGGACGGCGAGAACGGTCAGGATGGCAAGCCGGGTCCTGCGGGCGGCGCCAAGCCCACGGTCATCAAGTCGGCCAACTTCTCCGGCGGCAGCGGAACCGTCACCTGTGACACCGGCTACACGATGACCGGCGGCGGGGTCAGCTCCTCCAACTCGACGGTCAAGGGCAGCTACCCCGTCGGGAACGGCTGGAAGGCCGAGCTGTCCGGCCAGGGCCAGGGCAACGGCGGCAGCGGCACCGTCTACGTCGTCTGCATGCCCACCACCTGAGAAAGCAAGAAGGGCCCGGTACGGCGGGTACCGGGCCCTTCTCTCTCCACGTCAGCCGAACAGCTCAGGCAGCGTCGCCTCGTGCGTCGTGCGGAGGTCGGTGAGAGCCACCTCGAACACGTCCTCCACCACGAGCGCGTCACCACCGGTGACCCCGAGCCCGTAACAAGGCACCTCGTGCTCAGCGCACAGCGCCGCGAAAGCGTCGAACTGCTCAGGCCGTACCGCCACCAGCGCCCGCCCGGCGGACTCGCTGAACAGCGCCACGAACGGGTCGTCGCTCAACGACACCCGAGCCCCGACCCCGCGAGCCAGGCAAGCCTCCGCCAGCGCGATCCCCAGCCCGCCGTCCGACAGGTCGTGCGACCCCTCCACCAGCCCGGCGGCCGCCGCGGCGACCATGACCGTGGCCAGCGAGCGCTCGTCCTCCAGCACCGCCTCCGGCGGCAGCCCGCCGAGGTGCCCGTGCGCCACGTGCGCCCACTCAGAGCCGCCGAACTCCGCCCGCGTCTCGCCCAGCAGGGCGATCTTCAGGCCAGAGGCGACGAATCCGGACTTGATGCGGGTTGCGACGTCGTCGATCACGCCGAGCACCCCGACCACCGGCGTCGGGTGGATCGCCTGCGCGCCCGTCTGGTTGTAGAACGACACGTTGCCGCCGGTGACCGGCACCCCCAGCGTCCGGCACGCGTCCGCGAGCCCCCGCGTGGCCTCGGCGAACTGCCACATGACCTCGGGGTCCTCGGGCGAGCCGAAGTTGAGGCAGTTGGTCACCGCGAGCGGCTTGGCCCCGGTGACCGCGACGTTGCGGTACGCCTCGGCCAGCGCGAGCTGCGCCCCCGCGTAGGGGTCGAGCCGGGCGTAGCGCCCGTTACCGTCCGTGGCCAGCGCGATCCCGCGCTTGGTCTCTGAGGCGCCGGCCATGACCTCGGAGATACGCAGCATCCCCGCGTCGGCTGGCTGCGCGAGCACGGTGTTGGACCGTACGTACCTGTCGTACTGGGAGGTCACCCACTCCTTGGACGCCAGGTTCGGCGATCCGAGCAGCTGCAGCAACGTCGCGCGCAGGTCGGACGGCCGGTCGAGCTTGTCGGGCACGTCGGCGTTCAGCGCCGCCTGGCCGACCGGCTCGTGGTAGGGCCGCTCGTAGACGGGTCCGTCGTCGGCAGCCGTGCCCGGCGGGATGTCGACGATCGTCTCGCCGTGCCAGGTCATCACGAGCCTGCCGGTGTCGGTGACCTCGCCGATGACGGTCGCGGGCACGTCCCACTTCTCGCAGATCGCCATGAAGGCCGGAATGTCCTCCGGGGTGACCACGGCCATCATGCGCTCCTGCGACTCGCTCATGAGGATCTCCTCAGGGCGGAGCGACGAGTCGCGCAGCGGCACCAGGTTGAGGTCGACGTGCATGCCGCCGGTGCCCTTGGCGGCCAGCTCGGTGGTCGCGCACGACACCCCGGCCGCGCCGAGGTCCTGGATGCCCACCACGACATCTGCTGCGTACAGCTCCAGGCAGCACTCGATGAGCAGCTTCTCCATGAACGGATCACCGACCTGTACGGCCGGCCTCTTCGCCGAAGGCGAACCATCAGCTCGTGCCTGCGACTCGTCTTCCTGGTCGAACGTCGCAGAGGCGAGCACGGAAGCGCCGCCGATGCCGTCGGGCCCGGTCGAGGCGCCGAACAGCACCACCTTGTTGCCGGGGCCCGGCGCGGTCGCCAGCTTGATCTGGTCCTTGCGCAGCAGGCCCACGCAGAGCGCGTTCACCAGGGGGTTGCCGATGTAGCAGGGGTCGAACACGACCTCGCCGCCGATGTTCGGCAGGCCCAGGCAGTTGCCGTAGTGGGAGATGCCCTCGACCACGCCGGGCAGCACGCGCCTGGTGTCCTCCTGGAGGGCTCCGCCGAAGCGCAGGGCGTCCATGACCGCGATCGGCCGCGCGCCCATCGACATGATGTCGCGCACGATGCCGCCCACGCCGGTGGCCGCGCCCTGGTGCGGCTCGACGTAGGAGGGGTGGTTGTGCGACTCGATCTTGAAGGTGGCCGCCCAGCCGTCGCCGATGTCGACGACGCCCGCGTTCTCGCCCATGCCGACCAGCAGCGCCTCGGACTCCGGGGCCTTGGTGGCGAACTGGCGCAGGTGCACCTTGGAGGACTTGTAGGAGCAGTGCTCCGACCACATGACCGAGTAGATGGCCAGCTCGGAGGAGGTCGGGCGGCGGCCCAGGATCTCCACGACGCGGTCGTACTCGTCACGCTTCATCCCGAGCTCGGCGAACGGCATCGCCTCGTCCGGGGTTTCAGCCGCGCGCTTCACGTTGTCGGTCATGCCGACTCTGTCGGCATGACCGACAGAGTCGGCGTGCTTATTTGATCGCTCGCTTCGCTCACTCATGCGTTCACCAGCTTCGACAGGATGGAGGTGAAGAAGCCGCGGCCGTCGGTCGACGGGGCGCCGACGAGGTCCTCGACGGCGTGCTCCGGGTGCGGCATGAGGCCGACGACGTTGCCGGCCTCGTTGGAGATGCCCGCGATGTCGCGCATGGCGCCGTTCGGGTTGCCTCCGGCGTACCGGAAGACGATCTGGCCGTTCGCCTCGAGGGCGTCCAGGGTCTCCTCCGAGGCGACGTAGCGCCCCTCGCCGTGCTTGACCGGCAGCACGATCTCCTGGCCGACCGTGAAGTCGCCGGTCCAGGCGGTCGACGCGGACTCGACCGCGACGCGCTGGTCGCGGCAGACGTAGTGCAGCGAGGCGTTGCGGGTCAGCGCGCCGGGCAGCAGGTGCGCCTCGCACAGGATCTGGAAGCCGTTGCACGTGCCCAGCACCGGCAGCCCGGCCCTGGCCGCCGGGATCAGCTCGTCCATCAGGGGCGCGAACCGGGAGATCGCACCGCACCTGAGGTAGTCGCCGTAGGAGAAACCACCGGGCAGGAAGACGGCGTCGACGCCCTTGAGGTCGTGGTCCGCGTGCCACAGCGGCACGGCTTCACCACCGGCCAGCCGTACGGCACGGGCGGCGTCTTGGTCGTCGAGTGTCCCTGGAAACGTGACAACGCCCACGCGGGCAGCGGTCATGACGTCTTCCCCTCCGAGGAAATGGCGCATGCGCACGCCACCGTCTCTTGGGGCGGACGGTGGTCTGTGGCGGTACTCCAGGCTACCGGTGGTCAGACAGCGGCGAGTTCGCGGGTCCTGAGGGAGGCGTCATCCCACGACAGGAGCTTGCGCAGGTGAACGGTCGTCCCGCGGCCGGGCGTGACGCCGAAGGAGACCTCGTCCACCACCGACCGCATGATCAGCAGACCCCTGCCGTTCTCCTTGTCGGGCGGCGGGAAGGTGATCGGCATGGAGGAGAGACCCTCGCCGCCGTCGGCGATGCGCACGTCGCACCGGCCGTAGCCGATCGCGGCGGAAACCTCGTAGCGGTTGGCGGGACCGCCGTGCCGCACGGCGTTGGAGCAGGCCTCGGAGACCGCGAGCAGCATGTCGGAGATGCACGTCTCGCTCACGTTGAGCGAACGCATCGCATCACCCAGCACTCGCCTGACCATCGGAATGCCGATCGCATCCCGTGGCAGTGCCAGCGAGAACTCAATGTCCACCGGACCCCTCCCGGCGCCAGAACGTCACCTGGAGTAGGTTTCCCCGTGAAAT
This sequence comes from Nonomuraea sp. NPDC050556, assembly GCF_044457355.1. NCBI lineage: Bacteria > Bacillati > Actinomycetota > Actinomycetes > Streptosporangiales > Streptosporangiaceae > Nonomuraea > Nonomuraea sp. NPDC050556. The sequence continues at coordinate 37,564 of NZ_JBITGU010000005.1, read as the reverse complement.
CGGGGCTAACCGCAAAATCACGTTGTTGTTATTTACTGTTGGCACGCTCGTGGGATTGTGGCACGGCAAAACCCGGCTTTAAGCCGAGACGGGTAATTCCGGGTGTCAACTGTGCCGTTCTATCCCTCGACCCGCACCGAGTAGTCCTCGATCACGGTGTTGGCCAGCAATGTCTCGGCCATCTTTCGGACGTCCGCAAGTGCGGCCTCGTCGGCGGGGCCGTCCAGCTCGATCTCGAACCGCTTGCCCTGGCGCACGGCGGACACCCCGGCGAAGCCCAGTCGCGGCAGCGCCCGCGCGATCGCCTGGCCCTGCGGGTCAAGGATTTCCGGCTTCAGCATGACGTCGACGATGACGCGCGCCACAGGGTGCCTCCAGAGCTAGTGGACTTTCGCCCGCTCAGCCTAGTGCCCTGCCAGGCGAGCGCCGCGCACAGGGTGACCAGCGGGATGGCGGGCACGACATAACGCACGTCGTAGCCGGTGAGGAACGGCGGCGCCACGATGAGCACGAGCGCCGCCACTCCGGGTAACAAAGCGTCGGGCCGCCGCCTGGCGAGTCCCACGACGAGCACCCCCATCAGCACGGGGAACGGCACGTATCCGAAACGCTGATAGGCGCGGAGTAAGCCCGCATAAGGCTCCACCACGCGCGTGCCGTGACGGGCGTTGAAAGGGAACCAGTAAGGGTTCGTCCTGGCGACCGCGGGGTTGCGGGCCTTGGTACGTTCCCACCTGAACAATTGCCCGAGATCGCGCCCCACGGCCGCCAGGTAGCCGCCCGGTTGCGCCGCGATCGCCTGGCGGGCGAACTCGCCCGCCGCCGCGTTCCTGTCGCCGCGGACGCGCTTGAGCGGCGAGGAGGCGCCCCACACCCAGAACGGCGGCGCCGGCCGTACCTCCGTCGTGGGACACAGCTCAGGGGTGCGCGCCTCGAAGGCGTCACAGTCGGCGAACGACATCGTGCGCGCCCAGAGGAAGACGCCCTCGGCCCTGGTCAGCCCGAACGTGCCCGCCTCCACCTTCATCCAGGTCGCGTAGCCCAGCAGCGGCAACGCCCCGGCCAGCGCCAGGCACAGGACAGGCCTCCATCCCGTACGGCGGAGCAGCATCCAGGCCCCGGCCACCAGCAGCAGCGGCACCCCGATCGTCCTGGTGATCGCGGCCAGCCCGAGCAGCGTCCCGCCCACGGCGGCGGTGACCGGCGTGAGCCGCCCCAGCAGCACGAGCACCGCGGCCGTCACCAGGACGGTGAACAGCGCGTCCGCCATGACCATGTGCTCCAGCAGGACCAGGAACTCGTCGTACAGCAGGGGAGCGGCGGCGAGCGTGGCCCCCCAGTCGGGCAGCCCGCGACGGCGCAGGCACAGGTAGACGGCCACGGCCAGCGCCAGCCCGAGCACGTGCTGCGCCAGCACCACCAGCGTCAGGTCGCGGCCGAACCAGGTGACGAAGAACGTGTATCCGGCGGGGCGGAACGCTCCAGGCTCGGGTTCGCGCAGATAGGTGAAGGAGTCGGCCCAGAAGAGCAGCGCCGGGGGATAGCCGAGCACGGCCAGCAGCCGCAGCCCGACCGCGGGAACCAGCGCGACGACGAAGACCCTCATGATCTCTTCTCGCCGCCAGGCGGCGGAAAGGTTCACGGGCGAATACCGGGGGAAGGGCTTGCGTATGGGGCTGTGACCTCTGCCACCATGTCCCCATATGCGTGAGGACCACCACCAAATGGGACTAACGCGAACGAAAGGCCAGGAAGTGGTGGTAACCCCATCCGCCCGGCCCTGAGCAACAAGGAGTGGCAATGACCGAACATCGTGAGGTCATCAGTAAGCACAGCACTTTGGGCATGAGGCCGACGAAGGAGGTCTCATGACCGGTGACGCAACTCCGGAGCTTGTACAACTGCTCACCCCCGAGGGGGAGCGGGTCGAGCACCCCGACTACGACATCGATCTCACGCCAGAAGAGGTCAAGTCGCTCTACCGCGATCTGGTCCTCGTCCGGCGCATCGACCTTGAGGCCGTCGCGCTGCAACGCCAGGGCGAGCTGGGCATCTGGGCCTCGCTGCTCGGCCAGGAAGCGGCGCAGATCGGCTCAGGCCGCGCGCTGACCGACGCCGACATGGCCTTCCCGACCTACCGCGAGCACGGCGTGGCCTGGTGCCGCGACGTCGACCCGGTGAAGCTCCTCGGGCTCTTCCGCGGCGTCAACCACGGCGGCTGGGACCCGGCGGAGCACAACTTCCACCTCTACACGATCGTCATCGGCAGCCAGACCCTGCACGCGGTCGGCTACGCCATGGGCATCCAGCGCGACGACGCCAACGCGGCGACGATCGCCTACTTCGGCGACGGCGCCACCTCGCAGGGCGACGTCAACGAGTCGTTCATCTGGGCCAGCGTCTTCAACGCGCCGATCGTGTTCTTCTGCCAGAACAACCAGTGGGCCATCTCCGAGCCGCTGGAGAAGCAGACCCGCATCCCGCTCTACCGGCGCGCGTCCGGCTTCGGCTTCCCCGGCATCCGGGTGGACGGCAACGACGTCTTCGCCTGCCTCGCGGTGACGCGGAAGGCCCTCTCCGACGCGCGAAGCGGTCAGGGGCCGACGCTCATCGAGGCGTTCACGTACCGCATGGGCGCGCACACCACCACCGACGACCCCACCCGCTACCGCGTGGCCAGCGAGCTGGAGGCGTGGAAGCTCAAGGACCCGATCGAGCGCGTCAAGGCGTACCTGTTCAAGAACGAGCACGCCGACCAGGACTTCTTCGACTCCGTCGAGGCCGAGGCCGACAAGCTCGGCGCCGACGTGCGCAAACGCTGCATCGAGATGCCCGATCCGTCACCGCTCGACATGTACGAACACGTCTACAGGGACCCGCACCTGCTGATCGACGAGGAGCGCGCCACGTACGCCGCCTACCTGGAGGGCTTCGAGCGATGAGCATCCTTTCACTCTCCAAGGCGCTGAACGAGGGCATGCGCAAGGCCATGGAGGACGACCCCAAGGTCCTCATCATGGGCGAGGACGTCGGCAAGCTCGGCGGCGTCTTCCGCGTCACCGACGGCCTGCAGAAGGACTTCGGCGAGGACCGGGTCATCGACACGCCCCTGGCCGAGTCAGGGATCGTCGGCACCGCGATCGGCCTGGCGCTGCGCGGCTACCGCCCGGTGTGCGAGATCCAGTTCGACGGCTTCGTCTTCCCTGCGGCGGACCAGATCATCACGCAGCTCGCCAAGATGCCGATGCGCTCGCTCGGCGCGATCAAGCTGCCGGTCGTGGTCCGCATTCCGTGCGGCGGCGGGATCGGCGCGGTCGAGCACCACAGCGAGTCGCCAGAGGCGTACTTCACCCACACGGCCGGGCTGCGCGTCGTGGCCTGTTCCAACCCGCTGGACGCCTACTCGATGATCCAGCAGGCGATCAGCTCGGACGACCCGGTGATCTTCTTCGAGCCCAAGCGGCGTTATTGGGAGAAGGCGGAGGTCGACACCACGTCCACGGACTGGTGGACGCCGATGGACAAGGCGGTGACCGTACGGCAGGGCAGTGACGTGACGCTGCTCGCCTACGGGCCCATGGTCAAGACCTGCCTGGAGGCCGCGACGGCCGCCGAGGAAGACGGGCGGTCCCTTGAGGTGATCGACCTCAGGTCGCTCAACCCGCTCGACACCCCGCACGTCATGGAGTCGGTACGTCGCACGGGGCGGGTCGTCATCGTGCACGAGGCGCCTGTGTACAGCGGGTTCGGGGCGGAGTTGGCGGCGCGGATCACCGAGCAGTGCTTCTACCACCTGGAGTCCCCGGTGTTGCGGGTCGGCGGGCCCTCGACCCCGTATCCGCCGTCGAAGCTGGAGGACCATTACCTGCCTGACCTGGACAGGGTGCTCGAAGCCGTCGACCGCAGCTACAGCTACTGAGAGGGGGCCTTATGCGACGCGAATTCAAGCTCCCCGACGTAGGGGAGGGGCTGACGGAGGCGGAGATCGTCCGGTGGCACGTGAAGCCGGGGGACGCCGTGAAGGTCAACCAGATCGTGGTGGAGATCGAGACCGCGAAGTCCATCGTGGAGCTCCCGATCCCGTGGGAAGGCGTGATCGCCGACCTGATGGCGGAGGAGGGGCAGACGATCGACGTAGGCCTGCCCATCATCTCCGTGGACACCGGCGAACCCACCCCGGAGGACCTGGTCCCCAACCCGCCGGCAGAGGGCGCGGTAGAGCCTGGTGCCCACGGCAGTCCCGCTCCGAAGGAGGAGCGCCAGGCGGTGCTGGTGGGGTACGGCGTGAAGACCGGCGCCACCAAACGCCGCCAACGCAAACCCACCGCCCCACCCAAAACCCCCCCAAGCGGCACCACCCCCGGCACGACCCCAGGCAGACCGACCCCCGGCAGCACACCCCCGGCCGGGCCAACCCCCGCCACAACGGGCGCCACGCCCCCGAGCGGGACATCTCCAGGAACGACACCCCCCAACGCGCCGCCCTCCAGCGGCGCGACTCCCGGTGGTGCGGCCCCAGGTAGCGTGCCTCCTGGCGGCGCGGGCACAAGCGGCGCGACTCCCGGTGCAGCGCCCCTCGGCGGGGTCACCCCCGGGGCGGCGTCCTCCGGCGCAGCGACGCCTGGTGCAGCGACGTCCGGTGCGGGGATGCACGGCGCGGCGACGCCCGGCGGGGCGGCCTCTGGCGGGGTGGTTTCGAGCGCCGGGTCGGCGAGGGGTGGTACGGCGGAGCTCGGCGCAACGCGGACGGACCCCAGCCAGGCAGACGTCACGGTGCTCGCCAAACCGCCCGTGAGGAAGCTGGCCAAAGACCTGGGGGTGGACCTCAAAACCCTCACAGGCACAGGGCCCCAAGGCTCCATCACCCGCGAGGACATCCACGCAGCAGTAGAAGGCGCATCCGGAGCAGAGGCTGCGGACGGCGAGAGCGTGGCGGTAGGAGCGGGCTGGGAGGCGACCGCTGGGAGTGCAGCGGGCCAGGCCGGAGCTGTGACCGCGGGGAGCGTGGCGGGTCGGGCCGGAGCCGTGGCCGCGGGGAGTGCGGTCCCGGGCACCGAGGAGCGCATTCCCGTCAAGGGCGTCAGGAAGATGATGGCCCAAGCCATGGTCGCCAGCGCCTACTCAGCCCCCCACGTCACCGAGTTCCTCCAACTCGACGTCACCAAGACCATGGAAGCCGTCAAACACCTCAAAACGCTGGACGACTTCCAGGATGTGAAGGTCTCACCTCTGCTTCTGGTAGCCAGAGCTGTCATCACCGCCATCAAGCGCTACCCGATGATGAACTCCCAGTGGCAAGAAGACGAGATCGTCATCAAGCACTACGTCAACCTCGGCATCGCCGCAGCCACCCCCCGAGGCCTGGTGGTCCCCAACGTCAAGAACGCCCACGCCCTGTCGCTCAGAGAACTGGCCCAGGCGTTCGGCGACCTCACCGACACCGCCAGGGCAGGCCGTACCCAACCGCATGAAATGTCCGGAGGCACCTTCACCATCACCAACGTCGGCGTCTTCGGCGTCGACACCGGCACCCCCATCATCAACCCGGGCGAATCAGCCATCCTCGCGTTCGGCCAGGTCAGGGACGCGCCGTGGGTGGTCGACGGCCAGCTGGCGGTCAGAAAGGTGACCACCCTGTCGCTGTCCTTCGACCACCGCGTCATCGACGGCGAGCTCGGCTCCCTGTTCCTCAGGGACGTCGGCGCCATGCTGGAGGACCCGCTCCGCATGATCGCCTGGAGCTAGCGACAAACAACCAAGGGGAGGGCCCGACACCCGGGCCCTCCCCAAGGCCCGAACGACGGCTAAGGACACCTAACAAAAAGGGGACCTCCCCCACACATCTCCCTCCTCAAAAGGAGAGAGGGGTACAGAGGGGAGGGTCTGCTCTCTGAGCCTTCTGGGCACTTTCGAGGTGAGGTTCATTCCGTTAGGAGCTCTAAGGCTCGAATGACGGTGGCGGGTCGCTGGGCATTCCCATCCCGTAGAGGAAGAACCGCTGGAACGGCGCGCCCACCCCGACCATCCGCTCAGCCGCCACGGCCGCGTCAAGCGCCACGTCCTGAACGGCGGCCAGGTCCCCGGACCTCCTGTGGATCACGATCTGCTCCTGCACCGGCGCCCCACGCACGAGCGCGATCGTGTCGGTGAACCCGGGCAAGGCCTCGACACCCTCCACGAGCGCAGTCCCAGGAAGGGCCGCCAGCAGCCGGTACAGCGCGGCCCGCGTCCCCCCCGAGGTGGGCGCGTCGAGGAGGAGCCGCTCGCCCGCCCCCCACAACCACGTGTCCTGGTCGATCTCCAGATAGGGCGCGTAGTACGCCAGCAGGGCGGCGCGCAACGCCTCCACCTCGGTGGGCAGCCCCTTCACCTGCGCAAGTGTCAGGTCGAGCCCCTTGGCCAGCTGGAACGTGTCACGCACCGGCTGCCTGACCCCCTTCTGACCGCAACCCTGGGCGGGGCACAGCTTGGGCGAGCCCGCCAGGCGCCAGGCGGCCTCGTCGGCGGGCTTGACGGTGGAGGCTCCGTACTCCTCCATGTTGCGGCCGGTCGGGTCGACCCAGAGCGTGTCCGTGAACTGCTCCATGACCATGAAGTCGCCCTTGTCGGACTTACCCCAGTAGATCTGCACCATCTCGCGGGTCCACCAGCCCCGGTCGTCTTCCATCGGCCGGGCGGCCCTGGCCTGCGCCGCCGTCTCCAGCGCCTGGACCGCCCCGTCCGTGGTGGCGGTGATGTGCTGGCCCTCGCCGAGGCGCGGGACGACGACCAAGAGCGCCGCCACGACGGCGGCCGCCATCGCGACGAGCAGGCGTGGGTGTGGCCGCCGCTGCCGCGAGCCCAGCACGCGCGCCCTAACCTGGGCGACATCAGCGGGTTCCGGGACGTCCGGCATGACCTCGTCGATGATCTGGAACTCGCGCCTCACAGCTCTACCCCCAACGTCTCGCGCAGCCTCGCCCTTGCCCTGCTCAGCCGCGAAGCCACCGTCCCGTAGGCGACGCCCAACGCCGCCGCCACCTCCTCGTACGTCAGCTCGCCGTACGCGATGAGCAGGACCACGTCCCGCTCGCCGCGCGACAGACCGGCAAGCGCCCCCGCGAGCCTGCCCGCCGTCACCCCGGCGGTGACCCGGTCCGCGACCTCGTCGTCGTGCCCTACGTCGGGCGGCGGTCCCGTTCTGGCCATGGCGCGGTACCGGCGTACCTCCGCGCGTTTGTGGCGGCCGATGAGGTTGGTGGCTATGCCGTACAGCCAGGGCCGTACGCCGCCTTTGGTGGCGTCGAACCGGCCGCGCGAGCGGAAGGCGATCAGGAAGGTCTCGGCCGCCAGGTCCTCGGCCACGTCCAGGTCGAGCCGCCTGCCGATGTAGCGGCGGATCTCCGGGTAGTGGGCGTCGAAGACGGCGGCGAACCGTTCCGGGTCGGCGACCGCGCTGTCGGGAACAGTGATCACACCAGTACTTGCCCGCTCAGCACGGACCCTTCCGCGCAGATTTTGTCGTCGGAGGTCGGCCCGTAGGACCGCAGGACCACGGGCGCGCCGAGCGCGGACGAGACGGCGGAGGGCCAGTCGGTCACCGTGGCGTAGACCGGGGTCATGGGCAGCGAGGTGAGGGCCGCACCGCCGTTCACGGGCAGCCGGTCGAGACCCTCGTAGGCGACGCACATCCGCGAGACGGGCGCGTCGAGGTGGGTGAGGGCGAGCGCGTCCACCCCGCCGCACGCGTCGATCGCGTAGCGGTGCGCGACGGCGTCGAAGTGCCCGCGCCTGAAGGCCCCCTGCCACGGCCCGAAGAGGTTGTGCGGCTCGGGCACCACCAGCGAAGGGTCCTCCGTCACGAGCGGCCCCGGCCCGTGCCTGGTGGTGTAGGTCCGCACGACGCCCAGCCGTACGGCGGGCGCCCCGCCCAGCAGTTCAAGGGCGTTGGCGAAGGTCGTCGTGGACCACGTGGTGTACGGGTCGAAGCCGTGCCACTCGTCCAGCAGAACCCCCTGCGCCCCCTCGAAGACCAGCGGCCCACCCGGCGGCAGCCCGGCAGCAAACCGGACGCATCCCGAAAAATCCTGGAAAGCGGCGACGCAGTCCGCCACCGGCGGCCCCGAGACGTCCAGCACCGCACGCAACCGCAGCAGCTTGCGCGTCAGCACGTCCGGAGAGGCACAGTCGCCCACGCGGGGAGCGAGGTCGGGATGGGCCAAGGAGTACGCCATCACCTCGCCCACCCCCATCCCGCACGACCCGTGCCGATCGTCCCCACGCGCCAGCTCCCGCCGCCGCCCCGCCTCCACGTGGTACGGCGTGGCCAGCAGCGCCTCGGGATCCGCCGTGATCAGCGCGAACGGGTCCCGCACCCCGATCGAGGCCAGATGTGCGGCCTCGGCCGACAGCGCGAGCGGATCGACGACCGCGAACCGCGACAGGTGGGTGGGCACCCCGCGCAGGGTGCCCGACCCGAACTGGGCGAACGTGTGGTGCCTGCCGTCCGGCAGCACCACGTTGTGCCCGGCCTGGGCGCCGCCGTTGAACCTGATCACGGCGCGGACCGGCCGGGTCGCGCAGAGCCAGTCCACGACGGTGCCCTTCCCGGCGTCGCCGTACCCCAGATCGACGACGATGATCGCGTGATGGCTCACCGCTCGAGCTCCAGCCGTGACAGCGCCCGCGCCACCGACGGACCTGCCGTCGAGCCGATGTCGGACAGGTCGTCGAGCCCCTCGTGCAGCCCGATCGTGTCCTCGCCGAGCCCGACGGTGAGCGCGATCGTCTCGCACACGGCGTCGAGGTCGTCCAGCTCCAGGACGTTCTGGCCGAGCAGCGAGCGCCACTCGGACAGCACCTCGGTGTCGCCCGCGTAACTGGCACCGGCGGGGAGGATGAAGTAGACGTCGTACATCCTGGTCAGCTCGTCGACGAGGTCGCTGATGCCCAGATCGCGCACCGAGGAGCCGATCAGCACGCGGACCTGACGGCTGTCGACCCGCCGGTAGGGCATCTCGTCGCCGATGATGAACAGGTAGCCCCGCTTCCCGCGCTTCTCGAAGCAGTCGATCGCGGTGTGCCTGGCCATGAAGTACATGGCCAGCTCGTACGACTCGCGCTTCTGCCCGCCGCCCCCGCCTTCCAGCAGGATCTGCCCGAGCTGCTCGTCCATGCGGTTGTCCGACTCGAACTGGCCGACCTGCAGCGGCGCCCGGTCGCAGGTGGCGTCGCCGATGGCGCCGAACATGATCTGCGGGTCCCGCGCGTAACCCTTGCGCAGCAGCAGCCCGAGCAGGTCGGGCAGCTTGGCCTGGAGCGTGCGCGGCACGTGCCCCATCGACCCGGTCACGTCGAACAGCACCGAGATGGCCAGCGAGTTGGGGTGCTCGTCCGAGTCGCGGCACTCGCGCACCACGTCGAACGGGTTGAGTGCGTCGTGCACGGTCCTGGCGCCGCTGTCGCTGTAGGCGAAGGCGCTGGCGCCGGTGGCCGCGCGGTAGCTGGCGCGGGAGGAGTAGACGTCGGTGGACCAGATTCCGCTTCCCATGGGGGTCTCCTTACAGGTGGAGTGGACGGTACGTCCGTGGTCCGTACAGGTCTTCGAGCAGGTCGTCGAGCTCCTTCAGCAGCGCCCACGCGTCGCGCGGGGGCCGCGCCAGGCAGCCGTCGACGAACGTGCGCATGCGCACGGGCGGCGAGTCGATCAGGGCGGCGACGCACCGGGTGACCGCCAGCACGTCGTCGGAAGGGTCGCGCCCGGCGCGGCACCAGTCGACGAGGATCAGGCCGTGCTCGATCGGGTGCACGAGCACGTGCCTGGGCAGGACCGCGCCGTGCGAGATCCCCGTGCTGTGCGCGACCCCGACGGCGACGAGCAGCCGACGCCAGATCCACGCGATGTCGCGCGGGTCGCGCACGCCGACGCGCTCCAGGGTCACGAACCCGTCGGGGGCCCGGCTGATCAGGTTGGTCCGATGGCCGCGCACTCTAAGTGTCTCGATCAGGCGCGGGATGTACGGCATGAGCGTCGGGTCAGCCTCGGCGGCGATGGTCCGCAGGGCGATCGCCTCGCGCTTGAGCAGCTGGTTGTCCGCCGGGTCCCTGGTGACCTTGAGCACCTGGTCGCCCTTGGCGTACAGCACGGCCGTCCCGCCCTGGTGGATCACCGGATCTCCTCCTCACGCGACGGCCGCAGCAGGGCCGGGTGCAGGAGGCGCGCGTCACCGGCCCGGTAGAGCTTCGCCTTGGGCCCGCCGCGCGGCCCGCCGGTCTGCGTGGTCTCGCCCGTGCCCTCCACGAATCCGGGGACGGACAGGACCTTGCGGTGGAAGTTGCCCGCGTGCAGCGGAGTGCCCCACACGGTCTCGTAGACCAGCCGCAGCTCGGAGATGGTGAACCGCTCCCTGACGAACGCGGTGGCCAGCGGCGTGTACTCCAGCTTCGCTCTGGCCCGCTCCACGCCCTCGGCCAGGATGCGCCCGTGGTCGAAGGCGAGCGTCGGCAGGTCGTCGACCGGATGCCACACGGCCTCGGCCGCGTCCGTACCGGCCAAGGGGTCGGCCATGTCCGGCGCGAACGCCAGGTACGCCACGGAGACCACCCGCATGCGCGGGTCGCGCCCCGGGTCGCCGTAGCTGGCGAGCTGCTCCAGGTGGGCGGGTCCGGTGGCGATGCCGGTCTCCTCGACCAGCTCGCGCACGGCCGCGCTGGTGAGGTCCTCGTCCGGCTTGACGAAGCCACCCGGCAGCGCCCACAGGCCCGCATAGGGCTCAACGCCGCGCTCCACGATCAGCACGTGCAGCCGCCGGTCGCGGATGGTGAGCGCCACGATGTCCACAGTCACGGCGAAGGGCGGGAATTCCATCGGCTAGTCCTTCTCGCTTAGAGATAATCTCAGTATGAGAATAACAAGGGAGTGTGTCAACCTTGGCCGCATGATCCGCCACATAGTGCTCCTGAAGTGGGCAGACAGCGCCACCGACGCGCAGAAGCAGGCCGTGACCGACGGGCTGGCCAAGCTGCCCGCGGTCATTTCCGAGCTCAAGCGCTACGACCTCGGCTCGGACGCGGGCATCAGCGAGGGCAACCACGACTTCGCGATCGTCGCCGAGTTCGACGACGTGGACGGCTACGCCGTCTACCGCGACCACCCCGAGCACCTCAAGGTGATCACCGAGCACATCAAGCCGATCCTCGCCGGCCGGGCCGCCGTCCAGATGCTGATTTGAGCCTTTACGAGATCGCGATTGGTTGTTAGGAAGGTTTATTAACAAACCAATCACCGAGGTGGCCCCATGTCGCGGTCTCGTCTCCTGCTCTTGTTGTTGGCGTTAGCCCTGGTCATACCAGGGGGAGGGGCGATCGCCGCCGTCGCGCCCGCGGCGGTCGTCCCCGGATTCAAGATCCAGTCCACGGCCAAGGTCTCCGACACCGGGGCCGTGATCTCGACGCCCGGCTATGCGGCCACCGGTTGGTACCAGGTGGGCAAGCGGTCGACGGTGCTCGCCGGGCTGCTGGAGAACAACCTCTATCCCGACCCGTTCTACTCCACCAACATGCAGTCGATCCCGACGGCCGACTTCGACGTGCCCTGGTGGTACCGGGCCGACTTCACCCTCGACTCCCAGACCGGGATGCAGACGTTCCTCGACTTCAGCGGGGTGATCTCCGGCGCGGACGTGTGGGTGAACGGCACCAAGGTGGTCACCGTGACCGGCGCCTACACCCGGCAGGAGAGCAACGTCACCAGCCTGGTCCACCCGGGCGTGAACTCGGTGGCGTTCCGCATCACGCCGAACAACCCGAACAACCAGCTGACGATCGGCTGGATCGACTGGGTGCAGCTGCCGCGCGACGACAACATGGGCATGTTCCGCGACGTGCTCATCCGGCGCAGCGGCCCCGTCTCGGTGCGTGACGCGCACGTGATCACGTCGCTGCCGACGCTGAACCAGGCCGATCTGACCATCAAGGCCGACGTGCGCAACCACACGGCGAGCGCGGTGACCGCCACGGTGACCGGCAAGATCGGCGCGCAGACCTTCAGCCAGGACGTCTCGCTGGCCGCCAACCAGACCAAGCGGATCACGTTCAGCCAGTCGATCGCCAACCCCGACCTGTGGTGGCCGCACACCATGGGCGCCCAGCCGCTCTACACCCTCGACCTGTCGGCATCCGTGGGCGGCACGGAGACCGACGCGCTCAGCCAGAAGTTCGGCGTGCGCAAGATCGAGTCGGGCAGGAACACCAGCGGCAAGCGCTACTACAAGATCAACAACAAGCCGATCCTCATCAAGGGCGGCGGCTGGTCGCCGGACATCTTCCTGCGCGACCGCCCCGGCTACACCGAGGCCAAGGTCAAGTACGCCAAGGACCTCGGGCTCAACACCATCCGGGTCGAGGGCCACCTGGACACCGACGACCTCTACGACCTGGCCGACAGGTACGGCCTGCTGACCCTGCCGGGCTGGGAGTGCTGCAACAAGTGGGAAGGCAGCTGGACCAGCGCCGACTACCCCGTCGCGCAGGCGGCCATGACGGCGGAAGCCGTACGGCTCAGGAACCACCCCAGCGTGATCTCCTTCCTCATCGGCTCGGACAACCCGCCGACCGCGCAGAAGGAGACCACCTATCTCGACGCGCTCAACGCGGCCGAGTGGCAGCTGCCCGTCGTCTCCGTGGCCAGCGACAAGGCCAGCCCGCAGCTAGGCAACTCGGGCATGAAGATGACCGGGCCGTACGACTGGGTGCCGCCCAACTACTGGTACAACAAGCGCGAGGGCGGCGCTTTCGGGTTCAACTCGGAGACCAGCGCCGGGCCCGACGTGCCGACGCTCGACTCGCTCAAGCGCATGATGACGCCCGCGCAGATCGACTCGCTGTGGCAGAGCCCGTCGGCCACGCAGTACCACCGCTCGCCGTCCTCGACGTTCAACAACCTGACGATCTACCACAACGCGCTCAGAGGCCGGTACGGCGTGCCGTCCAACCTGGATGACTACGTGAAGAAGGCGCAGCTCGCCCAGTACGAGGCGGTGCGCGCGCAGTTCGAGGCCTACGGGCGCAACTTCACCGACGCCACCAACCCCTCGACCGGCGTCGTCTACTGGATGCTCAACAGCGGCTGGTCGTCGCTGCACTGGCAACTCTTCGACTACTACCTCGACCAGGGCGGCTCCTACTGGGGCGCGCGCGAGGCGAACAAGCCGCTGCACGTGCAGTACTCCTACGACAACAAGTCGGTCGTCGTGGTCAACTCCACCACGGCAGCCGCGTCGCTCACCGTGAAGACCGACGTCTTCAACACCGACGGCACCTCCAAGTACACCAACACCGCCACCGTCACCGCCCCCGCAGACGGCGGCAAGGCGACCGCGGTCACCATCCCGTCGATCTCGGGCCTGACCTCGACCTACCTCGTACGGCTGACGCTGCTCAAGGACGGCCAGGAGATCGACCGCAACGTCTACGCCCTGTCCACCACCGACGACGTGATCGACTGGGCGAACAACGACTGGTACTACGTGCCGACCACCCAGTACGCCAACCTCAAGGGACTCAACACCGTCGCGCAGACCACGATCACCGCCTCGGCCACCGGCAACAGCGTGACGATCAAGAACACCGGCCAGTCGCCCGCCCTCTACCTCGACGCGCACGCCGTCGACGCGGCGGGCAAGCCCGTCCTGCCCGTGAAGTGGTCGGACAACGCCGTCAGCCTGTGGCCGGGCGAGTCCAAGACGCTGACGTACGACGTCGCCGCGGCGGGCGTCAGGGTCTCCGGATGGAACGTGGCCACGGTGACCGCGCCCACCGGACCGCCGGACACCGAGAAGCCGTCGATCCCCGCCAACCTGCGCGTCACCGGCAAGACCTCGACGTCGGTCTCCCTCGCCTGGGACGCCTCGACCGACAACGTGGGCGTCACCGGCTACGACGTGTCCGGTGGCCCCTCGGTGTCCGGCACCAGCGCGACCGTGTCCGGGCTCACCCCGAACACGTCCTACACCTTCACCGTCAGGGCCCGTGACGCTGCGGGCAACACCTCCGACGCCTCAGCCCCCGTGACCCAGGTGACCGACCCCGCTCCCACGAGCGGCGTCTACCAGGCGGAGGACGCGACGATCTCGCAGGGTGTGGTGGAGTCGAACCACACCGGCTACACGGGATCCGGTTTCGTGAACTACGACAACGTGACCGGTTCCTACGTGGAGTGGACCGTCAACGCGGCGACGGCGGGCCCGGCGAGCGTGACCCTGCGCTACGCCAACGGCACGACGACCAACCGCCCGATGTCGATCAACGGCACCACGGTCGACTTCCCGAGCACCGGGACGTGGGACACCTGGGCGGACAAGACGATCACCGTCAACCTGGTGGCCGGCGTCAACAAGATCAGGGCCACCGCGACCACCGCCAACGGCGGGCCGAACGCCGACAAGATCACGGTCACCGCCCAGCCGCCGCAGAGCGACTACCAGGCGGAGGACGCGACGATCTCGCAGGGCGTGGTGGAGTCGAACCACACCGGCTACACCGGTTCCGGTTTCGTGAACTACGACAACGTGACCGGTTCCTACGTGGAGTGGACCGTCAACGCGGCCACGGCGGGGCCGGCGAGCGTGACCCTGCGCTACGCCAACGGCACGACCATCAACCGCCCGATGTCGATCAACGGCACCACGGTCGACTTCCCGAGCACCGGGACGTGGGACACGTGGGCCAACGCGACGATCACCGTCAATCTCGTGGCGGGCGTCAACAAGATCAGAGCGACGGCCACCACCGCCAACGGCGGACCCAACGCCGACAGGATCAGCGTCGGGTAGGCGGACTCAGACCTCCGGCGGGTTGTTCTCACGGTGCATGAGACGGTCGTCGGAGGTCTTTCCCCGCCTGGGTGCGAGCAGGACGCTCAGGACCACCCCGATGCCACCGACGATCATGAAGATCAGCCCGATGATGTCCATGTGCACGGAATCGCCGAACACATCGGGCTCGATCGCGAATTTCAGGATGGCGCCGAGCGTGAGGAAGAAGATGCTGACGCCGACACCCATGACGACCTCCGGGGGGAGAGAACCGCGTACGGCAACCCTAATACCCCGATCACCCTTCAGGCATGGCAGGTCAGCGGGTTCCCGCCATTGAAGGTGATCATGTCGAGCACCGCCGCGGTCAGATCCACCTCGGTCCCGTCGAGGTCGGCGTAGGCGCGGTGCAGGTTGCCCACCAGCCGCTCGGGGTCGACCAGCTCCGCGTACGCACCCAGATCGGTCTCGCGCGCCGTCTCCAGCGGCGAGAGCCCAGCGGCCCGCCCACGGTCGGCAGCCTCCTGGACGAACCGGAGATATCCCCGCACCTCGTCGATCACCTCGGGCCCGCACACCGCGCCGTGCCCCGGCACGATCGTCTCCGCCCCGAGCCCCTCCACCAGGTCGAGCGCGCGCAGCGCCCCGGCGATCGAGCCCATCAGCATGAACGGCGTGCCGTCCTTGAACAGCAGGTCGCCGGAGAACAGCACCTTGCGCGAGGGGATCCAGACGAACGAGTCGTTGGTCGTGTGCGCCGCGAACCCCACGTGCACGACCTCGCACCGCAGGTCGTCGGAGTAGAGCGCGATCCGGTCGGTGAAGGTGAGGAACGGCGGCGCCACCTCCATCGCGCCCCACTCCACGTCGGGCGACCAGGCCAGGCCCAGGTAGGTCGGGATGCCCTCGGCCAGCACCTGCTCGCGCGTCTTCTCGTGCCCGACGATGGTCGCCTCGGGGAACAGATGGTTGCCGAAGGTGTGGTCGCCGTGGTGATGGGTGTTCACCAGCGTGGTGACCGGACGGTCGGTGACGCCCGCTATGGCGTCCTTGAACGCCCGCGTCCTGCGCTCGGTGGAGGAGGCGTCGATCGCGATGACCCCGCGCCGCCCGGCCAGGAACCCGGTGTTGTTGATCCACCAGCTCCCATTCTGCTGGATGTAGGCGTGGACGCCGTCGGAGACCTCACGCACGTACGACTTCATAACGCTCCCTGGAGACCGATCTCGCTCGACGCCTTGACGAAGACCACGTCGCCGGGGAGCACGAGGTCCTCGACCGCGGCGCACGCCGCCGCGCGGTCCGGCACGCGGTGAACGGTCACCCCCGAGGCTCCCTCGGCGATCGCACCAGCCTCGCCGACCGCGATCAGGATGTCGATGCCCAGCTCCGCCACCAGCCGCCCGATCACCACGTGCCGGTCGCGGGCCAGGCTCGCCTGCCCGGTCATCTCGCCCAGGACCGCGACCGTACGGCGGGCCCCGGCCATCGCCTTCAGCGCCAGCAGCCCAGCGCGCATCGACTCCGGATTGGCGTTGTAGGCGTCGTCGATCACGGTGACGCCGTCCGGCCGCTCGCGCACCTCCATCCGGCCGGGCGAGCGCCGCGCTGCCCCCGACAGGCGGGCGGCGATCACCTCCAGCGGCAGGCCGAGCGTCGTCGCGGCGGCGGCCGCCGCCAGGGCGTTGGCCACCTGGTGCGCGCCGACCAGGCCGAGCGTGACCCGGGCCGAGCCGTACGGGGTGCGCAGGGTGAACGAGGGGCGGGCGCGGGCGTCGAGGACGACGTCCTCGGCGCGGATCTCGGCTCCGGCCGCCGTGCCGTACAAGATGATCTGGGCTCTGGTGCGGCCGAGCATGCCCATCACGTACGGGTCGTCGGCGTTGAGCAGCGCGAAGCCGTCGGTGGGCAGCGCCTCGACCAGCTCGCCCTTGACCGCGGCCACCTCGGCCAGGCCGCCGCCCATCGTGGTCAGGTGGGCCGCGCCGACGTTGAGCACGAGGCCGATCCTCGGCGGCGCGATGGCGGTCAGGTAGGTGAGGTCGCCCTTGCGGCCGGCGCCCATCTCCAGCACCAGGTAGCGGGTCGCCGCGTCGGCGCGCAGGACCGTGAGCGGCAGGCCGAGCTCGTTGTTGAACGAGCGGTCGGTGGCGACCGTCGGCGCGTCAGGTTCGAGAACCTGGGCGAGCAGGTCCTTGGTCGTGGTCTTGCCGACAGAGCCGGTCAGCGCCACCACCGTCGGTGCGATGCGCGAGAGCACCTCGCTCGCCAGCTTCCCCAGCGCGGCCTCGACGTCGTCGACCACGACGCACGGCACGTCCAGCGGTCTGGAGCCGAGCACCGCCACGGCGCCGTCGGCGACGGCCTTGGCGGCGAAGTCGTGGCCGTCGGCGCGCGCCCCCACCGTGGCCGCGAACAGGCCGCCTGGCACGACCTCGCGCGAGTCGACCGCGGCCGGTGCGGTGACCAGTGCGTCGATCGACGGGGGCGCGGCGCCGAGCAGCCGGGCGATCTCGGACAGGGCCATGGGGATCACGCGTTCTTCCTTTCCAGCGCAAGGTCGATGAGCCTGCTGAGAAGCTCCGGGTAGGGCAGGCCGGCGTGCGCCCAGGCCCTGGCGTAGACGGAGCGCGGGGTGAAGCCGGGCATGGTGTTGATCTCCAGCACGTAGAGGTGTCCCGTGCCGTGCTCGTAGAGGAAGTCGACCCTGGCCAGGCCGTACCCGCCGATCGCGCGGAAGGCGCGCAGCGACAGCGCGCGCACCTGGTCGGCCACCTCGGGTGGCAGGTCGGCCGGGATGGCGACGTTGTCGGCCTCGCTGAAGTACTTGGTCTCGTAGTCGAGCCAGTCGCCGCCCACCTTGATCTCGCCGACCGGCGACGTCCTGGGCGCGTCGTAGCCGCCGAGCACGCCGCAGACCAGCTCGCGCGCGTCGACGCCCTGCTCGACGAGCACCACCCGGCCGTGCCCGAACGCCTGGTCGACGCCGCTGTGCAGCTCGGCGACCGTCGTGGCGCGGGTGATCCCGATGGAGGAGCCCAGGCTGGCCGGTTTGACGTACATCGGCCAGTCCAGCCCGCCGACGTCCATGACCTCGTTCCTGGAGAACGAGACCGCCGGGGTGACCGGCAGCCCCTCGGCCGTGAACGCGCGGCGCATCGCCACCTTGTCCATCGCAATGGCCGACGCCAGCACCCCGCACCCCACGTACGGCAGGCCGAGCGTCTCCAGGTGCCCCTGGAGCGTGCCGTCCTCGCCGAACGGCCCGTGCAGCACGGGGAACACCACATCGGCGCGCAGCTCGGAGGCCCACGAGCCGTCCCTGCCGATGACGATCGGCAGGGGCTCGTACCGGTCCAGAGGCAGAGCCGCGAGCACGGCGGCCGCCGACATCAGGGACACGTCGTGCTCGGCCGACGGCCCACCGGCCAGTACGGCGACGCGCAACCGCTCAGCCATGACAGATCAACCTCTCCACCAGGCCGCGCGCCACATTGCCCCCGGTCAGCACGACTCCGACGTCCCGATGGACCGTTCCACCCAGCGCCGCCGCGAGCCCGACCGCGCCAGCCGGTTCGACCAGCAGCTTGGCCCGGAACAGCAGCAGGGAGAACGCGCGGACGATGTCGTTCTCACCCACCGGGATCGCCCTGGCCACCACGTCCTTGATCAGCTCGAACGGCACGCCGCCCGGCCTGCGCGCCACCAGCGCGTCCGCGATCGTCGCCCCCGGGCTGGCCGACACCCGCTCCCCGGCGAGCAGGCTGGCCTGCATCGCGCCGCAGGCGGCCGGTTCCGCCGCGTAGACCGTGATCCCCGTGCCCCGGGCGGCGAGCGCGGCCCCCGCCACGCCGCACCCGCTGGCCGCCGGGACGATCAGCGCGTCCAGCTCGCCGACCTCCTCGATCAGCTCCCGGCTCGCCGTACCCTGGCCCGCGATCACGTCGTGGTCCCCGCGCACGTCGATGAAGGCGTAACCACGCGCGTCACGCACGCCCTCGGCCGTCGCCCTGCACCCCTCGACGGAGTCGTCCACCTGGATCGCCTCGGCGCCCCACGCCTTGATCCGCTCCACCTTCGCCGGCTCCGCGCCGAACGGGAGGACCACCGCCGCGGGCAGGCCCAGCTCGGAGGCGGCCATGGCGACGGCGATGCCGTGGTTGCCCGAGCTCTGCGTGACCACCCCAGGCGCGCCGGTCTCGGCCGCCCTGCCGACGGCGCGCATCGCACCGCGGTACTTGTAGGAGCCGCCCCGCTGCAGGTTCTCCGCCTTCAACCAGATCCTGGCCCCCGCCAGCTCGTCCAGCGCCTCGCACCTGATCACCGGCGTGTGGTTCACCCGGCCCGACAACCACACGGCTGCCTCGGCCACATCTGGCTCCGTCATCGTGCCTCCCCTCGTGTGTCCGTTCCGCGCCAGCCTCGGGGAGCGGTGTTGACGCATCGTTAGTGGGACGTATATGTGCCTATGAGCTGCATAGAATTGCGCATCACCCTTCTTGGTGCGGTGACGATGACCTGTGACGGGGCCGCCGTGGACGCGGGCTGACCGCAGCGGCACGCGGTACTCGCCGGGCTGCTCCTGCGGCCGGGCACGCGAGCGTCCACGCACGAGCTCATCGACGGCGGGTGGGGGTTACGCGCTGGGCGACTGCGCGTCAGACGCGGAGGAGTTCGCCGCGCTGGTGCGCCGGGCCGAGGGGCAGGAAGCCCGGCAGGCCCGCGACACCCTCGCCAGGGCGCTGCGCCTGTGGCGCGAACCGGCGCTGGGCGGGGTGCCAGGCCCGTTCGCCGAGGTACAGCGAGTGGCACTGGAGGAGACGCGGCGGCCGTACGGGCTCGGTGTGCGGAGCTCGACGGGCGGCACACCTCTGACCGGGTACGGCCGGCGGAGGTGCCCGAGGCGACGAGCCCGTCCTTCGCGGCCGAGTGCCCGCTCCTGGAGGAGCTGCTGACCTCGGCTGGCCCCGCGAGGTGTGGAACGGGCGGCGTTGTACCGCTCGACCCTGGCCGGGCGCCGGATCCTGGGGGTGCTGTTCATGACGCGGTTCCAGCGCGGGGTCGACACGCCCGCGCAGGGCGCCAGGTCGCTGACGCGCGCGGGCATCACCGGCATGGTCGCGGTCCCGCTGGTGGGCCTCGCGGGTCTTGGCGGGGGCCGCCGCTCCCAGCGTGGTCCGCTGGGCGGAGCGGGGCCGCGTGGGCGTGCCCGCATAGCGGAACCGCCCGCCCGTCAGGTGAACGGGCGGGCGGCTCTGTTACCTGCCGCGGGAGCAGGTGGCTAGAAGGCCTCCTCCGGGAGGTCCATCAGGCTCAGGTCGGTCGCTTCGAGGATGCGGCGCTCGGCGCCGAGCCTGGGCAGCACGGTCGTGGCGAAGAACGAAGCCCCCGCGACCTTGCCCTGGTAGAACGCGTCCTCCTGGGAGGCCAGGCGGTCCAGCGCGATCTCCGCCTGGCGCAGCAGCAGCCAGCCGATGATCAGGTCGCCCAGCGCGAGCAGGAACCTGGTGGTGTTGAGCCCCACCTTGTACACGTCGCGCGGCGCCTCCAGCGAGCCCAGCGCCCAGCCGGCCATCACGTCGCCCATGGCCTTGACGTCGGCGGCGGCTTCGGCGAGAAGCTTGCGCTCCTGCTTCAGCCTGCCGTTCCCGGCGTCCGAGGCGGCGAAGGCGTTGATCTCGGCCATCAGCGACCCGACCGCCGCGCCCTGGTTGCGCAGGATCTTGCGGAAGAACAGGTCGAGACCCTGGATCGCGGTCGTGCCCTCGTAGAGGGAGTCGATCTTCGCGTCGCGGATGTACTGCTCGATCGGGTAGTCCTGGAGGTAACCCGACCCGCCCAGCGTCTGCAGCGAGCGGGAGAGCATCTCGTAGGAGCGCTCCGAGCCCACGCCCTTGACGATCGGCAGCAGCAGGTCGTTCATCGCCTCCGCGTCCTTGTCCTCCGGGTTCACCAGCAGGGTGTCCTGGAAGGTCGCGGTGTAGAGGACGAGGGCGCGCATGCCCTCGGCGTACGACTTCTGGAGCATCAGCTCGCGCCGTACGTCCGGGTGGTTGGTGATGGGGACGCGGGGGGCGCTCTTGTCGGCCATCCGGGTGAGGTCGGCGCCCTGCAGGCGGGCCTTGGCGTACTCGAGGGCGTTGAGGTAGCCGGTCGAGAGCGTCGCGATGGCCTTGGTGCCGACCATCATGCGGGCGTGCTCGATGACCATGAACATCTGCTTGATGCCCTCGTGCACCTCGCCGACCAGCGTGCCGACGGCCGGGTGCTTGTCGCCGAAGGTGAGCTCGCAGGTCGTGGAGACCTTGAGACCCATCTTCTTCTCGACGTTGGTGACGTAGACGCCGTTGCGCTCGCCGAGCTCGCCGCTGTCCAGGTCCACGTGGAACTTGGGCACGAGGAACATCGACAGGCCCTTGGTGCCCGGACCGTGGCCCTCGGGGCGGGCGAGCACGAGGTGGAAGATGTTCTCCGACATGTCGTGCTCTGCGCTGGTGATGAAGCGCTTGACGCCCTCGATGTGCCAGGTGCCGTCAGGCTGCTGGATCGCCTTCGCGCGACCGGCGCCGACGTCGGAGCCCGCGTCGGGCTCGGTCAGCACCATCGTGGCGCCCCAGTTGCGCTCGATCGCCATCTCGGCGAAGCGCTTCTGCTCGGGGGTGCCGACCTTCCACAGGGTGTAGGCGAAGTTGGGTCCCGCCGCGTACATGTACAGGGCCGGGTTGGCGCCGAGGATCATCTCGGCGGCCGACCAGGCCAGCGTGCGCGGGATGCCGGGGCCGCCCAGCTCGACGGGCAGGTCCAGGTGGGCCCAGCCGCCGTCCATGATCGCCTTGAAGGACTTCTTGACGCCGTCGGAGACGGTCACCGTGCTGGTGGCCGGGTCGAAGACGGGCGGGGTACGGTCCCCCTCCTCGAAGGAGTCAGCCAGCACGCCACTGGCCAGGCGGGACACTTCTTCCAGGATCGAGCGGGCCGTGTCCTCGTCCACTTCCGAGAACGGGCCCGTGCCCAGGATGTCGCGGCGGCCGAACACCTCGAAGAGGTTGAATTCCAGGTCGCGCACGTTGCTCTTGTAGTGGCCCATGGCGGTGCTCTCCTTGAACCGAGGGGGCTTTAGTACTGGCCAGTAACCTTACTCGTAATGCTACCCGCGGGTAACCACCGCTATGCGTGGCATGCTCGTCTACATGGACGTCGAAGAGCTCGCAACCCGGTGGCGGGAGAGGCTGGAGTCGTGGGCGATCCCCGCGCGCATCCTGGCCGAGGCCCCTGTCGATCCGTGGGCGCACTCTCCCGTCCGATTCGCCAGCCGTACCGACCGGGCGCTCACGGAACCGGACGGCGGGCCGACCGTGACCAGGGTCCTGGAGGCACTGCCCGAGAAGGGTTCGCTGCTCGACCTCGGTTCCGGCACGGGAGCTTCCTCCCTGCCTCTGCACGCCCGCGTCGGCGAGGTCGTCGCGGTCGACGAGTCCGCCGGGATGTTGTCCGGGCTGGAGGACCGGGCGGGCAAGGTCGGCGTGCCGGTCACGCTGGTCGAGGGGCGCTGGCCGGACGTCGCGGCCGACGTGCCCGTCTGCGACGTGGCCGTGTCGGGGCACGTGGTTTACAACGTTCCCGACCTGGTGGAGTTCGTGCGGGCGGCGCACGCGCACGTGCGGCGGCGGGTGGTGCTGGAGCTCACGCACCGGCATCCGATGAGCTGGCTGAACCCGTTGTGGGAGCACTTCCACGACGTGCGGCGGCCGGTGCGGCCGGTGGCTGAGGACGTGGTGGCGCTGGTGGCGGCGCTGGGGTACCGGGTGCGGGTGGAGGAGCGGGAGGCGCCGCTGGAACGTTTCGTGTCGCTGGAGGAGCTGTCGCTGTCCGCCTGCCGCCGGTTGTGCCTGGACCCGATGCGGGCGGGCGAGGTGGGGCGGACGGCCATGGAGCTGGGCATGTGGCCGGTGCCGAGGGATCGGTGGGCCACGATCTGGTGGGACAAGGAATGATTTTTCGGGGTTTGTAGTTGTTGCTTGTGAGCTGATCGCTCCCGGACGAGATGCGCCGTACCCGGCTTGCCAAGACGACGCGCGGTATTTCGTCGTCGTCTGGAGGGCTTGATCGCCATGGCATGGATCGTCATCATCATCGCTGGACTCTTCGAGGTCGCGATGGCCTACTCGCTGAAGATGAGCGAGGGACTCTCCCACCTGTGGTGGGCCCTGTCGTTCCTGGGCTTCGCCGTACTGAGCTTCGGACTGCTCTCCTACGCCCTGAAGTCCCTGGAGGTCGGTACGGCTTACGCCGTGTGGACGGGCATCGGCGCGGTGGGTACGGCGGCGCTCGGCATGATCGCCATGGGCGACGACGTCTCCCTCCCCAAGATCGCCAGCATCGCCCTCATCCTCATCGGCGTAGTAGGCCTCAACCTCACCGCCTCCCACTAACCCCATCTCCCTCCAACCCGTGGGAGGTGAGATGGGGTGTGGGGGATTGTTTGGGGTAACCGGCTTGACCCGGTTGGTGGTGTCGGGGTTGGGTGTGGCTCATGATTGAGATCCACGCCGTGACCATCGACTGCGCCGACCCCTTCGAGCTCGCCACCTGGTGGAGCAACGCCACCGGCCTCCCCATGGGCGCGGACGACAAGCCAGGCGACGACGAAGTGATCGTCCAGCTCCCCTATGACAACCTCTTCCTCCTCTTCATCCGCGTCCCCGACGCCAAGAGCGGCAAGAACCGCGTGCACCTCGACGTCAACGGCACCGAGGGCCGCACCCGCGACCAGGAGGTGGAGCGGCTCCTGGAGCTCGGCGCCACGCTCCACGAGGACCACCGCAACCCCGACGGCACCGGCTGGGTCACCCTGAAAGACCCCGAGGGCAACGAGTTCTGCGTCTGCCGCAGCCAGGCGGAGCGCCAGAACACCCCCTTGCCCGAATGATGTTCTAGAAGGCAAGCTGGCGCCATGACCGAACCGAGCGCGTCCGCGAAGATCGAGATCGCCGCTCCCCCCGAGCGGGTCTACGAGCTGATCACCGACCTGGCCAACCTCGGCGCCTGGAACGCCGAGTGCGAGAGAGCAGGCTGGGTCGGTCCGGTCAAGGAGGCCAGGCCAGGTGCGAGGTTCCGCGGCTCCAACCGCAACGGCTCGCGCCGCTGGTCCACCCGGTGCACCGTCACCGCGGCCGACTCCGGCCGCACCTTCGCCTACCACGTGAGGGCAGGAGGCGTCCTCGACGTCGCGATCTGGCGCTTCGACCTGACGCCGACCGAGGACGGCTGCCTGGTCGAGCAGAAGACGTGGGACACCAGGGGCGCGTTAATGCGCGTCGTCGGCGGCCTCGCCACCAACGTCAAGGACCGCGTCTCGCACAACACCGCGAACATGGAGAAGACGCTCGGCAACCTCAAGCAGGCGGCTGAACGCCGGTGAAGGCGATCGTCTGCGCGGAGCTGGGAACCGTCCAGCTGCAGGAAAGGCCCGACCCTGTCCCGGGTCCTGGGCAGGTGCTGGTCGAGGTGGAGGCCGCTGGCGTCAACTACGTCGACGGCCTCATGGTCCAGGGCGGCTACCAGCTCAAGCCGCCCCTGCCCTTCATCCCGGGCAGCGAGGTCGCGGGCAGGCTGGCCGACGGCACGCGGGTGCTGGCGTTCTGCGGGCTCGGCGGGTTCGCCGCGAAGGTGCTGGTGCACGAGACGCAGGCCGTACCCCTGCCTGACCGGCTGGACGCGCCGCGGGCGGCCGGGTTCGCCCAGAGCTACTGCACTGCGCTCTACGCGCTGAGAGAACGCGCCGCGCTCACACGGAACGAGCGGGTGCTCGTGCTCGGCGCGGGAGGCGGGGTCGGGCTGGCCGCGATCCAGGTGGCCAAGGCGCTCGGCTCCGCCGTACTGGCTGCCGCGTCGAGTGAGGACAAGCGCAAGCTGGCCGTGCGGGCCGGGGCCGACGAGGTCGTCGGCTACGAGGGTCTGAAGGACGCCGCCAGGGCGTGGGGTGTGGACGTCGCGCTCGACCCGGTGGGCGGAGAGCTGTCCGAGCAGGCGCTCCGCGCGCTGCGCGAGGGCGGCCGCCTGCTGGTCGTGGGGTTCGCCGCCGGCATCCCGAGGCTCCCCGCCAACCAGGTGCTCCTGCGCAACAGGTCGGTCGTGGGCGTGGACTGGGGCGCGTGGTCGATGGCGAACGGCCTGGCCAACAGGGCGCTCCTCGACGAGCTTCTCGCGATGCCGCAGATCGATCCCGTGGCGCCGGAGGTCAGGCCGCTCGCCGAGGCGGGACGGGCCATGGACGATCTGATCGGTCGCCGGGTCACTGGGAAGATCGCGCTCGTCCCTTCATCGTGACCCCGATGATCCCGACGATGAGGTAGACCAGCGCGCCGTGCCACATCGCGTCCCAGGCCGCGCCGAAGACGCCCTCGCCGTCGAGCACGAGCTGCACCGGGTAGGAGAGCACGGCGGTCACGCCCGCGGGCAGCAGCGCGAACTTCCACGGGTGCTTGAGCGCCCACAGCCGCGCCTGCCTGGTCGTCCTGTCTCCCACGTCGGGCTTGGACACGGCGCCGATGGCGGCGATCAGCGTGAACAGGCTGATGCCCAGGCTGAGCGCCCACGTCAGGTCGGCGTCGCCGGTGATGGCGCCCATGCCGAAGCTGGCGAGGGAGATGGCACCGCCGCCGATCGCGGCGGCCTTCCAAGGGGCACCACGCAGAGCGGCGCCGGAGAGCGACAGCTCTTCGCTACGCGAGATTTCGTTCATGACCTCAGACTGCCCTTTTCACCCCCTTGTCCACATCGGGGACGGACCCTGACCCGTCCCTGACATGATTCGGACATGCAGGAAATGACTATCGAGCGACTCGGTGACGACGAGGGGGAGCGGCTCAGGGAGATCAGGCTCCGCGCGCTCCTGGACGCGCCCGACGCCTTCGGCTCCACGCACGCCCGCGACGCTGCCTACCCACCGGAGAAGTGGACGGAGCGGCTGAAGAGCAGCGCGTGGTGGGTGGCCGTCAGGGACGGAGAGGACGTCGGCCTCGTCTGCGGGATGGCCGAGGAGGACGGCGTGCACCTGCTGTCCATGTGGGTCGCCCCCGACGCCAGGGGCGCGGGGCTGGCAGGACGGCTGGTCGACGAGGTCATCGCCTGGGCGCGTACGGCAGGCGCCGAGCAGGTCGGCCTGTGGGCGGTCGACCAGAACGCCGCCGCCCGCGCCCTCTACGCGCGCAAGGGGTTCACCCCCAGCGGCAAGGTCATGGCGCTGCCGTCCAACCCCGAGCTGATGGAGTCGCACTACGTCCTGTCCCTGATCTTCCGTACGGCACGCAGGGAGGACGTTCCGGCCATCGTGGCGATGCTGGCCGACGACCACCTCGGCGCCACCCGCGAGAGCGACCCGAACGACCCCCGCTACGCCGAGGCCTTCGACCGGATCGACGCCAACCCCTGGGACGAGCTCATCGTCGCCGAGGTCGGCGGCAAGGTGGTCGGCACCATGCAGCTCACCTACCTGGCCGGGCTGTCCCGCATGGGCGCAGAGCGCTGCCAGGTCGAGGCCGTCAGGGTCGCCGCCTCGACGCGCGGCATGGGGCTCGGCGGGAAGATGATGCGCTGGGCCATCGACAGGGCCAGGGCGCGCGGCTGCGCGATGGTGCAGCTCACCTCGGACAACTCACGCACCGAGGCGCACCGCTTCTACGACGCGCTCGGCTTCACCGCCTCGCACGTGGGCTACAAGCTCGCGCTGAGCTGATCCACCATCCAGCGGCACCACCCGGCGCGGTGCCGCTCGTAGCTCAACCCGCACATCAGCGTCGCGTACGACGCGAACGCCGGGTGGCCGACAGGCGGCGGCCCCTCGAAGGACGCCTGCATCTCCTCGTAGTCGGCCACCTGCCGTTCGTGTACGGCGAGCTGCTCCTCGAACAGCCGCCGGACCAGGGCGGGCTCTGCCAGCCACGACGCGTAGGCCTTGAGCACCAGCTCGTCGCGCTCCGGCCGCTCGCGGGCCGGCTCGGTCACCCAGGTGCGCAGCGCCGACCTGCCCGCGTCCGTCAGGTGGTAGACCTTCTTGCCCTGCGGTCCTGGCCCGTGCTCTGCCTCGAACCGCACCAGGCCGTCGGACAGCAGTTTCTGCAGGTCGGTGTGGATCTGGCTGTGGCCTGCCGTCCAGAAGTATCCGACGGGCCGCTTCATGGTGGCGGCGATCTCGTAGCCCGTTCGTGAAGCCCGCGCGAGCACCGCGAGTATGGCGAATCCCAGCGTTGAGGTCATGGTCCCCCAAGGGTATGGTTTCCCCACAACTATGTCAGTTCAGACATAAGGAGATGCCGTGCGACGGCTCGTGGGTGTAGCTGGGCTCGTACTGACGCTGACGGCCTGCGGGGGCGCGGCCAGCGTCAGCGCTCTTACCCCTACCCCGAAGGCCCCGACGGCCTCGAAGGCTTCGGCCGTCGCTGTGCCGACGGGCCCCAATGTCAACGGGTGCTTCACCGACAAGGACGGCAAGATCTTCAAGTACGGCGACGAGGACATGCCGGGCATCATTGCCGGGGACGGCAAGGTCGGCGCGGTCATCACCTACGAGCGCGGCGGCAACGTCTGCACGTGGCGCCCGCTCTCCGACCGCCTGGTCGCCGCCGGATACCGGGTGCTGCTCTACTCAAGGAGCTCGGCGAACGCGCCTGCCGAGGTCATCCTCGACATGGCGGGCAGGCTAGCCAAGGAGAAGGGCGTCGAGCGCCTCTACCTCGTCGGCGGCTCCATCGGCGGCACGATCTCGGTCACCGCGGCGCTCAAGCTCAAGGGTCTGGCCGGCGTCGTCAGCATGTCCGGCAGCCCCGACCCGGCGGACACCGCCAAGCTCACCGTCCCGCTGCTGCAGCTCGGCAGCCAGGACGACTATTCCGGCGGCGGCGAGGCCATCAAGAGGGCGCACGACGCGGCCACTGAGGTGCCGGACAACCAGATGCAGATCTTCCCCGGGGCGACGCACGCCTCAGGGTTGTTCACCACCGAGCACGGGCCTCAGGCGCTCGACACCATCCTCGCGTTCATGGACAAGCACAAGGGGTGAGCTCGACCCGGTTGTCGTGGTAGGCGGGGCCCCTGCCCATGTCGGCGTCCCGCTCGGCGACGACCGCGTTCGGGTTGCCTCCGCCGGGGCTGAGCTTGGGCCAGCGGCCCTTGGGTGAGGCGACGACGCCCGCCGCGACCCGGTCGCTGATCTCCACGTCGGCCAGGAACTCGCCGCCCGCGTTGTGCACCCGCACCCGCTGGCCGTCGGTCAGGCCGCGCGCCTCGGCGTCCACCGGGTTGACCAGGACCGTCGGGTCCTTGGCCCGGCGCAACAACTCGGGGTTGTTCGCGAACGTGGTGTTGAGGAACGTGTGCGCGGCGGGGGTGATGAGGATGAGCCCATCGCCTTCGGCAGTGGCGGGCGGCACGTAGGCCTTGTCCGGCGGGGGGAACCTGAGCCGCCCGCTCGGGGTGGGGAAACCCTCGGCGAAGGGTGCGAAGGGCTCGGGGTAGTTCATCCGCACCCATCCCTCCTTGCGCAGGCGGTCGAGGGTGATGCCCTCCAGCGACGGGTGGCCGCTGGACAGCAGCTGCTCGGTCAGCTCCAGGTCGGAGTCGAAGAGCGACGGCTCGGTCATCCCCATGTGCGCGGCCAGCCGGCGGAACGTCTCCGTCGTGGACAGGGCCTCACCGGCCGGTTCCACGGCGGGCTCGTTCCACAGCAGGTACAGGTGGCCGTAGCCGGCGTGCAGGTCGGCGTGCTCGGTCTGCATGGTCGCGGGGAGCACGATGTCGGCGTAGTCGACGGTGTCCGTGGGGAACTGCTCCATGACGACCGTGAACAGGTCCTCGCGCTGGAGGCCCTGCCTGATCGTGTTGGTGTCGGAGGTGGAGCCGAGCGGGTTGGCACCGTACACCCACAGGCATTTGACCGATTCGAGCTGCGAGGCCAGCTTGGTCATCGTCAGCGTGCGCACCGGCTTGGCGAGCAGGTCGTCGCGCATGTCGATGTCGAAGTGCACGTGGCCGCTGGTGGAGTAGGCGACGCCGCCGCCGGGGTGGCGCCAGTCGCCGGTGACGCCGGGGATCGCGGCGATCGTCCGCAGGGCGGTGCCGCCGCCCTTGTGGCGCTGGATGCCCTGGGTGGCGCGGATGGCGGTCGGCCTGGTGTGGGCGAGCTTCATCCCCAGGCTGTGGATGGACTCGGCGGGGATGCCGGTGATCTCGGCGGCCTTCTCGACCGGATATTTCCGGATCTCTTCCTGGAAGCTCTCCCAGCCCTCGGTGTGCTCGCGCAGGAACTCCTCGTCCTGCGTGCCCTCGTCCAGGACCACATTGAGCAGGGCGAGGGCGAGCACCGCGTCGGTTCCTGGGCGGATCGCGAGGTGCTCGTCCGCCTGGTCGGCCGTACGGGTGCGGATGGGGTCGATGGCGACCACGTGCGCGCCGTTGGCCCTGCCGTCCTGGATGAACTTCCACAGGTGGTGGCCGGTGGTCAGCGTGTTGGTGCCCCACAGGAGGATCAGCTTGGACTGGGCGAAGTTCTCCGGGTCCATGCCCGCGGGGGTGCCGTTGGTGCGGGTGAGCCCGGCGCCGCCGGCGGACGAGCAGATGTTGAGCCAGTGCTTGGAGGCGCCGAGCACGTTCCAGAACCTGCGGCCCGCGACGCCTTCCTCGCCTTGGAGGTAGCCGAGGCTGCCGGTGCCGAGGTAGGGCCAGATGGCCTCGCCGCCGTGCTCGTCGACGATCTGGCGGAGCCGTACGGAGATCTCGTCGAGCGCCTCTTCCCAGGTGATCCGCTCGAACTGCCCGGAGCCCTTGGGCCCGGTACGGCGGAGCGGATACAGGATGCGATCCTGCGCCTGGGTGTGTTCAAGGTAGCGGTTCACCTTCACGCAGAGGGCGCCGCGGGTGTAGGGGTGGTCGGGGTTGCCCCGCATCTTGACCGCCTTGCCGTCCTCGACGGTGACGATCCACGAGCACGTGTCTGGACAGTCGAGCGGGCAGGCCCCGAGCACCTTCAGCATGACATCAGAGTAGATGATTCACCCGGAATGGCCGAGTTTGTCCGTTGCCCTGCCCCACGCCTCCTCGCTGAACGTCCTGGCCCCCTCCGCCACGTGACCGAACGTGTCGACGTAGGTCTGCATGATCAGGGAGCCCGACTGGACGACGGTCACCATGATCTCGCCAGCCGTGTTCACCCCCCAAAGACCGCGCGGCAACTTCGTCTTGACCGCCACCACCGTCGCACCCGGGATGACGGGCAGGTCAATGGCGGGCACCTCGCTCACCCTGACGCGGATGCGCTTGCGATCCAGTCTTTTACGTTCATGTCCTTAACGGTGCGACATACATGACTACTGGTGCCCGAGAAACTGGTGATTCTTCTGATTTATCGCCACGCAAAAGTTTCTAGTGCGGAAGCCGTCGCCTCGGTCATGACCCCGAGTACCTCCTCGTCGACGTTCTGGATCGTGTCGCACGCCTGGTGATAGCAGCCGTCCTGCGGGTTGCCCGCCGCCCCGCCGAACTTCTTGGCCTCCTCATGCGTCTTCTCCTCCTCCGCACCGGTGAACAGCCCGCCGGACGGGATCCCCGCCTCGATGAACGGCCCGTAGTCCGACCTGCCGGTGAAGTCCGTCCCCATGTACGGCAGGCCCTGCCGGGTGAAGTACTTCTCGAAGGCGCGCTCGATCCGCGCCGACCCCTTCGGCCCGGGCCCTGCGCCCGTCTTGTCGGAGTCGTCCCCGTCGTAGATCCCGAAGGTCGCGTTGGGCGAGGCCACCATGTCCAGGTTGAGGTACAGCTTGATCCTCGCCCGCTCCTCCTCGGAAAGGCTCGCCACGTAGTGCGTCGACCCGAGCAGCCCCTCCTCCTCGGCCCCCCACCAGGCGAAACGCACCGGCCGCGACGGATGCAGCCGGGCCGCCTGCAGCGCGATCTCCAGTGTCGCCGCGCTCCCCGAGCCGTTGTCGTTGATCCCCGGGCCGTCCTGCACCGAGTCGAGGTGCGCCCCGACCATCACGACCTTGCCCTTCCCCGGACGGTCGGCGATCACGTTGTGCGTGGTGCGCATCTCGCTGATCGTCTTGGTGAACACCCTGACCTGGTCGAGCTTGGCCACCCGCGTGCCGTCCTTGGCGTCGACGCCCACCACGGGGATGCTCACCGGCCCGTCCAGGCTGCCCATGAACGGCCCGCGCTTGTTGACCACCACGACCGCGGCTGCGCCCGCCTCGACCGCCGCGTCCGCCTTCGTGGCGAAGCTGCACTCACCGCGCTTGACCAGCGCGATCCGCCCCTTGGCGAACCCCTTGAACTCGCCCGCCGTACAGCCAGTGCCTGCTCGCTGGGGGGCGGACGTCACGTCGCCGCTGCCGGAGTAGATCAGGGTCGTCCCCAGCGAGGCCGGGGCGAGCTCCCTGAAGAAGGGGAACTCGAACGGCTGCATGGTCACCTGGTAACCGGCGCGGCGCAGCTTCGCGGCCACGTAATCGGCCGACGCGTCGTAACCGGACGTGCCCGCCGCCCTGTTGCCGTCGTTGGCGTCGGCGATCGCCTGCAGCGCCTGCAGATGACCGAGCACGTTCTCGGTGGAGACCGCCTCGACGAGCAGGTCGCCCGGGGTCAGAAGGGCCAGGGCAAGCAACGCGTGAGTGAGCATGGAGAAAGCGTCGCCAATACGCGGACCCGGTGAGCCGACGGCACAACGCGCCTGGCAGAGTCCTTACCCGGTGCGATGACTGCGGTGACGATTGGGGACACTAGAGGTTAAAGATCGCACGCTTGGCTGGAGAAGGTGCAGAATCGCTGTCGGTGGCGAATATCAGAGATCGTGAAAAAGCGGCGGACCTCTCGGAGGGGGATCCAGCCGTGAGTGGCGCGCGCGCCGACGAAGTCGTCTTCGTCGTCGAACCGCTGCTGCCCCAACGGCTGCGCCGTCCTTCCGATCTCCTGCGCTTCCTGGCCACGCTGGTGTCGCTGTCCGCGGTCGTCCTGCTCGCGCTCGTCGCCAAGCAGACGCTCAACGGGCTCGAGGCCGACGTCACCGTCGGCACCAGGTTCCTGCCCGAGGTGCTGAGCCGGGTCGCCGCGTTCGTCGGTGGCGCGGCCGTGCTCGCCGTACCTGCCGCCTTCGCCGTCGAGCGGGTCTTCCACCGCGACGGGCTGCGGGTGGCCGAAGGGCTCATCGCGGCCATCATCGGCATGGTCGGCTCGTTCCTCGTCGGCGAGTGGCTGGTCTCGCCCAGCGGCCCGGACGACCTGCGCCAGCTCCTCGTCGGCGCGGGCGCGGAGCCGCTCAACACGCTGCTGACCTCCGTGATCGCCTACGCGACCGCCGTGCGCATCTCCAGGCGCCCCACGTGGCGCGCCTGCATGTGGCTGGCCGTGAGCCTCGACCTGCTCGCCCTCTACTCGGGCAAGCAGATCACCCTTCCCAGCGCGATCGTGACCATCCTGACCGGCATGGCCATCGGGTACGGCACGCTGTACGGCGTAGGCAGCCCCAACACCAGGCCGCCGGGCAACGCGGTGATCGCGGCCCTGCGCAAGCTGTCGTTCTCGCCGGTCTCCGCCCGCCGGATCGACGACGACCACCAGGGCAGCAGGCGCTACGCCGTAGGACTCAAGGACGGCAGCAGCCTCGACGTCACCGTGCTCGACCGCGACCGGCAGGTCGCCGGCCTGCCGTACCGGCTGTGGCGACGGATCAGGCTCAACTCCGAGACCAGGAGGCGGGCGATCCGCTCGCTCAGAGCGGAGCTGGAGCGCGAGGCGCTGATGGCCTACGCGGCGCAGGCGGCCGGGGCGTCCACGCCGCGCCTGCTGGGCACCAGCGAGATCGGCACCGAGGCGGCGCTGCTGGCCTACGAGCACATCGAGACCAGGCCGCTCGACGACGTGCCCGACGACGAGATCGACGACGACCTGCTCGCCCAGATCTGGGAGCAGGTCATGCTGCTGCAGGTCCAGCGGCTGGCCCACCGGCGGCTCATCGGCGACAGCATCCACCTCGACCGGGCCGGCCGGGTCGTCCTCATGGACGCGCGCAGCGGCGAGATCGCCGCTGGCGACCTGCTGCTCCGCCTCGACATCGCGCAACTGCTGACCTACCTGGCGATCAGGGTCGGCGCCGAGCGGTCCGTCGCCGCCGCTGCGGCCATCCTCGGGCCGGACACCCTGGCCGGGTCGCTGCCGCTTCTGCAACGCATCGCGCTCACCCGCGAGACGCGGTCGGCGGTGGCCAAGGACAAGGAACTGCTCCCGGCCATCCGCGAGCGCATCGTCGCGCTGAAGCCGCAGGCCGAGGTCGAGGAGGTGCGGCTCGAACGGTTCAAGCCGCGCACGCTGATCACGATCATCGCCAGCGCGTTCGCCGCCTACATCCTGTTCTCCCAGCTGAGCAAGGTGAACCTGGGCCAGGTCGTGACCACGGCCAATTGGAGCTGGGCGGGGGTCGCGCTGATCGCTTCCGGGGTGAGCTTCGTGGCCGCGACCCTGATGATCAGGGGGTTCGTGCCCGCCGCGCTGCCGTTCGGGCGCACGTTGCTGGTGCAGTTCGCCTCGTCGTTCGTGAAGCTGGTGGCACCGGCGGCCGTGGGCGGCGTCGCGATCAACACCCGCTACCTGCAGAAGCGCGGCGTCCCGCCGACGCTCGCCCTGGCCAGCGTGGGGGCCTCGCAGCTCGTCGGGCTCGTCTTCCACATCGCGTTGCTGCTGCTCTTCGCCTACGTGACCGGGTCCAACACGGCCACGTCGTTCACGCCGTCGCGCACGCTGGTCCTCGTGATGCTCGGTGTGTGCGTGCTCGTGGTGGTGGTGCTCGGGGTGCCGCCGCTGCGCAGGATCATCACCAAGCGCACCAGGTCGCTGTTCACCAACGTGCTGCCGCGGCTGCTCGACGTGCTGCAGTCGCCGCGCAAGATGCTCGAGGGGTTCGGCGGCACGCTGCTGCTCACCATCGCCTTCGTGACCTGCCTCGACGCGTGCGTGCTTGCGTTCGGCGGCGACATGAGCTTCACCGCCGTGGCCGTGGTGTTCCTGGCGGCCAACGCCATCGGTTCCGCCGCGCCCACACCCGGCGGGCTGGGCGCGGTCGAGGCCGCGCTCATCGGCGGCCTGACCGTGGCTGGGCTGCCGGCAGAGCTGGCCACCTCGGCGGTGCTGCTCTACCGGCTGCTCACCTTCTGGCTGCCCGTCCTGCCCGGATGGGCGTCGTTCACCTATCTCCAGCGGCACGAGGCCCTGTGAGCGAGCGAAGCGAGTGAACCAATAAACACAGCCTTTTAAGCTCGTGAGTCCGACGGAGTCGGACTCACGAGCTTGTCGATGGCCGCCAGTTCGTCCTCCGTGAACGGCGGGCCGTCCACCATCGCGATGTTGTCCTCCAGTTGCTTCACGCTGGAGGCGCCGATGAGGACGCTCGTCACCCGCGGGTCCCTGCCCGCCCACGCCAACGCCATCTGAGCCAGCGACTGCCCACGCTGCTCGGCCAGCTCGTTGAGGCTGCTCGCCAGCTCCCGGTCGGCCTCCGCCTGCTCCTTCGACAGGAACCGGCTGGTGGCGGCCCGCGAGTCCTTGGGCACGTCCTTGAGGTAGCGGTCGGTCAGCAGGCCCTGGGCGAGCGGTGAGTACACGATGCACCCCATGCCCGCCTCCTCCAGGGTGTCCAGCAGGCCGTCCTCGATCCACCGGTTGATCATGGAATAGGACGGCTGGTGGATCAGCAGCGGCGTGCCGAGCTCGCGCATGATGCGCGCGGCCTGCGCCGTCTGCTCGGCTGAGTAGTTGGATATGCCCGCGTACAGCGCCTTGCCGCTTCTGACCGCGTGGTCGAGCGCGCCCATCGTCTCCTCGAACGGCGTCTCCGGGTCGGGCCGGTGGCTGTAGAAGACGTCGACGTAGTCGAGACCCATGCGCTGGAGCGACTGGTCGAGGCTGGCCAGCACGTACTTCCTGCTGCCGAACTCGCCGTACGGCCCCGGCCACATGTCGTAGCCCGCCTTCGACGAGATGATGAGCTCATCTCGGTACCGCGCGAAGTCCTGGGCGAAGATCGTGCCGAAGTTACGCTCAGCAGAGCCGTACGGCACGCCGTAGTTGTTGGCCAGGTCGAAGTGCGTCACGCCCAGGTCGAACGCGCGGCGCAGGATCTGGCGGGAGTTCTCGATCGGCCGGTCGTCGCCGAAGTTGTGCCACAGGCCCAGGCTCACGGCGGGCAGCTTCAGCCCGCTCCTGCCACTGCGGTGGTACGGCTGGCGCTCGTACCTGTCTTCCGCTGCCGTGTACGTCATGCGGTGCCCCTCTCGATGATCCAGGAAAGCGCGAACGCCTCCTCGCGCCAGGAGTCGTAACGCCCGCTCCTACCCCCGTGCCCCGCGCCCATCTCGGTCTTGAGCAGGAACGGCCCGCCCTGCGCCGTCGCGCGCAGCCTGGCGATCCACTTGGCCGGCTCGTGGTACATGACCCGGGTGTCGTTGAGGCTGGTGATGGCGAGGATCGGCGGGTACGACCGGCCGTCCACGTTCTCGTACGGCGTGTACGACTTCATGTACGCGTAGACGTCCGCGTTGTGCAGCGGGTCGCCCCACTCGTCCCACTCGATCACGGTCAGCGGTAGCGACGGGTCGAGGATGGTGTTGAGCGCGTCGACGAACGGCACCTCGGCCACCACGCCGGCGAACTCCTCAGGGGCGAGGTTGGTGATGGCGCCCATCAGCAGGCCGCCCGCAGAGCCGCCGCGCGCGATGACCTTGCTGGAGAAGCCCTTCTTCAGGTGCTTCGCCGCGGTCACGAAGTCGGTGAAGGTGTTCTTCTTGTGGGTCATCTTGCCGTCTTCGTACCAGTGGCGGCCCATCTCGCCGCCGCCGCGCACGTGCGCGATGGCGAAGGCGAAACCGCGGTCCAGCAGCGAGAGCCTGGCGACGGAGAAACCGGGGTCGATCGAGGTCTCGTAGCTGCCGTAGCCGTACAGGACGGTCGGCGCGGGCGTGGCGGCGTCCTTGCGCTTCACGATGGAGATCGGCACCCTGACGCCGTCCTCGGCGGTGGCCCACTCGCGGGTCTGCTCGTAGTCGGCCGGGTCGTAGCCGCCGAGCACCGCGCGCTGCTTCAGCAGGATGAGCTCGTGCGTGGCCAGGTCGTAGTCGTAGACCGACGGCGGGGTGACCATGCTGGTGTAGCCCAGGCGCAGGCGGTTGGTGGAGAACTCGGGGTTGCCTGCGGGGGAGACGTCGTAGAGGGGCTCGGGGAACTCGATCTCGTAGGCGTCGCCGTCGTTGGGCAGGACCCTGATGCCGGTCAGGCCGTCGCGGCGGAAGTGCAGCACCGCGTGGGTCTCGAAGGCGTCGATCTCCAGGAGCCTGGTGTCGGCGCGGTGCTCGATGAGCGGGGTCCAGGTGCCCGGCTCGTTCTTCTGAGCGGTTGCCAGCTCGAAGTTCTCCGCGTTCTCGTTGTGCAGGACGAGGAAGTGGTCTCCCGCGTCCTCGATGCCGTACTCGACGCCCGTGGTGCGCGGCCGTACGACCTGGAACTCGCCCGTGGGGTCGGCCGCGTCGAGCAGGCGCACCTCGCTGGTGATCTTGCTTCCCGCGCCGAGGACCAGGTACTTCTCGCTCCTGGTCAGGCCGATGCCGACCCAGTAGCGCTCGTCCTGCTCCTCGTAGACCAGGACGTCGTCGTCGGAGCCGAGGGTGTGGCGGTAGACCTGGAACGGGCGCCAGGCGTCGTCGACGCGGGTGTAGAAGAACGTGGTGCCGTCGGCCGACCAGGCGCCGCCGTAGAAGACGTTCTCGATGGTGTCGTCGAGGAGCTCGCCGGTCTCCAGGTTCTTGAAGCGCAGGGTGAAGCGCTCGTCGCCCTTGTAGTCGGTGGAGAAGGCCAGCATCGTGGCGTCAGGCGTGAGCGCGCTGGTGCCGACGGCGAAGAAGTCGCTGTCGCCGGCCAGGGCGTTGCCGTCGAGGAGGATCTCCTCGTCGGGCAGGCTCGCGCCTGGCTTGATCTCGGGCGGGGTGTCGCCCTCAGCGGGGACGCGGCAGGAGACGGCGTACTGCTTGCCCTCTTCCGTGCGGGAGAAGTACCACCAGGAGCCCTTGCGGCTGGGTACGGAGAGGTCCGTCTCCTGCGTCCTGCCCTTGATCTCCTGGAAGATCTGCTCCTGCAGCTCTCCGAGGTGGGCGGTGTTCTCCTTGAGGTAGGCGTTCTCCGCCTCCAGGTAGGCGACCGTGTCCGGGTCGTCCTTATCGGTAAGCCAGGCGTACTCGTCGATCACGGTGTCGCCGTGATGGGTGCGCTCGGTAGGAACCTTCTTCGCCACAGGCGGCGTGTTGCTGCTCACGTGGCGAGTCTATGTTCGGCCGTGATCGTTCTGTGGCCGTGAGTCGTCCCGAGCACTCGGGGGGCGCTGCTAATGTTTAGGAGCCGACAAGGTGCGGCGCAACCATCCTCTTCACTCTGGTGACTTTGGCATGGTTCGCACCATCGGCTCCCTGAAACTCGGCAGTCCTGAAGATCGGTTCGCTAACCGGTTGGAAGGCTGGTAAGTTAGAGGGGTTGCCCCGGAAACGGGGTGGTCGAAATTCCCGCACAAATGTCCGGCAGCGTCAATTTGACACTGACCAGGCCGAATGCGAGAATAGAGACACAACGGAACGAAATGCCACCTGATCGGTTAGCGGGTGTACGCGTCCGTTTCTTGAGAACTCAACAGTGTGTTAAAAGCCAGTGCATGATGCACAACCCCGTCATGTATATGACGGATTCCTTTG